>JANWVC010000031.1 GCA_025057755.1 Limisphaera sp. | reverse complement strand
TTGGCACCTCGATGTCGGCTCATCGCATCCTGGGGCTGGAGAAGGTCCCAAGGGTCCGGCTGTTCGCCGGTTAAAGCGGTACGCGAGCTGGGTTCAGAACGTCGTGAGACAGTTCGGTCCTTATCCACTGTGGGCGCAGGAGGCTTGAGGGATTCCTTCCCTAGTACGAGAGGACCGGGAAGGACGCACCTCTGGTGTGGCAGTTGTCCCGTCAGGGGCAGCGCTGCGTAGCCATGTGCGGAAGAGATAAGCGCTGAAAGCATCTAAGCGCCAAGCTCCTCCCAAGATGAGGCCTCCCGGACCGCAAGGTCCCTGAAGACCCCCGGAAGACTACCGGGTTGATAGGCCAGACGTGTAAGCGGGGTAACCCGTTCAGCCGACTGGTCCTAATCGGTCGTGCGGCTTGATCGTCTACTCCATCTGTCCAGATGGACGGACGATTTCCAACTCGGCGACTGAAATTCCCTGTGCAGCACTGTGCGCAGTTTTCAGAGAACAGCTCTTTGAACATTTCGCTTTTCCGATCCCGAAACGGAAGGCAGCAGATTTCCTGGTGGCCATAAAGCGGTGGAACCACCCGTTCCCATTCCGAACACGGCCGTGAAACGCCGCATTGCCGATGGTAGTGGTTGTCTAGCTTCCGCGAGAGTAGGTTGCTGCCAGGGCTTATTTGAACGGCAGTCAGATCTCCGTCTGACTGCCGTTTTTTTAAGAAGCATTTCTTTGCAGGGGGCAAACGGGGCTGATAACATGGTCGCCGTAGTTTTTCCCAAGCCTGCTTGAACCGATCCCCGGTGGCCATACCCCTCTGGAGCTCAAAGCACATGTGAAACATTCCCAACGGCCGGATTGAGCAGCGGATATACCTTGCGCCCATGTTCAGTTGCCTGCCTGCGGTGCAAGAAGGGGCGTCACCCCCAATGCGAAAGCACGAAGTGAGAGAATATCAACCGAAACCTCGAGAACCGAATGGCCGGAATTCCATACTTTTCTTCGAGTCCATCCCGGCCTAGGAAACTTTCCTTTCGAAACTGCCGCTTTGTCTGGCGCGCTCCTTAGGCCGAATCGACAGGGTCGTGAACGAGGTTGTGGTTGCGATTCCACAGGCGGCCGACTGGATGATGAGAACATGACGTTGCTCGATGGTGTCCACGGCGGAAAGTCCCAGTGATGCCGTGATTCATTGCATTGGCCTTGCTCCGCCCTCGTGAATGCTCCGCCCTCGAAACGGCCCGCCATCGCAGTGGCCGAAAATCGTTTCCGCACGAGGCACCAAGAACAACGTCGCGGTGAGGACTTCCCGGCATCTGCGAGGGCTCTCGGGGATCTGGCCGTGAGGCTACTTGAGATGGCCGGGATTACTAGGCATGTTGAGGTCGTGCTTGAGGGGTTGACCATAGGCCCGTTGCGCTTAACGACAAATCTCTGTTTGTCGCCGCTGGCCGGCTACACGAATCTTCCGTTCCGACTGGTCGTGCGGGAGGTTGGTGGTGTGGGGTTGGCGACAACGGACTTGGTCAATGCACGCTCATTGTTGGAGAAGCGGCCCAAGGCGTGGAAGTTGGTAGAGACGCGGCCGGCCGATCAGCCGTTGGCGGTGCAACTGTTCGGAGCCCGACCGGACGAAATGGCGGCAGCGGCGCAGCTCGTGGAGACCCTAGGAGCAGCCTGTGTGGATATCAATATGGGTTGCCCGGTGCGCAAGGTCTGTCAGGTGGGGGCGGGCAGCGCCCTAATGCGGGATATGGATCAAGCCGTAGCGGTGGCGCGGGCCATGGTTAAGGCGGTGCGGATTCCGGTCACAGCCAAAATGCGTTTGGGTTGGGATGCCCGAAACATCACTGCGCCGGAGCTTGCGCGCGCGCTGGAGGATGTTGGAGTGGCTGCCGTGTTCGTGCATGGTCGGACTCGGGAGCAGGGGTTTACCGGGCGCGTCAGTTTGGATGGGATCCGACAAGTCGTGCGCGCAGTACGGAACATCCCGGTCATCGGAAATGGGGATGTGACAACTCCGGAAGCTGCCTGGGTTATGCTGAAAGAGACGGGTTGCGCGGGGGTGAGTATTGGCCGGGGGGCGTTTTATGATCCATGGATTTTTCGGCGCACATGGGCTTATCTAAGCCGGCTACGAACAGGGGACTCAACGGGGGATCAACATTCTGATCAGGAGATTCCGCCCGAACCGACTTTTGAGGAACGCCTGCAAGTGATGCGACGACATTTGGATCTGCTGGTCGAAGTTTTCGGAGAAGAGAGCGCATGCAAAATGTTTCGCAAAATTGGCCCTTGGTATGCGCGTCGGTTTGGGCCCAATCACGAGTTTAATCGCCGGATCGTACATCTGCAACGGCGAGACGAATTTGAGGAGATTGTGGCGACCTATTGCCGATGGCGACAACAATTTTGCGACGCTGAAGGAAATCTTTTACCGCGTTACCAACCGCCACCGTTGACTGCCTCGTTTTTGGCGCCGGACGAGGTCGCCGAAGTGGTTTCGGTGCCATCTGGGCCGGTTGAATTCTGGTGAGCCGCAAACGGGTTTGATCAGAAACCGTTGACAGGTTTCCCGCTGGGTCACCCGGCAATAGCATTCCGGGATCTTAGGTGGCCAGTTTTTACGCGCCACGCGGGACACGATCAAACCTCGGCAGGGTAGGGGCTACACAGCGTGGTTTCCCGTCAGTGTCAGGGAAAGTATCACCTCGACCCGGACTTGTTTGAGCTGGCGTGGCCGGCTGCACCGAGTCATGTTGGTAGCCATGGGACGAGCGCGAGCATGGTCGGGAACGTACACTGCTTTGGTGACCCCATTTCGGGAGGGGCGGATTGACGAGCTTGCATTAAAACGGTTGATCGAGTTGCAGATTCGTGGCGGCGTGGACGGTTTGGTCCCGGTGGGAACCACCGGAGAATCTGCCACCTTGGATTACGATGAGCACATTCGCGTCATTGAATTAACGGTTCAGGCCGTCGCAGGCCGGGTGCGCGTAATGGCAGGCACAGGTGCCAACTCGACACGTGAAGCCATTGAATTAACTCGCCGGGCCGAAGCCGTCGGTGCGGACGCAGCGTTGCTTGTGGCGCCTTATTATAACCGGCCGACCCAGGAAGGATTGTTCCAACATTTTCGCGAGGTAGCGCGGGCCACACGGCTGCCTCTGTTTTTGTACAATATTCCGAGTCGGTGTGGCGTGGAGATTGGCGTCGAGACGGTCCAACGATTGGCGCAAGCCTGCCCGAACGTGGTTGGGATTAAAGAAGCTGGTGGCAACGCCGACCGCGTGAGTCAATTGCGATCGGTTTTGGGAACGCGCTTCGTCATCCTTAGTGGAGACGATGCATTGACGCTGCCTTTCATGGCCGTGGGCGCCGAAGGTGTGGTCAGCGTGGCATCCAATGTCATTCCTCGCGAAGTTTCCCGCATGGTACGTGCGTTTGCCGAGGGCCGGGTCAAAGAAGCCCGAAGACTGCATTTGCAGTTTTATCCTTTGTTCAAAGATCTCTTTTTGGAAACGAACCCGATCCCGGTCAAAGCCGCTTTGGCGATGATGGGGCTGGTGGCCGAGGAATACCGTTTGCCCCTAGTCCCCATGGCGCCGGCTAACCGGGAACGTTTGGTGCAAACCTTGAAGAAGTGCGGCGTCCTGCGCGAAAGCGGTCGGGCGCTTAAGACTAGTACGCCGCGCGAGGTTTGAGAACCGGGGGCGGGTTGCTACCGCATGGAGAGTGTGGGCGCATGGAATCTACATCGGTGCGTGTCATTTTGCATGGAGCGCGCGGCCGCATGGGACGCGCAATTAGCTCAGTCGTGCCGCAGTATCCAGGCTTCCAAATCGCGGCGGAGGTTGACCTGGGGGACGACTTGGCGACCGTGGTGGAACAGGGCGATGTGGTGGTGGACTTCAGTGCCCCGTCGGCCACCGGTCACTTGTTGGATGTGTGCGTGAGCGCGCGCAAGCCCCTGGTATTGGGAACCACCGGACATGAAGAGGAGGACCGGCGCCGAATCCGGGAGGCATCGGAGCGGATTCCGATTGTCTGGGCTTCAAACTTTTCCACTGGGGTCAATCTGTTGTTCTGGTTGGTGGAACGCGCGGCCATGGCATTAGGCCCCTCCTATGATGTGGAGATCATTGAGATGCACCATCGCCACAAGCAGGATGCCCCCAGCGGAACGGCGCGTACCTTGGCCGAGATTTTGGTCCGCACCCGCCAACCAAATCGGGAACTGGATCTGGTGTGTGGCCGCCACGGGTTGGTGGGGCCACGCCGTTCTGAAGAAATCGGCATTCACGCTGTGCGGGGCGGAGACGTGGTTGGCGATCACACTGTGATCTTCGCCACTTTTGGAGAGCGACTCGAGTTGACGCACCGGGCATCGAGTCGGGAAACATTTGCGCGCGGGGCCCTCCGGGCTGCGCGCTGGGTGTTGGGCCGTCCTGCAGGATTGTACGACATGCAGGACGTGCTCGGGTTAAGGGAAAGGGCTTGACCCCGATCCGCTTGACGCCGGCGGGTGGGCTCATAGATTTCGCGGCATGTTCGGCGAAACACGGAAAGCTTTGCTTGCCCGCGAGACCTGTGCATGAGGCGCCCTACCCTTGGTGTCATTTGGCTGACGGTTTTTCTGGACCTGGTGGGGTTTGGCATCGTTGTGCCGCTGGTGCCGTTGCTAGGGCGGGACTGGGGAGCGCATGGTTTTGTCCTAGGATTGATCATTGCGTCTTACTCGGCACTCCAGTTTTTTTGCGCGCCGTTATGGGGGCGGTGGTCTGATCGGGTAGGGCGGCGTCCGGCATTGTTGATCAGCACTGCGGGCGCGGCAGTTTCCTACGTTTGTTTTGCCCTGAGTACGCAGGTGGTCAAACCCTCTTTGGCGCTAGCTCTCCTTGCCTTATCCCGGGCACTAGCCGGTGCTTGCGGGGGCAATATTACCGTGGCGCAGGCTTACATCGCTGACATAACGCCTGCGGCGGATCGATCACAACGAATGGGCCTGATCGGCATGGCCTTCGGACTTGGATTCATCCTCGGTCCGATGGTCGGAGCAATGAGTTTGAAATGGTGGGGATGGGGTGGCCCCGGGTGGGTTGCAGCCGCGCTGTGCGGTCTGAACTTTGTGCTGGCTTGGGCCATTTTGGTCGAGAGTCGGCGCCCCGGGACCGGCCCGGTTGTGCAACGGCCTCATTGGGTTCAATACCTTCACACGTTACGGACGCCGAAGGTGGGCCTTCTGGTGATGGTGTTTTTCCTGGCAACGTTTGCCTTCAGTTGTTTTGAGAGCACGCTGCCGTTGGTGGTCAGCGACAATTTCGGGTTGAACTTGGACGAGGACAACCGGTCGGCTGCCACGGTAGTGTGTTTGTTTGCCTATTGCGGCATTTTGGGAGCAGTGTTGCAGGGAGGGGCAGTGGGACGATTAGTACGATGGCTCGGTGAGGTGCGGCTGATCGTGGTGAGTTTGGTCTGCACGGCCTGCAGTCTGGCCATGCTGCCATTCATCCGTGGCGACGGCGCGTTGAGTTGGGCGTTGTTGATGCGTGCCGAGGGCGCCGGATGGTGGGCGCTGCTGGCCGCACTTGCGTTGTTATCAGTGGGCTCCAGTCTGACACGGCCGCCGCTTCTTGGCTTAATTTCCAACTTGACACATGAGTCGGAACAAGGGGCCACTCTGGGCGTGGCCCAAGGTTTGGGCAGTTTAGCACGAGTCCTGGGGCCCATCTTCGCGAATACCACATTGCATTACTTGGTGCCATTGCCCTATTTGGCGTGCAGCGTGTTGTTGCTGCTTGTGGCAGCCCTGTTGGTGCGCGGCTGGGGTGGGCGTACACCGATGACCTCCGCGAAACCGGTTGGGGAGCAACCATCCCGTGCCGAGGTCGACCGGGAGGCTGCCGGATTTTGAACGGGGAAGGCTGTTCGTCTGTTTACATTGGGGAGAGGCGCTCAAGGCCCTGCAGGGCAGGCCCAGCGTGCGTCGGGGGCAAAGGTATGGACAAACGGCTCTGGTTGCGTTATACGGGAAAGCCCGTCTGACCAGTTTCTTGGCGTTATGAGCACGATCCGGGTCGAGCATTTGACAAAACATTTTGGTCCGAAGCGGGCCGTGGACGATGTGTCTTTCACGGTCTCCACGGGCGAAGTTTTGGGCTTTTTAGGACCGAATGGCGCCGGAAAAAGCACCACCATGCGCATGGTGACTGGCTTCATCCCTCCCACGTCCGGACGTGTCTGGATCGGCGGCCATGACATGTGGGAAAACCCCATTCCTGCCAAGCGCTTGATTGGTTACCTGCCCGAAAACGCGCCCGCATACACGGACATGACCGTGTATGGATTCCTCAGTTTCGTGGCGGAATTGCGTGGCCTGCGCGGTCAGGCCCGCAAACAGGCAGTGCACCGGGTCGTGGAGCTGTGCTTTTTGGAAAGCGTGCTGCATCAAAGCGTTGAAACCTTGTCCAAGGGTTATCGGCACCGGACCTGTCTTGCGCAAGCCTTGTTGCATGACCCGCCAGTGTTGGTTCTGGACGAACCCACGGACGGACTTGACCCGAATCAAAAACATGAAGTGCGCACCTTGATCCGGCGCATGGGTGAGAAGAAGGCCATCATTTTCTCCACCCACATTTTGGAGGAAGTGGATGCCGCCTGCACGCGAGCCATCATCATCGATCGAGGCCGTATCGTGGCCAATGGCACCCCCGCGGAGTTGCGCGCGCGTTCGGAATTGGCAGGTGCAGTGACATTGCAGATCCGACGTGTGGCTGCGGCTGAGGTCAGCCGGAGGTTGTATCAGGTGCCGGGAGTTAAACGAGTGAGCATCTTGGAAGAACAAGAGGATCGCGTGCGCGCCCGCGTTTTCCCGGCTCAGCCCGGCATTAATGGCACCTTCACTCGGGCCGTGGGAGAGGCTGTGCAGGGTTGGGTTTTGGAAGAGCTGCGGGTAGAAGAGGGACGTTTGGATGAGGTGTTCCGCAGCATTACGATGCCAGATACTGTACGGGAGACGAGTTAGGATCTGTTGCGGGGTTAGCCGAGTTGGCCTCTTCTGCCCGGAGTGTGAACAATGTAGTGATTCATAGACCCATGATCTATCTATGAGGGAGGCGATGAACAACATCTGGGCCGTTGTGAAACGGGAGTTATCTGGTTACTTTGCCTCGCCTGTGGCCTACGTGTACATCGTGATCTTTTTGCTATTGAGCGGATTCTTTACCTTCATGGTGGGTGGGTTTTTTGAGCGGGGCGAGGCGTCGTTGACGGCCTTTTTTCTCTGGCATCCGTGGTTCTACCTGTTTTTGGTCCCGGCTGTGGGCATGCGGTTGTGGGCGGAAGAGCGTCGGGTTGGCACGCTCGAATTGCTGCTTACCATGCCCATCACGGCCTGGCAGGCGATTGTTGGAAAATTCTTCGCGTCGTGGTTGTTCCTGGGTTTGGCCCTGGCATTGACCTTTCCCTTGGTAATCACGGTTAATTACTTGGGCGATCCCGACAACGGAGTCATCTTCGCCGCTTATTGCGGAAGCTTCTTAATGGCGGGGGCGTATTTGGCCATTACGTGCATGACCTCGGCTCTGACGCGAAACCAGGTGATCAGCTTTATCTTGGCCGTCGTCATCTGCCTGTTTCTGGTGCTAGCGGGATTCCCACCGGTGACCAATCTGCTGGCGCGCTGGTCGGCGCCTTTAGTGGAATTGGTGGCATCGTTCAGCTTCATTACTCACTTTGATGCCTTTCAAAAAGGCATGTTAGACACACGTGATGTGGTGTACTTCTTGTCGGTGATGGTTCTGGCGTTGTTTTCGACCAGTGTGATCCTCCGCAGCCTGCGCGCGGGTTGAGCGGGAGGGTGCGTCGTTATGAATAAGCGATCTTGGGAAACGTGGGTGTTTTCGACCGCCGGCGTCGTCGCCATGTTCGGCGTCCTGCTCGGTGTCAATGTGGTGACCGCCCGGTTCAAACAGCGAATTGATCTGACGGCAGAAAAGGCTTATACTCTTTCGCCCGGCACGCGGGCCGTTTTGAGCCGGTTAGACACACCGGTGACAGTCCGTTTTTACTGCTCGCACTTGGAAACTGCCACACCGGAGACGGTGTTTCTGCGTAATTACGCGCGTCGGGTGGAGGATCTGCTGGAGGAGTTTCGCGAGGCGGCGCGGGGCAAACTGCGCATCGAAAAACTGGATCCCCAGCCGGATTCAGACGCAGAAGATTCGGCGCGACTGGACAACATTGAACCGCAAATGCTGGCCACGGGTGACCGTTTCTACCTGGGCCTGGCCGTCAGCCAGTTGGATGCCCGGGTGGCCATTCCATTCCTGGCACCGACGCGAGAGCGCTTGCTGGAGTATGACATCCTGCGCGCCATCAGCCGGGTGATTAAGCCGGAGAAACCGGTGGTCGGTATCATGAGCCCCTTGCCCGTGTTTGGGGGTCCCGGTGCGACATTGCCGATGCAGATGGGGCCGCGCAATCAGGAACCTTGGGCTGCGGTTTCGGAGCTCCAGGCAGACTTCAACGTGCGCCGGGTAGAGATGACCGCGGAGAAGATCGACGACGACATTCAGGTATTGGTTGTCATTCATCCGCGTGACATTACGGAGAAAACCCAGTTTGCCATTGATCAGTTCCTCATGCGGGGCGGTAAGCTCGTGGCTTTCTTGGATCCTGTCTCTTTGGCTGATAGTCGGCAACAGGGCAATTTGCCCTTTGCTATGCCAGGCGCGCCTTCGAATTTGGAAAAGCTATTGAATGCGTGGGGCCTACGGTTCGACACCACAAAGGTGGTGGCGGATCTCAACTTCAAAATGCAATTGCTGGGTTCACGGAATCAACCGGTTGAGGCCCCTGCCTTTTTAGCGGTCAGTCGGTTAGGTATGGATCCAGAAGATCCTGTGACCAGCGAGTTGGGGACTCTCTGGTTGCCGCTTTGCGGAGCTTTTGCCGGCACACCGGCGGAAGGCTTGAAGCAAACCGTGTTGTTAAAGAGCACCCCAGAATCCCAGTTGGTGGAAGCCTTTACGGCCCACATGAGTGGCGAAAACATTCTGCGTGAATTCCGATCCTCCGGGAAGGAACACCCGTTGGCGATACGGCTTTCAGGCCGATTCAAAACCGCGTTTCCGGAGGGACTGCCGGGGTCCACCAATGGCGCCCCCGCTTTGAAGGAGAGCCAGACGGACACCGTGGTGGTTCTGATCGGGGATTCGGATTTGTTGTTTGATCGGTTTGCCATCCGGGAGTTAAACAGTCCGTTCGGGATCCTCCGTATGCCGGCCAACGCAAACCTCACATTCTTACAGAACGTAGTCGAGCAACTGGCCGGAGATGTGAATCTGATTGCGGTTCGGAGCCGGGCGCTGCCCAGCCGGCCCTTTACCCGAATCCAGAAAATGCAGGCTGCAGCTCAGGAACGATACCAGGCAGAGATCAAGAAATTGGAGGATAGTTTGGCCGAGACTCAACGTCGTTTAAACGAACTGCAGCAACAAAAAGAGCCAGGCCAGCGGTTCATTTTATCACCGGAGCAGCAGGCTGAAATCGCCCGCTTTCGAGAGCGGGAGGCGCGTACGCGAGAAGAGTTGAAGCGCGTGCGCAAAGAGTTTCGGCGGGAGATCGACGCGCTGCAAACTCGTGTACAGTGGATGAACATTTTGGCCATGCCGTTGTTTGTATCCCTCTCCGGTGTGGCAATCGCGCTTTATCGCAGGAAACGAACTTCGGCGAAATGAACCGGAAACAGTTTGCTTTGTTGTTGGGATTGGTGGTTGTGCTGGGCGGGGCCGGATACTGGCTGTATCGTCAAGAAATCCGGACCTGGCGGCAGGGCCATTCCGCAGAGGAAGCCAAGTTGTTGCCGGGCCTCCCCATTAACGACATCGCGCATGTTCGCATCCTTCAAGGGACCCAGGAGCTCAACCTGGTCAAAAAGGAGGGCTTGTGGCGGGTGCGTGAACGGGCGGATTATCCGGCCAACTTCCAGCAGATTGGTGACTGGATCTTGAAAGCGTCTGAATTGAAGGCGGTGCAGGTCGAGGAGGTAGGCCCCTCCCAACTGGGCCGGTTATCCTTGTTGCCACCGAATGAGGGAACCAACGCTGCCGTGTTGGTGGAGTTCATGGATGCACAGGGCAAGCGTGTAGGCGGCCTACTGCTCGGTAAGACGCAATCGCGCGCTTCTGCCGCAGGCTTTGGGAATGCCGGCGAGGACAGTTTCCCGGCAGGTCGATGGGTGATGTCCCTTGCTGCCACGAACCGTGCGGTCATGATCTCAGAGGCCCTCTCCCATATAGAGGCTCGTCCCGAACTCTGGATTAGCAAGGACTTCTTCAAGATCGAACGACCCAGGTTGATCCGGGTTGAATTCCCAGATGCCACCAATTCGTGGAGCATCCGACGCGAGAAAGAGACCGATACATGGCAACTGGTGGATGCTGAACCGGGCCAAGCGTTGGATGTTTCTAAAGCCACGAGTGCCACGAGTGGCCTCAGTTGGCCATCTTTCATGGATGTCTTGGCTCCAGACACCTCCCCGGCCAGCGTCGGCTTGGACCGTCCTTTTAGGGTGTATGTGGAGACCTTCGATCATTTCACGTACGAAATGACGATCAGTCCTCAGACCAACCAAAATTATTACCTTCGCGTAGCAGTGAAGGCCGATTTGCCCCAGGAACGAACACCGGGCGCAGACGAAAAGCCTGAAGATAAGGAGCGCTTGGATCGGGAATTCAAGGAAAAGCGAGAGAAATTGGTCGAAAAGTTGGCGCAGGAAAGAAAGCTGGAGGGCTGGATTTATCAGGTATCTAGCTGGACGTTCGACTCCCTGCTGAAACCACGCCACGAGATGTTAACTTCGTCTTCGAAACCGGCTGGTGCCGATGATCAAGCAAGTCGGGTAGAGTCCGAAAACCAGAACGGGGAGCAAGAAGGTGAGCCAAACGAAAACGTGTGGACGCAGGTCCCCGGTCTCGAGTGAAGTGGCCGGGCTCCCTTAGTGCGCCGAGATTTGCATGCATGCCAGTGTCTGACGGCGCGGGTGAGTTTTATGAACAGTCAGGACGAACTTGGCCAATCGCCGGCTTGTTCTTGGAATTTGCGAGACAGCGTGCTGGCAAACGGATTGCATTGTCTCCCTTGAACGTAGTTTTCCGATGGCCTTAATCGGTCGGCCGGTTAAGTGCAATTGAAGCGGGGCTTTGGACAGACCCGCGGGCCCTGGAAGATGGTTCCCATGGCTCGTTGCGTTGGCCGCTGCCCTTTCTTTTCAGCTCCAGAGTTGTAACCTCTCGCTTGAAAGAGCGTCGGGCATGCGATACACCGAGCCTCGTGTCAACGACGGTCATTGCGGTGGCGAACCAGAAGGGCGGCGTGGGGAAAACGACCACCGCGATCAATCTGTCAGCGTGTCTGGGGAGGCTGGGGATGCGGGTATTGTTGTTGGATCTTGATCCCCAAGCCAATGCTACCAGCGGATTGGGCATTGAAAAAAAACCAGGAAGCAGCATTTACCAAGCGTTGTTGGGTTCGACCGACCCGGCTTCACAAATTGTGTCGACACGGTTTGCCGGATTGGACGTGATCCCAAGCGAGTTGGACTTGTGTGGGGCCGAGGTCGAACTGGCGCGTGCAGATGAAAACGTGATACGGCTGAAAAAGGCCCTCGAACCGGTGCTGCGGAAGCAACAATATCAATTGATCCTCATCGATTGCCCACCCTCTCTTGGATTACTGACCATAAACGCGTTTGCAGCTGCGCAGGGAGTACTGGTTCCACTGCAGTGCGAGTATTACGCCCTTGAGGGTATTTCCACCTTGCAAAAAGTCCTGAACCAAGTTCGCGAAAATGGGCTGAATCCACAGCTTCAGCTCATCGGAATCCTAATGACCATGTACGACAGTCGCACGCGCTTAGCGAATCAAGTGGTGGAAGAGGTGCGCCGCTTTTTTGGCGATCTGGTTTTTGAAACGCTCATTCCCCGCACCACGCGTTTGGCTGAAGCCCCGAGTTTCGGTAAGCCGATCATTGAGTACGATCCTTATAGCAGTGCTTCGGCTGCTTACGAAGTGTTGGCTCAGGAAATGCAAGCCCGCTTAGCGCGTTTGCAGGCAGCTCATCCAAGGAAGGCGGAGGGACTTGTCTGAGTTTGTTCCCATGTTACAGCGAACTCCTTTGTTTGAGGAGCATCAACGGCTGGGCGCACGCATCGTGCCCTTTGCAGGCTGGGAGTTGCCCTTACAATTTGTCGGGATTGTCCAGGAGCATCTGGCAGTTCGGCGGGCCGTCGGCATCTTCGATATTTCTCACATGGGCGAAGTGGTGGTGAGCGGGTCATCTGCACAGCGGTTTCTTAATCGCCTCCTAACCAACGACGTGAACCGGCTCGAGCCGGGACGTGGTCAATACACACTTATGTGTCATGACCATGGCGGCATTTTGGATGACTTGTACCTCTTTCAACTTTCAGAGGAGGTGTTTCTGCTGGTTACCAATGCCGCGCGAACTCTGGCGGATGCCACATGGTTGCGAGAGAAAGCCCATGCTTTTGCCCCCGTGGAGGAATTGGCCGTGACCGATGCGTCGCACAACTATGCTGCCGTGGCCATCCAGGGGCCTCGCGCAGCGGAACTGATGGATCAATGTGTGGAAGCTCCCGCTTTATCCGGCACCCGCGTGGAACGGCCCAGTCAATTAAGGAAGAACCAGATCGCGGGTTTCCCTTTTGCCGGTTCCGGCGTTTTGATTTCTCGAACAGGTTACACTGGCGAAGATGGATTCGAAATCCTGGGACCGGACAAATCGATCGTGGCGCTTTGGCAGAGCGCGTTGGCTCGGGGCGCCACGCCGTGTGGTTTGGGCGCACGGGACACGTTGCGTCTGGAGATGGGATACCCCCTGTACGGTCAGGACATCGACGAATGCACTACACCTTGGGAGGCTGGATTGGACCGATTTGTGGCCATGGAGAAAGGCGATTTTATCGGTCGCACCGCATTGGAGCAGCAAAGACTGCAGGGATGGCCTCGGGCCTGCATCGCCTTCCGAATGATGGGGCGCACACCTCCGCCCCGGCCTGGATATCGGATCTGGCAGGATGGCGCGCCGATAGGACAGGTCACCAGCGGTTCCCTTAGCCCGTGTCTCGGCATGGGCATCGGTTTGGGATATTTACCACGGTCTCAGGCTCTCGTAGGGGGATGCATCGAAATCGAGATTCGGCAACATCGTTTCGCAGCCGAAATCGTGGCGCGCCCGATCTATCGAAAGTCGTAACCGACCTGCTGGCGGGAACCAACGACCTCGCCAATTGTTTTGCCACGGAGGCGCTTCCCAGCAAGAAGGAATGGTCCAGGGTGGACCTTGAGAATTGCTCACGTGGCGGATGTACAAAAGCTCCAGAAGCCAACAAGCCAACTCCTGCTATCGGGGCCGAAGAATCGGCTTGCAGCCTGTAAGGTGCCCAGCGCCTCGACGAGCGTCTGTTTTTTGACTCGTCGCAGGGCTGTCATGCCATCCAAGTTGCGACTAATGACCCCCACCTTCATAGGGGGTAGGCGTCATGGACCTGGAAAGCAGCGGTGCAAGGCAGGATAGTTGCTTCTTCCGTCCGCAATCCAATGGGATCGATTTTGGAAGGGCTCATGCTTTGTGATGGTTCAAGCGAGGCCCAACCACTGGGAAAAGAGGTCAACGAGTTAGATGGCAGAATGCGAATCCGTGACCAGGGAAGAGTCAACGGTGTCCCGCTTTTAGGCAGATGAAGCCAAGATTGCTTGATGCTAAATGAGGCACCAAAAGTCCGGCCAGTGGCGGATTTTAGGCCCTTGGGATGATAGAACCTGTGGTGCTCAAAATGCTCTGAACTAAAGTCAAGCTCTCCCCAATCTCCTGGCATGCTTCCTGCCGTTTTGTTTGGCGTCGGGTATGGCAACAAAACTGCATCTGTCCACGTTTCTGCAGGAGATCCGCTACAGCCAGATCATGGCGGATCGCCAGCCTGGCCGGACAGGGCAGGCAAGCTCCGACGATTGGCTCTACTGGAATGCAGAGTGGCCGGTTGGCCTGCAGCGACGGCGCCTGGATGTGGATTTCGTCGATGGCCCGACAGGTGCAAACGAGTGGCCGGTACGTCTGCGGGTTTTAAAGTTGCTTCAGCAGACGTCTCAATCTCGCTCCCGGAGAACGCGTCGGGCCCGCGCATCGTTGCCAAGCGCAGCCGAGTCTGAAACTCCGTCCGGTATTAAGCCGACCCCGGCCGCCGGAATTGAATCTCCACTTCACGGAAGCCGGCATTTTGGAAGAACCGGGTGAGGTGTATTTTGGCCTGTTCTTCTGCGTCTCGCAAAATCCCCGCCTCGTGGGCCGCCATCCGAATTTCCCGCAGTGCGGTTTGTCGGGCCATTTGCTCCATCTCCCTGTCAAAGCTCCGTAACAAACCAGTTTCCCGATCTACGACGCGCGTTTGCGACTCATCCAGATACGCGTCGGTCACACGTGGCAGGGGAAGAAGAAGACGAAGACGATCCCCGTGGATTTCAATGTCATCGGCTTGAACTCGGGCGAGATCAACGCCGGCTTTGACAACTCCATGGGCCAACAGTAAAAGCCGGTTTTGACCGTACCACTTGGTGTCTTCAGTCAAGACCACCTTTTCCAGCACATATCGGATGGTAACGAGTTGAGCCATGGATTGAACCTGTTGGAGAATAGCCGCGTTGGTGCGGATCCGCGGACCTTCTTCCAGCCCCAGCCAGCGTTGATACTGAGAACCAATTAACAGCCCTGCTGCGAACCACAAGATGAACAAAAGACCTCGTACAAATCCTCTCAGCGCGTGCATAGCTGCAATTCGAGTGTGGATTAGTTCTCCCGTCACGATGCTGGTGGCCGAATGCCCACAGGTGTGCTTGCGTCTGGGGCCAGTCGTGACCGTTTCGACCGGCCTGGAGCAACATCCTTCGGAGAGGCTTTCTCTGTCCATAAGAAGGATCTTTGTTCGGACACAAGGGTTTCCCCGCTCCAAAGGGTGACTCTCCAAGCCACGACGTCCCCCAGCTCGTGAAAAGTCTCTGGACTGAGACGCACAGAGGTCCACTGCCGGCGTTTCCGGGCTTCAGGCATGGTCAAATCAATGGTGTACTCCTGCGGCAGACCGGCCCGCGTCAGGCCCTGCAGTTCTATGCGCAGCCGGGTTTCTGTCCCATTGCCACCAGGAGGCCGCCACAGAATCTGAAAGCGCATCGAACCACGCTGCTCGGGATTCCTTCGAAGTTGCGCTTGATAGGAGTCTCGGTCGAACAAGCTGGGCGACAACGCAGCTCGTCCTTGGAGATCCAAATACTGGGGAAGAACTTTGTAAATTTGAGCGGGGCTTTGCAGGAGACTCGCACTCAGAAAGATCATCCAAACCCAGTTCCAAGTCCGCTCGCTTCGCTGCATGCAAGCTCACTATAAGAATGTACGAGTCTTTGGCAATGCCCGGCGGAAGTCTGCATCTGTTCCCGATGGACAAACCTCCGCACACACCCTCTGTGGACAATATCGTCGGTATCCGAAGCGGTAGGTGGGCATACATCCATGCCGTCGGGCCCTCTCCGGCGCAACCGAGCAATTTAAAAGACGCGTTGAAGCATGCTCGCGAAGTTGGTTTCGGAAGATAGACCTTCTATCCCATCCGCCAATTGTCGCAGGAGACCCGCGCTGGTTCGTCCATAGTCAGACAGCCACCGATGCTCCAAACCAAGACAGTGCTTGCTCGAAATTAGGCAAGATTTGCCGGATTTAACGACCAGGGTCGGCCCCGCACGGTATAACCACCGGTTTTGCAGGAAGTTCTAACGTGTCGATACATTGTGCCCGGGTTTTCTCTTGGGCATAGAAGCTGCTTCGTATGTGGGGCGTGGAACCGATCCTGAGGATAGAGCATTTGCGAGTAGAGTATCCCCCAAACCGGAGGGGAGAGCTTCCAAAAGTGGCGGTCAAGGATCTCAGCTTGCGGGTTTATCCCGGCGAAGTTTTCGGATTTTTGGGTCCCAATGGGGCAGGCAAGACCACCACGATGAATGTTCTACTGGGGTTTGTGCATCCTACGGGTGGAGAGGCCTTCTTGTTTGGGGTGAACGTCAAAGAGCCGATCGCGCGTCAACGCATCGGATATTTGCCGGAAATGACCTATTACTACCGCTTTTTGACGGCGGAGGAGATTCTACGCTTCTATGCACGACTCTTTGGCTTGTCCAGCGTGGAGGCAGACCGACGAATCCAGCGACTGTTGAAACTGGTCGAGCTGGATCACGCCTGCAGGCGTCCCTTGAAGCATTATTCCAAAGGGATGCAGCAGCGAGTGGGGCTGGCCCAGGCTTTAATCAATGATCCAGATCTTTTGATTTTGGATGAGCCCACCAGCGGGCTGGATCCGCTGGGGCGGATGAAGGTTCGGGAAATCATTCAGCGACTTAAGAATGAAGGGAAGACGGTCTTTTTCTCCTCCCATGAATTAGGTGAGGTGGAAACCGTATGTGATCGAGTGGCGATTGTCCATCAAGGGGAGCTCAAGGTAGAGGGACGAGTGGAAGAGCTGGTTCGAAGTCATCAAGCCAATCTGGAACAAGTGTTTTTGCGCATCATTGGTTATCCCACGAGTTTGGCAGCATGAAACGGTGCATGGCATTGACCGGGGTCGTCATCCGGGAGTTATATCGGCGCAAGGATTTTTACGTCCTTTTTGTGCTGACGGCCTTGATCACCTTGTTGCTGGCGTCCATTCAGTTCTTTGAGGATCTTCGCATGGTGCGGTATTTGCGCGAGGTGACCCTGTTGCTCATATGGATCTCTGCACTCGTCATCGCAGTTGTCACCGCCGCACGCCAAATCCCGGCGGAACGTGAAAGCCGTACGATTTTTCCGTTGCTGGCCAAACCGGTGAGTCGGGGCGAGGTGGTGATGGGCAAATTTTTAGGTGTATGGCTCGCAACCGGACTAGCCTTGGCAGTCTTTTATGGGTTTTATCTCTTGGTGGGGACGTTCCAGGGCGCGCCAAGCTCGTGGCTACTCGGGTTCCAGGCATTTTGGTTGCACTGGATGATGTTGGCCGTGGTGGTAAGCATGGCTATCTTAGGGTCGCTCCTGTTCAGTGCGCCCTCGGTCAATAGCACCCTTTGTTTTATCGTGGTCACCGGCATTCTGCTGCTGGCCGGTCATTTAAATATCATCGCTGGTTCCATGCCCGGCCTGTGGGGGGCATTGCTGTATGGACTGTATTTTGCACTGCCCCACTTGGAACTCTTTGATGTTCGAGACCTATTGATTCATGAGCATCCGCCGGTGGCCTGGGGCGCATTTGCTGTGGCGGGTTTGTATGCTGCGGTCTACACAACCCTGTTCTTAATCGCTGCATGGTGGCTATTTCGCAAAAAGCCTTTATCGACGTGAATGGACGCACTATCTTCCTGACGGGTGCGACGTTGCTCACCGTTGCCGTCAGCCTGGCAGCATGGCTGGAACCGCGGTCAGAGACCTGGCGTGGCGGTCGCGCGCGCGCGGAGGGGTTACTTGCCACGCTGCTCGGAGACGGACGCCGTCTGTTTGCCAACCATTTCTTTGTCAAAGCAGACGTGTACCTCCACAGCGGATATTACCCATCGATTTTCGACCAAGCTCGTCAGGCCTGTGATCACGGCATCGGTTCGAATCCGGAACACACCGAATCGGAGATCGCCGCAGACACCGGATCGTGTAAATCCGGATGCGAGCATCATGATCACGAGGCCTCGCATGAATCCGGTTTCTTAGGGCCTCCGCGAGATTGGATTGACCGGTTGGGACGCCATTTCCGCGTAACGCAACATACTCACCTTGAGGACGGCGTTTCGGAGAGTGAAATTTTGCCATGGTTGCGGGTGGCCATGGAATTGGATCCCCACCAGGTGGAAGTGTACACGACGGCTGCTTACTGGTTGGGTCGTCGCCTCGGCAAGGTGAATCAGGCCGAGGCTGTCTTGCGACGCGGGTTGCGATCCAATCCGGATAGTGAAGAAATTTTGTTGGAGTTGGGCCGACTGGCTTGGGAACACCGACGCGACGCCGAGCGGGCCCGACACTTATGGAATGCTGCCGAGCGGGTATGGCAGCGAAAGTACCTCTCCGTGAACGCGACGAATCGAGTGACCCTCGCGCGCATGCTGGCCTTGCGAGCGCAAATGGAAGAAACGTTGGGGCATACAGAGGAGGCCATTCGATACTGGAGTCGTTTGCAGGAAGTTTCGCCCCACCCGGAAGCCGTGGCTCGGCGTGTGGCGGCCTTGCGCAGTCACTTACCCCAAACTCCCTGGCCCGCCGACGCGAAATCGATCGGGCAAGGTCCGGGCCCTTCGCTTCCAAGCTTGTGACCGATGCTCCTGCTCGTGTTCAACACTCACGCGGTGAAGTATGCGATCGGACATCGTGTCGATCATGCGCCCCCTCTGCATCGAGGCCAGCTCCGGAACTCCGCCAGCTTTAGCATCGGTGGACGGGCTTTCGATCATCATCTTCCGCGATGCGGTCCGTTACCGGGTCTGTGATTGCCGTAGCCATCTAAACACGAATGTTGGATCCGGGTCACAGTCCGTGATAGAAAGCGCCCTCGGTTGCCCTAGTGCTTTGTAAGATTGCTGCAGAAGGGAAATCGGAAACGACCCAGCAGGGCGCACGAGCATCAAGGGTTTGGGTGCAGCCAACAGGGCTGGGGTGATTGCACCGCCCATGGCCAGGAATCCCGGGCAAAAATAATCGGGTTTGGTCAGGAGGTTTTCGTCCGTAAGATCCCAGTGTTCGAGGTCCGCAATCGTCGCATCAGCGGCCGGCGCGGCCAACAGCGCCCACAGACCTGCTGCGCCAGATCCCCAGAGGAGCCTCCGTCTGGGCGTGGATGCTTCCGGATGCAACATGGCTACACTCGTGAGCACCTGCACCAAGTCGCGCACCCGCGATTGTAGGAACGTTCGATTATAAGTGAGGAAATGCTCCTCGCCGTGCGGAGTGGGCACGGGTGTGAAACGAGTGATGGTAAGAACGGAATGACCGTGCTGCGCCAGATTCTCGTCAGCCGGAGCGAGACCGGTGTCTTTTGTTAAGTCGTTCTCCAGTTGCCGCACGCGCAGGATCATCCAGCGCGACTGCGAGGTTGAGCCGACCCCGGATCGGGGCGTCCATAAGAAACCTGCTACCGAGAGCGATTCCTCGTCGTCGGAGATCTGGAATCGAACTGTGCGAACAGTTTCCGTGGATCGAATCGGGGAAAAGGAAATGCGAGGTGGCTTCATTGCAGGACCCAACGATAGCGTGTGGTACCAGAGAGGCCGGGCGATGCGGCGAAATGGATCCCAATCCTTGAGAGTGCGGGGCCGGAGCTGCGCGAGTTGTTTCTGGCGTTGCATGATCCAAGAGTGGATGAATCCTTCTGCAGTCATGAGCGGCCTGGGCCGCTTCGGATCATGCTCTGCGAGCAAACGTTCTGGACGCGGGGCATTGTAGGGTCGCTCCGGGCTTTGCATGCGGTCGGGTTTTCCCAATAGCCAACGTTCAAACCACGCGTACACCGCTTGGCGACTGTCTAGGTTATAGTTATGTCCCGCGGGGAAGCAAACATAGCGGATGCGTTCAGGCACGTTGAGAGTACGGTAAACCGATTCTAGTGCTGGTCCCTCTATCTCGAGGGTGGTCCGCGTCCAGTCTCCAGTGGCGCCCACCAGGATCTGCGGCCGGGGCGCAGCGGCCGCAGCAAAATCCAGGTTGGAAAAACGAATGCGCAGACCAGGGGCATTTTCGCACGCGCATCCCCCCTGCATGGTGTGAGAGACCATACAGACCGGAGCGAACACTTGGGGCCGATCGTCCACTGCACCGAGCAAGAAAGTTTGCGTGCCGCCACCAGAGGCGCCCGTCACACCAATCCGACGAACATCCACCTCGGACAAACTACATAAAAAATCCACGGCCCGAATGCTGTTCCATAATTGTAAACCCAGTAGGCTAACACTCCAGAGTTGCAGTCGAGGCGAGTTGGGAAATCGACGATGGCGTTGATAAAAGGAATGGTTTGCGTTCGTTTCGGTACGGCCTGGGAGAAAGTAGGTGTCCCCGTAGCCGACCATGTCATAGGCAAAAGCAATGCACCCACGCAGTGCGAAATTGATGCAACGAGCCGGAATGCTGGCCTCGACAGTGTCCGTAAGCCGCCCTTGTTCCCAGTGGCCATGTGGATTCAACACGGCAGGAAAAGGCCCGGCTCCCTGACCGGTTGGCAGGTAGAGATTTCCCCCCAAATAAAAACCAGGCCAGGTTTCCAGGAGCACTTTCTCGACAGCGTAGCTTTCATACAATTGACGATCCCATCGGTGGACCCTCCCGGGCAAACGAGGCGGCATGGGCCACAAACCGGCGCTTACCAGAATTTGCTCTCGGATCTCACGCGATCGTTGCTCCCAATCCATTTGCGTAGTAGGCGTGACAAAGCTACGCGGTGTCAGATGAGTCCGGGGCACTAACTCTCCATGCGCCGGGGCGGACCCGACCCACAAAAGCCCCAGAAAAAACATTGCTGGCCTGCTTTCCCACGAATGAACGCTGAACAAACCTCGCAACAGCCGCGGCACCGACATAAGCCGACCGCGGGATTTGCGGGGACTTCGCCGAACACGAGCTGAAAAAACAGATGGTGTAACCATGGCATCGCGCTGCTCTTGCACGCCCCCATTTGTCATCTTCACATTAAATGGCTCCAGACAAAAAGGAAGGAGGAACTTGTTCTGGCGCCGAAGCCGATGCCAACGGGTTGTTGGACACACGACGGGATGCCGATTGTTTGCCGGCCGGCGGCTGCTTATGATCCTTAGCAGAGATGGACGACAACCTGAATGTCCTGCATGGTCCTGAGGCGTTATCGAGTACGCCGTCAGGCGGGAAAAGTCATTCGTGGGGGAAAGCGTGTTACTCTGTGGTATTGCCCGTGTATAACGAACGGGAGAATTTGGAACCGTTGTTGGTGGAATTGGCACAGGTTTTGAACGGGTTGGCTCAACCCTTTGAGGTTATCGCCGTCGACGACGGGAGCACGGACGGGTCGTTGCAGGAATTGAAGCGATTGCAAAAACATTGGGCCTGGCTGCGGGTAGTGCCCCACCGGTTCAACGCAGGGCAGAGCGCGGCTTTCCTGACCGGTTTTGCCAGAGCGCGTGGCTCGGTGGTGATCACGATGGATGCCGATGGACAAAACGACCCGCACGACCTGCCGGCAATGGTGGCGCAACTGCGCGGATCTGTCGCGGCCGTATGCGGGGTGCGACAAAATCGTCAGGACCCGTGGATTCGTAGGGTGTCTTCTCGTCTAGCAAATGCGTTTCGGAACTGGATCACAGGGGATCATGTCGCGGATGCAGGCTGCGCCCTTCGCGTGTTACGACGAGACGCTTTGCAAGAGCTACTCCCGTTCAACGGGCTGCACCGGTTTCTTCCGACGGTGCTCCGATACCAGGGCTATGAGGTGGTGGAAGTTCCGGTGAATCATCGGCCCAGGACCCGCGGGCAATCCAAGTATGGAATCCGAAACCGGCTGTGGCGAGGAGTGATCGACTGCTTGGCCATGCGTTGGTACCGAGCCCGCGCGCTGCGGGCAGACCGGGTGGCAGTGGGTGTGAACCAGCCTGTGGCCCCGGGTTGAGCCAGCGCTGGGATGTACATCCGTTTCACGGAGTGCGGTCAGACACGATTTCTTCTCGCGGTATTTGACTTAAACACCCTGAAGTTGCGCAAATGTAGGGACATGCAAGAGGCTCCTTTCCAACCTTCGGATCCATTACGTTTCGCCACTGCAATCCAGCGTTTTGACGAAGAAAATGCCCGTGATCCACGTCGGGTGGAGGTAGACGGCAGAAACGAGCCGTTTGAGCTGGTGTACGCACGATGGCTTACCGATTGGGTGCTCCGATTGTGTCCGACCGCCAGTGAGGCCCTGCGGTTGGCTGCGCGCTGCCAGCATTTGCGTCGGTGGGAAATTCCGCGCGAATCTTTTCCCATGGATCGCGCGGGTTACTTGCGATGGCGGACCACTTTGCAACGATTCCATGCTGAACAGTCAGCCCGGATTTTGCGCGAGGTGGGTTATCCGGAACCAATGATCCGACGTGTACAAGAGCTGAACTTGAAAAAGGGCCTGCCCCGGGATCCGGAAATGCAAGTGCTGGAGGACGCACTGTGTCTGGTGTTTTTGGAACATCAATTGGAAGAGTTGGCATCTAAAACATCGGAAGAAAAGCTCCTTCAAGCTCTGGCGCGCTCTTGGAAAAAAATGTCCCCCACCGGTCGCGCCGCGGCGCTCCATTTGTCATATCCGGACAAATTAAAGGCCCTCCTTGAACGTGCCATCGCGCTCGCGGATCAGGAACCATCCGCGACGGACTCGTGATGTTTCCGGGACCCGGTCGATCCCCGTGTGCTTTCGCGTTGCCTGGCAGCACTTCAATCAGCCGCAGGAGAGAGGCATGCGGGCTCCCCCGACCTTTCCTCTGTCCGGAACGCAGATTCGCTACCGCCGTGAGATGGCCTGGAAGCAATCGTAAGGCAGAACCTTCGACCGGTCTTTGACAGAACCCGAACCCTAAAGCATGGTTGCATTACCATGCGCGTCCAGCGTCTTTTACCTTCAACCAGCGCATCGTTGGGGCTGGCTCTAGCGACCGGATTAACCGTTTACCCGCTCCAAGGCAGCCCTTTACAGCGAGAGCCCAACACCACACTGCGGATGCCCTTGGTCCCAGGGCGTTTTGGATACACCTATCAGGAGGCTTTCCCGGGGTTGGTTTTCACCAATGCCGTGGCCCTTGCCACGCCACGCGGTGAAACCAACCGGTTGTTTGTGGTCGAGAAGCAAGGGCGTATTGTGGTAATCACGAACTTGCAAAGTCCGTCCCGTTCGATGTTTTTGGATATTAGCTCTCGGGTCAGTTCCAGCCTGACTGTCAGTGACGAGCGCGGTCTGTTGGGTCTGGCTTTCCACCCCGGTTATCGAACGAATCGCTACTTCTACGTCTTTTACACCGGGCTGGCGACCACGCCCGTGCCGGGCGGCACCAATTCGTTGCACAATATTTTGTCTCGCTTCCAAACCCATCCCGACGATCCGAACCGGGCAGATCCGAATTCGGAACTTCGGCTGCTCGTCCAACGCGATGAGGCGAGCAATCATAATGGAGGCGACCTACATTTTGGGCCGGATGGATACCTGTATGTTGCCCTCGGTGACGAGGGCGGTGCCCATGATCAGTACGCCAACAGCCAAAGAATCGACAAAGATTATTTTGCCGGAATTCTCCGCATCGACGTGGACCTTCGGCCGGGGAGCCTGCCGCCCAATCCGCATCCGGCTGCTACGCGGCATTACGCCGTGCCGCCGGACAACCCGTTTATTGGGGCCACTACATTCAACGGACGACCGGTCGATCCCAGCCGGGTGCGCACGGAGTTCTGGGCGGTGGGTTTGCGGAATCCCTGGCGCATGGCTTTTGATCCAGAAACAGGTCAACTGTTTTGCGCGGATGTTGGTCAATCCACCCGGGAAGAGGTGAACCTGATTGAGCGCGGTGGTAATTATGGCTGGAGTTACTGGGAGGGCAATTACCAGCGTACCAATACGGCGTTGATTCCGATTGGATTTCAGCATGCGCGGCCGGTCCTGGATTATGGCCGAAACTGGGGTTACTCCGTGACCGGCGGCGTGGTATACCGAGGGCATCGATTCCCCGACCTGCATGGCGCGTACATTTACGGGGATTATGGTAGCGGCTGGGTTTGGGCCCTGAAACTTGACGGCACAAACGTGCGGGAAAACCGACCCCTGTTTCGAAATCCGTTGGGCGGCCCCTTCAATGCGGGAGGGATCTCTGCCTTTGGGATCGATCCTCGGAACGGCGACGTGCTCTACGTGGACTTGCGGTTTGGAACGAACTCAGTGATCCGGCGCATTGTGGCGGACACCAACTTTGTGGGAGTGCCATTGCCTCCAACGCTGGCTGATACGGGTGCATTCGTAAATACAAAAGACATGGTGCCGGCAGCCGGGGTGGTGCCTTACGATTTAAATTTACCGTTTTGGTCGGACGGAGCATACAAAACTCGCTGGTTCTCGATACCAGATCCGGCTCGGACCATGGAGTTTCATCCCATGGAGCCCTGGCGATTTCCTGCCGGCACGGTTTGGATCAAGCATTTTGAACTGCAGTTAACCAACGGCGTGCCTCAATCGGCGCGTCGATTGGAAACGCGTCTACTGGTTTTTGACGGCGAGGCTGGATATGGCGTTACTTATCGATGGGCTGATACCGCAACGAACGCCACACTCGTACCGGAGGAAGGGGCAGAGGAACTGCTTGTCATCTATCACCCGGATGGGTCCGTGCTCCGATCACAAGTCTGGAGGTATCCGAGCCGCGTGGAATGTCTTCAGTGCCATCGAACTTCAGCCGGTTTCGCACTGGGCTTCAACACGCCTCAGTTACATCGGCAGCAGTCGTACGGGCATTTTGTCACCAACCAGATTCTGGCCCTGGCGACTGCAGGCTATTTTCGCAATCCGCCTACAAACACGGCCGGTTGGCGTGCGCTTGCCGCACCGACAGACCCGGTCGTAAGTTTGGAATATCGCGTCCGTTCCTGGCTGGCGGTGAATTGCGCACAATGCCATCATCCGGGCGGTGTGCAAATGGCGCGTTGGGACGCCCGCTTGTTCACTTCCACAGACGCCGCTGGTATGCTGTGGGCTCCCTTATGGTCCGGCGGACCTGAGGATACCCGCAGAATCGTAGTACCGGGCCATCCTGACCGTTCTGAACTGCTTCATCGAATCAGCTTCCGGGGAGCTGGGCAGATGCCCCCAATTGCATCCACTGTGGTGGACGAGGAAGCGGTCACTTTGTTGCAGACCTGGATTCGAGAGGCACTGCCGACCCGACCCCGTTTTGAAGATTGGCAACAACGTCACTTCATTGATCCAACCTCACCTGAGGCAGCGCCGGCTGCAGATCCCGACGCGGACGGGGAACCCAATCTGGTGGAGTTCCATGTAGGCAGCGATCCCCGCGATCCGACCAGTCGGTGGTCGTATGAGTTGCGTCGGACCCCGGAAGGAAACATCCAGATGCAAGTGTGGCAACCCGCTCATCGGGCAATTCGGCTGTTTTACACGCCGAGCCTGGCGGCCCCTGTCCCATGGACTGAAGTGGAGACACCACCCGAGTGGAGCGCATTCCCTCAAACAGCCCGATGGTTGGAGCTAACCTGGCCCAGTCGAATGCCCGCCGGTTTTTATCGCGTCGGGCTCGAATCTCCCTGAAGAACCGGGACGAAGCCCCACTTCAACCACTCTGAAGCAGGAAAGTCAGCGCTGTTCGTCAGCATGTGGCCCCGTGCCCCGGCCGGCGAACCAGTCCTTGATCAGACGAAGTTTGCTGGACCTGGCGTGCGTTGACTACTTGGGTCGGGGAAGGAGCGGATCGATCAGACCGTTGCTGGCCACCATGGCATAGGCTTCGCGCCCGGTTTCGGATTGGTCCCACGGCCGCGTCCAAAACTTGCCTCCTGCGCATTCGACCAACAGACTCCCGGCGGCAATGTCCCAAAGCCGCACCTGGCGTTCCACATACGCATCGAAGCGACCGCAGGCCACGTAGGCTAAGCCGAGTCCGGCCGAGCCCATGATGCGAACTTTTCTTACCCGGCGGGCCAACCACGAAAAGTAAGGCAACGACTTTTCGAGGTTGGCCCGGCTCTTGGCGAAACCGAACATCACGATGGCCTCTTCGAGCCGAATGGTGCGGCTCACGTGAATGGTGCGTTTGTTCAATCGTGCTGCCTCGCCACGAATGGCCGTCCACAGCTCGTCCACGAAGGGGTCATAAACCACACCCACCACGGGCACCCACTTGCCAGTTCCGCAGGCTCGTGGCAGGTCTGAGGGTAAGATCTCAGACCGTGCCTGCAATGCGACGCACACACAGGCGTGGGGAATGTTATGGGCAAAGTTGACGGTGCCGTCGATGGGATCCACCACCCAGCGGAAATCCCTGGCCTCCTCGCCAGAGTTCCCCTCCTCCCCAACCACCGGGATGTCGGGAAATGCCCGCACCAACTGCCGTTGAATCCATCCTTGCGTGCGCACATCCAGTTCCAGCTTGATGTCATGCGGCGCCGTCATTTCAACGGCCTTGAGTGAATGAAGGTGGCGACGCAGCATGGCCCCAGCTCCCTCCGCAGCTTCGGCTGCCGTGCGAAGCGCGGCTCGAAACATTTTATGCAACGATCCCGTGTCCATAAGATCCTCTAGGCTTTTGCCATCCCTCGATAAACCCGGGTCGCTAGGCACACTCATTCGGCGCATGAATGCAAGTATTTTCTGGTGTCTCTCCACCGGGTAGTTTTCTTGCCAGGACAGATGGATGCAGGCAGCGCTGAGGCTGACGTTGGCCCAGGGGAGTGTGCACCGAAGAGGGACCCCATCTCATTGCAGCACCGCCGGCTCCTGCGGGATCGCTCGATTTCGGAAAGCCGCGCCTCCACAGGATGTACCCCTTAGAATTTGACGTACGCCTGAAGCAGAGAAAGTTCCTTCCATTCTCCCGCCCCCTTTGACGAAAAAGAGATTGGCCAAACGCTTTTCACGAGCCATGATCCCATACAACGTTGGAGTACATGTCCATGAAAGAGCTGCTCCAAAACCTCATTCGATTACAAGGACTCGAATTGGAGGAGATTCGTGAGAAGAACGCAGCGGCCGTGATCGCAGATTTGCGGACGCGCATCCCACCGCAAATTCTGGGCCATTACGACCGCCTGATGGCACGCGGGAAAAAAGGGATCGTGCCCGTGCGTGACCAAGCTTGCACGGGCTGCCATATGCGCCTGCCCATCGGCGTGATTTCCGAGCTGATGAAAGCCGAAGACATTCAGCTTTGTGACACCTGCGGCCGATACCTGTACCTGGAAGAGACCGTGGCTGTAGCGACGATCCAAGCACCACCTACCGATGCCCCTCCGAAACGGACGAAGGCCTTGCGGCAAAAGAAGGCACCCAGCCGTAAGTTGAGTGCCGGACCCGGTTCATCGGCACGAAAAAGGGTCGTTCGCAAGCGAACTGCTTCTTGATCCTGCCGTTTTGACTGCCCTGAAGGAGATCGTCGAGGCATCACTGGAGCAAAAGCTGACCCGAAGGATGCTTCCTGCGCCTACAAATGGGCACTGCATCCGACCACTTCGATCACTTAGGGCCAAAGGCGCACCCGGTAAAAGCGCGAACGCACGGGACGGGTTGGCTCCACGACCGATAAAGATCCTGTTTGGGCCGTCCGAAGGGGCCCTACAGCGGTCCAAACGGGATTCTCTAGTTGATCTGTGGATTCTAGTAGATAGGTGGCGCCTACCAGAGTGTTCCATTCCAAAATGACTTGCCCCGCTTGCACCGCTGCCACTCTTAACTTCGGACGTGGCACGACCACCACGCGTACCGTGCTGGTTGCTGTCCCAGGCGGAATGTGGTCGTCCGCCACGATGATCCGCAGATCAAACGTCTCACCGGCTTGCGCATCCGTGGTCTGCCATTGCAAGAGACCGCTGGCTTGGTCCAGTGTGACACCCGGAGGCACGGGTGACGCCAAATTGTACCTCAGTCGCTCTGTGGGAGTTTCCACGTCCCGAGCGGTGTTGGTCAGGGTCAAAAATGTTCCCGCATGGATGACCATTTGCCTCTCCGCAGGTATTTCCGGCGGATCATTCACAGGGCGCACTACCAGAGAAAACGTATTGGTGGCAGCGGACATGCCGTCGTCGGCCAAAACGAGAATGAATGTGGAACCGTAAGCGTTGGGTTCCGGGTAGATGTCCAGACTTCGTACCGAGCTGCTCCCTCGCACCACCAGACCGGTTGGCGCTACCAGTCCGGGGTCCATGGACAAAGCCGTGACTCTTACTTGATCCAAGGGTGTGTCCGGATCACTTAGTTCGAAGCGTAATCCAAGGAGGGGCGCATCTTCGTCTGTCACTTGGTCTACAATGGTGCCCAGCACAGGTGGTGCGTTCTCAGTCCATCCACAGCAACTACGGGATGTCAGCGTTAGCTCCAATCGCCATCCAAAACTCAGTTCCCCGATATCCGCAACTGTGTCGTCCCAAATGTACAACGACCACAGGCCGTTGGGATCACTTCCATGCAAGGCGGCCAACTCCGTCGCGTAGGGACCGGGAATTACACTGGTGAGTCCTGTATCGCTGTCGGGATCGTAAGGGGTGGGACGATTTGTGCTGGTCCGGATCGGGCCCTCGAGGGGCAGCAAGTGTAATGCGGCGTCGTCGAAAGTGAGGGTCCCATTGACGTTCGTGCCGTTCCCCACATCAGACATCAGCAGCACTGGCCGACCCTGTGGCGGAACCAGTAAGATATCCAGGTCACCGGCAAATGCGTGACTTAATCCGACTAGGATCACGCGAGCGCGTGCGATGCGACCTGTCAAGCCGCTCAGGCTCACCGTGGAGGGGAAAACCGAGGCGCTTCCCTCGGTGCCGGAGCCTGGAATCCGAATCGTGGCCGCATTGGCCCGACTGACCGTCTGCGTGCGGATCTCTCCCAACGTGAAAGAACGCGTCACAGTGCCCAGCGGCCGACCCGCGTCTTCTAGTTCCAACGTAGCCCACAGAGGATCGCCGCAGCGACCTGATGCAGTGAACGTGAAAGGTCGCCAGACGGTTTGGCCTCCATTCAAAACCCCATAAACCTGTGCCGGTCCGGGCGTTACAACCCCACCGCCAGCCAACAGCTTGGCCACCAAATTCGTGGTGGGGACCGGCACCTGATTTTGTAAGCCTATGGAAATCGTCACAATCTCGCCCGGGTCGAGAGATCCGTTCCCGGGCTGGCAACTTTCTCCGGTGACCGTAGCCCCCCAAATCGTCAGTGACGGTACGGGCCGGAGTGGTAAAAGGGTGAAACTGGCATCACTGAAATCGAAAAAGGGTTGTCCCACTGCTTCAACCTTGACCCGAGCGAGAGTCGTGTGAACGGGCGGTAAGGTGACCGTCTCTGCTCCGTCATTGGGCGTGTGACCGGCCAGTAAATGAGGGAACGTTGCCCCGTTGTTGGTGGACAACCACAGGTTCACGTGCGTGACGTTGACCGGCGACTGGGTTGTTCCGGCCACCTCCCATCGGATCGTAGCAACATTGGACCAAGTTTCGCCTCCATTCGGCGCGACAATACGAAACGGGCCCGCAGCCTCGGCCACGGTAACCACGGTTTCCGCTCCGGCGATTCCACCACGACCGTCGCGCGCTGTCACACGAAAGCGGATGGTTCGACCCGTTGTCGGAAGTTTTTCGGTAGGGGATCCTTGGCCATGTAAAAGAGTGTCTAGAGACGGAAAAACCCGTGCGGCGTTGGTGTTCGGACGCACGGATCGAAAAAGGGGCCCTTGCGAAGTGTCCACCGCGTCCAGCGTCGCAGCAGGACCCAAATCCATCTGTTCCCAACAGTAGGTTACTGGGTGTCCATCCGCATCGGTTGCAAATGCTGTAAGGACAAAGGGCGTCCCCCGAGGAATCGCACATGTCGGCGCCGTGGTGACCACGGGCGGGCGGTTGCCCGACGCGATCACTCGGGCACACGTGCTGCCGGGCCAACCCACGGCGCCTTGCAGAATCTGGTCAAGACTCGCTGCATGAAAATAGAGATCTGCCCGAAACTGCACGTTGTCTCCCTGGCAGTTGCCAGCATAAGCCATCAAGGTCGAACCGCTACCCGGCTCATAGCCGGTCGAGGCGTCCCGGTTGGCACCACACGCGCCACGAATGCCATTGAAAGTATGCGTCGCGCCAAATTGATGACCAATCTCGTGGGCCACGTAGTCCACAAACAGAGGGTCGTTGCTGTTACCCACACCTGTCTGGCCGCGTGCCTTGAGTCCGTTCCTGCATACCACCCCCAGGGATGCCAGGCCTCCATTGACCCGACTCAAAATATGGCCCAGGTCATAGTTGGTCTCTCCGATCAACCGGTCGATCGTGGCCTGATTCTGATCCAACAGTGCGACAGCATCCGAGCCACTGAATGGGTCGGTGGCGGCGTTGGTAAAAATCAAACGATCGTTTTGTCCCACCAGCACGAATCGGATGGCAACTTCAGACTCGTAGATCGCATTGAGCTGGTTAACCAAGATCACCAGGGCGGCCATCGCCGATTTCACCGTACCACCATGTGAGGCCGTCCATTCCCCGGTTGCTGCTATGGCCAGCCGGTACATGCGCAAAGCCTCGCCAGCAGTTACCGGTTCATACCTTGTCCCGGCCGTTCGCAGTGGGGGCGCAACCGTTTCACAGATCCAGCGCTCAGCAACTGTGAGAACACTATCATGGGCATAAACACGGTAGATCGTTCCGAGGTGAGCTGGATGCGGTTCAAGAATCCACCACCTGCCCCGGTCACACCATCGACCATGTAACCCCGCCGGTGTGAGACTAACACGCCCCACCAAACCGGAGACATCCACTCCGATGATACGAAACGTCCGCAAATCTGGATATCGGAACGCCAATTCGTCCTCCATCACGGGAGATTCCACACAACGAACCTGAATGCACATACCGCCGGGTTGCGGCAACTCTAACAAAACAAAGCCAGTTCCAATCTTGGGAGCATCTTCCCGAGGTACCGCACTGAGCCGATGAAGCAGAGCTGGCAAGTTCAATTCCCACACATGGGCAGAGCCAGGATCCATCTGAAAGCCGTCCGTTCCCGCAGATGCATCCCAGCCCGGTAAGTAAGTCCACAGTTCCGAGCGTCGTTCACAGACACTTTGTCCCGGGACTATCCCGTGTGCAGCCCAAGCGCACATCAAGGCCTCCAGCAACAAAGGAAGCATCTGCCGGATGCTATTCATCGTCTCAATGCGATTGGCTCCGCCCATGCTCACACATCGCACGGCAAGCTTTCGTCAGTGTTCGCACAAATGCTTCCCAATAGACAATTCGGGCGCAGCCTCGATCGCTATGGCAGACCAATATGCTCGATTACAAACCCCCGGCGCCAAACGCTGCCTCTAAACTTCGCAATATCCATGAGGGGTACAACCCCAACAACACCACTGCGGCTGTACTCAACCAAAGCACCGTTTGAACCTCCCACGGCACTCGCAGCTCTGGTTGGCCCGTGGGAACGGGTCTCACCCAAACCTCCTTCAATACTCGTAAATAATAATATAAGGAGACCGTGCTCAAGGCGACGGCTATCACGACCATCCACAGCAGGGCCAACGGCTGGCCGGACCCGAGGGCTGCCAGGAACAAATAAAACTTCCCAAAAAAGCCGGCCAAAGGCGGAATCCCAGCCTGGGATAATAGGAAAACTGTCAGGCATATGGCCACACTCCGAGAGCGTTGGCCCAGACCAGCAAAGTCTACCATTCGAGCTGAACCCATTCCGAAGTTCTCAACGAGCGCCACCACCCCAAATGCTCCCACTGCACTCAAGGCATACGTCGCCACAAAATACAATAACGCCGTCAGGCCTGCTTGATCCTGCGTAAGCAGACCAAGCAATCCGTAACCGGCATGAGCCACCGCAGAGTAGGCAAGTAAACGACGCACGTTGCCCTGCACCAACGCCGCTAGGTTTCCCCACACCAGGCTTGCTAAAGTTAATCCCATCACCAAGGTGGACCATCCGGCTCGTCCCATGCCCCATCCAGCGGATCCGGCCCCATTGGGAAATCCGGTCATAAGCAACCGAATTAACACCGCAAATGCTATCACTTTGGAACCTGATGCAATAAGCGCCGCGCTGGGCGTAGGCGCTCCTTCATAAACATCCGGCGCCCATAAGTGGAACGGGGCTGCAGCTACCTTGAAAGCCAACCCGGCTATCATAAGCGCCATCCCGGCCCACAAACCAGGTCCGACCGACCCTTGTCCCAACATTGCACTGACCTCTTGCAAGCGAGTGGTACCCACTGATCCGTAAACCAGACTGATGCCGTACAACATGAAGGCGGCCGAGACGCTGCCCAACAGAAAGTATTTCAACCCGGCTTCCAGAGCTGGCGCCCGATCTTTCTCAAAAGCGGCTAGCACATATAACGTTACGCTGCTCAGCTCCAGCGCAATGAAAAGCACTAAGAAATCACTAGCGCTAACTAAGACCATCAAACCAACCGTGCCAAATAACAGCAATCCCAAATACTCCCCAACATGACGCGTGCGCGCACACCCTACAGACAAAGCCACCGTCAGCCCGGAGAGAATCAACACAACGGCCCTTACCCACCACGCCAGACCATCTACGGCAAAACCTGCGCCCACCCAGCTTTCCGCATGGACTGGCTGCCCGAGCAACGCCATCACCAGCGCAGCCAATGTTCCTGTGCCAGCCATCAAGCCCAATAGGCGCCAACGGATCTGTACGCTTACCCCACGCAGCGCGGCCTGATCAGCCAAAAGTACTACCAGGGCCGTTCCCAGCAACACGATCTCTGGTATGGCAGTCCGCAACAATTGCACGTAATCTAATTCTTTCATCGCATCATAACCCTCCGGCGACCGTATCCCGGGCTACCCAACCGCTCCACACGCCTCAACGACAAACCACACTTTCCGGGGGCGTCACCAGACTCCACCGGCTTGCAATTCACGGTACAACGATCCATCCAGCACCGGCGTTACCAACTGTAAAAAAGGCTTGGGATATAAGCCTAGATAGATCACCCCGACCAACAAGAGAACTGTACCCAGCCGTTCGGGCCATGTAATGCCCGGCAAGTCCGGCATCGACCCCTTATGCCCGGGCCGCTCCCCGGATTCATCCCCGAGGAACGCTCCTTGCAGCGAACGCCAGATGTAAGCAACGCCCAACAAAACCCCTATTCCTGCTAAAACCGCCAATGCCGGCCATCGTTGCCATGCACCCAACAGGACATGGACCTCCGCAATGAAACCGCTGAACCCGGGCATTCCTGCCGACGCTGCTCCCGCCAGCACAAAGCTCACCGCCGCAAAAGGCAACGCCTGCGCCAGCCGCATCGGCCCCAGCTGCTGCAGATCCCGCGTGTGGGTACGGTCGTACACCATTCGACCCACCACGGCAAACAGCAAGCCTGCAATCAATCCATGCGACACCATTTGCAAAACTGCCCCCTGCCAACCGGCCAGATTCAACGTCATCAAACCCAATATTACAAATCCCATGTGACTCACGCTCGAGTAACCAATGACGAACTTAAAGTCCCGCTGTGCAAGTGCGACCAAGCCACCCCACAAGATCCCCAGCAATCCCAACCAGGCAAACACTTGAGGCCACGAACGGAAACCCAGGATCGACTCGCCCCACGGTTGCAATGCCTCCGGGAACAATGGCATTGCCACCCGCAAGCACCCGTAGGCACCCAACTTCATCACCACCCCGGCCAACAACATGGATGCCGCCGTTGGCGCCGCCACATGCCCCGTTGGCGCCCACGTGTGCCACGGCCATAAACCCGCCAGGATGCCAAAACCGACAAACATCAGGGGAAACGCCCACATCTGAAACGCCCTCGGAAATGGATGCCCGGCCAAATCGGCCCATGCAAACGACGTTTTCCCGGCCATTACATACGCTGCCAGGAGCGCAAGTAACACCATCGCGCTTCCCACAAACGAGTACAACACCAGCTTCATTGCCGCATACTCCCGACGAGTTGAACCCCAGATGGCGATCAAAAAATACTTCGGCACGATGGCCAGCTCGTAAAAAACGAAGAATAAAAACAAATCGAAGCTCAGAAACACCCCGTACACCGCACCCACCAGCCACAGATACAATCCAAAAAACTCCCGCACCCGCCCCTCAACATTCCAAGAAAATAACACCCCTGCCGCCGCGGCCACGCCGGTCAACGCTGCCAGAACCGCGCTCAAACCATCCGCCGCCAACGTATAACGGATGCCAAGCTCCGGCACCCAGGCCCGGTCCGCCAGTACCAGCCGAGCCCCATCTTGTGCCGCCACTTGTGACAAACCTCCCCCCGCCAGCCCAGCGCCAACAATCACTGTTAACAAGGCCACCCAGCGGGCCCACCCCTCACGACGCAACGGCAGCAAAGCTGTGACCACCGCGCCGAGGAACGAAACGTAAATCGTCCACTTCAACATTTCTGGCTTCCCATGCTTCGATTTCCGGATCTGAAGTTCCTGCCCAAACGCCAGCCACTCTATCTTGAGGCCTTTCCACCGACAACAGCGATCCCGTGTATGTACCCCTAAACTAACCGCATCCTTCCCACCCCACGCCTGTGAGGAAAACCGCGGTCCGCCCACTGCCGACCCTTTCGCCTTGCGTTGGTTTTGCCGGACCCGGACTGCCGGTCGCTTGGCTCCTCCGACGGTGTGAACTCTGAGGTGCGCCTGAATCCCGCACCGGGCGTCGGATCGTTCGGGCGCAAGCGCTCGGCTACAACGTCGCCTGTCCACACGATGCGAAAGAGGCCCACCAGATTGTGCGTTACACTTGCTGAAGCTGGACAAGATGAACACGCTCGCCCGCACGCGAGCCACTTGGGAAATCGCGGCCCCGCAACTCCCTCAGTGCAAGGGTGACTCGCACGACCGGTCGGCCTGCTCGATAATCAGGTGGACGCTTGCCGGGATCATGGCCGATATTTCGGCGAAGAAAAAGCCCTTGCTGGCCTAGCGCGTTCTTCCAAGGTCATCGGAAAAGTCCACGCCCTCACGCCCATGAACTTCACGAGCCAGGGCTTTTCCTTTGGCCAGTTGGACACCAGCCCGGATGCTGCGTGGCAGTCTGCCGAGAACTTGTTGCAGTCCATCATGCATCGCCTTGCCGTGGACTGCATCGTGGGATTGACCATCGCCATGGTGGCCCGGGCGCAGTACCACTCCGTGAAGAACTTCCCCCGAAGCAGAGCAAAGTAGTGTAGCCAACAGAACCGAAGCGCAATCTGCACGCGTATCCCAGAGTGGGCCGCATCGGGCGGCTTGATCCAGCGTTTGACGGACTGATCCCGGCCGATGCTCAAATCGAGAAACTGGCAGACGAGTTCGCCCGGTCCGAAGGACCGATGTGGGATACGCGCAACGATTGCCTGTAGTCTTCCGATGCGCCGAACAACGTCGTCTTTAAGTGGCAGGAGGGCGTCGGGGGAGGCACGAACGCTTGGTGCCCGGCGGCAACACGGGGAACGGCGTCCACCCGGTGACCAGCCAGCCAGCGGGCCCATCCTCGATCTCGGCAAGGTCTCCTCTTGTGCGGGCACGGCGACCGCCGCGTGGCACGGCTGGAGGAAAACGGGCGGAAAACGACACCGGCCGAGTATTACTTGTTTCGCCGGCTTAACAGTCCGAACGACCTCGTGCTGCACGCGGAGGCGAATCTTTACTTCATCGACCCGCTCTGCGACTTGAAAGGCAGCGTCAACTCGCTGGACAAAAGCTCATGGTCAATGGCGCTTAATCGTCTCTCGCGCTCCGCGCAAACTCACGCTGCTCACCCCGTGAGCTCTCCCGAGCCAAGGGCATCGCGGTCTTGCCTGGCGAGCGCAGGCTCTATGTGAACAAACTTGGTGCCCCCCCGCTCATCATGGCCCATGAGGTGGCGCGCGATGGCACGATTTACAACGGCGGGGGTTTTTTTGGACACCAAGCGCGTTGGCGGCCGACCCGGCCCGAAAAGGCTTGTCCGACGGTTTGCGGGTCAATCGCTGGGGCCATGTCTTCTCAACCGGCCCGGGCGGCGTGCGGGTGCCCTCTCCCGATGGCAAATGTCTGGACTCGATCCCTGATGGACAGGCCGTGGTCAATAGCGCTTTCGGCGATAACAACGGCGTGACACTCTACAAGACGGAGTACAGGATCCTGTGGCGCGTGAAGACCGCCGGGCGGGGTAAGGGCCTTTGAAGAGCGGCGGGGCAACGCCGCGGCGCGGGGTTTCCGCCTCACGCGACCGGAGGCGAAAGCCCGTCAGTGCGCTGGCGCCTCCGGCCCGGTGGCGACTTGGCGTGTCTAGCAGGACTCGAACTTGCAGCCGTCGGATTCGAAGTCAGAAGCTCTCCCCAACTGAGCTAGAGACGTGCCCGAGAACCGCCCGTGGCGGGCAGCCAGCCTCAGCGCGAGTTGACCAGCCGAGAGCCAGCATGAAACTTGAAAAATCGCCCGCAGCTTTACGAAACTTGCCAAGCCTCCGTCCGCCTCATCCCTGAGTGGGAAAGGCGACAAACATGAAGATCGACGAAACTCGGAACCCGGCCCGTCATATCGCCCAAATACTACACACCCCCTCGGTGCATCCGCGTATCCACGCCTGGTAGCGCAAGATTGCGACGTTTCCGGCCTGCCATATCACCCTCTTTCAGTCGGCGGACTTTGCTCGGGCCAGTGCCAGCTCTTCGGGCTTCCTCTAGCAGCCCGGATTCCCGCGTTTGATGACCAGCGGCCTGGACACCGTTACGTTGGGGGGTGCCCTTCGGCGGGCGCTCCAGCAAATCCACCGGTCACGGTTCCAGAGCGGGGAATCGGCCCGGCCCCCAGACAGTAAGGTCACGGGCCATTCGCCCAACTCGAGGAGCTGGCGCCAGGGATTACCGAAAGAGCCACTACCCTGTGGCGAGTCAGACTCGACCAACAGGCTGCCCAAGCATGGGATTTTGTGCTGGCGCGATCATGAGGATGGCGAAAGCGAGTCGCCTCAGAAGACGAGAGCGTGTTGGATCTGCGGCTGGGAGAGCACCAGGGGCGGTTGGGGATGGGTGCGCAGTATGCGCTTTGGAGGTCACCACTTCGGCTTCTGATGAAAAACAATGTTCTCCCTCAGTTTAAACACACCTTGAGGCTTGAAAAACTCCTGATCCGTTGGTATGAGGCGCGCAGGGTGATGGATGGACAGTGAATGATTTGCCTCAGTAACTCACTGCGCTCGCTTGTTCAATTCCAATGAAAAAGTTGATCCTATTTGCTGTTACTCCGGGAGTTCTCATCGCACAAGTGGCGCAAATGCATGCGGCTGGAGCCGACGTCAGACTGGCCGCTACTTTCCATGAGTCGTCGCTTCGATTGCTTGTGACCGGCGATGTGCGCCCGGGCGCAACTTATGTGATTGAAACGACCAGCTCTCTCGGTGCCGATGCGCCCTGGTTGGTCGTGGAGCCGGTGCCGGCGGTCAGCAACGCGATCCTTTATGAACTGCCGGCGCCGAGTGATCAAACTGCCTTCTTCCGGGTGCGGCTGCCGCGACCCGCGCTTTTTCGCGTTGAGCCGGCGGTCAGTCCTGCCGCGGGCGGAACGACGCTCTACATCATTGGCCAGATGCTGGGCACCAACGGCCAGGTGCGCATTGGCGGGCAGACCGTGCCGGTGGAAGCCGTCCAGCAGGGTTCGATCTATCGGTGCGTGGCGCCGGCATTGCCCGAGGGGACCTATGACGTGGAATGGATCGAGGAGGGCCGGGTTGTAGCCGACTGGAAACGAAACCTGACCGTCACCGAACTCCTGTCCGCAAGACAACGGTTGATGGAGCCGCCCGCCGAGCCGCCCGCCAGTCCGGAGTGGTCCCGTACAGGCAGGCTGTATGAACCGGGAACGCCGCGCTTCGGCAACGCGCGCTACAAGACGCGCACCAAGTCAAACAGCACCGACGAGCGTGCAACGTTCGACTCCTTAGACCTCTTTATAGACTGCAACGTGGATTCGCGGACAGACGAGTACATTTGGGAAGGCCTCCGCCTCCTGCCCGCCACGGGCGAATTGCAGCTCCAAGAATGCGACGTGGTCGTGCCCGGCGTGGGCCTGGATTTCGCCTTTGTGCGCACCTACCGTTCCCGCACCGGCCGCACCACGCCCATGGGTCACAACTGGGATCATTCCTACAACCTCTACATCGAGGCCGAGGGCGACGACGTGGCCGTTTGCGACGGCACCGGCCGGCGCGATGTGCTTTACCGCCAGCCCGACGGCACCTACTCCCGCGATGAGTTCTTTTGGCAGGGTCGCTGGGACGACGCCACGGGCAACTTCATCCTCCAATTCCCGGGCAAGGGCGTCTGGGAGTTTTACCACTTCAACGTGCGGCCTGCGGGGGGTCGCATCGCCCGCATCGCTGACGCCAACGGCAATGCACTCCAATTTACCTATGACCCCCAGGGCCGACTGACCGAAGTGGTGGACACCCTGGGCCGGACGTTCACCTTTGAATACACACCGGACGGCTTCATCCGATCGCTGCGCGACTTCACCGGCCGTCGGTGGATTTACACCTACCATAGCGGCCATAGCCCGGGCGGCGGCCCGGGCGACCTGGCCAGCGTCACCACTCCGTCCGTCACCGGCACTCCCACGGGCAACGACTTCCCCTCGGGCAAGACCACCCGTTACACTTATACGACAGGCGCGGCCGACGATCGCCTCAACCACAATCTTCTCACCATCACGGATGCCAAGGGCCAGACCTGGCTGCAGGTGACCTACCACACCAACACCAGCCCGTTCGAGATGGACTTCGATGCCGTGGCTTCCGTTCAGCGTGGCATCGAAAAGAAAGACATCCGGCGCGGCATGGTCATTGCCAGCCCGGCAAACCGTTACGCCGTCGTCCGCGCCATCGTCCGTGACGGCGTCGGCAATGTGACCGAATACTACTACGACTCGCTGAATCGCCCCGTGATCATCCGCAAGTTCACCGGCCGTTCCAACGTGCAGGAGCCGGTGACCGACGTGGCCAACCGCCCCACCGGCAAACTGCGCGCCGAAGACCCGGATTACTACGAAACCGGTTTCGAGTGGAACAACGATTCGCTGCTAACCCGTTACCTCTGGCCGGATGGCGACGAGATCCGCTGCGTTTACGAGCGCGACTTCAACCCGGCCGCCAACCCGCGCAAGAAAGGCGACCTGCGCATCTGGCGCTTCCAACCCCTCGTCGCGAGCGATATGGATGCAGACGGCATTGCCGACGACCACACCCGCGTCTGGCGTTTCGAGCACGACCCGCGATTTGGCTCGCTCATCCGGCGAGTGAGGGCGGAGATGTATTGCGAGGATATTCGATTCAGCTATTCACCTGCTGCCGTTTTCAAGGCCGGCGGCGCTCTCGTCAAACCGAGAAATGCGGTGCTCTTCGAGGCTTACACACGCTTCAAACGCGGCGGCGCGCTTGCCGACCCGAGAAACGCCGTGCTCTGCTCGGCCAAGAGCAAGCCGCTCCATGGAGGGGACGACAGCTTCCCGTTTACCGGGCTGGCTTTCGACCTCGACAACGGCATGCGTCACGGCTCGGTACTTCGCAATGTCGAGGGGATTGATGGCGAGATCATGATCATCGAGTGTGCCTACAGCCGCGTTACCGACCCGCGCGGCATCGTCACCACAGCCATCTACGATGAGCGCGGCAACCGCACCCAGGTCCGCTGTGCCGACCCCGTCAGCGGCGTAACCCAACTCGACTGCGAATACGACGCCCGCGGTCGGCTCATCCGCTGCGTGCAACCCGCCGATGCTGAGGGCCGTCGTCGCCAGGACTCCTTTAGCTACCACGCCACCGGCCCCATGGCCGGCTATCTCGCCAGCGTGGTGCGGGACGTGGGCGGACTCAATCTCACCACCAGCTTCGAGTACGATGCTCGGGGTAATCTCACCCGAATCGTCAACCCGCGTGGCCACGACGTCCTCTGGACCTACAACGCCCTTGACCAGGTTGTGCAGGTCCAATCCCCGCCCGCCGGCGGCGGCCAACGCGTCACCACCCGCTTCTTCTACGATGCCAACGACAACCTCGTACAGGTGGACCACGAAAATCGGGACGCCAACGGCGTGCTGGACGGCTCCAACCCGTGGTGGAGCAGCTTCGTCCAGTTCGACGCGCTCGATAGGCCGATCTTGCTTGCACATGAGGTGGCCCATGTTGTCCAGCAGGGCACGGTCTTCCTCACGAATCGCCTGAGCTGGGACGCTAACGACAACCTCATCCGCATCGAAGGCCCGCGCGCCGTCAGCGGACAGGACCCGCACCAGCAATCCGTATTCGCTTACGACGAGCGCGGCTTGCTCTTTACCTCGGTCGAAGCGCCCGGCACCGGCCTGAGCGCCACCAACCGCTGGGATTACGACGCCAAGGGCGACCTGCGCCGGTTCAGCAGGTCTTATGCAGGCACTATCAAGCCAACCAGCGTTGAGCCTCGGTTCCGCCAGCCGGTACGTGTGACAGACGCAGCAGGCAACCTGACCCTCTTTTCCTATGACCGGGCCGGCAACCTGGTCCGCATCCGGCACCTCGGCGAAACCAACGATGTGCCCGGTAGCGCCGGTAACCGGCGCCTGGCCGAAACGCGTCTCGACTACGATGCGCTCGGCCGCCTCGTTCGCTGGCGCGACAGCTTCTTTGACATTTCCACCCAGTCGCCCATTGGTGACGGCGAATCCACGCATACCTTCGCCTACGCCCCCAACGGCCAGCTCATCCTCGCTACCGACGACCTCGGCCGCACCACCCGTTACACTTACGACACGGCCGGACGCTGCGTGGCCATCACCGACCCGGCCAGCAACCGCGTCGAATTCAGCTACGACGCCAACGGTAACGTCACTCTTATCCGCCAAGTGAACCGTTCGGACCTCGGCGGGCCGGAACAGGTGTTTCTCCTCACGCTTACCTATGACGCCTGCGACCGGCTCCTCAGCGTAACCGATAATGTCGGCAATACCGAGCGGTACGCTTACGACTCGCGGGGCAATGTCGTCCGCGTGACCGATCCGCGCGGCAATGACACCTGCTATGAATACGACGGCCTGGACCGGCTCGTGACTGTCCGGTACTACGCCGGCCCTTGCGGCGGCACGCCCGTGTCCGCCTCGCGATGGCACTTCCAAGACACCCGCCTCGTCGCCTTCACCGACGGCAACAGCAACATTACCCGCTACGCCTACGATTCACTCGACCGCTGCATTGCCGTCACCAATGCCGACTTCACCGTCTCGCAGATGGCCTATGATGCCTTTGGAAATCTCGCTCAGATCCGCGACCCCAACGGCACGCTGGTCACCTGCACTTACGACGCCCTCGACCGCTGCGTGCGCCGGGACATCACCCCCGGCCCCGGCGTGGCGGACACGACCACCTTCGAGGCATTCGCCTACGACGGGCTGTCGCGGGTGGTGTTGGCCACCAACAACGCCTCCATGATCGAATTCGACTACTTCGGCGTCGGCGTGAAGCACACCGAAATCGAGGCCCGCGAAAAGGCCAGGCAGGACTGCGTCGCACAGCGCGTCACCCGCGACACCGTGGGCAACATCAAGTCGCTTGAGCTGCCCTCCGGCCGCGTCCTCACCGCCACGCACGACGCGCTTAACCGCATCTCCACTCTAAACCTCGTGGAGGGCGGCCGGGTGACCCAACTGGCCAGCTTCGCCTACGAGGGCCCAGGCCGCCTTGGCCGCGTCACCCGACCCAACGGCATCAACACCCGCATCAACTGGAACGGCACGCTTGAGCCGGCCAATCAACCGGGCGACTTCGGCTGGCAGCAGGTCGCCCGCATCAACCACCAGCGCGTCCAGGGCGGCGCGGTGATTGACCAGCGCGGCTACGCCTACGACCGCAACCAGAACAAGACGATGCGCGCCCAACTGGTGCCCTTCGTCCAGGGCGGCCTGCTACTGACCAACCGGTGGGAGACCGACGCCCTCAATCGGTTGGTGCAAAGCCTGCGCCAAACAGGCGCCGGCCAATTCCTCCGCCAATACCAACTCGATGCCAACGGCAACCGCCAGATGGTGATTGAGGACGGTACGGCGCAACTCTACACGATGGACGCCACCCTGCCCGAGCCGGCGGACTTCCAGATGAACCAATACACGCTCACGCCTTTCGGCGCCTTCCAATACGACGCCAACGGCAACCGCATTCGCGCCACCACGCTGGCGGGCGTGCTCATCTACCAATACGACTACGCCGACCGACTGGTGGCCGTGCAGCGCCTGGAAGGCGGCGCGCTCACGCCCGTGGTCAGCTTCACCTACGACGCCTTGGGCCGCTGCGTCACGCGCACCACTTATCCAACCTCCCCGGCGGCACCGCGAACAATCCGCTACGTTTACGATCTCGCAGGCGAAAACGTTCTCGAAGAATGGCTGGAGATTTCGCCCCAAGAACGTCAACTACTCCGCACCTACGCCGGGCCTTCTGTGATCATTGCCGCCAATGGTGCGCAATCACACGTCCTCTGCGACGAAATCGGCAACGCCCTGGCCCTGACCGACGCTACCGGCAACGTCCTCGAACGCTACGACTACGACGACTTCGGCCAACCGCGCTTCCTCGATGCCGATGGCAATCCACTCCTTGGCCCCGATGGCGTGCCTGTGAGCACCTCACCCGCAGGAAACTCGTTCCTGTACCGAGGCATGTTCTGGGACGCGGAGACAGGGTTGTATCACGCCCGCGTGAGGATTTCCAAGGCCGACGCCGACCGCTCCCTCGACTCCACCATGGACGCCTGCTGCTTCGACGCGCGCACTGGCCGGTACATCACGCGCGTTGCACACTTCCGACTCAGAATTGACGGCCTAGAGGAGCCTTGCTCGCGTAACCGCAGAACCCTTGACGCTAGCCACATGAGCCTCGGAGGAATCACCCTTCGGGGCGCCATGACGGACGGTCGCAAGCACATTGGCAATGTGCAGAACGAGGAGATTAGTTTCCGCAAACCCCTCGACCGCGGCGAAGCTGGCGACAACGTCGGATTGCTGCTGCGTGCGGTCAAGAAGGGTCTTGATGCCAAGTATGAACACTTCGGTGCTCGCCACATCCCGCTCTGGAAAAAGGTCCTGAATTACATTTGGGACAACCATTTCTGGGAGGGCTGGGGGGACGAGGGCGGTGGCCACCTCCAACCCTCGGGCGTCGAACGCTGAGGGCAGTGAGGAGAACGAAGCAGGAGAGCACCAGGAGGATTGATGCGGCCACGCCTCTTGCCTCCATGCCGATGCCGAGGAAAACCGGATCATTGGCCTGCTATCCGGCCCGGACCGACCTTACCCGCATGCGCCGTGCGCCGGCAGCGGCAGCCGGCAGGCCGCTTATGCCGACTCACCGACGCTGAACAGCCGGGATTTCCCGAGCCGCCGGCGCGTCTCAGGCCTCGGGCAGCTTCACCGTTCGCTTTAATCGCGCGCTTTTCACCGCCGCGTCCACGATCTCCCGGCCCAGGCGGCTGATCGGCAGGCTGGCCGGCCCTTCCAGCGGCCGGCCGCGATCGAGGCAATGGAGCAAATGCTGCACGGGACTCTGATGCGGCGATTTGAACGCCGGCGCGTCTGCACCGTCACAAAATCAGCGTAATCGTAACTGCTGATCGGGCCCTCGGTGCCGGTAATGACGAACCCGCACTGGGGCTGCGGCTGTGTGGTCTGGGGATCGGTGAACGGGTCCCAACGCACCTCGAACTTGGATAACCCGTGGCGGGTAGCGGGCCACGACGATGCTGTGCTCGTCCACCTCCAGTCCGGGCGGCTCGTCCACCACGGCGATCACTTCGATCGGGCGGCGTCCGCCCCGAAACCAGGTGCCCCGCATGGCGCCGTAGCCGTGATCATCCAGCAGCGAACCGCCGCCGTGGGCCTTCTTGGAAAACCAGGAGCGCGGCTTCTCCGCGGCCACTTCGGCCTCCGTCTTGGCCACCTTGTCCCCCCTGCCAGAGCGGACCGCGGTTGCCGCCAAAGTGCCAGACGTTGAGCATTTCCCCGATCGCGCCGGCGGCGATGAGCGCGTGGGCCCTTGCGATGCGCGCGCACCCATTGGAGCGGCCAGTTGATCATGAGCGCCTTGCCCGGTGGCATCGCGGCCGTCATCGCGTCCGCCTCTTTCAGCGACGCCGCGAACGGTTTCTCCACCAACAGATGCACGCCGTAGGGCACCCCCTTTTTCACCCACTCGCCGTGCCGCGACCTCGCCGGACAGGGGATCACCACGTCCACCCGCATCTGCTCGAGACAGTCCCAAGTATCCATGAAGCTCCGCTCGCGCGGAGATCCGTTAAGAAGCGGGAAACCGCGGCCATGCGAAATCAGGTTCATCGGGGCCGCGCTCATGTGAGCGCGGAGATGTAGTCATGGTAGATGTGACACGCTGGGATTCTGCGGCTTCAACGGGGCCGCGCTCATGTGAGCGCGGAGATCAGCCCCCGGCCGGCCTACGACACACGTCAGCATAACAGCTTCAACGGGGCCGCGCTCATGTGAGCGCGGAGATGTCGCGCGGAA
>JANWVC010000023.1 GCA_025057755.1 Limisphaera sp. | reverse complement strand
GACCGATCCGACCGATCGGACGGGTCCACCATGATCGAGGCGTTGCATCGGGCGGTGCGGCTCTGGTCGGCCAACCGCACGGCTGAGCTGCAGGCGCATCTGGCCGAGACGTACGGCGCGAACGAGGCGTTTTGGCAGGTCGCGCAGGCGATCAGCGAAGTCTTGCCCGACGGCGACAAGGAAAAACAGGCGTTGCAAGGCCTGCTGTACGGGCGCCGTAGCTACAACCAACAACAGATGGGACTGATCTGACCGATCCGACTGATCCGACTGATCCGACCGATCCGACCGATTTGACCGATCCGACCAATGAAAGACTCAACCATGATTCCCTGGCACAAAGTGATCACGCCGCACGCGGACATCCGCGCCGGGCGATTGGATGAAGCTGTGTTTGCCGCGGACTTGTCGGATGTGTTGGCCGACCGCGGCCCGCTCGAGTACCGCGACGCGGTCACGTTTTTCCGCAAGACCTACCCGACACAAGGGCTGTTGAACCTGCTGGCCGCAATGGCGTCGCGGCTGGGCGGCAAAGGCGCGGGCGAGGCGGTCGTGCAGATCCAGACCCCGTTCGGCGGAGGCAAGACGCACAGCCTGATCGCGCTCTACCACATGTTCAAGCACGCAACCGAGTTGAAAGGCTCCGATGCGATGGACGCGGTCTTGAGCAAAGCCGGGTTGACAGCGGTGCCGACAGCGCGCGTGCTCAGTTTTGTCGGCACGGCGGCAGATGCGTTGAAAGGTAAGACGCCGTGGGGCGCGCTGGCGGAACAACTGGGTCAATACCCGGTGCTCAAAGACCACGACCAGCGGCGCCGTGCGCCGGGCAAGGACCTGCTGCACAAACTGCTGGCCGGCGCGCCAACGCTCATCTTGATGGACGAGATCGCCGAGTACGCGGTCAAAGCGAAAGATTTCGCCGATCAGTTGATGGCGTTTTTCCAGGAGCTGACCGAGACGGTGAAGGTGCTGCCGCAGTGCGCGCTGGTGGTGACGTTGCCGTCCAGTGTGCCGTACGGTGACGAAGGCGAGCGGGTGCTAACCCAATTGCAACGTATATTTGGCCGGGTCGAGGCGATCTACACGCCGGTCGAGGGCGAAGAGGTGTACGAGATCGTCCGCAGACGGCTGTTCGAGGACGAGCCGGACCCGCAGGCAACGCGCCGCGTGGCGGAAGAGTTCGCCGAGATGTATCGGCAGTTGGGCGATGACGTGCCCAAGGATGCGCGCGATCGGGCGTATCGGGACCGGCTGCGCCGGGCGTACCCGTTCCATCCCGAGCTGATTGACCTGCTGTTCGAGCACTGGAGCACGTACTCGACGTTCCAGCGCACGCGCGGCGTGTTGCGGTTCCTGGCCGAGGTGGTGGCGGACCTGTACGCACGCGAGCACGCCGCACCGTTGATCCAGCCGGCGCACTTAAACCTTGGGAATCCGGCCATTCGGCGCGAGTTGATGAAGCACATCGGCAACGAGTACGAGGGCGTAATCGCCTCGGATATTGCCGGGCCGAATGCCAAGGCGGGAAAGATCGACCGCGAGATGGGGTCGGAATACGCGCGGTTCGGCGTCGCGAGCGGACTGGCCACTGCGATTTTCTTCGGCTCGTTCAGCGGCAGCGAAAAAAAGGGCGTGGGCGTGCAGCGGTTGCGCCTGGCACTGCTGCGGCCGGGCATCCCTCCGGCAATCGTGGGCGACGCGCTGCGCCGGTTGGAGGAAGAGCTGTGGTATCTGCACGTCGAGCAGGGGCTGTATGCGTTCTCGAGTCAGCCAAATTTGAACCGTGTGATTGTCGAGAAAGAGGAGGCCGTCCACGACGAGACAATTTTGGAGGAAATCCGCGCGCGGCTGGAGAAGCTGGCCGGAACGGAATGGGCGGTGCGGCTCTGGCCGGAGCAGACGCAGGACGTGCCGGACACGCGGGAGATGCAGTTGGCCGTGTTGGGCCCGGATCATCTCTGGTCGGCAGGCCGGGGAATCGAGTTTGTGGAGGAGTTTCTGAAGAAATGTGGTCAGACGTTCCGGGCGTATCAGAATGCGTTGGTGGTGCTGGCGCCCGGTGCAAGCGAGTGGATAGCGTTGCGGGAGCAAGTGAAGCGGTATTTGGCGCTGCGCGTGATCCGCGACGATCGGGCGCTGCTCCGGCACTTGAGCGAGGAGAACAAAAAGTGGTTGGAGGGGAAACTGAAGGATGCCGAGAACGGCATCGGGTTCCAGTTGTTTGGCACCTACCGACACTTGGGGAAGGCCGGCGCGCAGGGCGTGGACTGGTTTGACCTCGGACTGCCGACCGTGGGCGAAAAGGTGTCGCTGGCGCGGCGCGTGCAGGACTTCTTGCGCGGGGAAGATTTGCTCCTGAGCAAGCTGCCGCCGAAACGGCTGCTCGACAAGGCGCTGCGGCCGGATGAAAAAGAGAAACCGGTGGAGGAGATTGTTGAGGCGTTTTTGAAATATCCCCAATTGCCGATGGTGAAGAGCGAATCGGTGGTCCGGGAGGCCATTGCGCAGGGGGTGCAGGAAGGGTTATTTGGCGCGCGGAGCGGCGGGCGGACGTATTTCCGCGAGGTTGTGCCGCTGTCGGTGCTGGAGTACGGGGCGGTGCTGGTGCGAGATGTGGCGGCGCCGGGGCCGACCGCTTCCGCTCCCGGGCTGGGGGAGGTGAGTGCAACCGAGATTGTGTCGGCCCTGGGCACTTCGGCAGCAACGGCGGCGAGAGACATTTACCGGGCTGTGTGGACGCAGCGGAAGAAGGATTTCCGGGACGAGACCCAGTTCCGCCAGGCTTTTGTGAAAGCGCTCCAAGACGGGGCTGAGCGCGGGCTGTTTGCCTGGGTTTTGCCCGCAGGGGGTGAAAAAGTGGATTGGGGGCAGGTCTTGGAGTTGGGACAGATCCGGAAACGCGAGGACACGCGCCGCACGCCTCCGGCTGGCATGCAGACCTACCGGCTGCGAGTAAAGGTCTCTTGGGACAAACTCTCGGACTTTGTACGCGGGGTGGTGTCGCCGCTGCGGAATGACGGAGCCGAGTTGACGGTGGAGGTGTCTCTGGAAGCCCGTGCGGCGTCTGGGGGGCTCAAGCAAGCAACCTTGGATCAGAAAGTGCGCGAGACGCTGCGTCAGATCGGTGCGGAGATTGTCCACGAGCAGCAAGAGCCGAGCTGAGAAGTGGGCTTGAGGTGGATGGGTGCAGCGGATGGGTCGGACGCTTTACGATTTTCTGGTACAGGATCCGGATGCTGTGTCCAGCGAAAGTTTGCTGGACCGGTTTTTGGAGTATGCATCGCAGCGGGGGCTGACGCTTTATGCGGCGCAGGAAGAAGCGTTGCTGGCGGTGTTGGAGGGGCAGAATGTGATCCTGCAAACCCCGACCGGGTCGGGGAAAAGTTTGGTGGCGATGGCCCTGTTGTTTGCGGCGTTGGCGCGAGGCCGGCGTGCAGTGTACACGTGCCCGATCAAGGCACTGGTGAACGAAAAGTGGCGGGACTTGTGTCGGGAGTTTGGGCCGGAGAATGTGGGTTTGTCCACGGGCGATGCCTCGGTGAATCGGCAGGCGCCGATTCTGTGTTGCACGGCAGAGATTTTGGCAAACATGGCGTTGCGGCGCGGCTCGAAGGCGCCCGTGGACGACCTGGTGATGGATGAGTTCCATTGGTATGCGGACCGGGATCGTGGGGTGGCGTGGCAAGTGCCGTTGCTGACATTGCCGCAGACGCGGTTTTTGCTGATGTCTGCCACGCTGGGGGACACGCGGTTTTTTGAGGAAGAACTGACGCGGCTGACGGGTCGGCCGACGGTGACGGTGAGTGGGCAGGAACGGCCGGTGCCATTGGAGTACGAGTGGTCGGAGCGTCCTTTGGCGCAGACGGTGGAACGGTTGTTGGTTGAGGACAAGGCGCCGATCTATGTGGTGCACTTTACGCAGGCAGAGGCGGCCGAAAGTGCCCAGGATTTTACCAGTCTGCCGTTGTGCACACGCTCGGAGAGGGAGGAAATAGCGGCGGAGCTGGAGACGGTGAAGTTCAATTCGCCGTACGGACCGGAGATCCGAAAGTGGCTGCGGCACGGCATTGGACTGCATCATGCGGGCTTGTTGCCGAAGTACCGGGTGTTGGTGGAACGACTGGCGCAGCGCGGATTATTGAAGATCATTTGCGGGACGGACACACTCGGGGTGGGAGTGAACATCCCGATTCGCACGGTGGTATTCACGCGCCTGTGCAAGTATGACGGGCAAAGGGTCACGCTGTTAAGCGCGCGCGATTTTCATCAGATTGCAGGTCGGGCGGGTCGGAAAGGCTTTGATGATCGGGGTTGGGTGGTGGTCCAGGCGCCGGAAGAGGTGATTGAACGAAAGAAGCAAGAGGAAAAAGCGGCACGGGAAGGGAAAAAACCGGCGAAACGCAAAGGGCCGGAGCCGGGTCGGATCAGTTGGGATCGGAAAACCTTTGAGCGGTTGATCGGAGCAGCGCCGGAACGGTTGACCTCGCGGTTTCAGGTGACGCCCGGGATGTTGTTGCATGTGTTGAGTCGGCCCGATGAAGACGGTTGCCGTGCGTTGCAACGAATCATTCGCGCCTGTCACGATTCGCCCCGGCAAAAGCGGGAGCATTTTCGGCGAGCCTGGCAGTTGTTTCGGTCCATGGTGAATCGGAACGTTATTGAAATTGTGCCGCCGTCGCAACGGGATGCGCGCGGATTGCCCAAGCTGCGGGTGAACGTGGAGTTGCAGGAGGATTTTTCGCTGGATCACACGCTTTCGTTGTACCTGTTGGAGACCTTGTTGATCTTAGACCCGCAATCGCCGCAGTACGCGTTGGACGTGTTGTCCCTGGTGGAGGCCATTTTGGAGGATCCGGAGCCGATTCTGTGGCGGCAATTGGAGCGGGTCAAGGCAGAGGCCCTGGCAGCGATGAAGGCCGAAGGCGTGCCGTATGAGGAGCGGATGGAACGGTTGGAAAAACTCGAGTATCCGAAACCGAACCGGGACTTTATTTACGGCACGTTTAACGCCTTTGCGGAGCGGCATCCGTGGGTGGGTCAGGAAAACATTCGGCCCAAGAGCATTGCACGGGAGATGTTCGAGACCTTTCGGTCGTTTGATGATTACGTGCGAGATTATCAACTGCAGCGGGTCGAAGGGCTGCTGTTGCGGCATTTGCACAGTGTGTACAAGGTGCTGCGGCAAACGGTGCCGGAGCCGGCCAAGACCGAGACCTTGCGCGAGATGGAACTGTATTTTGGCACCATGATCCGGACGGTGGACTCCAGTTTGCTCGAAGAATGGGAGCAAATGTTGGATCCCGAGTATGCCCAGCGGGTGGCTGAGGAGCGGGCCCGCATTACGGGTCAACCCGTGGCAGAGGCAGTGCAACGGCCGACCCGGTTAACGGCCGATCGAGTCACATTCACCGGGTTGGTGCGTAACCGGATTTTTAGCTTCCTCCGGGCTTGGAGCACCGGGCAATGGCAGACCGCGTTGGGGCAACTGAATGAACCGGCCGACGCGACGGGCGTTGCCTGGACAGCGGAACGGTTGCAAGCCGCCTGGGACACGTACCGACGGGAGCATGCACGGCTGAGTTTGGATCCGGAAGCTCGCAATCAGCGGCACACGCATCTGTTGCCAGATGAGGATGCATCTGCGTGGGTGGTGCAGCAAATGTTGGTGGATCCGGATGGGCACAACGACTGGGTGGCTGAATGGCGGGTGGATTTAATCGCCTCAGATGCCGCGGGCGAGCCGGTATTGCAGTTGCTTCGCCTGGGGCCGCTGGTGTAAGATACCGAACCCGGGTCTGCGGAAGATGGTCTGCGGCAGACTGGCGCGAAACAGCCGGGTCAGGGCTGACTTGCACTGGGATTGGAAGAAATCGGTTCATGGGCCCGGGGTGACGGAGGATTGTGCGGCGCCGGCGCGCAGGAGGCGATCCAGATCTGCCCGGGTGGCGCGAAAGGCGGTGCCATGTTTGAGGCCTTTGGGGAAGGACATTTCTGGCGTGGCATCGCGGAATTGTTTGAAATCGCGGGTTTTGAGGGCCCGATACTCCCGCGCGCGATATGCCTCGTAGTACAGGATCCAGTCGTCGCCAATTTTGAGCACACAGGGGCCCTCGGTGAACGGGTCAGTGAGATGCGGCGAAAGGTTGCGCCAGGGGCCAAATGGCGTGTCACCGAAGGCCACGCGGAGGCGGCGTTCGGGTCGGGTATTGTCCTTGTGGACCAACACATAACCCGGGTCCGTGAAAACGATTTGGGCATCAATGACACTGAATCCGGGATCCCAAAACAACCGGGTGGGGGTAAACTCCCGAAAATCGCGCGTGGTGGTAAAATACAGCCGATGATTGTTGGTGCGCGGTTCCAGATGATCGGGAAAGCGTCCGGGAATTGTCGAGGCCCAAACAATGATGAACCGTTGGCGGGGCGCATCGTAAAAAAGTTCGGGCGCCCACACATTGACGGTTTCAGGCTCATGTTCCATGGCAGGAATGAATCGTTGGTCTTCCCACCGGATCAGATCTCGCGAACGGGCGTAACCGAAGCCGCGGTCGCCGTGCCAGGCTGTGGTCCAGACCAGATGCCAGGTGCCGTCCGGGCCGCGACAGATGCTGGGATCACGCATCAGGCCGCGACCGACCCGCGCTTGAAGAAAGACACCGGGAACATTCGACCAGTGATGCCCATCCCAACTGTAGGCAAAGTGTAGGCCGTTTGCCTCCGGCTCACGGAACGTGCTGAAAAGATAGACCACATCCGGTTGCGTGACTGCGTCTGCGCCTTGTCCAGCAAGGGCTGGCGCCTCATAGCTCATAAGGCCGAAAAAGAGGATCCCGAGCCGTAGCCAATTCATAGGTTGCATGGTGCCAAAAACCCAGGAATGATGCACGACGAAGAACCCATGAAACCCGACCACCGCGCGAGGAGCACTTCCAGCGTGAAACAACCGGCGAGGCGCTTTACGGAATGCCGGTTCTCCCCGTCAAGGCGGGTCTTGAGAAAAAGTTTTTCACCGGCGAGAGGTTGGACCGGCGCGTTGGGTGAATAACTTATGGGAATCCGTCGGAGTCTGTTGGTCTGCACCAAGTTATGCTCGAGTGCTCCTGGGTCCGCGGATAAGGCCTGTGAACAACGCGGTGAACAACATTCGGTGGGCAGACAGGGTTTTCGAGCCTAGAGTAATGGTGGTTCATTGAAAGAACAGAGGCGATCACAGGCCGCCACTTGGTGGTCGGGTCGTCTCGAGGATAATCCCGGGTCACCGGGGAAAGGTCGTTCCCGGCTGGGGGGACGGCCCCTCTGCATCTGCGTCGCCTCATTTGGGCCTGCGGACATGCAGAGGCAGGATTCACCGGCTCCTCCGGCATGGTCGCACATGCCGGTATTGCGAACATGGAGTCGGCGATTAGGGACACACCGGAAAGCGTCCCGAGTCGAGTGAAGTAGTCCGGATGATTCCGGCTCCGGATGAATCGCAGTGACCCGAGGGGTCCGAGGTTGCTACTGCGCACCAGCCCGATGCGGCGCCCGAGCGCATGGGCGGCCGACCAGTATATCAGTTGAAGTGGCTCTGGACCGGCCCGTGAACGGTCCCGGGCCTGCATCGCGGGGGCGGGGAAACTGCACGCGCTTTCCAAGTTGCCCCAACGAAACGGCCGGATTGTCAACGGTCCTCCGTTGGCACCAGCCGCAAAAGGCAACCTTTGGGCAGGAGGCGAGACCCGTCGCGCGGGAGCGGGAGTTGGTCAAACGACTTCTGTCTTCTGCGGAAAGGCGAGGGGTTGATCTGGCATCAGATCGGCCGTTCGCGGGAGTTTGCGACTGCAGGCGGCGTCCATGTGCGCCGCAACGTGCAGGATCGGCAAGCTCAGAAGCCCACCTGCCCAATGCCCAGGGACCGTGAGGTCCCAAGGACGACTCTCGCCGTGGGGTCGTGAAGCCTGCCTGCGGGCGGGACACGGCGTCGGGGAGCCGGCAGCCTCCCTGTCCTTTTTGAGGGGGGCGCCCAATGCCGGTGCGGGGAAGAGAGCGTGGCGAGCTCCCAATCCCGACTGGGTCCCTGTGTGGTCGGAAGACCGCACAGGGACCATTTGCTTTTGGGACGAAAGGACGGGCCTACGCCTGGATGTCGGGATTCAACCTAAACAGGATTCGGAGAGCAGATTTTTTTTGTCCCCGGCGTTGGCATGTCTGGGAGTGCGCTGGATTCCATCGCTGCGGAGTAGGTCGTGGGAATCTCGTGGCAACCGGAGAGCACGGTCTGCCGGTTGAACGGCCCATGCATTCCATGGTTGTGTCGGAGCGAGCGGCTGCGTATTCAAACGCATCGGCCATCCTGCTTGGAGCGGGGGGCCAGCCAACGGGTAGATGCATGAAAGTGGTGATCTTTTGCGGCGGATTGGGCACGCGATTGCGGGAGGAAACTGAGTTTCGGCCCAAGCCGATGGTTCCGATCGGCGAACGCCCGATTTTGTGGCATATCATGAAGTTGTATGCCCATTACGGGCACAAGGAGTTCATTCTTTGCCTGGGGTACAAAGGCGAGATTATCAAGGAATATTTCCGCAACTATCAGTGGTTTACCAGTGACGTGACGCTCCAGTTGGGGCCGAAACCGCGCATCAAATATCACAATCAACATCCTGAGGAAGACTGGGTGGTCACGTTGGTGGACACCGGCCTGCACACGCAAACGGGCGGAAGGCTCAAACGAGTGTTGCGCTTCATTGAAGAGGACACGTTTCTTTGCACCTACGGCGACGGCCTGACTGACAGTGACATCAATGCCTCCATTGCTTTTCATCGGCGTCAAAAGAAGATCGTGACCATCACGGCGGTGCATCCCACGGGTCGGTTTGGGGATTTGGAAATCAAGGGGGATCAGGTGGTGGCCTTCAATGAAAAACCGGAGAAACAGACCGGTTACATCAACGGAGGTTTCTTTGTGATGGACCGCCGGATCGAACAGTATCTGACGGATGACAACTGCGTGCTGGAACGTGAACCGTTGCAGCGGTTGGCAGCGGAGGGCCAGATCGCAGCCTGGCGTCACGACGGTTTCTGGCAATGCATGGACACCTATCGGGAACAACAATTGTTGACGCAAATGTGGAACTCAGGTCGGGCACCGTGGAAAGTGTGGTGAGCCTGTGAACGCGGGAGCCCTCTGTTTCGGCGGCTTTTATTCCGGACGCCGGGTCTTGGTGACCGGTCATACCGGATTTAAGGGCGCTTGGCTGTCGTTGTGGCTGCGTCGGCTCGGCGCCGAGGTCCACGGATTCAGTTTACCGCCGCCCACGCAACCGAGCTTCTATGAACTGTTGCCGGCCGGGACCTTCGCCAGCGAGACCACGGGCGACTTGCGGAATCTGGCTGCGATGCAGTCGGCGATGCAGCGCGTGCAACCCGAGGTGGTGTTTCACCTGGCCGCGCAGGCGCTGGTCCGCCGGTCCTACGCGGAGCCGCTGGACACGTTTTTGATCAATGCCGTCGGCACGGCGCATTTGTTGGAGGCCGTGCGGCAATTGGAACGACCCTGTGTGACGGTGGTGGTCACCAGCGACAAGTGTTACGAAAATCGCGAGTGGGTGTTTGCTTATCGTGAAAACGATCCGCTCGGGGGGCACGACGTTTACTCCATGAGCAAGGCTGCCGCGGAACTGGTGGTGCAGGCGTGGGATCGGTCGTTTTTCCAGCCGGATCCGCGCTGCGGCCCTTTGGCCACGGTCCGCGCAGGCAATGTCATCGGAGGCGGTGATTATGCAGCGGATCGGATTGTGCCCGATTGTGTGCGAGCTTTGCTGGCGGGTCGGCCCATCCCGGTGCGTCGGCCCGGGGCTGTGCGTCCCTGGCAACACGTGTTGGAGTGCCTGAGTGGTTACCTCTGGCTGGCAGCGCGTCTGGCAGGTCAACCGAAAGATTCGCCCCTGTGTGGGCCTTTTAACTTTGGTCCTGACCCAAGCGCGCAGCAATCGGTTCGGACTTTGGTGGAAACCGTGTTGCGCCATTGGCCGGGCCGGTGGGAGGATGTTTCGGATCCAAAAGCACCGCATGAGGCGGGCTTATTGACGCTGGCGATTGAAAAGGCAGCGCATTTGTTGGGATGGCGACCGGTCTGGGGTTTTGACCGGGCGGTGGAACAAACCGTTGCGTGGTATCGCCGTCGGCATTTAGAGAAGCATGCGGACATGATTGCCTTCAGTCTCGAACAAATTGCTGGTTACGAAGAAGACGCAAGACGCCTGGGGATTGCTTGGGCGCAAAGGGCATGATGACCACGCTGAGTTGCCGTTCGTGCGGAGCCACTCCGGTGGTGCCCATCCTCGACCTGGGGACACAACCACTGGCTAACAATCTGTTGCGTCCAGAGGATCTGGGTCGGCCGGAACCGCGGTTTCCATTGCGGCTGGCGGTCTGTCCGACCTGTTGGTTGATGCAGATTACCGAGCTGGTGCCGCCGGTGACGCTGTTTTCGGAGTATCTGTACTTCTCCTCGTTTTCCGATGCCATGTTGCGACACGCGCGTGAGGCCGCGCAGCGGTACCTCCGCGAGTTTCATCTGGGCCCGCGCAGTCATGTGGTGGAAATTGCCAGCAACGACGGGTACCTGTTGCAACATTTTGTGGCAGCGGGCGTGCCGTGCTTGGGGATCGAACCCGCGGCCAACATCGCTCGAGTGGCGCGGCAAAAGGGGGTCGAGACGCGGGAGGCGTTTTTTGGTCTGGACCTCGCCCGGCAATTGGTTCGCGAGGGCCGCGCCGCGGATCTCGTTCTTGGGAACAACGTTTTTGCTCACGTGCCCGACACGAACGATTTTGTGGCGGGGCTGGCGGAGTTGTTGCGGCCCGGCGGGCGGATCATTCTGGAGTTTCCGTACGGCGTGGATTTTTTGGAGCGAACCGAGTTTGACACGATTTATCACGAGCACGTGTTTTATTTTACACTCACGCCGCTGATGCCGCTGTTCCGTCGGCACGGGTTGGAGATTATTCATCTCGAGCGCATTCCCATCCACGGGGGTTCGTTACGCCTGTTTGCAGCGCGGCGCGGCGAATATGAAGTCCAACCCTCGGTGCAAGACCAGCTTGAAGCAGAACAACGAAAGGGTGTGCCGTCGCTGGCGTTTTATCAGGGATTTGCCGATCGGGTCGCCCGGCTGAAGCAGGAGCTGGTCAGCCTGTTGCGTGAGCTGAAAGCACGCGGTCATCGGTTGGCTGCCTACGGCGCCGCGGCCAAAGGCAGCACTTTGCTCAATTACTACGGGATCGGATCGGATCTGCTGGATTTCGTGGTGGACCGCAGTCCGTACAAACAAGGTCGGTTGATGCCCGGTGTGCATTTGCCGATCCGGCCGCCGGAGACGCTCCTGCAGGAGCGGCCGGATTACACGTTACTTCTGGCGTGGAACTTTGCCGACGAGATCCTGGCGCAGCAGGAGGCGTACCGTCGGGTCGGCGGCCGGTTCATTGTACCCATCCCGGAAGTGCGCATCGTTTGAACCCATGAAATTCACACCCGCCCGTTTGCCCGGGGTTTGGATCATTGACCTGGAATTGCGTGAGGACGAGCGCGGCTTTCTGGCACGCACGTTTTGCGAACGGGAGTTTCAAGCGCTCGGACTGAATGTGCGCTGGCCGCAGTGTAATCTGACGCTAACTCGGCGCCGCGGCATGATCCGAGGCTTGCATTTCCAGGCGCGGCCGAAACCGGAGATCAAACTGATTCGTTGCGCCGTGGGCGCTATTTGGGATGTGCTGGTAGATTTGCGGAAAGGTTCGCCCACGTTCGGACAGTGGGAAGCCTTCGAACTGACGGGCCAAAATCGGCGGATGTTGTATGTGCCGGAAGGCATCGCCCATGGCTTTCAGTGCCTGGTGGATCATTCGGAGGTGTTCTATCACATGTCCGAGTTTTATGTGCCGGAGTTGGCCCGAGGAGTGCGGTGGAACGACCCGCAACTGGCGATTCGTTGGCCGTTACCCGACCCGATTTTGTCCGAGCGGGATCAACAGTTACCGTTGCTGGCGGAGCTGCCTCCGGCCGACCTGTCATGAGACTGCTGATTACGGGCGCCAACGGTTTTATTGGATCGGCCTGCGTCCGGATGGCGCAGAAGCGCGGTCACCACGTGGCCGGACTCAAACGTCCCGGGCGACCGGTCCCACCGGATCTGGCCTCTTCCGATCAAGTGGTGTGGTTAGAAGGGACCCTGCAGGCACCTCCGTGGCAGGCGATCGAGGCTTTTGGCCCTGACGCATGTCTCCATGCGGCCTGGATTGCCACGCCCGGTGTATATCTAGATTCGCCAGAGAACGATCGGTTAGCAGCACAGAGCCTGGATTTCCTTCGCAACCTGGTCCGACGCGGCACAAAATGGGTCGTCGGGGTGGGCACTTGCATCGAGTACCAAATTACGGGTTGTCCCTTGTCGGAACACCACACACCGGTGGCGCCCACATCACCGTATGCGCAAGCGAAAGACACCTTGCGCCGGGCGCTGGAACAGGATGCCGAACAATTCGGATGGCACTTTGCCTGGGGGCGTGTGTTCTATCCCTATGGCCCGGGTGAACATCCGGCCCGATTCTGCACCTCCTTGTTGGAACAATTGCGGCGCGGACAACCGGTGACCATCAAAAGCCCTCATAGTTTAAAGGATTATATCTTCATCGAGGACCTGGCTGCGGCTATCCTCCTAACCTTGGAACAACGCGTGACCGGCCCGATCAATTGGGGTACTGGCCGAGGCGTTACAATTGGCCAGTTGGCGCAAACGGCGGCCGACCTGTTCGGACGGCCGGAGCTGATCCGGTTTCAGGACCCGCCGTTACCTGATCCTTTTCATCCGGTCGTGGCAGAGGTGAGCCGATTGCGACGTCTGGGCTGGCAGCCGCAGGTCAGCTTGCGGGAAGGTTTAAGCCGCTTGTGGGCAGCGTTGCCGCCCTTGTGATGCGACCCGCCGACCCGCGTTTTCACAGACGCCGGGCCACCAGTTCCAATCGTTGCATCCAAACAGGCACGGAACCATCGGACATGGCGGGGCAGCGGCGGAGATACTCGGTTACGATGGCGTCCACGAACGCAGATTGCAACGCCGCCGGCACGCGCGTCACATACGGCCACCAGGTTGTGCGCAACCAAGCCGCCAATTCCGTTGCGTCTGGAAAACGTTCCATTCGATCCACGCTGGCAAGGTGGTCCACGCGAAAACCTGCGGTTACCAACCATGCCTCATAGCGGGATAGCTCGGGAAAAACCCACGGACGCGGCAACGACCGAAACCAGGTCCGCCAGGGTCGTTGGCGGATCGCTTGGAGCAGGGCTTTGAAAACGTCTCGCGCATTGTCTCGCCCGTGGGCGTAGATCCACATGCCGCCACCGGGCCGCAAACAACGTGCTGCACCCCATATGAATGCCTCGGGATCCTGCAGCCAATGCAAGGCCGTATTGCTGAAAATGACGTCCTGCGGCCCGAGCATCCCAATGGATTCAGCCGGACAGATCTGAAAGCGTACTCGTGGGTATCGGGCTGCCGGGTAATGAAGCTGCGCATGAGCAATCATCTCTGGCGCAGCGTCTACACCCAGTACACAGCCTCGCGGTACAGCTTCGGCCAGCAACACGGTCAACCGACCATCCCCGCAGCCGACGTCCAGTACGTGCTCGTCGCCCCGCCACGGGATGCAGGCCATCAAGGCACGACCCCAACCCTCCTGAATTGCCGAATGCGCTGCGTAATCCGCCGGATCCCAACCCGATCCGAGCGTTACCCCAGTCCGGTTGTCTCGGGAAACCCGCACACGAGATTCATCGACTGCACGGCCTGTCCGCTGGCGCCCTTGAGTAAATTGTCCTCGGCGCTGATGACCACGAGGTGGCCTGTGCGCGTGTCGAGTCGCCAACCAATTTCACAGACATTGGTCCCCACAACGTTTTTGGTGTCCGGCAGTGTCTTGTCATCCAACACCCGCACAAACGGTTCGGAACCGTACCAGGCCTGGTAACACTGTTGGATGCGCCCGGTCAGCACAAATAATCCTGCTGCGGTGCCCAGACCGTTGCGCGGGCGGGCTACAATCGTGGTCAAAATGCCGCGACGCACCGGCACCAAATGCGGCGTGAATTGAATGCGCACGCGCTGGCCGGCCGCCAGGGAAAGTTCCTGCTCAATCTCCGATAAGTGCCGATGCTTCGGCACTCCGTAAGCCCGCAAACTTTCGGCGCATTCGCAGAAAAGGTATTCCGACTCTGCTTTGCGACCTGCCCCGCTAACCCCGCTCAGCGAGTTGACCACAATGCCGTCCGGTTCGATCAAACCGGCCCGCAACAAAGGCACCAGCGGCAGCAAAATACTGGTTGGATAACAACCGGGCGAGGCAATCAACCGGGCGCGCCGGATGGCCTCGCGATGCAGTTCCGGCAACCCATACACGGCTTGCCCCAGCAGTTCCGGCGCGGGGTGGGTATGGCCGTAAAACTCCTCGTACACCGCGGGATCGCGTAAACGGAAGTCTGCGCTGAGATCAATGACCACCCGGTTGGCAGCCAAAAGCGGCCGGGCAAACTCGGCGGCCACCCCATGCGGCAGCGCCAGGAAAATAACCTCAGCCTCGGCCGCCATCTGCGCAACATCCGGCTCGCGGAACACCAGCGCGCGCGCCCGCGGCCGGTGCGCAAAGCGCGGAAAAACTTGGGCCACGGTCCGACCCGCATATTGTCGGGAAGTGACCGTGGTCAGATCGGCCTGTGGATGGTCCAGCAACAGTCGGACCAATTCTTCCCCCGAATACCCTGAGGCCCCTACAATGGCGACACGTACCTTGTTCATCGCTTCCACGCGGCCAGCAAATCAAGGGCGACCGTCTAATTCAATCTCGCGCTCTTCCATGCCGGAGCGGGGCCAACAGGTGGCTCCAACCGCTGCGAAGCCAAGACGTCTACCTGATGAAGTCCGCTGCTTGACTGAACACGCAGCAGGTTTGGAAAGGTTCACGCACATTAACAGGACCGGCGCAACCCTTGCTTGTCCTCGCCCTCGCACCGTACGATTAGACCCGACCCGGGAGCCGCCACGGATCGCCCCAACGAACGCACCGATGACCATGCCAGTTTTACGATTCTGATTGACCCGAAGTGTTTCCCGAGCCTGACCACAGCTCCTTGACCCGGGGATCGTCCACGTCCGGCACGGCTTCGACGCGCGCATAATACAATCCCAGATTGTGTTGGGCGGTTTTATCTCCCTGACGCGCTGCCCGAATAAACCAACGCACGGCTTCATCGGTGTTTTGAGGAACGCCCCGGCCAAGTTCGTAACAGAGTCCTAGATTGCATTGGGCAGGCGCACATTCTTGTTCCGCAGCAAACCGGTACCATTTCACCGCCTGCCGGTAATCCTGAGCCACGACCCGCCCCTGTTCATAGAAGACGCCCACGTTAAACTGGGCTTGCGGTTCGCCCTTTTCAGCGGCAGCCAGGTACCATTTGAATGCTTCTCGATCATCTTGGGGCACACCAAAGCCCGTCTCGTAACACACCCCCAGGTTGAACTGGGCAGCCGGATCTCCTTGCTCAGCGGCTGCCCGAAACCAGCGGACCGCCTCGGCGGCGTCCACCTCCACGCCTTGGCCAGTTTGGTAACAGTACCCTAAGTAACACTGGGCGGTCGCATGACCTTGCTCCGCCGCGCGACGAAACCACTTCACCGCTTCCACATGATCCACCGGCACGTGGTGCCCGGTGTGGAAACAAATGGCGTAATCACACTGGGCCTCCGGATCCCCGGCTTCGGCCGCCGAGCGCAGTTCCTCAAAAGACAGCCAGGTTTTGGCCCGCTTGCGCATGGCGCGGTAACTCAGTCCAGCCAGCCGGGCAGCCTGACCGCGTCCGCCCCGGTCCGATGCGTCGGTCGCTGCCGCAACTGTCCATTACCTTATGACACCGCTCTTTGTTGGCAAGACGCCGCCTGCACAGGTCTCCACCAAACATCAATGGGCAATCCAATCCACTCCCCGTCCTGATCCGAGTGATCGCCAGGGCCGGTACTGCTGTCGAAAGAGACCTCTTGGTCGCCCCCGATCGCAAGGGTTCGGCCCGCTTTTTGCCGGGCCGGCTCAGGTCATGCGGCAGGTTTTGCCTCCCGGTTCTTCGGCAAAGATGTCCAATCCTTGGACGCGATCCGCCGGTCATTGTCCCGAGTTCGCCTCTCCAGGCCCGGTCAGATCATTGTCCTGATTGGTTCCTTGATCACGTCCGGGGTTGTCCGAGCGTGCCCGTCCTAAAGCTCGCCACGCAGACTCCAGCGTATGCGTAAACCTGAACTCTCCACGGATCCCGCTCAGTTGGAATGCAGCTTGCTTCATCCCAAGGCACAAAGCGACGTGTCAGCCGATGCCGGGTTGGTGCCGGTCGCCGCGGAAAACCAGTCCGGTCGGCCTCAACACAGTTTTTTCGGATTGAACCATGCCGGCCTATGTTTATGTGGCCCGGGACAGTGTTACCGGGCGCGAAGTTCGAAGCGTGGTGGAGGCGGCTTCCGAACAGGCTGCCATTGCCGCCTTGCTGAATCGGAATCTGCTGGTGTTGTCCATCCAGGAACGGGTGGGCAAGAAAGGTCGAACCGCCGGAGGGAAAGTTGCCCTCCAGGACCTCGTGATTTTCACGCGGCAACTGGCCACGATGATCGACGCCGGATTGGCCATGGTGCAGTCCTTGCAAGCTCTGGCCGAGCAAACGCAGAACAAAGTAATGCGCGATGTGATCCGGGACATTTGCGCCCGGGTGGAGAGCGGCGACAGTTTTTCTGAAGCGCTGCAGAAACATCCCAAGGTGTTTAGCCGCCTGTATGTGAGCATGGTGGCGGCGGGGGAGAAGGGCGGTTTGCTGGCAGAAATCTTGGCTCGCCTGGCCACTTACCTGGAAAACACAGCCCGTCTGCGCAAGAAGGTCAAATCGGCCATGATGTATCCGACCGTGGTCACCATCGTGGCCATTCTGATCACCATCTTTTTGCTGGTTAAAGTTGTGCCGGTCTTTGGCGAGATTTACAGCAGTTTTGACGCGAAACTGCCGGCGCCCACACAGTTCATGATTGACCTAAGCCAGTTTGTGAAACGGTACATTTTATTGCTGCTGGTGGGCGGTGTGGCGGCCGTTTACGGCTGGTTGTACTTCATCAAGACGCCGGTCGGTCGGCGATTCTGGGATTCGTACCGGATCCGCATGCCCGTCTTTGGTACGTTAGCCCACAAGATCTGCTTGGCACGGTTTTCCCGGACGATGGCTTCGCTGGTGCGTAGCGGTGTCCCAATCTTGGAGGTGTTGCAAATCGTGTCCCAGACGGTCGGTAACGTGGTGATGGAGACTGCCATCAAGGCCGCCGCCGTGGACATCGAACGCGGCGAAGGGATCTCGACCGCCCTGGGTAAACATCCGGTCTTTCCCGTCATGATTATTCGCATGATGACTGCCGGGGAACAAACCGGCAAAATTGACAATATGCTTGAGCGCGTGGCGAATTTCTTGGACGAGGAAGTTGAGACCGCTTTAGCCGGGTTAACCTCTCTGATCGAACCCATTTTGATCGTGTTCCTGGGCGTAGTCATCGGCGGGATGGTCATCTGCATGTTCCTGCCAATCTTCAAGATGTCGGAGATTGTCAGTGGTGCCTCGCGACGCTGATCGGCAACCGGACGCGCCCACACCGATCCCTCCGCTTCCGGCACCCGGGCCGAAACCCGCGCATCCGTGCTAATTCTCCAGCGGCCCGGCGGCGTTCTACCAGACTCAAGCGTTCCACTCCGGTCGGGCCAGGGCACGCTCCAGCCGATCCAGAACCCGCTCGCGGCCCAGGACCTCCATCAGGTGATACAGACTGGGACCGGCGGTTCGGCCCGTGCAGGCCAACCGCACCGGATGTACCAACACGGCGGGCTTAACTCCTAATTCGGCAGCGACGGACTTGAGCGCCGTTTCCAGCGTGGCGGCATCAAAGGCGCCCACTCGGCCCAGGGAGTCCCGCAACCGGCGGATCCGAGGGGCTTGATCCGGCACAAAATGCTGAGCCACGGCCTGCGGGTCATACTCCACCTCTTCTCGGAAATAGAATCCCCCGTAATCCGGCAGTTCCCGAAAGGTCTTTACTTTCCCGTAACACGTGTCCAGTGCAGCCTTAACGTAGTTCAACGGGTAACGCGTTGTGTCCAATCCGGCTTTGTGCAGGGCTTGGACGGCAAGCTCGTAGAACCGGTCGCGCGGCAATTCCCGCATGTATTCGCCCTGTAGCCAAAGCAATTTCTCGGGATCGAATCGGGCATTGTGCCGCAACACCTGGGCCAGATCGAACCGATCAATCAACTCCGGCACGCTGAGTTTTTCACGGTTGTCTTTGGGCGACCATCCCAGCAACGCCAGGTAGTTTACCAGTGCCTCAGGTAGGTAACCCTCTTCGCGATACCAATGCACCGCCGCTCCACGGTCTCGTTTGCTCATTTTGGAACCGTCCGGATTCAGGATCAACGGAATATGCGCATAATGCGGCGGTTTGACCCCGAAAGCTTCGAACAACGCAATGTGTTTGGCCGTGTTGCTGAGATGGTCTTCGCCGCGGATCACGTGCGTAATGCCCATTTCCAGATCGTCTACTACATTGGTCAAATGAAACACGGGCTGCCCGTCCGACCGCAAAATCACAAAATCCGGATCCTGTTCCTCGCGATCGGTCAATCGCCGAACGACCTCACCCACGATCAGATCATGAATCACCACCGGTTCACGGCGCATCCGAAACTTGATCGCACCGTCCTGTTCATAGGCTAAGCCGCGCGATAACAGGGCTTCCACACGTCGCAGATACAATTCCCGACGCTGACTTTGAAAATAGGGACCGCGGTCGCCATGAGACGGCCCGGTGGCTTCGCCCGTTAACGGACCTTCGTCCCAGTGCAACCCCAGCCAACGAAGCCCGTCCAGAATTACCTCCACCGCTTCCTGTGAATTACGAGCGGCATCCGTGTCTTCGATTCGAAGAATAAAAGTCCCCCCGTGGTGCCGTGCAAACAGCCAGTTGAATAACGCCGTGCGGGCACCGCCAATGTGCAAATACCCTGTCGGGCTGGGCGCAAATCGAACCCGTATTTTCATCGGGACGATTTAACCAAATCCACCACGCGACTGCACAGTGCGAAACTGCGTCCTCTCTTCAGCTCCAACCCGAACCGGTTCACGCCCAAAGAACTGTCCACAAGCTGCCACACCCGAAAAAGCCACTTCCCAGCATCGTGCGCGCGTCCTGACCGCTTCAAACCGGCTTGGATTCAACCCACCGGAACCCGTTTGACACCAGCCGTGCGCCGGCGTAGGGTGGCCCGGATTACGAGTCACAATCGCACAAAGGCTTTTCGGATGAAAACCTCGATTCTGGCGACCTGGATCGCCGCGCTTTTGATCGTTCCCGCCGTTTCTTTAGCTGCAGAAGGCCGGATCGGAGACCCGGCACCGCCCTTGAAAATCGCTGAATGGATCAAGGGGAAACCGGTGAACTTGGCGGAACTAAAGGGCAAAAAGATTGCCGTGATAGAGTTCTGGGCCACCTGGTGCGGCCCTTGCCGGCAAAGCATCCCTCATCTGACAGAACTGCAAAAAAAATTCCCCGACGTCGTCATCGTGGGCATCAGCGACGAAAAGGTCGAAACCGTCCGATCTTTTGTCCAGCGCATGGGCGACAAGATGGATTATGTCGTCGCGGTGGATCAGGATGAACAGACCGGCAAGGCGTACATGGAAGCCTTTGGCATTGATGGCATCCCACACGCCTTCGTGGTGGATAAGGAAGGCCGCATCGTCTGGCACGGCCATCCCATGGACCAATTGGACAAGGTGTTGGACGAATTGCAGACTGGAAAGTTCGACCTCACCAAAGCGCGCAAACAGGCTGAAGCACGCGCCAAGCTGGAAGCATTTGCCCAGGCTGTCCTGACCGGAGACGACGCCAAAGCAAATGCACTCGGCAAAGAATTGGAAGCCGCTGACGCCGAGGTTGGACCCCTCTTAGGCGATCGGAAATTCCAAGCCGACGAAATTCGCAAGCTCATCCAGTTCCGAATGGCGCTGGCGGAGTATCAAGAGGCTCTGTTGCGCGATGCACCGGACGAAACGCTCGGGCAGCTCGAAAAACGCCTGGCGGCATCAGCACCCAAAGAATTCGACCTGGAAAGCTATAAACAGCGACTCGCTAACGCGCGCTTGTTTAACCAGTACGCCCGGGCGGCCAGCAGAAACGCAACCAATGAACTTCCCGCCCTGGCGCAGAAGCTGCGTGAAACCAAAGGCGCCACCGCGGAAGATTACAACGAATGGGCTTGGACATTGCTGACAGACGAACGCATCCAACAACGGGATCTTGACCTGGCCATGCACTTAGCCCAGGCCGCCCTCGACGCGTCCGGCGGGACCAACGCCTCCATCTTGGACACTTACGCACGCGCGTTGTTCGACACCGGCAAGGTCCGCGAGGCCATCCATTACCAGAAAAAAGCCATTGCCGCTGCAGAAGACGAAAGCTTGCGCGAAATGTTCCGCGAAGTACTCAGCCAGTATGAAGCCGCGGCGCGCACCAACACACTGACCCGCTGATCGCGCCTGAGCCACGCCAAGGCCCTGCAGCGCAGCTCGATGTACGCGCCGTGTCGCCCGGATTCCTTCTGTCCCCGTAAAGATCCGCCAAGCCGGCTTGAGATACCCAATCGACCGGCCCCCCGCATTGGCGAAGCCCCTAGAATGGCCAGACCCGGGGTGTGATCCAAGTCGTCAGCACCCACGTCAGTACAGCCATGAAACCGCCCGCTTGCAGATAATGCCGAAACCGGTATCGGCCGGGCCCCATCACCAAGATCGTGCTTTCATGCGCAAACGGCGTGCAAAATGACGCCGAAATGCAAATCGCAATCCCCACCATGAACGGCTTCGGGTCCACACCCAGGATCAAGGCCACGTTGTAGGCAACCGGCGCCAAGATGATGCCCACGGCTGAGTTGTCAATGAAATGGGTCAACCCGATGGCCAACAAGCAAAGAGCCGCCAGCAACGCAGTCGGACCTGCACCTTCTAACCACTGTACCGCCCACTCTGCGCAATCCCGGGCCGCGCCGGTCTTTTCCACGGCCAGTCCAAACGGAATCAAACCCGCCGCCGTGACCACGGCCTGCCAATCCACCACTCGATACAGGTCCCGAACTTTGACACAATCCGTCAATACCACCAATAACGCCGCGATGGGTATCGAAATCGCCGGACTCAGCACCTCCGTTGCCGCCGTGACCACAATGCCGGCCAGCAGACCCAGCGTCAAAAACGCCCGCGAGCGGTTGAACGGCACAAACTCCTGCTGCGCCAGAACAATCAGATCCGGATTGGCCGCCAGCCGCGGCAGAGATGCCACGTGACCCAACAGCAGCAAGGAGTCCCCCTCCTCCAGCGCCGTCTGTGCAGGACGTTCCTCCAAGCTTCGGCCTCGCCGCGCGATGCCAAGCAGGGTGAACCCGTACTCCTGTGTGAAGCGCATCTCTTCCAATGTGCGTCCCGCATAATTGGACCGAGGCGCCAGCAGCGCCTCCACAGTGACCAAATCCACGCTGCGTAACGTCCGATCATCAATTGTCAGCTCCTCCTGCCACTGAAAATCCCGCGACTTCAGCAGCCCTCCAATGACCGAGACCGGACCCTGCAAAATCAGCACATCTCCGGCCTGAAGATGAAGCCAGTCGGCCGGCGGCAGTCGTTCCTGACCGCGCACCAAGCCCACCCACGAAACGTCCGAACCCATAGCCGACACCACTTCTCGAATCGGACGCCCCAACTGCGCAGAGCGCGGCGTGACCATGACCTCGGTCAAATAGTGCTGCGCCAGTCGTTCCTCCAAGGATTCCCCCGGCTTTTCCGCCGGCAGAAATCGCCGGCCCCACAACATCAAGACAACCGCACACCCGACAAACACCACAGCGGCTACCGGCGTCAGGTCAAAAAAACCCAGTCCCTGACCCGTTTGTTGCCGCAAGATATCTCCCACAAGGATGTTGCTGCGTGTACCGATCAGTGTCCACTGCCCGCCCAACAACGCTCCATAGGCCGCAATCATGAGGAACCGGGACGGTGACCAGCCGCGTTCGCGACAAAGGGTCAAAATGAGCGGCAAATACAGGATCACCACCGTGGTGTCATTGATAAACATGGATGTCAGAGTGGTGGCCACCAAAACGGCCAATTGCAGTCCCCACTCGGTCCGTGCACAAGCCCGAAACAGTCGCAACCCCCACACCTCGGTGACTCCAGTTCGTGCCAAAGCGGTGCCAAATACAAACATGGCCACTACCATCATCACCGCCACGCTGCCAAAACCCGAAAAACCCTCCGCCGGAGTCAAAATCCCGCGCCACTGCCCGTCTGAACGCGGCCACGGCACAATCAGCGCCAGCATCACCGCCAGGGCCGTCAGGTCCATGCGGATCACTTGCGTCCAGAACAAGTACAACGCTGCCCCCAAAATCAGCGCCAATGCGATAGAATCCGGACTCATGAACACCCCAACCCAACCTGCTTCAAGCCTCCTGTTGTCTCACCGACCGCCAAAAGCAATCCATGACGTATGGGCAGCGGAAGACGCCGGTAAAGCTCCGCGTCAGTGTGGAAAGACCTCACCACCTTTGTCGAGTCATCCCCGCACGGTGGACTCCGACCCAGAACAAATCTTCTTCGGAAGTTCAGAGAACCACTATCCCGCAGGCGCTCGCAGAATCGCGCCCGAGTCAATGCACCATCCGCGAGCCCATGGCGTAGAGAATCAGCAGAAGCAAAATCACGCCCAAACCGAAAAACGAATAACCCACGCCCCGCGCAATCCCTTTCCATCCCTCCCAATCATCCCGGACGCGGAACTGGTCCAATTTGCCACTGGCCAGCAACCGGTCGTACCAACGCCGGCGCTCGTGCAACATTTCCGTTTTGGAAATGCGGCCGGAGAAAATAACCGTGTCCATGGGGAACTTCTCCAGGCGGAAATGCGTGTTGAAGAAATGAATGGTGAAAATAAACCCGGCCGCCAGCAACGCCTCGTCTGAATGAATAATGTGGGCCACATTGATGATCCAACCCGGAAGGAACCTTGTAAAAAAGTCCGGCCACCAGAGAATCAAACCTGAACTACCGATCATGAATACACCCCAGAACACGGCCAGATAGTCGAATTTTTCCCAGTAGGTCCACCGGTCAAATTGGGGCTTGGGTCCTTTGCCGAAGAACCAACGATTGTGCGCCACAAAATCCCGCCAATCCTGGAGCGTCGGGAGCATGGAATCCGGACCGAACAACCCTTCCCGCAGACGCCGCCAGTCCCAGCGCCCAGTGTGCGGATCTCGCACGGAATGGCGTCCCCGCCACGCCTTGGCCCCCAGGGCCATCAGGTGCAGACCGAAGTACAAAAATGTGACCAGCGCGCCAAAGCGGTGCAACACCCGCGCCGTGTCCGGGCCGCCAATGATTCCAAACAGCGCTTTGGCCCAGTCCGTATAATAAAACTTCAGGGGCATCCCGGTCAGCACCAGCAATAGGAAACTGCTGACCACCAGCAAATGCAGGAATCGTTCGAACGGCGTGAAACGTGTAAACCACTCGTCATCCTTTTGCGTGCGCACCTTGGTTTCACGGAACGTCTTTGAGTCACGCCAATAGAGATACACCGTACGCACTAGCCAGGCTAGGGTGTGCACGCCAAAGAACACAAACACCGCCACCACCAGCGAGGTCATCCCCACAAAAACTGCGTGTTCCACAGGATAATGCTCGCGATCCATCGGGTTCGCATGAGGCCGATACTGCGTGAATCCAATCGTGGCACGGGGATGACATTGCTGGCAGGTGCGCAAAATGTTGGTGGACGAAAGGCGCGAGCCAGGATCAGAAGCTGGCAGCACATCGTGATGGCCATGACAATCATAACAGGCCGCTACATCAGGCGCACGATTCGGCCGGCCGAGCACCATGGCCTTGCCGTGATACGTCTCGTGGTAGTACTCCAGGCGGTCCTGATGACATTGGCCACACTTTCGGTCGCTTGTGGCTTTGAAATGACCAGAAGTGGGCGGCTCAATCTCATGCGCGGAATGACAGGTGGTGCAAACCGGCGCGCGTTTGTCCCTTTGCAGCAGCCGTTGGCCATGAATGCTGCGCTCATACACCTGCTCCACCCCCAAATGGCATCGGCCACAGGTCCGCGCCACATTCAAATGATGGACGGGCGAGTCCCGGTCCACACTGCGCTTGATGTCATGCACGCCATGACAATCGTTGCAGGAAGGAGCCACCACCAAACCCAGCTTCAGCAACGCCTGGCCGTGAATGCTGTCCTGATAATGCGCCGCAGCTTCCGGATGTTTCATCCGATATTCTTCGGTCAGACCCGGATTGCTATGGCATTTGGCACAGGTGCGCGGCAGGTTGAGTTTGAACACCGGTGAATCGGGATGCCGACTCGCCAAAATGTCATGTGCGCCGTGACAATCCCAACAGTGCGCTGCCCCACTGGCGCCCAAGGTATGGCTAACCCCGTGAATACTCGCAGCGTAGTCCTTGGCCTCCTTTTCGTGACATCCGCCGCAGTTGGGAGCCGGCAGGGGCGTCGGATGCACCAACTCGGGAATGCCTTCATGACAATCCACGCAATCTAGCGCCGCATGCACAGAGCGGGCAAAGGCATTTGTGGGAAACACCAACGAAATCACCTGACCCCCACGGGTCCGCGTGGTGGTGGGGTCCAAATGGCAATCCAGACAGTCCGCGTTCGAAAACCGCGCGGGATCTGCTTTGGCCCCGTATGCACACGACCCCGCTAGACAGAAACCCGTTATTAACCACAACCACGGCGCGGCCGAAGCAATGACTGCCGGCCTGTCGCAGCGTCTGAAACCAGTCCGCCACAGCCGAGCCAGGGCGGCTCTGATCAGGTCACAACCCTCCTGTATGACATTCATAACAGCCGCCGTCCACTTCGTCGCCCGGATGCCGGAACGGCTGGCCCTCCGGCGTCAATTGTCGTAGGACTTCGCCATAACCCTGCGCCAAAATCGTGTGACAGGCATTGCAGTCATTAACAATCCTGCGTTTACCGTCGGCCGTGACATGGCGGCCCTCATGGCAACGAAAACAGCCCGGCCAAAACATGTGACTGCTGTTAACCGGATACTTTTCCCACGAAGCGCGCATCCCGGGAAAGAAGTTGTGCTGATAAATCTCCTGCACCGTGGCGATGGCTTCTCGAACCGACGGCGCCAAATCCCGATGGTCCGGCGCCGGATACGCCGCGGCCAGAAAAGTCGCAATTCGCTCGAGGGCCTCCGACAAATTCGTGTACGGCCGCGTCAGCGCATAAACGGCATTGGACTTGATCCACGGGAGCGATGGATCGATCCGGCCCAGCGCCAACGCATGGTTCACCGCCTTCGACGGAGCCTGATACTGATGCGCCGGCCGGTTGTGACAATCCATGCAATCCATCGTCCGGATCTCGAATCGGGCTGGATCATTGGTAAACCCCGGCTTGCGAAACTCGGTCACGACTCCTTGACCGTCCACGAACCGAACCCACGGTATGCTCTGCCGGCTGGGATCGGGCACCCATTGCCCATGGTCCCATCGAGCCGCCACGTATTGAACTACATTGGTGGGATGCACATGCCAGTGAATCCCCGCCACGGGACCGAGCCGGGGATCGCCGCCACCCACCTTAAGCGTCATCCGCACCACAAAGGGAGTGTTCGTTTCATCTGCCAGAAAGTAATGAAACGTCCGATCCAGGTTGCCGATGAACTTCTGAGGCCAATGACACTGCTCGCATGTCTCGCGAGCCGGACGCAGATTCTTAATCGGCGTGGGAATCGGCCTTGGATATTTGTCAGCCCACGTCGCATACACTTGGTATGTGCCCGAAAGTTTAGATTTCACAAACCAGGTGGCGCCGGGACCAATATGACATTCCACACAAGCCACACGGGCATGCGGGCCGAGTTGATGCGTCACCCGCTGCGGTTCCATCACCGTATGGCAAACTTGGCCGCAAAACTGAGTCGATTCAGTGAAGTGATAAGTTTGGTAACTCCCGATGGCCGATAGCAGCAAAAACCCCGCTGCCCCACCACCAAACCATGCCAGACGCCGCCGATCCCGGGCGCGTGAGAAATCTATGACCAAGGCCGAGACAGCGCCTCCTTGTTGCCGCCGGCGCCGGTGCTCCAACCACATCCCCAGACCGGCCAGGATCAGACCTGAGAACAAGAAAGCCGGCGCCACCAAATACGTCAGGATCCCAAGGTAGGGATTCCCGGATCGAGCCAGTGAGTCCAAAACAAATAAAAACAGAAACGAAAACAGTGCCCCGGCAGCGATCGTCAGACCGGTCAGACTCCACCAGTTCCGAATCAGCGGCGGCTTCTCAGGCTCCCGAATGGAACTTTCAGCATTCATGGCCCGATGCTCCCCGTCACCATGCGTTCCATCCCTGAACAGCTCCGTGTGCGCCCATTCTCAAATTGTTCCTTCCATTCCACAGTCGGATTCCGCACACTCGCCAAATTACGCTGAATTCATCCTTGCATGTTACCGCGCTCTCAGCCGGGCCATGTCTGCTGCTGAGGCTGATCCACCCGTCATGCCAACATAACATTACGAACTCCGAGCCAGTTTCCGCATTGCCGGAGTTGCCTAAACTGCAACAGATTTTGTTGCCTTCGTGTGCGGTTGCAGGCGGCCCGGACTGGCGCGATAGAGATTGCTTGGGTCGGCGATGCCAAGGCGAAGACGAGGGTTCATTTGCCGATGGATTCGGCCGGTGGGAAAATCGGTTTTGAAGAAAGGACCGACCGTTTCCGAAGCTGCGCTGCTGAAGCATTTGGAATGGCCTTGACCATCCCCGCCCGACGTGGTGGGATGGAGAACGTCAACCAACAACACAATCATGACCTCGCGGAGAATGGAGCCATGAAAACCCTGCGTCTCTTGTGTACGGCCTCTGCATGGGCAGCGGTCTGGTTGTGCAACCCGCTGTCTGTGTCAGCTCAAAGCGCGGTGGTGGATCCATCCTACTCATGGGTGGGTTACATGAACGTTTACAACCTGGTCGGAGGCAACAGTGCCGGCAGTTACCTGTGGGGAAGCCCATGGGGGGTGGCAGATCTTCCGGCAGCATGGATCGGCACGGAACTGCGCCTCGCTCCTAATACGAGTACATGGAATCCGAGTGATCCTTATTGGGTGAACAACGGTCAGCCGAACAAATGGTTGGAAGCGAACTTTTATGTGGATATGGGCACGGCTTGGGGCGGTCAGACCGTTACCTTTTCCGGATCGACTTTGGAGAACTCTTTGGTGGCGCCCTACAACGCGGTGGCTTTTGTTAAAGAATTTACTCCAGGCTACGGCTGGGTGGGGATGAACACGCAAACTCTCCAATCGGGCACAGCTTTCTCTGTGTCGCGAGCGATCGGCGCCGGGAATATTGCTCAGTTCGGTTTCATGGTGACCGGGCCGAACGCGGATCCTGCGACTGTGGCCGGTCTGGGCCAGGTGCGGATCGCGGTGATACCCGAATCCGGCACGCTGGCCCTGATGGGGCTTGGTTGGGTCGCGCTCGGTTTACGATGCCTCCGGCGTGACGCAGCCTCAAGGTGTTAAACCCGGCGAACTGGAGCCATCCAGACAGTCCCGATCCGGTAAGGAACGTTCAACGCTTCCGGATGGGCGACTTTGGGGACGGGCCGTTCGGGCCAGGCGGTTCGGTTCCGAACGGTCCCTGTATTTGGCCCGGCCTGCTTCCAAGGTCGGCTACCGCCCAACAATGGCGTTGGCGCAGGGCGAGCGCTGTTGTTCAATGCACACGGGAAACGGGCGATGCCATGAACAAGACAGCCGAGGGATTCGATCAGGATACGTCTCGCTCTCGGAGCGCGACTCCAGAGCCGGCATCGGTCTTATTGGTGGAGGATGACCCGGAATTGCCGGAAGTGTTGGCCAGCCTATTGACGCTGGACGCCATCCAGTTGGACTGTGCAGCCACCGGGCGTGAAGCTTGGGAACGAATCCGGCAAGCGCCACCGGAGATGATCCTGCTCGATCTAGGTCTGCCCGATATGGACGGGCTGCAACTATTGCAACGGCTCAAAGCTGACCCTCAAACCCAGCACATCCCGGTGGTGGTGGTGACCGCGTGGAACAATCCCCAAGACAAACTTCGGGGATTCGAAGCCGGCGCATCGGATTATGTTACCAAGCCGTTTGAGGCAACCGAATTGCGCGCGCGTATTCGAGCTGTCTTGCGCACGAAACGTCTTCAAGACCAGCTTACCCGCGCCAATCGGGAATTGGAAGCAGCTCGGAAAGCCGCCGAAGAATCGGCCCGCGCCAAGGCGGAGTTTCTCGCCAATATGAGCCACGAGATCCGCACGCCCATGAATGGCGTTATCGCCATGTGCGCGCTGCTGCGGGAAACTCCCCTAAACGCCGAGCAACGCACCTACGTTGAGACCATCCACTCCAGCGGCGAAGCCCTCCTGAGTCTGATCAACCAAATCTTGGACTTTTCCAAAATCGAGGCGGGAAAACTTGAACTGGAGCAACGTCCCTTCTCCCTGCGCGCATGCGTGGAAGAATCGTTGGACGTCCTCGCAGCCAAAGCAGCCGAGAAAAAACTTGAGTTGACTTACCTCATGGACGAAGGCATTCCGGAAAGCCTCCTCGGAGATCCGAATCGCATTCGCCAGATCCTCGTTAATCTGTTAGGCAACGCTGTGAAATTCACGCACGTGGGTGAAGTGGTTCTCAACGTGCGTCTGCTTTCCGACCTGCGTGAACCCGCCCGGCCCGATGCGCCCTGCTGGCTGCACTTTTCCGTCCGTGACACCGGGATCGGCATTCCTGCCGATCGACTGCCGCGCCTGTTTCAATCCTTCAGTCAGGTGGACGCCGCCACTGCCCGGCAATATGGTGGGACCGGGCTCGGATTGGCCATCAGCCGCAGCCTCGTCGAGGCCATGGGCGGACGTATTTGGGTGGAAAGCACCGTGCAGAAAGGTTCCACTTTTCACTTCACCTTGCCGCTGCCAGTCGCAGAGCAAGCGGCCCAGACCCCAGTGCCGCCACCACCGCCTCACCTGCAGGGACGCCGCGTGCTCATCGTAGATGACAACGCCACCTGCCGCGAACAATTAGTCCGTTGCACCAGTCGATGGGGCATGCAGCCGAAAGCCACCGCCAGCCCTATTCAAGCGTTGGATTGGATTCAAAACGGCGAAACTTTTGACATCGCCATTCTTGACCTGCGCATGCCCGAGATGGATGGCGTCACCTTGGCCCATCAGCTCCGCAAACACCCGGCCGCTGCCTCCATGCATCTGTTGCTGCTCAGCGCCATGGGGGTTAAAGCCGATGCCCCGGACATTGCGAGCGCCCGTTTCGCTGCGTGCTTGATCAAGCCAACTAAACCCTTGGCCCTGCGCGATGCGCTCGCCCGCATTTTGGGAAGTTCCTCAGCTTCCCCGACACCGACACCGTCGCCCGAACGGCCCGGGAAGCTCGACTCTAACACAGCCCAGCGTTTTCCCATGCGCGTCCTGTTGTGCGAAGACAACCTCATCAATCAAAAGGTGGCTCTCCGGCTCTTGCAGCAGCTCGGTTACCGTGCAGACGTTGCGCAAAACGGCGTCGAAGCCCTTGCCGCCTTGGAACGGCAACCCTATGACTTGTTGTTCATGGACCTGCAAATGCCCGAAATGGACGGATTGACCGCCACTCGGGCCATCCGCGAACGTCAAAAAAGCGCCAATCCGCTGCCCCACTTCAACAAGCGCATCGTTATCGTGGCGATGACGGCCAGCGCCATGCAAAGCGATCGCGAGCGTTGCCTCGCAGCCGGCATGGATGATTACCTGGCCAAGCCCATTCGGCCCTATGATATTCGTCAGGTCATGGAACGGTGGGGACCGGTGTTTCAATCTTCCACCGCTGCTGCGTCAAATCCGGAACCGGCCGAGCCCGAATCCGGCAAAACGGATCCGGCTGTCGATTTCGATCGCTTGATGGAGTTTGCCGAGGGCGATCTAAATAATGTACGCGAATTAACCACATTGTACGTGGAACAAACCACGCAACAACTGAGTCAGTTGCAGGCTGCCTTGGCGGCAGGCAACGCCGCTGAGGTTCGACGCGTGGCCCACAGTTGCGCCGGAGCCAGTGCCACCTGTGGCATGCGCCGGATTACACCACTGCTCCGACGCATGGAAGCAAGCGCCGAGGCAGGCAACCTATCAGAATTGCCGGGCTTGCTGGCAGAGATCGAGCATGAGTTTCAAGAGATCCAGCAGCAACTCCGAACCTGGTTGGCCTCGCAGCCCGACTCCTCTGCATCGACCGGCTCGCCATGAACAAGGTCCTTTTCATCGAAAACGACGCCGTCGTGGCCGGCATTTATCGAAATAAACTCAGCATGGAAGGCTTCCAGGTGGAGGTCGTCAGCGACGGCGAAACCGGTCTGCAACGAGCCCGCGAAACCGCACCGGACGTGATCCTGCTCGACCTGATGCTCCCGAAGTTGACGGGCTTGGAGGTCATTCGAATCCTTCGCGCCGACCCGGCTTTTCAAACCACACCCATCATTGTGTTGACCGGTACTTACCTCACTTCGATGGTCCAGGAAGCATGGAAAGCAGGCGCCACCAAGTGCCTCGCAAAAGCCAACACCACCCCGAAGATCTTGGTCGACACCCTCCGGAGTATGCTCCAACCGACTCCCCGCGCTGAAGTGCGTCCTCAACCGGACCGTCCGCTCGCTGCCGAGCCAGTTCGGTCTGGCCTCTTGGCGCCGGATGAAGATTTTCAAGCTGAACTGCGGCGCGATTTCCTTCAGCAGCTTCCCCAAACGCTGGGCGTTTTCCGCCAACATCTCCAGGCCATTAACCGCGCCGCCTCCGCATCCGAGCGGCTGCATCAGTTGCAAGAATTACAACACCGAATGCGCGCCTTCGCCGGCAGCGCCGGATTGGTCGGCCTCAGTGGCCTTAGCCGCGTGGCCGACCTGTTTGAAGCCCTGTTGCGCGAACTGGTGGGGAAACCTGAAGCCTGGACGGTCTCCACCCTGCGAACCGTCGCCGCCGCCGTAGATTGCCTCCATTGGTTGGCCCAACGGTGTCACCTGCCCGAGGTCCAAAACTTGCCGCAAGCGACAGCCCTGGTGGTGGAAGATGAGCCACTAGCGCGACGCGCGGTCACACACGCGCTCGAAAAAGCCCGGATCCGAACCGTCGCGGTCGAAAATGCCGAGACCGCCTTAAACTTGGCCGCGGAAAACCGATTTGACCTGGTCATCTTGGATGTGGATTTGCCCGGCATGAACGGCTTTGCCCTGTGCACGCAGTTACGACGATCGCCGGCTTTTGGTCACACACCCGTGCTCTTTGTGACCAGCCTTAACGACTTGCAGGCGCGCTCCAGTTCAACCATGAGCGGCGGCAACGATTTTATTGCGAAGCCGTTCCTGTTCACTGAGCTGGCTCTCAAAGCCCTCATGTTTACCCTGCGCTATCAGGTCGAGCAGGCTGTTGCTCCGCCCCCGGCCTGCCCCGCATCAGACACCGACAGCAGTGCACAGTCCCACGCGGAATCTTGAATCGACTTCCACCGGCCATCGCCCTCATGCAGGAGCCCGTCTCCAGCCTGTATATCCATGTGCCGTTCTGCGCACGCAAGTGCAGCTACTGTGCCTTCTACTCCGAGGCCGCCAACGCAGAGCTCATGGACCGTTACGTGCAGGCCCTCCTCCGGGAATTCCGACGGGTGGCACCTGACCTCCGCCCGCACACCATTTTCTTCGGAGGCGGTACCCCGACATTGCTCACCCCGCGGCATTGGGAACAGATTCTGCAAGCCATGCATGAGTTCGGCTGGTTGCCCACCGCGGAATGCACCGTCGAAGCCAATCCGGCAACTCTCTCAGGGGAGAAGGCGCGCTTGTTGCGCGCTGCCGGCGTGAACCGGATCTCGCTGGGCGTGCAATCGTTGGACCCAACAGTGCTCGAATTCCTCGGCCGAATCCACGGCCCCGAGGAAGTCTTTCGATCTTGGGATCTGCTACGCCGAGCCGGGTTCGAAAACCTGAATCTTGACCTCATGTTCGCAATTCCGGGGCAGAGCATGGAAAGCTGGGAGCAAACCCTTCGCGAAGCTTTGGCCCTGCAAAGTGAACATCTGTCGTGCTACGAGGTTATCTACGAAGAGGACACGCCTTTGTTTGCGCGATTCCAACAAGGCGACTTCACCGTGGATGAAGATTTGGCCTGCGCACAATACGAGCGTTTGCTGGAACGCACCGCGGAAGCGGGCCTGTTTCAATATGAAGTGGCCAACTTCGCACGGGATCGGCGTGCCCCTGATCCGCCCCCGGCCGTGCTGTCGGAAGAATTTCCCGCCTACGCCTGCCGGCACAATATTAATTATTGGCGTGGTGGCGATTTCTACGGATTGGGCCCCAGCGCAGTCTCCTACATACGCGGAATTCGGACGCGCCAAACGCCTCATACGCTCAGCTGGTGCAGAGCCGTCGAACAGGGGCAGGTCCCCGTCGTTTTCCAAGAGCAACTTTCCCCGTTCGCACGGGCCGGCGAAATCGCCGCCTTCGGCCTGCGTGTCGTCAGTGGCTGGCCTTACGACACATTTTTGCGACGCACCGGCTTCGATCTCCGTCAAGCATGGGCCCCCGAGTTGCAGGAGTTGGAACGACGCCAGTGGGGCGTGCGGGAAGCCAACCGGTTCCGGCTCACTCCTTTGGGTTTGCGTTTCGCCGACGCTGCTGCCGAAATGATGCTCCGCCCCGACCCCGGCCCGGTAGACCTCCGAGCCGCTGCGAACCGGTTCCAAACAGTGGCACCCGAGTCTGGTTCTCCGCTTGGAGTCCCCGTCACTCGGTGGATCCCCCCGCAGGCAAGGGCGGCCCCGGCCGACTGACCGAACGCAAGCGGCTCCGAATCAAATCCGCCCGAATAATGTCGCGCTCTTCGGCCTGCAGTTTTTCTTGATGCAACAATTGAAGATGGGCCGGCTGGATCAGCAAAAACAACTCATCAGTTAGCGACCGATCCACGCCTGGAAACATCCCGAGATCCACCCCCAACCGCATTAACGAGAGCATGTTCATCGCCTCCTTGGAGGCGATGATGTGCGCGTTGGCCAAAATCCCGTAGGCGCGCCCGATGTGGTTATACACCATCTTGGGATTCTTCTCGATCAACGTTGCCCGCGCATTCTCCTCAAACTCGATGATCTGACGCAGCACCTTATCCAACTTCTCCAGAAGAGTTTGTTCTGACTCGCCCAACGTCATCTGGTTGGACACCTGAAACACGTTGCCCAAAGCCTCCGTGCCCTCCCCATACAAACCGCGAACGGCTAATCCCAGTTTGTTGACCGATTGCACGATCGCATTGATCTGCTCGCTCAACACCAGTCCCGGCAAATGCAACATGGCGCTGACCCGAATCCCCGTGCCCACATTGGTCGGACAGGCCGTCAGATAACCCAACTCCGGACTGAACGCATAGGGTAAATGCGCCTCCAACTCCGTATCCAGCGCATCAATTTCCGCCCATGCCTGACGCAGTTGGAGCCCCGGCCGCAAGGACTGCATCCGCAAGTGGTCTTCCTCATTAATCATCAAGCAGAGCGTTTCTTGCCGATTCAACACCACTCCACTACCGCCGCTGCGCGCTGCATGTTCGCGGCTGATTAAATGCCGTTCCACTAGCAACTGCTTGTCCAGCGCCGAGAGCTTGTCCAGGCTCTCGCAGAAACAGCCCGACAAGGTCGGTACCTCGGCTACCGCCGCCGCCACTTTTTCGTAAACCTGAATCCGGTCCTGCTTCTTGGCCCAGCCCGGAAATGCAAAGCCCTTGAGATTTCGCGCCAAACGTACCCGGCTGGACAGAACAATGCGGTCTTGCGGCCCGGTTCGCCGAGCCACATCCGCCGCCGGCGCAAGGAATTCCCTCAGATCCATGGCATCAACGCTCTCCCGGCGCCGCCAGACGCGCTTGCAAATGCTTGATCTCGTCGCGCAACACCGCAGCGCGCTCGAAATTCTCGTCTCGGACCGCCCGAGCCAACTCCTGCTGCAAACGCTCCAACCGCTTCTTCATGTCTTCCACGCCCCGATAGGCTGCCGGCACCTTGCCAACATGCCGGGTGCCCTTGTGCATGGTCTTGAGCAGCTCCTCCAAACCTTCCGAGAAGGTCTGATAGCATTCCGGACAACCAAACCGACCCAATTTCTTGAACTCTGCTTGCGTAAAACCGCACTGGGGACACCGTAGTTCACCAGCCTTTGCAGTCCCTTCCTCCTGGGGCGAACCACTCATGCCTAGCAACAGATCCGCCAACGCAAACCCCGTCGGATCATTGATCCCTTTGTTCCGCGCACATTCTTCGCAAAGGTCCAACTTCTGCACCTTGTCCCCGACAATTTGGGTCAGATGCACCGTGGCCTCGCGTTCCTTGCACACGCAACACTTCATACCCGCCCCGGATAAATCGGCTCGCCGCTCTGCCGAGTCAAATCCCGGTACAGACGCATGAGTTTTAATGTCACCGGCCCTGGTCGTCCCTGCCCAATGACCCGGCCGTCGATCCGCACCACGGGGACGATCTCGGCCGCTGTGCCCGTCAGAAAACATTCGTCCGCGTTGAATAAATCGTAACGTGTCAAATGCGGTTCGCTCACTGGCCAACCCTCTCGTCGCGCCAAATCCATGACCACCCGCCGGGTGATGCCCCGCAACGCACCAGCCGAAACCGGCGGCGTTTGAATCTCACCTTCGCGCACGACAAACAGGTTGTCGCCCGTACACTCGGCCACGTAACCTTCCGCATTCAACATCACCGCTTCTTCGCATCCGGCGTTCAGGGCCTCAATTTTGGCCAAAATGCTGTTCAAATAATTCAAAGACTTGATCGCCGGATTCAACGCATTCTGTAGATTCCGCGTCGTGGGCACCGTAATAATCGAAAGGCCCTTCTCGTAATACTCCTGAGGATACAACTGGATCCTGCCCGCTATGATGATCACCGAACCACGTTTGCAATTGGATGGGTTCAAGCCCAGTGTGCCCACACCACGCGTCACAATCAAACGGATGTAACCGTCCCGCACCCGATTCTGCCGGCACGTTTCCAAAACTGCCTCCGTCATTGAGGCCGGGCTCAACGGGACCTCCAGCAAGATCGCCCGAGCCGAGGCATACAAACGATCAATATGCTCCTTCAACTGAAAAACCCGACCATTGTACGCTCGAATGCCCTCGAAAACCCCGTCGCCATAAAGCAATCCATGATCAAAGACGGAGATCTTCGCATCGGCTTCCCGATAAAACCTGCCGTTGATGTACACTTTCATGTCCGTCTCCGGCAACCTAGTGAAACGCCCGGAATCGCGCAACCCGCCAGACAGGCCCCGCCGCTCTGCAGCCCCGCGGCAAAGGGTTCACCGCAATGCCTAGAGCACCATTCAAACCGGCCCGCTACCCCTCCTCGGGCGCAAAAAAAGAAAGTGGTCGGGGCGGTGAGATTTGAACTCACGACCTCTTGTACCCGAAACAAGCGCGCTAGCCAGGCTACGCTACGCCCCGACTCACCTCCTTAATTTGCACAGACACGCCCGAAAATCAACCGAACTTTTGCCAACCCGATAGTGTGCCGGTGTCGAACTGCCAGTGGCTCGCCGAACCCGACCCAGTCCTTTGCCCCCAACACGCAACTTCTTCCTCGTCCGAAAAACGCACGATCCGAAAAAACGTGCCGCCGAACCACAACCCAGCCTGCTCGCCCTCCCCAAGGAAGATGCACCGCGCGCCTTACGGGGCCTCTTTACCCAGAGCGCTGCAGATCCTCACGCCCGCTGCGGGGCGTTTCGACTCTTTCCATTTGGCCCTACATTTCGTAGTTTGAAACGCTCGTAAACCGGCGGGGAACCGGCCTGCAAACAACACGCCTCCCGCCGACGGGTAAACCATGGCTTTAATCGTCCAAAAATACGGCGGCACCTCGGTCGGCAACACAGAGCGCATCAAGAATGTAGCCCGACGCGTGGCAGATTACCATCGACGCGGCGACCAACTGGTGGTGGTCGTTTCTGCCATGAGCGGCGTCACCGATGGTCTCATTAAATTGGCCAAGGAAATTACGCCCCTGCCCAATGAACGCGAGCTGGACATGTTGCTGGCTACCGGCGAACAACAGACCATCGCACTGACCGCCATGGCGCTCCATGCCCTGGGCATCCCCGCGGTTTCCCTCACCGGTGCGCAGGCCGGCATCGTCACAGACGGGATCCACACGAAGGCCCGCATCCGCAATATTACACCTAAGGCCGTTCACGAACTGCTCCAGTCCGGTGCCGTGGTAATCGTGGCCGGGTTTCAGGGCGAAACGCCCGACGGTCAAATCACCACCTTGGGACGCGGTGGTTCCGACCTTACCGCTATCGCGTTGGCCGCCGCACTCAAGGCTGACCTCTGCCAGATTTACACCGACGTGGACGGTGTTTACACGGCCGATCCTCGCATCGTGCCCACGGCACGTAAGCTTGACGAAATCTCGTATGATGAAATGCTCGAGTTGGCCAGCTTGGGCGCCAAAGTCATGCAAAGTCGCTCCGTGGAATTCGCCAAAAAATTTGGTGTGGTTTTCGAAGTTCGCTCCAGCCTCAATGACAACCCGGGAACGATCGTGAAAGAGGAAACCAAAAGCATGGAAGGCATCGTGGTCCGCGGCGTATCGTTGGACAAAAACCAGGCGAAAATCACCTTGGTGGGCGTGCCTGACCGACCCGGCATGGCCGCAAAAATCTTCAAGGCCCTGGGCGACGCCGCCATTAACGTGGATATGATTGTTCAAAACATCAGTCACGGCGACGGACCGCCGACCACCGATCTGTCCTTCACTGTGGACAAGGCCGATTTGCTCAAAGCCCGTAAAGTTATCGAAGCGTTGCAACCAGACGTGGGCTTCCGTCAGGTCCTGGCCAACGAAAATATCGGCAAGCTCTCCATCGTCGGCGTCGGCATGAAAAGCCATACCGGCGTGGCCGGTCGAATGTTCGAAGTCCTCGCTCGTGAAGGTATCAACATCGACATGATCTCGACGAGCGAGATCAAAATCTCGGTCATCATCGACCTGGCGCGAGCGGAGCACGCCATGCGAGCAGTTCACGCTGCCTTCATTGGCTAAACTGGACCAGCTCACCTCAGCCGTCGCACGCCGCAGCGCGTTCGGCCGCGCAAGCATGCTTCCCACGGTCCATACACTCTTGGGGCCGGCTGAATGGGAACAGCCGCAGCGAATGCCCGCCGCCGGCACCGTTTGCGTAGTGTTCGATGTCTTGCGTGCTACCAGCACCATCGTGACTGCCTTGGCCCATGGCGCGCGCGCCATCCTGCCGGTCGAAAGCCTTTCAGAAGCCGTTGCGCATCAGCAGCAGCATCCCGAATGGCTCCTGGCCGGAGAGCGCGGCGGATGGCCCCCCGGGCCCGATCAAACAGGTGGCGTCCGATTTCACTTCGGAAATTCCCCGCGCGAATTCACGCCCGAGCGAGTTGGCGGCCGCAACCTTATCTTGACCACCACCAACGGCAGCCGGGCACTTCGTGCCTGCGATAAAGCCTCCGTCGTCTTGGCAGCCTCCTTTCTCAACTTGAAGGCGACCGTTGACGCACTCCGCCAGTTGGCATGTTCCCATGTGGTGTTAGTTTGCGCCGGCACAGGCCCGGACCCGGCACTGGAGGATATCCTGGCCGCCGGCGCCCTCCTGGACTGTTGGAAGACCCAGCAGGCCGGCCTTGCCTGCACGGACGCCGCCGCCGCTGCATGGCATGCCTGGAAACATGCCGCACCTCATCTCACAACAGCGTTGCTCCAAGCTGCCAACGCGCAACGTCTGCGGGCGCACCCGGAGCTTCAAGCGGACATCGAATGGTGCCTTCAAACCGATCGATACCCACTTGCCGTCTGGATGCACGTTCCCTCCCGGCAGCTTCGCGGCGGCACACCGGCGGAAGCCGTTGCCGCTCTAACCGCCGCCCACCCTGCGCTTTCCTCCCGCACTCGGCTGTGCTAGTCCATGAGCGTGGCGGATCCGAGCCTCTTGTTGCTGATTCCAGCCTACAACGAGGAACACCGCATTGAGCCGGTTCTGCGCCGGTATGCCGAGTATTTTACCCGGCATTACCAGGGCCCGTTCCGGCTCGTCGTGGTCCTCAACGGATGCCGGGACAATACACGTGCCGTGGTCGAACGCGTCTCGCGGGAGCATCCATGCATCCGCTGGTTGGAGTTTCCCGATCCCATCGGGAAGGGCGGGGCCCTCATCGAGGGCCTCAAATTGGCGGGGCAAGCCGAGGCCATCGGCTACGTGGACGCCGACGGGGCAACCCCACCGCATGCCTTCCATGCTCTCGTGCAACGTTTGCCAGAAGCTGACTGCGTCATCGGTTCGCGATGGCTTCCGGGCGCTATCCTCCACATCCCTCAAAGCAGTCCACGGCGTTTCGCCAGCCGCGTCTTCCACGCCATCGTGCAGGGACTGTTTTGGATGAACATCCGCGACACCCAATGCGGCGCCAAGGTGATGCGACGGGAGGCCGTTCAAAAAATTCACGACAATCTTACCATCGCCGACATGGCGTTCGACATCAACCTGCTGTATTGCCTCAAACGCGCAGGCGCTCGCATCCTTGAAGTTCCCACGGAATGGACCGACCAAATCGGTTCCAAGGTCCGCTTGTTCCGAACGTCCCTGGTCATGCTATTGTCCGTCATCCGCATCCGACTGATTTACTCGCCTTTTTATCGGTGGTTGCGCCCGCTGCGCCCGCTGGAAGCCTGGATGTACAAAAAGTTACGCGCTCCGGTCCCATTGCCAGGACCTGACCCTGCGCAAATCCCGCCCGCCGCACCTCGCCAACCTACGGTACGCGCCCCGGCGCCGCCGCGGTCTTCCGACGCCCCGGGCTCATGAAACCGGCCGAAACACCCCCTTCCGGCTGGATCGAATTTGCCCCGCGGTTTCAACCTCGGCCGGGGTTGCGAGTCGCACTCTTTGACCTGGACGGGACCTTGTCTTTGCTGCGCTCCGGCTGGGCCGATGTCATGGTGGATCTTTACGCAGAGGCCTTGGCACCATTGACCGGCGAAACTCCAGAAGCCCGCCGCCAGCTTGCTTTCCAAGACATCATGCAGCTCAACGGGCGCCAAACCTTGCACCAAATGATTCGTCTGACTGAACGGATCGCCGAACGAGGCGGTCTCCCACAACCGCCACAGGCCTATAAACAGGAATTCCTCCGCCGACTCAACTTGCGCCTGACGCCGCGTAAGGAAGCAATCCGAACCCGACAAACTGAAGCCGACTCTTGGCTCGTGCCCGGTGCACGAGCCTTCCTCCAATACCTCCGCACCCGCGGATTCGATCTGTACCTCGCCAGCGGGACCGATGAGGCCCTCGTGCAAGAAGAGAGCCAACTCCTACAAATCCAGCCTTTCTTCACACCGCCTTTGTACGGTGCTCGCGACGAACATTTCACCAAGGCAGCAGCCATTGACGAGATCCTCCGTCGTACGGGTGTCACTGGGCAACAGTTGCTGTGCTTCGGCGATGGCCCCGTCGAAATCCAGAACACCAAAGCCGTGGGCGGCGTGGCCATCGGTCTGGTCGGAATCGAAAAAAAACCCTGGCCAGGTCAGCCCGATCCGTGGAAGCGCCAACAGCTTCTGGAAGCCGGCGCGGACGCACTCATCGTGGATTACCGAGCGGCACAGCAGCTTCTTCAAATGTTATTGGGTGAGAACTCCCACACACCCCATAAAACTGGCTCTTCATGACGGGCTCAAAACGGGTTTACGGCAGGCGTAGCCGGTAAAACACCGGACCCATACCCGAAGACATCGGCCATGCATTCGTAAAAGCCGATTCTGGCACTGGAAACCAGGCAGCAGGATCCGCGACATCTACGGCATTAGTCTCCAAAAGCCACCCACGAAAAGTCTCCGGCCACACAAGAAGACCGTCGCCGAAACTCACACCAACACGCCATCCTAACCACGGGCGTTGATCCACTTCACCCCGCACCACGCGCAAACGGCCCTGGCCAAGCCGGCTCACATCCCAAACCAGCCCCGGCGGCAGCACCGGTAAGCTTACCCTGCCCCACTGCATCTGAAGATCCGGACCCTCCAAGCAAACGAATTCATCCCCGGCACGAAAAGCGCCGGGCTCACCGCTCCGGTTCGTCACCACCAACTGGGCAAGTCCCGTCAGCCTACCCAACACCCTCAATACAGACTGCGTCCTTTGAACAGGATCCAAACTCATCCACAGCAAACCACCCGACCCGAGGTCCACCCCTTGCAGTACCGTCAGCCGACCCATCCCTTGAACACCTGGCATGCAGATCCCTCCTGGCTCCAAACGCACCGTGCCGGAAATGGTCCCTGTGCCTCCCACAGTCGCCCCACCGGCCACCACCACCGGACCGGGACCCAGCACTCCCATGACCCATACCGTGCCCCCTTGAATCTGCGTCGTGTTGGTATACGTGTGCGTGCCGCCCAACATCAACACACCGCTTCCGGATTTGATTAACCCCAAAGGCGCTCCATTGGTCGAAGCCCGAATGGAACCCGTCACATAGTGGTCGGCCTCACCGGTAAAGACCAGATTCCGCCCGCCAGTCAGGTTGCCAATGTACTGAATTGGTCCCTCCAATTGCAGCAGTCCTCCACTGCTTTCCCATACCACACGATCGCCCCCCACCTGGAGATAAACCGGGCCTCGGATCACATTCGTCCCCCGCAGATTCCGCACCGCTGCCACCGGGTGATTCCGGCAGTGCACTAGGAGCGCCCCGGGCAGCACGATCGACCCGGCCGACCCGTCCAATTCCAACGTCGAGCTGCCACTGTTGTTGTTGCGCAGTAACACCTGCTGCACCGTCGCCAGCGCACCCGAATCCGCCACTCGTGTGACCCCCTCAGCCGCACTGCTGCTGCCGCTGTCCAAAAACACGCTCCCCAAAAGAGTGTTGCTCCGCGCTAATACGAGAGTCCCCGGCCCCTGGCGCGCAAACCCGTTGGTGCCTGCCAGCGGTACTGCCAGCGTCACAAGGTTGGTCACCGTAATGAGTGGCACCGTGTTTGTGCCGCTGTCCAAGGTCAAAACGGCTTCATTCGTGCTCCACACCGTCCATCCTTGTCCCCCACTCGCATCGCCAAAGCGTAGCGTCCCAATTGTCCGCGACGTTTCTAACCAGACCGTTCGAGACGACGTGATGTTGATGGAGCCGAAATCGGCCGTCTGGCCGCGTCCGGAAGCAATCCGGCCGGCCTCCCACCGGGCGGCATCACCCCAGAATCCATCGGCATCCGCTACCCAGCGACCGCTGGCACTCACTGGTTGCACTTGAACCACCCCCAGCGCATACGCGCTTTGACCCGCCCCATCAGTCACGCGCACTGTTACATACTGGGGACCTGCCACCCCGGCCTCGGCCACCCCACTGATCCGTCCATCCAAACTCACCTCCAACCATCCCGCACCCGCAGTTTTGCGAAAGCCGACCAATGTATCTCCAGGATCCGGATCCCAAGCCGTGCCTGCCAAACTCACCGAAACAGATTCACCCTCACGGACTGTCCCCAGATCAAACACAGTGTTCGTAAACCGAGGCGGTTCATTGGTCATCAACCGGGCAATCTGCTCGGCGGTCAACACGTAGTCAGTGATCAATACCTCATCCAACATCCCGGAAAAATGCGGATCCGCCGGCCACTGACTCCGCCCGAGAAAATTGTAACGCGGTTGAAAAGCTGCCGGCGTGATCGAAGTGCTGGCGGACGCAACCACGACCCCGTTCACATACAGCCGCATCGCACCACTGCCAAGCGTCACCGCCACATGCATCCACCGATTCACTGGCAAACCCCCCGTTTCAACTACCTGTTCGCTACCGCCGTTGCGAACGCCAAAGCGAAGTGTCCCGGCGCTGCTGCGCGGGGTCAAAAACAGATAGTGCGTCGTGCTGTTGCCAAAGTCGAATACACGTTGCCAGTTCGCCCCACCTCGCCAATAAACCCAACCCGCAAACGAAAACGCTGTCGCCCGTCCCAGACTTGGAGGCAAACTCACTCGCGTTTGGACTCCGTCCAGAACCAACGCCAAACCACGCACACCGTGGGTAAAAACCGGACAACCGGTGGTTACCCCATGATTGCCATGTCCAGACTCGTCCCACACCTGCCCGTCAAACGAATACTGACCAATGCCGCGCGTCCCTGGATCAAAGCCCGTCTGCAGATACCCGATCCGCGAAGGCTGATCCCGGTAGGTTACCCCAGCCGCCGTCAAACTGCCATCGTCCCACTTGACCCGTCGCACGTCCTCTACCCAATTGTACAACGCATACCGTTCCACCCAGGGCGTCTCCTCCAAGATTTGCACCATCGCCGCAATGCACGCCTGTTGCTGCGCAAAGGTCGGATCGGCACAACCGGTCCAATTAGCCCCGTTGTTCCATTCCGTGATCCAGATCGGCCGTTTGACCTGGTCATAAGTGGCCTTCAGAAAATTATAAAATTGATTCGCCGCACCCGACGGGTCAGCAGGGTTCCAGCACCAATAGTAATGCACAGCCACGAAGTCCACTCGCAAGCGAGCTGCCTCCGCTTGCTGCATGAACGGATACAACCACCCGCTCCGACCACCATCCGAGGTTGCCGGTGACCCCACCCGCAACCCTGTGGCCAGGAGCTCGGGCCAGGACGCTACTGCCTCCGCGACGCTCAGATTGGCTTGATCGGGACGATCCGGTTCGTTGTAGCCCAATAAGTGCACTGAACCGCGCGCACGCCAGTCTTGCGAAAGACTCGGCCACCACCGGTTCTGCCGAATCGGGACATATTCCACATCCGACGTCGAATTCTGATTCAAATTCCAGTTGTACTTCCAGCCCACGTTCAGGCCCGCCTCGATGTCCCCCGCGATCCCTTTCTTGGATGTCCAGCGCCAGGGCACTACATACACAAACCGCACGTTACCACTCAGGCCAGACGGCAGCACCGACATCTCAACATCCCCATCGGCCGCCACATAGTTCACGCTGAAACCCGTGCCATCCTCGCGCTCGGCAAACGTCGCCGCATACCCGCGCTTCAGCCGAAATGATTCCACAGCCGTTAAAAATGGACCCAATCCTTGGCCGCGATAATACACGTAGGACATCAAACTCGTAGAAAGCCCCGTAAAGTGCGGACCTGTATAAACCTCCAACGACCGGAAGCTCGCCCCATGCGGAACCACAACTGCGCCGTCCCCATAAGCTACAACCCGACAATTCGCGTTCAACACCGCAGTTGCACGTTGAATCCGAACCCGGCTCAAGTAAGCGGCGACCACCGTGGAAGGCCGATGCGACGCAAACACGAGATAGGCATCGGGCGAGTCTAAACTGACCGTGCTGCCCGGCAACGGATCCGCGCCGGACGTCAAACGCAGCTCACAACGGCCGGTCACCACCGCAAAGAGGTTTGTCAGCCCCGGATAACTAACTACGCCGCCTTGAAGAACCAGATCCTGAGCAAACGGCGCGGCGACCCACCCCGCCCCCAGCACCATCAGACAACCCCACCTGAGCAACCGCCGTCTGACCCTCCACAGAACGTTGCTACCCATCAGGCCCTTCCATCGCACACAAAACCCAACCCAGCAACTCCCCCAATCAGGGGACATACTCCACCCCTCATGAGGTCCTCTTGGCCGACCCACCTCAATTTCCGCCCCACCAGCGAAACAAAGCCCGCGAACGAAACGGACTGTCCGGCCCAATTAACGCCGACCGACTGCGTTGCAGATCCACTTGCAACAACACACCCACACTGTGCGCACCATGCCCGTCCGCGCGTAAAGCCCGTACACCATATCCATACGCCAGGACCAATTGCCACGCAGGACTCTGGTACCGCACACCCAGCCCCAATCCCGAATGCCAGCGGTCCGATACGGACACCCCCGGGAGATCATCCACCCAAGCGCCCGATCCCAACCATGTCACATACCAGCGCTGGGACTCATCCAAGGGCCACGAAACCGACGCATGCACTAACGCAAATCCCTCAGCCGTCAACTCCTGGTAAAAGTACCCCGGCAACGCTACCGCAAATTCCGTGGCAAATGGCAAAACAGCGCCCAACCGATAGGTCCCTACCCGATCCACCTGCACGCTCCACCCCCCCGTCAACCCCGTGGCAAATTGCACCCCCGATTGACGCCGCGTGTGCGTTAACATCGCCCGCGCCCACCAACGATGGTTCCAAGGTTCCAGCTCCCGATCCCAACCAAATCCATACCCGCCTGACGACGTCCGACGCTCCAGTTCGTACCACACTGAAAGCTCCATGGCCGACCGCGGAAACAACACGGGTTCACTCCCGCCCCACCGTAAGCCCGTCCGCACCCGCCAACCAAAATGATCCGGCGGCAACACAAAACCCGACGCGGTTTCGTCACCTTCCTCATACTCCGTGTAAAAACCGGACAGCCGCACCATCGCATATAACGGCACACGCCAGCCCTCATCCAGACGATGATACAAACTGCCCGAGACCGTCCCCCCGTGTCCGAGAAACGATTCAGACTCAATGTACCTTCCATGCCGAATCTCGTTGTAACTTTCCCCATACCCGCCCCCTGCCACTCCCACCGCCACATGCGTCCCTTGGCCCAACACCTCGCGCATCGCCAGCTCGGCATCTAAATAAACCGGAGCCACGACCAGCCGAAGCGTCAGGTTTGACGACAAAAAACCGGGTTGATTCCGATAATAAAAAGCATAGCCAGAAAACGGCGCCCGCCCTTCAAAAGCCTGATTGTATCCAAATTGCAATAAATCGCGCGCTTCCGGATCGACTTGCGCCAACAGACGGATCACTGAACCCGATCCCATCCATAAACCCAGCACCCATACCACCCAGCGGCATCCAAACCGACTGCCAAAAACCCCTTTCCAACCCGGCCACCTCCCGAGATCCATTGCCAAGCCTCCTTCCTCCCGCTTCCGCTCATCACCCCATCCAAACTTCCCCTCGTCAGATCCGCAATAGGCCCCCGTCCAAACCCGACATCAGAATTGATGCAGGAACCGCAAATCATTCTCGTAAAATAGCCGGATGTCCGGGATCCCGTACCGCAACATCGCAATCCGTTCCACGCCGAACCCAAAAGCCCACCCCGTCCACACCTCCGGATCATAACCGACGGTTTCAAACACCACCGGATGCACCATCCCACAACCCGCAATCTCCAGCCACTCCCGCCCCATCTTCCGCGTCAATGCATTGCTGAAATCAATCTCATAACTCGGTTCGGTATAGCTGAAATAATGCGGCCGGAACCGAATCCGCACATCGTGCCCCATCAACTCGCGAAACACATGCTCCACCGTCCCTTTCAGGTCCCCCACTGTTACCCCGCGGTCCACATACAAGCCTTCCACTTGATGAAACGTGGGATTGTGCGTCGCATCCGCATTGTCCCGCCGATACACGCGCCCCGGCACAATGATCCGCACCGGCGGCGGTTGCTTCTCCATGACGCGGATCTGCACGCTCGACGTGTGCGTTCGCAATAACCATCGACCACCAACTCCGGCCGGATCCGGTAAATAAAATGTGTCCTGCGTATCCCGCGCCGGATGATCCGCCGGTGTGTTCAAAGCATCGAAACAGTGATACTCATCCTCCAACTCGGGACCGTCGGCCACCGCAAACCCCAGTCGCCGAAAACTCCGCACAATGTCGTCCACCACCTGTGTCAGCGGATGCAACCGTCCCACCCGACGACGACGCCCCGGCAGCGTAAAATCAAACGGCACTTTCGGACGCGCCGCTTCCAGCTCCAATTGATGCCGCCTCTCTGCCCACGCACGTTCTAGCTCAGCCTTGACCGCATTCACAGCCTTGCCTGCCGCAGGACGCTCTTCCCGCGGCAAACTACCCAACTGCTTCATCAACCCCGTCAACCGACCGTGCGTGCCCAACCACGCCGCTTTGGCTTGGTCCAACGCCGCTACATCAGACGCAGCCGCGAACGCTGCCAACGCTTGCTCCTTCAAAGGTTCCAAATCATTCCACCACGACATGCCGCCAGCATTTAAGGACAAACCGCCCCAGAATCACAGCGCAAAACTCAAATCCCAACCGGGCAACTTCAGTCGGCCCCAAAACCTTTCCGCCCCCTATCGCTGCCAGTTGGAACGAAATCCAACCACCCCCTCGGCCCAAACCCACAGACGCTCGGGCTTCAGTCTTCAGCCGCCCCTGTTCTCACCGCCACGCGCGCAGGATTCTGCTCGGCGCTCCACGCTCGGATCCCTCTCTGAAACTGCGCAACCTGGCGATCTGAGCCGGGCCATAGAAGCGCCGAAACCAACCCGGTCTTGGGGTTTGCCCGGGGGCCCACCCTTGGCCTTTCGTTTCTTTTTGTGGCCCCTTCTTTCGGTTCGTCCCCCC
>JANWVC010000020.1 GCA_025057755.1 Limisphaera sp. | reverse complement strand
CCGGTGAACCAGCGCTCAGGGACATGTCCTATTACCCGGACCATCAACGGGTTGTGCAGGAATTGAGGTTCAGTTGCCAGTCACCTGACGGGCCAAATGCGCCATTGGATGAATCCTATCTGCACATGTCCACCATCGGGGGACTACGGCACGGTTGGGAGCTTGTTCGTGATGAAAGACCAAGACGTGGAGGGGAATTACGCGCCGGGCATTGACACGTTCGTCTTTGGCGCCTGCTACCAGACGCCGTCACAACCGCCCAGCTTGGACGATGCCCCCGCTCCAGACCCAGCCGACGCTGAACTGTTGCGGACGATACTACTTCAGGCGACTTCCACGTCCGCGACTATCTGGCAAAAAGCGCGTGTTTCGGAGAACCTGACACAGTTAAGCTCTCAAACTCTGGTTCACCTGCAATATCGCTGCAATTACCGCATCTGGGTTCAGGTGCGGAGGATTCAGATGATGCAGGTGGCTGGCGTCACGCCGGAGGGGGTGTTGCTGCGAGTGCGTCGCGCCGTCTCGATAATTCACACTGAAGCAACGGTGCTGCGCTCGGCCACGCTGGAACTCGGGCGTCGAACAGGAGATGGGTGGATGAAAGCGGGAAGGTTTTTCCGGGCTGCCGGTCGAATCGCCAGCGTTGTTAGCGCAGCCTACACCTTCAGAGATCAAGTTTATCCTCAACTCTTGGATTACTACCGGGATGTACGTCGGCGATGTGACAACAACGAACCGACTGCCCTGCTTCTTGCCTACGCTCTCGGCAATATGACGGACGCTTTTGCCAGGGGCTTCCAAGCAATTGGCGCTTGGCAGATCTATTGGTTACTCTTGAGCATGTTCGACGGTTACGAGTCAAGTTGTTGAAGGACTAGACGGCCCGCCCTGGTAGCGCGCTATCGGGGCGGGCAGCAATTTGAGCCTATGCCAGAAAGGAGAAAATGGGATGTGGACCTGTTGATCGCTACAGTGCTTCCGTCGCTGCTGCTCGTATTTTTTGCTCTGCCATGCATAATCCGGAAACGCACGTTTGGGTGGTATGGCGCGCCGCCACGCACAGGTGAGGAAGCCGTCATGTCGGGCCTCGGAGCTGTTGGGTTGGCGCTATTTATCCACGCCTACTACATGCCGATGTATCGGCGGTTTCCGGTCCTGCGCTGAGTTCTTGTTGTTTTTGGTGCGACGACTTTTGTTTGGGCGGGCTGGTTATGGTTTCTATGGAGAGCACTCCAAAATTGACGACTTCCCGATACGCGGTGACGTCAGCCGGGCGAGGCTTCACACTAATGGAGTTGCTCGTCGTCATGGCGATCATTGCTGTGTTGGCGGGGCTGCTGTTGCCCACGCTTTCAAAAAGCAAGGAATCAGCCTCCAGCGTGGCCTGCAAAAGCAATCTCCGGCAGATTGGCATTGCTTTGAACCTTTATGTCAACGACGGCGGCTATTACCCGTCACATGCTTACCCACCCCAGTCCGGTGTTACCAGTGGCCCGCCAGTCGTTGTCGTCCTCACTGACGGATGGCCGGGATACTTGCTTCCACATGTTAGCGGCAGCACTGCTGTATTTCATTGCCCGTCCAGAGGCCCTGAGTTTGGATGGCCAACTGGAACTTCTCAGTGGGGCTACAGCTTTCCGTTCAATATTGATTCGACCCGGACGTTTTTCAGCTATGGCTAAAACGGTTTCCATCTGAGGCAGAATCGAGGCGGCAACTTAACTGCGAATGCATTTGGCTTGAGTCCGAACCCTCGCCGCGGTCTAGCGGCAAATCAGGTGGCGAATCCCGCCGACATGATTGCGATTGGAGACAGCGACGGGAGCGGCCTCGGCGACGGCAGCATCAGCTTCATGCGTCCGCAGGTTGGGTCGCCGCCAGACTTTCCTCCGGGCGATGTGCATAAGAAGGGGGCGAACATTGTTTTCTGCGACGGCCACGTTGAATGGCAAAAGCAAGCCAAATGGATTGAGTTGACGGCGCAAGCGGCACGCCGATGGCACTACGACAACCAGCCGCATCCCGAATGTTGGTATCGCAGCGGGCCGTGAATACGCATCGGCGGGATTTTCTTCTTCGCGTTCGCTCGCTCTGCGCTCAGCCGCGGCTGACGAGATTTATTGGTTGCTCTTGAGCATGTTTGACGGTTACGAGTCAAGTTGTTGAAGGACTAGACAGCCCGCACCGGTAGTGCCCTATCGGGGCGGCCAGCAACGCCAGCTTATGCGAGATCGAAGAAAGTGGGATGTGGACTTCCTGATTGCCACGGTGATCCCCTTGCTCATCGTGCTTGTCTATGCGCTGCCGTGTATCATCGAAAAGCGCACTCTCGGTTGGTATGGTGCACCTCCGCGAACGGGCGGTGAGGCGGTACGGTTCGGGTTCTCGCTCATCGCCTTGGCTCTCATCGTGCATGCGTGGTATTTGCCGTTTTATCGGCGACTGCCCGTGCTCCGCTGGTTCCTTGTGGTCGCTGGAGGGCTCGCTTTTCTTGTGCTGGGACTCTTGTGGGACATGTGGAAGTTGCTATGCTCAAGGTAAGCAATCAACCGCAGATTGGTCACCGATGGCAGGCTTTTTCGCTGGTGGAACTGCTCGTGGTGATCACCATAATCGGTGTGCTTGCTGCGCTGCTCCTGCCCAGTCTGGCAGGAGCAAAGGCGGGCGCGGTGTCCACGGCCTGCAAGAGCAACCTTCGACAGTTCGGCATTGCGTTACATCTCTAGGAAGCGCACGGCCACTATCCACCGCACGCTTATCAACCGACGAACCTCCCCACCAGCGCGGGGTCCCAGATTGTGTTCATTGACACGTATGGTTGGCCGGGGTATCTGCTGCCGCATTTGTCTGGCAATCGGGACATCTTCCGCTGTCCAGCACGGGGAAGTGAGTTTCAATGGCCGACCAATCGCACTCCACGAGGGTATGAATTCCCGTTCAACCTCGGCTCGACGGATGCGCCCTGGAGCTATGGCTATAACGGCCTTAATATCAAGCAGGTCCGGGGCGGTTTTTATACCCACGGCGGTTTCGGACTAAGCCCATCCGGCACGCTTGGCCTTTCTGCCGATCTCGTGTCCCAGCCTTCCCAGATGATCGCCCTTGGAGACAGTGATGGGAACGGCCTCGGCGACCGGCAGCATCAGTTTCATGCGGCCGCAGGTGGGTTCGCCGCCGGATTTTCCCCCGGGTGATGTTCACAAGAAGGGCGCGAACATTGCGTTCTGTGATGGTCACGTCGAACGGCAGAAGCAAGCGAAGTGGATTGAATTGACACCAGCGGCAGCGCGCCGCTGGCACTATGACAACCAACCGCATCCGGAGGCGTGGTATCGCACCGGGCCGTAGTTGAGACCATTTGGCGTGCGGCCATTTTGTTTCTCCATCTTCCAATCCTCCATCGTCGCAGTGTGGTAGCGGCGGGCGTGGCCGTTTCCTCCAAGTGCAGTTTGTTCCAGGAAAGTTCTGCCGCAGCAGATGTCGTTGGAATTCCAACGGCTCGATTCACCATCGTCCCAGACAGGCGGGATGCGCTGTACCACTCCGGATGCGGCAAAGCAAGTTGAGCCGGGGCTTTCAAAATAGGCACGGATTGGTTACACATTCGAGCGGTCCCAGCGAATTCCGTGATGCAAACGGACGACGGAACAACCAAAGAACATGCACGCTGGCTCAACGGCACGGTGCTGGGCATCGGCCTGGCGTCACTGTTCAGCGACTGGGCGCACGAGATCGCCACAAGCGTGTTGCCGGCGTTCCTGGCCACACTCGGCGCTAGCGCGGCATGGCTCGGATTGATCGAGGGCGTCAGCGACGGCCTGGCCAGCTTCGCCAAAATGGCCAGCGGCTACTACACCGACAAGCTCCGCCGACGCAAACCGATAGCCGTGGCCGGGTATCTCGTGACCACGCTGGGCACGGCGTCGTTCGGGTTGGCTTCGGCGGCGTGGCATGTGTTGATCTCGCGCGCTGCAGCGTGGCTCGGCCGCGGCGTGCGCACGCCGGTGCGCAAGGCATTGCTGGCGGCGGCGGTCACGCCGGAGACCTACGGGCGCGCCTTCGGATTCGAGCGGATGATGGACACGCTGGGGGCAATCGTCGGCCCGGCCACCGCGTTCGTGTTGCTGCCACTGGTGGGGCATCATTATCCGACGTTGTTCGCGCTGACGCTGATTCCCGGTCTGGTGGCGGTAGCGGCGATCACGTTGCTGGTGCGGGAACGGGAGCGGAAGCCCGTGCCGCACATTTCGTTTGGCGCGCGGCTGCGGGCATTGCCGGCGCGTTACCGGAAGTTTCTCGTGGCGGTGGGGTTGTTCGGCGCAGGGGACTTCGCGCACACATTGTTGATTTTGCTGGCGACGCAGAAGTTGACGCCGGAATTGGGCGCGACGAAGGCGGCGAGCGTCGCGGTGGGGCTATACGTGGCGCACAATGTTTTTTACGCGGCGTTCGCGCTGGCGGCGGGCTGGCTGGCGGATCGATTTCCGAAGACAAGGGTGCTGGCGGCGGGTTACGGGCTGGCGGCGCTGATGGCGGTGCTGATCCTCGCGCTGCCGCTGAACGTGTGGACGTTGGCGGCGGTGTTCGTGCTGGGCGGGGTGTATGTGGCCATCGAGGAGACGCTGGAAGATTCATTGTGCGCGGAGCTGGTGGACGCGGAGCAGCACGGGATGGGTTTCGGCGTGCTGGCGACGGTGAACGGGTTGGGCGATTTCGTGTCCAGCGCCGTGGTCGGCGCGCTATGGAGCGCGTTCGGGCCAAGCGTGGCATTCGGTTATAGCGCGGCGTTGTTCATGACGGGCGCGGTGCTGGTGTATAGAGTGCGCGCATCGAAAGAGTGAGCGGTCGATCTCCGCAGCGAGAACCGTTGCCTCGAGCGAGTCTGCGAAGGGAGAAAAGCAGACATACCCGTCGGCGGAAACAATGTGGGTGCGGCAGTTTGCCGCGCGCGGGAAGCAGCCGAAGAGGAACCGAGCCGTATCACGGTGGCGAAATGCTGACTTCGAAACCACCCAGTTGCCGGCTCGCGCTGGCGAGCACTGCGGTGCCGTTTGCGGTTGTCGCCCGCGCGCTGGAGCTCAGGCCGACCCACTGAAGCCAATGTTGCGCTTTCTCAATGGCAAGGGCCCTGCGTTCTTTTGAACAAGATGACAGTTTGCTCCAGCAGAAAGAAGAATCGTGGTCGAATGGGACAGATCGGTCAGAATCGAGCAGGCTGAGTTGCGGTCTGTTACGGCCATGCATTTGCCGTTACGTCGGCTTCCGACGCGTTCCGGCCAAGTTCGACGAACGCCATTCTCATCCCCCAACCTCATCAGGTTCCCTTAATATAGGCATCGCGCCCTTAAACTGTTCATTGTGTCGCAGGGGACTCCCCAAAAGGCCTGGCACAAGGCTTCACCCGCGCCGGGGCCTTGGAGGTACTACAATGACACCGGGTGCGCACGCCATTCGTCAACGACCGGACAGCGAGGTGGCGCTGGGCGATTGCGCAAGGTTTCACGGGTATCTTGGTTGCTGAGCTCTGAGCGCCCCGGCGCGCCCTCAAATCCATCCAGACCGCACTTTGCAACGTCTTGCATGACCTGACTGGCCATGCCGAGCCGCCCCGACCCGGTGCAACAACGCACGCTGCGAAAAAGCGCCGGGTGGAAAGCATGATGCAAACTGCCGATTCCGAACAACGCGCGTGTTTCCAGACCGTGTTTTCATCTCGCAGTGCGGACAACGATTTTTCCTGGAGTTGACCAATACATTTGTTGGCGAGGTTTTGTCCTTGGTGCAAACACGACGTCTTCTCCGAGCGGACCGCATTCTCGACTTTTGAGATCCACTAAACCTGGCTGACCCCAGGGGTGCGCAAGCGCTTGGAGCCGGGTGGAAGCATGGCCATCCATTAACTCGCAAGAACTTGATTCTGCTCGAACTTCGGAGATTTGAGTGAATTTCAATGCCCAATCCGACATGATGCGGCGGGCTCTTGAAAGAGAGGCGTTTGTGGAAAGTTACTCTCCAAACAGCCGGCCTGGCGAGATGCGCGAGGACCATCGCAGGTCTCCGACCATTTGCTTTATTGGAACCACGAACTTCCAACTCGGGACGGGGCCGCGGTGAGGAAGCATCCCTTTTTGCAAAGTATCTGAAAGGAGTCTGGTAAGGCAAAAGTCCGCTGGCTTTGGCCTTACGCTTTCATTCTTAGGACCCAAAATCTGGTCAGCCAAACAAGATTCACAAGCGGTTCTGAATTTGGGAACCAGTTGCTGCTCGGGATCCGACAACCCAGGAGAATTCTTTCGGCTGGACTGCTTTTCATGCATAGAAAGTTTCCTCAAACCACGGGTTCGGGTGTTCAGACGCGTGTCTGGATCCGCCGTTGCTTGACAGAAAGGGTCTCCAAGAGGATGGTGGGAACGTCGTGATGACACGCTGGCAGCGGATCCGAAGCGAGCACAGGTTTCAACGTTCCAAGGAGGTCGGGCATCGCCTGGCGGTCGCAGTACTTACTGCCGTATCCGTCGCTCTACCGGCAGCCGAACTGCGCCATCGTTATTCATTCAGCGCGGATGCCTCGGATAGCGTTGGGTCGGCTCATGGAACGCTCCGAGGGGGCGCGAACATCGTAAATGGCGCCGTGGTTCTCAACGGCACGAGTGCTTACGTGGATCTTCCGAACGGTCTGGTAGCCACCTTGACCAATGCGACCTTCGAAGTGTGGTTGGTGGATCAGGGTAGCGGTATATGGGCCCGCATCTTTGATTTTGGCTCAAGTTCCGGCGGGGAGGATGTGCCGCTGACAGGCACAAGCTATTTGTTTCTCACGCCCCGGAGTGGCGCGGGCACACTACGTGCAGCCATCACGCTTGGCGGCAGCGGGGGCGAACAACAACTTGACTGGCTCGCGACGCCGTTGCCAGTCGGCCGATTAGTCCACGTAGTGTGGACTCTCGACGCCGCAGCTCAAACTGGTCGCCTTTATGTGGACGGCGCATTGGTCGCGGAAAGCGCCGGCATGGGCTTCTATCCCGCCCTGCTGGGTCTCACGGTGAACAATTGGCTGGGTCGGTCGCAGTGGATCGCGGACCCATATCTGAACGGCAGTATCACCGAATTTCGCATTTATGGCGATGTATTGAATCCGGACGAGGTCCGACTGAGTTTTGAAAATGGTCCGGACCTTTGTTTATGGGATGGCCCGGTGACGATCCTCCACGAACCCCAGGACCAAACAGTGATGGAGTCCGCTGTCGCTCAGTTCAAAGTGACATATGCAGGACGACCTCCGGTAAGGTTGCAATGGTATCAGAACGGCGTGCCCTTGCCCGGAGCTGTTCAGGACACCTTGGTGGTCGCCCCGGTAACCGTTGCGCATCATGGAGTGCAGTTTCATGTGGCCCTCACCAACTCACACGGGGGCCAAACCCGGTGGGCCGTTTCACGTACCGCGAGGCTTCACGTGGTGGCCGACACAAATCCACCAGTTTTGCTGCGGGCTCAAAGCCTTTTCCCGAATAAGGTAATAGTCCTGTTTTCAGAAGCCCTGCGACCTGACACGGCCACCAACTTGGCACATTACGCCATCACCAGTGCCACTGGCGTGTTGCCCGTGCAACAGGTGGAGTTTGGGGACAGCGGATCGGTGCTTATTTTAAGAACGGCGCCCCAAACCGAAGGCGAGACCTACACCCTGAACGTTCATGGTGTTCGCGATCTAGCGGCCGCCGCCAACCTGATCGCACCCGACAGCCGGGCTACCTTCATTGCTACAGCTTATGTTCAGGCCAACGTGGGCCTTTCTCCATTGGAAGGGGCCTTTGTGCCCGTGTCTGGCGGGTTTGACTTAAGTGCTCCGGCTGGCGGGGTTGGCGGCAACCGCGATGCCTTCGTGTACGGCTGGCGCCTGATGACCAATGATTTTGATTTGCAGGTGCGCCTGGATGCACTCGGTTATGACGGCGCTTGGACACGTGCCGGACTGATGGCCCGGGACGGCCTGACCAGTAATGCCCCGTTTGCAGCCACTGTGGCAACACCTGGCCCAGCGGGATGCCATTTTCAGTGGCGCTCGACAGCCGGAGCCAACGCAAACATGACAGGCCTCTTTCCTCTCAACGGTCCGTACACCTGGCTACGGTTGCGCAGAAGCGCAAACCTGTTCACCGGACTCGCCTCCATGGATGGCGAGCATTGGGAGCATCTGGGGTCGGTGACCCTCTCGGTGTCAAACGTACTTCATGTAGGGTTGATCCTCGCAGGAGGGAGCACCTCGGGTGGGGCTACTGCCCGGTTTCGCGACCTCAATGCTGGGCACGGCACGGTGTGGACCAATTTAGCTGTGCCTTTTGAACCGCCCGGTCCCTCAAGCCGAAGAACCGCTTTGGTGATCACAGAAATCATGTATAATCCGCCGGGAAGTTGGCCGGGCGGCGACGGTTTGGAGTTCATTGAGGTCTGGAATTCAGGGTTGGTGACCGAAGACCTTACGGGCCATGCATTGGACGGAGACATTCAATACCGCTTCCCCGATGGTACCCGGATAGCGCCCAGCGAATACCTCTTGGTGGCGCGCGACCCTCAAGCGGCACGATCTTTCTACGGGGTGGATTTCTTGGGGCCATTTCGTGGCCCACTACCCAATGGACGGGGAACCGTCCGTTTATTGAACGAATTGGGCGGCATTTTGCTGGAAGTTCCATACCAGACTCGGGACCCATGGCCGATTGCGCCTGATGGCACTGGTCATTCGTTGGTGTTGACCCGTCCGAGTTATGGAGAAGCAGACCCACGAGCCTGGAGCGCCAGTGACCGCATTGGTGGTTCTCCTGGGCACTTTGACGCAATGGGGCCAGAGCCGGCCCGAGGTGTTGTGATCAACGAAATCCTGGCCGCGCCGGCACCGCCGCAAGAAGACTTCGTCGAATTGTTTAACAACACAGCTCGAGCCATCGACCTGTCCGGCGCATGGCTGAGTGACCGGGGCGATCCACCGCGGTACCGCATCCCGGACGGAACGGTCGTGCCAGCGCGGGGTTGGTTGGTGATCCCAGAAAGTCAGTTGGGCTTTGGATTGTCGGCCGAAGGAGAACGATTGTTTTTGATCAACTCCAATCGAACGCGGGTTTTGGACGCAATCGTATTCGGTGGCCAAGCTCGCGGGATCAGTTGGGGACGATCCCCGGACGGGCAGTCCCGGTTCCGGGAATTGTCCGCTCTCAGCCCTGGCACCACCAATGCCCCTCCCATGGTCCGGCCCGTGGTCATCAACGAGATCATGTATCATCCAATCAGTGGCGCGGATGAGGACGAATACATTGAGTTGCACAACCGCGGGACGAATGTGATCTCACTCGCTGGTTGGCGGCTGGAAGAAGCCGTGCAATTTACGTTCCCTACTGGAGCTACCCTATGGCCGGGTGGCTATGTCGTCGTCGCCAAAAATGCCAGTAACCTCATCGCCCGCTATCCGCAATTAAATGCCACGAATACCTTTGGCGATTACACCGGCCGCCTCCGCAACAGCAGCGATCGAATCGTACTCAGCATGCCGGAAATCCGGGTAAGTACCAATACGTGGGGCCAAGCCGTCACCAACAGATGGTACGTGCTGGTCAATGACGTGACCTATTACGATGGCGGTCGCTGGGGACGCTGGAGCGACGGTTGGGGAAGCTCCCTGGAACTGATCGATCCGCGGGCTGACAACACCCTTCCGGATGCATGGGCAGACAGTGACGAATCGGCAAAAGCGCCATGGACCTACATCGATGTCACGCATGTTTTGGAAAATGGTCAGACCCCCGCCATGATCAACCAGGGTACGTATTATGGTCGGCCCACCCGTTTGGAGATCTTTCTTCAAGGACCGGGCGAAGTGCTGATTGATAACGTCGCGTTTGTCAATAACAGCGGGCCCAATCTAATTGCCAACGGTACCTTCGAAGCCGGCTCCAGCGGTTGGATCTTCCAGGGCGTTTGTCGAGGTTCCCTGGTTGAAAGCGGTGTGGGCCCCGATGGCAGCCGGGCTTTACGACTCGTAGCCGCTGCTCGGGGCGATACAGGCCCGAACAAGGTGTGGACTTCGCTGACGGGAACGGTTCTGACCAATCCTCCCAACACCGGCACGCTCCGTGCGGCAGTCCGTTGGCTGCGTGGCTCGCCCTACATCGTTTTTCGCCTAAGCGGCCAATGGATGGAGGTGCCCCAACGGTTGCGCTTACCAGAAACCTGCGGGACGCCGGGCTTACCCAATTCCCGTCGGATTCCGAATGCGGGTCCGGCCATCGGGGAAGTTCAACCCAACCCGATCCTGCCTGCTGCCGGGCAACCTGTGCTCGTGACGGCGCAAATCACCGATCCCGATGGGATCTCACAGGTCTTGTTACGATTCCGCCAGGATCCGGACCTGACCTTCCAATCCGTGGCCATGCGAGATGATGGCTCCGGCGGGGACAGATTCGCCGGAGACGGTATTTACACCGCCACGTTGTCGGGGCGTGCGGCTAACTCCCTAGTGGCTTTTCATATCCGCGCCACTGACAACCGCGGGGCCATGGCTCAATACCCTTCGGACGCCCCCCTACGTGAATGCCTCGTACGCTGGGGCGAAAACCCCATTGCCGGAAGCCTCGGGACTTATCGTCTCTGGTTGACGGCCTCCAACATCCAGTTCTGGACTGCGCGCGAACGGAATGCCAATGACCCCATTGACGCGACATTCGTGTACGGCAACTACCGCGTCCTTTATAATGCCGCGACCCTTTACAGCGGCAGCCCCTTCCACACACCCAATTATAACGGTCCGACGGGATCCTTCGCGTGCGATTACGAGGTTAATTTCTCGCCTCACGATAAGCTGCTTGGCTCGGAAGCCTTTGTGCTCACGGCTTTCGATGTAGCCAGCGGCAACTTCTTCCATAATGATCCGACTGCGCAAGTGGACCTAACCGGCAACTGGATCGCCCGCAAACTCGGCCAGCAATACAATCATCAACGTCATGTCCATGTTGTAGTCAACGGCCTGCGTCGCGGTACTATCTATTCCGATGTACAACAGCCCAATAGCGAAATGCTGGATCAATACTTCCCCAATGACCAGCAAGGGCAACTCCGGAAAATCGAAGACTGGTTTGAGTTTGCCGATGATGGTCAAAACTTGGGAATCACTACAGCCACACTGACCCGACATAATCGTACGGACGGCTCCGTGGACACCAAACGTTACCGTTGGAATTGGCGGCCACGTGTCACACGAAATCCGGAGGACTGGAGTCCATTCATCCATTGGCTCACCGTGGCAAACGATGTCAGTGCTGCCGACTATGTAACTCGTCTTGGCGCGTGGATGGATCTGCGGCGGTGCCTCCGCGTGATCGCCGTTCATCACATTGTTGGGAATTGGGATAGTTATGGATATGAACGTGGCAAAAACATGTATGCCTACAAGCCGGACGGTCTTCCCTGGCGATTCCTTTTGTGGGACATTGAGCTGGCTCTGGGCTATCAAAGTCGGCCGGCGAATCACAGTATCTACGTGATCCATGATCCCACCCTGCGGTTTCTCATCACCAACTGGCCGGTCATTCACCGAGAATATCTGGCCGCCTTCCACGAGGCCGTGCAGACAGTGTTGGTGCCTGGCATGGCAGACGGCCCGCTTGACGAACGCTACGCCAGCTTCCAGCAAAATAATCTTCCTCTTCAATCCCCTCAGGGTATTAAAAATTATCTTGCCTCTCGACGGGCATACTTACAAACCATCTTGCCCGCTGCCGGATTTGCGATGCACCAATCAGGGCTCCTCACGGTGACGGGCAGTAACACAATCGCTTTAACAGGCTCCGCCCCGCTCGAGGTTGACCAAATCCTGATTAACGGCACGCCCTACCCGGTCACCTGGAGCTCCATCACCAACTGGCAGGTCCTCGTACCGCTGTCCGTGGGAACCAACCGGCTGACCGTTACGGCACGGGATCGCCACGGCCGTCTCCTGCCCCAGGCCCAGGCTAACGCAACTGTTGTGCACTTGGGCGACTGGGTAGAACCAGAGGGCTGGGTTGTGTTGCATGAGATATTGCATGCACCGCCCGTGCCGGGCGCCGCCTTTATCGAACTCCATAACGCCCATTCGAATCGCACCTTCGACTTATCCGGCTGGCGGATTGACGGCGTGGACTACACCTTCCCGCCAGGAACACTGCTCGGTCCGAAGGCTTATCTAGTCTTGGCCAAGGACCTCTACGCGTTTATGGATGCATTTGGCCCCGGCGTGGTCCCGTTCGATTACTTCGCAGGCGAATTGGATCCCGAGGGTGAAACGTTGACCCTCCTGCGACCGGTCCCGGGCAGCACCAATGCATGGGTCGTGGATCGCGTTCGCTACGAGGCACAACCGCCCTGGCCGCTTGCCTCTGCTGGTGCGTCCCTCCAGTTGGTGGATCCGCTGCAGGACAACAGCCGCGTGGCCAACTGGGGCATCGGACTGCCGCGGACATCCGCTCCACCGGCTCACATCCTGCTCATGGATTACTCGCATGCCTGGCGGTACATGCAAGTTTCCAACCTCAATAACATCGCATGGCAAGCGCCGGGATACAATGACACTTCCTGGCCGACCGGGCCAGGCCTGCTTGGTTTTGAAAACAATTCTGCCCTCACGCCCCTGATTCGGACCGTCTTAAAGGACCCCCGCATCGGCACCAACGGAATGAGCAGTGGCCATGCCTATTATTTTCGCGCGCGCATTACCGTACCTCATTCCTTGGCAGGCTATCTCGTCACTGGCTCCGCCTACATAGACGATGGAGCAGTCTTTTACTTGAATGGCGCAGAGATCGCGCGGATCCGCATGAATCCCGGGTCGGTGAGCAACGCCACGCTTGCCACAGGCCCACCGGCAGGGGCTGGAGGAGACGCTACGACTCCCGAGACATTTACCCTGCCCGGCGATTGGTTTCAAGCTGGCACCAACGTACTTGCGGTCAGCGTGCATCAGGCCACGGCCAACAGCAGCGATGTCCTCTTCGGTCTTCGTCTGGAGGCGGTGCCCACGCAAACGGTTCCGCTGCATCCCTATGCCTGCACGCCAGGGATGCCCAACTCCGTCACCACAAACCTGCCGCCATTCCCTCCACTCTGGCTCAACGAGCTACAAGCGGAAAACCTTACCGGCCCCATGGATTCTCATCAACAACGCGAGCCCTGGGTGGAGCTTTACAACGCGGGTTCGAATCCGGTCAGTCTCGCTGGCTGTTATCTCAGCGACACGCTGACCAACCTGATGCGGTGGGCTTTCCCGGGACAAAGTATGGTCCCCCCGAGAGGGTTCCTTTTGATCTGGTGCGATGGTCAACCTGAGCAGAGCGTTTCCAACGTGTTTCACGCATCATTCCGATTGGTACCCAACCAAGGCAGCGTATATCTGAGTCGGTTGATCGATGGCCAAATACAGATCCTGGACTATCTGCATTACAGGAGCCTACCGGCCAACTGGAGTTACGGTGCTGTTCCAGACGGACAGCCGTTTGACCGCCGGGTTCTTTTTATGCCTACTCCTGGGGCCACTAACAATGGCCTTGCTCCGCCAGTCGCAGTCCACATCAACGAATGGATGGCGGATAATGTAACGGCTCTGGCTGATCCTGCTGATGGCAATTTCGAGGATTGGTTCGAGCTCTACAACGCCGGCACAAACGCAGTAGATTTGGGTGGGTTCACTTTAACGGATGATCTGAACAACCCTACGCGCTACCGAGTTCCGGCCAACGGCCAGTATGTTGTGCCGCCTGGCGGCTACCTTTTGGTCTGGGCTGACAACGAGCCGAATCAAAACGCCGCCAGCCGTTCTGATTTGCACGTTAATTTTGCTCTAAGCCGCGCGGGCGAGTCTATCGGGCTATTTGCACCCGATGGGTCGTTGATCGATGCGGTGACTTTTGGCCCTCAACAACCCGATGTCAGTCAGGGTCGAATCCCGGACGGCGCCGCTAACATCCGGTTCATGCCTCCGACCCCGCGAGCGCAAAATGTATTATCCAATTCGCCACCCTCGATCGAACCTCTTGACATGCGACTCTTGACACTCGGCCAAACTTTGACGGTCTCCGTTACAGCCCGGGATCCAGATGCACCGCTGCAAACGATTGTGTTTGCTTTAGCGCCCGGTTCACCCGCGGGTGCGCACATCCACCCCGTCACAGGTTGGTTGCAGTGGACGCCCCCTTTTGCACCGGCCACAAACGAGATTGTCATCCAAGTCACGGACAATGGCCTGCCCTCGATGAGTGCAACGCAAGTTCTGACAGTGATTGTGGCGCCGCCGCCACGAGTGGGTCACGTCAGCGTGCAAGGCGACTTGCTGCATTGCGCCTGGCAGGTCTTTCCCGGACAACGGATCCAAGTGGAATGGTCTGACGACCTGACTGCGGCTTCATGGCAATCAATGGGTCCTGTGATTACAAATCAGGCAACATCTTTGCCCTTTACCTATCCCGTCGATCCCGATGTGCCTCGTCGGTTCTTCCGACTTCGCGTACTTGAGCCTTGATCTGCATTGGCTCATCCAACCCGGATTCAGGCGCTCGCGGACTCAGACTGGCAAAGTGGATGAGCTCCTTGCGCTGCAGCAGACGGATTACCCTTTTGGTGACAATTGTTCCCCGTTCAGTTACATCCGACTTTTGTGCAGCCCCACCCAAACGTTTCATGAGGTGCGTGCCCTCTGTGTTTACCGTCGTCACAAGCTGTTGGGTTTTTGAGTTCGCCACCCTGCCTTGCAGCGATTATCTATGCAAGGTAATGACCTCAATGCGCGCAGGGTCGCCGATTCCCAATTCCAAAAGGGCTGCATTTTCATAGAGTTCGCGGCTCACCGGCGGATATGCGATGCCTAAAACGCGACGCTGACGTTCCAGCTCGCGCAAGGACAATATATCCAGCGCCACCGGATCACGGCTCATGCGAATCTCATTCAGTTCGCTCGAGTAGTGAAGGAGGCCGCGGCTGCCGCCGAGGTACTGGCACAACAAGGCGTCAACCACACACAATACGACTCGATCCCCCAACACTGGCAGAGCACAAATCTCGGGCACAGCTCGGGCCAAGCGTTCCGCTTCTCCCTCAAAACGCAGGAAATTGTCCACAGACGCGCGGGCCAGCGAATACAACAATCCCATGACACCGGCGTGGGGATGGGCTACCAACGGGCTTACCACCACGATCCGGGTGAGCCGCCGCGTCAGCAAGCGTGAGACATACGACTTACGGCCAGCTCCGGGCTGGTGCTGTCCGTACTCCAGGTCGCCCCACAGAAGCGTGCCCAACAAAGGCGATTCATAGAAAACCTCAGGGTCGTAACCTTCATCGGCACTGCCGGCCAATTGCACTCCGTGCCGGAGGGCCAGGGACTCGAATCCTGCCCTCTGGAGATCGGCCTGATGGCGGTCCCAAATGATGATGTTGGTAGCTGGCCAACCGGCTGCCAACAGGCTTTTGACCAAGCCTTCTACAACCGGAAGCCGCGTGCCAAATTGAGGGCCCAACTTGGATTCGACCTTAATCCCTATGACCTCCCCGGTGGTCACCAGGCTGCGCCAGGCCGCGGACACGGTGGGTTGATCCACCAAACGCGTCAATGCCCGCTCCACCATCGCTTCAATTCGATCGGGCTGAGGAAAATACGTCACCATGGCCCTGGGATCGTGGACAATCACAACCCGGCAAGGGCTATTGGTATGGGCCGACCCGGCAGTGCTATCGGATTGCAACCCTGCGCCGATCGCTGCCATCAGGCGGATCCCAGCTCGCCAATATCTTAGAATCTGGTTTGCGTTTCTTGACACCTCGAAGTCAAGGATGCTACCACCGGCACAGATGGCGGCCACGAAAAAGTCGGTGGCGCCGGGGTTTCTGCTTCTGATCGGTCTGCTGATGGGGCTGGCGGGAAGCGGATGTACTCCGGGCGGTGCGAAGGCGCTTCGTGAGGGCCAGCGTCAGTTGGCAGCTGGAGACCTAACTCGGGCTTTGCGCCGGCTAGAGACAGCGGTGTCCTTGTTGCCCACCAATGCGTTGGCGTGGCATGAATTTGCCATTGCTTGTCACCGGGTCGGCCAACTCAGTAATGCGGTTTTCGCCTATCAGCGGGCACTTCAGCTCAATCCCGACTTTTTCGAGGCCCGTTACGGGGTAGGTTGTCTGTGGTTGGAAACCGGCCAGTGGGAAGCTGCGCGAACCGCTTTTGCTGCTTGCACTGTTCGGAATCCGGCCCATGCCGAATCGTGGTGGCGGTTGGGACTAGCCTGTCTGCATCTAAGACAAGTGGCAGCGGCCGAACAGGCCTTCCGTGAAATGCAACGCCTTCATCCGCAAGACCCGCGCTCTTGGAACGGGCTCGGATTGTGCGCGGTTCAACGCAATCGACCGGCTGATGCTGTGCGGTTATTCTCCACAGCCTTACAGATTCGGTCTAATTACGCGCCTGCCTTGCTCAATCTGGCAATCGTTTATCACCGGCATTTGGAGGATCTACCTGTCGCGCTGGATTATTATCGGCAGTACCTTGTTTTGCAGCCTCCACCTCCCTTTTATGCCCAAGTGCTGCCCGTAGCTCATGCGCTCGAACAACGCCTGCATGCAGGAAAGACGGCGCCATTTCCAGTAAGCTTGGCCGCGTCTGACTCCGTGACGTCCGCGCCCCCGGCGCGGGTTGAGACTCTTCCGCAAGCTGCCACTGGAGTGGTTCAAGCTCCGGTCGTAGGGACCAAGCCGGACATTGCCCCGCGGAAGTCGGGTGCGGCAGGCGTTGGTTTGAGACCCACAGCTCCATCAACATTATCCAAAGCCGAGTCGGAGGCTTCCAAGCCAGCGCCACCAACGATCCCTGGTCCAACAATGGTTTCCTCAGGACCTCAGGTTGTTCGGCCGTCAACGACGGGTGAGTTCGCCCGACCGCAAGCCCAGGAGCGAAACAAGAGCGCGCAAGAACTGCGCGATCATCTGGCTGTACGTCTTGAGGAATTCGAACCTCCTGGTCAAACCGTCGTTGCAAGGTCCGAGGGCGAAGGGGCAACGCCGGTATCCTCTGCAGCCGTCGCAACTGGCCAGGTTCCCTCAACCGAAGGACATCCTGTCAGAAACCCACCGACTACCGTCCGTTGGTGGGAACGACTGAATCCCGCGCGCATGATACGGAGCACGCCGCCGGCAGAGCGACGACCTACTCCGTTGCCCGAAGCTCCAGCGCTGCCGACTTCAGCACCCTTTGAAACCAGTGGTTCCAGACCTACGCCTTCGGACCCAGGCCGCGAGTTAAGTTCCCCGGGCCCCTCACCCTCTGCAAGGCCGCCTGCTCAGGTTGCCGCCCCGCAACCTGCCCCGGTCTATCCGAGATACACTTACCTCCGTCCCGATCGGCCTACCGCCGGGGATGTACACACTGCCAATGCATGGTTTGCCAAAGGGCTGGAGGCACATCGTGACACCCGACTGATGGAGGCCTTGCAAGCGTATCAGGCTGCTATTGAAGCGAATCCCGCCTTCTTCGAAGCCTACTATAATTTCGTGCTGGCTGCTCTCGAAGTCGGAAGGCTTTCCGATGCACTTCGCATGTCAGAGTTCGCGCTGGCGCTGCGGCCCGATTCTCGGGATGCCCGTTATAACTTTGCCCTGGCTTTGAGGCGCGCAGGCTATATGGCAGATGCCGCTCAAGAATTGGAACAACTGTTGCGTCGCTACCCCAACGACACCCGCGCCTTGCTCATGCTGGGCAACCTGTATGCGCAACAACTGGCCGAACCGGAGCGCGCACGCGTGACATACCAACGCTTTTTGGCTCTGGAACCCGGCCACCCGGAAGCAGAGGCAGTTCGTTACTGGCTGCGTCAACAACTCCAGTGAAGCAATCTCCCTACTAAGGGGCATCCAACCCAACTACGTCTCCCGCGCTGTCCTGTGGAGCGTGGCACTAGCATCAACTAGAAAAGGCAGCACTCAGGGTATCATACTGCTCCAAGGAAGCTACAGACGACCCGGCCTCAGTCCATGGGTGAAGGATTTTGCCGCGCGCCTTTTCTGCGGAAGGCTGCTCGTTCAGATCAAACGCAGATTGGTCAAGATTTGTCGCGTGGAGCGCACACGATTCAGCGTGTAAAAATGAAGCGCCGGCACGCCATTGCGGAGGAGCTCTTCACATTGACGGGTCGCGTATTCAATCCCGAATTCAATAGATCCCTCCTCATCCCCAGCCAGCTCTTCAAGGCGGCGTTGGAGCGAAGAAGGAATCCGGGCTTGGCACAACCGCGTTAATTTCAGGACCTGTTGCAATCCCAGGATCGGCAGAATGCCGGGGATCACAGGCACTTGCACCCCATGTTGGGTGAGATACTCCCAAAATTCCCAAAAGTCAGCATTGTCAAAAAACAACTGGGTGATGACCAAATCGGCCCCGGCGCGGATCTTCTGAATCAGAAAATCCCAGTCGGCCCTTTTGCCGCCAGGGCATTCCGGATGGCCTTCGGGAAAACCCGCGACGCCAATGGAGAAATCTCCCATCTCGCGCAAGAGTCGCACCAATTGCCAAGCATGCCGGAATCCGTCTGGCATTGGTGCGAACCCGCCGGTGCCCATTGGCGGATCCCCGCGCAAGGCCAAGATGTTCAGGATGCCCTTTTGCTCGGCTTGCTGAACGATCTGACGCAACTGAGCAACAGAGGAACCTACGCATGTCAAATGGGCCATTGCAGGAAGCCCATGCTGCCTCTGAATGCGTTCCACAATGGCCAGGGTTTTGTCACGTGTGCTTCCGCCAGCACCGTACGTTACAGAGCAAAAGTGGGGTTTAAGTGCTACCAGTTGGGGCAATACTTCGTCGAAGAATGCTCTCTCACCATCCTCGCTTTTTGGCGGAAAAAATTCAAAGGAGATCACCGGCTGCTGACGCGCCCTGGATTGCTTCAGCACATCTCGAATCAGAACCGTGGATGCCATCGGGGTTCTCGTCGAGTTTCAGAGGGCGGTCGAACCGGGATCGACTGAGGGCCTCCGGATTTATTGCGAGGAACCCATGCGCCCGACACGATCCCGCAGCACGCTCTCCAGAAGGCCCGGAATGCCCCGATTTAACGACTCAGTTGCTTGCACGACCGGCGATACCTTTAACTCCCTTGCCCAACTTGCGGGCGGGTTCCTTGGGCCGCAGGGCTCGCACGGCCGCCCCAGCTCGCCACATCTCGGAGTCGCGCATTGCGTTGAGTTCTTTTTGCAATTGCTCCTGATAATCAGGCTTGCCGCATGCTTGGAGCACCCGGCGTGCTTCCTTGCCGGATCGGACGCTGTCGTAAAGCTGTTTGAACAACGGCAAGACCGCCCGTTTGAACCGCGGTTTCCAATCCAGCGCCCCACGCTGGGCGGTAGCAGAGCAGTTGGCATACATCCAATCCATGCCTTTTTCATCCACCAAGCGAATGAGCGACTGCGTCAACTCTTCGACGGTTTCATTGAAGGCTTCGCTGGGCGTATGGCCGCGAGCCCGCAGGACCTCGTACTGGGCCTCCATGATGCCCGCCAGAGCTCCCATGAGCACACCCCGTTCGCCTGTGAGATCGCTGAACACTTCATGCTCGAACGTGGTCGGAAAGAGGTAACCGGACCCAATGCCGATCCCCAGGGCCAAACACCGCTCTCGGGCACGACCGGTATAGTCTTGAGCAATGGCAAAACTGGAGTTGATGCCTGCGCCCGTTAAGAAATTTCGGCGTACTGAAGTTCCTGACCCTTTCGGTGCCACCATAATCACGTCCACAAAGGGAGGCGGCACTACGCCGGTCAGCTTTTGATACACGATGGCAAAACCGTGGGAGAAATAAAGGGCATTACCCTCTTTCAGACCAGGCTTTACGACGGGCCAGATCTCCTTTTGGACGGCATCCGCCACGAGCAACTGGACGATCGTGCCGCGTTCAGCTGCCTCCGAGATGTCGAACAAATCCTTCCCAGGTTTCCAGCCGTCTTCCATGGCTCGCTGCCAACCTTTGCCCTCCGGCCGGCTGCCCACGATGACGCGGAACCCGTTGTCTTTCAGATTCAATGCTTGCGCAGGACCTTGAACGCCATATCCAATGACCGCAATCGTTTCCTCCTTGAGCACCTTGCGGGCTTTGGACATCGGGAACTCCTGCCGGGTAATGACCTCTTCAACAACACCGCCAAAATCAATTTTTGCCATGTTTGACTCCTCCGAGACAGCTTGTGAACTGTGTTAGAAACGACCTCATGGGACAAGGCCAACCGAATCTCAAGTCAACTCCGGGGCATGGCCACTCGGCCGGTTCGGGTTAGATCCAGAATCCCAAAAGCGGTCATCAACTCAATAAACTTTTCGACCTTGCTTTCATCCCCTGTGACCTCGATGGTTAGGCTCTTCGGTTGCACATCCACGATTTTGGCTCGGAAAATATCGGTGATCTGCATGACCTCGGCCCGCGTCGTCGAGTCCACCTTCACTTTCACTAGCACCAGTTCTCGGTCTACATATTCTCCCTCGCGAAAGTCACGCACCTCAATTACGTCGGGCAGCTTTTGCAATTGTTTAACAATCTGCTCCAGCGTGGCATCGTCGCCCCGGGTGACAATGGTCATACGCGAGGCGGTGGCGTCCTGCGTAGGGGCAACGTTTAATGTGTCGATGTTGAATCCCCGACCGCTGAAAAGGCCCGCCACACGCGTCAGGACACCAAACCGATTTTCTACCAAGACTGAAATTGTATGTCTCATAAGGCCCGGCCGCTTCTGCAACCGGCCTTTCAGAGTAGTGCGCTCGCAGGGAGCGGTCAAACCGGGATTCGACATGAGGAGGCAAACCCGGCGTCAGCACATTTGCCAAGGTTGTCTTTTGACCAAGCGTTTCAGGCTGGGATCCGCACCATGCACTCTTCGTAAGTTAAATGTCTTCCAAACGACCGTGAATGTTGGCTTCCACTCTGGCAAAGTCGTCCAAACTTTTCCTACTTTCAGCAAAGGCCGGGGGTGCAACGGGTCGGTCGTGGACGGATGATGTAAAATCTTCATGTTTCAGGCAGACCAAGTTAAGTCGAGCCAGATGTCTGGTTCGCTTTACGCCGGTGGGATTCTGATCGCAGAATCGTCTTGGTATGATGCGGGCCATGGTACTGGAGCAAACGGGGCGGCCGCTGCGGGCTGACTGGGTGCCCCGCCCTGAGCCGGGTTCGGGCCAAGTGCTCGTGCGTATCCTGAGCTGTGCAGTATGTCGCACCGACCTGCATATTGTGGATGGCGAGTTGCCGCAGCCCAAGCTGCCGCTGATTCCGGGTCACCAAATTGTGGGCGAGGTCGTGGCGGTGGGACCTCACGTACAAGGCTTGGCGTGCGGTGATCGCGTTGGGATCGGATGGCTCGGTGGGGCGTGTGGGAGGTGCCGGGATTGTCAAGCCGGACGCGAAAACCTCTGCGACTGTGCAAGGTTTACCGGCTACACTCTGGATGGCGGCTATGCTGAATACACGGTGGCTGATGCACGTTATTGCTTCCGCCTATCAGGTGCAGCCGATCCAGTGCATCTGGCACCGTTGTTGTGCGCCGGGTTGATCGGTTATCGGTGTTTGCGAAAGGCGGGCGAGGCTCAAGCGCTGGGGCTATACGGCTTTGGAGCTGCCGCCCATTTGATCTGTCAAGTGGCAACATTTCAGGGCCGACGCGTGTATGCCTTTACACGCCCTGGAGATCGGGAGAGCCAACAGTTTGCGCTCAATTGCGGCGCGGTGTGGGCGGGCGACTCGGATCAACCGGCACCTGAACTTTTGGACGCTGCGATCATCTTTGCGCCGGTGGGCGCGTTGATACCCATGGCCCTCCGGGCAGTACGGAAGGGCGGCACGGTCATCTGCGGGGGGATTCATATGACCGACATTCCGTCGTTTCCCTACCGGGACCTTTGGGGGGAGCGCACGATATGCTCCGTCGCCAATCTAACGCGGCAAGATGGCCTGGAATTCCTGCAGTTGGCCGAATCGTTGGATTTGCATGTGTCCGTGCGGACCTGGCCTTTGCACCATGCAGGGGAAGCCCTGAACCAATTGCGCTCGGGTCGCATGCAAGGTGCAGCCGTGCTGGTTCCATGATACCGACCGGAAGAGAACTGGCTGGATCTGCACCGGGCGGTGGCGCGCGAGGACCGCTACTGATGCCGGGCGAAAAGCCGGTGCGCATTCATCTGACGGCAAGCGCAGAGCAGGCGGTTCAATCCGGGCATCCGTGGGTATTCGACGGCGGGATTCTTAAGCAAAATCGTCAAGGCCAGCCTGGCGAACTGGCCGCTCTTTATGGCAAGCACGATCGTCTGGTGGCCCTCGGTCTTTATGATCCGGACTCGCCGTTTCGGGTAAGAGTATTCCACCGTGGCGGCTCAGTGATCCTAAACGACCGATGGTGGCAAGAGCATCTGTTGCAGCCGATTCAAAAGCGGCAGAACTGGTTTGACTGTGAAACCACCGGGTACCGGCTGATCCATGGGGAGAGCGACGGTTGGCCGGGACTTGTCTTGGACCGTTACGGATCCGTGCTGGTGCTAAAACTGTACACGGCTGCGTGGTTGCCGTGGCTGAAGCGGTTGAGCACGTGGATCCGAGGCCTTCTGACCCCTGAATCGCTAGTGCTTCGTTTGAGTCGAAATATTCAATCAATGGCTGTCGCCCGAGGCTTTCCGGACGACGGGACGGTTCTGCTTGGCAAAGCGATTCAGCGCGCGGTACCGTTCCTTGAAAACGGCCTGCAGTTTGAGGCCGAGGTGTGTCGTGGTCAAAAGACCGGGTTCTTTTTGGACCAGCGGGAGAACCGCCAACGCGTGGCCACACTAGCTGCCGGCAAGCATGTCTTGAATCTCTTTAGTTATTCCGGTGGATTCTCCGTTTATGCAGCCCGAGGGGGAGCGTTGTCTGCCACAGATGTGGATGTTAGCGCCCCTGCGCTGGAATCGGCCCGACGCCATTTTCAACTCAATGCCGGTCTTTATCCGCACAGAGATTGTCGCCACTCAACGGTGCAGGCGGATGCCTTTGAATGGTTGCAGTCCGCGTCTGCCAGCGCCCGATATGATTTGGTGGTCCTAGATCCGCCATCATTAACCCGGCAGGCCAGCAACCGTGAAGCCGCAATGCGCGCCTATCGTTGGCTTGTCCAGAAATCCTTACGAAAGTTGCGGTTGGGTGGAATTTTGGTGGCTGCTTCGTGCTCCGCTCATGTCAGACCGGATGAATTTTTTAATCTCGTTCGTGCAACCGCCCGCGTCGCGGGCATGCAGATCCGCGACTTGGCGACTACCGGCCAACCCGTGGATCACCCGGCCACCTTTCGAGAAGCGGAGTATCTCAAATGCATTTACCTCCAATTGCTCGGGGCAACCCATAAGCCCAAGCGACGACGAGCGTAACCCCCTCGAACATGATAGCCGGGCACACGAGGACCTTGCTCGACTTTCAGCCCACATCCAATCATACTCCGGTACCTGCTCACCGATTTGCCGCCCTGACTTGGTGGCATCCTTTCGGCCTCTTACGGCACCACCAAACGGTAATATCGCTGCTGACTCGTGCGCGGTACAGACAACTGCAAACTCTCTCCGGGAGCAACCACGTCAGCAATGACCTCCCAGCGCAGGTCGGTTAGGCTGTCGGCAGCATGTAACTGATAGCGGACGCCGGGCTGCGTGGGCCACTGGAGCTCCACGGTTGCACCGCGATTCGTCAGGCGGCCGGTCAACCGCGGCGGTGCCCACGCCGCGTTCCGTTCACGCGGAGTGGGGCTGGGCAATACCGTGCGTTGCAAGACCTGACCATCCGGAAGCGAACCATGGGTCTGATCCGGCCCAAGGGAGGGAATCCGAAGATAATCCACTACGGAGGGGCCACCTGGTTGCTCGCGGACAAGCGCAACAAAGCCGGGCTGTGCAAGCCGGAAGTTAAGATGCAGTCCCTCCGAGGTGGTCTCCAGAGGCTCCCCATCCGCCCACAGCACGGGCATGCCGAAGCCCGGGATTACAAAACCGGACGGAAAGGCCCATCGAGTCAGGTCTAAAAGGGAATCGGTTACATACCAGCCGTCCATGGTCCACGCATGTGGAGATGCCAAGAAAAGTTCGATCCAAGGTTCACGTTCCCCGGCCTGATCCGCCGGTCCTGTGAGGTTGAGCACACATGCCTCGTTCAAATAGAGCGGCGGGAAAGGCGGCAACGACATGGCGATAGAATTGGACCGGCCCGGAGTAGCCGGCTGCGCCACAGGTTGCAATTCCAATTCCATTCCCCAAACAATGTCGCTACTGGTGAGACTGACCTGGTGGACTTCAGCAGCAACAAAATTGCGGCCCCGACGCAGCAGGCGAGCGTCCAGTTCAAATGTTTCGACCGCGGCGTCGCCGACGGTGCGTTCCGCCAGGGTATTATAGTCTACACTCACTCCGGGGCTGATGCCCACCCGCAACGCTTCCTGGCCGTTGAGGTAAAGCACCACAGCGTCGTCCACGATCAAACGCGCAATTAGGCGGGTCCCAAGAATCGGGCCGGGATGATCGAACGTTGTGCGGAAGTAATAGGTGGTGCGCCCCAAACTCAAGGGCGTGCTCTTGGGGGCGGGCAATGCTCCTTCCTCCACGTACAGCAGTCCATGGCCAACGTGCCAAGCGCTGTCATCGTAGGCGGCTGTCCGCCACGTTGTGCCACGGTCCACTCCGGACTGGTCATAACGCCATGGCTGAGTATAGCTGAAAAGTAACCACGGCTGGGCAGGTGCGGGCGGGACTGCCTCCCAGTTGGCCACACGCCAGGTCTCCTGAGTGGGATCGATCAACTGCAAAGATGCACCGCCGCCGTTGGCTGCTTGCGGCCATGGCAAAGCAGCCTCGTACATGACTTCGTCCAGGATTTCGGTCGTTCCTCCCGGCAGCCACCGCACCAATTGGAGTCGGTCCCCGCCTGCTCCCAGCCAACCGCTCCAGGTCCCCGCCACAGGGAGCCCCGCACCGTAGACGCTTTCGAAAGCGTTCCGATTTCGGACCACCAGCACTAATTCGCCGGGCCTCAGGCGGGTGCCCGTCGGGAATGCGAAGACCAGGTTGCTACCCACCAGGAAAACGTGATCCAGAGATTCCGAGGTGCGATCCGAATTATTTCGAATCTCCACGAACTCCGTGCCCGGCTGGGCCGGTCGATAATGAATCTCATGAACAACCAAGTGCGGACGTGCCTGAATGCGTAGGGTCAAGATTTGCGTCGAACTCAAGTTCCCCGGACCGTCGTCCATAACGCGGACGGGTAAGTCAACATTGGTGGTGCCCCAGTCGCGCGGAATTGTGCCATACAGCCACCCGGAGGTTGCGTCAAATTGAATGGGTAACGGCGGTGTGCCCGGTATGCTGAATTGCAAAGCCTGCGGAGGCTCGTCCGGGTCGGTGACCAGGGCCCGAACGGCGAAGGTTTGATCCTCTCGCAATGTCAAAATCGGAAACGGACGAAATCGTGGCGGTTGATTGAGCTCGCGGACCCAAACACTGAACGCGCGAGTGGTGCTGTCGAAGGGTGGCACAGTCTCTGTAACACGCACGACAAACACGTGGTTTCCCGGTCCATCGCTCTCCGTGGTCGGCCAAGTGATGCGCCCGCTCACGGGATCGATCGAAGCACCAAGCGGTGCCAAATCCAAGCCGAACCGGAGCGGTGCGGGAGGCTGGTCCGGATCGTAAGCCGGCACCGTAAAGTCGAACATGTCTCCCTCATTGACTTGCTGAGGCGGCAGGAAGGGGATGACCGGTGGATTGGGCACATCTCGCACGTGCACACGGAAGCTCGACCGGGCACTCAGAGGAGGCAGGCCGTCATCTGTCACCTCCGCCACCACGGTAAACCACTGGTCGCCGAGACCAGGGGGGACAGCCCAGGAAAGCAATCCTGCAGAGGAAACAACCATGCCTTCCGGTCCCGCCACCAACCGGAAGGTCAACCGGTTGGATGGTCGATCTGGATCCGATGCCTCCAGCATCAGAGTGAGCAGCGCCCCTTCATCAATCGCCACATCCGGAATTGCCGAGAACGCGGGTGGCTGATTCACCTCACGCACTTCGAGATTCATCCACAACACAGCCAATCGGGACGGCACACCCGTATCACGAGCTGTAATGCTAAAGCGGTAACGTCCCGGACCGTCGTTCTCATCGGTTAGCCAGGACAACAGTCCGGTATAAGGATCGAGACTTGCCACCGCAGGTGCACCTTGGCCCAACTCATACCGCACCATCTGTCCCGGGTCCGGGTCCACAGCCCGCACCGTCAGACGGAGGCTTGTACCTTCGTCCACGATCTGATCCGGGACAGGATCGAACACGGGGGGGCGATTTCCCCCTTCCAAGAGATTGGGAGCCCCGGGCGTGGGACTTGTGAGCACCACGAGGGGCAACTCTGCGCCATCAGGAAAGCGCCCCACACTAACATCGCTTGTTTGCGGCCCGAACAAAAAACTGTCCACCACCGATCCATCGGGGGCAAATAGGCCCAGCGCTTCCCCGGATTGGGCAAGCCGGAAATTGACATGCAAGCCTGATCCAGAGGCATTTTGTGCAGTCTCCTCATCGGCCCAAACCAGGAGGAAGCCGCCTGGCGGGATTCGGTAACCCGGTGGGATGCGGTATTTCGTGGGATCGGCCAGATTATCCGTCACATAGTATCCGGACAGGTCCACCTCATTTGTGCCTGCGTTATGAAGTTCAAACCAATCGTCAAAATCGCCATCTGCGGGATCTGCGATCGTTCGCGTGTTGGACGCCATGAACTCGTTCAAACGCACTTGAACAACAGGCATTTCAGGATTGTTCGGCCCTCCAGGTGTGGCACGCGCAAAGGGCCGGCGCCAACGTGGCTCGCCATCCGGATAACTGCCATAACTCCGATCCGGACCGAGCTGGACATAATCCACAAAATCAATGACTGCGGGGGCCTGCGCCAGGCCCTGCCGGCGGGTTAACGCCAGAGATCCCGTAGCCGGGGCAATGCGGAACGGGGCGTGCCATTCGTTGGAGCGGCTCTGCCCCGGTTGCCCATCGCACCAGATGACCAGGAACTGGCGCGGCCCTAAGACCACACCAGCGGGCAGCGCCCATTTCAGCAACTGGCTATAATCATCCGTTAGATAACAACCGGTCAAATCCACCACAGTTTCAGAAGGATTGTAAAGTTCAATCCAGGGATCCCGTTGACCAGCGCCATCTGTGGGACCGGTCAGATTTTCCGGCATCACTTCGTTAATCCATACGTTGGGGAACGGTGCTAGTGACTCGGCTCCTGCGTTGGCCCGGCCCGGGGTCGTGCGACCCGGGTGATTGGTCGGCGGAGCCCACCAATTCCCCACCCGCCAGCTCCCCTGAGCGGGGTCAATGAGTTGCAATGAGGATCCACCCCCGGCGGCAGCCGCCGGCCACGGCGGCCCAGGCCGGTAGCGAACATCGGTCACGAGATCTTCGGTGCCAGGTTCCAAACCGGGCCGGAACAATGCAAGACGCTCTCCATCATCATCCAAGCCACCCGGGTATACATCGAACACCGGCACGCTCCCTCCGTAGACCGCATCAAAACGAGCGCGGTTGGCCACCAAAACCCAATACGCCCCTGGGGGAAAGATGGATCCAGCGGGGAAGGTGTAACCGACTCCTTGCAGCCGGAAACCACTCAGGTCGAAACTAGCCGTAGTGGACCGATTAAACAACTCCACGAAGGACGACCCTTCCTCCCCCACTCGGGGCCAATAATGAATCTCGTTGATCACTACATGGTCTTCGACCCGCGGCAGCTGACCCCAATAATAAACCGTGATACCGGCCTGGGCGCCGGGAATGATCTGCCCTTTTCGATCCCGGCCCACAAACTGCAAAACATTGGTCGGCCCCGTCAAAGGGAGCACGACGCGAAACGTACGAAGGCCGGTCCATGTCACCGGCACAGCTCTCCCGTTGACCTCCACGCTTGTGACTGCGATGGGGGCCACGCCATCCAGCGTGACCGATGGCACGGACGATGTGAAGTGATTGCCTGCGTTGGAGGTGATGGCAAAGGTAGGGTTATCCACCGCATTCAGCTGGCTCTGGATATAGGCGCGGCGGCCATTAATCCACGAAGTGATGACCGACGGGTGGGTCAAACCGGTAACACCGTTTTTCATCAGGACGGACCGGCGCGCATCGATTTGCGGTTGGAAGCGATCGGATCGAAACGGTCCATTCACGGTATCTTGGTAAGCCCGCCAGCTCATGCGCAGGAACGTCGGAGTTACATAAGCCCGATTCATGGTATTGTCATGGCCGCCGCGCAAGGCTGCGCTGGTGGAATCGCCCAGGCCAAAGGTGAAATCAATGTCCCACGGGATCAGGACCCATTTCCGACCCCAAGGCCGGTACAAATACATGTTCTGCCCCACCCGGTAAGTCCAAGCATCCCAGTTACCCATGGCAAAGTCGTAGGCGAGCACCCGCATCCATTGCTCCATATCAGCCAAGTTGAGAATGCCGGGCACATAGTTGGTACTCGTGTCATTGAGGACATTGACCAGGTCAAAGAACTGACGGTAATTGTTTGCGTCACCGTCGCGGGTGCGTCGTTGCCAGTTCCACCGGTATCGCGCCAGCTTGTACTCATTGCCCACGGTGACGAACCGTTCAATGGTAGCGCTGGTGCCGTTAAAGTCGCTGTTATTGTCTTGAAATTCAAACCAGACGGCCACTTTATACAGATCCCCTGTTTCGTCAGCGGGGAACCATCGCTCTGCATACTCATGATCCGGCTCTTCCAGGTCCTCCATAATATCAGGCCGGAAAAGAGCTCCGTTGAAGTACAAACGCATGTAGTGAGCATGCAGATACGGAATGCCCAGTTGCTGGGCATACCAGGCAGCCAATTGGCTGCGGATGCCCGTAGCTTCCGAGCCGCCATTGCCCGTTGACGCAAACACACGGCGATGGGTCCCCAACAACGGTTCTTCACCTGAGGTCCAAACCGCAAGGTCGCCCCGGCCCCCATGGTAAGGACTGCCCTTGTCCCGGAAACCAGCGTTGTATATCACTCGGTGCTGTCCATAGACTAACGTGGCATCACGCCACGTGTTATCCAATCCAGCAGTACGCGCGGCTGCCGTGGCAGCGGTGAACCAAAGGTGGTAATGAGCAAAGGTGCCAAACGGCACTGGATCCCCCCACCGGATCAGACATTCCTCCTGCGGTGCACGGGGCGGAAAGATGCTGGTGGCTCCATTACGATCGATAGCCAGGACACGAAAGGCAATCAACGTACCCGCCGAGCGGCCCGCAATCGTGGCTGTGTAGACGCCGTCTCCAGCCAGATCGTCGCCCTGCGTGCCATCGTCTACCATGGAAACGGTGGTCAACGACGAAGCGGGATCAACGCGGAATTGCAGACGCACGGCAGACAAGCCATCTGGATCGGCTACGCGGCAAGTCACACGCACGGTCTCGCCCACGTCCGGCAAGGCCGGATCGTGCTGGACCTCGGAGATCGCCGGACCGGCATTGGGCACGCGACGGCTATTCGGCAAACCTGGCGTGCCCAAGTTGGGGGGCACTACCAAATTGCCGGCCAGTTCTACACCGTTTCCCCGAATACGTGCTAGGATTTGCGGGCAACCAGCCAACCACCGTGCCTTCAGCCGGAGGATATTCGTGCTGTTGGGCGCCGCGATGCCCGTGAGAGCGGTGCGGATGGCGTTGGGGCCCGTGTCCACATCGCCAGCAGCCCGAATATACAAGCAACTGGCGCCACTAATAGCCCCGGTAGAGACCACCATTGAGCCGCTGTGGTTACCGCTAAATAACCAGCCCGTGCTGCCGCTTTCGAATCCCCCGTTGGCGACCAGGTTCCCGCCCCCCAGTGGCGTGACTTCTACATCATCAACCAAACACTCCCCGTTTTCCAACAGCCCTAAATAGAGGCGATTGGCACTGACGTTGCCATTGGCATGGTCCCAGCGGCCGGTGACAGCCAGTGTGGTCCAAGGTGCTTTTCCGGTTTCATCACTATCGACCCAACTAGAAGGCAGCAGCGGATCCGCTCGCGGATCGATCAGTTCCAGGCTCGAACCACCGCCATCCGCGTAACGGCTCCAACGACTGCCATCGACGTAAACCGCTTCGGCCACAGTGATCCAAATTCGATTGGAGCTGACCTGCCCCGTCGTATTGGTGGTCATCACCCAGTCGGGCTTGTTCAAAGCCAAGCGTTCCCCACCGTTGCTCAGACGGCCCGCATAATTGCCAACACTGTTGCCCGCATGAAGCTGAGGATAGCGAGACCGCAATCGCTCCACATTCTTTGCGATGACCAAATAACCCCCAGCCGGGAGCACGGTGCCCTGCGGCAGGGTGAACTCAATGCCCTCGACGAAGCGCCACCCGCTCACGTCCACAGGACTGCTACTCCAATTGTGGAGTTCCACGTATTCATCCTGATCCTGCTCTGTGATCGGATGGTACATTATCTCGTTGATCACCACCGGTTCGAGGCGGCGACCTGCATTTGACGTGCCGGGGGTGGGGACCATCAACCGGCGAACGTTTGGGTTGCCGTCCGGGGTTCGACCGCTGGAAACACCGTTTTCCTGACCTCCAAAACGAACGGCATCCAACACGCGCAAGCCATTGGAGGCCACCAAATACAAGGTCTCCCCTGCGGCACTCAGCGCAAATCCGAGCTGGTTTTGGTCCCAAACGAGAAACCCGCGGGGCTCAATGAACGTTCCATTCGGGATCCGGAATCGGGCACGGCTTGGATCATCAGTGAGCACGCAACCAGACATGTCCACCCGCTGGTTCGAACGATTATACAACTCCACAAAATCCAATTGTGGATCGTCCGTGTGGGCCAAAAACTCGTTGATCACCACTGCCTTTTCGGGTGCAGGAACCTCCGGATCAACCTCGCCCGGAGAACCACCCCGAAACTCGCTCGCGCCCCACGCACGCGGCTCCTCCTCTCCCCAGCTCGGTCGGACCAATACTAGAGAGTGCCCCGCACCATCCGCTGCGGCTGGCCAGGGGGGTTGATCCGAGTACGATACAGCCAAGCGGATGGCGCCCGCATTGTTCAAAAGCCACAATCGGCCGCTGTCATCGGGAAGAGTGCCCGTGTAAGGTCCCAAAACGTTGGTAATGCCATAAACCGCTCGTAGATCCTCAGGATTAGCTGCCACCACAACGGTCTCGCCCGCTTGCAAGATGAATCCATCCGGGAACCGATACTCAACGTCACCGGCAATCTGCCACCCGGTCAGATCCTCAAAAACCGACCGTGCATTGTGGAGTTCCACAAATTCCAAGTTGCGACCGTCGTTGCGATCTGCCGGATGATACATAATCTCGCTAAAGATCATACCCGTCGTACGATTCGCCGGGCCGATCGGTTCACGTGTCCGTCGCAACGGGCCGGTCTGCAGACTGCGTGTGCTGCCAAAGTCCCGGAAACGGCCCCATGCAAGAGCATTGGTGTTATCACTGCAGACGGCCAGACCTACATACACGCGGTTGGACATTCCCGTCAGTGTAGTAGTTCCCAATTGGGTCCAGATATGGCCATCGAATGAAGCAAAACCGGTGAGAGTCTGACCCGTCCGACGCAACCGTAACCAAGTGTGCGGGTAATTCACAGGGAACCCACTTCGTGGACCAGTGATGGAAGCTGTGCCGCCCACACTTGTGCGCGCTTGGAAAAAGCATCCCAGTTGCGGCGAGGAAGCCAACGCTGCCCCGAAACGGGCGTTGGGGTCCAAGCTTTCCCGCGCCATCAATCCAGCACGTACGAATGGATCAGTCACTGTGAGACCGGCCACCCGTACCTCCAAATCGAAATCCCCCTGGTACTCCTGCCAGCCGAAATGGAACTGATCCGAGACACCTCCAATCGTGTTGCCGCTGCCCAAAACATCCACTCCTCCAGTTACACTTAGGCTTCGGCCGGGCAGCGCAGGATTACCAATATCTTGCGGCACAAATTCATAAGCCGTGAAGCGAATTTCGGCACCCGGCGGCAGTGCGTTGGGCGTGGCAGCTCGATCCGTCAGATTGCTAACCGTCAAAGTGTAGGTTTCCCCATAGCTTAGTGCCGAGGTGCTCAACACCACCACGCTTGGACTCTCACCAAATTCAGCGGAAAGCACGCTACGCCCCCGATCCAGTCGATAATTCGCAGGCTGAAGGGCTGCGGGTGCAGCCATCGGTTCACTGAACCACACCCGCACCCGTGTCCGGCCTTCGTTGCGTGCGGCCACCAATTGAGGAGGTACCGTATCCGGGGTCACCGTAAGCACAGCCACAGCGCTGGTCACACTGCCCGCGCTATTGGTTGCAATCACCCGAAACTGCGCCCCGTGATCCCCAAGTTGTACAGGGCCATACCGCAGAACCGGGCCGGTGGCCCCAGGCAGAGTCACAAAGTTCCGCTGCCATTGGTAGCCAACCATCTCCGGGTTCACCAACTGAACACTGAAAACGGCGGTACCTCCCTCCATGACCGCAGTGTTGGTGGGTTGCTGCTGAATCACTGGCGGATTCAAACTCACGCCAAACGGGATCAAATAGCGCGCTGGAATCGGTTCCTCGTCTACGCCGTCCGGACGCAGCCAGCGCACAGCCAAGTTATCGCCGCCCCCTCCCTCTTTCTGCAAAGCTGCGATGTAATAATACCGACCGGCCTCAAGCCGAATCGGTGCAGACTGTTGATTCGGTTCCTTGGTCCATTGTCGAGAGTCCGTCCATGAGGAAACCCAAGCGATCAACCGACGGTTGGCCGGCGAGGCATCAGTGCTCAACCACAGTTCTCCCTGGTCATCGCTGGCAATCCAAAACGTGTAGTCGCCCGTCACCGGCGGGGATAGGTAGCCATGCATCCGTTGACCATAATTTTCCAAGGCATTGACCGGCGCCTCAAAAAAATCAGTGACCCAAAAGATCGAGGTGGGTTGGTTCGGAAACGCGGGTGCATTGGTCAGATCCGCGACCGCACTGCCAGGGATGCCTTCCCAAACTTCACGTCGGATGCCTTGCGCGGTCTGGCCCGAGGCCCAGCCGAGCAACCCCCAGCCCAGCAACCACCATCCGAGCCAACAGCTCACCCACCCATGTTGGAAGCCTCGAGTCACTTGGGCTTGAACACTGGATAGGAGCAAGCAACCTTGGTCGTGGTTCATTCCGATTGACGTCCTGGTGAGCGAGCCCCCAGGCCCTACGTCGTCCTTCCGCTCAATCTCTTTGTGACCGCGGCACCTGTTGACGCTGTGCCGAACTACTGTACGGCACGCCGGTCGAACCTTGCAAGGACAGTCGCTCGTTTGGAGTGCGGCCTACCTTTGGTTTGGGATTGACCCGCTGGTTTGTTTTGTGCCGTGATAATGGAACACGTAGGAGAAGATCGCTTGGAACCGCAGTACCATGCCAAGACGCGCCACGCAGAGTGGAAATGGATCCCGCCGTCCGGCGGGCAGCAAATACGATGCGCATCATTCAGTTTTGTCGCAGGCCTATGGAGCACTAGCTGACCTGCGCCGCGAACTGGCTGATACTCCGGCTCTGATTGCTGAACGGCGAGAGATCCTCAGCCAGTTCGCATCGTGTTCAGATGCCCAACGCGCCTGGTTGTTGCTTGAGGACTATTTTGAACGGTTGAATCTGAGTCGACGCGACTTCCCGGGCGACGACTGGTGGCATCACCTGTTGCAAGCCCGTGACCACGCGCGGCTGGAAAGACTGGCTTTTCTCTTCCTGCGAGCCAAACGCTCCTTACCCTCGGAACTCCAGCCCTTTGCGAATGCAGAACGTTTCGCCCGGGCGGAGCAAGACGCCCAAGAGCGTGCCCTGGTGGAAGAGCTGGAGAAGTGGCTGGCGCCGCCCAAACCGGCAATGCTGGACCAGCCTCGCGCGCAATTACGCGTCTTGGCCATACCCTGTCCGCGAACGGACGCACCGGGTCAACACCAACTACGCATCGAATTTGCGCTGAGCCGACCTCGAACAGGCGAACGGATCCGCAGCCTCCAAGAGATCCTCGATCTCCATACCCGCGCCGCCCACGAAGAGGAACTCTTTTCCCCGGCTGATTGGGAATTTATCACCTGGCTTGCGCAAACCTACAAGCCGCGGCGGGAGGAGATGAACTCCCTTGTCTTAGTGGGACAGGATCTCTTACACTGGCTTGCCCGCTGGGGAAACACCGATCGATTGTTGGCTGACGATGGCAAACCTTTCCGATTCGAAGGCCGTGTGGCTGAGCTGGAACCCCACGTGGAAATCTTACAGGGGGAGCCTCATCTGACCTACCGGTTGCGCGATCCGCAGGATCGTCCTCACCCGTTGGAACACCTCTGCTTCTTTGCGCAACAGCCCCCGCTGGTGCTGGCGGATCACCACTTTTACCTCTTGCGAAACCTGCCGCCCGCCGGCGTGCTTGCTCAGTGGAGCGTGCGCCGAGCCGTTCCGGTGCAAAAGCTCACTCATCGACTGCTTCAGCATCTTCGTCAGGCGCGGAACACGGCTCATATCGCCTGGGACCGCCTGTTCCTGCTGCACCGTGCCCGGCCGCGCTTCATTTTTGAACTTTTGGACGATTCCATCCGCCTTCAGTTGCAAGCCGTCAGCGAACAAGACGGCAGCTTGTGGAAGTGGACCGGCACGGAATGGCACCGCCTGGGTGCCGCCACACAAGCGGACCGCTTGGAGCTTTTAGACGATCCGCGCCTCGGGCCGGCCATCCAATGGTTGAAAGAACTGGATTGGTTCTCCCCAGAGCCGGGCTTGTGGACAGGGGATCCAAACGAAAACTTTTTGAATGTCTTGGCGCAAGCCTGGCCCAGGCGCCCGCCCGATGCTGAATACCTGGGCAACCCCGCGTTTCATCGGCTGTTCTTGCAGCCCCGACGACTCCGACCCCGGCTTATGGTGCGAGGTAGCGGCATTGACTGGTTGTCCGTGTGTGCCGAATGGGAAGCTGAAGGCCTGCAGTTAACCCAAGCAGACATCGAACGTCTGGCTACTGCTACGCAACGGTATGTCCGACTACCCAACGCGGGTTGGGTCGAACTCGATGTTGCGGCCGTTCAGGAAGCGCACGAAGTGATGGCTGATTTGGGCATGGAGGGCCTGGTCGCCGCACCGGTCAAGGTCGCGCTTCAACAAGCCGCTCATTGGGGTGAAGGCGAATTGCGGCGTTTTGTTGACTCGCCTCAAGCTCGGGAACTGCAGCAAAGGCTCCAATCTTTCCGCGGGGTCCCATCAGAGGCTCCCCCCGGAAACCTGCGTGCCGAGTTGCGGCCCTATCAAAAGCTCGGTTTTGACTTCCTCTGCCATCTGAGCCAGCTCAAGCTGGGTGGCATCTTGGCCGATGACATGGGTCTGGGCAAAACCCTCCAAACGCTCGCTTGGTTACTCTGGCTCAAGGAACAACATCCGCGAATCACCAAGCCCTCTCTGGTGATTTGCCCGGCCTCGGTTTTGCATAACTGGCGGCGCGAAGCCGAGCGTTTCACGCCGGATCTGTCCGTTTTGGTGCTCGAAAGCGGGGCCGAGCGTCACAACCTACGTCGGCAAATTCCCCAGCATGATCTGATCGTCACGAACTATGCGTTGCTCCGCCGGGATTTGGAGGACTTGCAGAAGTTCAGTTTCCGGGCCCTGGTGCTTGATGAAGCCCAGTTCATTAAGAACCCAGGCGCGCAAGTCACTCAGTCCGTCAAACTCCTTAAAGCCGAATACCGGCTCGCCCTCACAGGCACGCCCTTGGAGAACCGACTGCTGGACCTCTGGAGCATCGTGGATTTCGTCCAGCCTGGTTACTTGGGCACGCAAGAGCAGTTCCTCCAAACCTACGAGCCGGGCGGCCCTAGCGAGGAGAATCTGGTCGCCCAGCGCATTGCAAGGCGCCGCCTGGCTGCCAAACTCCGGCCCTTGATGCTGCGCCGCCTCAAAAAGCATGTCGCCCAGGACTTGCCCGATCGTATCGAGCAACGACGCGACTGCCCGTTGGGCGAAGAACAACGAAAACTCTACTTGGCCGAGCTGCGGCGCAGTCGAGATCAGGTGATGCGCGCCATCGAAACGGAGGGCCTCCAAAAAAGCAAAATGCATGTCCTTGCCGCGCTGACGCGTTTGCGTCAGATCTGTTGCCATCCCCGTTTGGTGGGCAGCGACGCCCCAAGCGGCAAGACCGAAACCCTCTTTGAATTGCTCGATCCCCTCGTGGCAGAAGGGCAAAAGGTTCTGGTCTTCTCCCAGTTTGTGCAAATGCTGCAGATTCTCGAGGCCGAATGCCGCCAACACAACATTCCCACCTACATCCTGACCGGCCAGACGCGCAACCGTCAGGAGCTGGTAGCAGCCTTCCAAAACGACGCCGAGCCCGGCGTGTTCCTCCTAAGCCTGCGCGCAGCCGGCACCGGCTTGAACCTGACCAGCGCCAGTTACGTCATCCTTTACGACCCCTGGTGGAATCCGGCGGTAGAAGCCCAAGCGATTGATCGTTCCCACCGAATCGGCCAGACCCACACCGTCAATGCCTACCGCCTGATTGCACCCCACACTGTGGAAGAAAAAATCTGGGATCTGCAGCAACGCAAGGCCCAAACCATCGCCGATGTCCTGGGCGAACAGGGCTTCGCTCGAAGCCTCACACGGGATGATTTGGAATACCTGTTTGCAGAAGACTAACAGCTCGGCCCGACGGATCTTAACCCAATGCCGTGACCGGAACAGGTTACTGAATCGATTTCAACTCGGCAGCCGTCCACGGCAGAGTCCGACCCGCGGTGGCCGCCTTTACCGCCTCCACTTCCGCGGCGCTGATCGGCCCGGCGTTGTTACCCCATGCCTGACGAATATACGTCAGCGCCGCTGCCAGATCCTCCGGCGAAAGAGCTGCCCCCATCGCAGGCATCGCCAGGTTCCAAACCTGTCCGCGCACCTCAATTGGCCCGGTCAAACCATGCAACGGGATCCGAATCAAGCGCCCTGACGGACCTAAGACAAAGTCGGATCCCGCCAAAGGGGGCGCCTGACCGGGCTTACCCTGGCCATCCGATCCATGGCAGAGCGCACACGTGGTCTCATAAACCGCACGTCCCCGATTCACAAAAGCCTCCGCGCCGGACACCGGCTGCAACTCGTTCACCACCGAAACGGAGGCGAACGGAGCGTACACGCGCGCGTCGAACCAGCCCCCATGGTGATCAAAGTAAACCATCCCCCAATAACCCAAAACCGCCAACAACACCACCAGCCACATGGGCACAGTCACCTGACCCGCCTTGGCATCTGTCACGGATTGAGGATCCAACGAAGATTGCATGCTCATGGACGCTCCACTGCCGCGTGCACCGAAAGCGCGCTCGTGCCAGACAGCCCAGCCGGCAGTATCACCGGTGTCTCAAACAAAGGTGCTTTCGCCTCCAAGCTTCGCAAGTACGCCACCAGCGCTCGCGCCTCCGGTCGCGGCACCACCACCTTGCCGGGTCCGGGCCCTTTCCCCTCAGGCAAAAGCAGCGCATCTTGCGATGCCACCTCCGCTGCAGGTCGCACTTCAAACAAGTAACGATACGGAGGCATCATCGACCCTGGAGTATGAATCTGCGGATCCCACAAATGAACCAGTAGCCAGTTTTCATCCGGCAACCGCGATCCAACTCCTGCCAAGTCGGGTCCAACCCGCTGCGAACCCAACATGACCGGATGATCCCATAAAAAATCCGCTGCGACACTGCGTCGCAGCCCCCAACCCCGGGCTAGATCCGCACCCACCGGTCTAACGGTCACCATCGTGGTCGCCCCGGCGGCCTCCAACGGGCGTCGTGCCCGCTCCGCTTCCGCTGCTGCAACTCCATCCATGACCTGGAACGGCAACCGCTCCAATCCTGCTGTCACCTGGTCCCGGCGCCATTGCGGAGCTATCCTCAAAATCGCCTCTACCAGAGCCGTTTGATTGGTCCCTACCTTTGTGATAGCCAGACCCACTGACACCCCTTCCTGCCGCACCTGCTGGCTGTGGCATGTGTAACATCCCTGCGACCGATATACCTCACGCCCTTGGGCTGCCAAGCCGGGCCGCGCTACTGGGTAAACCTGACCATCCGGCACCGTCCGAGTTTCTACCATCCGGCCCAACTGGATTTGAGGATACAGAACCGTGCCAAACCAGGATCCTATCATTCCCAGCAAGGACAAAATGAAAATCCAACTGCCCCGGCTCATTTCGCCGTCTCCTGCTCCTGAAGGGGAGTGGTGATCCTTCGCCACCCATCCGACCAACATGCCCGGCCGCGTTTAAGGGCCAAGCTGCTCAAAGTCACGCAAAACAGAATCCAACCCACTAGCATCAAAAGTTCCCCCACAGTGCTCAAACGCAACCACATCAAGGTCCGACGAAGAACTTCGACATTCGGCACGCTCGGATCCTGCCAACTCAGTCCCTGTACAATGCCTGCGACTGCCAGCGGCGCCACACACAATACCAACCCCGCTGTCAAGCACCAAAATTGTGTACGAGCCGCGACTGCCCGCCCCTCCCTCTCAGGAAAGCTTCTCAACCAGGCGTACGTCCCCGCCACACCTGTGAGTCCCAAAAACCCACACACGTGCGCCCAATGGCGCGCCGGTTCCCACCAGGTAAACTCTAAAACCGTGGAAATCCCTGGCACGTGCAACCCTAACTTTCCAACCGCACTCCAGAAAAAAGCGACACAACCAACTACGGCGAAGCATGCCACGGCATCCCGCCACAAGACGCACCCACAGCGCGAAACAGACCCGCGCCAATTCAACCACGCTGCCGTCCAAGGTACGATGCAAAGGACAGTCGTCACTGTAGCGAGCACTGGCAACCAGGCCGGCACCGGAGCAGACGGCGTTACGCCCGTCCAGCCGGCCAACATTACCAAACCCAAAAACGTCATCATGCCCAGATACCTGCTATACAAAGGTCGTCCCGTCCAAACCGGCAACCACGCGTACAAAATCCCCCAGCCCAGAAGCGTGCCGGCCACCATCTGCGCGTTGGCGACATACCAGGCGTCCACCAACCACTGCAACACACCTCGAACAGGCTGGAGGCCCAACAACACAAACGCCGCCAACGAAACCCAGCCCAACCACAAGTAACCAGCCCAGAGAAACCCATGGGCCAGCTGCAGACCCCGCTCGCCCCGATTGTGAAACGTGGCCGTTACTGACACAGTAAACAACAGCAAGCCCGCTACGCAAACCCACACAGCTGCATTCGGCATACCCCAGCCGTCATAACCAGTCGTGTGACCCAAAAGAACTCCTACAATCCCCAAGCACGCACCCAAATGCCATACGATCGCTCCCAACAGCGCCAAGCCAGAAAAGCGCACTCCGCCCGGCGCTGACCGGCCCATCCAACCCAACATCGCCCCGAATAACAACGGCACGGCGCCGCCCCACCACATTCCTTGCAACGCCGCAACCCGCACCCGTCCATAGGTCAAAAGTGGCGTATCCGCCCAAAATCCCGGACTGTGAAACTTGATCGAGGCGATCAAGCTCAACAAGGCCGCTACAACCCAACCAAAGGCCCCGCCCCCAACCCACCCCATGACGGCCCAAAAACCTCCGGAAACCTTCTCCCCAGGTTGCCCTGCCTCGCCTTTCACCATTGGCAGCCGACCAGTCTCCACCGGTCTCTCTCGTTGCTCCACGACCTTCATTCGTACGGACTGGGTTGGACAGGCGGCGCAGGCGGCGCGGCATAAGCGCGCCGCACGCGCTCCATCAAATTGGACCGTCCTTGAGCGGGGTCGCGCCATTCGCGCTCTACAATCTCCATCGCCAGCTCAATGGGCAGGCGCACCACTCCCTGATCTCGATTCAACCACGCGGCCGTGGTCAACATCAGTTGTGAACTGGCACGCACTTCCTCCAAAGCCTTGTAACGCTCGGCAGCTCGTTGCGCGTTCAACGGCGGCGGGCTGACCAGCCGGCGCGTAGCCACCACCGTCAGCACCACGGCGCCCAGCGCAATCAACGCCGCTGCCACATAACGCCACAATCCGTTCTTAACCGCTGCAGCACTCGATTTCATGCCCAGACTCGTTCACCCGCGTTCCGGTTGCGGGGGTGCATCCGGAAGATCGTCCACCTGATCCAATTCGCCCCCGGAAATCTGAGTCGGAACTGGATGGTACATGCCCATGGCCTCAATCAAACGCGGGTCTTTGACCGGATAAGGGGCCGCTGCAGCATACTTGGCGAGGTATCGTTTGGTGAGCAGTCCGCCCATGAAGGCCCAACACCCCAAGGGGAGCCACAGCCATTGCAGCGGCGGACCCTCCGGATGGATCACGGGGTAAATATTGAACCCAAGGTCCACGCCGTGCATCAGCCAGGCCCAAACCATCAACGGCCCCATCAACCATAACTGGCTCTTGGCATCAATCCGCAGCAACGCCAGAAACGGCAAGAAGAAGTGCCCGAAGATGATGACTAATCCAACCCAAAACCAACCGCCACGCTCCCGGATCACGTACCAAAAGGTTTCCTCCGGGATGTTCGCGTTCCAAATGATGAAATATTGGCTGAAGTGGATGTAAGCGTAAAACACCGTGAAGGCGAAGATCAATGTGCCCAGGAAGTAAAACTGATGATCATGCAGGACATGCGTCAGCACTCGTTGACGATTCAACACCGCCGTGATGACATACACCGTGGTTAATGTAGCCCAGACACTGCCGGCAAAGTAATACACCCCGTACATGGTGGAAAACCACTGGTGCTGCATCGCCTTCATCCAGAGAATCGCAGCCAGTGTCAAAGTAAACGCATACACAAAGATCCCCGAGGCCGAATAAAACCGCATTCGAAAGGTGCAGAGGGCCTCACCAGTCTCGTCCTGCCGCAGCGACCATCGCCGCAGCCGATGCGCAAAGAAACCCCAGGCGGCAAAACACAATAATGAAATCAGATAAAAGGCAGGTCGCGTCAGTAAGGGCCATTTTGCATGCAACGCATGGTCCTGATTTGGATCCAGGGTCATCCAACTGTACAAATGGGGAGCCAATAGACCCACCGGCACCCACAAAATCAGCATCCATGGGAACAGCAAACTGGCAATGTGCTCACATTGGCGCCGGATGGGCACCGACCATCCGGCATCAAACAGGTGGTGCACCATGACCAGAAAAAGGGCCCCCAGGCCGATGCTCAACCAAAACATGAACCCAAGTAGCCAAGCATGCGCAAACTCCTTGAGGTTCAGTATGGCTCCCAGCACCGCCAAAATCCCCCCGCCCACCAAGCAAAAATCCGGCACCCGGCGCCAGCGTTCCAAGTCCCAGGGCGGTCCCAGTTGCACTTGTTTCGCGGTCATGGTTGACGCTCCAAACTTTGTCGCAGATGCAAAGGCAAATCTTCTAAGCTACCCAGCCAACTCCGCTGCAAGACGCGCACATAGGCGACAATCGCCCAGCGGTCCTCCACCGGGATTTGCGCGGCGTATCCCTGCATCAAATTCCGACCGTGGCTGATGACATGAAAAATTTCGCCGTCCGGCATTTCCACAATGCGCGGATCGTGCAGATTGGCCACCACGGCCATCCCCAGCTTCCGCGTCACCCCGTTGCCATCACCGGCCGGCCCGTGGCAGGGAGCGCAATAAATGCCAAATCGCTCCTGCCCCCGTCGCAGGAGGGCCCCACTCACCGCCAATGGATTCAATTCCACGAAATTCGTCACACCGGGCCATCGACCCGTGTTCACCGGCGCATCCTCAAACGGATAAACCGGTCCGCTAAGGGTCTGAATGGGAAGCGAACGTCGGATCGTACCCGGAACCGGTGGTTGGGAACTTATTCCGTTCGGGAAAAAACCATTCGGTTGTTGCGGCCGCAATTTTAACTGACGGTCCATGTCCGGAAAGACTTCAATGGGAGGCTTGCGCGACAGGCTGCCTCGGCATCCGGCAATCGCCACGACGATGCCCACCACCAGGGCGTAAATGAGCAGAAAATAACGCATCACTCCTCCACCACCTCAATGTTCCGCCCGCCCAGGGCAGCTAAAAACTCCTTCACCGCCCTTTCATCGTATTTGGGATCTGAAGCCTCGATCACCAGAAAGAACTTATCGTGACTCGCACCTCGATTGATGAACCGTGGGTGCTTCAACAAGGGATGATGCCAGCGAGGCAGCCGATTCAGAATCAACATCCCCCCCAACGCACCGAAGGCCCCCAGCAAAATGGTCAATTCGTATGAGGGCGGGAAAGCGGAAAAAGGACTGAACATCGGCTTGCCGCCCACCACAATCGGGTAGTCATGGGCGTTCATGTACCAAATCATCAACATGCCCGTGGTATAACCGGTCAGCCCGCCCAAAAAGGCAAACCATCCTACCTTCGAATTCTTCAAGCCCATGGCGTGATCCATGCCATGAACCGGAAAGGGGGTGTAAACATCCCAACGCTGGTAACCCGCGTCCCGAACCTTTTCCGCCGCATGCATCAAATCAGCCGGCGTAGCGAACTCTGCCAAAACTCCGAATGACTTGGCCGATTCGTTCATGAGGCAGCTCCTCCGTGCAGTTTGGCCCCGCCCAACGGATGATGCGGATCAGCCTGAGGCGTCACTCCTTTCACCTCCGAAATGGCAATCATGGGCAAAAACCGCATAAACAGGAGAAACATCGTGAAAAACAGGCCGAACGTACCCAGAAAAGTGGCCACATCCACCCAGGTCGGCATATAATACCCCCAATTGGCCGGCAAAAACTCCCGGTGCAACGAGATCACGATAATCACAAATCGTTCGAACCACATGCCAATGTTCACCAGAATCGAAATCACAAACACAAGCCAGAGGTTTTGCCGCACGCGCCGAAACCAAAACAACTGCGGCACAGCCACGTTGCAGATCAACATTAGCCAGTAACCCCACCAATAAGGGCCCAACGCCCGATTCAAAAAGGCAAACCGCTCATACGGACTGCCGCTGTACCATGCGATGAAAAACTCCATGGCATAGGCGTATCCCACAATGCTTCCGGTGGCCAGGGTTACCTTGCACATCACGTCGATGTGCCGCATCGTGATCACGTCCTCCAACCGACAGAGTTTCCGCAAGGGCACCAACAACGTCAGCACCATGCCGAATCCGGAAAAGATGGCCCCGGCTACGAAGTACGGTGGGAAAATCGTCGTATGCCATCCCGGCAACTGGGACACTGCGAAATCCAGGGACACAATAGAATGCACCGACAACACCAAGGGTGTGCTCAGTCCCGCTAAAATCAGGTATGCTTTTTCGTAATTGGTCCAATGCCGGTTAGCCCCCGTCCAACCGAGCGCCAGCAATCCATACACGATCTGCCGGAACCGGGTCCGCGCCCGATCCCGCATCACTGCCAGATCGGGAATCAACCCCATGTACCAAAAAAGCACCGAAACGGTAAAATACGTGGACACGGCAAAGACGTCCCACATCAACGGCGAACGGAATTGCGGCCAGATCCCGTTGGCATTGGGAATGGGGAACAAATACCAGTCGAACCAGACCCGGCCCACGTGCACCGCCGGATAAATGCCGGCGCACATGACGGCAAAGATCGTCATCGCCTCGGCAGCCCGATTCACCGCCGTACGCCATCGTTGACGCAACAAAAACAGAATCGCAGAAATGAGCGTCCCGGCATGCCCAATGCCGATCCACCATACGAAGTTGATGATGTCCCAACCCCACATTGTTGGATGGTGATTGCCCCACACTCCAACGCCCGTGCTGATCTGATAAGCCAGCATGGCGATCAAGAGCAGGAACATTAGAAAGCTGGGCACAAACGCCAGCCACCACCAAAGGGGTGCCTTCCCTTCCGCGATCCCTGCAATATGATCAGAAATCCAGCCCAAACTCCGCTGGTTCAACACCAACGGCGGACGCTCCAGTTCCTTGGGGACCGGCGGGGGCATCATCGATGCAGCAACTTCAGCCATGGTCACCAACCTCCCCGCTTCAATGGGCACGCGCCGGAACATCCGTGCCGGAGTCGTGCCCGTGCGACTCCGAAGCACCGTGAACGGACGCAAACGGATCCCCCGAGCGAGCTGTGTACTCAGCCAGTGTCAATGGAATCTCATGATAATCCGGCATGGCAGGATTCGGATTGCGGATCCGGGCCAGGTAGGTCGTCCGCGGTTTGATATGAAGAAACTCCAATACGGTGTAGTCCCGCAACTGTCGCTTGAGACGTGAAACCCGGCTGTTCGGGTCTGCCACGTTACCAAAAACAATCGCACCCGCCGGACATGCCTGGGCACAGGCCGTGGTGAAAGCACCGTCCGGCACCACCACGTCGCCCGAGTCACGCGCCTGGACTTTGCGCTGAATCTTGGCCTGCTCGATCCGTTGAATGCAAAACGTGCATTTCTCCATGACGCCCCGCATCCGTACGGTTACGTCGGGATTCTTGACCATCTTGACAAGCTCCAACTCCTCTTGCGGCCTGCGCGCAAAAGGCCCCTTGTAAAGGCCGTCCAGCGGACGCTTGTTATAGTCGAAGAAATTGAAGCGGCGTACCTTGTAAGGACAGTTGTTGGAGCAATACCGCGTGCCCACACAACGGTTGTACACCATGACATTCAGTCCCTCATGATCGTGCACGGTCGCATTGACCGGGCAAACGTTTTCACACGGCGCAGCCTCGCAATGCTGACACAGCATGGGCTGCATCACCACTTGAACATCATCGATCCACGATTCGCGCCAGAGTTGCTCCGAGCGCCGCCACACGCTCTTGTCCGTCTGTCGCGCGGGATGACTCGCGTAATACCGGTCGATCCGCATCCAGTGCATCTCCCGGCCGCGTCGGACCTGGTCCTTCCCCACAATGGGGATGTTGTTTTCACTTTGACACGCAACTACACAGGCGGAGCAACCCACGCATGCATTCAAGTCAATGGACATACCCCATTGATGCAACGCTCGGGGCTTTTCACGATCGAGTGGATTGGGATACAACGGCGCCACCACCGGAGGCTCGTGAAGGTTTAAACGCTTCACGAAATCCGGATATTTCCGAAACTGGTCCAAATTGGCCTCTCGGATGATCGGGCGGCCCTCCATGGACCAGTGGTCTTGCGTGCATGCCAGCGCATAAGAGCGGCCCGTGCCGCGAACTTGGGCACCAGTCACAAAATGCGGGGTCGCCCCGGGTCGAAGCGCGTAGGCATTGAATCCAACCCGGCGTCCCACTCGCCCTGCGCGTTCTCGGCCATAGCCCAACGCCACTGCCAGCACATGATCCGCCATACCCGGCTGCACCCAAGCCGGGCCCAGCACCACCCGTTCCCCCAGCCGCACCTCGACCAGCTCACTGTTTTTGACACCAAGCTCCAAGGCCGTGCGGCGACTCATCAACACAGCATTGTCCCATGTTATCTTCGTGATCGGATCGGGCAGCTCTTGAAGCCATCCATTATTGGCATAGCGTCCATCATCGACCTTGTGATCACGATGCCACACGATCTCGAGCCGATTGGGACCCGGTAAGGGGAAGGTAAGTCCGGCACAGGCTTGGCGGATCACTGCCTCTTGGATCGGCAGACGGGGCAGTGGAGAGCTAGGACCACTCCAATAACCGTCATGCAAAAACCGTTTCCACTCCTCCTCCGCGTTGGCCGGCTGGACTCGCTCGCGGAATGTTTCCCGCACGATTTCATAAGGGCTGGTGACAGAGCGCCCCATCAGACGAGCCAAGAATTCCAGCTCCGTCAGACCGCCGAACAACGGCTGAATCAAGGGTTGAACGGGCAGGTACGCCCCGTCGCTGGTCAACACATCGCCCCAGCTCTCCAAATAATGCGCCAGCGGGAAATGCCAATGACAAAAGGGAAAGGTCTCATCCTCCGCATAACCAAGGCGCAAGACCGCGCGGGCTTTCCCCTGCGCTTCGGACCACTGCAAATCCACCGGCGCAGTGTAAACGGGATTGGCTCCCAAGATTACCAGCGTCTGAACCCGATCTTGCCGAAGCAACTGGGCCAATGAAGCCAAACCATCCTCAGAAGCGGGTTCGGCGGGCACCAATTCCAATGTCTCACCCACCGCTCCCAGAGCGTGATTGATGGCATGCGCCAGGAGGTGCACGGCCAACGGTTGACGATACCCTGCCACCACCAGCACTTGGCCTGAATGGGCACGCAGGTCCTGAGCACAACCTTCCAGCCACTCCATCCAGAGGCCTTCGGTAGGTAACTCCGGTAAACCTGACACGCCACACAAACGCGCCAGGGCCAGAGCTGCAGCCGGAACCAGCGAGGCAGGCAAGCGCAGTCGATGGTCCGCCTGAACACCCGTCAAGGTCAGCAACGGTTCCACCACGTAGAGCCGGTTGATGGTGTCACTCGGCTGCTCCAAGCGTCTGCCCGCAGCAAATCTTCGGATGTGCTGGAAAGCATCGTCTTCTGTGCCCAGGAAATCGCAGTCCAACGAAACGATCACCCGCGCACGATCAAATCGTAATCGTGGTTGCACCGGCCGTCCATAAGCCAACGTTGCCGCCCTCCGATGCACGCCCAGGTCCAAGGGATCATGCTCGCACCAAATCACCTCGGGGCACACGGAGACCAATTCCCGACGAAGCCGCGCGCGAGACGGTGAGGTGGAGGGCTCGGCCAAAATGGCCCAACCGCGGCCTCCGCTGTGCCTTAACTCTTCGGCGAATCGAGCCAATTGATCGAATCCCACCTGACGCGGCACCGTTTGACCTTGATGCGTGATGCGACGAGCCCGGTCAGGGTCATACATGCTTAGAATCGAAGCTTGCGCCCATCGGTCTGTGCCACCGTTGCCATCTGGATACCGGTCGTTGCCCTCGATTTTGATGGGTCTGCCCTCATGGACCTTGACCACCAACGGAATGGCCCCTGTGCGTGTCGGCATGGCCGTCGCATAGAACTCTGGACGCCCATGCACGTAACCCTCCGGCTGCTGGGCAAAAGGCATCAAGTACTCTTCGGGCCGGCGACAACCGCTGCTGCCCAATCCGACACCCGCCAAGAGCAACGAAGCCGACATCAGCCGTACAAACTCCCGACGGGACACGACATCAGGAGCCTCGGTCAACGCCTCCGGGAATTCCCGCTCCAGCCATTGCTGGGCCTCCGGGCTGCGTGCCCATTGGTCCATACTGCGCCAGTACTGGCGTTCGCGTACGGGTCCGGCTTCGGACGACTGCTGCGTGTTCATCGATGACAAGCCGAGCAATTTTGCAACGATTCCACCCGCCAGTGCTCCATCAACCAACGGCCCTGCGTCCGCTGCTGGCGAGCATGTTCCGCTGGATCCACGCTCCAGCGCCATGCCAAATCCGTAACCTTGTCCAGAGGTCGGAGAAAGGAAGCCGGATCTCGATGGCAGTCCAAGCAAAAGGCCATGCTCAATGGCTTGGCGTGATATACTTCATCCATCTGATCCACCCGGCCGTGACACTCAACACAACTAACACCCCGGTTAACGTGCACCGCGTGATTGAAATACACGTAGTCAGGCACCTTGTGAACTTGCACCCAAGGAATCGGCCGCCCCGTGGCCACACTCTCCCGAACCAGAGCCAGCCGTGGATCATCTTTCAACACCTGATTGTGGCAGTTCATACACGTACTGCTCGCCGGGATATTCGAAAACCAGGCCCGCTCCACATCGTGGTGACAATATCGGCAGTCCAAACCAAGTTGATCCACGTGGACCTTGTGCGAAAAAGCCACCGGCTGCAAAGGTTGATAGCCCACCCGCGTATATTTGGGGGTGAAGTAATACCAAACGCCCGCCACCACCCCGCCCCCGACGAGCAAGAGCCCGACGAGGATCATCAAGGGCAGCCGGTTCATCCACTTTGGGAAAACGGCTGACATGAATTCAGATCCGTTGTCGCACCACCAAACCCATCCCGGTTGCGGGACATGTCAAACCCGAGAAAAACCCTTCCCGGACGCAAGGGCCCAATGAGCAACCCACCGGCTGACGGTTTACAAGGGAGTGGTTCCCTCCGGGGGATGCCTTTTGCGGCCCCAGCAATTAGTGCGCGAAACGGTAGCGAGCCCCGCCGAACCGGCGCAAGCAAAAAAGGCAGGGCCATGCACAATTTCCGCTAAGCGCGACATCGCTACCCACCCTGAATCGCTTATGGTCGCGCCGTCGCGTTTACCTCAAAACCAGTTCGTTTCCACATGATCCCCAACAGCCGAGACCTTGCAGAGGAACCAACCGGACATGCAAGAAGCCACAAACTCCAACACGCAAAAGGCGATCTGCACGTAAATGGATCTTAAAGCTCGGAATTCGATCCGTCGCAACGATCGCGACAGGTACAACGAAACCGGCTCTCACTCAACGGCACGCAACCGTTGGAAGAGTCCAACAGAGACGCGAAACACCGTCCCATGCCGGTGTCCGCGCGGAAAGTGCATCTGAGCGGAGACGTCCTCCCAAGTACGAAGGTCCTGCGACCGCAACGCCCCGTAATACCGCTGGCGCGCATAACGGTCGTAATAAATCAGATACTCATGACCAAGCCTGATCGCCGAGGGGCCTTCGGCCCAATCGATTGAGATCGGATCCGACACCGGGCCAAACGGGCCTTCTGGATCAACGGCAAAAGCGTATCGCAGACGCTTCTGCAACGGACGAAGTCGCTCATCCTTGAAGATCAGGAGGTAACCGCCGGGAACTTCCATCAACGTAGCATCGATGACATTGAAACCGGGGTTAAAAAACAACCGTGTGGGACTGAATCGAACAAAGTCCCGGGTTGTCGCAGCATAAATTCGATGATTGAAACCCTCGTCGCCGGTTTGATCAGTCTCAGGGAATCGGCCCGGAATGGTACTCGACCAGAAAAGGATCCACTGCCCTTTTCGGCGGTCGTAGAACAGCTCCGGCGCCCAAAGATTCCGACAGGCCGGTTCATGTTGCATCAAGCGCAAGGCCCGCTGCGCCGACCAATGAATCAGGTCCCGGGAGTGGGCATAGCCGATTTCGGCGCCCCGATCGGTAGTCCACGCCGTCGTCCAAACCATATGAAAAGTACCATCGGGCCCTTGCGCGATACAGGGATCCCTCATCAAACGATAGCCGCCCACCAACGGTTGGACGAAAGGTCGGTCCTGACGAAGCACCTCCCAATGATACCCGTTGGTGCTGCCCAGCAGATGAAGTCCGCTCTCGCCGTTGCCACGGAACGAGGTGAATACCCACGCATCCCCCGCTGTCACAGCAAGGGTCATCCAGGTGAAAGCCAGCAGCCCAAGCCCGGCGCCTGAGGCGGCGTGTCGTACCGTATCACACCAATGCTGCATGACATTCTGATTTCATGGATCCATGGGAAGCGGTCAAGCAGCCGTTCAACAGTTCCGCAACACAGAGCCGGCCTAGATGCACGCATAAGGCAGCGCTCTCAAACTCGCGAAAGTATCGGCCTTATTTCACCAGGCCTCCAGATCCTCCCGGAACAAGGATGACTGGACCCGCCTCGGGCAATCGCTTAAAGGATTGGCCCATGGCGCAACAGGACCACAGTCCAAGCCCGCACACCAGCCGGTTTCCACGTCAGGCTTTTTACATTCTCGGCAACGAAGCAGCCGAACGGTACAGCTATTACGGGATGAAGGGCATCCTGGCCCTTTACATCACCAACGTGTTGCTCATGTCCCGTGATCAGGCCACGCAAATTATCCACATTTTTACTTTCGTGAACTATTTCATGCCCCTGATCGGGGCATATGTTTCCGATCGATGGTGGGGCCGCTACCGGACGATCTTGTGGATATCACTCTTTTATTGTGCGGGGCATGCCGTTTTGGCATTCGGGGACGCTTTCCCGACTCTTGAAGCCAAAACCTATTGCCTCTATGCCGGTCTGGCACTGATTGCTTTTGGCTCGGGTGGTATCAAGCCTTGTGTGTCCGCTTTCATGGGCGACCAGTTCAAGCCCGAGCAACATCATCTTTTGCCGCGGGCGTACGCAGCCTTCTACTGGGCCATTAATCTCGGTTCCACAGCTGCTTTCCTCACAATTCCGTATTTGCGTAAAACGTGGGGGTACGCGTGGGCCTTTGGCGTGCCGGGCGTAGCCATGGCGTTGGCAACCTTCGTATTTTGGCTCGGCACGAAATACTATCACAAGGTGCCACCGGCGCGTCAGACGCGCACAGCAGGTTTTTTCCACGTGTTCCTGTATGCGCTCCGGCATCAGCACGAGCGCCAACCCGGCGAGAGTTTTTGGGAGCCAGCACGCAAACAGTTCAGGCCGGAAGAAGTGGATGCAGCCGCTTCTGTGGGGCCGATCCTCAGGATCTTTGCCCTCGCTCCCGTCTTTTGGGCGTTGTTCGACCAAACTTTTTCCACTTGGGTGTTGCAAGGCGAACAAATGCGACCGGCTTACTTAACCCGCCCCCACCTGGATGCCCGAAGCCTCGCTAATCCAGAGCTCCTTTGGGCAAGATTGGACCAGCGCACCAACCAGTTTGATCAACTATTGTGGCAACGCATCCCCGAAGACCTGCGGCATGAAATTCAAGAGACGTTTCGGACCCACCGACCGGCGCTGGCGGAAACCCTGGCCCGTGCACTAAACGATGTCATCAGTGGGCCTTCACTGTTCGACCCGGCGGTTTTCGATACCAACCGGTTAACACCAGAGATTCGGCTTGCACTTCGTCACGGGGAAGATCCCGCAAGGGTGGCCCGGTTGAATCGGTTACTTCTGGAAGAAGCTTACCCGCAAGCTGTGGTCAAGGCCTATCGGATCGGGCCCGAAGAAATGCTCTCGGCCAATCCGATTCTGGTGATGATCTTGGTGCCCTTGATGAGTCTGGGGTTGTACCCGTTACTGGGGCGTTTGGCCACGCCGCTGCGGCGGATGTCGGCCGGCATGTTCCTCGCAGCCAGCTCATTTGTCATCGTAGCATGGCTCCAAAAGCGCATTGACGCAGGCGAAGAACTCAGCGTACTTTGGCAACTGCTTCCTTATACCGTCCTGACCATAGCCGAGGTGCTGTTCTCCACTACTGGCCTCGAATTCGCGTTTCGCGAAGCCGCCGCCTCGATGAAAAGCACCATCATGGGTTTTTGGACACTCACGGTAGCTGTGGGAAATCTGTTTGTCACATTGGTCACGGGATTAGCCGGAGCTGTCCTGGGTCGGACGAGCAGCAGCTCTGAAGTAGCCGTGTCTCCGGAGATGTTTCTGTTTTACGCCGGACTGACGTTCCTCGTGGCCATTGCATTCAGCATCATTAGCAACTTTTACCAATATCGGGATCCGCAGGCCGCCCTCGGGCGCTAACCAACATGAGGTCGTAAGGCTCCAGAGCGGCCTCAGTCCGAATCCCACCTGCCGCAAACGCGTGCGCTGGCACTCAAGGGCCCTCAAACGAGCTTTCACTGCGCGGCGCATGCTCAGCCCGGTTGTTTTACCAAAGGTCGAAAACGCCCCAAAACGTCGCGCGAGGTAGAACCTTCGCTGGTTCCCATCGAGGCGCAACCTCGCTGTTGCAAGACGCAACGAGAAAACCCCGAGTTGGGCTGAGGCTTGCCCCTTTGTGGGGCTTGCGGGAACGAGACTGCGCAACGCGGGAATTCCGAGAGACGGTTCTGCTTGGAAACACTGTCTGGGGTACAAGGCACCAATGGTCCCAGCGTCTGTTGAATGAACATTTGGTCTCTATTCGCAAGCCGCAGGACGAAGCTCGGTGCTCTGCCGTGCGCTCAAAGGGAAAGGGGCGTCCGCCCCTAACGCCGGACGCCCCGGGTCAATAAACCTACCGCCTCACTCTTCAATAATGCGGAAATACCGTTGGGAACCGGTTAGATCAACCGGCACCTGCACCGGCGCGCCCGTGTCTGGGATCAGGATCGGCTGACCCACGTTCTCCCAGCCTGAATCCGGACCCAAGTTCAGGCGGTACTGGAGCCGATAAAGCCGGCCGGGTTCACCCACCACTTGCAATACAAGTCGTGCAGGGCTGGGTGTGCCCCACCCAACCACCTTGATATTTTTCCGGTTGCCGAAGGCAAAGCTGAGGCTCTGCCCTGGTAACACCGTCACGTTGCTGTAAGTGCCACTGGGGGGGACTGTTGGGCTCCACGGAACCCAAGAAGCAATCGGAGGCGGCAGCACCTCGGAAATGTGGTAGGTCGCCGGCGCCGAAACGGTCACGCAGACGGGATTGGTTTGGGTCGTCAACGTCTGAAGCACCGCACCCAAGGGATTTTTGATTTGGATGGTCCAACCGGGCAGGAAAGGTTCCCCTGGATCCTGCACACCATTGAGGTTCAGATCGTGAAACTTCCATACACAAAGGCGCGCGACCGGTTGCACATTTCCAAAGGAAAGCTGAATGGTCTGGTTCGCGCCGATCGTGACACTCTGGCTCAGAGGCGTGGTGTTGGTCCAGCCCGGTTGTAAGACTTCCGTCACGGTGTAAGTGCCGACTGGCAGGGTAACACACGCGGTGGGTGCTCCAGGCGGCGCGCTGGTCAGAACACCCACCACATTCGTCAGAGCGTCTTGAATCAAAAACTGCCAACCGCCCAACAGCGACTCATTCGGTCCCTGCTGTCCGTTCATATCCAGATCGAGAAACTTCACGACGCACAACCGACCGGTCGGGCCCAGATTGCCAAAGTACACATTGGTTAACTGGCCCGGCCAAATCGTGACTGTTTGGCTAACGGGCGTCGTGTTGGTCCAACCCTGCTGCGGCAGTTCTGTGATGGTGTAGGTGGCCGGGCCTGAGACGCCCACACAAATGCCGCCGCCCCCGAGTGTGGTCACAACATTCGTGGCCAGCTGAGGCGGCGCTGGATTGATTGAGAAAGACCAGCCGGACAGACCGGGCTCGTTCGGATCCCAAACACCATCCCCATCCAGATCATGGAATTTGAAAATACATAGCTCAGCCGGGCCCGTGAGCACCGGGCATTTCTGCAGACCCACCACCTCTGCGTCATAAATGCTCTGCAACTCGGCCTGAGACAACGCTCGGTTGAACATCTCCACCTCGTCGAGTCCCATCCGGATTCCATGCAACAAGACCCCCGATGGCGAGCCCAAGGTGCCGCGGCTGAACCATAGCGGGGCGCTGTTGGTGGTCAGGAATCCAGCAACAGTTACGGGCGCGGTGCTTGTGCAATTGCCGAACATGTCGCACACTCCAAGAACCACGTTGCCCGTCGGAGAAATGCGCACCACTACGAAACGCCAGTCCGTGGGAGCCATGCCAGTGGTAAAGGTCGGGCCCAACACTACGGTGCCGTTCAAATTGAACTTCAGAGTGAAACTATTGGGGCCTGTCAGGTCGAGGTAAACAGCATATCCGTTCATTGCAGCAAGATCGAATTTTTCCACCAGGGGCTGCGGCTGCTGTTGTCCCATCGTCGGCCACACCCAGAGCGTCAGCGTCCAACCATTCGAACCAATGTTGAGCGATGGATGATGCGGCACTTCAATATACGTGTCAGAAAAGTAGAACGCACCGCGCGGCGGGAACGTGGCTGGATTCACCACTACAGGCAACAGGCTTCCACCGAACACACCTGGATGGGGCAACTGCCACAAGGTGGGAATACCCACCGGAATCGTCGTGCCCCCGCTGTTCTTCGGAGTGCCGTTGTGGCTGCCGGCCAAGTCCAAAACAACAGTCTGATTTGTGGCATCATCCAAAGGCCACCAGCCCACCATACCCGAGGGGGCGTTGAAACAACCTCGATTGCCAAAAACCAAGTTTGTTGCCTGACCCGGCAGAAGCGTCACCGTGAGACTTAACGGCGTGGTATTGGTCCAGTTTAACTGAAGAACCTCTGTAACGGTGTAAGTGCCCGCCGGCACATTCAGGCAACCTGGCGGCGTGCCCGGTAAGGCAGTGGTCAGTGTGCCCACCACGTTGCTGGCCAGGTCGGTGACCACAAACTGCCAACCCGCCAACGCGGTTTCATTCGGATCCCATATCCCGTCCCCATCGCGATCAAGAAACTTTTGAACGCAGATCTGGGCCAACGGTTGCTGCGTGGGACGGCACTTGCCGGCTGAATCCGCTTGATAAAGTGCCCAAATCTCTTGCGCCGTCAGTGCACGGTTGAACACTTCCAATTCGTCAATAGCCAGCTCACAGTGCCCTCGGGGCAGTCGGTGCCGCCCGATGAAAACGTCCAACAGATTCGTAACCGAACTGACAGGGGGCGTAAACGTTCCGGCCACGCCGCCATTTATGTAAAAGACGCCCAACTGATTGGCTCGATCCACCGTCACGGCCACGTGAACCCACGGGCCCGTATTCGCCAATGGATTTGCATTCGCGGGAAGTGTGTTGGTGCTTGCAAGGAGGTTGGTGTTCCATTGCAGCATTAAAAACCCGGTTGCGGGCAACGGTTGGTCCACAAAAAAGGAGAGGCCCGTTTGTGTGTTCGGATCCCATTTATCCAAGATCCCGGCAAGCGCACCACCGCCGCCGTGACCGCAATCCACCACCCGGATCCAAGCGTCCACCGTAAAGTCGCCGGCAAAAGCCACGTCCACGCTGTGAGGCACCCTCACATAAGGACCGAAGAAGTACAACGCACCCGCACCCACCTTGCCCGGCACTGAGGCCGGGCCTCCACTTTGAACGGGCCCCGGCTGGGGTGATCCGTTATCCACCACTGTCGAAAACGGCGGCAATGCAATGTCCTGAACACTGACGGCGCCGGCAGCTTCGTCCAAGGGATACCAAGCCGTCAGACCGGGCGGAGGCGGCACACAAGGGACCTGCTGAGCGACCGCGCTGCTGGCGCCCAGCACGAGCCACCCAAGCGCTGCGGTCTTGCCCATCACTCGAGGAACCACCAACCGCCAAATCCGGGCAACGAGCCGGTGGCCGCAACATAAGGTTGGAGAACATAAAGAATCAGGATTCAGAGGTCGCATGGTCAACATATTGGCCCCTTTCCAATCATCAGGATTATAATTGGCATCCAACAATGTCGCTAATCAATCGTATCGGTCACCTCCAGCATCAGCTTTAGAAAATTATGTCAATACCCTTTGGTCGACTCTGCCGATCATGCTTGAGCCGTAGCAGAGAGGATTCTTTGCCTAATGTGAGTCTGGACTGGGTTTGCGAGCGCTTTTGGGCTTGGCGGCTCTACTGGTTCCCTTCAAATGTTAGGCAACGCACGCTCTTGCCAGACGACGGTGCCCCGAGGGCCTGGGAACCGGCACCACGTCGGTATGCGTGACTCGGTTGTGGCGCGGTCGAATCCATCATGCACACGGAAGCACGCCTAAGGGGTTTTCAGTTTGGAACCACGACAACCCAGGTTTTCGCATGGGCGCCGTTTGGCCTCGTGCTGGGCTGGTTGTGGTGGCGATTGATCGACGCCTTGCGGCTGGTTTGGTCCTTGGAGCCCCGCTACGCCTATGGCTGGTCAGTACCAGTTCTCTGCGGCTACTTGGCCTGGCTTCGCTGGGAACGTTGGCGGACAGAGCAGACTTCGCTTTCAAACACTGCTTCGGCACGCGCGGTTAACTTTTCAGGGTTGTCCCTTGTTCCCAAAGCTGAGTCGGGCGGGCGGAAAAAAATCGGGTGGCGCGAAGGATGGACGACCTTGGCAGGATGTTGCCTGGCCGCCAGCTACGCCGCAGCTCGTTTGGTACAGGAGGCAAATCCATGGTGGTCCCTGGCTCACTGGACCTTGGGCGGCACGGTGGTCGGTATTACCTTGTGGCTCTTAAGAAAAGCCATCGCCCATGCCACTTTATTAAACAACGGTGGCCGACCTATGCCCTCGTGGCGCACGTTTGTTTTCCCGGTGGCTTTTATCCTTGTTGCGGTCCCGTGGCCTTACACGTTGACCGAACCGATCATTCAGAGACTAACCAGGTGGAACACGTGGATTACGGTTGAATTGCTGGGTTGGATGAGCCTGCCAGCGGTCGCTCATGGCAACGTCATAGAAGTGGCAACCGGACGGGTGGGCGTAGATGAAGCTTGTAGTGGCATTCGGTCCATGCAGGGCACTTTGATGCTCTCCTTGTTTTTCGGGGAGCTCTATGCGCTGCCATGGCCCGGTCGCTGGGTCTTGCTATTCATAGGGCCAGCCCTGGCCATAATGGCCAACCTTGGCCGCACGCTGGGGTTGACCTACGCAGCAGCGCGCCACGGCGAATGGGCCGTAGCCGCGTGGCATGATCCTGCTGGGCTGACAGTGCTCCTGACGACTTGTGCAGCAGTGTGGGGTCTCGCGATCTGGCTAAAACGCAGACTCCCCAAGGCCGACCCCCGTGGAGCCCCCCCCATCATCACGCATGACCTGACAACAGACGTCGGAAATAAACCGTTGCCATCGGTCGCCTCCAAGCAATGGCTGGGGCTGAACGCAGCGTGGTTACTATGGTTGGCAACGGTGGATGCTGGAGTCCTGGTCTGGTACGACCACATTGAGTCCAAGCGTCGGCCGGGTCCGGATTGGGAACTGGTTTGGCCTCATGCGGAAGCCAATCTAACCGAGCTACAGTTGAGTCGAGCCGCGCGGGAGCTGCTCCAGTGCGATGAAGCCCGGCTGGTGCGCTGGCAAAGTGCCGATGGTCGGTATCTCCAAATAACGTTATTGCGCTGGCGACCCGGCCGAGCGGCCGCTTATCTGGCCAAGAGTCATAATCCGCTGGTGTGCATGCCAGCGGCAGGTTTTCCAATCGAATCGGTATCCGACGTTCGATGGATGGAAAAAGGAACGCTGCGACTTCCATACCGCCTGTACCAGTTCCGGTCCGACCAAAGCACTGTCCACGTACTGTATTCGCGCTGGGAGGAAGGTTCCATGGAGCAAAGCTTCGCCCGGGAAGAAGCAGGACCGTGGAGTCGTCTCAGCAGTGTCTGGACGGGACGGGGCATCCACGGACAACGGGTCTTGGTCGCAGCCATATGGGGCATGACCGACGATGAGGAAGCTGAACGGCGTCTGTGTGAGATGGAGTTGAAACCTCGGCTTGTGGTCCGTCCATGAGAAGCCGACGGCACCTGCGACCGCGGAGGAAACATGTTTTGTTCTACTGCGTGATTCAGGCCCAGAGGCCCAAGGTGCTCCAATGCGGGCTTTGTTGACAGCGAGCGGAGCCGATTAATATTCAGAGGGCGTAGGCATGGTTCTAAGACCAGGCGAGTCGGGAGAGTTGCATGGTTTATACTAAGCGTGGGTGGTGCGGAAATAGGGAGCCTCGTTTATGGCTGCTGGCTACGGCTGGGTTCACTGCTCTGTTGCTTTATTTGACCCACCTCCCCAACTCGGATGTCCCGGCTTGGATCACGCGATGGGGCGATGACAAATTTCGCCATGTTACTGCCTACGGCCTCTGGGCGTTTTTGGCGCTGGGTGCCAGCCAAGCTTGGTGTGCCCGACGCGGGAGGGCTGTCGCGAGCGTCCTTTTGATTGCGGGCGTGCTAGCCGCCTTGGACGAGCTCAGTCAGCCCCGATTCGGCCGAACCTGCAGCTTGTGGGATTACGCAGCCGGGGTTTTGGGAGCGGCGGCAGGTTGCGCGGCAATGTTGACCTTGGAGACGCTTCGTCCCGGCCCTGTGGCTGAAGCACACAACATTGAAAATGACCGGGAGTCAACCCCCACGGATCCAGCCTCTCGCAAGTGGGCGTTGCGGCCTGGAGCTTCCAATCTGCCCAAGGATTGAAGGAAGATTGTGCGTTCTTAGCGGGCGCGCTGCTGCTTTGCGAAATGGGGCATGGCGCTAGCCGACAACCTGAAAAATTGGGCTCCTCCCAATTGGACTCCTCCCAAATCCGCTCTTAAGCCCGCTCAGCATTCGAAGCGACGTGATCCGTCGCCGCAGCGTCGCCGTACTCGCAAACGAGGTTATACACTTGCCCGCACCGGCATCGAAGTTCAATCCCCACAACCCGTGTTGCATCTCGCACGATGGTGAGGCGGGGCTCCGCGCACACAGCGTCGGCAAGCGAGACACCGACACTGGCATCGCGGGCCTGAACAGGGCCCGGAGTTGTGGTCATGGCAACCGCACCGGTCGGGGGCCCAGAGTCAGCCCCGGGCGCCGTTTGGCCGGGGCTGGCCAAACAAGCATGGAGGGGGCGCACCTCAACACCATTTTCGACTATCCGCACGCGAACAGGTCGGCTATCAGCTGCAATGCCTTCGTCCTGAATCAACGGGACGAAGGCCTCATGGGATACGCTGGGCATGGGTGGAAACCGGGTTCACAGCGGCCGATAAAGAGCTAACGGTTTGGCTCAATTTCAGCAAGATCGTCACACGACGGTTTGCTTCACTGTTGGGAGGTAAATCCGGCATCGGCACGGTATCCGCAAAACCGGACACTTTGCAAATCTGGGCGGGAGAAACTCCATGATGAACCAACTGACGCCGTGCGGCGTTGGCGCGTTCCGTGGAAAGTTCCCACGGACGCAGCGCTTCAGGTTCCCGCGGGCCTGCTCGAGTCGTATGCCCCTCCAGCTCAATCTTGAACGAAGTGTACCGGGCGATTTCCCAGGCCAGTGTGCTAAAAACCCATTCGCCGTAAGGAGTGAACCGATCGGTCCCGGGTTCAAAGACCGGCTTCTGGGATCGGTCAAAAACATTGATGCGAAGGCCTTCCCTTGTCAGCTCCAGCCGAACGGTGTTCTCCAACGCGTCTTCTTGTTCCAAAATGCGGGCCAGCTCCTCACTAATGCGGCGCATGGTTTCAATTTCGACCGCGGAGATAGACTGAAACTCGCCTTCCGCCTTATACGTAGCGGTGGTGTCCTTGTTGGGAATAATCCCGACTGACTCCTTTGTCACCGCAGAAAAAGGATTTCGAAAGGCGCGTTCCACAGCTTCTTTGATTTTCGTATCTTGGGCGGTCAGCCAGAGACAAAGAAACAACGCCATCATGGCCGTTGTGAAATCTGCATACGCGACCTTCCACGCTCCTCCGTGATGACCCTTCTTGCCGGCCATGAGCTATGCGACCTACTTTCCGCCCACCTTGATGGCCTTGAGCATGGCCTCCAGCTCCTCAGCTGAGGGCCGCAGATCCGTGCCCAATCCGCGGCGCCCCAATTCCACGGCAGTGATGGGAGCCATGCCACTGGCAAACCCGGTCACGCAAGCTGCGATGCAGCGCAGATAATCCAGTTCCGCCTCGCCATTGAATTCCATATTCATGGCCAGCGGATTGACAAAGCCATAAGCCATCAGGATACCCAGAAAGGTGCCTACCAGCGCAGCCGCTACATGTTCCCCAATCTTCTCAATCGGACCGGAAATGGAGGCCATGGTGATAACGATGCCCAGCACGGCGGCTACGATGCCGAAGCCTGGCAATGCATCGCCCGTTTTGGACAGCACATGCACCGGCGCGTGGTGCTCCTGCTCCAGCCGGCTTAATTCGGCATCCAACAACAAGCGCAACTGGTCGGGCTTGATCTTACCATCGATGATCGGGCGAAGACTGTTGCACAGGAACTCAACGGCGTGTTTATTGGCAAAAAATCGGGGGTATTTTTTTAAAATGGCACTGTTCTGCGGTTCCAAGACATGCTCTTCCAACGCAATCATGCCATTCCGGCGACCCAACAGAAACAACTCATACAACACCTTCAACAGTTCTTCGTAAGCCGCGCGGTCATAGGGTCGGCCTTTCAAACACACCAGGATTCCCTTAACCATGTCCACCAAGACCTTCTTGGGCGACATGACAATCAGACCGCCCAAAGCGCCACCACCGATGATGATGAGCTCATTGATATGCCAAAGCGCCCCCAGGTGGCCTCCTCCGACGACGAAGCCGCCAAAGACGCACACCACGACAATCAGCGAGCCAACAACGATGATCATGATCGCACGCGCTTGCGAAACGGTTGCACCGTGCCAGCCTCGTATCGTTGCAGATAAGCCCGCAAAGACAGAATGGCCTGAGCGTGAATCTGACAGATCCGTGACTCGGTCAGGCCAAAGGCTTCCGCTATTTCCCGCAATCGCAGGTCTTCCACATAATACATGGCCAGTACCTTACGCTGGATCTCCGGCATCTCGCGCAAGCGGTCCAGGATGATCTCCTTAAGCTCCCGACGAGCCGCTTGTTCATCCGGAGCCTCCCCGTGAGGGTCGGCCACGACTTCATAAAGAGCGCCACTGTCATCATCGCCCCCGGCGGCGTCCAAGCAGACGAAGGCGGCTGGTCGAACCTCGTCCAACAACTTGCTATACTCTTCCACGGTCAAGCTGAGCGCCCGGGCTACTTGAGCCTCCGTCGGAGGACCACCCAGCTCCTGCTCCAAACGCGACATCGTTTCCTGGATCCGGCGGGCCTTTTCGTGCACCGTTCGCGGCACCCAATCCATGCGGCGCAATTCATCAAGCATGGCCCCCCGGATGCGACTCCGGGCATAAGTCTCAAAAGATGTGCCACACGAGGGGTCGTAATTGCGCACGGCCTGAAGCAGGCCCATCATGCCAGCGCTTTTGAGGTCTTCAAGGTCCACATGTTCCGGGAGGGTCATGGCAAGACGACCGAGGGCATTGGTCACGAGCGGCAAATATTGCTGAACCAATGCGTTCTCGGCTTGCGGATCCGCCTGCCCATGATATCGCTTCCACAACTCCTGCGGCGTGGGCCGAGTCAGGGCCGGCTCCAAAGAGGGTGGCGAGTCACACGTAGCACGGTTCATACCGCCTTCGGATCAGCACTGGAGGCTTTTTCAGCCTGTTGCCGGGCTTGCAAATGCTGTTGCCAGCTTGCCAACCAAAGGCTTCCCCACCACCGCAACAACAGGCCTCCCACGAAAGCAGAGGCGATCCCGCGCCAAAAGGCGTCCGGCCATGGGCTCCGCCCGGCCAGGGCAAATCCGATACCGGTCAACAGGCCGATCATGGCACCCAAGATCGTCAGCGCTTTCATAGCACCGGCCACTTGCAAAGCAGGAGCTTTGCCATCTACGCCGTTCGAATTCATACCCTTCCGCTCGTGGGCTCGCCGTGCTCACATTCCCGACCGTCCAGGCTGCGGGAACAAAAGGTCCGACACCGCCGCACGAAATTCGCCCGGAATTTTTTGCCCGGCACTCAGGAATCGAATAGAGCAATGCGTGCCGAGTACAAAGTTCCATAGTTTCACTCGCCGCCGTTCTTCATCCAGATGGGTGAAGATCAGGTCCGACGGTCGACAGCATCCGAACGCACTCCATTGTTCAAAGAGCAGCAATGTTTCATAGGCGGCGTTTAAGACCAGGTGTATCTTGGCATCGGGCCACGCGCCTAATTGATGTCGTAGAACCGCCAAGGCTGCGGGATCATGCGGATCGACACCTGGGAGATCGACGAAAACCACAACCGATCCATCGGGCCCCGCCACCGGACAACGACTGACAGGTACGTTTAACATCTCGCAGTGCAGGCTGACGAAATCTGCGGTATTGGTCACGTGGCCATCCAACCGCCATACGACGGCCCTCTGTTCTTCGCGCAAGGCAACCTGCGTTAGCCATTTGCACAGAACCGTGCTCTTGCCCGAGCCGGGCGGCCCGACAAAAACGTGCACACCCGCAGTCGTCTCTGCGGAACACGGCCGCCAGAAACCCGCCAGCACCTGCCGCACCACGGCCCATTCTTGCGCAGGCAGCGCCGGGGGTTCGGCCCCTTGAATGGCCATAACGGACGCCTCAAGTCGGTCGGCGTATTCCCGCCATAAACCCATGGACTCAAGCCACACAATACTTCGCCATCGGCGCCGAGGCCTCCCGGAAGTTTGCGGCTCTGAACTTGCCACTTCATGCTCGAACGGAACGTATGCATCCGGATGCGCTTCCGCCTGCCGCCAGTGCCGGTCCGCTAATTCGGGCGCGAACGCAACCACTTCGATCGGACCTTGTCGTTGCCACAGACGCGCGACCCCCTGCACAGGCAAGCGACGTACATTGACCACGACCGCATCTGGTCCAAGTTGTTCATGCACCCGAGCCAAGGCTTCCGAAGCGGTCGCTGCCGTAATCGTGACCAGTTTCATGGCGTGAGACGGCAATCCGTCGATTCAGCACCCCTCAAATCCTGCGGAACACAATCCAAAACCAGCCGATCAAAAGCGTCATCCAGATATGGCCGCACTAAAAGCAACCGATGCCACTGGAACCGCTCTCGCTGCTGTGGTTTCTGATCACTTCGTCTGCTCGGGGGCAACTGTGTGGAAACCAGGAGGCCGTTCTCCATGGGACAAGGGCTACTCGGGAGCGGAAATCACCGCAGCGGTTTGCACCTGCACACGAGGAGGAATCTCAGCATAAGAAAGTACCGCCAAGTCCCCGAACATGTGTTCAAAAAACCGACGAAAGGCCAAACGCAGTTGCGGCGAGCATAAGACCACCGGCGGGTGCCCCGCGGCCAACATCTGCTGCATGCACTTGGACAGACGCTCCATCAGATACCGGGCCAATCCGGGCTCCACCACAAGGGCCACTTCCATCGGTGTTTGGCGCACTCCTTGGGCCAATTGTTGTTCCAACCGAGGGTCCAACGTAATGGCCCGCAAAGTCCCGTTCTCCGTTTGGAAAGGTCGCACCAACTGGGGCCCAAGAGCCCGACGCGCGTACTCGGACAATTCATCCGGGTTTTTCGTGACACTCGCGTAGTCACCTACCTTTTCCAAGATTCCAGACAGGTTCCGAATCGAGATCCCTTCTGCCAGCAGGTTTTGCAGGATACGCTGTATCTGCCCCAGGGTAAGCTGGGCAGGCACCAATTCATTCACCAAAGCCGGATGCGTGCGCTTCAGGTGATCCAGCAACTGCTGCACTTCTTGACGGCCCAGTAACAGGTGGCAATGACGCCGCAAAGTTTCAGACAAGTGCGTGACCAGCACGGACGCCGCATCCACGACGGTATAACCTGCCGTCTCAGCCGTTTTTCGCTCCGATTCCGGGACCCAGGTTGCGGGTAACTGAAACACGGGTTCAACCGTCGGAATGCCTTTTAACTGGACCTTACTATTGCTGGCATTCATCGCCAGCCAGTAACCCGGCATCAACTGGCCTTGCGCAATCGGGTTCCCATGCAGCACAAATCGATATTCGTTCGTAGCCAGTTGCAAATTGTCCCGCAATCGGATGGGGGGGATCACCAGCCCCATTTCAGAAGCGAAAGTGCGTCGCACGCCGGTGATCCGTTCCAAAAGGTCGCCACCCTTGCGCGAATCCGCCAGAGGCACGAGGCCATACCCAAGCTCAATCTGCAACGGATCCAGCGTTAATAATTCCTCCAAATTCTCCTGCGCACGGGCTTCCGCCGCAGTCGCCGCGCCAGATCCAGACTTGGCCTGCGCGGGACTACCGGCTGTTTCCGAAGCCTCCTCGGTCAAAGTTTGTAGTCCTCCCTGCCGATGCAACACGTACGCCAAAAACCCAGTTATCGCCGCCAAAAGCAAGAATGGGAACATGGGCAGGCCAGGCACAAGCGCCATCACGCCAAGCATCACCGAAAGAATCGTCAGGGCCCGGGGATAAAACAGCAACTGGCGGCCTAACTCGTGTCCCAAACTATTCCGCGCCGTGGCTCGCGTGATCAACACACCTGCCGCAGTAGAGGTAATCAAAGCCGGCACCTGGGAGACCAAACCGTCGCCAATAGAAAGGATTGTGTAACGCTGCAACGCCTCGGCCATAGTCATGCCCTTTTGCAAAATGCCGATGGCAAAACCGCCCACAATGTTGATCAAGGTGATCAAAACGGCCGCAATCGCGTCCCCACGCACGAATTTGCTGGCGCCATCCATGGCCCCGTAAAAGTCGGCTTCCTCCTCTACTAGCCGCCGGCGCCGTCGCGCTTCCGCTTCGTTGATCAGTCCGGCATTCAACTCGGCATCAATTGCCATCTGTTTGCCGGGCAGGGCATCCAAGGTAAAACGCGCTGCCACTTCCGCAATTCGGCCGGCACCCTTGGTAATCACCACGAAGTTGATCAACACCAGGATGAAAAACACCACCAACCCCACGACGTAGTTCCCGCGGACGACGAAGTTCCCAAAGGCCTCAATAATATGGCCGGCATAGCCGTCCAAAAGAATCAGCCTCGTGGAAGCCACATTCAGGGCAAGACGATACAAAGTGATAAACAACAGCAAAGTGGGAAAACCGGTAAAATCTGCCGGCTGGCGCAGGTAAAGGATGACCAGCAACGTCAACAACGAAATACCAATGCTAACCGACAAAAGCAAATCGAGTACCGCGGGCGCTACAGGCAAGATCAACAACAGGATCGTGCCAAACAAAGCTACGACCAGCCACAGATCTCCGTAGCGCGCCCAACGTCGCAATCGGTCCGTCCAAATGCCCATCGGCTTTGCCTAGACTCGGCCCTCCGGACCAGTACCTGATGCACGGTTCGGATCAGCCGCCGCCCAATGCAAAGCAGGATCTTGGCCAACTTGCGCCATCCCCGGTGCATGGAGCGGACCTTGAACTGCTAGTACCTACGTAATTTGCACGGCCCTAGTGAAGTAGGCGTTTTGAGGCCTCTTTGAATCCCATCCCGAAATTCGCACATAGGAATCTCTGGCGTCTGCTTTGAGCGGCCAGCCGCAACCAGCAGCTTTTTGGGCATGCAGGCGATTCGTGGGAGCCAAAAACCACCCGGAACAGTGGCAGGAAACCAGGGAGCATCCGGCCGATCGCTCCCTTTACGAGGCGGACGATGACATGTATCAGAGGCCCGGCTCCAAATATAGACCGAACTCGGTCAGGGCCGGAGACGCTGACGCTTGTACGACGCGCAAACGCACGCGCTCCGCCTCGACAGCTTGAGACAATCGGATCAGCCGGCGGTTCCCTATACTCGTAGCTCGGGCAAATTCAACCCATACTCCCCGGCTCCAATGCTCCAGAACCACGGCTTCCACCCGTTGGCCCAAGGGCAAATACTCACGGAGATCCACAACATTGAAACGAATAGGCTCAGCAAAAGCCAACTCCACCGAAGGTGTCAGCACCTGGTCCGGTGCGCACCAAAATGTATCGCGTCGATCGTCCAGCAGATGAGATGGTGAGTATTGCGCCACGGGGCTGCGTGTGCCCGAGGTATGCAAGGATGCACGGACTGCCAAATTGGTGGCGAAGGTAAGATCAAGCCTGCGGCGAAATGCTCTCAAAGAGCGAATATCTTGTTCGTGAATCTGACCGCGACGGTCGGGGGGTACATTCAGATTCAAGCAACAGCCACGACCTACGCTGGCGTAATAGATCTCCAATAACTGTTCCGGCGTTTTGACCCGACCGTCCTCGGCCGAATGATAAAACCAGCCGGGGCGTATGCTCACGTCGCACTCAGCGGGCACCCAAGCCGTGCCGGGGCGCTCCCCATGGGTGAGTCCTTCACTGCTACCTCCGGGATAACGACCCGGTTTGGTCAAATCCAACGTGGCCCAACAAGGATCCCCTGCAAAGCCGCGTTCATTCCCAATCCAACGGAAGTCCGGACCTGCATCACTGAAAATGCAAGCCATGGGCTGCAGGGACCGCACCAGTTGCCACGTCGCAGGCCAATCGTAATAGGTCCGGTTGTCAATCCGACGTGTTTCTCTGGCACCGCCGTAATAGCCATCTCCACCGTTGGCGCCATCAAACCAGACGGCAAACAACTCCCCATAAGAGGTGAGCAGTTCTCGGAGTTGATTGCGATAATAAGTTACATACGCAGCCCGTCCGTATTCAGGATGGTTGCGGTCCCAAGGGGAGAGATAAATGCCAAACTTCAGTCCATAACGCCGGCAGGCTTCGTGCATCTCTCGGACCACATCGCCCTTGCCGTCCCTCCAGGCCGATCGTCGGACCGAATGATCCGTATATGCAGAGGGCCACAAGCAAAACCCGTCGTGATGCTTGGCTGTCAGAATCAAGCCCCGCATCCCCGCGTCCCGCGCCACCTGCACAATCTGATCCGCGTCAAAATTCGTAGGGTGAAACACGGCAGGGTCCTCATCTCCGTAACCCCATTCCTTGTCTGTGAATGTATTCACCGTAAAATGCAGGAATCCGTAAAACTCCATCTCGTGCCACCGAAGCTGTCGTTCAGTCGGCGTTGGACCCCACGGGCCTGGGCGAGACCCGACCCCGCTTTGCACCCCACTTGGTACCAGCACGCATGCGAGAAGCACCCGAAAGAAAGCAAGGGAAAAACTGGTTGAAACCCAACCGGAGGGAATTCGTCCGCAAGGAAAGCACCACCACAAGTGTTTCATACTGGCTCCTTGCCATGGAGCGCTGCTTTCCGCAAGCAGCCCGGTGTGTCAGATTACCTGGAACCATCGCCGGACAGAAAGTCGCCAGGTCACCTTGCGCCAAGTGAACGAGGGCTGTTTGAAATGCGAAAGGAAAAGGCAACCCCGGACAGCCGCCGCCACTTTGCTCTTGGCAATTGCAACCAAGGGATGCCACAGGGCCCTAGGCTTCAGTTCCATCCATCACCGGGAGCGACCCAGAGGCTTTGTGAACAATGCCGTCAACAGCTTTCGTCGCTGGGCCTCCCAGCGCAGGCAAACCTCCGGGCATTTGCCAGCTTGTTAAAAAAGCAAGGCCGGAGACTTGCTCCGGCCCTGACCTCCAGAGTGGACGACCCAATCACCGGTAACTCCGGCCGCCGCGTTCCCCGCGATCGGACCGTTCACTACGCTCGCCCCGTTCCTGACGCGCCCCGCTGGATCGAGACGCGCGTTCCTCCCGCGGGCGGGCGATGTTCACCGTCAGGGTCCGGCCCTGGAACTCTCGGTTGTGCAACTGTTCCACCGCACGGGCCGCTTCTTCTGGGGTGGCGAATTCGACAAAAGCAAATCCGCGCGATTTGCCCGTGACACGGTCGAACATGACGTTCACCGAGGTGACCACACCGACTTGAGAGAAATACTCATGCAAGTCGTTCTCCATCGTGCGATAGGAGAGATTCCCAACGAACAGTCTGGTGGGATTCATGGTTACGGAACACTGTCCATTCGACGTACCGGACGGAGGCGGGAGGACTGCACCGGCAGACCTGCGGAATGTCAAACTATGCGAATCTGTGCTCGCTGACAATCTGTCCAACCTGACACCAGCTTCTGTTCGGTCATCGAACAGACGACCTTCTCTTAAAACACAATCCACTGGGTCGTCAAGCGATTTTAGCTTGTCACATGCCCCATGATAGACGTTGACCCGACCCTGGAATGCTCATCCTGTCTGACGGGCACCCGGCCTCCAATGTAAGTGCCTTCCGATCATGAGTTCCGATACCGTTCTGACTTGCAAAATGAATGCAGCAACGACTCGGTCCGCGGCTCCTCCAAAGCCCTTCCGTGATCACATCGATTCGAATGTCCCATCAGACTCCCTGCTCTGCGACTATCGAGCCTCACATCGGGAGTGGTGAACCGAGCCCGTCGTGCCCTTGACCCAGCCAAGGCAACTGCCCATGCTGCGACCACGGGATGAAAGCCTGGCAATTATTACACCACGGCACGCCCGGCACGTGGCGCTGGACGGAGCTGCCCGATCCAATACCCGGGCCCGAAGAAACCCTGATCCGAGTAAAGTTCTGCGGCTTAAACCACCTCGATCTTTGGATTGAGCAAGGTGCGTTGCCCGTGCCAATTGCTCTTCCTCGAATCCCGGGCGCCGAAGTCGTCGGAGAAATCCTGCAAACAGGCCCCGCATGCGAGGGTTGGAAGCCCGGGCAACGGGTGGCCGTGCAGTCAAATCTGTTCTGCGGCGCCTGCGAATTTTGCCGCAGAGGCGAGGAATCCACTTGTCTGGAGTCGCGTTTGATCGGCGTAGATCGAGACGGGGGGCTGGCCGAACACATTTGCGTGCCGACCCGGGCTCTGGTGACATTGCCGGACCGGCTGTCCTACGCCGATGCTGCCGCGGTGACTCTGGCAGCCAGTACAGCCATGCATATGCTGACACACCGTGGAACGGTCGGTCCCGGACAGTGGGTTTTGGTTATAGCCGCTGGCAGCGGAGTTGGCTCGGCTGCCATTCAAATCGCCCGTCACCTTGGAGCGCGAGTAATCACGACCGGCTCCACCCCAGCAAAGCGCGAGCTGGGATATCAACTCGGGGCCGAGCTAGCCGTAGATACGTCCGACCCGGATTGGCCCCGTGCCGTGCGCCGACACACCGGCGGTCGCGGCGTCGATTGGGTCATCGATCACGTAGGTGGATCGGTCTTGGAAAAGGTCTTCCAATGCCTGGCTCGAAACGGAACAGTGGTAACCTGCGGGGCCACGGCGGGGCGGGAACCCACATTGGCTCTTTGGCCTTTCTTTGTTAAACAGCACCGGCTGATCGGCAGTTCCGGTCGGAATCGAGCGAGCCTCATCCGCACGCTGGAGTGGGTCGCCGCCGGATATCTACGCCCTGTCATTGACAGCGTGCACCCACTGCCAGAAGCCTTAATTGGCCTCAGCCGACTCCGAGAACGTCGCGCCTTGGGTAAGGTTCTCGTCCAAGTGGACGGCACCTAAGCGGATCGCACTGTGTGGCCAAGCGCGCCGCTCAAAGCTCCGTGGAGAATCCATGGAGTCTCAGAACTTCCGCACCCCCTCGGAGACCGAAAAGCCCGTGCACGATCAATCTCGATGGCAAAGGCAATCCTTACCAGAGCCATGGCATCCACTGGAACCGGGAAACATCACATTCGTAGGAAACGCTGCCGAAGCGTCCCCAGGTTGCGAAGAACCCGGAGACCATCCCATCTCCCGATGATTGAGCCACTCGACCTGAGCCGCTCCCCGGAAGGTCAGACCTATCCACAATCCATGACGAGGCGCGACAGCCAGCTCGTTTTACCGCGATCCGGTGGATTTAAGTCAAGGGTAGCAGGTCCGAAACTTGCGCATTGGCGCAAGCGGTCACCACGGTTAAAGTAAGTCGAGTCTTAACGTGACGCCCAAGCTAAGACAGTCGGGATTCCACTCTGTGATGTGGTACTGGACGCCCACATTGAACCGTAGCTCAAATCCGCAACGTGCCGCCATGCACCCCTTCCGCCGCGGGCATTCTCCAATGCAAGCAACGGACATTCGCGGCCCTGAGAGGCCGCTCAGACCAGACCGCCTTGGGCTTGCTTCCGGCACAGCATTGGACCTCCTCCTTGTGCTGGCCTCACACACCGCATGAGAGGACCTGCAGAGAACGCCGCCACCGTCTGTCGTCCTGCTTCTGGCGCAGGTCTGCGTGGTTTTTGGTGTCTCTGGGTCGTGCAATTTCAGGGCGCCTTTAGCGACAACCTGCACAAATTTCTTGTGTTATATCTGGCCCTCGGCCTCGGTATGTCGGCCGAGCATGAGAAAGCACTGGTTCCCGTAGTCAATGCCTTATTTGCCGTCCCTTTCTTGCTGTTTTCGATGACCGGTGGATGGCTTGCAGACCGGTTCAGCAAACGCAAGGTCTGCGTTGGCGTTAAGACCCTGGAGGTGGCCATCATGATACTGGCTACCATTGCCCTGACCACCTTGTCCCTGCCGGGCATGTTGGCGGCGGTTTTCTTGATGAGTGCCCAAAGCGCGTTGTTTGGTCCCACCAAATACGGGCTGATGCCGGAGCTCCTACCGGAATCAAGGCTCTCGTGGGGCAATGGACTGCTGGGGTTGGGAACCTTTTTGGCTATCATCTTTGGGACGATGACCGCAGGCGCTCTCACGGAACTGTGGGGGCGCCAGCAAGCCGGGTCAGGTTGGATGCTGGTGGGTTTGGCCCTGGCCGGGACATTCATTAGTTTGGGGATCCCTCGCGTCCCGGCAGCAGCTCCAGACCGAGCCTTTCAATGGAATCCCCTAACCGATTTCATCCGACAATGGCGATGGGTGTACCCGGATCGAGCGCTGTTTAGTTGCATGCTTGCAGTCAATTTCCTCTGGTTTTTGGCCGCCCTGCTACAGCCAGCATTGATTTTCTACTGTCGCGATGTGTTGGGAGGCAGCGAAATACACACGAGCCTATTGCAGGCGGCACTGGCTATTGGAATCGGTTTGGGAAGTCTGGCCGCAGGATTGCTTTCGGGCAAACGGATTGAGCTGGGCTTGGTCCCACTGGGCGCGCTTGGCCTGGCCGGAACGGCAGTCGGCTTGGGATGTTTCCCTCTGCAGTTTGAAGTGGCGTTGGGAGCCGTCGGATTGCTTGGATTCTTTGGTGGCTTCTATCACGTTCCTCTTAATGCGTTGCTACAGGCCCGTCCCGAACCCACACGGCGTGGCGGCGTGCTCGCAGCCACGGCATTCTTATCCTGGGTCGGCATCGTGATCGCAGGCGGTCCGCTTTATTACCTGCTCAGCGCTGTGTTGGATCTCGGGCCACAAGGCATTTTTGTTACGGCCGCTGCACTGACTTTAGCCGCTTTGGCCGCCTTTGTTTGGGCCATGCCTGAAGCGGTGATTCGACTGGCAATGCAGGTGCTGATACACACGTTTCATCCATTAACGATCTGGGGGCGGGAGCATCTGCCGCAGAAAGGAGGCGCATTGCTGGCATGTAACCACCAATCGTTGGTAGATTGGCTGTTGGTAATGGCCGCATTGGATCGGCCGGTCCGATTTCTCATGTATCGGCGCCATTATCAAAGCCGCTGGCTGCATTTTTGGGCGCGGGCCCTAAGGGTTATCCCCATCGCTTCTGGAGACGGGCCCGACAAATTAAAGGAGGCCCTGCATGCGGCCACCGAGGCACTCCGCGCCGGGGAGTTGGTTTGCATTTTCCCGGAAGGCCAGATGACTCGAACAGGACAGCTATTGGGCTTTCGACGCGGCTTGGAACGAATTGTCCGGGGCACCGGTTGCCCGATCATCCCGACGGCTTTGGAAGGTGTATGGGCCGGTCCGTTCAGCTTTCCGCGTTGCCGATCTGCACTCAGGCTGCCCAAGCCACGGTCGCAACCAGTAACCGTAGCGTTTGGACCTCCTCTACCCGAGACAGCAGACGCCGCCGAGGTCCGCCAAGCTGTAGAGCAGTTGCTGGCGGAAATCTGGATCCGAAACGCTCGGGGGGCAGACTGGTTGCCCTATCGGTTTGTGGCCACGGCCCGTCGGCACCCTTTTCGAATCGCCATGGTGGATGAAAAGACGGGTCCAATCCGTTTCGGACGCGCATTGATAGGAGCAGTGTGGATCGCACGCCGGTTCCGCCCCCATTGGACCGAAGAAGATCGTGTGGGCATTCTTCTGCCGCCCTGCGTGCCAGCGGCCCTGGTGAACTGGGCCGTTCTGTTGGCTGGGAAAGTGCCGGTTCACTTCAACTACACCTTGGATCCAACCTCACTATCCCGATGTGTGCAATTGGCAGGTGTGAAATTCGTGATCAGTGCACAGCGGTTTCTCGAAAAAGTGCGAGTAGAGTTACCCGTGCCGGTGCTGGACCTGGAAACAGTCCTCAAGACGGCTCCCAAAGAGGAAAAGCTTCGGGCAACTTTTGCTGCCTGGCTTTTGCCCCGGCCCCTTTTAGCTCATTGGTTGGGGAACCGCAGTAACTCCGGTGCAACACCAAAACCTGCCGATCGGCCGGCAACGTTGATCTTTTCCTCCGGTTCGACCGGGGAACCGAAGGGGGTTATCCTTACCCATGCCAACGTGCTGACAAATGTTGAACAGATAGCGAGGATCTTTGATTTCACACCGCACGATCGAATTCTAGGTGTGCTTCCTTTTTTCCATTCGTTTGGATTCACCGTCGGATTGATCTTGCCAGGCATTTTGGGCACAGGCGTAGTTTTTCATCCCAGCCCATTGGACACGGCCGCGTTGGGTCCGTTATTGCACAGGGAGCGCGTAACTATTCTGATCACCACGCCAACATTCCTGCAGCTGTATCTGCGGACGTTCGTTACCGACGCATGGAAGAGCGTTCGTCTGATCATCACCGGAGCTGAAAAGCTGCCGATGCGCCTGGCCGAGGCATGCGAACAACGAACCGGCATCCGTCCGCTGGAGGGTTACGGATGCACCGAATGCGGCCCTGTTGTGTCCGTCAACATTCCCGACTTCGAAACTTCCGGTCTGCAGCAGCAAGGGCATAAACCGGGCAGTGTGGGGCGCCCAATCCCGGGAGTGGCTGTTAGGGTTGTGGATCCCCTCGACGGCAAGCCCCTACCTCTAGGCGCCACAGGCGTCCTCTGTGTGCGTGGCCCCAACATTATGCAAGGCTACTGGCAGCGGCCGGATTTGACGGCCGCTGCTATCCGCGATGGTTGGTACATCACCGGAGACATGGCCCGCGTGGATGCAGATGGATTCATTTATATCACCGATCGCCTGGCCCGTTTCAGCAAAATCGGTGGAGAAATGGTACCTCACGTGAAAGTGGAAGAGGCACTTCACCAATTAGCCGGTGTGACAGAACGATCCTTCGTAGTCACGGCGGTTCCAGACGACACGCGTGGTGAAAGACTGATTATCTTGCACTTGCTGGACGAAGATCGGCTGCAGCAGTGCCTCAGTCAGTTGCGCACCACCTCGCTGCTGCCAAATCTTTGGAAACCAAAGCCAGAGTCTTTTTACCGGGTGGATGCCTTCCCTGTTCTGGCTAGCGGCAAGCTCGACCTCTCAGCCGTGCGGAAGATGGCTGAACAAAAAGCCCGTCCCTCAGAATCACATCGGCACTGAGCCGCATGAACCGACGACCTGTATATGCCAAAACGGCTCTGCTCACAACACCGACGTGACGATGCAGGCCGGGGGTGCACCTAAAGACAAGCTCGGATGGGTCGGACCGAGCCAGTGCCCGTCGAGAACCGCCGACGCACCTCTGCCTCCACCTCAGTGAGCCGTCCTGTGCTTCGATCGAAAGGACACCACAAGGTCCGAACCCGAGCCAGCAGGCGGCCGTCCCTCAGCCGTGTCATCTCCGTAAATCGTTCGAACCGAAACCGAGAGGCAGCCCCCACCCAGGTTCGAACCCGCACGACATCCCCCTCACGCGCGGGATGTTTGTAGTCAATCTCGTGTCTCAAAACCACCCACACGAGACGTCGTTGCGCCTCTTGGGGTGCGGCTGCCAACCAATGAGCCACCGCAGCATCCTGGGTCCATCGCAAATAAACCACGTTGTTCACATGCCCGAGCGGATCAATGTCCTCCGGCTGCACAGCCACAACCTGTTCGTAAGCTTCAACCTTCATCGCTCACGGAGCCGAGCCTGCCACTCTATGCAAGCAACCCAATCATCGGACGCAAATCTCCGCCTGGCCCGGTTGCGATGGATGGCTCTGCCGATGTCACACGCCCGAAAAGGCCCGGCAACTCCGCCCCGGAAACACCCGGCCATCATCCAGCCACATTAGAAACCAAGACCATCGTAATGCCCACAAAAACAAAGGACAGCTAAGAATCGACTAGGGCCAAATGTAACCTTGCCACCCCACCATCTTCCAAAACATCATGCAGTCCCCAGAATGATGGGGCACCTCGCTAATGATGTAGCCTCGAAGACAGCGCGACCAACCCGCGAGTCGCGTCCTCCCAATGCGGCTGCCTCAACGCATCAGTAGCATCTGCCGGGCGCGCTTGATGGCACGGGCCAGCCGCCGCTGATAATGAGCCGGCAGACCGGTGTATTTCCGCGGCAAGATCCGCCCCTGCTCCGTGACAAACTGCTTGAGCAGATTGACATTCTTGTAATCCAGTGCGTCGAGCGTAAAGTCAATCTTTGTCGCAGGACGAGCCTGTCGACGCTCCAAGAGCGCACTCGGCGGGGGCGCTTCGCCCCGGCGATCGGATTCCAGATGGGTTTTGCGTGGCATAAACCGTTACTTGATCTCGCGATGCAATGTGTGCCGGCGAAGGAACCGATTATACTTCCGCAACTCCAATCGCTCCGTCTTGGTCTTCTTGTTGCGCGTTGTCGTATAACGCGAAGGCGGCTTCCCTTCCTTCGCCGCTTCAGTGCATTCAAGAATGACGATTTCCCGCGGCATGGCTTACTCCTTATCCCGCAGTTTGTCTTCTCCTTCTTCCTCAGAGCTCTCGGGTTCTGCCGGAGCCACAAAATCCAAAGAGCCCAATGCAGCAAGCCGGCGTTGCTTGGCCATTCCGCTGCGCTCCAACTGCGCCTGCGCCTCGACAGTGTAACGTGTCCACGGAATAGCGTCCAGGCGCGCCTTGGGAATCGGCTTGCCCGTCAACTCGCAGATGCCGTACGTGTTTTTCTCAATTCGCTTTAATGCCGCTTCAATCTCGTAAAGAGCGTCCTGGTCCGAGCTGAGCAAACTCAGCGCAAAATCCCGATCGAAATTGTCCGTGCCCGTATCGGCCATGTGGAGACTGTAACTGGGCAGCTCCTGAGCCGATTCCCGGGCTAGGCCATTGCGCTGCTTTAACAACTGCTCCCGCAACTCCAGCAACCGGTGATAATACTTAAGCCATTCCGGTTTGATATTAACCGGAGGTTCTTTCGATCCCCGAACCGGCGCAGTTCCCAGGATGGCATCTGCGGTGGCCGCACCTCGAACTTTGTTGGGTGCAGCCGCCTTGTTGTTCGTTTTCTTTTTCGCTGTCACGGTTTCAATCAAGCAACCGCTCTTTGTCCGTTACAGGTTTCGCACCCTTGCCCCACGGATGCCCGACTTCCCGTGGAAGGCGGGCCAATGTACCAAATCATGAATCGGACGCCAGTAGAAAATGTATAGCAAAAATCTTTTGTAGGCCGCAAAGCGCGATGTTCAAAGGAATCGATTGCTCAGATCCTGGGTGCGGCTGGCCATTCCACAAAGCTCAACGCAAAAAGCTGGCCACCACCGCAGACAATCCGGCTGATTGTAAAGTTTCCCGACCTAAACAAAGGTTGGCTCCGGCTTCGCAGCTCATTTGTCGCACAATTCGATCCGAGTCAGGATTTAGAATAAGGACGGGCAATGAATGAAACCGGGGATCTTGACGCATCCGTCGGGTCAACTCCAGGCCGTCTAAGCCCGGAAGCACAGCAGACGCCATCACAAGATCAAACGACTCTTGCCGCAACAACCTCCACGCTTCCCATCCATCACCAGCCACGCGAACCACGCATCCCATTTGATCCAGTATCTGCCGAATTTGATCACGCTGGACGTTTGAGCCATCAGCGAGCAAGACCTGCTTCCGAGCACTCACGATACCCAATCCTAGAACTGACCAGGCCGGTTCGGTCCACACCGCATCACGCAAGGTCTTAGGAACCTGAGTGGACAGCTCTTCCGGAGCCAACAGCAACACGGGCCGACCGTCCTCCAAAACGGCCGTGCCAGCAATCCCGGGAACCGTATGCACCATCGGGTCGGCTTGAAGCAGCGCAAGTTCTTGCTCGCCCAAATAACGATCCACCTGCCACGCGCGTCGAGAGGTACCCACCCCCGTCACAACCAGCCACCAAGGAGGAGGTGGAGTCACCTCGTGACTGAGGCACAAAGCCGCGCTCAAAGAAGATAAGGGCACCGGTCGACCGTCAACGCGCACGAACACCTCGCCCGCAAGCTCCTCGCAATCGCTCGGCACCAACCGCATGAGCCGGCTCACCTGCCGCGCGGCGAAAGCATAGGGCTCATTTGCAACTTCCACCACCACGGCGCGCACCATCGAGAGACTCAGGGGCAACCATATCTCAAAAGTGGTCCCCTGACCGCGCCGCGTTTGCACAACAACCCGACCCTGCATCTCTCGCACTGCTTGACGAACCGCGTCCAGTCCGATTCCACGACCGGAGTCAGCGGTTACATTGTTCCGCAGTGTAAATCCAGGACGAAACAGAAACTCCAATAATTGCGACTCCGACGCCGTCTCCAAGGATGCAGCATCCAACCAACCTGCCTGCTTCACACGGGCACGCAAGGCCTCCATGTCTATCCCCCGCCCATCATCGGAGACGCAAATCCTCAGCTCATGTGCACGTAGCTCGGCCTCAATCGCAATCACGGCGGGAGTGGCTTTCCCATTTGCTCTCCGCTCGGACGGGAATTCGCAGCCATGATCCACGGCATTGCGCACCAGATGCATCAGAGGCGCCTCCACACGTTCAAGAATCTCCCGGTCGACCCGAATCTCGTTGCCGCGGATCACAAGCCGAATCTCCTTGCCTGACACACGCGCCATGTCCCGAACGAGCCGCGGCAACCGTCGCACAGCGTCCGCAAAAGGTCGCACGCGCGCCTCCATGACCGCCAGGTACAAGCGATGAGACCATTGGCTCGCTCTCTGCTCATGGGCATATAAGGCTTCAATCCAGGTATGCAACCCATGTTCGCACCCGTTCCAAGCCTGATGAAGCTGTCTCCTCAATGCTGCACACGAATCTGCCCCGTTCGACTTCACCAAAGCGGCCTCCAGCAATGCCAACACTTCACGCACCTCCGCATGACGACGCCGCACGACCTGCAACTGCTGAATGACCCCGCTCAGGCTGTGCCCGTGGGCAAGCGCTTGAGAAGCTAATCCCATCAGTCGATCCAAGAGTTCCAAATCCCACCGAAGAACCGGTGCCACCTTCGCCGACGACCCACCACTTGAATGCGGACCTTGGTCCACCGGCACGGCCTGATCCCCGGCTGAACCGTCCGGCTGACTCCGCCGCTCGCTAGGGGCCACCAGCTCCGCCCGCGCACACCCATTCTTGTCCTCAGCAAGCTCAAGAGCCTCCAGTCGGAGACGCAATTCCCGCAACACGGGGTCTTCTGTCTCCATTTGCTGCCCACAAGCAACAGCCGATTCTGAATGCTGAACAGCATGCCGCGCCAATTGTTGCATGCGGTCCGTGGCGCGCATCCATAAGTCAATCCATTCCGGGACGAATGGGATTCGACCCGCACGCATGCGCACCAAGCCCTCTTCCATGGTATGGGCCAGGTGGACAATCGCAGGCAACCTCACAACTCTGGCAGCCCCTTTCAAGGAGTGTAGATCCCGCAGCAGCGCCTCGATAAGATCCTTGCCCGTTGGCCGCTGCTCAAGCTCAAGCAGCCGTTCTATCATGCGGGCAGCCTGCGCCTCGGTTTCACGCAAAAAAAGCTCCAAAAGAGAACGATCGTGCTCCGCCCCGCCCGGGGTTTCGTTTTGACGACCAAGATTCATGCAAGTGGCAATCCTCCAAAAAGAGCCTCGATGTCCACCACGGCTACCCAGACTCCTTGAGACCGAAAGGCTTCGCGAGCCAAACGAGGGCGCTCTGAGACAGGCAACGGGCACCAGGCCCGACGGTCCACGGATTCTACCCCAAGGGCTTTGTCCACCGGCAACGTCATCTTGCGACCTTTGTACTCAATCACGACCACGCGCGGCCCGGCCATACCGCCATGCCGGATCGAGGGCTCCGGCCGCCCCATCACCTCACGCAATGAAAAACAACATAGCACCGATCCGCGCCATTGCACGATCCCGCAAATCGCAAGCCCCCTCTTTCGCGGTATCCGGTGAAATGGAAGCGGCCCCGTAACTTCGACCACGTATTGGACCTCTACGGCCCAAAGGCAGCCGTCCAACTCAAAGACAAGCAGGCTCGCTCGATTATCCACCCCAGCACGCTCGATTGTCCCGGACCCCGGGCATGCCACATCCGGTCGTTGGCCAGCACCACGCATGATTGCACTCCAGGCCGCGTCTTGAAACAAATCGCAGTCGCTACAGTGACGAACCTGCCAAAGTTTCTCACACGACCGGTCACCCCAAATGCCCCGAACCCTCCAGCACTTGGACCGCACCCTGAGGGACTGTTGCGTCGGACTCGATTCAGGGCGGTCTTCGCCCTCGAACGCCGCTACAAACCTACCCTGCGGTACGCTCGCCAAGGTGATTTTTTTCGGAGGTGCAACACTTTGGGGCAAAACCCCGCTGGGCATCAAGGTACGGCTTCGCCGCCAGAGTGAATCGCCCGGCACCCAGTGAAGCACGCCCTGCGCATCCACCCGCGTCGGACACCGAACGCCGTCGAACTGAACAGCTAAATCACCGTCAACAAAATCTTCCGGACGACAACGGAGGACACCTCGCACCCGTTCGACCAACAAACAGGGATACAAATGGCGGGACGAGCTGGGTACGCGCGGAACCAAAATGCGCGCGCCGGGTGACACGACCGTAACTTGTCCCCACAACCACGCGTTGAGGTCTAAGACCGGCCGGGCACCAGCACCCTCCTCCAGCCAACCTGCCCATGGAGGTGTCAGCGCTGCGGCAACTTGCATCCAATGCATCGGCAATACAGCCGACAACCACGCTGCCTCCAAACCGAGGCGGCGTCGACTCGACTCACACTCCACCAGCAACATGTCCGTCCTTGCCGTCACACCTGGCAAACAGATCAACGCCTTCAGCCGGGCAGAGTCCGTCCTCGTAGCCAACCCATTCCCTCAGCCGATGGGCTCATGCCCAGTTCCACGCTTCAAAGTCGAGCTCCCAACCCACGCAGGCCCGAGCTCAGAAAGGCTGCGTCCCATCCGTTCCAATTCAGCGAGCATCTGGGCGGCTTCGTCCCACAATGACTCCGCCTCCTGCCACGACGTGCAGAATTCAATCAGCGAGTTCCGACAACGATCCGTGACCTCATCCCATGCGCTTGAACCGGCCCTTGGCCGTTGCGGCCAGGTCGGTTCAGCAGGCAGCGCACCAAACGCAGACAAGGTCATAGGGATTTCCATGCGTTCACCTCGTTTGAACACAGCCTCCAAAGTCTCAAAACTTTTCAAACCAGACTCCGCCTGAAGCCGCAGTTCCTCCAACGCCTCCTCAATTTCCCCAGCCGCCACAGCGGTCTGGTCGGCCAATCGCCGAACCTCACCGGCCACGACGGCAAAACCGAGGCCATATTCCCCGGCTTTTTCAGCCTCAATGGCAGCATTGACCGACAACAGATGAGATTGATCGGCCATCTTGAGCACCATCGAAACGGCCCTTTGAATCGTGTCCAACGTGTGAGGCATACGAGCCAACTGCAGGCGAGCCGACTCCAAAGGTTCGCGCCAGGTCTGCCCGGCAGTCGAGGCGGGGTCGCTAACCCAGGCTGCAACATTTTGAACCGCTTCCCCGACCCGTACGGGCACAACCTCCTCCTGCGACGAAGAACCTGCTGCCAATGAAGATTGCTGTCGCATCGCGTCCAAAGCCCTTCGGCAATCTGTAACCAGGCGCCGATATTGCTCTTCCCGTTGTTCCACCCGTTTTAACCACCGATTCCAGCGCGAATGAAGCGCCAAAAGATCCATGCCCCCATCTCGCGCTTGTTGAAAATTCTGACGCACCCCCGCAACCCAACGAGCCCATGCCTCACTTACAGTCCTCCACACGGCGCCGCCAGCCGCTGGCCACGGCGAATCCCAATCGCCGCGCTCCAGATGTTGGATTCTCTCTTGATAATCCCAACCCGGGCGATTCGACCGGGCACAGCCCGAGTGCCACAAAATCGGCCCCGCCAAAGCACAGAACGCCACGCCTGCCCAAGCCAACCAACGAGACCGTACAAGCCCCCTCTCCCAGTTCTCGCGCGTGGCTGCCCAACCTTGGGACCACATCCACTGCCATTGATGTGAACGTTCTACGGCTCCTACGTGAAAATCCGAGTAAGCTCGGGATGCCTCCCCCACCCGTATCTGATGGTTTTCCGCTAACCGTGCCAAGGCGGCGTGCCACTCGCCGCACAAGACAACGGCACGATTGAGACCCTCCAGCAGCGATGCCTCACGTAACGTTTCCCTAGCTTGCTCAGTCCATGTATCGTTCCACCGACGAAAGACTTCTCCCATTCTAGTGGAAGCCACTTCGGCAAATTCCGGCTCACGAAGGGCCCGCCGACCGGCCTCCTCCAGGCGCAACAGCAGCAATTCCAATTCCCGGCCCAGACGATCCCCTTCCCGCAAGCCACGTTCCAACCTGGCTCGTTGCAATTCGGCCCCAACCACCAGTAGCAGGCCCAAAACCAAAAAAATCGTCCCACCGATGGCAAAAAGGGTCGATGATTCTCTGCGCAACCCATACCGGGCTGCCACGGCTGCTTGAAAAGGATGCTCTCGTACCATTACCGTTTGAACACGTGGGGCCAAATCACCGGTCGTGTGACCACCGAGTCGTGGGCAAAGCGCATGACCATGCTCTCCGGGCTATGTTGCCTCCTAAAATGCGGCTTTTTGGGTGGTTTCTCAAGCCTGTTTCTCGGACTCCCGGGGTCCCGCGAGCAGTGAGTCAAAACACCTACCGGGTCAGTCCCAATCGAAGCGCCTATCGCCAACACCAGGCGCCGCGCCTGCCCCGGACGCTCGCGCGCGCAGCCAGAACATCACATCCCCGATCTCCGCGGAGAAAAGTCCCACCAAGCCGGCCCGCTTGGCCCAGTGCCTCTTCAAAAGAATTTGCATTGGCGAGCCTTCTCCGCTGCATAAAAACTGGGGACATGGACAAGGTTCGAATTGGCATTGTCGGCTTGGGCAACATTGGCCGGTATCACGCCGACTACCTGCGACGTGGTCAGGTCAAACGCGCTGAACTCGTGGCCGTCTGCGCTCCACGGGTTTCTCCGGAGCAATACCCTGATCTCAAATGCTTCACCGACGCACGCGAACTGTTCCACTCCGGCCTCGTGGACGCTGTGATCATCGCCACCCCTCATTACCAACATGTGCCACTCGGCAGGACCGCCTTGGAGGCCGGTCTGCATGTCCTGGTCGAAAAGCCCATCGCCGCACACAAGGCCGATGCGGAGCGGCTCATCGAGGCCAGTCAGCGCCATCCCCGTCAAATCTTTGCCGCAATGTTCCAACTAAGAACTGAACCCCGATATCAAAAACTACGTCGGCTCATCACCAGCGGCGAACTGGGCGAAATCGTCCGTGTCAACTGGATCAATACGGATTGGTTCCGGCCCGAAATTTATTTCGCCACAGGCGGTTGGCGCGCCACATGGAAAGGAGAAGGAGGCGGAGTCCTGCTCAACCAGTGCCTACACAACCTGGACATGCTCCAGTGGCTCTGCGGCATGCCTGTTCGAGTCCAAGGTTTCTGCCAGTTCGGCCGTTACCATGAGATCGAGGTCGAGGACAACGTCACCGCCTACCTGGAATGGCCCAATCGGGCCACCGGCGTGTTTCTTGGTTCCACAGGGGAAGCACCCGGAACCAACCGGCTCGAAATCGCCGGCACACGCGGAAAAGTCGTGCTGGAGAATAATCGACTGCTCTTCACGCGTAACGAGACAGACATGCTTGAATTCAGTCGCTCAGCTCGACAACCATTTGCGAAACCAGAGGTGTGGCACGTGGAAATTCCTTTCACCGACGCATCGATGCCTCATGCCATGTTGGTGCAGAATTTTGTGGACGCCATTCTAGACGGTGCTCCACTCATCGCACCCGGCACAGAGGGAATTCACTCAGTGGAACTCGCCAATGCCATCGTCTTCTCCGCACTTCTAAACCGGGCGCTGGAATTACCGATGGATGGAGCAGCTTGGGAGGCCAAACTACAGGAGCTCAGTGCCCTCTCCAAATCCCGGAAAAAAGTCGTGCAACTCGAAACGACAGATTTTACAGCATCGTTCCGTCGCTAACACGTGGTGAGCCGTCCCGTCCGGTCCTGGGCCAACCAGCTCGCCAAACCGTATCCAGGAGGATTCAGCTATGCTCTTAATGGGAATTGGTGATGAAGCCGGTGTCCAGCTCGACAGCCAAATCCATGCACTGCGGCGACTGGGCTGGACCCGGATTGAGCCGCGCACCATCCAAGTAGGAGACGCGCCTAAGGGCAACTTCCACGACATTCCCGATTCGGCCTTCGACACAGCTCGAGCGCGCCTGGAAGCAGCAGGCATCCAGGTCCACTGCTTGGGTTCGACCATCATGAACTGGGCCAAAACCTTAGATACACCTTGGGAGGTGACTCTCAACGAGGTGCGGCGCGCTATTCCGCGGATGAAACGGGTAGGCGCCCGTTACATCCGCATCATGAGCTTTCGGCCAGGCGACGACGAGTACTCCATTCCCAAAAAAGTCTTCGAGCGCGTGCGCGACGTAACCCGCATGTTCCTCGACCACGGACTTCAGCCGCTGCACGAAAACTGCATGAACTACGGAGGCATGAGTTGGCAACACGCGTTGGAGTTACTTGACAAATGCCCGGGTCTGAAGTGGGTCTTTGACACCGCCAATCCCATCCTGAACCCGGATCGATCCAAGCCCAAACCATGGCCACGCCAGGATCCTTGGGAATTTTGGGAACACATCCGCGACCACGTGGAGCACATCCACATCAAAGACGCAACGTGGGTGCCCGAACGAAACGACGCCACCTATCACTGGCCCGGAGAAGGACAAGGACGCGTGCGGGACATCCTGCAGGACGCCCTGGCGCGCGGCTACAACGGAGGCATTAGCATTGAACCTCACATGGTAACCGTCTTTCACGATCCCAAAGCCGCTGGCGCTCAGGACGAGGCATTACAAAAGAACTTCGTAGAATACGGCCAGCGACTCGAAAGCCTCTTGTCGGAGATCCAAACTTTACTTCGGACAACAGCCTCCAAGCTTCCAACTTAGTGCAAGAGAGGCCTTGCTACCGCAAAAACAACACGTTGGGACCCCAGTAATTCCGATCGATATCTGGGCTTCCCCGGCGTTTTCCAAATTCCGACCGAATCAGCCGCCGCAGCACCCTCTTTCTATCACCAATCTCCACCAACACGGGCCTCGGAACCTATCCACTTCACACTGGGAGAAGCCGTTAAAACGCAGCCGGTGCGCTTCTCCATCCCTAAAATCCGGAATCAAATACCTCGGCAGCGCGACAGCCGCCGATCGGTCTCTTCTGATTGCTACATCGGCACAATGATTTGACCCTCGGCAATCAAAGCATTAACTCCGTTGATCAAAAAAACGGATTATGCGCTTGTTCCTCCGCAACCGTGGTCATAGGACCGTGCCCTGGACACAAGAGCGTATCCGGAGGCAGACTCAAAATTTGATCACGCACAGCCTGCTGAGCCAGCTCCCACGACTGATTACCCCGACCAATCGACCCGGCGAAAATCGCATCCCCCACAATGGCCACTGGCGGCGCATCGCCGGGCCAGCCCCGCACAACGTACGTAACACCGTCGGGAGCATGCCCGGGCGTCGGCCGGAACCAAATCCGAAGTCGCCCCACTGGTAATCCCTCCTCTCCCGGCAGATCCCGCGGAGCCGGCATGGGATGCGCCCGCACCTCCAGCTCCCCGAGCGCGCCTTGAAGCATACCCATCGCCGTAACATGATCTGCATGGGCATGCGTGACGAACAAATAGCGTAGTTGCAGTCCATGCTCTCTCACCACTTCCAAAACCTCGGATGCATCCCAACCAGTGTCGAACAACGCAGCTTCCAAAGTTGCCAGATCCCAAATCAAATAAGCGTTCACCCGATTGCCCGCTTCCTCCGTGGTGAAACATCGCAACATCTGCCATCTACTCAACAAAGGTACCTGCGGCCGCCACCCGTTCACCAAGGACTGCAGTTTGTCCGCGTTCAAGCCCACGCGGAGAGCCAGTGCCCGCCAATTCACCCCGCGAGGCATCTCACCCGTTTCTTCGAACACCTCAAACTCTGCCTCGCTCAGTCCCGCCACTCGAGCCGCATCTTCAACGCGCACACCACTCATGGCCCGGGCCTTGCGCACAATGTCACCCAGGTGGTCTTCCAAGGTCATGCCGTACACACTAAACCTCCATGCGCCCGGTTCAAGATTGAAGCCGAAACGAATGGTTCCTTTTCAAACCTTGCACCTACGGTCAAATCCCACGCTGCAAGTCAAGGAACGCATCGCATAGTCCGAATTTCGCGAGCGGCCAGACCTCCGCCCAGTCCCTCCGTGGATCACAAGTCGAAACACCGCATGGACCGCAATGCGGCGTGTGCCTGCCCTGACTCCCTCGTCAACATGGCAGCTTGCGCGTTTGCGCCATTGTGCGGGACTCCCATGGCTCTCTTCCAGCATACCCCTCTTCACCCGGGCAGGTCACGACCCGTGCTGGTTACCGTAAGCTTGCCATGCTTGACTCCACGTGCCGCAATCAAAGCGTCGGCAATCCGCTTGATCTCAGGAGCCGGCCCCCGCATCAGCAAAACCTCTAAGCAATGATGCGCGTCCAAATGCACGTGCACCGTGGAAATGATTCGTTCGTGGTGCTCATGCTGCAATTCGGTCAAGGTTTCTTGCACGTGTCGGGTGTGATGATCATACACCAGCGTCAATGTCCCCACAATCTCTCCATGACCGGTCCTCTGCCGGTGTTCCACCAATTCGTCCCGGATCATGTCGGCGACAGCCAACGAACGGTTCGTGTAACCCTTCTGCTCGGCCATCCGATCCAACTCGCGCAGCAAATCGGCCGGAACAGACACCGTAAATCGAGCCACACCACTTCGCTTTCTTGCCATAAGCTGATGCTCCCGATCGGGGCCTTTCCTGTCAAACCGACGCCGCAACCATCTTTAAATTCCCCACCCCACCGGGTGCGTGCCATACCGTTCACGAGCAGATAGTGGCAAACAGGATGTTGAGCCAACCATGGCGCCGAATGCACGACTCCACCTATTAACCGAGCAGTCGCCAGCCTCGGCCCGCCCGGCTGCGACATCACCTGAATGCCCGCATGCCGCAAAGGCCACGCTTCAACCAAACATCCCACCACCACCCGTCTCTACCCAACAGCCCGCCGCACAGGCCATCATGCAGGCCGCAGCCGCACATGTGCACCGTCGTTGCGGACCCTCGCCCCAGATTGCCAAAGCCTGCCTCCGCGCGTGGAGTCCGCAGGGCTACATTCCTCCAGAGGCTCACCATGCCGCTAAAACCCAGGCCAGCCGCCCATCAACTCCTGTCTCGCACGGAAGAACAAACCCAGTGACTACCGCGCTCATCGCAAGGACCGCCGCAGACAATCAGTCCGTGCTGCACCAACCAAACCTGCCTCAAAGACACCTTTTGCCCGCACACCGCTGAGGTATACGCACTTTTCTTCCCCGTTTTGCCGGCCCTCGTATATGTGCACATCCCGGGCGACATCCAAGTCTGGCCAGAGTTTTTCTAACCAGCTCCCGTAAGGCATGGCCTTCACCTGTGCCTCTCGAAAAGAATTTTGCACCTATTACCGTTCACAGAAGAGCTACATGCATCTGCGTTAGATATACACAGCGGTCAACCTTATCCCCCGTCAACGCACTCTGCGCGCTTCTCGTCCCACGACAGACATCAGCAATAGGTCCAATGACTACCGATCCTCAGAGCCAAGCCTCCAACAGTGGAACGCATTGGCTGCTCCAAATGTCCTGCGGTTCATGCAAGCCGCGCCATGACTCATGCACCCGGCCAGTTGTCATCTTGCCCTGATTCGAAGGCTCACCCCCGCCCGGCCGCGACGAACACCACAATGCAGCAACATCACCGGTTCTGACATCCGTGCCATCCTCTACACCGTAAGCACCACAATCACGCACACGATTCATGCAAAAGGCCTGTCGCCCGACGCCTGGACAGCTACAAAAACAGCAAGAAGATTATAACCTCACAGGGCGACACATGTTCACGCGCCAAGCTCTAACATCGGGACCATCCATGTGTCCCCATGCACGCCATCCGAAACCCTTTTGAAGGCACGGATGATACGAACACAGCGCGATGCTGTGTTCTGACGGACGTCGCATTCGGAAACATTTCCACGGCGCGCGTCGTACATCCCTGGCCGTGATTCGCGGGTACCCGAAAACACCCCAAAACGCACACATGCTGCAATGGAATCGCAGTTTCCTGATGCCTTGGCTGTTGGATGCCCCACCTTGGAGGCACACGGGTTCCACGCCGCATTAGGGCCAAGGTGCACGGCTTCACGCCACAACCTCCCTATGCACTGAAAGCTTCACTCACTTCGTAGAGGGGTGGTTGTCACCCCTTCGACAAGGGGCCGAGGCGCAGGTCGCCACCCCGGGGCCGCCCAAAACTCCGTCTGGCCGTTCTCATTCAAACGAGCCGGAATACCAACTGCGCGCAATGCAGCCACGTACAGATTTTCGAATCCCGACGGGGTCGTCATCTGACGCCGCCACGCACCCTCCACGTCCTCCGGGACATTCTCACCTGCTGCAACCGTAAGACGCGCGCGCAACTCGCGCGCCACTATCGTGGCCACCATCCCTCTCTCACTCTCTTTTCGAACACGTGGGAAGAAATACTCCCACAAAGCTCTGCGCCAGCCAACTGACAACCTGCCAACCCCTGTGTCAGGAGAAAGCACATAGCTGCGATATACGGCCTCGTCAGGACCAGGCGTCACGAACCCGCGCTGCAAATCAGCGAGTCTGACCCAGTCCACCACTTGGCCCACGCGCGTCTTCATACCCCACAGTTGACCGAGCATCCAATCGAAGTCACTTCGCAACTGCGGCTCGACCAACACCGTGCGCGCGATTTGTGCAGTGTGCCGGGTCAATGGCAGAAGTGACAAAACAACCTTAGTAACGGTAACAGCGCACGCGAGCATGCTAGTTGCAACTGCAAGTATTGCCACTGCTGGACTTGTGCCACCAGACCACAGGCCCTTGAACACGCGGCGCAAGAGTCTAGCTCCCAGAATGACCCACAGCGCCCCCGCAGGAAACCACAGGTACCAATAGCTCGGCAGCGGCCAGGCGCGGATACGGTCCAGCCTGCCAAACTGCACAGCGCAGAATTCAGCCGCTGCGCGCCAAAGCACATCTTGATCCGGGCCGAAGTTATGCCCGTGTCGCTGAAGAATATCTACACGTACAGAAGTGTTACCAGCGCGGAGCAGTCGCGCCAGGCGTTCTACCTCTGCAGCAGGGAACACCTCGTCTTGTTCGCCATGCAAAAGCCAGACTTTCGTGTTAAGCACCCAGCCTGCCCCGGGCGCATTCGTCAGAATCGGTTCGAGCTCTGGAACCCAGCCACCGGACAGCCGGACCCAGACGCTTGGGGCAAATTCAGGATGCGTCGCCAAAAAACTCAAGGTCCTTTGCGCACCTAAACTATGGCTAATCCAGGCGACCTGATTGGTCAGCATCCATCGGTACCGGGACAGTTCGCTCAAAACACTTCGCATTTGCGCGTTGAAATTCCCCCGGTTGGTCTTGTCGTACTCGAACCCGACGGCCGCCAGCCCAAGCTCAGCGATACAACGCAGGACTTTCCCAACGTGCTCGAGGCTATGTCCGGCACCGTGCACGAACACGACCACCGGCACCCGGCCATGGGCGTTCTTGGGCAAGACACACAAACATCGCACCGCGCCACCATCGGGAGTTTTACACGTGAATGGAACCCGACGGAACGGGTCACGCACGCTTGCCCACACAAACGCCGTCAAAACGGTTACGGACAGCGCAGTCAGCACCAGACGCCGGCCTTCTTCAAGCCACAACGACGACTTCGCAGGTCCGGGCAAGATCCCTGTCCCCGGGCGATGCGCGAGCATGAGGAACGTCCAAAACAATGCGCCTGTAGCCAAAACAAACAGGCCACGGTTGAACCAAAAGCCCACCAGCAACACAATGGCCGCTGCGCCGCTCGTTCCCTGTAAAATCCAAAGGGCGCGCACGGCATCAGGTTGAACACCATCATCAGAAAAGTCGGCCCCGGCCTGTTCCGCTTCTGCCAGCCCCGGACGCCCCAGAAACGCAGGCGCGCGCGGGGCCGTACCGCTTCCGCAGCCAAGGTACAGTCCTATGGATGCCGCAAAACAGAGCAGGGCTGGCATACCGAACCACAAGGCCAACATAAGCACGTCATTCAACTGCATCGCCCCTGCCTGGTCAGGCCGTGGCGAGCTGTATAGCTGATCATAGGTCACAGTTGGGGTAGCGTAACCTGTCACAGGACTATCTCTAATCATCTGCAATACCCCCTCGTACGTGACAACACGGTTCCGCCACGAAAAATCGTTTATGTTGGCCACCGAAAACAAACGCCGCAGTGGCCGCCACTCGGTATGCCGGAACTGCCAGAAACCGAGTACAGCAACGGAGACAGCGATCACACAAAGCCCAACCAGGTTTCTCCTTGCCCACGCATACCGTGTACGCGCAACGCCACCGAGCACGCGAACACACCGGACGGTAAGGAAGACGAGACCCAGAGCCGCTCCGACCCATGCGCCGCGGCTGTAGCTTTTGACCAGCCCCAACGCACATACCACCCCCATGATCGCCGGTACCACCAAAAAAAAAGAGCCTCCTCAGCCGACGACCCGAAGGAACGGCAAGATTCGCGGCGAACAAACCGATCGTAAGCACCAAGGCAACAGCCATGAGCAACCCGTATGTATTCGGATTCCGCCATGCGCCGCTCCACCGTACTTCGCCACGGTACTTGTACGTGCTGCCCAGCTCAGGTTGCCACAGCGTAATGCATACAAGCAGCGTAACCACAACCGTAATGATCAGCTTCAGTCGGCGCACGACCAACCTCGGGTCCGGACCGTGCCCGGTGCGCCATGCCCAGCTCCGCGCGGCCAGTGCCAGCACCATACCTGCAAGCAATCCTATTAGCTGCATGCCATGCCAACCCGTACGATGCACCAGCCCGTAGTTGACCAAGCCCGCCAGTACCAGCCCGCACAGCCATAAGTCAGGGTTGCCCAGCCCCCACCACACTTCGTTCCGGTTCCGCTCACGCGCAAGCCAAAGGAAGAAAACAAAGTAGATCAGCAGCCCCAGAACTACGAGCCACTGCGTGCTCGGCTCGAGACACGTTAGATGTATTTCGCGCACGATTGCGCGCAGCCACGCCGAGGCCGAATCCGCCGTTGAGGATTCAGACAGCAAAACAATCGCCCCGGCGCAAGCCAAACAGCCAATGGTCAAAACCTGACGGACGCTGAGATTACGCATAAAGCTGGGCGAACGTCCACTTGGTAGTTAGCAGGGCAAATTTTCACAGTCGCGCATCAAGAAGCGCCAGCAGCGTTTTCTTCAAGTTATCGTCCGTCTTCGCTGCCGGGGTAACACCATAGCCGGTTTCGGGTCGGTTTGGCTTCCTCAAGGTACCATAGCTCGAGCTTGATGAACCCGACCTGACCCCCAAACGCTGCATGAATAGCGCCTAAATCATGTCGTGCGCTCACGCCTTCCCACGGGTAGCTCGCACCGTCGTTGAAATAGTCAGGGTATTTCTCGTCCGTTTCCCAAAACGCAACGTCATCAGGCCGGAACGCGTCCAAGCGCGCAGGGGGAAAATTTGTTCGGTTATAGCCAATGACCGCGCCATTCATCACATAGCTTGAAACTTGTTGGGGCCGTTCGGCGAACCTGGGCACATGCGGCCCGTCGCGCGGACAAAAATACAGCTTCGGATTTCGCAACATGGGCCAAAACACCCCGGTCTCGACCTTGAACCTCGCCGGACCTGTGGCGGCGGGATCAAGCTTGTACAACCAGCCGGGCCTGTCCGGTGCGTCCCCTAAAGCCCAATTCGGCCATGGTAGGTAGCCTACGCCATCGGCGGCATACAAGTGCGTGGCTGTGATTTGCTGCTTCAAATTGTTGATGTCCACGATCCGCTGCGCGCGGTCTTTGCCCCTGGTTAGTACCGGCATTAGCAGGCTAGCCAAAATCCCTATGATTGAAATTACGACCAAAAGCTCGACCAAGGTAAAGGCGCTTTGCGGTTTGACGCTCGGCCCCTGAGGCCCGGTCGCTTCCGGCGCAGTTAAGGTTATTACAGCAGTACAATGCGGGCAAGAAACCTGCTGGCCCACCCCATGTGCTGGGAATCCAACTTTACCTTCACAACTCGGGCAGCGCAT
>JANWVC010000018.1 GCA_025057755.1 Limisphaera sp. | reverse complement strand
GAGCAGCATTGTGGATTCGGTCAGTGCCATATCATCGCTAGGATAGCAGGCTGCGACGCGCCTCCGGTCTTGGAACCACCATAAAATTCAGCCGTATGCTGAGCCCGCGGCACGGGGACGACGTTAGGTTGCCACCTTCCGGCTTTCTAGTACCATTACCATTACCTTGGCAATCTACCCATGGATCGGCAGAACAAGCCCGAAGATCGGTCCTTACCGAGAGCCCTTCAGGATTTCGCTCACAGGGCAACCGCGAAAAAAATTTTCTTGACATGGCGGATAGAGTCGCGCAGAATAAGACGTTGTGCGCCCTTATGGAATGCTGACGATTTTGGAGGATGTTGGAGGATGAAACTGCAGAAGCTGTGTTCCCTGCTGTTACTGTCGGCGATCTTTGCGGCCGGGTCCCCTATTGTCATCGGGCTGCCCGCGGACCCTGGCACCGGAAACTGCTTCCCGTTCGGTTGTGTTGGGGGGGGTGCGAGTACACGATACCAACAGGTTTACGACAAAAATCAATTCCCGGGCCCGATGACCATCGGCAAGCTCATCTTTTATGCCGATGCATTCACAGGGGATTCGAATCTGTTAGCATCTGGCAGCTGGACGATTTATCTTTCGACTACCCCTTATGCGGTGAACGACATCGACAGCCGTCCGTTCAATGACAATGTCGGTGCGGACAACATGCTGTTTGCTGTGGTGAACGGTGGCGTGACGATCCCGGATGTGTGGGTCATTACTGGGAACCCCTTCAATTACAACCCGGCCAATGGCAACCTGCTCCTGGATATTCACGCCAACATCTCTACTAATGGGTTTTTGTTTCTGAATGCGCGAAATGGCACCGCAGGCGGGGTCTTCAGCCGGTATCATAACTTCGGGACTACATTTGACGACTGGGGTCTCGTTACCGGTTTTGATGTTGCTGACGATGTTGTTATTCCCGAGCCCGGAGCGTTTTTGCTCACCGCGTCAGGCTTGGGCTCGCTGCTCGCGATGCGGCGTCGTCGGCGCACAGTTTGAGCCCCCGATCCTGCGCGTGTACTTTCACGGGTGGCGGGCTGCGATGGGCTAAGCCGCCCGGGGATACCAGCGCGAAGCACCGATGTCGTATCACCGCTGCGCTGTCCCACTAGAGCCTTCTCATTTTGGGCAGGCCACAAGGGCGCTGTTGGCGTATAATCCTTGGCATGCGGCGCATGCTCGGTTGCGCCTTTTGGGTTTGCCTCCTGCCCCTGTGCGGAGCGGCTGAGGATCCGGCCGACGAACTACTGGAGCGGATCCGGGCACGCATGCGCGAGAACCTCACCCGAGCCCCGGACTACGTCTGTCAGGAGACGGTAGAGCGTTGGGCGCGGGACTCGCAACGCGCCGAGTTCAAGGCTCTGGATCTGCTGCGCCTGGAGGTGGGCTTCGCCGGCGGCAAGGAGATTTTCTCCTGGCGCGGCGCCAGCCGGTTCGAGGAGAAAGAGCTGGCGGATCTGATCGGCAGCGGCGTGGTGGGGACCGGTGCTTTCGCCGTTCACGCGGCCAACGTATTTCTTTCCGGCGCCGCCGAATTCACCTACCGCGGCGAAGAGGAGTGGAAGGGAAAACGCGCCTTTCGCTTCGATTACGCGGTTCCCCAGCAGCACAGCCGCTACCGGGTCCGCGTTCCGCCGTACGAGGCCGTGGTAGGG
>JANWVC010000026.1 GCA_025057755.1 Limisphaera sp. | reverse complement strand
AAACGATGCCGGGTGAGTGATGGGCAAACCCACATACTCATCCAGATGGAATGCAGTGACGCGATGCCATGCAAGCTCCTCCTTCACGAGAGCTGAGAGCATCTCAAATTGCGACGCGCCGGTGGCGACGATGATCCGTGCGTGTTTACGCCGCTGCAGGGCGCGTCGAATCGCCGCCGCACCTTCCGCGGCAGCACGTTGACCCAACTCCTCCTTATTTTTGCAGACGACAATTTTCATAGCCGATGTCTCTCCAGAAGCGGCCGCGCGACGGGACTGCCACAAGGCCAACAGCGACTCGGCGGAAGCGGCACATATTTCCTCGGCGGGTATGTGGGTTTCGCCGGCCTCATACCCTCTAATCGATACCACAGCCCCCGCCTCACGCTAGCGATAGCCGCTCTATCCAAGATCGCAAGCCTCGCTATATTTTTGCTTGTGGATCTGGTGCGTGCGCAGGCTACCAGTAAAACCGAAGCATCGAAGCGACGAGTGATCCCTTTTTCCATCACCTTGGGAAGGTTCTCCGCAGAGAAACTTGGCGGATGCTCAAGGGTAAACAGGGACTGGTGAAACCAGGTAGTTGCCGGGCAATTCTGTTTGGGAGGCCTCGTGGAAAGACCCTCCAAAGTGTTCGCTTGGCCACGCGGCCAATGCCCCTCGGCTGCAGCCTTGCCCGAAAAACCACCTTGCGGCGATTGTATCTCATGGCGATATGGAAGGCAGGCTCTGCCATCGTCGGACGTCAAATTCATACAGGTGAAACGGTAGTTGCCCGCGCACACGTTCAAAAAGCAAAACTCTTTCCGTATCCAGATCCAACCCGAGCCGATTATGACGAACAAAAAATTTTCGAAACCGCTCCTGAGGGGAATCGCCATCTAGTTCAATCTCGCGCAAAGTGCCGTCGGCGACCACCTCGTAGCGCGTCATGCAGCACGGAGCGAAGATCGTCTGTTTGTTGGCAACGGCTGCGGCGCAAAGCCGTCCGAGGTGGACGCTAAAGCCACCGGGGGTGAACATCATCCCGAGATAATCCGGGGCCTGAGCCGCTCCGTTCAGACGCCGCCACAATCCAATCAGGGAGCGGTGGGCATCCGGGACTGGCAGCTCCGCACGCACCCAAACCGTGGTCGTCTCGCCCATGATCAAGGTTAGAAGATTGTCGAGATCGAATAACTGCCACTTCCATGTTTGCCAATGGGCATATGGCATCCCGCAGTTTGCCCAGGCCGCGTGCATCAGTTCGTTACTCACAACTTGGTAGCTTCCCGCACGCATGACTTTTTGATCCTGCTCGGTCCGTGCAGACCCATTCGTTTTTACGAGCTCCGCTTCGGTGCCATACATGACAAAATTCCCGTCGCGCAAAAATTCTACTGTAGAATTGCCCGTTGGCGTCTGCCAGCGACCCACCCCAGACCATGTGTCCGAACCTGCGACCACTTCCGCCTGCCAAACGACCCATGCTACCAAGCCGAGAACCCTTCTCATTTTCCCGACACCTCTCCATCAAGGCGCAGGCTGGCGAATGTCACCACAGAATTAGTATCTGGCTCGTAATTCTGATCGTACCGCAACAGTTGTCCGTCGGAGAACCTGCCGGTGCGCAACAAGGTGTAGAGCGTTGGCCATGCATCTACGCGACGTTCGTCTTGCTCATCGTA
>JANWVC010000014.1 GCA_025057755.1 Limisphaera sp. | reverse complement strand
CGAGCGCTTCGCTGAATTGCAGGTGCCACGAGGGACTGATTGGTCGGGGAGAGGCAAGCCACAATTCAATCCAGTCAATCGGTGACTGTGGTGGCCAGGCCTTTTGCCAACCTTCCGGCTTCTCTAGCTTCAGGTTTGCCGTTTTGAGCCGGGTTGCAAATTCGGCACGTTCTGTTTCGGTCATCGCGGCGAGCATCTTTTGGGCGAAATATTCCCTCGCCTTTGGGCTGATGACATTTTCAACCGCGGGAGACTTTTTGCCGCTGAGCCACTTCCCGATCTGGTCTCCGTCGAGGGCGAGGATGGCGTAGTACTTCGAAGGTGCGAAGCCGGCTTCATCTAGTAGTTCGTTCAGTGCGCGCGCGGCTTCGGCGAGGCGCTGACGCCCCACCTCAGAATGGATGGGCTCGCCGTTTTCGCTGATCCGAGCTTGCTCGCGCTGCCAGGTCTCGATGAAGTAAATGCTTTGATCTGTCAGCGCGTGCCACTGTGTTTCCGGCACTTCAGTGAAAGGGGCGATTGTGTCAGGGAAGTATTCACGAGCTTCTGAGGCTGCTTGTGCAAACGCAAGCCATTTTTCCCGCAGCGGGCCGGCTGGGGCAGCGCGCTCATATAGACGCTGAGCAAATGCGCCGGCGGCGACCGAAGGTACCGAATCGAAGCTTTCACATGCGCGTTTGATCGGGGGAATATGGCCTTTCCCTTCCACTTCGTTGAGCCGCGCCAGGTAGGCCTTGTGCCAGACGCGCTTAACAAGGTTGGCAGCGCCTAACGGTTCAATGTGGCGGAAAAGGTAGCGAAGGCCCGGGTTGGCGGCTATTGCTTTTTCCAGCATAGCAGCCTCGAATACGGCTTCCTCGCGACCGCTCAGGGCGTCGCGGTGGGCAGGCTTGCGACGCGGGTCGGTGGGCAAGCCGGCAAAGTCACGAACAGCGCGGCGGCCATCCAGTGCGTGCTGACACAGCTGGTAATGGGCACTCCACGCCCAGCCGGGATCGAGCTGGCCGCCGCGATAGCAGCGTTCGTCTTTGTGCGCCTCTGGAATGGCCTCCGCTATGAGCTTGGCAAGGTGCAAGGGGTTCTCCTGGCCCAGCGGAATTTGTGCGAACGCTTTGAGGGCGTCGTTGACTGACTGCCACGGCCAAAGCTGCCAAGTAATGTGCCAATGGCGTTGGATTTGGTCGTGAAAGCGGTTGGTGTGTGCATCGTCGAATGCGAGTCCGTTTTGCCGGAGCCATTCGAGGCATTCTTGGGCGATCCGGCGCCATTCGTCTAGGAACGCTTCTTCTGAAACACGGACCGGGAAATCCGCGGGAACCAAAGCCAGGAACCGGTTGGGAATGCATGGCACAAGCACATCGTTATCGTGAGGCCTCAGGTCGAGCCGTCGTTCAAGAAGATCGTAGAGCGGCTGACCTTTGAGACTTGGGAAAATGATTGCATCGGGTCCGCACCGATCAGCGACCGCTTTGATCGCGTGCATGGTGAGCCAGGATAAAAGAAAACTGCCGCTCCATAGGTCGCGGGTGCTTCGGGCTTGGGCGATGAACTCTTGCACAGGGCCGACCTGGAACAGGAGAAACGCAGGTTTCAGCGGGGCTTTAGGGTCTTGCCCAGCGCGTGTGGCTTCCAATGCGCTCACAATGGCGCAGTGATGCCAGATGGACGCATCGGCGACCCGTGTGTCGGCCGGCAGATACGTCAGAAGCTCGGCCCCCTTTTTTTGGCCAGAAGAATGCTCGGCAGCGTGGAAGGACCAATTCCGCCAAGCGCGTAAAAAGAGGGTTTGTGGGTCCCCACTTTTCCAATCCGGCCGGATGTCCCCGATCCACTCTTCGGCCTCTTTTTGGGTAGGGTACGTAAGGTTTTCGTGCGGCAAAGATGCCGCAGCCAAAGGATTGACGCGTCCTGTGATGGGGTGGATGAAGCAAGGGTTTTGGCCTTCGCCAATGTTCTCGCCAAGTTTCTTACCACTGGGGAAAACGAACCGGTCTGCGGCAGCGGCGGACCAATCCGGGTTGCGGGTCAATAGTTCCCAGAGATCGCTGACGCCAAAGCTCGCCGCATGGACCTTGGCACGCTCGTGATGCCGCTCGCCAAAATCGTATGCCTTTTCTGGCGGGTCGTGGAGGTACGCAGCGAGCTTGCGTTTCCAGAACTCGGCCTCAGGTACGTTGTTCATGGCTTCAATCTGATGGAGAAACGTCTAACGTGCGAGATTTCGGATGTCCGCGGACCTCCACAGCAGAGTGGCAGAAGGCCTTCCTGCCGGATGCAAGGTCATCTTTCTGACCAACCGAGTGACAAAGGGGTAGGCCTTCGACTGTGGGCCTTCGTGCAGGGAAACGGTGGGTTGCTTTGGAAATTCCCAGGGATCCGCGGTGCCAGCTGGCCACGGGCTTTGGCTAACACCGACACGCCCATGTGGTGGAGGTGCCGGCGATTGCGAAACATGGCGAGCGCTGTGCGGGCGTAAGCCCAGAGCAGAACAATCCATAGCTTTTTGCGGCCGGAGCGTGCGGGAAGGCCGAGCGGGTCGGCTGCCGACTGGACCAGGGCGGATGCGCCTCAAGGTGGCTGCGGCCATGGGGCCCATGTAGTCAGATGCAACTTATCAGTCAAGCCAGACACCAATGTGGCCAAGGTTTGGATGCAGAGATTCGTCCGTAACTACTGGCGCCCTCAGGGCGGACCTGGTTCAGCGGGAAGCGGGCTTTCGATAAGACATTCGATAAGACATATCCGAGCGATCAGCGAGCGCAGAGCTCCATCTGCTCTGTGGAAGGCATTTTGGCCTGGCGGCTGCGATACGGATGGAGAGGCATCTTGCGAACGTTTTGCTGCGTCGTGGCACGAGGGGGTCGCGACCTGATCTTCCCGGAGCGAGTCCTGTTGGTCGGATCTGTGCGAGGGGCGAATCCACCCAAAGCCCTGGGGTAAGATGGGTCACCTCCTGGCGGCAATCTGAACGTGACAGGCCCAAGATGGATCTGGCATTGATTGAAAGGAGCAGGCATGGGGCCGCGGAGTCCCATCTCTGGACGAGGCGTGACGCCGCAACTGTGGGGGATCCACCGGCCGCGGTTGTGGCGCGCGGGGCGTGACCATGACGGCACTTGGAAGAACTTGGTGGGGCGGTGGGGTTGCAGCAGTAGCAGCGCTTCTGTTGTTTTTCTGGAGTCGGCCTTATTGGTTTCCGGCCCGGGCATGGAAAAGCCCCGCCGCGGAAAACGTATCGGACAGGGATAGGCGGATTTTGTGGGTTCATTATCATGAGCGCCCGCCCTATTACATGACCCGTGATTCTGACGTGACAGGCGTGTGCGTGGAACCGGTGAAACGCGCCCTTGAAGCTGCCGGGCTTCCTCATCAATGGATCTTAACCCCCCCACTGCGTCAATTACGATGCTTGCAGCTCCGAGAGGAGGAGGCCCACGCTGGGGTGGGGTGGTTCCGGACGCCGGAGCGGGAGCGTTGGGCGCGGTTTTCTAAACCGATTTATCAAGACGGTCCCTGGGTTGCTGTGATGCGGCGGTCAGAGGGGACTCGTTTCAATGTTGTTGCCGCTTCTGAACTGTTGCGGATCCCCGGGCTGAGGGTGTTGGTCAAGGGGGGCTATAGATACGGCGCGTGGTTGGAAGGGCTATGGCAGCGGTATCAGGTCAGAAGGGACGTCAGTCCGACGGACATGCTGCGGTTGCTGGAATGTGTGGCTGCAGGTCGGGCTGATTGTGTGTTCCTGGCTCGGGAAGAGGCAGAGGTGTTATTGAACCTGTCGGCGCATTTACGCGATGCCCTGCAAATGATCGCGCTCACGGATTCTCCAGCCGGTCCGACCCGCCACGTCATGTTTGGGGTCGGTGTACCTGTGGATTGGGTGGAGCGTTTTGATCGAGCGTTGGGCAGGCTTGAGCGCGGGGCAGGCGATGAGGCGCCGGTCGCGCTGAGCCGGGGAAACATACGGCGGTGATGTGTCATGCACTGGGTGTGGAGCATGTCTCGAAAGGTTTTGTGGATAGCGGCGGGGCTCGGTGCGGTGGCGTACATTGCCTGGGCTGTCTGGTGGGAGTCCAAAGCGCGATTGGTCGTTCGATCCCAGTTGCAACGGCATGTGGCGGTGGTGGCCCCGGCCTTGTGGCATCTGGAGCCTGCTATGTGCCGTGATTACTTGACTTTGGCCGTACGCTCGGAGGGGTATGCGCGTTTGCGCGTCCGACACGACAGTGGGGAGGTCTTTCTGGAGCTGACCGGACCGCCCCTTGGCGGCATGAATCGCTGGCTGGCAGCGGTAGGTTTGCTGCCAGTAATCCCCCTGAATATGCCGGTGGAGATGGACGGGAAAAACATTGGGCGATTGGAGGTGGATTGGTATCTGAACACGATCCGTGAGGAGTTATGGATGTTATTGGGGCTGTTGGTGGGGTTGGTGTTGCTGGAGCGTCATCTCAGGGTGCTGGAAGCACGGGACGTGTTGCAACAACGCGTGATCGAGAGGACCCGGGATTTGGCTCAGGCAAATGCAGCCCTGGCGGCCAGCGAAGCGCGATATCGAAGCTTTGTGGAACAAAGCCCGGACCTTTTTTGTCGTTTTACTGCAGAGGGTGTCTTGACGTATGTGAACCCGTCCTACAGCCGATTCTTTGCGCGCCCGGCGGAGGAACTGGTGGGACAGCGGTTTTTCTCTCTAATTCCAGCGGAGGATCGAGCCTGGTTGGAAGAAACGCTGCGTCGGGATCTGCGTCCGGACATGGTCCCCCTCACGGTGGAACATCGTGTGGTGGCGGGTGACGGCTCGATTCGATGGTTGCGTTGGACCAACAGCGCTGTTCGGGACGACACCGGCCGGTTTTTGGAATATCAAGCCATCGGTCATGACATCACCCGGCAAAAGCGGGCCGAGTTGGAGCTGTCGAGAAATCATGAGATGTACCGGCGTGCCATTAGCGCTGCGGCGGCGGTGCCGTACCAAATGACCTTGCCCGAACGGCGTTATCTTTTTCTGGGGGAGGGGATCCAATCCCTGATCGGATTTGATCCCGAAGGGCTGACACCAGCGGCCCTGGAGGCTTTGGTTGAGGAGACCGTGCTGCTGGGCGAAGGGTCAGGTTTGCCAGCGGCCGAAGTGCGGCGCCGGTTAGAACAGGGGCAATTGGATCATTGGCGGGCGGATTACCGCGTTCGAACCCGGTCGGGCGAGGTCCGTTGGCTCTCGGATTCGGCCGTACCTACCTGGGATGAGGCAGGCCGAGTCACCGGGGTTTTAGGGATCTTGCAGGATATTACAGAGCGTCGGAAGATGGCTGAGGAACATACCCTCCTGGCCACAGCGGTGGCGCAGGTAGACGAGGTCATTTTTGTCACGGATCCGCAAGGCACCATTCTTTATGCCAATCCTGCCCTCGAGCGAGTGACGGGTTATACGCGTGCTGAATTGTTTGGGCAGACTCCTCGGCTGTTCAAAAGTGGTCGGCATCCGGACGGCTTTTACCAGCATTTGTGGGAAACGATCACCCGCGGTGTGCCGTGGAAGGGTCGCGTGGTGAATCGGCGCAAGGACGGTCGGCTCTTTGAGGCGGAACTGAGCATTTCGCCGGTGCGGGATGCGGCCGGTCGGATCTTGCGGTACGTAGCGGTTGGCCGGGACATCACCCAGCAGGCAGCTCTGGAGGAACGATTGCGGGAGTCGCAGAAATTGGAGGCTATTGGGCGTCTGGCTGCGGGCGTGGCCCATGAGTTCAACAATTTGTTAACAATTATCCAAGGCAACGCGCTGCTGATTCATCGGGAAACGCTGCCTTCTGAAGACGCCCACTGCGTGGATCAGATCATTCATGCCTGTCATCGGGCTGCCGAGGTGACGCGTTCCTTGCTGGTGTACAGCCGTCGGCAGCCGCTTTGCATGGAAGCGGTAGATTTGAATGAGCTGGTGCAACGGACGGCGCGGATGTTGGATCGGTTGCTGGGTGAACAGATCCGGTTGCGGTTGTCGTTGGCGCCGAATCTTCCGGGTCTGAAGGGAGACGCCGGCTTGTTGGAGCAGTTACTTTTGAACCTTGCGATCAATGCGCGGGATGCCATGCCGAACGGGGGAGAACTTACGTTGGAGACGCAGACTCTCCGTTTGGACGAACAACAAGCGCGCCTGCGGCCTGAGGCACGGGCTGGGCTTTATGTCTGCCTGACGGTTCGGGATACCGGGACGGGAATTGCCCCTGAGCATCTGCCGCATATTTTTGAGCCGTTTTTCACCACAAAAGAGGTGGGCAAGGGGACAGGGCTGGGACTGGCTTCCGTGTACGGGATTGTCCAACAGCATGGCGGTTGGATCGATGTGGATACTGAATTGGGTCGTGGCACGGTGTTTCGGGTATGCTTCCCTGTGCTGGAGGCGGTGTCGCCGGTGTCCCGATCTGAATTGGAGGCGGGCGCGATGCCGCAGGGGCAGGAGGGCATCTTGGTGGTGGAAGATGAAGTTTCCCTGCGCGGCTTGACTGAGAATCTATTGCGGCGGTGTGGTTATCGGGTATGGACGGCCGGAGACGCCGGGGAGGCCCGGGCAGTATGGCAGGACCATGGCCAGGAGATCCATTTGCTGCTAACGGATGTTGTTCTTCCTGGAAGCGTGTCGGGTCTGGAGCTTGCCCGCGAGCTTTTGCGGGAGAAACCTGGTTTAAAAGTTATTTACACCAGCGGGTATTTTGAGGCGCAGTTTCCGACCAGTCAGGAGTTAGTCGAGGGGGAGAACTTCCTGCCCAAGCCGTATCGGCCACGGCAGTTGGCTGAAATGATCCGAGCGCTCCTGGATCGCTGAGGCCCGTGTGTCGGATCAATTGATCCTCGGAATCAAGCTGTTGGCGTGTGTTGGGTTTATCGACCCAGCAGATCGTACGGCTGAAGGGGATCCTGACCTGTGCGCAGGCGCGGGGTGGCTTTGAGGGAGAAAGCGAATGCAACACTGTAGTCTGTGGGGCCCTGACGCGGTTCTCGCACCCGGAAGGTTAGAGCCCCGGTCCAGCTCCGAAAGTCTCGATAGATTGTATAAAGCTGCTCGTGCAAGCGGCCCTCCTCAAGATTGTAATGATGACCGATGCGAAAAGCCCAGTTGTCATCCCAACGCCAGAGGAGATGATGGAACCACAGATTATGACCCTCGCCCCAGGCAGCCGGAGTGCCACGGAAATTGTCCCGTAAGAAGTAGTGCCCCAAGGTCCAACTCCACCGTTCGCCGGGTTCAACGCTTAGTGTGTGATAAGCCAGTAGGAACCGGCCTGCTTCAGGACTCATGCGTACGGCTGACTGGAGCGTGATCCAGGAGCGGGGTCGCAGGACCAAATCGGAAACCAGATCGGTCCAAGTGTTTTCGCCAGCTTCCGTTTCCAAGGCGAGGTCGGTAAAGAGTAACCATTCAGCCACGATTTGGGTGGTGCCGCTGCGCCGGCTGTACCAACGTTGTTGCAAGCCCGGTCGTAGCACGTGCATGCGATCGATTGTGTCCACGGCGTTGTAGGCCGGAAACTGGAGCGGCAGCATCCATAAGCTGGGTTGTAGGCCATCAAACTGTGGCAGCTCGGCAGGTCGCGGGTGGGGGCGGGGGACGAAAAGATATTGCACCGTGGGTTGGATGACGTGACGCAGACCATCCAGTTCGAGTGCAGAGATTTGCATGTCTGCCCACGTTCGACTGGCCTTGAAGCTGACCTCCATCCCGGCATGGAAAAGGCCGCGGGCATGCTCGCCTGTGCGTGCACCTGGTCCCTCTGCTGCTCCGTAACCGGTCAAACGACCGCCCACGTGGGGCGTGACATGTAGCCAGTCTCCAAAAGTCCAGGGCAGCAGCAATTGATGAAGGGTGTCAAATCGATATGCTTCCACACGAGGTTCTGCCAGGCCGTTCGTATGGGGAAAGCGCAACCGATAGAACCCGGCGCTGCTCTGACTTTCGTAATGCAGGGGCGAGGTGCCCAAAGGCTGGCGCCATCCGGTCAATCGCACCTCTGGAAGGCGTTCAACAGTTTGAAAGAAATCGTTGACTCGCGGTTCAGCCAGCAACTCCAAGGCAAAATGGTCCCAGAATCGGGAAGTTTCAAAGTATGTGCGCGGCTGAGGGTTTTGACGGTAACGGGCTTCAAAAAAGTCGCGCTCAACCTGAGGATCTGTGAAGTAGCGGACTTGGGCGCGGAACTGAGTGTTTGTGACCGGATTGGCCAGCCATGCGAAAGCGAGGCGGTGCCGATCGGCATCGATCGGTTCACCCTGCAGGTCTCGGCCAGGGTCCCAATCCTTCGCGTAGTAATACTCCAGACGCGGGTTGCCCCAACGGTTCCAGTGTCCTTCCAGGTCCAACCCACCGGCCAGGCCCCGCTGAGTGCGATAGTCCAGATGCAGCGCGCTTTCTAACGTTGGATCCAGTTGCCACCAGTAGGTGCCGAGGAGATATGCCCCGTGACGACTTCGGTACCCAGGCACGAGATCCCAGCGAGGGCCGCTTTCGGCCAAAGACCGCCGGTAGTAAGGTAAATAGAAAACGGGTACAGAGCCAAGATACAAGGTGGCCTGCCACAATTCGACGAATTGTCCTGGCACCAAGACGATCCGGCGTGCCTCGATTCGGTCGAACGGTGTAGCGACATCGTCGGTGGTGACCCAGGCGTTCGTAGCCGTGTAAATGTTGCCGGCGGGATCGGCCTTTAACCCTTGGGCAGCTATAAAGATTGGCGCGCGACCGGTTCGAAATTGTTCGGCTTCCATTTGGCGGGTGCGGAAATTGTATCGGATACGTTCGCCGACCCAGACCTGATCTGCGTGGAGGATCCGAACCCGGCCTTCGGCGACCGCTTCCCCAGTTTGTTGGTTTAGCCAGACGACCTCGGCCGTTAGAGAGGCCTCTCCATACCGAATGAACACCCCGTTGGTTCCCAAAATCAGGCCCTCTAGGGGGCGATATTCGAAGCGACTGTGGTCATGCAACGATTGCAGTTCCCAACCTTCCGGGGCGGCGGGCGCAGCTGTGACGAGCGGCAGCAGCATCGCAACCGCTCCGATCACAAGAAACCAGTTTTTGAAAGCCCGTTCCGTCATCAGGCGGGCCCAGCAAAGCAGAGCGGGTCGGCTGTGCCAAGCGGATAGCTCGGCTCGTTCCCGGGCCGTGTCAGGGCAGCAGGAGGCCATTTGAACGCGTTTAGGCCTCTGCGCCTGTCTGGAGCCGGCAAAATCGGGATCGTCGAATGCATCCAAGGGTCGAACGACCGATCGGAACGGAACGTTCTACCGAGGGAATACGCGTGATCGCAGGAGGCCCGGACTCATTTCAGTGAAATCACAGTTCGTGCGCGTGCAGCCAGCGCTTTCTGGCAGCCGACTGAATCCCGCCTTTGAATGACCGTACGAGTAGTTCCGCCAGCTTTACTCGACAATCTTGGGCACCAAAAACAAGCCGTCCATCTTGGCGGGTGCATTGGACAACGCTTCCTCTTGGGTCAAGCCCGGTTGCATTTCATCCGGACGCATGACATTGACGCGTGGCACTGCATGGGCCGTGGGTTCGATTCCCGACACATCCAGTTGCTTCAACTGGTCCATGTAAGCCAAAATCTGATTCAGTTGCGCTTCAAAAAGGGCGATTTCCTGTTCGGTTAACTCAAGTCGGGCAAGGTGCGCCAGATACCGCACGTCCACGGCAGGGGAGGCTGTCGGAGAGCTCATGTTGGGTTCATTCTTCATTGAACTTATTGCGGACCAGGGTCTCGAGTTCGGCCAAGGCCTGGGGCGCATCTACGCCGCGCACATGAATGGTCAGGCGGCTGCCGGGGCCAGCGGCCAGCATCATCAACCCCATGATGCTCTTGCCGTTGATGGTTTCACCATCTTTTTCGACCAAGACTTCGGAGCTGAAGCGGTTGGCGGTTTTGACGAAAAGCGCTGCTGGCCGGGCATGAAGCCCCAGCTTGTTGGTGATGGTGACGCTCTTTTTCAGAGTGGTTGCCTTCTCGTTGGCCGATGAGCCGCTCATGGCTGCCGGTTGGATTTGTAGCGCAATTGGGCACCGAGCGCTACTGGAAACTCTGGCCCGGGGCAGGGTTCCCTTGACTTGGGCACAGCCACGCCGATAGGGTGGCCCCCATGACGCGCGTGCGTTGGGCAGTCATGGCGGTGCTGCTGACGGGCCTGATTTGGCCGGGTTCAGCTCCTGCACCGTTGATTTACACACCGGGGGAGGGTTGGACCTACGAGCCCGTTGGTAGCGAGGGTCGGTGGCGCCGGGCACGGGCTAAAGATCAACTTGACGTGGCGCAGGAGGCCTTTGAGCGGGGCGAATATGGCCTGGCATTGAAGGCAGCTCGCCGCGTGGTACGCCAATGGCCTCTCTCGGACTATGCACCCGAGGCGCAATTTTTGATCGCTCGCTGTTTTGAGGCCCGTAAGCAGGATGAGCGCGCCTTCCGCGAATATCAGAAGTTCATTGAAAAATATCCAATGTCGGATCAGTTCAACGAGGCACTGCGGCGCCAGTACGAGATCGCCCTCCGATTTCTGGGTGGGCAGTGGTTCAAACTTTGGGGTTACATCCCGTTTTTCCCATCTATGTCCAAGACAGCGGAAATGTTGGAGAAAGTGGTAGCCAACGGTCCTTACAGTGATATCGGGCCGGCGGCGCAAATGAGTCTGGGGACCGCTTATGAAAAGGCCCGCGATTACGATCTGGCGGTCAAAGCGTACGAAACCGCAGCGGACCGTTACTCAGACCGACCACAAGTGGCCGCCGACGCGCTTTACCGTGCCGGCCTGGCCTGGTTGAAACAGGCCCGGACTGCCGAGTACGATCAGAGCGCCGCCGGTAAAGCCATTGCGGTCTTTACGGATTTCATGGCCTTGTATCCGAACGATCCCCGCGCTGTCGAAGCACGCGACCATATTGCGGCACTGCGAGCCGAGCAGGCCCGGGGTCATTATGAAATCGCTCGCTTTTATGAGAAGCGACGTCAATGGGCAGGCGCCCTGATTTATTACAACGAAGTTCTGTTGCTGGATCCCACGTCGCGTTATGCAGAGGAGGCACGAGAACGTATCGAGGCGCTGAAACCCCGGGTGCGCCCCTCACAAACCACGGCGCAGGTGCAGCCATGAAGGCAGGCAATGCAGGATGGGCTCTGGCTATCCTGATGATGTTGAGCCAGGGTTGCGCGGGTTATCGCGTCGGCCTGGTGGACACTGAACGGACGACGGGGCAAACCGTGTTTGTGCAGCCCGTGGTGAATCAGACCTTGGAGCCGCGCCTGGGAGAAGCCCTGACCTCAGCCTTGCGGCGACAGATTCAGAGCGATGGCACGTTCCGGTTGGCTGGTCGAGAGACCGCCGATTTGATCTTGTCGGTCACGGCCTTTACCTACGGCCGCCAGGCGGTCAGTTTCGACCCCGACGACGTGGTCCGCCCGCGCGATCTCCAAGTGAGGGTACAAGCCCGGGCGCGGGTAGTGGAGCGGTCCACTGGTCGTGTGGTACTGGATCAGCTCTTTCAAGGGCGGCAATTGATGCGGATTGGTCCGGACATGGCGAGTGCAGAACGTCAGGCGCTGCCTCAAGTCGCCGAGGATCTGGCCCGTCAAATGGTCTTGGCGTTGGTGGAAGGAAGCTGGTGACCTTTTTCAAGCAACCTCCCCCAGGACAACCTCTTTTTGAGCGAGGCGATTCATGGAAGCTTGTGGCGATGCAACCGGCCCGCGCCGCAGCGTACAAAGATCAGGGTCAGTACGCGATTTTGGAGACCCGTGCCCTGTGAGGGGAGCCCTTAAGAGCATAACCGGGTGAACAGGGCCAGCGGTGAGGTTTTCGGCATTGGCTCGCACCAGCACTTCAGCGTCCAAGGTCCCCAGGATTCACCCACTGGACGCTTCCCAGAGGAGTTTGATCATGACTCCGCAGCCGGATGCTCCCATCAGCTTGCATGCCGCGATGGCAACACCTTGGCAGCACCTCTCGCGCCCGGGAAATGGTTCGGCGCCCCAGGTCCGTTCCGTGTGAGGGCGACGGTGTTTTCAGACGCGTTCATGCTGACGCGCCCGCCGTTTGGGACTGCGTTTCGCCAACTTGAAAACGGACGAATCGGCGAACGACCACTTTATCCTTCAACTCTCGGCTGATGCGATCCATGTACTCGCGCACGCTGACTTCAGAGTTTTGTTTGACGTAACCCTGATCCAGCAGGCAGACAGTCTGGTAAAACTTTTCCAGCTTGCCTTCGACGATCTTTTCGACCACGGCCGGTGGTTTGCCCTTGACTTGTTCGGCTGCGATCTCCCGTTCCTTGGCAACCACAGCCGCAGGCAATTGGTCCCGTGATACAGCCAGAGGAGAAGCTGCGGCGATTTGCAGGGTGATGTCGCGCACCAGTTGTTTGAACAGATCCGATGCGACCGTTTCCTCGCGTTCGGCACCTACCTCGACCAGCACGCCGATTTGGGCACCGGTGTGGATGTAGGCGGCGACCATTCCCTGACCCTGCACTTCCAAACGTGCATGCCGGGCCACACGCAGGTTTTCACGGATCCGGCTCACGGCGTCTTGTCGGAGGGGCTCTACATCGGCATGGGGATCGACTGCGAGCCGGGCGGCCACTTCGTTGGCAAAGGCGCGGAACATTTCGTTGCGGGCTACAAAGTCGGTTTCACAATTGACCTCTGCGAGCACACCAACGCGGGCGCCGGGCAGGACGTGCGCCACGATGACGCCCTCGCGGGCTTCGCGGGCGGCCTTGTGTGCAGCCGTGGCGGCCCCCTTTTTGCGCAAGAGTTCGATCGCTTTCTCCATGTCGCCCTGCGCCTCTACAAGGGCCCGCTTGCAATCCATCATGCCTGCATTGGTCAGCTCCCGCAGTTTGACTACTTGAGCGGCTGTGATTTCAGCCATAAAGAACCTCCTGGATTCGATCAATCTGTCCTTGGCATGAACCCTTGTTCAGGCAAGGCCCGCCGACTCGGCCTTTTGTGACGCGCTTGTGGCGGCCGGGACAACGCTTTCTGTTTCCCCGGTGCCGGTTGAGGTGGATCCGGCTTCGGTTTCGGCCTGGGCCGGCGCAGATGGCCCCGTAGCGTCCGAAGTCCGCCGAGACTGGCGAGCTTCAAACTCTGCCCGCGCCTGTTGCACGGTTTGGGACACCACGCTGAGGATGAGGCGGATGGATCGAATGGCATCATCATTGCCGGGAATGGGATAATCGACCTCATCCGGGTCACAGTTCGTATCGACAATGGCCACGACCGGGATCTTTCGTTTTCGAGCTTCGGCCACGGCGTTGTGCTCCCGCTTGGTGTCTACCACAAACAGCGCTCCGGGGAGGCGGTCCATGCCGCGGATGCCTTCGAAATATTTGCGCAGCCGGGCGGCTTCGCGCCGGAGGCGAGATTGTTCCTGTTTGACGTAATGGTTAATCGCGCCGCTGGTCTCCATTTTCTCAAGCTCATCCAAACGTCCCATGGAGCGACGGATGGTGGCGAAATTGGTGAGCGTACCGCCCAACCAACGTTCAGTCACCCAGAACTGCCCGCATTCTTTGGCCGTGTCCCGGATCGCCTGCTGCGCCTGTTTCTTGGTCCCCACGAAAATGATGCGATCGCCGCGCAAGACCACGTCGCGCAAAAACTGGCAGGCGGATTCTAAAAGCGCCAACGATTTGCTCAGGTCGATAATGTGAATGCCGTTGCGCGCATCAAAAATGAAGGGCTTCATCTTGGGATTCCACCGTCGGGTTTGATGTCCGAAGTGGACCCCTGCGTCTAACAATTCCTTGATGCCAATGCTCAGCACGATACGTTCGGCTCCTCTCACCGGTCCGCAACCCGGTGAGTCATCCCGCCGGTGGCGGGATTGTCTCCGATGTTGTTAAGGCCCCCTGCGGTTCCGACGGCGCAGGCTTTTTAAGACCGTTTGTGCCCTGTGCGGTCGTCCGTTGCGGCGGTTTGGACCGGCACAAGGGAATACCATTCTATCAGAATCCGGCCTCAGAGCAACCTTGGACTCAGGCGGGCCACCCGCTCGCTCGGAGTATCGGCCTGCGGGTTGGTTCAGGCGCAAACGCTGTTAAAACAGCTCTGGGATTCCTTCCTCGAGGAAGCGAATGCTCGGGAGCAATCCTTGTTGTCGAGCCAGTTCGCGCAGCCAGCGCGGCGGTTCGTCCGGGTCTTCGAATGAGAGTTTGAAACTGCCGTAGTGCATGGGAACCATCCATTGAGCGCGCAGGTCTTTAAAGACCTGCAGGGCTTCGTCGGGTCCCATGTGGACGTTTCGGAACGAATCGGGCTTGTAGGCGCCGATCGGGAGCATGGCAATTTCGGGCGGGCAATGTTGCCCAATTTCTTTGAATCCCTCGAAATAGGCACTGTCGCCGGCATGAAACAGACGCCGGCCCTGATACTCTAACAAGAAGCCACCGTACCCCCGATGATCATCCCGCAGCACACGCGCGCCCCAGTGACGACACGGCGTTAAGGTCACCGTCCAACCGTCGTGAGAGAAGCTGTCCCACCATTCGAGCTCCACGATTCGTTCGAAGCCCAGGTCGTGGGCCAGGTCGCCCATGCCCCACGGCATGACGGCGACGCGCGGGTGCGGCAGCTTGCGCAAGCTGGGACGATGAAAATGGTCGAAATGGGCATGCGTGAGCAGGACCAGGTCAATCGGGGGCAGGTCTTGTACTTTGAGTCCGGAATGCCGGATGCGTTTCAAAAAAAACAACCAGTTGGCGAAGTTCGGATCAATGAGGACGTTGAGATTGGCAAACTGAATGAGAAACGATGCGTGCCCGATCCATGTCAGCGCGATTTGGCCCGGGTGCAAGCGGGGAAAGGCCGGAGGTTTTGTGGTCCCGGTCCGCCGGGTCAGCAACGCCTTCCAAACCATTTCACGGAAGAACGTGCGGGGGTTAAAGGCCCGCGTGGGGGTCAGTTCGCGGAGCCGACGTGGCAACCGACGTTCGCGGCGGTACACCGGTGGTTTGCTTCGCGGTCCCGGCGTCATACACTGTCTCAGGCCACCACTACCTCCGGGTCGAATAAATTGCAAGGCGGCCCGTCCAACGAGGTGAGAGCAGAAAAAAGCCTGCTCGAATCAAGTGACCGAGGGTGACGGCATGCGAAAGATCCTGGCCATCGTGGTGATGGGAGTTGTGGGTTGGGGGTTTTCCTCAACCAGCCGGGCGGGAGATCGTGAGTGGGCCACGGCTGGCAAGGTGCTTACCGGAGCACTGATGGGCGCTGCCGTAGTGGCTGCGCTTCAGCCGAATGTTGTCTGCGCAGCGCCTCCTGCTTCGGTTCTTTGTTTGCCGCCTTCTGCCGTGATGGTGGTCAGTGCGCCACTGCCGGCTGTGCCCGTACCGCCTCCGGTCCTTTGCGCGAAGCCTCCCGTGGTGTGTGCGCCGGCTTCTGTGATTTGCGGCCCGACCATGTGGATCCAGGTAGCGCCGGCGCCGGTAGTGGTGCAGCCCGTGCCACACGTGGCTGTGCACGGCTCGCCAGGGCGGCCTCCTCGAGGTCCGCGACCGTGTCGTTAAGAAGAAACGCCGGGAACGCTCCTTGATTCAAAGCTCCCGCCGGTCGGATTTGGATTGCTGGCATGGGCCGCTTTGTTCTACCTCCAAGGCCGGAGATGGACCCTGCCGAAGGACGATTACCCAGATTTTGCAGCTTGTGGGCGTCTCCGCGCTGCTTAGGTGAGGTTTACGTGGCGCCGACGGCACTCGTGGTGGGTGATGTGACCTTGGGCGAACAGGTCAGCCTCTGGCCCTATGCGGTGTTGCGCGGGGATCTCAATCGGATCGAAATAGGCGCGGGCACGAATTTGCAGGAGCATGTCATCGTGCACCTGGCGGAAGATCGGCCGTGTTTCATCGGCGAGTTTGTGACGGTAGGGCATGGGGCTGTGTTGCATGCTTGCACGGTGGAACGTGAGGTTTTAGTGGGGATGCGCGCCATTGTCCTGGATGGGGCCGTGATCGGGGCGCAGTCAATCGTTGGGGCCGGTGCATTGGTGCCGCAGGGCATGCAGGTGCCGCCCGGGTCACTGGTCTTAGGCTTACCGGCTCGCGTTGTTCGTCCCTTATCCGATTCGGAACGAGCCTCGCTGCGGAACCGAGCGTTGCGTTACATTGAGTTGGCGCAAGCGCACGTGGCTCGGGGTTGGATGCGCGTTGGCCTCGGCGGGCAAAGCCTGAGCCGGCACGCCGAAATTTGAGCGAGCCTTTGCAGAGGATGGCTCGACAAGGCGGGAGGCAGAGTTCATGTTTGCCGCATGACTAATCTATTGGCGCTGCTCTTGACAGCGTTGTTGAGCTCGAACGGGCCTCCGGCCGAGCTGGCGTTGCCCGAACCAAAGACACACAACCCGCCTGGGGACTTTTCCGATCCGATTGAGCAAGAGTATCGACGACTTCTGGAGCTGGATGATGAGGCTTTAGAGGAAATCGATCGATGGATTCGCGATTACCAAAATGTGCGTGCTGACACACCCGAGGCGCGGGCTCGGCTGCGCCAGCAGGTTGAGAACCGCATTCGCCAGGTGCGGGAGAAGTATGAGGATTTCTTGCGCCGGCATCCGACTCATGCCCGGGCTCGGCTGGCCTACGGCAGTTTCCTCAATGAAATCAAAGATGAAGAAGGCGCGGTGGAGCAGTGGGAGAAGGCGCGTCAATTAGACCCTCAGAATCCGGCTGCGTGGAACAATCTGGCCAATTACTATGGACACCGCGGTCCGGTCACAAACGCGTTCCGGTATTATGAACGGGCGATCGAGCTCGATCCTCGCGAGCCGGTTTATTATCACAACTTTGGCACGACAGTGTATCTGTTTCGTAAAGACGCCATGGAGTATTTTGGCCTTTCCGAACAAGCGGTGTTTGACAAGGCGCTGGACCTTTATGCACGCTCGCTTCAGTTAGATCCTACTAATTTCTTTTTGGCACACGACATCGCTCAAACGTACTACGGGATTCGGCCGTTGCGCACCAACGAAGCCCTGCTGGCTTGGACTTATACTCTTGGTCTGGCCCGCGACACGATCGAGCGACAGGGCGTGCTCATTCATCTGGCGCGCATTTACATCATGGCTAGTCGATTCGACAAAGCGCGCGAACTGTTGGAACGCGTCACGGAACCAAGCCTGGCCGATCTGAAGGCCCGGGTTTGGCGAAACCTCGAAGCGCGGGAATCGACTGCACGAGGGGAAACCAATCCTCCCGCAGGTTCCGGGCGAATGGATGCGGCTCCAGTTTCCGTCACGCCTTGATGCATGGAAAGCTGGGGCGGCTGCAGTCAGATCCGAGCCGGGACAGGAAAAGACCAGAGCCGAGTCAAGGTGGTTCTCGCAGACCTGATTCAAACTCATCGTGATCTGAGAGGACAAGGGTGCACTTGCTCCAAGGCCCTGGGGCATCCAATGGTGTTGTCTTTCCGGCGGGCGCAATTCCATCGGACGCGACCAGACGCCAAGAAAGACCAATTGGCCAGGGCTTGCCTGGCGACCGGGGATGCATCGTTGGATCCGAGGCTCAGAACAGGAAGGCACCCAGGAAAGGCTCTCAGCTACAGCGCCCCAGTGAGTCTCAGTTCGTGGCCGGTGAACTGGGGAACATCGGGTGGAACCGTGCGGGTGAGGGAGGGTTAGAGGGCTGGTGGGCTGACTATGCGTTCGCGCAGATGTAGTGTGGCGAGGATTTTCGCAAGATGTTCCCCAAGATGACCAGAGAGTACCGGGTAGATAAATTTAGACCCAACCACGAAGGGGGTGTGGTTCCTCCGGCCGCGGGTGCACAGTGCTGGACGCGGCTCCAGGTATCGACCGGACGTCGGGCCGGACTGCTTCTGTGCCCAAGGTTTAAGGGCTTGCCAGAGATGTGTTGAACACGCGCTCCATCGGAGGTTTTCCGTCGCCAAGATTGCCCGCGGGGTGCGAGCCGGGATGAAACGGCGGGATAGGGATAGGAATTAGGATCAAGACAGAGCCCTGTGAAAGGGCTCCTGCGAGTGTTCCCTTTTCGGGGTTTTGTTTGCCTGGGTGCTTTTGGGCTTCGAGCGATGTTTTTAATGTTAATGTCGTTTGGCCTTGCGACTCTGGCCGGACGCGTCAACAGCCTACCATGGCACCAATTCATCCTTGCGCTGACTCATGGAGCGGTGTTGGGCCGGTTGGTGGGATCGGCGCTGTTCGGTGTGTTCTGCGCGTAGCTGCCGGTTGCGTAGGGATTCAAATGCCCGGCTGGCGTACAGCATGGCGGCATTTCTGTTGCCATATCATGGGCACCGCCGGAACGGTTCGGATGCTTTGGCGGTGAGTTCCAAACGAGATTGGCCATTTCGGCTGCATAGGCGGCTCGGACCGGCTTTCTGGAATTGGGTCATGGTTTGGACCATCCATCGGGTAGCGGGACGACCTTCGCTGAAACTAGCTTTGGCATGAGGAATGGATGGGTGTTGGCTGAGGGTTTGGGTCGGCGTTGGCGCAGCTGCGTGCAGATGTAAGTTTGGCTCTCCGTCTCGACTACATCCGGGCATGTGCTTGGGTGCACGGCGTGCGGGCTCTTGCAAGGTGCTTGCGGCGATTTGATGCGCTGGCGTTGATGCATGCCCATGCGTATTGGGGACTGTTGGGTGTGTTCCCGTGTTCGTGGCCAGGATTGGTTACCAAGTCCATTCCGGAGTTTATCAGACTCGTCGTGTGCATTTCAGGCGCAGGATCGGACGCATTGCCCTCTTGCACGGGCGTGTCCGGGGGAGCTTTGCACCATTCTGCATGGCAGCCGGCGGAAACTTGCTTGCGCCCATGTGCGCGTGGGGATTGTGGCATGCTTGGATTGGTCAAAGTGGCGCGCGCTGCAGCGTCTTGCCGCAGCCGCAGGATCGGTCGCGCCGGTTTGTTGTGGCCGTGCTCTCGAGTGTCATTCCATGGGACACGTTGGCGATCTGGCTTTTTTGGCTGGGTTTGGCACTGACATCGGCGGTGCGTCAGTGGCAGAACGATGATGGTGTGCGAGCGGTTCTGGGGCTTTTGTTTTTCCTGTGGTGAGGCATGGTTTGTCGGGTTGCCTCGTGGTCTCAAAGCGAAAACCCGTTTACAAATCTTGCAGAAGTTCCAAAGGCTAACCTACCCCTGAGAAGTGACCGATCTGAGTGGATACGCGCAGCATTGGGATTGCACCTGCTCGCGCGGCGGCTCTCGAGCGTGCGTAGGCTCAATCATCATAGGGGGCAGTGCAGATCGGGTCAGTCTTGTCATCGGTTACGACTTTTCTTTACCGGCTTTACTTGAGCCGCGTCTGGCGATGTTAAGATTTTCCCTTTTCGGGCGTCCCCCAGTTGAAATCCGAGCCCGTGTTGAACACGCGGGAAAGCTTGATGCGTGGTGTCCCGCCTCGGATGAGTGGCGGTTCGCCCCGCACATAGGGCGCATCGAGCTTGTGGTTAAATGTTGGCACGAGGCTCGTGGGTGCAGACTTACGAGGAAGCCAGAGCCTGACCAAGGAGTTTCCCCACTGGATCAGCCAACCGGCTTGGCCGCCCGGTTTCTCGGCGGATTTAAGTCTGCAGTCCACGACTCCCAGGCAGATAGCACAGGCTACTGGACTTCGCGCCCGGTTCAGGGGCATCGACCAGAAGCGACCCCGGGCGAGAAGTTGCGGGCCTGTTGTAAGCGGGTTCGTCGGGTTGCTAGGGCGGGACTCGACAATCGCCGGTTGCGGAGTAATGTGATCATGATGGTTCGGAACGGGGTTGAGTTGTGTTTGGATCATATGCCGCTTCGGGGATTTGTCAGACACGATAAGAGGCAAACCCGCTGCGCTGCGGCAGGTCAAAAATTGGGGATGAAACGTTATATGATAACGGGTTTCGATAGCAGCGTGAGCAAGGAAAAAGTTCGTGCATTGGATGGTTAAGCCGGAGCCTTATCACGTAAGACCGAGGGGGGGCGAATCCACTTCGTTTGCATGTTGTGAGCCGGGGATTTACTGGGGGCGTGACGGTTGGCATGGGCCGGTAGCTCAGGCTGGCTTTTTGCGTGATCAGCCGGTCGTGGCTGGTAGCAAAGGAATCTGATTTTTGTAATGCGTGTGAGTCTGATTTGACCAAGGGGATGGAACTGCAGAATCGCGGTTTGGTGCGTGTGTTTTTGGTGGCTGCGGAACTGAAAACGCAGGCCAACGGGTGGCAAACCCGAGATTCGCTCGAAGAGTTGGCCCAATTGGTTGCTTCGGCCGGAGGCAAGGTCGTGGGAGAGGGAATCCAACGGGTGGAGGCTTTGCACCCGGCCACGTTCATTGGACGGGGTAAGGCTGAAGAATTTGCCGCATGGTGCCGACACAATCGGGTGGACTCGGTGGTGTTCGACGACGAACTGACGCCGGCCCAACACCGGAATCTGGAGAAGGTGTTTCAATGCAGGGTGCTGGATCGAACGGCCTTGATCTTGGACATTTTTGCGCAACGGGCGCGGACACGAGAGGGCAAACTACAGGTGGAACTGGCACAGCTCCAGCATCTGCTGCCCCGCTTGACGCGGTATTGGGGACATTTATCCCGGCAACGTGGCGGCATCGGCCTGCGAGGCGGTGAGGGCGAGTCGCAACTTGAGGCTGATCGTCGGCGGGTTCAGGACCGAATTGCCCGCATTCAACAGGAATTGGAAGACGTGCGGCGTCAACGCGCAATCCAACGTACGGCAAGGAAGCGGCATCAGTACCCCCTGGCCTCCATCGTGGGGTACACCAACGCAGGTAAGTCCACTTTGCTGAATGCGTTGACCGGAGCCAGCGTGCTGGCTGAGGACAAACTGTTCGCCACTTTGGATCCGACCACGCGCCGACTGCGATTGCCAACGCGTCAGGAGGTCTTGCTCAGCGACACGGTGGGCTTTATTCGCAAACTGCCGCATCAGTTGGTGGAAGCGTTCAAGGCGACGTTAGAAGAAGTGACCGAGGCCGATCTCCTCCTGCACGTAGTGGACATCAGTCATCCGTTGGCCGAGGAGCAAATGGCCGCTGTGGAGACCGTGTTGAAGGAAATTCGGGCTGCGGATAAGCCGACCATTGTGGTGTTCAACAAAGTGGATCGCTTGCCACGACAGGAAGTGGCCGCCCGGTTTTACGAAAAACATCCGCACGCGGTGGCTGTTTCCGCGCTCACAGGACAGGGGCTCCCCACTCTGTTAGAGGAAATTGGGCGGAATCTGCGTCCGGCACGGCAGTTGGTGCGGGTGGCGATCCCCCATGAACGGGCGGATTTGATCGCGCGGCTTCACGCGGTGGGCCACATCGTCGAGCGCCGCTATTACGCAAAAACGGCTCGGTTTAAAGTGCATCTGCGGCCGCAGGACCAACAGGAATTTGCCGAGTTCATTGTCTCTGCGGATCCTTCTGACGAACCGGCTGCACGGGGGTCGGTCGTTTCCTCTTCCGCTGAGGTTCGTTGAGCAAGGGCCAGGAGTGGGAGCGTGACCTTCGGCGGGCAGAGCGCGGTGGCGGCAACCTTTGCGTAGGTCGGCTCCGGCTTGCCGGAGGGCTCAGCTTGGCATCGTTTGCGAGATTTGTTTTCGGCCGGCCCCGTGCTATGCTTGGGACGTTTCGAGATTGCGCAGAAATCTGCGGGTGTAATGTGGGCAGCGCCGGCCGCATCGGGGCCGGGCACATAGGTTCGAAAGGTATGATGATCGAAACAGCTCTTGAGAGCAGCAAAGGTCTGGAGAAATACCTCCAACGCTTTGAGCGTGTGGCCGAAACGGGTTCGCAGCCGCAGTGGCTGCTAGAGAGCCGCCGCTCAGCCATGGACCGTTTCCAAAAGCTGGGCTTGCCTACCCTGCAGCACGAAGACTGGCGTTACACGAATTTGGCGCCCTTGAGCCGAATGGCTTTCAAGCCCGCTTGGGAACCCCTCCCTTGCGATCTTGAGGCCGAATCGCTCGAAAAGCTGCTTTTTGGGGACTGGGACGGGCCGTGCCTGGTCTTTCTGAACGGCCATTACCAACCTTCGCTGTCGTGCCAGAATGGATTGCCGGCTCAAGTGCAGGTCGGAAGCCTCGCTGCGGCACTCCGGACGGAACCCGAAAGGATTCGGCCATACTTAAACCGTCTTGTGGGCGAACCTGAAAATGGCTTGATCGCTTTGAATCAAGCTTGGTTCACGGATGGCGCGTGGATATGGGTGCCGGCAAACACCCGTGTGGAAAAACCCATCCGAATCTTTCACATCATGACGGCGAGCGGCGACGGTTGGACGTCCTTCCCCCGAAATCTCATTGTGGTTGGTGATCAGGCGCAGGTGACCTTGTTGGAAAGTTACGTGTCCAGCGGTGGTCATCGCTATTTTACGGATGCCTTGACGGAGCTTTTTGCCGGCGAGGGTAGTCAGGTGGAACATTTGAAGTTTCAAGATCAGTCACGCGAAGCGTTTCACATTGCCTCGCTTCATGCTTCCCTGGGGCGCGCCTGTCGGGCGTTGATCCATTCGTTTGCTCTCGGCAGCCGGCTCTCGCGGTACAACCTTCGAGTCCGTTTGGCAGGGGAAGGGTTGGAAGCCATTCTGAACGGCCTTTATTTGACTCGTGGGGAGCAGTTGGCCGATCACCACATGATTGTCGAACACGCGCAGCCTGCCTGTGCCAGTCATGAGTACTTCAATGGTATTTTGGACGACCGGTCGCGGGGCGTTTTTCACGGGCGGATTCTGGTGCGGCCCGGAGCCCAAAAGACGGACGCGAAGCAGACCAATAAAAACCTGCTTTTGTCGGATGAAGCCGTGGCTTACACCAAGCCGCAACTGGAAATTTATGCGGACGACGTGAAATGCACTCATGGAGCCACGGTGGGCCAGCTACATCCCGAGGCAATTTTCTATTTGCGCACTCGCGGCATCGGTCCGGAGACAGCCCGTCGTATGTTGATCCATGCATTTGCCGGCGAAATTATCGAACGGGTTCAGAGTGAACCGGCTCGCGAAGTGCTGGATCGACTGGTTTGGGACCGATTGGAAGCCTCCCCGCATCTGTTGGCCGGCGGCTGAGTGCTGGTGCGGTGAAACCATTGACCCGCCATGTTCGAAGATATCGACGATCTTTATCAGGAGGTGATCCTGGATCATTGCAAGCATCCCAGGAACTTCCACCAGCTTGCGGAGGCCACCTGCTCGGCCCAAGGGCATAATCCCCTTTGCGGCGATCAACTTCAACTGTACCTTCGGTTGGACGGCGACCGCATCCAGGACATCAGCTTCGTTGGTTCTGGTTGCTGCATTTCCAAAGCGTCGGCTTCGTTGTTAACCGAGTTTGCCAAGGGGAAGACCCGTGTCGAGCTGGAGCAAATGTTCCATGCTGTACACGACATGGTGACGACGGGCCGAATCGCCGATGGTGTGGGGAAACTAGCGGTGTTTGCCGGAGTGCACAAATACCCCGCTCGAGTCAAATGCGCCATCCTGGCCTGGCACGCAGTCATGGCCGCATTGCGGGGCGATCAAACCCCGGTCACGACTGAGTCTGAAACCATTTAATTCGGCGTGCCCTTGGATTATGAGGGACTCGTGGACGTTTTGCTTGCCAGCGGATAGAGAAAACCACCGCGGGAGAAGGTCCTAACAGTCGTGCAGTTTCCCACGATGATTTTCGCATAAAGCTGAGGGGGGGCTTTTGGGCCGGCTGGTTTTGTCGCTCATTTCTCAGCATTACTCGGGAAAATTCGCTTCTCTTGCATCCTTGCACGGTAGGTGCCGGTTAATGCTCTTGCCAACAGGTTGACGCTATTTCTCTGAGCCAGCCGGCAGTGTGGCTGGGCCGCGAGGCGTGTGGCTGCTGGGATATTCGCAGCTTGGCAAACGATCGGACGCACCTTTTGATTCAACTGAATTCGGAGCATCAGACGGTGCTTGGACACCGCGCAACGTCAGCGTTGGATCGAGGTCAGTTTTAATTGCGTCCAAGCCGGTCCTTTGACGGCAAGGATTTCGCCTCGGGCGGGGAGGGTCGTGTCACTCTGGCTCCACGGGCGGACGGAACCCGAATCGTCGGGCTAGGCCCAGGGCGTGTGTGAGGGATTTGACACCATCGGTGCAGGTTGCGTCCGAGAGGGACGCAGCCGCCAGGCAAACTCCGGTTAGCAGGCAACGCTGCAAGTCCCAGGCTTCATGGAGTCCCCAGAGCACACCCGCGCAAAACGCATCGCCTGCGCCAGCAGTGCCGACGATGTAGTGCTCCGGCAGACGTAGTGACATTTGCCAGACGTCTTCACCGCGTCGGGTTCGAGCAAAGGCACCTTCTGGGAAATGGATGACCACCACTTCACGGACGCCCATTTGGAGCAGGGCGCCGGCCGCGTGACGCAGAGCCACCGGGTCAAGGCTGCCATCTGGCAACCGGATTTTGAATCCGGCGGTCCGTCCGGCTTCCCATTCATTGAGAATGCAGTAGTCCACGTAGGGCAGGGTCGGCTTAACCAGATGGGCAAACCGGTCACTGTCTTCGCTGACCACGTCCACGCTGGTTCTAAGTCCTGCCGCTTGAGCGGCGGCCAACAGGCGTCCTGCACGGGTGCCATACTTTGAATCGGGTTGATCCAATGCGTCCAACAGAAGCAGGTAACCCAGGTGGAAGATACGCGCTTTGATCCGATCAAACGCGAGGTCTTCGCCTCGCCACAAGGCATTGGCACCGCGGGCGTGGAAAAAGGTACGGCGTCCGGTTTTCTGCTCGGTCATGACGTCGGTGTAAGATGTTGGAGCCCGACGGGTCCGACCGAGATACTGCGTCTGAATGCGATATTTGCGGCACGTCTCCAAAACCCATTGACCCAGCGCGTCTTCGCCCACCAAACCGGCTCCCCAAAGTGGGAATGGTGCCCCGGCGCGAGCCAAATCTACCAGCACGTTGAAGGGTGCACCGCCCGTGCCCTGGGATTGCCTCAGAATGTTGGCCAGTTGCTCTGGTTGGGGCCAAACGTCAATAATCTTGACCTGATCGACGATCCAGTTGCCTCCGGCCAGCAACCCGCATCGAGCTGGTGAAGCGGTCTTGGCTTTCATGGCGGTGGACGCTCAGAATTTGCGTTTCAGTGAACAGAGGAAAGGCTTTTTTCTGCAAGACTATTTGTGCGAGTTGGACAGTCCCCTGACGGATCCTGTGGCGACCGGACCTTTGGCAAGAGGGGCTCGCTTGGGTTCGAGCGCGCAAGCGTCGCCTGCTTAAAGTTGTTTATGTTGTTTGACCCGATAGCCTGGCCTGACCGCCTCGCCCTTGCCCGATGGTTTGCCCATCTCGTCGGTGGCGGTGTCACTTTTTGGGGCTGAAGGCCAGCCGCCGCTTTAGGAGCCAAACGTGGTTCACCCTGAGCCCGCAGGTCCGGACCTTCATTTTGAGCGTGGGGCCGTTTGGTTCCGTCTGACCGATTCAGGCTTGTTGGGAGGCAAGGCGGCGGGCGACCGCCGGCATTGGGGAATTGGTCTTGGGAGTCGGTTTCCAGTGGTAGACTCAAGCGCAACAAGCTTTTTACTGCAGACTCGATTCCTAGCCGGAGTCGAGGCGACAAGCTCGAGAGGTTGCCATCGGGCGAAATCCCTGTTTGGCTCGTTTCAGGGAAGCATACGGGCCCGGTAGAAGCGAGCTGGTTGATTGGAAGCCGTCGTGTCGATAAAGTCGATTACACCGTCTGAGGAAGCATTGGTGCGTAACGCCGTCCACGGACCGAAAACTGGAGAAGCAGCGGCTTCGAGCACGTACGAGACGGAAGGTGCGCCGGACAACCGCAACCAAACGTGGCCACGATTGCTTCGCTCTAGGATGAGCAATCGAGGCCGTTGCGAGGCGGACGAAGCTGTGATCCGGAAATTGTCAAATAGCAAATAATTGTCCCCCGGCCGATGGGGGGTGTAATAGATCCAAGCCGCGGCAATTTCGCCCAGCGAGAGGTGGGCGTTGGTGGTCGTTATGGGTTGATTGGTTGCAATCAGACGACCGCCGAAGGTCGCGCTCCAACGGCTGGCGGCGAAGTCCAGGTTAACCACGAGTGGTTCAGGCACTCCGTTGGTGAAGCGCACGTTGGTGATTTTCCAGTTGTTCGTGCCGTCCAAACGGTACGAAATGTCTTGGTGATAGTTGTCAAAATCGAGACTGAACAATCGATTCGTGTGCAGGTTGTAGAACTGCCACTGGAAGTTGTCGTATTGCTGGTTCGTGGCGGATGAGTCTTCGATGCTCATCAGTACGGAAAACTCGACTCGCGGTAAACCAGCAGCACGAGGATCGAAACGCAACGGACGCCAAACGATGGTTTGGGTTTCGTTGGAGCGCAACGGGGGCCAGAACCCCAAGTATGCTTGCTGCCCCTCTCCTCGGAAAAACTCCACCACGAGTCCGTTGCCGCCGGTACCTTCGCCCAGCCAACCTTTTTGCCCAATCAAAGTGTAACGTGTGTCATAACCTTCGGCAGCTTCGAAGCGGGTCCAGTACAGATTGGTGCTTCCCGAGGTTGGATGGCTCAGCAAGGTCGATAGCAGGCAAGCAATGCTGAGGGCGTGCCAGTGTGCATGCATCTGTGCCATACCGCAGAGGGGTGGCACTCGGAGCCGAGTCGGATCTGCTCGATTGAAACGCCGGTTGTGACGCCCGGATTGCCTTAGTATAGCTGGGCCGTGATCCATACAGGCGCAAAACGGCGTGCTGATTCAGCGCTCGGCTCGACCGCGGTTCGGAGCGGGCCAACTGCGTGGACTCGAAGGCAAAGGCGGCCCTGGATTAGCCGGTGAGGGCGCAGGTCTCACAGTGGGTGCGGGCGGGCTTGGAGCAGGGGACACGGTTACGGGGGCAGGTGCCGCAGGCGGAGTGAGGCCGGGGTTGGGTGGCGTTAAAGGCGGTGTCGGTGTTGGCCGGCTCGGCGGTATAGTGACCCGCGGCACGGCTTCGGTGCGCTCCGGCGGCTGAAAACCTCGAGCTTGCGAGGGTGTTGTCTGGATGCTCCTCGCAGAGGGATGGGGCGCAGTCGGCCGAAATCCGGGGGGAGTGCTCGGCCGGACCACAATCACATTTTGCGATGCTTGGGGACGCACTGCGGGCGAGAAGGTTGACGGCGGGGGGGCCGGCTGCGGGGCTGCCTCGCGTTGGATCACCGGGCCCAACTGAGGCATCGGGCTTTCGACTGATGGTTCCTTGGCAGGGACTGAACGGCTCCATGTCTGGGTGGTGGGCGCTGCGGGTCTGGAGCGTGTCCGATCCTGCCCAGTCAACGCAGCTCCGGACTCAGGGCGACCGGGGACCTGCGAGCGTGGCCTTCCGATTACGGTCACAGCTCTGGGAGAGCCGCCTGGATTTGCGGCCGGTCTCGACGGCACGGCTGCGTCCGCCGGAGCTGGTGTATTAGCAGGTTCAGGTGGGGGTGTGGGTGAAGGCGCAGTCAGAGCCCCTGGCGAGGGAGACCACACCGGGTTGCCGGCAACTCGCTCAGGCCGGATTGCTGCTCGGGGAGCAACCGAGCCAGCGGCCAAGGGAACCGTCGCGGCGAATTCATGTGACAACTCTGCCGCATGGGTGGCGGGCCAAGCCGGCGTGGAGCTTGTGGAGTCAGCAGATGCCGGCGGCAAAGGCGGCGGAGTCGGTCGGGGGCCTTCGGGAGCCCGGGCCAAGGCGCTCTCCGGGGCACGCAGTCGAGGCACCCTGACCTCGTTCCTCCCAGGTTCCCATCGCTCGCGTAAAGCTGTCCATGGCCTGTTTTCGGTCGGATGGATTTCCTGCGGACGTACAGCAATGGGTCGAACCTCGCGGCCTGTATGAGCACGGACTCGATCCGGATCAATGCCGCGATTCACGATTCGGTCGCCCTCACGAACCAAACCATCCCGAACGGGGGCCGACTCGCGGGCCAGCCGTTTGCAATCTTCGTCCCGCACCCGGTGCCGATGTGGATGGCGATCTTGGAAATGCGTCCACGACACGAAGGTAAACCAACTCCAACCAAACCCGTAGCTGACATAACTGATTCCAAATCCGCTTCTTGGAGCCGGCGGCGGCAGGGGAGCCCAACCGCAATAAGCGGGGTGATAACGCCAGATGACCCAAGCAGGCGCCCAGACTGTGTCCGGCCACCAGCACCAACCCCATCGGGGGTGAAGGAACCATCGGCCGTAGTGGAAGGTGGCCCAACCCCAACTATAGTCCGAGTGCCAGTACCATCCGAAGTCCGTGTAAATCCAGCGACCGCCATGACAGTAAGGCCGCCAGCCTGGCTGGAGAACCACGATGCTGGGTTGCCAACAATACCCGTAACCATCTACGTGGATCCATGCACCATAGGGGGCAAGTGCTTGGTAGAAAACTTGATAGGTAACGTTCGTCGTGGGCGCCTGGCTCACGGCCACGGCATCGGCCGGAGTTCCCGAGGCCGCACTATTGGTTTGCGGTAACGCTTGCGGTGCAGCCGCGGCTGCCAGCTTGGCATCCGCAGCGGTAGAAGCCGTCAGCGGCACCGATTCGACCTGCGGTTGAAGTGGGGTTTCCAACGGGGCCAGTTGTCCGCCGGATTCGCGGAGCCGCCGGTCCTGCTCGATCATGGCCCGAATCACCTCGCTTGGGACGCCCAGGTCATGTAGGTAAACAATTTGATCGGCGCCCAGGTTGAACGTCCGAGTGCTGTTGGTGACGAACGCGAGCATCACTGATTCGGGCACCGCGGATTGGGTCAACTTGACTAGGTCCTGGGTTGCAGGGGAAAGTTTCAAATCCTCCGGCAGGCGACGTGCTTGATGGGTCGGTGCGGGTTCTGGGCGGGCGGGAGGCTGAACAGCTTCTGCGTCCTCTTGGGATGCTGAAAGTTCCACCTCGGTTCCTTCGACCGGTTCCGGCCGCACTGTTGGTCTTGAGGGCGATGCAGTCTTATCCGCAGCGGCCGAAACACTGGTAGCATGCAGAGAGTCAGGCTTGGGCAGGTTTTCGGCCTCGGACGATCCCGCACAACCGGTCATCACAAGCCCCAACAGACTGCCCAGCACAGCTGCATTCACCCAAAGGATTCTGGGTTTCATAAACCGTTTCGGGCTAAATCTAATCCCGGTTTTCACGCCTCGCCATTAAACTCGGATGCCTTCATCAAGTTCGACTTGGCCGTGAGCTGCTCTATTCACCGGCTGTTCAGGAACTTCGCGCCCGGTTAGATGGCGGTCCCTGGCCCGTCAGGTTCGGATCGAACCACCAGATTGGAAAATGCACTGCAGAAAGCAGGAAGCCCGACAGGTATAGGTCGGAGTTCAGGATTTCGGTGGGCCAATGCTTGTTGTCAAGCGAAACGCTCGGATCCGAAGGTGTTTGGCATGGCGTTTGATCGGATCGGCTTCATGGGAGTGCCGCTGTTCCATGTAGATAGCAACTGGAGGCCTTTTTGGCCGTGGCCACGGATTTCCTCGTGTTGGGTTTAGTCTTGGCGTTAGAATTTTTGAACCAAATACTTGACAAAACTTCTGCAATGTTTACAAGCGGAGCCAAACATGAACCTCAGCAGTCCTTATGGTCGGGGGACGGGGGTTGGATGATTGGTTTGGATGCGACGGTTCGTGTTCGTAAGGTTGAGCCAGCCGTAAGGTGTGCATTGTGACGGCGGCGAATTACAGGCGCGGATTTGAGCTGGAGGCATTGGAGCCGAGGATCCTTCTTTCGGCTGAGCCCGCATTGTTTGCGCCTCTTCGCGCGTCGGATTCTTCGCCTGATCCTCCCGCGGGGCTCTTGGTTCACCCGTTACTGGGGACGGACGTGTTTGTTACCGGATCCATCCTTTGTGACGTGGTGGTCAACAGGGAGAGCTCGACTCAATCTGCTGAGAATAATCGAGAGCTTCAGCAAGCTGCAGTTGAACGGGATGAACAGAATTACCCGGATTCCGTCGCGGGTGCAGGTGTGTCTTTGTTGGAACCTTCGGGGGACTGGGAAGGCTCGGATGGCTTCGCTGAGCCGGATGCTTTGCGGGCGTTGACATTGAATCTTTCCGCGAACATCGCGGCAGACGCCGCTGTGGCTTCGGAGGCGAGTTCCAGCGATGAAGATCGTGCTTCGGTGGCTGGGGAACCAGCCTCGCTGGTGGCGATTGATAAGTTGTCCAGCACAGCCCCGATGGGTGGGAAAGGCGATGCATTGAGTGAGGCCGGCATCGAGGGCCCGCTGGTGGAACCTTTGATTTTGTCGTTTGCAACGCAGTTGGTTGAAACCTTGCGTAGTGCCAACGGCCCGCCGGGGCAAAAGTCCGAAACGACGGTTTTGAGAACTGAAACGGTTTTAGATCTTGCCGGAGTTACCATTTCGCTGCAAGATGGCCAAGTATTTGGCGGGGAGGGTGTCATCGGTGGTCTTGCCGGGAATGGAACAATTCGTCCTGGCAACTCGCCCGGACACTTGGTGGTCGGAACCTTCCAACCCGGCCCGGATGCAGTCACAGAGATCGAGATTGAGGGGTTGACGCAGGGTGTTAGTTACGACTGGATTGAAGTTACCGGGTCGGCCAGCCTCAATGGTACGCTCAAGATTCTCTTCAATCCACAGGGTGGGTATGTCCCTGCCTTGGGGGATGTTTTTACTGTGATCACATGGCCGTCTGGGGCGCGCACGGGTGAGTTTGCGCGTTGGTTGGGTACAGCCTCCATCCCGGGTCAGCCTCATTGGGCACTGAAGCCTGTTTACACCGCTACAGCTCTGCAGCTTCAGATTGTAAATACCCCGACGGTGGCTCCGGAGGCCAATACCACCATTTTGAACGCCTTGGACCAACTGGGTGCGGTGGGGCATTGGCTCGACTCTTTTGGCAGTTTTGCACAGAGCTTGCCGTTAGTGGGTTCGAGTTTGGGGCACTTGGCGGATTTGGGGACCGTCATTGTGAATGGGCTGAAGCAAAGGTTGCAATCGGTGCTGGCCTCCCTCCCCAGTGCGGCCACTGTGACCCGCACGATTGAGAGCTGGAATAACACCTCTTTTGCTGGCCTGACCTTCCGCGTGCGGGGCGTTTTGGCGCAGTTCGGCGCCTCCAGCACCGACCCGATGTGGTGGGAACTTGACTTGGCGCTGGAACCGGCTGCGCTGAATCAAACGTTGCAGAATGTGGCGGGCGGCGTGTTTGGGGCGGTTTTCAGCGGCCCGGCTCCTACAGTCACCGTGCGAAGTTCGGCGGTCCTGGACTTCTCCATCGGACGTGATTCCGGGGGATTGATCCTTAAGATTGACCGTTTGGGCGCGCAGGCCGGTGTGGATGCATCCGGGTTGAGCGGGTACGGATTCAACTTTGCCCTGCCGACCGGGGCGGTCACCTTGACTGGCTCGGGTGGAGCAGTGATGGTGCAGGCATTTGTATGGGCTGAGCCGGATGCGAGCCTTCTGAGCGCTGGCAGGATCTCCGCTTCCACCTTGGCGCAATTGGCCAGTGGAGCCATTTCCGTGGGGAATGCCTTCAATTTCGTGAAAGGCGGGACACTGGATGCGCAGTTTCCCTTAAGCGGGGGCTTCTCATTCTTGGGCTTTAGCCTGACCGGCATTTATCGGGTTCGTATCGAGACGACCGACATTTTTACGCAAGCGCCGAAGTTAAGCGTGGACGTGGACAGTACCCTCACGGTCTTGGGCCAAACCTTGACCGGGTCATTCTCGCTTGAGAATACCGGCACGGAGACGGTGTTGAGGGCTACGGACGTGAGCTTCCAGCTCGGGGCGTCTGGTCAGCGTGTCTTGAGCGCGCGAGATGGTGCGGGGACGTTCGTCCTGTTGGATCAAGGTCTGGCGGGGACGTTGACGCTGGATTTTCATCTCGGACCGGTCATCCCCGGATTGGGTCTGAATGTGACGCAACTGACCTTGGCAGTGAACACCTCGCAGGGGGCGGTGCCAAGGGTTGGGGGTGCCATAGTGAATTTGCCGGCCGGTCCTTATTTTCGCGTAGCGGGCACAGGGACGGTGTCGCTGGCCAACCCGCAAGCCACTTTGACAGCCCAGTTTGTTTTCGAACCGCGGGACGTGGATAGCAATCCTGCGAATGGATATGAAGAGGTGGTCGCGGCAGTGTCGGAGTTGGCATTCGGCTTCACGGATGGCACGAATTCCATCTTGAGCGTCCATTCGGGGGTAGGGGCACTGGTCTTCCGCAGCAATGGGTTGGTGGGCAGCATGGCGGCTCAAGCGGCTCTGGGTGTTTCCGGCTTGTCGTTGGCGGGCGATTTTGCCGTGCGTGTGAACACCACCCCAACCCCTTACAATCAGACTTTTGTCGTGGGCGGTAGTTCGGTGACGGTGGATGTTGAAGCGGGTCCAACGCTGCGGGTGATTGGTTCGGGTGTGGCTCTTACGGTGCAGGGGACGGCCTTGACCGGGGATTTCGCCTTTGAACGTCGGCAAACGACCACCGGTGGCGAATGGGTGGTGACGGTGGCGGCCTCTAACCTTGCGCTTCAATGGAGTGGCACGGCGCCGAATCTCTTGGCGGTCAGCGGTGGCAATGGAGCGTTTTTGATTACGGCCCAAGGTATCGCGGGAACGGCCTCGGTTTCGGCGACTCTCAATGCAACGGGGTTGACACTCAGTGGCTCGTTTTCCTTGCGCCTCAACACCACGAACGCGGCGGTGAATGAGACGGTGACGATCCAGGGAGGACCTGTCACCGTGAATCTGCCTGCCGGTCCTTATTTGCAGGTGCGCGGACAGGGCGTGACACTGGGGCTGTTCGGGGCTCAGCTAAACGGCAACTTCACGTTCGAACAGAAAACGGCTCACAGCTCGCAGCGGCTGATTTTGGTCACGGCCGATCAGGTGGGGTTCACCATTGGCAGCAGCCTGCTGACCGCGTCCAACGGCTCTGGCACCTTCATGATCACCGAAGCCGGAGCTGCTGGGACCGGCCAGATTACCGTGGCGGTGAATGCTTTTGGTCACAGTTTCTCTCACACGTTTTTGTGGAGCTTCAACACCACGGGCGTGGCTTTTCAACAGACTGTCGGGAATCCCACCACGCTGAACCTGCCTGCCGGACCGTTTCACCGATTGGATTCCGGCCCTGTGCCCGTGACAATTCAGGTGCCGGTCGGATCCTTTACGCAGAGCTTGCAGGGCCGGTTTGTCCTTAGTCTGGTTTCCGATGGCACGTCTCCTCAGGTGACTGTGGCGGCTTCCCAGGTGAGTGGCTCAATCACTGCAGGTCCGGTGACTTTGCAGGTTTCCGGAGGGACCGGCGCAATGGTGATCTATCCGGCAGGCGTGGCGGCCGAGTTCCGATTGAGCAGCGCCAGCTTGCTTGGAGCAGGTGCATTGAACTTGGTGGCACAGGGTCTCCAGTTGCGGCTAAACAACACGGGTGCAGACGTGGGTGTGACGGTCCCGGTGGTCGTGCCGATCAACGAGAATCCCGCCGACAATGTCACCCTCCGATTCGAAGGGGCCTACTATCACAACTACCTGGCCGTGACCGGCACGGCGCAATTGGGCGGGTTAGCGGGTGCCGTGGTGTTGGGAGGTAATTTCTCGTTTGAGCGGACGGTGATCAGTGGCACGCCGCTTTTCAAGGTGGGCGCGGCCAATCTTCATTTTGCCCTCAAGGCCGGCGCTCTGACCGTGGTTTCTTTTGACCGCGGCATGGGCGCGTTTGTGATTAATGGATCTGGGATTGCCGGTGAAGCCGATCTGCAGTTTGAGTCCGGTTTGGTGGGATTGTCGGGCACGATTGTTTTGAAGCTCAACACCACGAATGCAGGTGTAAACGTGACGGTGACACTGCCGGCGTCGAGTCGGGTATTGAATCTGCCTGCTGGCAACTTCTTGGAGGTGCGGGTCAATGGTCATCTGCAAGTTGGTTCGTTTGCTTTGCCCTTTGACATGATCGTGCGCGTCAGCGGAGGGACGGTGCAGTTCCTGAGGGCCAGTGACAACCAGCTGCTGGTCGCCGTGGATGGCGCGGGCAATATCACGTTGGGTGCGCCCTTGTCGGCCTTGACGAACTTTGATTTCGCTCAGGCGTCGCCGATTCAGTGGGTGACCATGCTGCGACAATTGTGGCAATGGCTGGATAGTTTCCAACGTTCGTCGCTGTTTGATCTGACCATCCCCTTCACTGAAGGTATCAAACTGCGGGACGTATTGAACTGGCCACAATTATTCACGGATACGGTTTACAAATATATGGTCAGCGTGGAGCTTCAGTCTCGTTCGCTGCAAGACACCACCCTGCATACGGGGCCGTTGCCCGGCGTCTCGCTGAAGATCCGATTGGGAAATGAAGAGCCATTTACTCTGACATTCACGGACAGCATGGGAGATCCCAACAGTCGGACCGGCTCCGAGTTGGTGCAGTTGCTGAATAACGCCCTTGCTTCCACCCCATTGGACGGACGGGTGGTGGCGCGGATCAACAAGAACCGGCAGGTGGTCCTGGCCCTGACTGAATCGGAGGTGGCCAAAAACACCACGTTGGCCCTGGTGGACGCCAATGCGGAGGCAGCGGCGTTGGGTTTTGGCCCGGGCGATGGTGACGACCAAACAGTGGATCAATCGGCGGTGTTGATGGAGCGTTTCAGCACTGAGGACTTCTTCCCCGCGCTGGCGGATTTCCTCAATGACGGTCAGCTCGATGGCGATGGCGGTGTGCTTTACGATCCTTTACGCCGATTGTACACCTACACGGTGAACAAATCTCTCACTTACAACACGTCACACCTTTTTGGCACTTCGACAGTCCCCTTCCGCATGGACACCGCCTTGGGGCCGATTGCCGGGGCGTCGTTGAGCGGGGCGCTACAGTTCAATGTGTCGGTGGGTTTCCAGTTCACCTTGGGATTTGACCTGGGAGCTGCCGAGGTTCCGCGTGTGTTGCTGGGTCAGGGTGTACCGGTTCCCGTCCACGGGCGCTTAAGTGCGGACGCCCACTTCGGCATTTATCTAAATGAGCAACAGCCGAATCCCTTTGGGACATTTAATCAATTGTTTGCCATCACCCTGCCTGCGGCACTCACCACGAGCAACACCAGTGTGGCCGACCTGGCAAACGATCTGAATGCGGTCCTGGCTACTGTTCCTTACGGTTCAGGCACGCTGGGAAGCGTTCTGGAAGCAAAGGCTGCGGGCGGCACAGTAGTGATTTCGGCCAAACCCAATCAATTGGGTATTATCAATCGGATCATTGTGATTGCACCGCGGAACGATCCGTTCGTGACCGAGTTAGGGTTCGGCGAGCAAGTATTGGATCTGGACAACAATCCGGCGACGGTTACGGATCAGGTAGCCATGAGCCGGGTGACCAGTCCGTTGCGCGGGTTGTTCCTTGAGAACGCACAGTTGAGCGCAAGCGTGAGTGTCACCACGACTGCGCCGGGCATCCAGGGGACGCTGCGTTTGGGCTTTGTGGAGATCAGCACCAGCGGCGGCGTGTTCGGTACGCTGGCCTATGACGGGGTGACCCCGGCGCCCATCACGTTCCAAGTATCCCTTCGCAATCACAGTACGGGCGAAACCCGGCTTTACATCAGTGAGTTGTTCCAGAATACGGGTTCGACTCAGATCGCCAACTTGGTACCGGCCGTTCAGTTTACGGGCAGCTTCCTTGCCCGGTTAAACAACATTTCGGTCAGCGGACTGGGCTTTTCGCTGCCGCTCGTGAATCCACAGGTTTCTGTGTGGATCCCGCATATAGCGCACTTGGACTACAATCCGGATCCCTATGATCCGGTGAACAATCCGCGGGGCGTGTTCGTGACCTACCCTCAATTGGGTAACTTAGAGAACCTGACTCAGCTTAACTTCACCAACCTGGTACGGGCGTTGCAGGCGGTTTCGGCTCAGTTGTCGCGACTCAGCGCGTTTTCCTTCTTGGACGAACCCCTGCCCTTTGTGAATGTGAGCGTGAATGACCTGCTCGACTATGCGGGGCAGGTGGCGCAGTGGCTGGAGAATCTTGCTACCGGCGGGGTGCAGAGCACGCTTCAAAGCACCTTGAGCGAACTGAAGCGGCAAATCGACGTTTTGTTCAACCTGGATCCCAGCATACTGACCATCACGCTGGACGAGAACGGGATGCCTGCGGGCAGCTTGGTAACCGCTGGTGGCACTGCCAGCAGTCCCAGCACCCTGCTGGTCAACTACAACGGGCCTAACAATGCCTTCCGTCTGACGGCCAATGTCCCAGGCACGGCCCTGAATGGCACGGTGGTGCGCATCGTGGGGGATGCATCGATTAATGACGGCTCAGCCCGCGTGACATGGAACGCGAGCCAGAAGCTGTTGGTGATCCGGATTCAGCCGGGGCGTACGACAGCCTCAGCCATTGTCTCTGCCGTGAATGCGCTTGGTTCGCCCTGGAATGCTTCGTTGGCGCCTCCGGATAACGCGGCTTTGGGCAACACCGGTGCGGGTACCATCAGCACGGCCGCCTTGAAGTTTTCCATTCGGCTCACCACTGCATATGCAAACTCTCTTCCGTTACAATTGGACCTTCAAGAGCTTCTGAGTCGGGTGGCCGGCGACAATCCATCGCTCCGATCCTTCCTGCAGTTTGCGACCACGCTTGTGCAAATTCGTGGCAGCGGCCAATTGGCCGTAAGTGCCAGCGCCACGTTGCAATTGGATTTCGGTGTGGATGTGACTGATCCCTTGCGGCTGCGTCCGTTTCTGGCGGACACCACTGCGGTGACCTTGTTGGCGCGTGTAGCCGGCTCGCAAATCAGCCTTGAGACCTCTTTGGGGGCTGTGGTTGGCATCTTTGTCCGGGACGGTACCGTGACCTTGGACCGGGATGGGGATCCCGAAACTGGCCCTGCGCAACAGGATCGTGGTGCCTGGTTCCAGGTGAGTTTGCAGGATCCCAATGCAGATGGACGACTCTACTTCGATGAGGACTGGTTCAACAATGATGTTATCCGGATTGACCTCGAGGGTGGGGTTAGTGCCCGCCTGCCCATTTACGCTCCCTTGGAGAGCACACCGTTGGGGGGAAGTGAGGATCAAAACGGCGACGGGTATCCGGATCACTACCTGATTGTCGAAATTCCGGATTTGGTGCGCCTCTTCCTCAGTGAAGCGGTCTCCACGCGGGCGGTCGGGGCCTCAAAGGTGGTGCGGTTTGCCGGCTTGCATAACGACTTGGAGGTTCGCAGCAACGGGTCGATTACCAATTACCGCATCGTGTTCGTGGACAACCTGACCGGGAACACGGCGTTGGCATCTTACCAGGCCGCGACCCGGACGCTGACTGTCCAAATTGATCTGGGCACAACCACAGCCAGCACAGCTGTGACGGCCATTCAAAATGCGGCGGGTGCAGGGGGCGCGTTCAGTCCCACCAGCCTCACCGGAGACGATGATGGGAATCCTGCTGCATCCTCTAACAATGGCTCAGGCCGTTTGGAGAACGTTTTGTTGATCGCGCCGGATTTCAGTCGGTTGTTTGACGGCTTGGAATTGTGCGACGTCGTCGCCAACAGCATCGATGAAATCTTGGCCGGCTTGGACAAGTTCCTGGGCTCGGTTGAAGACGGCCTGAATCAGGTGGTTTACAACACCCAACTGCCCTTGATTGGCAACGGATTGCAGGGAACCGCCAATTTCATCGGCAGCTTCCGGAACGGTCTGCTGCGCGAGTTGCGTGAGGAGGTCGAGGCTGCCGGTGGCCACGGTCTGACCGCGGTGGAAAATGCCATCAAAAAGGCTTTGTGGAATTCATTGGGGCCGGGCGGTCTGAATCTGTTGGTCGATTATCAAACGGGCGCACCGCTGGATCCAGCTGCTGGCTTCAGCCAATTGAACGTCGTTTTGGATTGTGAGACTGGCTTGGTGGTGAACATCCGGTTGGCCCGCACGCTAGCCTTGCTCGATACGACGCAGCATCCCATCGCATTTCAGATCGGGGTACCCGGATTCGGCTTGGAAGTGGACGGCAACGTGGTGCTGTCACTGGGCTTCGACTGGAAGTTTGGCTTTGGCGTAGACTTGACCAACGGTTTCTACTTCAACACATCCGCCCCGGCGACGGCGCCCGAGCTGCAGATCTTCTTCCGGGCGGAGATCCCCGGCCTGCACGCTACGGGACGACTGTTCTTCCTCCAATTGGACGTCCTAGACGATGCGCAGCAGCCGAGCTTCTTTGAGGGCTATTTCCGCGTCGATCTCAAGGATCCGAATCAGGATGGCAAGCTGACTGCGGCCGAATTGTTCTCCAGCGGTACGCGTTTTGGCGACATCCTGAGCGCCGTGCTGGGCGCGGAGGCGCGAGTGAACCTTGATCTGATCGCCAGTTTTGGCGGCAACACTGCTTTCCCCCGCGTGCTGGCGGACTTCACGCTGACCTGGCGAGCGGACACAAATCAGGGCGCCACCCTGCCGCAGATAGACTTTACAAATCTTCGGCTCGATCTCGGCACGTTTGTCAGCGATTTCCTCGGTCCGGTTCTAAGGGAAATCCGCAAAGTGACCGAACCCATTCAGCCAATCCTTGACATTGTGACGATGCGGTTGCCGATCCTTTCGGACCTGGCCGGCCGCAAGATTACCATCCTGGATATGGCCGAGGCATTCGGTCTGCTGGAACCGTCCACGCGTGATTTCATCGAAAACGTCATCCACGTGGTCAAACTGATCAATGATTTGGACGGCATCGGTGAGGGCTCGATCCTGATACCGTTTGGGTCCTTCCGGCTTTTGGAGGGAGCAGATGGCCGGCGCACTCAGGTTCAGGCCCTCCAGACAGTGGCCTCTCGAACCTTGTCGGACATTGCAGCGGCGGCGGAGGCGGCTACAAGTTCGGGCGCCAGCAGCAGTTATACCTCCAAGGTGGCCGGCTTTACGCGCGACGTGGGGAGCTTGGACAACTTCTCCATCCCGATCTTCAATAACCCGACTGAGCTGTTCAATCTGTTCGTGGGCCAGCCCGTGCGCCTTGTGGAGTGGCGGATGCCCACCTTTAAGTTCAAGTTCACTTACACCCAGTCAATCCCCATCTACGGCCCGCTTTTTGCCAAGTTTGGCGGCACGATTGGTGCGGATATCAACATCGGCTTCGGGTACGACACCTTCGGCATTCAGAAGTTCATCAGTGCGGCGGACAAAAACGTGCTGGATATCTTGGATGGGTTTTATGTGTTGGATTTCGACGCCAGCGGGCGGGAACAACCGGAGCTGCGGCTTTATGGCGAGCTGTTTGCCGGCGCGGAAGTGAACCTGGTGATTGTGAAGGCGGGGGTGCAGGGCGGCCTGGGATTTGAGGTGATTTTCGATCTCAATGACATCAACGATGACGGCCGCGTGCGTGTGAGCGAGATCATTGCCAATGCGCAGCAGGATCCGCGTTGCATCTTTGACATTGAAGGCCGGATCTATCTTTTCCTGGAGGCATTCCTCAAGGTCGACTTGTTCTTCTTCAGTATCGATAAGACATGGCGCTTCGCCGAAATCACACTGTTCAGCTTCGAAATCACTTGTCCGGAACCGGTCCTAGCGGAGTTCTCCGGCACCGACCTAGTGTTGAACATTGGTGCCCGTGCCAACCGGCGTTTGGAAATCGACACCACCGATGGCAGCGAGACCTTTATCGTGCGACATGTCAGTGGCAGTGCCGGTTCGGAAACCGTCGAGGTGCAGTGGGGCAACTGGCGCCAGACATTCCAGAACGTCGGTCGGATTCTGGTGCCCGATGCGGGCCAGGGCAACGATTACCTGGATTTCCGCGGGGTGCTTTCGACCGTGGAAGTGCACGGTGGAGCTGGCCGGGACACCATCTACTTGGGCGACGGTTCCAACTCGCGAGCTTGGGGCGATGACGGCGATGACCTGATCGTAGCCAGCAACCGGGCCGGTGTGGTTGGCGTGATTCTGTACGGTGGCAATGGCAACGACACTCTGCAAGGCGGCGCCGCGGCGCTCAGGATTTACGGGGGTGCCGGTGATGACATCATCACGGGTAGTTCAGAGGCCGACGAACTTTACGGTGACGACGGCTCCGGCTCCGCCATGGACGGAAATGATCTCATTCGGGGCGGTGGGGGGGATGATTGGATTCGGGGCGGGCGCGGAAACGACCGACTGCATGGTGAGGATGGTCACGATTGGATCCGGGGCGACGATGGAAACGATGAACTTTGGGGTGGGCTCGGGGATGACATACTGGAGGGTGGCAACGGAGACGACCGGCTCTACGGCAGTGCCGGCAACGACATCTTGATGGGCGGGCCGGGCAGTGATTGGGCCAATGGCCACGGAGGGGTAGACCTGTTGATCGGAGACGATGATCCGGCTGTCCCCGTGACGATCAACAATCTGCCGGTCACTGCCGCCAATTTGACCGCGATCCGAACGGCGGTGGCGGCGATCCCAGTGGCCGGATTGACCGTGCGCAACCTGCCTGGTGCCGGAAGCATGGCCCGCGGCAACGATATCCTGATCGGAGGCGGCCATGTGGACATGCTTTTCGGCGGGCCGGGCAACGATCTCCTCTACGGGGGCAATTTCATGAATCAGGGGGACACCTCGGTCATTGAGGAAGATCACAACGATTTCATCGATGGCGGTCCTGGTGACGACGGGATATTCGGGGATGATTCAATGGGCCGTACTGGAGATCGGGACACGGGCATTGCCATTCAATCTGCCATCTTCTTTGACCTCAACAAAAACGGAGTGCGGGACCCGGGTGAAACAGGTTTCGGAGGCGTGACCGTGACGCTGTATCGCAACGACGGTCTGTTCATCGGGTCTGTGAAAACAGAGGTGGATGGATCATTTAAATTCACCGGTTTGGATCCGGACCGGTACTACCTGACATTCAGTTCCGTACCGGGGTTGACATGGATTGCGCAATTTGGTGGGGGTGCAACAGACGCCGAGGCAGCGGGGAACGATAGTGACGTGTATCCGAGCGGGGCTTTGGCGGGGCGCACGCCCGACTTCCAGCTCACCTTTGACGAGACGGAACGAAACATCAGCGCCGGCTACGAGGGCGATCCGCAGTTGTCGGTCCGGGATGTGTCGGTTCGGGAGGGCCAAAGCGGCCAGACCCTGGTCAGTGTAGTGGTCACGCTTTCCGGGCCGCAGCGGGTGCCGGTCCGGGTCGATTATGCCACGGCGGATGGGAACGACCCCAATCCATATCGCAACGCCAGAGCTGCCAGTGGGGATTACGTGGCGGCCTCGGGCACGTTGATTTTCGAACCGGGGGCAGTCTCCAAGACCCTGTCCTTTGTGGTGCTCGGGGATCTCATGTATGAAGAAGACCAACAGTTCCGAGTCATTTTCTCTAATCCTTCGCCGGGAATCCAATTGCCGGCCACGGCCGCGGTAGCGCTTGTGACGATCTTGAATGATGATCCGGTGCCGACGTTGCATGCAGGTGATTATGTGCCGCCGTCGTCGCTGTTGTCGGATGGCACACGCGTCTATCTGGTGCCGGAAAACACCACCGCGGAGTTCATCATCTCGTTATCCAACCCGAGTGAATATCCGGTCACCGTCCAGTACCTGGTGGATTCGGCCTATGATTGTGGCTGCGATCCGAATCCAGCCAAACCGTATCCGTTGTATGCAGACGGTGATTATCATCAGCCTGCGCCCGGCACGTTGACCTTCAGTCCGGGTGAAACGGCAAAGCGTGTGACAGTGAGCCTGCGTCAGGATGCTTTGGATGAACCTGATGAGAGTTTCTACGTGGAGTTGTTCAACCCGACTTACGCGCGAATCGGCGATGCCCGTGGGTATGGCATCATTCCGGACGATGATGCACCGGTCAGCGTGTCTATTCACGCGGTGGGCAATCCAAGCCTGTATGTGACCCAGGTGTTTGAGGGTGACACGGGTTACGTTCTGGTCCCAATCCAGGTGTCGCTTTCTGCAGTGAGTGGCAAACGGATCACGGTCACGTATGCCACGGCCCCTGGCACGGCCGTTGAGGCCGTGCACTCGGGCGATCTTGCCAATGCACCGGACTACGAGGCGAATCCAAATGAAACCATGGCGGCCTCCGATCAGGTTCTGGTGTTTGAGCCCGGTCAGACTACCAGGTTGTTGTACGTGAAAGTGTTTGGAGACAATCGCGATGAACCCGACGAGGACTTTTTCGTCAATCTGTTGAGTGCGGAGAACGCGATATTGGCGGCCAACCCGTCTGCGGAGAGCAACCATTTTGTTGTGCGGATCCTGGACAATGATGGAGTGGCGTCGACGGATGCAGGCCCATGGAGTGTTTATTTCGGGGCCACGACGTACACTGTGCAAGAGCCGACTTCTGGCACGACCTATGCCTTGGTAACCATCCATCGGACGCCGGGCAGTTCGCAACCGCTGGCTGTGCTTTACACGGTCAACGGTACTGCAACCGCCGGAGCGGACTATGGAGCTGTGTACCGACAGGTGGTTCATTTCCCGGGTAACCAAACCACGCAAGTGGTGCGCGTGCCGATTTACGCTGATGGAATTGCCGAAGGCGAAGAAACCGTCCAATTAATCTTACGTAATCCCACGGGCGGCCCGGTCCGGGGGACGCCGGACACGGCTACTTTGATCATTCGCGATGCAAACCTGCCCGAGGTATGGATCGAGGCACCGTCGCAAGTCGTTACGGATCCTTGGTTGGGGATCCCTGTGACGGTGGTGGGTGTTACGGAGGGAACCGGTGCAGGTACCACCACCGCCAGCTTCACAATTCGCCTGAGCCGACCAGCGCCGCCCGGTGGGGTGCAGGTGAATTGGGCCACTGTGAACAGCACTGCGCGGGCGGGTCAGGACTTCGTAGCGGCTTCCGGCACGGCTTTTCTGGCGGGAGGCGCAACCTCCACGACTGTCTCTGTGACGATCGTCCGCGATGCCCTGCCGGAGGTCACGGAACGATTCGCAGTTCGGTTGTACAACCCGGTGCAGGCCACGATCCGTCCCTATGGCGATTTGGCCGTATGCCCGATTTATGACGACGATTTGCAGGGAGTGCAGGGCCAGGTCTTCTATGACCGGAATGGCAATGGTGTCCGAGACATTGGCGAAACCGGGATTGCTCATGTCAAAGTTGAAATCGTGTGGTCGCAGAACGGCGTTCATCAGTTGGCCACGGTGTTTACGGATGACAACGGTGTCTATGCCCATCCGGTTGCCCTCGGGCCAGTCTCCGTCCGCGTGGACGGCTCGACAGTGAAGTCGCCGTATCAAAAGGGCGTGCCGCCTTATCTCTGGCTGCCGTGGTCGGGGAGTTGGTTCAACACTACGGCCAACGAGAATCAGAGTGCCGTTTTCGACGGTGTGGTGGGTTTGTCTCCCTTTACACCTGTGGGCTATGACAACAGCTGGAGCTTCACGTTACCGGCGGCTACTCGGGATGTGGGCCGCGGCGGTACGGACGACACTCTGTTTGGCGGGCCGGGTAATGACCGCATTGACGCCGGTGGTGGGGATGACCATGTGGTTGGCGGTCATTGGCAAACGGCGACCGACACCAACATGCCCGTTAACAAGCAGGCCTACGACGCCACGGTCCGGGTGGTGACATCATCCACCAACCTTGTGACCGAATACGGATTACCCCCGGGCACCACCCTGCATCCGATTTATGGGGGCGGTCCGGTCTTCGGCGTAACTCCGCAACTGTTCTCCGGCACGATCAGTGGCGAGATTTGGCGGGATTTGAACCTGAACCATATCCAGGACGCTACAGACCCGTTGTTTACGGGAGGCGTCCTTGTCACGCTGCTCGATGCAACCGGGAACCCGGTCAATGCGGTGTTTACGACGACGGGCGCTTATTCATTCACGAATCTCTACGTGGACCCGAATCCGGCCAATCCGAGTCGATATGTCCTGCAATTCGAATTGCCGGATGGTTTCACGTTCGTGGACGCCAACGTGGGTGACGGCAGCCCTGCCAGTGACGGTTCCTCCGCTGACAGTGACGCAGAATTTGTGAATCGGACTCGGGTCATCACCTTGACCAGCAGCAGTCCGGTCAAGACCGGGATTGACGCCGGCGTCATCCCTGCGGGCGCGTTTGCCAATGTTGGCAATTTCCAGTTCAGTCGGGGTGTTTACAGCGTATCAGAGGTGACCCCTGGATATGTGGAAATCATGGTCACGCGCGGTGTGGCCACCTATGCAGCGACCGTGGTGGTTAAGACGGTGGACGGCACCGGTCCCAACGGGGCCCGTTCAACTCCGCCTGGGACACGCAATTTCACAGCCACTACCGTGGTCCTGACCTTCGATGCAGGGCAGACGCACAAGCTGCTGCAAATTCCTGTACACAATCGGAACTTGGGCTTTACGGAATTCCGGTATTTCACACTTACGCTGCAGGACGCTACGGGCCGGCCCTATGATACCGCGACCGTTTATATCGTCGGTGCAGGCAACCCGACGGTCACGGACGACGACTGGATGGAAGGCGGTGCCGACTGGGATATCCTCCTGGGTGACTCGGGCAACATCCCGGCCTACGCAGTGGTCGATACTTGGGCCAACATGAACCTGCCGGCCAGGTTGGGGAACATCGTTCGATTCGGTGGGCCTGGCCACGACGTCGTGACAGCTGGCACGGGAGCGGATTTTGTGGACGGCCAATTGGGGCACGATCAACTGGCCGGCGGGGATGGCGTGGACATCGTGTTGGGCGGGTTGGGTGATGACCTCATTGAGGTGGGGCAGGGCGACGACGACATTCAGGGCGGGCATGGCACAGACACCTTACTTTCGCGCCGGCCTGTTCCCGGGCTTGTCCTGACAGCTGCTCAGTTGGTGCATCAACAGCTTCAAGCCGGTAGTTATGCGACGCTGAACGTTCACACATTGCGCGACACCTTTGAGGTGGCTCGCTTGATGGGTGACGCTCAGGACAACCGGTTTGATCTGAACGGCTGGTTGCAAACGGCCTTTGTCCACGGTGGCGCCGGCCGTGATGTTCTGCTGATCACCAACGACACGGACATGATAGTCCGGGATGCTTCCTGGGCAGAGACGCTCCTGTGGACGTTGCTGGCAGGATTTGCCAAAGACGCGGCGGTGGCTCTGCCGAATGGCGCTACTTATCATTTGGCAGCGCTGGAAGGTCTGACCTTGCAGGGCGGACCGTCCGCCAATGTCCTCAACGCAGCCGCGTATTCTCGACCCGTGACATTTGTGGCAACTGCCGGAGGTGACACCTACATCGGTGGCAGTAGTGCGGATACGTTCCTTTTGACGGCCAACAACCCCTTGGGCGTTGTTACCCTCCGAGGCAACGCGGGCGTGGACACGTTGGACTTTTCGGGGACAGCTACGAGTTTGACGGTGGATCTGGCCATTCTTGGCAGTCTGCAGAGCGTGCATCCGAACCTCGGCCTCGTGCTGCAGGATGAGATGGAAAATGCCGTGGGCGGCCAAGGTGATGACATCTTGCGCGGCAACAGCCGAGATAATCTATTGCGGGGTGGTCCGGGAAACGACTGGCTGGAAGGTCGGGCCGGTCACGAAGTTTACGAGTTCGATACGGATCAGCCGTGGGGCGATGAGACGGTGGTGGAGAACATCGGCGAGCCGGGGCATGACGTCTTGGATTTTTCGGGTACCACCACTTTGTCGGTTCATCTTAACTTGGGGATCCTGGGTGTCTTCCAGAGCGTGAATGGCAATTTGCGCCTGCGGCTGATGGGTGAAGGCATTGAGGAGGTCCGGGGAGGCGCTCGGGACGATGTGATCCGCGGCAATGGCAACCACAACGTGCTGCGGGGCGGCCCTGGACACGACCTTCTGGATGGCAAAGGGGGTCAGGATTGGTTGGACGGCGGCCCGGGCAATGATGTACTGCTGGGCGGCGACGGTTTGGATCGGATCGAGGAGGAGGGCAATACCGACTTTATTCTGACGAACACCGCTCTGCGTCGCGCGACTGGAGAAGTGGACCTGCTGGAGAGCATTGAAATCGCGCGACTGACCGGCGGTCGGGGCAACAATCTCTTCACGTTAACGGGCTGGACCGGCCAGGGTGAGATTCATGGCGGCGCCGGCTTAGACACGGTGGTGTGGGCCGCGGACGCGGATTTCTTCCTCAATGACGGAAGTTTGATCATGTCGCTTGCCAGCGGACCAGTGTTGCTGAGCTCGATTGAGCAGGCCCGTTTGACCGGCGGAGAAAGCTCAAACACGTTGGATGCATCGGGCTTTACCGGTTCGACGGTTTTGATGGGTGGACTGGGCAACGACACGTTGATCGGCGGTTCGGGTGCGGATGAATTGTGGGGCGGTCCGGGGAACGACTGGCTGACCGGCGGTCCGGGCAACGATTTGTTGGATGGGGGTACCGGCCTCAACACGGTTGTAGAGGATCGTTCGACGGCCGCGTGGCCGATTGAGTTCGTGGCGCAGACCGGCTTGCTCTTTATCACCCTGCGGGATCCGGTCCCCGCGCCGCCGGATCAGAGCCTCTATGAGGTCGATCGCCTCCGGGGGATTCAAAATCTCTCACTGGTCGGCACGGGGCAGAACGATCTCTTCGATGTGAGCGGTTGGATAAGTGGCCAGGTAAATCTGGATGGTCGGGTGGGGACCGATACCGTGCGTTTCCACATGCCGGTGCCGACTGCTGCTGCGCCTGCGGGCGCAAGCATCGTTCTGCGTGATACGGGCGTCACGTTTACCGGAGGCGGTGGCACCATCGTGTTTGGCTCCATCGAACAGGCGATTCTGCATGGCACGGATCGCAATGAGACGTTCGACCTGCGCCTGTTTACGGGAGTCGCCTGGGTGTACGCAGGCGGAGGGGATGACGTGATCCTAGACGGGCCCGGATTGAACTGGTTGGAAGGCGGCCCCGGACATGATCGGTTTGTGTTTGAGCCCAACGGTCAGGTGGGAACGGATCTGAACCGGATTCGCGGGGGTGACGGGGTGGACGTGCTGGATTTGTCAGCCTTCACCACGGGGGTGACGGTCCATTTGAGTGTGATCGGTAGTATTCAGGTCGTTGTGCCCGGCGAACTTCAGTTCTATCTCGCCGCCGAGGATCTCGAAAACCTGATTGGGGGATCGGGCGACGATGTCCTGCGTGGCAACAATCTGGATAACACGCTCACGGGCGGTCGCGGGCAGGACATCCTCGATGGTGGAGGCGGGTCCGACCTCGTGTACGAGATGGCGGACGCCAACTTTGTTTTGACCAATGGCGCTCTGAACATCGGGGTTTCTACCGACACGTTGATCAGCATCGAGCGCGCGACGCTGATGGGCGGTCCGGGCAACAACACGCTCGACGCGTCGGCCTTCAGCGGGTCGGCGACCTTGATGGGTGGCGCCGGAGATGACGTGTTGATTGGCGGAACCGGTGCGGATGTACTCGTGGGCGGGGCCGGTAACGACCTTTTGCGCGGCGGGCCGGGCCATGACACGTACCGTTTCGATGCCGACGAAGGCCTGGGCACCGACACCGTGGACGAGGCGGCAGGGGGTGGCGGGGACCTATTGGACTTTGAGGAGACTACCACGGTGGGGGTGACGGTTCGGCTGGGCCTAACCACGACTCAGACGGTCGTCCCAGGGCGGCTTCAATTAATCCTGACTGCATCTGACACGGTGGAATACGTGCGCGGAGGCGACGGAAATGATGTCCTCGTGGGTAACGCTCTGGATAACATTTTGTCGGGCGGGCGTGGCAACGACCAGATTTCTGGAGGCGGCGGTTTGGACGTGGTGTTTGAGCTTCGCGATGCGGACATGATTCTGACCAACACGAGTCTTCGCATCGGCACTGAGGTGGATTCCTTGGTCGGGATTGAAGGAGCCGTGTTATACGGCGGAGAAAGCAACAACGTGTTGGATGCTTCCACGTTCAGCGGATCGGTGATTCTCCAAGGTCGGGGAGGTAACGACCTTTTGTATGGCGGCAGCGGGAATGATGAGTTGGACGGCGGAGACGGCGACGACGTGTTGCGCGGCAATGGAGGAGACGATGCATTGAGAGGCGGACGAGGCAATGACACGTATGTCTTTGACCTGAGTTTCGATCAGGGCAACGACACAGTGACCGAGTGGTTGGGCGAGGGCTATGCAGACACGCTTTTGGGCATTGGGTTGAGCGGGTTGGTCGTCAATCTGCATACGACGAGCGTGCAAACCTTCCTCGTGGGCGGGGCAATCCGGTTGCGTTTGACGCTGACCGTGGCGTCCACGGTGGAGTTTTCGTTCTAGGTGCGGTCATGATGCGAAGCATTCGAATTCAATGGGCGCGTGCAGCTCCTGATCTGGACGGAGCTTGCGCGGCGTCGGAGGTCCGAAGGATGGACGCACGGCATCGGTTACAGGGCCAGAGCCCTCCTCGCAGTAGCATGTGGGCACGGCTGGGGGTTGCCCTTTGGGTCTTGGCCCAGGGATTTGCCTCGGCTCAACCATCACAGGATTTTGGGGATGCTCCGGCTCCTTATCCAACCAAGTTGGTCGAGACAGGGGCGTGGCACCCGATCGGCGGTCCGCGATTTGGGTCCGTGGTGGATGGGGAATCCGATGGGCAGCCCACGGCCAATGCGACAGGCGACGATGTGAATCCGGTGGGTGCCGCTGATGACGAGGATGGCATCACCTTCCTCACGCCTTTGGTACCCGGTCAATTGGCAATGGTGCAAATTGTCATCAGTGGCACTGGTTTTCAGGTGGCTTACGTCAGTGCATGGATTGATTTCGGAATAGATGGTAGGTGGACGGAACCCCAAGACCGGATCTTGAATGCAGCACCGATGGGTGTGGGAACCCACGTGCGTGAATTTGTCGTCCCTTCAACGGCGAAACTGGGGGCGACCTTTGCGCGGTTTCGCGTCAGCACACGCGCCGTAGAAATCCCGCACGATAAGGCTACCGATGGCGAGGTGGAGGATTATCAGGTGGTGCTGGCCAGTGGCACGTTGGATTTTGGGGATGCACCAGGCGTGTATCCGACCCTCTTGCAGGCCGATGGGGCTCGGCATACGCCCAACGGACCGCGTTTAGGACAGCTTGTGGACACGGAGCAGGACGGCCAACCAAATATTGATGCGACCGGCGACGACAAGAATCCGATCGATTTGAACGATGAGGACGGCGTGACGTTCTTGACAGCCTTGGTGCCCGGCCTGACGGCGCAGGTCGAAGTCCGTGTCTCGGGCAACGTGGACGTAGCTTATCTGGATGCTTGGATTGATTTCTCGGGGAACGGAACCTGGTCAGACACGGGCGAGCAAATCTTCCGAACGCAACGGGTGGTGCGCGGGACCAATGTGCTGAGTTTTCCGGTCCCGGCAACGGCTGTCACGCGGGATACTTACGCGCGGTTTCGGATCAGTATGCAGGGTGGCCTGGGCTTTGCCGGCGCCGCGTCGGACGGCGAAGTCGAAGATTATCGTATCACGATCAGCCCGCTGCAACTAGATTACGGTGATGCTCCCGGGAGATATCCCACCCTGTTAACTCAGGATGGCGCCCGACACGGGCTCTCCAGCGGCTTTTGCTTGGGCACGCGCGTGGATTTGGAGCCGGATGGCCAACCACATCCCAATGCGTTGGGGGATGACCTGAACCCTGCCTCGGGTGGCGACGATGAAGACGGCGTGATCTTTTTGACACCCTTGATCGCCGGTCAGAGTGCCACAATTCGAGTGATTCTCACCGCACCGATGAGCCCGACGGGCGGGCCGGGGTCGGGTCGGCTGGACGCGTGGATCGATTACAATGGAAACGAAAGCTGGGCTGATCCGGGTGAACAAATCTGTACCAACCGGCTGATCACAGCCGGCACAAATGACTTAGTGATTGCCGTGCCTGCCGGGGTGACGCCGGGGACCAGTTTTGCGCGATTCCGGCTAAGTCGGCAGGGTGGGCTTTGGGTGACCGGCCTCGCGGTGGATGGTGAGGTGGAGGACCATCAGGTCCAACTGGAGCGACGTCATGATTTTGGGGACGCGCCACGGCCTTACCCGACACTCCTTGCAGACAATGGCGCGCGGCATTTGGTGAGTCGCGACACCTACTTGGGAGCCAGGGCAGATGAGGAAAGTGACGGGCAACCAACCCCGGCGGCAGATGGAGACGATTTGAATCCCGCCGGCTCGCCGGACGATGAGGATGGCGTGTGGATTACCTCCCCTGTTGTGCCGGGCCGTTCGGTAACGGTGCAGGTAACGGCGTCCCGGAGTGGTCGGCTGTTTGCGTGGATGGATTTTAACCGAAACGGCTCCTGGGCGGACCCGGGCGAACAGATCTTTGCCGGCACGACTTTGGCTGCGGGCGTGAACAACCTGTCGTTTGTAGTGCCTACCAATGCGGCGTTGGGAACAACCTTTACGCGCTGGCGTTTCACGGTTCAAGGCTCGGACCTTTCGTTTGTGGGACTGGCTCCGGATGGGGAGGTGGAAGATCACTTGGTTCGAATCCTTGCAGATCGGGAACGCTGCGACCTGGGATGTGAGGGACGCGAGTTTTGGCTGGCGTTTCCAGGGAATTACGCGCCGGATCCGACGAATCCGCCGCAGCCGGTATTGTGTATCCAAGGTCCTGCAGGCGCGGCTGGCGTGGTGACAATTGCCGCGCTTGGATACGTAACCAATTTCGTCATTCCAGGGAATTTGACCGCTTGGATTCGCCTGCCCGCATTGGCCGACCTTGGATCGCTAAGCGACGTCGTATTGCCCGGACGCGGCGTCTGGATCCGGACCACGGCCGATGTGCGGGTGACGGCGTTTCATTTGGTGCGTCATACAAGCGACAGTTATCAGGCCTTTCATGCGAGTGCATTGGGCAATCAGTATGTGGTGATGGCCTGGCCGAACCTGCATGTGGGAGTTCCTCCCATGAATGCGAGTCAGTTTGTTGTCGTGGGCACAGAGAGCAACACGGTGGTGACCATTGTGCCTTCTGCGACTGCGCAGGTGCGGGCGCCGGGTGTGCCTTACACGGTTTTGCTGCAGCCCGGCGACGTTTATCAGTTACGCGACACAAATGATGCTCCCGCGGATTTGACCGGCACGATCATCGCAGCAGACAAACCCGTGGCGGTCTTTGCGGGCCATGGATGTGCCGTAGTCCCGACAGCCACACAGTGGTACTGCGATACGATTGTGGAGCAATTATTGCCTGTAAATTTGTGGGGTCAGGAGTTTTATGTCGGGCCCTTGGCTGGCCGTGCGGGAGGGAGCGTGATCCGTGTTGTGGCAGCGTATCCTGGAACTGCCGTTTCAGTGAATGGCTCCTTGATGACAACCCTCATGGCTGGGCAGGTGTATCAAACGCTGATTCCCAGCCGCGCGCGGCTGAATACAAGCCGACCTGCTTTAGCGGCCCTGGTGGCCACCAGCTCCGATTACGACGGTGCCACGAATGCGGATCCGTTCATGGTGTTGCTGCCTGCGACGCGTCATTTTGCGTCTGGCTATCGCGTGGTGGCGCCCACAAACGGTTTTCCCACCAATTTTATCCAGTTGGCAGTGCCGATAGCCGTTACCAATAGCGTTCAGCTGGACGGAACTCCTGTCAGCCCTGCGCTGTTCCAAGCCGTGCCCGGAAGCAGTTATGCAGTGGCCAACGTGCCTGTGTCGCCCGGACTGCATCTTGTTTCCGCGTCAGAACCCTTCGGCATTCTGAGTTACGGATGGGCCCTTTATGATTCTTACGGGCATGCCGGTTGTTTTTACTTCGGAGACGTACTGCCGCCTACATTGACGCCTCCGATCACGCATGTCGTCGTGGACGTGACGCAGAATCAGCAAATGCCAGGATTTGCTGTGGTGCCGGATTTACGCGAGCTGACGCAGTCAAAGGACAATTGCACTCCGCAGTTGGGCGTGCCAACGCAGGATCCCCCGCCGGGCACGCGGTTGGCACCAGGCCGATACGTGATTCGACTGACCTTAACCGACAGCAATGGCAATCCAGGGCAGACCAACGTGCAATTCACTGCCGTGGATCCATCTCCAGTAACGATTCGTTGTCCGCAGGATGTGGTGGTGTCTTGCAATACCAACCAAGGTGCTGTGGTTGCCTTCTCGGTGCAGGCCTTCACCCGGTATGAGACCAACGTTGCTGTGGCGTCCGTACCGCCTTCGGGCAGCGTATTCCCCCCGGGCACCACTACGGTGACAAATGTGGCCACGAGCCTGGCAGGCAACACGGCCATGTGCACCTTCAAAGTGACCGTGGTCTGTGAACGAAAGTTGCATGTCCAGCGGGGTCCAGAGGGCTTGACGCTGAGCTGGGCTCCCGGAGGTGTGCTGGAACAAGCCAGTTCGCTTGCCGGTCCCTGGCAGACAGTGGCGGGTGCCAGCAGTCCTTACACGGTTCGCCCCACGGCGCAGAGATTGTTCTTCCGGGTGCGATATTGACCGGACTCAGCGCCCGTGACGGTGCGCTTTGGCAGAAAAACAGTTGTGGGTGAGGAACCAGCCGCGCGGGCGCGGCCTGAGCTCGAGCAGTGCGCGGCGGCGGGTCCTGCGGCCGAGGCTCTTTGTAAGGAAGGCAAAACCCGCAGCGCTGGGATCTTTGCAGGCAGACATTGAGAGGCCGGCGGAGCATCGGCTCGCTCGTAGATTTTTTGCCCCTGGCTTCGAACCGTTTCTCTTTTTGAGCGGCGGGTCCAAATCCTGAACAGACCGGGTTGGAGGATACGACCTTTTGGGACTTGGAAATGGCAGTCGCGGGTCTGGTTCAGGATCAAAAGCAACGGGACTGACGCTAGGGCATCGGGCCGATAGATTTTTGGGGTGAGCTGTAGACTAAACGGACCAAGGGCGTGGGATCAAAGCCCGGAGGGAGATCCGAATCGGGTCATGCGACGGAGCATTTTGGTGATCAAGCTGGGTGCCTTTGGGGATTTGGTGCTCGCCTTTGATGCGTTTCATGCGATTCGTCGCTATCATGAGCAGGATCGCATCGTGTTGCTGACGCGGTCGCGTTACGCGGCGTGGGCTCTTCAGATGCCTTGGTTTGATGAGGTGTGGGAGGATCCGGAGTGGCGGTGGTGGCAATGGAGGGAAGTGATTGGCTGGCGTCGGCGTTTGAGGGGAGCTGCCTTTTGCAGGGTGTATGATTTGCAGGGCAACGACCGGACCTCGTTTTATTTTCGTTTGCTTTTCCCCCGGCCACCGGAGTGGTCGGGGCCGGCGTTCGGTTGCTCGCATCCGCGTCCGGATTTCAAGGGTTCACATTTGCCTGTCAGCGAGCGCCTGCTGCGGCAATTAGAATCAGCCGGTGTGCCACGGGCTGGCCGGGCGGACTTAAGTTGGTTAAAGGGACCGGTAGAGCCTCTAAACCTGCCCGATCGGTATGTCGTGCTTGTGCCCGGGTGCAGTATCCACCATCCGGAGAAACGCTGGCCGGCACTTCATTTTGCTGAATTGGCGCGGCGGCTCGAGGCTCGAGGGATGGGTGTCGTGGTGGTGGGCACGGAGTCCGACCGGCCTGTGGTGGAATTGCTGAAACAGGCCGCACCATTTGTGCGAGATGTGACCGGGCAAACGGACTTTGGTCAGTTGGCCACCGTGGGGCGGCAGGCTGTGGGCGTGGTTGGAAATGATACCGGACCGGTTCATTTGATGGCGGCTGTGGGCGCTCCGACGCTGGTGCTTTATCATGGTGGGGCCCGACCGCAGATCTTGCGACCAAACGGCCCAGCTGTGCACTGGTTGCAGCGGGACTCTTTGTCCGATTTGACCGCGGAGCACGTTTGGAATTGGATGCGAGAAAATTGGGTTGGATCAGGCTGACCCCGGTGGGCGGTAGTTTTGAACCCTGCTGAAGGGTCACTGAGCGTCTCTCCCGGTCTGCTTGCCGCGACGTACAGCGTGCGCAAACCGTGTCCACAGCGTGTAAGCCCGGTTTCTGATTTTAAGGATCAGTTCGCCGATCATCGCGCGGCATGAACTTTTTCTGACCCGTCGGCGGCCGGCGATGATGCCCTCGTGTTCGGGGATCACTGACATGGTCCAGTGGCGTTCCTCGATCAATTGGGCCAGTTGGGCAAACAGCCAGTAGCGTTCGAGATACAGGCGGCGGCTCTCCAGCACAGCGGAGCGCCGCTTTTCATCCTCCCGATCCCGGATGGCGCGCTGAATGATTTCAAACGAACGTTCGAAATCAAAGATGTCGATGGGGATGACACTTTCTTCGGGAAAGTAGTCGGCGTAGTTGGGACAACCATGGTAGAAGGGTAGGCAGACGCCCAAGAATGCATCCGCCAACTTTTCGGTCCAGTGATGGGGCGCGACGTGGTTTTCGATGGCCAAATGAAAGCGGTAGGAGTCTAAAGCGTCGGCTTTGTTAGGTAAGTAGTTCCAGCCATGGCCAAACACGTCCAGTTCGGGCATCGCGGCTTTCAGTTGTTGGACAAACCGCACGCGTTGATAATGCAGCGTGTGCCGTTGCTGTTTGGTGGAACAGACGGTGGCGATCGTGCGTGTCTTTTGCAGCGGCAGATTCCGGATGATGGAATCATACCGGCCGCGTTCACTGATGACGGCGTCGCCGTGGCCGGTAGCGCCGTAATACCATATCAAGCCGGGTTGCCGCCGAATGACATGAGGATGGCGAATCGCCCACGGCTCCTGACTGGTGAGGACCCATCCGAACTGGCGGGTGTAATACGGGCTATAGACTTTGATACTACTTGGTTCGGCGGTAATCAGGAGCGTGCGGCTGCGTGGGCAGGCCAGCGGTTCGAAATCCCGGCCCGGATCGGTCGGCAGGTCATCGTAAACGACCAACCAGTCGTAATGCCGCGCGTTTGAGTCGAAAATGAATTCGCAACGTCCCCAGCAGGGTTGACTGTTGGGAAAACGGCCCAGCCAGGAATCCCGATTGTGTTCACGACAAGCTTTCCCCAAGAACTTCACGCGGATGCTGTCCCCCGGGACCTGTTTTGGCAGTGCATCAGACATAGCGCAATGGATAGGCAGCACGCTAAGAGAGCCTGGGAGTCGGGTCAATGGGTATGGTTCGGCGGCCATTGCGAAGGCGGTCAAGAGCAGCATCAGGGACGGGATTCAACCAAGGCGTTGCAGTTCCCAAAGACGCCGATAGACGGGGTGGCTCTGGGCCAGTTGGTCGGGTGGCCCGTCGCCGGTGATCCGGCCCTCTTCGAAAACGAGCACCCGACGCGCCAGGTGGATGGAGCTGAAACGATGGGCAATTAAGATGGTGGTGCGACCCCGGATCAGTTCTCGCAAGGCTTCCTGAACGCGGGCCTCGCTTTCAGAATCCAGAGCGCTGGTGGCTTCGTCGAGAATGAGGATGGGTGCGTTTTTTAAAAATGCGCGGGCCAGGGCAATTCGCTGTCGTTGGCCGCCGGACAGTGCCATGCCGTGTTCGCCCACTTGTGTGTCATAACCCTGCGGCAGGGACTCGATGAATTCAGCGGCGCCAGCCCTGCGGGCCGCCTCTCGAACCGCTGCGTCATCGGCGTCCGGTCGGCCCAGCCGGATGTTTTCGGCAATGGTAGCGTTGAAGAGAGCCGGGGACTGCGGCACCAGCGCGATGCGTTTGCGCCACGCGTGTTTATCCAGGTCACGAAGATCCATGCCGCCGTAGGTCACCTGTCCTTCAGTGGGATCAAAGAAACGGGGAATCAAGAGAGCAAAAGTGCTTTTGCCGGCTCCGCTGGGCCCCACCAAAGCGACGGTTTCGCCGGGTTCGATCCGGACGTTGATCTGACAGAGAGCCGGAAGGGCTTCGGGGTCGTGCCGGTTGGGATAACGAAAACTTACATTGCGGAACTCCAAAGGAGCATGCGTGGGCGGCAAAGGCCGAGGCTGAACGGGGTTGGGCAACGTGTCGGATGCGGTCAGGATTTCCTCCAATCTTTCCAGGGAGGCCTGGCGAGACTTAAGCGCGGCGTGGAGGCCGCTGAGTTTCTTGACCGGCTCATAAGACAGGTAAAGTGCCAGAGCGAGGGAACTGAATGTGGCAAAGTCGATGCCGCTGCGGACACCCAGGTACAGGGCTGCCATCAGCCCACAGGTTGCGATGAATTCGATGGACGGGCCCAGCATCGCCTCGTATTTCACGGTTTTGAGCGAAAGCCGGAGAATCTCCCTGAGCCTTTCGGCGAAGCGACGAACCTGAAGTTCCTGGAGATTGTAAGCTTGAATTTCCACGGGCGACTGCAAAGCCTCGGCCACCAGGGCAGCCAGTTCGCCGCTTTGTCGGGCCACCAGTCGCGCGCGCCGGAGCAAACGACGTGTCACCATTCGCAGCGGCAGCACGCAAAGCGGGATGGTAATCATCGCCACAAGGGTGAAAAACGCACTGCGTTCCACCATGGAGACCCAGATGAGATAACCGAGGGCAGCCAACAAGACCAACGGTTGTTTGATCGCATCATTGCTGAGCAAGAGGATGAGTGAGCGGATTTGTTCGGCGTCGTTGACCAACCGGCTGGTGAGGTCGCCGGTTTTGTGCCGATAATAGAACGCAAGGGGCAGCGTTTGCAAACGCTCGAAGGTTTGACGTCTGAGTCCTTCAAGAAAGATGAACCCTGCTTGGTTGACCCAATAACGGTTGAGAAAACTGCACCATCCACGCAAGAGGAACACTACCGGCATCCCCAAGCAGGCGAGCAGCAGCAACGGATCCTGATAATGCTCGCCGAACAAATAACGAGCGGTTTGCACTACCCAGGGCGACGCTTCCTGTTCCTGACCGAAAAAGATCGGCATCACCGTCTTCAACATCGCCGGCAGGCCGGCTCCGCTCAGGGCGGCAAAGCCGACCCCTGCCAGCAGACCGCCGACCATAAAAGGCCAAGCCGGCCGAATTAAGGGCCACCATTGTTTAAACCGCTCTCGGAGCTTGTGAGACTCCGGAGATTGACACTGACCTGGTATGGTCTGACTCTGCATGTCCCAACTTGTTGGCGCATTTGCGTCCCGCCTCGGAAGCCTACGCAAAGCCGCCCTTTACAGCGAGCGAGATCTGGAGAACGGGTGAGCCGGAGCAAACCTCAAGCACTCCGAAGATTACTCGAAGCATTGCGACGTGAGCAGGCCTGCCACGCCTCCAACACGGTGTCGAGGATTCGGTCCACGGGCGAGTCGGCCAAGTCTTGATACTCCGGATGCTCCTTCAGCCAAGCCACCGCTGCGCCAATTCCCTCGCGAAACGGCACGCGACATAGAAAACCGGGCACCAGCCGTCGGAGTTTTGTATTGTCAAAAATCGCAGGCTGAGCCTTGTCGCCCTTCAACGGCCCCGTCATTTCCGGACAGACCTGGCAGATGAAATCGGTGGGGACGGGCACAACCTTGGGTTCCGCACCCACGGCGGAGGCAATCTCACAGAAGATCTGGTTCTAAGTTAGGGCCTCGTCGCTGGTAGTGTGGAATGCTTCTCCTAGAGCCTCCTTCTGACCGACCAAGCCGGCCAGGCCGATGGCAAAGTCACCGGCCCAAGTGAGGGGCCATGGACTTTCCCCTTCATCGGGAATCCATATCGGCTGACCCCGTTCCAAACGGGCGGCCAACCCATGGCCGCGGCTGGCCATTGGGTTGGGGAATCCGGTGGTCCGAGTACGTATGCGAAGGACGCACGACTGTCACGGGGAAGCCGCTCTGGCGCCACCGCTCCAAGAGCCATGCTTCAGAGGCTTCTTTTTTGCGCGCATATTCCCAAGACGGATTGTCCAGCGGTGTGGCTTCCCGGATGGGCAGGCGCGGGTGGAGGCTTGGCATAAACATTGGCCGAGCTAATGAATACGTACTGCGTGATCCGGGCGGCAAACGACTCATAGTTCAGTTGGACATCGGCCAACTCGTAGCCCGAAAGGTTGATCACCACCTCCTGCGTTTTGAGACAAGACCAGGCGCCGCAAAGCCTCGCGGTTGCGACGATCGACCGCAAAGTGATCGAATCCCGGAGGCACCGGCTTATAACCCCGGGTTAACAAAACCACCTGATGGCCCTGCCCACGGAGCTCCTCAGCACAGGCCTGGGACAGGTTGCCCGAGCCGCCAAGCAACAGAATGCGCACGGATCCATAGTGGGGCGCAGAGCCTGAACCGGTTCAACTTTGTAGGTATCGTCCGGCGCATCGAAGGGGACCGGAAGAAGGGGAAGACCCCGCCCGTTTGGGCACACATCTCTCCGTCGATCAGGCTTTTCCTGGTCCCGAGCTTGGACCAGAGCCCACGCTGTGCTCTAACGCGTTGCAGATCGTTCGGGCAATTTGGATGAATCCCTTGGCGGCTGGGTGATGGGGTGTTGACACCACCACGGGTAGACCGCGATCGCCCGCTTCGCGGATTTCGGGATAAATGGGGATTTCTCCCAAAAACGGAAGACCTTGGCGCGCGGCTTCCGATTGTCCGCCGCCATGACCAAAGATCTCAATGCGCTGGCCGTCCGGAGTCTGAAAGTAGCTCATGTTTTCGATGATGCCGACGATCGGCACATGGACCTTTTGAAACATGGCGATTCCTTTTCGGACCACGCCCACTGCGGCAGCCTGCGGTGTGGTCACGATAATCCCGCCGTCTAAGGGAACCGACTGGCAAAGCGACAGTTGTGCGTCACCGGTGCCCGGCGGCAGGTCCACCAGCAGATAGTCCAATTCGCCCCACTCGACCACGGTGAGGAATTGCTGAATGGTCTTCTGAATCATGGGTCCGCGCCAGATGACCGGTTGATCATCTTCCAGCAGGAACCCGATGCTCATGAGTTTGACGCCGTGACCGACCGGCGGGACCAGCATTTCACGCGGGCTCAGAGTCGGACGTTCGCGCACCCCCATCATCAAGGGAATGCTGGGACCATAAATGTCGCAATCCAACAGGCCGACCCGGCGTTGGAGCTGTTGTAACGCACAGGCGAGGTTGACGGCCACGGTGGACTTGCCTACGCCACCTTTTCCGCTGGCCACAGCCAGGACACGTTGCACACCGGGTACACGGCTTTGATGAGCCCAGGGATCCGGTCCTGCATGGGGCATGCTTGCTGCGGGTTGAATCAATTCCACGATGGCTTCACGAACGCCGGGGAGGGATTCCAACAGGGCCTGGCTTTCTTCCCGGATTCGTTGACCGGCTTCAGTATTGGGCGAGTTCAAGTGCAGTACCACATGGACGCGCTCACCTTCAACGCGAATGTCTTGGACCAGGCCAAACGAAACAATGTCGCGGCTGTACCCGGGGTATTTCACGCTGCGCAACGCGTTCCGAATATCTTCTGGCGACCATGTGTTCATTGTGCTCGATCCAACTTGCCAAGGTTTGACCGCGTGGCAAGGGGGCAGGAGCCGGTTGAAGCAGGATTCCCCTCCCTTGCAAGCGGTGCGGGCCCGACGGCCCGGCCTTCGTGTCAAGGGGTGGGCGCAGTGAGAGCCTTGCCATTATCAGCTGGTCCCAATTTCAGGAGGAACGGGACTGCCGAGCGTGCCCAGGCCGCCGGCGAAGGATACTGCTTGGCCATGGAGCCGAAGCATGCCTCCAGCATGTCCGTATGAATAATGCCCGGATTCAGGGCAACGGCGGCCAGGCCGTTGGGCAGCTCCTCGGCCAGGGCACGCGTCATTCCTTCAATGGCCCACTTGGTGGCACAGTACGGTGCCACTTGAGCATCCACGCTGCGGCCCCAGCCCGAGCTGAAATTGACGATGACTCCTCGGCGGCGCTGAATCATGCGGGGGACGAAATGACGGATCACATTTGCTACACCCTTGATGTTGGTATCGATCACGGCATCAAACTCTTCGGCCGACAGTTCCCACAAGGGTGCCAAACGATGGATAACGGCGGCGTTGTTTAGTAATAGATCTGGCACTCCTACGGTGGCGGACAGGGACTCAGCCCAACTGCGCATGGCTGAATCATCCCGGACGTCGAGTGCGGCGAAATGATGCGGAGCCGGATGCAGTCGGCACAGGTCTTCGACATCTGCGGCATTGCGCCCGCACCCGGCTACCACCCAGCCATGGCGGATGAACTCCTCGACCATGGCACGGCCCAAGCCGCGAGTAGCGCCGGTAATGACGACCACACCGTGGTTCTTCATGCGAAGGATGATCGGGGCCTGCTGAATGGAATCGCAAGAAGAATCACCGCATGGCCCTTGGATTGGGCACGCGCATGATGTAAGTACGACTGTGTTCCCTTTCCTGACGCCACACTCGAATGCGGATCTCGGGTTGCGTGGCAAGTCGCAGCGCGTTGTAAACAGCCCCCACAGAGCGGGTGGCTCCGCCATCAACCTGAAGAATCACATCGTCGGGTGTAAACCTGCGCGTGCAAGCGGTGAGCCAGGCGGCAGACGCAATACAACCACGCCCCGGAGAGCATCAGGGGCTCTTAACCGCCTGCGAGATTCCGGGTCCAAAGGTGCTCACACCCACTCTTCCCAAGGATTGGTTTTCACAGGTCGGGGGGAAGACCGCGCGAATGTTTCGGCGTCGGGTAACTCGGCCAAGGGCAGCCGGATCGTGCGGGTTGGGCCGTTGCGCCATACCTCGAGCGTGGCGTCGCAGCCGACACGCCATCTCGCTGCCCTGCAACAACTCAGTGCAGCCAGCCCACGCCCAGCACAAACCGAGTGGCCCTCCCGGAACAGCAATCTCTGGCCAGAACCATCGGCGCACCTCCAGAACTTCCCAGACACCCTCGCGCCTGGCTGGTGCAATGGATGAGAACGTCCGTCCCCTTTTTGATCTCGCCATTCGAAAGGCCAGCTCCAAGGTTGGAACAGGGTTTGATTCGAAGGACGGGCAGGTGCAAACGTCCGCCTAGAGCCGGCACCCTGAGGAACCGGTTCCGGCTCCGCGGATGCACCGCCCGGCTTTCGGCCTTTCCCGATCACGACTATGAAATCTATTCGATCCATTGAAAAAGCCTATCAACAGGCACGCGAACGGTATGCAGCGTTAGGGGTAGATACCGAGCAAGCACTCGAAAAACTCAACTCGATTCGGGTCTCCATCCACTGTTGGCAAGGGGACGATGTCCGCGGTTTCGAAGGTAACGCCGACGCACCGGGCGGTGGCCTGGCCGTTACGGGCGCATACCCAGGCCGGGCGCGAACACCAGAAGAATTGCGGCAGGACGCGGAGAAGGCCTTCTCCCTGATTCCGGGACGACATCGTTTCAATTTGCACGCGATCTATGGCGAGTTCGGCGGACGCAAAGTTGAGCGGAACGAAATCAGTGTGGAGCATTTCCGTGGCTGGATCGAGTGGGCTCGCCACCATGGCATCGGCCTGGATTTCAATCCCACGTGTTTCGCGCATCGTTTAGCAGCGGATGGCTTTACTTTGTCACATCCGGATCCTGCCATCCGACGGTATTGGATCGAACACTGTCAGCGGTGCCGGGAAATTGGTGCGGCCATGGGCCGCGCTTTGGGGACCCCCACGGTGACCAATCTCTGGATCCCAGACGGAATGAAGGACATTCCAGCCGACCGACGTCGGCCGCGCGAGCGTTTGCTGGAGTCCCTGGATGACGTATTTCGCAAGCAGTTGTCGCCGCGCCACCATCTGGACGCCGTGGAGGGCAAACTGTTTGGCATCGGCGCCGAAAGCTACACGGTGGGAATGCACGAGTTTTACCTTGGTTACGCAGTAAAGCGGCAAAAACTGCTGTGCCTGGATGCCGGTCATTACCATCCCACAGAGAGTTTGGCGGACAAAATCTCTTCCGTGCTCTGTTTTGTGCCGGGGATCTTGCTGCATGTCAGTCGCGGCGTTCGTTGGGACAGCGATCATGTCGTGATTGTTAACGACGATCTATTGGCCATTGCCCAGGAGTTGGTTCGAGGCGATTATTTGAAGCGAACCTACCTGGGACTGGACTTCTTCGATGCCAGCATCAACCGGGTCGCCGCTTGGGTTATCGGGACACGGAGCCTGTTGCGTGCCCTCTTGTACGCGCTGCTTGAACCGTGGTCCCGTTATCAAGAGCTCGAACAGGTCGGCGATTACACCGGCCGCCTGGCCTGGATGGAGGAAGCCAAGAATCTGCCTTTCGGATCGGTTTGGGATTATCATTGCGCTCGATCCGGCGTGCCGGTAGGACTCGACTGGTTGACAGAAGTCCGTCAATACGAACGCAAGGTGCAAAGTCAGCGAACTTGAGCAAAACAAGACCAGACTCAAATGTCCGATAGCTGACTTTCGGCCAGAACCTCGGCCGTTTTCCGGGGTAACCGGGGTGGGAACATTCTGGGCGAGGCGAACTTCAACCGTTGGATCCGGACGATGGGTTTCGCGCGTTGGCGAGTCGCTGCAAATCTTCCGCCAGAAACCGGGCCACATCCTTGAAGCGAGCCAGGTTTTCCGGGCTGAGGCTCATCAGTGTCTCATGAGCCTCCAAGCTGGTTCGCGCCAGCACCTCCCGATCAGTCGGGGCGGCCCCCAGTACCGTCTCGGTGCCTTGGAGACGCCCTGGTGCGAGCTTCGCATCCTGCACCACCTGCAGGTAATCCCGCACGCCCATGCCTTCGATTAGTTCCACCACCCGCGGGCTTGGATTAAGCACCCGTACACAGGCTTCCGAATCGCCGCTTTGCAACATTTGCACCCCCAACCGACACAGCAAGCCCAGGAAAGTGCTGTCCATCAGGATGCACTCGCTCAAATCCACATGGAACCGCCGATAACCCTTTTGCAGCAGTCCCTGAACCAGCGACTTGAAGTCCGGAGCCGCCGTGAACTTGGCATGACCGCTTACCCGCAACCACACATCGCGGTCGGTCACCATAACCAGCACTTTGGCCTTTGGTAAACTCATGCGCCCGAACTTTACGGCGAGGGGGTTCGGACCCCACCCGATCCGCCGATAATTCCCACCAGCAACCTTTGCAACAGCAGCGCTGGGGCAAGTCGGCTACTCACCATCGCCTGATTGCATTCCAGCAACTGTTTCATCGCACGGACCAACTCAGTTCTTGAGTAATTCCGAGCCGCACGCATCGCCTTGTGCAACACAAACGGATGAACTCCCAGCGGGGTCAAGCGCCGATCCGTTGCCAAATGTTCCTGAGGGATTCTGAGGAGCCGGGCCTTAAAGGTGGAGTAATCTGCCTCTGGATGCATCCACCCCTGCTCCACCAACTCTTTGGCCCACAACAAGACGCGAATTTTGAAGGCAAGCCCGTACAAAATCCCGAGTCCGCTGCGGTCACCCTCACCACCACTTGACCCAAGTTCGTCCTCCAGACACTGCAGAGCCCGAGGCAAGTCTCGGTCCCCAACCGCATCTGCCAACGCAAAAGCCTGGGCCGTACGATGACGCACAGCAACAGCTGCCACATCTGCAGAGCCAATGCGAACCCGAGGAAGCACGTATAAACAAAGCTTGTCCAGCTCACGGTGCAACAATTGGGGGGAAGGCCCCACCTGATTCACCAGCCGTACCAGCGCCTCCTCGTCAATCTCGAAGCCGGCCTCCCGCAGCCGCTGATACGCCCACGCGGCGGCACGTTCCGCCCAATCGCGATCCTCAGCAGACCAGGCAGCATATATCTCCACTCGGCCAATTTGCTCCAACACCTTGACAAATGTCCGCCGACGATCCACCCGCCCGGCGCTGATGAGCAATCGCACGCCGCGCCAATCCAATCGCTGCAATTCCCGGGCCCAAGCCTGCAGCGCGTCCGTCACTGCAGCTGCCTCCCCGAGTCGATCCGAGCCCAGGAACGTGCAGTTCCGCAGCCAGACCACCTTGGTCGAACCGGGCAACGGCAAGGTATTCAACGCCTCTCGCGCCCGATCCAGCACGGTCAACACTTCAGTCACCGAGCCCGCTGCGCCGTCGAGAATCTCATCTCCCAACGACTGCCCTCCCTGCCAGGCGGCAAAAATCCGGGCCGCGCGTTCTTTCACGGTGAGTTCATCGTCCCCACAGACCATCACCGCAGGGACGTCCGGGGCAACCGCTGCATGCATGCAACAGGGGATGTACCGACAAACGGGATGCTCTACTCCAGCTCATCCTGCTCGTTGATCCGCTGGAGATGCTCGCTCATGTCCTCCATCTGATCGAACAACGTCTGGGTGACATACATAGGGGCTTTCACAGCCACAGCCAAGGCCAGACAATCACTGGGCCGCGCATCCACTTCCACCAACTTGCGACCCAGTTCATTCTCTTGCTGCAAAATTAAGCGCGCAAAGAAGGTCTGATTCTTTAGCTCCGTGATGACAATCCGCTCCACTTGAATGCCAAACCCTTTGAAGATGTTCAGCATCAAATGATGGGTGAGGGGCCGTTCTGGAACCCGATGATGAATGAAGTCACTGATCGTTTTGCCCATCCAAGGGTCCACATTGATGATAAAGACCTTGTCCTCGTTTCCAATGAAGAGGGCACAACCGCTTTGATTGGGCCAAAGCCCGCGGATCTGCACTGGCACGACCCCGTGCTTCATGGTCTCAACCTAGGACGACCCGGCCCAAAAAACAAGCTCCGCGGCCCGCATGGGGCTGGCGAAGCATCCATCACGACCGCTCGCAGGTATAGACCGACCTTATTGTTCCATCGCGCCCCGAGGCCGCCACATCCATCGCGAACATAAAAGGAGAATTCCCAGCGAAGGCCAGCTACCAGTCGGGAGTTTCCGGCACTCCGCGCTCGGGTTGATAGCACCGTTGCATCATTCCGTCCACAAGCCCAATGTTGCTCAATGCCAGAAATGGCGAGGCAGATCATGCAACCTCGTCCATGATCAAGGCATCGGTTTTTCCGAGAGCACCTGTGCCAACATGGAGTGGAATGGAGTAGAAAGGCACCAGTACTCCGAAATGTCGCTCGTAGCGGGGCCGGCATCCGCTCCTGCAATCTCTCCTTGTCGGCCGCAGACGGCTGGGGTTGAATAACCAGCCGGCGAGCGCTTCGGCCTGGAGGCCCGGACGTTGCCCCACGCGAATCTGGATGAGTGACTCAGGAACAGTCGGAGTGGATTTGACACGGCCGCGACGCCGGCGCACGGGTGCATCTGCCCCGCCCGATCGGCTTCCACCCCACTCGCTAGAGGCGGAGCGCGGGCTCCTGGGGTGCATTTTGTTATCGCCCAACCCGTGCATGGGGGAAAGCCTCGAATTGCTTAAGGCTCAGCCCGAGGTTTTTTACGACCCAAGGCACCAGGTCATTTACCGGACGCTCATGGAAATGTTCGAGCGTCGCGAGCCGATTGACCTGATCACGCTGCAGCAGCGGTTAAAGGACGCGCCTCCGTGGCAGGACAACCGCCAGATGACTCCCGTCAACCGCTTGGACATGGCTGGCGGCATCACCTACGTGGCCTCCCTGCCAGATGCAGCTCCTTCTGCGGCCAACCTGGCCTATTACGCCAACATCGTTTACGAAAAGTATCTCTTGCGCCGCCTCATTCAGGCGTGCAGCAACGTGGTCAACCGGGTGTTTGAATACGAAGGGAATGTAGAGGAACTCCTCGACGAAGTCGAGCGCGACATCCTGCGGATCAGTGAGGAACGTGTCGAAGGCGGCACGGTCCCGATCCGCGAGCTGGTTCGGGACGCCATCGGTAAAATCGAAAAGCTCTACACGCAGAAGGGCATGCTCAGCGGGCTGCCCACCGGATTCCCGGACCTCGACCGACTCACCACCGGGCTGCACGGAGGTGAAATGATCGTAATTGCTGCTCGGCCGAGTGTGGGCAAAACGTCGCTGGCCATGAACATCGCCGAACATGTGGCCATTGACCACCGTCTGCCAGTGGCGGTCTTCAGCTTGGAAATGACCGCTGAATCCCTGGTGATGCGCCTGTTGTGTTCGCGTGCGCGCGTCAATCTCCGGAACTTACGCGAAGGGTTTTTGGCCGAACGCGATTTTCCCAAACTGACCACCGCTGCAGGCAAGTTGGCCGGGGCGCCTCTGTTCATCGACGACACCTCCGGCTTGTCCATCTTGCAATTGCGGGCCAAGGCGCGTCGCATGGCCCAGCAACACGGCATCCGCCTTTTTGTTATTGATTACCTCCAACTTCTGCATTCCACCTCGCGCCGGGCGGAAAATCGTCAGCAGGAAATCGCCGATATTTCGAACGGCATCAAAGCGCTGGCCAAGGAATTAAACGTCCCGGTCATTGTCCTGAGCCAATTGAACCGGGACGTCGAAAAGCGCGGGGCCGGCGAGGCACCGCGGCTGTCGGATTTGCGTGAATCCGGCGCGATTGAACAGGATGCCGATGTGGTGGGTTTGCTTTATCGCGATGTCAAGGGTCGTGACGATGAGGATCCGGCGCGCGATTTCGATCAGGAATCCATCCCCGTCAAGCTTTACATCGCCAAACAACGCAACGGTCCCACCGGGGAAATCGATCTGGTGTTTTTGCGGCCCTACACCCGGTTCGAGAGCGTAGCCAAGGTGGAGGCCGAAGATTTACCATCCCTTCCCTGACCCATGCATTGGTTGACTCGGTTGCTCCTTGTTCTTGGGCTCCCCGCCGCGTGCTGGAGCATCCGTGCGCAATGGACGCCACCGGCGCGTGAGGAGATCCCCATCGCACGGGTGGAGGTACGCCACATCGGTCCGCCAACGGTCAGCGACGCCCTGCTGCGTGCACACATCCGTGTGAAGCCCGGCGATCCCTACCGATCAGCCGCGGTTGACGAAGACATTCGAAGCCTTTATGCCACCGGACAGTTCTACAACATTCGGGTCACGGCGGATCGCACCGACGAGGGCATCGTATTGACCTACCTGGTGCAGGGCAATCCCCGCCTGACGGATATCAAATTTGTGGGCAACACCAAGTTTACCGACGCACGTCTGCGCAAGCGCATCAGTTCCCAGGTCGGCCAACCCCTTGTGGAACGCAAACTTTTCACCGACAGTCAAGAGATCCAGAAGTTGTATCAGTCCAAAGGTTATCCCAACACGCGCGTCAAGTACGTGATCCACATCGACGAAGCTGCCGGCCGGGCTTCTGTCACATTTGAAATCCAGGAAAGCCCCAAAATCAAAATTGAGCGGGTCGAATTCGTAGGGGCTCAAGCATTCCCTCCACGTGTCGGCTTGCTAGGCCGATTGTTTCGTCCCCATCACAAAGGTCTTGCCCAAGTGATCAAAACCCGTCGCCACTGGATGTTCTCCTGGTTGACCGGCAGCGGCTATTTCAAAGACGAGGAGCTGGAAGAAGATCGCGAACGTTTGGCCGATTTCTATCGGCAACATGGCTACATCGATTTCGAGATCAGGGACGTGAAGCTTGAGTACCCTTCCCCCAACCGCATGATCGTGCGCTTCGAAATCTTCGAGGGCCAACCCTACAAGGTTGGCAGCGTTCGGTTCATCGGAACCACTCTGTTGCCCACCAACGCCGTCTCGCCGGAATTCAAACCGGAGCGCAAACCCCCTCCGGGAACTGAAGATCGCCAAGCGTGGCACCAAGCCCAGGCTTTTCACCGCGCCTTCCGCATGAAGCCGGGCGACACATTCACGCCGGCAGGTCTGTCCAACAACCTGGTGGCGATCGAGAATTTTTACGGAGCTCAAGGCTACATCGACGTCAACGCCAATTCCCCCAACCTGCGCACACGGCGCATCCCGAACACGGAAAGCAACACCATGGACCTTGAGTACCTCATCAACGAGGGCCAAAAAGTTTATATTGAAAAAATCGACATCCGCGGGAATACCAAGACCAAAGACCGGGTTATTCGACGGGAATTGGCCGTGGCACCCGGCGAAGTCTTTGATATGGTCGGGGTCAAAATCAGCGAGGCCCGACTCAAGGGGCTGCAATACTTTGAGAAAGTCGAACTCAAACCCGAGCCAACGGACATCCCCACTCGACGCAACCTATTGGTGGCAGTGGAAGAAAAAAACACGGGCAACATCAGTCTGGGTGCCGGGTTCAGTTCCGTGGACGCCTTGGTAGGATTCGTCGAGTTTAGCCAGGGGAATTTTGACCTGTTTCACCCGCCCACGTTCTCCGGTGGCGGTCAGAAATTTCGCCTGCGTCTTCAGGTGGGAACCGAACGTCAAGACTACATTCTCAGCTTTGTTGAGCCCTGGCTGTTCGATCGAAAGCTCAGTTTGAGCGTGGACTTGTACCACCGGGATCTGGCCTACCAAAGCTTCGGCGGTTTATATGACGAGCGACGCACGGGGGCGAGCATTGGCTTGCGACGCACCCTCTGGAGCGACTTTGTCATCGGAGGCGTCAATTACACCCTGGAAAATGTCGGGATCGACCTCGATCCCGGCTTACACCCCACCCGATGGATACGGGAATCTTTGCCGGGCCGCGGCGAGATCATTCGGGTGGAACCAGCCAATGCACCTTCGGCTCTATTTGCCGAAGAAGGCAATTCCCTTGTCTCGCGGCTGGGTCTGTCTCTTGCTTGGGACACTCGCAACAGCGCCCTGTTACCGAGTCGCGGTCAGCGTATCGAATTATATGGCGAGGTGGCTGGTCCGTGGCCCGGCGAGAAGGAATACTGGCGCACTGAATTACGTACCGCTTGGTATTTCCCGGGGCTTTTTGAAGGCCACATCATCGAGGTGATCGGCCGTGTGGGCGTAGCCGATGCTTGGGGCGACACCGCCGTGGTACCGTTCTACGACCGATTTTATCTGGGCGGTCTCTATTCCTTGCGAGGATTCAAATACCGTGAGGTCTCTCCGCGTGAACCGGGGTTCACAGAGCCGGTGGGCGGCAACACTTACTGGCTTGGCTCCGTCGAGTACAGCCTACCGGTCATTCAGCGGTTGCGCTTTGCGGTGTTCTACGATGTGGGCAACGTCATGTCGGATGCCTTTCAATTCGATTTCGCGAACCGGAGCGACAACTGGGGTTTTGGCATCCGATTGGACCTGCCGATCGGTCCGCTGCGGCTCGATTACGGCATCCCCATTCATTACGACGAACGATACAGCCGAGGACGCGGCCGGTTCCAATTCGGGGTCGGGTACACCCGCGAGTTTTAACCTCTTGGAAGGCCGATTTCATGAAAAGGTCTGCCTTGCGCACGTTTTGGGGCGATGTCCTTCGGGGCGCTTCCGGCATCGCGAGAGGCGTATGGATGGGCGCATTAATGGCTTGGGGTACGATCCCCATCCCTGGCCGCGTCTACGCCGCTGCATCGACCGCGCCTGCCCAAACCAGTTTGGCACTCCCGCCATGGTTTGAAAGCAATTTAGGCCAGGCCGCTCCTCAGTATCACTTCGTGGTGCACGGCCGCGGGATGGTACAACTGCTGGCGCCTGATGGCGTGGCCGTGTGGCTGGCACCTGCAGAAGGCTCCGGGACCGTCCATCCGTCGCGACGGGTGGCCGGAGAATTCATGGCCGGTTCTCAGACTGAAGCGGGCCGTTGGCTGCGATTTCGATGGTTGGGCGCGAATGCCGCTGCGAGCAGCGTCGCCGTGGATCCGCTGCCCGGACGGGTCCATTACTTGTTGGGACCAACACCCGAGACCTGGATCCGAAACGTTCCGCTCAGTGGCGCCGTGCGGTTCAAGGCCGTGTATCACGGGATTGATTTGGAATACCGCGTTTCAGAACGCATGCTCGAAGTGGTGTTCATGGTCGCCCCGGGCGCACACCCGGAACAAATCCGCCTGGCCGTGGAGGGAGCGGACCGCGTGCACATAGATGCCCACGGCGACCTGGTGGTACAGGCCGGGGCCAGTGAGCTGCGACAGCACCGACCTCGCGCCTTTCAGACGACTGAAACCGGTTGGGTCGAGATCGCGTGTGCCTACACACCGAGCGGGGAACACACGATAGCCTTTCGACTAGGATCGTACGACCGGGAGCGACCGTTGATCATTGACCCAGTCTTTCGGCATGCCAGTTATCTGGGCGGGGCCGGCCAGGACGTGATTTGGGCAGTGGCAACCGATGCCAACGGCGCCGGTTACCTGGTCGGGGAAACCACCTCGGCCACATGGTTTGGGCGTACAGCAGGATTCCAGACGAATTATGCCGGCGGCACGCCAGTAGGCGGGGATGCCTTTGTCGCCAAGGTCACTCCGGATGGCACACAATTGGTTTACTTCACTTATTTGGGCGGCTGGTCGCATGACGGGGCATTGGCCGTTGCGGTCGATCCAACAGGAGCGGTGTATTTGACCGGCTTTACCGCTTCATCCAATTTCCCAACCGTCCAGCCGTTCCAAGCCAACCTTGCGGGTCGGCCGGATCCAGCCCTTGGTGCACCGCCCTTAGACGCTTTTGTGGTTAAACTGGCCTCCAGCGGCGATCAACTGGTTTACAGCACTTTCTTTGGCGGCGACGGCACCGACCAGGGCATCGGACTGGCTGTGGATCAAACTGGCCAAGTTGCCATTGTAGGATTGACCGAGTCTACCAATCTGCCATTGGCCCACCCCACGCAAACTGCTGCAGCCGGGGGGCAAGACGCGTTCGTAGCACGCTTCTCACCTGACGGACGCTCGCTGGTGTTCAGCACATACATGGGTGGCAGTGGTCTTGACTATGCCAGCGGCGCCGCGCTGGATCCATCGGGGCGCTTGTGGGTCACCGGTGTAACTCGGTCCACAAATTTCTGGTCCAAAAACCCGATCCAATCGAGAATCAACGATCCACGTGGATTGGCAACCAATCTGAACACGTTGCCCGATGCATTCATCTGTCGATTCTCCAGCCTGAGCTCACTCGAGATGGCCAGTTACCTCGGTGGCTCCTTGACGGATGCGGCTGCACGCATTGCCATCGATCGAGACGGTCACGCTTACGTGGCAGGCACCACCGAGTCCGGTGATTTCCCCGTGACCACAACCAATTTGGTGGGAGCCGTCTGGACGAATCGAGCTTCCGCAGACCTCTTTGTGACCAAGATTGCCGCACACAATGCCACAGGCTGGGTCTATTCCGTAGCATTCGGCGGCACGGATCGCGACGAAGCTTGGGATGTGGCCGTGGACCCGGGCGGCACCGTCCATATAATCGGATTCACTTCTTCCACCAATTTCCCGGTCTGGGATGCACCTCCGGGAAGCAGAGCTTCTCTGGGTGGCCCACGAGATGTCGTGCTTGCAGCCATTGATTCGACAGGACAAGCCCTGCGATACGCGTTCCTATACGGTGGTACCGGCAGTGATTTCGGTTATGCTCTCGCGCTCGACCCGGCCGGGCACTTATGGATCGGTGGCCGCACCTTATCCACAAATCTCTGGACCCATGGTGCGTTACAGCCAGCCTTTGCAGGCGGTCCGGGCGACGCGTTCTTTGCCAGGCTACTACAACCGCCGACGCTGCAGATTCGGCTCTTATCGGCCCAATTGGTGGAACTTTGCTGGCCTGCGCCCTCTCCGGAATGGGAATTGATTCGCCGGACCCACCTCACCAATGACCTTTGGGAAAGAGTGGTTGGAGCGCCTCCACCCTCTTCAGGCTTGCATCGGGTCGCTTTGCCGATCACTTCCACACCCGCATGGTTCCGACTGCGGTTGCCGTGAGAGCGGACCATTCCGCCCTGGCTGCTGCGCCTAAGTCCGGTTGGCACAGCTTTCCCCTGTCTGCTCAGCTTTGGTCCAAGCACGATGCTGGTTTATTTGACCAGGTGAAACCCGAGGTGGCAGATGTGCCCACATCCAATTAAGACCCCTGGCCCCGCCGGGGACACACCGCCCATTTAAAACCATGATGGATACACCAACCTCAGCACCGCTTCCGAATACAGACTCTGCCATGCGGCGTCGCCCAATCAGGAGCCGACATCAACACCAAGCTGGCCTGGCTGACTTGGATCAACTGGAGCGTCACCGGAGTGTCCGAACGGCCCATGCCTCAGACCAAACTGGACTTGGGCCCCATACGATCGGAATTGAAAGAGCGGACCAAAAGTCTTGGCACCTGTGGTCAAAAAAGCCGCTTCTAGGCGTGGTTGCCATTTAAACAACGCGCATTTTGAATGACGATGATTGGCCACATCCCTTTTTTGGATAACCCGTGGTTCCGACGGTTCTTCGGAGACTAGTTTCCACGGAAAACTCGTCCGCGTGAATGGCGCGCCCGGGGCTTGGGCTCCAGCGTGATTGTCTCCGAAGACGCCTGCATCTTTACCAATAACCATGCGTCGAACAAGCCGATCAAATCCGCGTCCGTCTGGCCGGTGGCCGGACCGAATTCGAAGCTGAGATGATCGGAGTCGATCCCCGCACCGATGTCGCGGTGCTGCGGAACCCGGCGAGCGATCTGCCCGCCATCGTCCTGACGGGCAGCAACTTGCTGGAAGTAGGTTACCTCGTTCTGGCTTTGGGCAACCCGTTCGGCGCGGGCCAAACGGTGCCTTGGGAATCGTCAGCACCGGGGGCGTGGCGAACTGGGGCTGACTCACTATGAAGATTTCATCCAAACAGGCGCTCCCATCAATGTTGGCCACTCCGGCGGGCCTTTAGTGGACATCATGGGCCGGTTAGTGGGCATCAACGCCGCCATCCTCAGCGACGGGGGCGGCAGTGTAGGAATCGGATTCGCCGTGCCCGCCAATATGGCCCGGCTGGTCATGGAGCGGTTGATTACTAAGGGCCGACTCCGGCGCGGATATTTGGGCATTTATTTGCACCGCGGGATGCCTGAGGTCGATCGCCAAACTGAATTGCTTGGCGCCGGGGGAGCCCGCGTCGGCGTCGTCGCGCCCGGCACGCCAGCCGAGGCGGCCAGCCTGCGTGAAGGCGACTTCATGCTTTCCTTAAACGGGCGCAAAGTACGAGATCCTCGACACCTCCGCCTCATGACAGCCCAAACGCCGCCGGGTAGCGTTTTCTATTTGTCAATTCTCGCTGGAGCGCTTACTGTGCTTTAACAAGTTCAGATGGGATCGCCTGTGTCCAAACCTGTTATGCCGGAGGAAACCAAAGAACTGGACGGGGACGACCTGCTGCGGAATTCGACCCTGTATCGCGAATTCCAAGCCGAGCGCGAGGAGATTTTGAAGCATAAATGGATTGAGTCGGAAAAGGCCGGCTACGACATCGGATTTGAGAGGGCGTTGACGGACTGGATCCTCAAGCACCGGTCCAAATGGCGTGCGTACCGGCAGTCTTTAGCGCGCGCTCAACAACAGAGTGCTGCTCCTTCAAGTCCTGGCCGTACCTCTACCGCTTCTTCTCCTCCGGTTCACGATTCCCCGAAACCTTCCGCCTGAATCCAACTCTTGCCAGAAACGATCATGTTTGGGCCTGCGCGTGACGAAAGGTGGCTCGTTGCATGGTCATCGGGACTGGATGGATATGTGCGGCGTCCTGGCCGGATTAATTTTGCGCCCGCCGCGACAGGCGTTTGGCAAGCACCATGGGGCAGCGTATTCTGATCCTCAATACGGCCGCGGTCCAACGCATGTTGGCCCGGATGGCTCATGAGATAGCCGAGGCCAACGAAGAATCCGGCCGGGTGGCCCTCGTGGGCATCCAGCGTGGAGGTGTAACGCTGGCCCGTCGGTTGGCAGAGCGGCTGGCCATGATTTGGGGACATCCTGTTCCGGTGGGGGCCCTGGACGTGAGCTTGCATCGGGATGACCTGGACCAACGGCTGGCTCCGGAGGTGCATCCAACCTTGATCCCATTTGATGTCAACGACCGGACGGTGGTTCTGGTGGACGACGTCTTGTTCAGCGGGCGTACGATTCGCGCTGCCATGGATGCTTTGAATGATCTTGGCCGGCCGCGGCGCATTCAACTGGCGACATTGATCGACCGTGGACATCGCGAGTTGCCCATCAAGGCGGATTTTGTCGGCAAGAACGTGCCTACTGCATTAGAGGAACGAATTGAGGTGTGCTTGTCGGAAGTGGGCGGGGGCGGCGAGGATGCCGTCTTTTTGGAACGGCCATGAGTTGGACCCGTCGTCATCTGCTGGATATTCAGTCGTTGACGGCTGAGGAAATCGTCACCGTCCTCGATACGGCCCGGGCGCTGAAGGAGGTGGGGCGGCGTGCGATTAAGACCTTTCCGGCCTTGCGCGGCAAGACGGTGGTGAATCTTTTTGTGGAACCTTCCACGCGCACGCGTACCAGTTTCGAATTGGCCGAGCAGCGTCTTTCGGCCGATATTGTGAATTTTACGGCCGAGGCATCTTCCCTGCGCAAAGGCGAGACCTTAAAAGATACTGCGCGCAATTTGGAGGCGATGAACGTGGATTTTATCGTCATCCGGCATTCGGCGGCGGGCGCACCTCATTTTTTGGCCCGCGTCCTTCAAGCTCATGTGATCAATGCCGGGGACGGGGCCCATGAGCATCCCACGCAAGCGTTGTTGGACTTGTTCACCATTCGGGAGAGAAAGGGACGGATCGAGGGCCTCAACGTGACCATCATTGGCGACATTTTGTACAGCCGGGTGGCGCGCTCGGACATTTGGGGGCTGACCAAGTTGGGTGCCCGGGTGACGCTTTGCGGCCCGTCGACGTTGGTCCCGCGTGAATTTGAGCAATTGGGCTGTCGGGTCACGTATGATTTGAAAGAGGCCATTCGAGATGCCGATGTGATCAACCTGTTGCGCATTCAGCATGAACGTCAGCGGCGCACCATGTTTCCAGGGGTTCAAGAGTATATCCAGTTTTTCGGAATCAATCCTGCGCGAATGGCTTGGACCAAACCGGACGTCTTGATCATGCATCCCGGCCCGATCAATCGGGGAGTCGAGATCGATAGTGAAACGGCCGACGGCGAGCGCTCCGTGATTTTGGAACAGGTGACCAACGGGATGGCCGTTCGGATGGCCGTCCTGTTCCTGGTCAACGGGGGCCGCGGCCCCCAGGAGGTCATCGCAGCTTAATGCAGGCGTCTCTCATGGAGCGTTCCTCACGCAGATCGTCCTCCGTGATTGCTCGGCCGATGGCGCCGGCGTTCGGCGTCATTCGGTCCACGCCGAGGGTGGGCGATCCGTTCCGTCGTTGGTTGCGGGTCCTGACCGACACACCGCTGATTTTGTGGCATTATGCCACCAGTCCCCGTCGGATTGGCGCCGTGGCTCCGAGTTCCCGTTTTTTGGCCCGGGCCATGGCCAGTCAGGTTCCGATGCCGCCGGCGGGTTATGTGGTGGAGTTAGGAGCGGGCACGGGCTCGGTCACGGAGGCATTGTTGGGCCGTGGAGTTCCCGCCGACCAATTGGTGGCAGTGGAAGCGATGCCACGCTTGGCCGAGATTTTGCGCCGGCGCTTCCCCGATGTGCAGGTCTTGGAAGGAGACGCGCGGCAATTGACCGACTTGATCCATCACCACTTGGGTCGGCGCGCGCGCATTGCAACAGTGGTCTCCAGCTTGCCTTTGCGGGCGTTTTCGGAGTCGGATCGTCAGCAAGTGGCCCGAGAAATCTATCGGCTCCTGCCGACTTACGGCCGATGGATCCAGTTCCGTTATCGGCTCCGGCACGAACCTTCGCTTCATTTCCCGGGGTTTTGCATTCGGGAGACTGCGGTGATCTGGCGGAATCTTCCGCCGGCGCGGTTGGTCGTGTACGAAAAACGGCCTGATTTGTGCTCGGCATGAATCAAAAGAGGGTGGATAGGTCGGGTGGGGGATAGAGCCCGATTCGCTGCTCTGGCAAATCTGATCTACAGCGCGCACCGGGGCTAGCGACACTTCCGCTTTTGGTTGACCGCTGTGGCGCACCGCTGCGGCAGCCCTATACCGGGCCCACTCTCAGCGTGGGTTTGGCGGCCTCGGATTGGAGACTCGATCATGACCAGGCTTCGGACATCCAAGAGGGTCATCAGCGTGAACAGGTGGGCTCATCGGGCGAGGTTCGGTTCGGTGCTGTTGGCATGCGGTGCGCATGGAACAGGCCGGGACCGGGCGCGGAGATCCATGCGAAGGCGTGGCCAAGTGGACCGTAGCGAAGCTTTGGTATCGGGCTGCTGCTTGCTTGTGTAGGACACCCAAGATCGGAGCCATCATTGAACCACCAAACCAGATGGCGTGAAGAGACCGAGCCGGCTCGATCGGTTCGTCCATAAAAAAGTGGTGGTGGGAACAGGATTCGAACCTGTGAAGGCCTAAGGCCAGCAGATTTACAGTCTGCCCTCGTTGACCACTTGAGTATCCCACCACACGGGCAGAAATAGTTAGCCACGGCGTCTGCGGGTTGTCAACGAGCCCGGCCGGAGTAGGGCTAAGCGTATCGGGGGCGGGCTGCATGCGAGGAGGCTTTTGTTTGAGAGGCCCGTTTGCCAGCGATGTCGGGTCCTGCTAGCCTGTATTGCAGCATGTTCGAATCGTTGACCAGCAAATTACAACACGCCCTGCGACATTTGCGGGGCGTGGGAAAACTCACGGAGGCCAACATGGCTGACGCCCTGCGCGAGGTGCGGATTGCTCTGTTGGACGCCGATGTCCACTACAAGGTCGCGCGGGATTTTTTGGAGCGAGTCCGGGCCAAAGCCCTGGGACAGGAGGTCATCCAGAGCATTCAACCGGGTCAACAGGTCATTAAGATCATTCATGATGAACTTGTGGCTCTCCTGGGCGACCGCCATGCGGGCCTCGATTTGAGTGGTCAGCCCACATGCATCCTGATGGTCGGATTGCATGGCTCGGGGAAAACCACCACGAGCGGTAAATTGGCGCGCTTGTTGCACAAGCAGGGGCGTCAACCGCTGTTGGTGGCCGCGGATGTGTACCGCCCGGCTGCCATGGATCAGCTTGAGACGCTGGGGCGCCAATTGGGGATTCCCACTTACGCACCGCGGGGTTGCTCTGATGTTTTGACCATTGCGCAGGAAGCTTTGGAGTTCGCACGCCAGCGGGCGTGCAACGTGTTGATTTTTGACACTGCGGGTCGTTTGCACATCGATGAACCGTTGGTCCAAGAGCTGGTCCGACTCCGTGACCTGGTTCAGCCGCGTGAGATTTTGCTGGTATTGGATGCCGCGACGGGTCAGGAGGCGGTTCACGTGGCTACCCATTTCGACCGTGCCCTGCAAATCACGGGTGCCATTCTTACCAAACTCGACGGCGACGCCCGCGGTGGTGCAGCGCTCAGTTTCCGTGCTGTGGTTGGAAAACCAATCAAATTTGTGGGAACGGGCGAAAAGTTGGATGCTCTGGAGCCGTTTCATCCCGACCGGATGGCATCTCGAATCTTGGGGATGGGGGACATTGTCAGCCTGGTCGAAAAGGCGGCCGAGGCGGTCGAAGAAGCGGATGCACGCAAATTAGAGGAAAAACTCCGGAAGGGAGCATTCACGTTGGAGGATTTTTTGGAACAACTTCGCCAGATGCGGAAGCTCGGGCCATTGGAGAGCCTTATGAGATTGCTGCCCGGGGGAGACGAAGCCTTGCAGCAGGTGGATCTGGCCAGGCAGGAAAAGGAATTGCGCCGGATGGAGGCTATTTTGTGTGCCATGACGCCGCAGGAACGGCGTCAGCCCCAAATCCTTAATGCCAGTCGGCGTCATCGGATTGCTCGCGGCAGCGGCGTGAGTGTCAGCGAGGTCAATGAGCTGCTGAAGAAGTTTCAGCAAATGCAGCAAGTGATGAAAAAAATGGGTCGTTTTCAGAAACTGATGGCTCGCATGGGTAGCATACCCGGGGTATGGCGGCGTTGAAACGGTCGGGGCCGACGATTGCGTGCATCGTGGGTAACCTGATCCGGCGGGGGTCTGTTAGAGTTGAGTGGGCGTCGATCGGTTTGCGTTGCGATCCGTCCTGACCTGTGTCCGGCCGGCGCGAGCGATCCGCTCGGGAGAGAGATGACGGGAAGGTCCAGGCCACACATCAGGTTGTTGGGAGGGCAGCGTGGCTGATTTGTTTGCCTTTGGAAGGCAGACAAAGCTTTTGACAACGCCGGGGGGGCTCGTAGATTGTGAGAAAGGTTGGGGTCGTAGCTCAGTTGGTAGAGCACCACAATGGCATTGTGGGGGTCAGGGGTTCGAGTCCCCTCGGCTCCACCATTTTCTGTTTCTGCATTCAGCCTGACTCGCGAGGGACAGGTGCGTCGTTTCTGGTGCACCGAACTGCTCATTTGCTGCGGGGAAGATTTCGTTAAGATTTCCTTGCTGGCGAGACCAAGAGGGGTGAGGTTGTTCGATTTGACGGAGTGTTTTCCGTGGCTCTGGTGGCGGAGTTGGGACGCCGTTTTGCACGTGCGAGGGGTGGATGGGAACCGACTGGGCAGAAGCGGTGCTGTGATGGTTTGGCTTGGCCCTTGATGGGGCGGGGGATAAGACTAGGCAGTATGCAAGCAGGCGTGGGCAAGCTTCGGTGTGGGTAAGCAGGGGCTGAGACCGGAACACGAGCATGACCTCAACGCAGCAGCGCGCATTGTTGTCAGCAGCCAATTGTGAAGTGGCTTTCGACAACGTGACCCGTCAGTTGTATGCCACCGACGCCTCGATTTATCAGGTGGAACCTGCGGCTGTGGCGTTTCCCCGGAATGCGCGTCAGGCCAGCGCTGTGATCAAGGCGGCGGCTCAAGCCGGTTTAAGCGTGATTCCCCGGGGAGCAGGTACGGGGTTGACGGGTGGGGCGTTGGGCGAGGGCGTGGTGGTGGATTTTGCGCGACATTTGCGCTCGATTCGCAGCCTGGATCGCGAACGGGCCATCGTGGAGGTTGAAGCCGGGGTGGTGTTGGACCAATTGAACGCGTTTTTACGTCCTCACGGGTTCATGTTTGGCCCTGATGTGGCTACGAGCGACCGTGCCACGCTCGGCGGAATGATTGCCTCCAATTCTTCCGGCGCACGAGCTCCTTGGTATGGGACCACGGCTGATCATGTGGTCGCGTTGGAAGTGGTGCTGGCTGACGGTCGGGTGCGTTGGTTGCGGCCCGGAGAAGATCCCCTCCCTTTGCAACGGCGGTCGGCAGACGATGTGGTGCAGTTGCATGGTTTGCGGGTGCAGGAGCGGATGCCGCCGGGTTTGGTCAAGCGCTGGCCGGGCTACGCGTTGGACCGCTATATGCAGCGGCCGGGAGATTTGACCCAGTTGATTTGTGGTAGTGAAGGAACGTTGGCCGGCATTTTGGCGGCCGTGTTGCGGGTGGTGCCGTTGCCGAAACAAAAGGCCTTGGGCGTGTTATTCTTTGATTCCCGGCGGGAGGCCATGGAGGTCGCAGTGGCCTTACGCGCCTTGCGGCCGGCAGCCGTGGAGCATTTGGATCGTTTGCTCTTGGACCAAACGCGGGGCCGGGATGCCTTTGCGGAGGCCCGGCGGTTGCTGGCCTTGGATGAGCGTCGATATGAGTCGGTTTTGGTGGTGGAGTTCCTGGACGAGGTCAATGACAAATTGTTTGAACTGGAGCGACTGCGGGCGGGTCAAGGGTTTCAAGCCGTTCAGGACGAAAGACAGATGGGCTTGGTGTGGACCTTGCGGAAGGCGGGGTTGTCGCTGCTGACAAGCCGACCGGGTCCGGCCAAACCCGTTACGATTATCGAGGACACTGCGGTGGTGCCGGATCGGTTGCCGGCCTATGTGGAGGCCTTGGAGGCTTTGCTCGAGGAGCTGCAGTTAGAGGCGTCGTTTTATGGGCATGCGGGGTCCGGTCTGCTGCATGTGCGGCCGGTGCTGGATTTGCATCGGGCGGAGGATGTGCGTCGGTTGCGACAGGTGGCAGAGGGGGTTTCGCGATTGGTGGCTTGTTTTGGAGGATCGCTGGCGGCTGAGCATGGGGTCGGCATTGCTCGGACTGAGTTCATGGAGGAGCAGTTGGGAGAGGATTTATTGGGTGCCATGCGGGAAATTAAGCGATCGTTTGACCCGCATGGGGTATTGAATCCGGGTAAAATCATTCCGGACGGTCGTTATCGTTGCGACAAGGATTTGCGGCTGAGCCCGGCGCGGGCGCTGAAACTACCGTTTGAGCCGGTGTTAGCTTTTGCTGCGCGGGATGGCTCGTTTGTCGCCCATCTGGAGCAGTGCAACGGATGTGGCGGGTGTCGGAAGTTGACGCCGGTCATGTGTCCGACCTTTCCGGTCACCGGGGAGGAAGCGTTGAGCACCCGGGGCCGCGTCAATCTTGTTCGTGCGGCGTTGGAGGGGCGGGGGCTCGAAGGACGGTCGGTGTGGGAAAGTGAAGAATTCCGCCGGGCGGTGGAGACGTGCCTGGGTTGCCGGGCTTGCGTGTCGGAATGTCCTTCGAATGTTGACATGGGGTTACTCAAGGCCGAGTTGTTGCAGGGCCGTAATCATGCGGTGGGCATGCCTTGGGGGGCGCGTCTGGTAAGTCGGGTGGATCAGGTGAATGCGTGGTTGTCTCGAGTGCCGAGCCTGGCCAATGAGGTATTGGGTTGGAGATGGGTGCGCGCGTTGATGGAACGGTCGCTGGGCGTGGCGGCAGAGCGCCCCTTGCCAGCATACGCCCGACAACGGTTCGACCGTTGGTTTGCGCAGAGGTCGGCTCCGTCTTGGAGCAGCAGAGGCCGGGTCTTGTTGTGGGACGATACGTTTATTCGGTATCACGAACCAGGGGTGGGCATGGCGGCCGTAGCGGTCTTGGAAGCGTTGGGATATGAAGTGAGCCTCATCGAAGGGCGGCGATGTTGTGGTCGACCTGCGTTTAGCCAGGGCGATTTGCAGCGCGCACGGGCGTTAGGGCAATGGAATCTTTCGTTGCTTGAGCGGGAACCGGCAGGTGTTCCGGTGATCTTTCTGGAGCCCTCGTGTTACTCGATGTTTGTGGAAGATTACCATGAGCTGGGCCTGGCAGGGGCATCGGGAGCGGCTTCAAGATGTGTTCTTTTTGAAACGTTTGTGGAGGCGCATTTGGCGGCGCATCCGGACAGTGTAGCATGGGAACACGGCTCCGGTTTGGTACTCGTGCATGCGCATTGCCATGTGAAGTGTCTGGGGCCTGTCTTGGCGCGATTGGCAGGGCGGTTGCCGGGGCGGACGGTACGTCTGTTGGACAGCGGTTGTTGTGGGATGGCCGGCGCCTTTGGAGCCATGGCGGCTACGTATGAACTTTCGTTGCGCGTGGCGGAACCCTTGGTGGAGCAGATCGAGCATACGCCCTTTGGCACGGTTTTGGTGGCGTCCGGAACGAGCTGTCGGCAGCAGGTGGCGCATCTGTCGGCTGTTCCGGTCTTGCACATGGCGCAATTGCTGGCTCGGGCCCTGCCGTCAAGCGGCCCCGGCTTCCCTTGACCCGGGAAAGCGAAAGCCACAGGTTGCATTTTAGGTGGAGCAAGGTCAGCGATTGGACAGGGCCGGTTGGCGGCGATGGGAAGCGTCGCCCGCCGCCCGGGAACTGGTGCAGCGGGTGGAGGCAGGGGAAGCATTGTGCTTGGAGCGAGTGGCAGAACCGGCACAGCCTTTTCTGGTGGCGTGGCTGCATCAGTGTTTGCCGACCCGACCGGTGCTCGTGGTGACAGCGGATCTACGCCGCCAGGAAAGTTTTCAGCGTGATTTGGACACCTGGCTGCGGGTATTGCGCGGAGCCAGCGTTGATTTTGCGGCGACAGCCGAACCGGAAGAAGAGAATGACGCGGAGATCCAGCGTAGCCTTTTGTTTCCGGCATGGGAATTCTTGCCAGGGGAAGATCGTTTGCCCTCCGTGGATACGGTGAGCGAGCGCTTGGAGGCCCTTGTGCGGCTGGCTTTGGTGCGTCGAGCCAGAGCCGAAGCGCCGGTGGTGATAACCTGTGGTACGGCTTTGCTGCAACGGACGTTTAGCCCCCGGGAACTTGAAGATCGACTCCGTCACATACGACACGGCGATCGCTTGGATCCATTTGCCTTGGTGGAATGGTTGGAAAGCCAGGGATATGAGCCAGAAGTTCAGGTCACTCAAAGAGGCGAAGTGGCGCTGCGGGGTGGCATTGTAGATGTGTTTCCGCCTACGGAACCATGGCCGGTCCGGTTGGAGTTTTTCGGGGATCGTGTGGAATCTTTGCGAATCTTTGACCCGACCACACAGGTTTCGCAACGCCGGATTGAAAGTGTGGTTTTGCCGCCGGCGGGCGAGGTGGGTTTGTTGCGTCGGGGATTGCGAAGTGCGACGGGGGTGGAAACTCCGGCGACGAGGTGGGCCTGTCTGCACGAGCATTTACCCGCGGGGAGCGTGGTGGTGTGGTCCGAGCCAGAGCACATCCGATTGCAAGCGGACGAGTATTTGCGGCGGGCCCAGTCCCCGGACCCGTTGGTTGCGGATTGGGAATGTCTCCGTCGGGCAGGATGGGATCGGTTGGGCTCATCGGTCATCCTGACGGAAGGTTGCGCGTGGGATTGGGCCCCGGAGGCCGAACGAGGGGTTGAATGGCCGTGGGGGGAACATTCGACACGGCCCTGCCGGATGCAAACAGAGGTTCGGTGGGAAACCTTGGAGGCGTTTCGACCACTGCCGGAACGTCCGCCGCCGTTGGAGGTCGCCGAACTTCAGCGACGGGCGTTTTTCGAACAAATGCATCGTTGGTTGAGGCAGGGCCATGCGGTTACCGTTTTCTGCGCCACAGCGGGCGAGCGGCAGAGATTTGAAGAGCTTTGGGCGGACTTGGTCCCGGGAGTCGAGGGAGAAAACGCGCAGCGACCTGAAATTCAGCTTGGCTCGCTTCACCGGGGATTTTGGTCTGAACAGGTGGGTTGGGTGGTCATCTCAGATGCGGAGGTGTTCGGTCGGACCCGCGTGCCGCGGCCGCGGCGCTTAAAATCGCGTCATGCGGCGGCGATGCGGTCGGTGTTTGAGATTGATTTTGCAGATTGGGAGGTGGGGGATTTGGTGGTGCATTTGCATCATGGGATCGGCCGGTATTTAGGGCTGATGACGTTGCCGGAGGGCCGGGCGGGCGGAATGGAGTGTATCGTGCTGGAGTATGCGCCGACAGAGCCTGGCCAGCCGGCCCCGCGCCTGTATGTCCCCGTGAACGAGGCTCACCTGGTGAGTAAGTATGTGGGAGCAGGCCGGGTCCGTCCCCCGTTGCACACGTTGGGGGGACATCGTTGGCGGCAGGCGCGCGAACGGACCGAACGCGCGGTGCGGGACGTGGCGGCAGAGCTGTTGTCTGTGGCGGCGGCGCGTGCAGCCCAACCGGGACATGCCTTTGGCCCGGATACCCCATGGCAGCGGGAGTTTGAAGCGGCATTTGCTTTTGAGGAGACGCCAGACCAATTGCGCACAATCGCGGAAGTAAAGGCTGACATGGAAAAGCCACGGCCCATGGATCGATTGGTGTGCGGAGATGTCGGGTTCGGCAAAACGGAGGTCGCGTTGCGGGCTGCGTTCAAGGCGGTGATGGGAGGCAAACAGGTGGCCGTACTAGTGCCGACAACCGTCCTGGCACAACAGCATTATAACACTTTTCGGGACCGCATGGCTGATTACCCTGTTCGGGTGGAATTGCTGTCGCGTTTTCGGACGCGTGCGGAACAACGCCGCGTGTTGGAAGATTTGGCCCGCGGGGGTGTCGACATCGTGATCGGAACCCATCGATTACTGCAGCCGGACGTTCGGTTTCGGGACCTGGGATTGGTCGTGGTGGATGAAGAACAGCGCTTTGGGGTTCTGCATAAGGAACGGTTGAAACAACTCCGCACGCAGGTGGATGTTCTAACGCTGACGGCCACGCCGATCCCGCGGACACTTTATCTGGCGCTGATGGGCGCGCGAGACCTGAGTTTGATTCAGACGCCACCTCAGGACCGGTTGCCCGTGGAAACGATCGTGATTCCGTATGATGAGGATGTCATTCGGCAGGCGATCCTGCGAGAGTTGAACCGGGGCGGACAGGTTTACTTTTTGCACAATCGGGTTGGCACCATTGAGACAATGCGGCAGCGGCTGCAGGCGTTGGTGCCGGAAGCGCGTATTGTGGTGGGGCATGGCCAGATGAAGGCAGATGAGCTGGAAGAGGTGATGACTCGGTTTGTTAATGGAGAGGCCGATGTGCTGCTATCCACCACGATTATTGAAAGCGGTTTGGATATTCCCAATGCGAACACGATCCTCATCGATCGGGCGGACCGCTTTGGCTTGAGCGATTTGTATCAATTGCGAGGTCGGGTGGGCCGTTACAAGCATCAGGCTTATGCTTACTTGTTACTGCCGCGTCATGCCCGGTTGTTGACAGAGGTTCGGAAGCGGATGAGCGCCATCCGGCAATACGCCACCCTCGGCAGCGGGTTTAAAGTTGCCATGCGCGACCTGGAGATTCGCGGCGCTGGTAACTTGTTGGGACCGGAGCAGAGCGGTCATATCTCAGCGGTGGGATTTGAGTTGTACTGCCAGTTGCTGCAACAAAGCATCGCAGCTTTGCAGGGGCGGCCCGTGCCGCCCCGGATCGAGGTGACCTTGCGCCTGGATTTTTTGGAAATTGCGGCGGGCGCGGCCGGCCAGAGTGACGGGTGCGTAGCAGCCTGTTTACCCCATCGGTACGTGCCGGAGCCGCGGCATCGGATTGAAATTTACCGTCGGTTGGCCCAAGTGACCGATGACGCTGCGCTATCGGCCCTGGAGTCAGAATTGCGGGATCGATTTGGGCCTTTGCCCGAGCCGGTTCAATGGTTGTTGGCGACGATCCGAATTAAGTTGGCAGCGGCAGCGCGGAACATTTCCGTGGTGGAGGTGCGCGAAGGCCGGTTGATGTTGGGCTGTAACGGCGATTGGTTGCAGTGGAACGGCCGGTTTCCGCGTTTGAGCCGGAAGGGCATTGCGGCACGGTTAAAAGAGATCTTGCGGTTCTTGAAAAGTCTGCCCCAAGTGGAACCCGTCTTGTAGATGGCACCCAGGGGCGGCGATTCACCCGGGGGAGAACCGCAGGCGGACCCCGGGGCGGACCCGGTAGTGTGGGCGGATATTGCGGATGAAAGATTCGGAACGGCACGGATGGGCTCCACGGGATGACCATGACAGAATGTCCGGGCATTGACGGCCTGCAAGGAAGGCGGTTAACTGCGTTGGCTGGCGCAAGCGAAGGCAGGCTCGCGAAATCCTGCGGGGCAGCAGGGTCGCCGAGGCTTGCGGCGTGTGGGCGTCGCTGCGGCAGTTCACCGCTCGGCGGTGCGGAGATGGGATGAAGACCATTCTAGTGCTGGCGGACCATCCGGATACGGCCGAAGCAATTCGCGCGGCGTTGGAACCTTTGGAATGTCGCGTAGTTCATCGGACGACGTTGGAGGAATCCGAGCCGCTGTTGACCCACGGGCTGGTGCAGTTGTGTGTCGTGGACGTGGATTTGACCGGGGTCCAGGCACTTTGGTTGATTGAACGAGTCCGACGCCGGGCCCAAAAGTGTCCCGTGCTGGTCTTGGCAGGGACGCGTCAGCCGGAGTGGGAAGAGGAGGCCATGCTGCAGGGGGTTGATCAGGTTGTCAGTAAACCGGTGCGCCCCAGGATGTTGCAGGCGGTGGTCGAGCGCCTCCTCAACCGCAAGGCGGTCGTGGAAGCCGCCTCGAGCAACGGCGGCACAACGCGGTCCATTGCAAAACCGGCTTCTTCGTCCGGAACCGATTTCTTCCCTGCGCCGGCGATTCGACCACCTGAAGCGGCTGGAGACACAACCATAGTGGCAGTGGGTCGGGCTGGATTTGAAGTCTTGCGCAAGTTTTCGGCCATCTTGACCCATTCATTGGACGCGGAGGGTTTGACGCGGCAGTTCTTGTTCTTGTTGCGGGAGCTGTTCAGCGTCAATCGGGCCATTGTGTTTTTGCGGCGGCCGGTGTTGGTCGCTGCCGGTTTGCCTCCGACGGATGAGGATCGTCGTCTGCGGCCGACCTGTTGGCTGAGTGTACCGAGCGGCCTGATGCAACAAGTGGAGCTGTCCTTGGAAGCCGGTTTGGGAGCTGCCCTGGCGCATTTTGGTCGTATTTTGCGACGGAACAGCCCGGAGCTGTTGCAGGATCCTGAGGCACAAAAAGAATTCGAGCTTTTATCGATGCAGGTTGCGGTGCCCATTGTAGACCGCGAGCAACTCCTGGGGGTCGCCCTTTTTGACGGACACATTACGGGAGAGCCCTTGAGCAATGCAGAACTGGAACTGATTTTCCACTTGTTGGAGCAGGTGGGCCTGGCGTTGCGAAACATTTGGTTGCATGACCAACTGGTTGCCAACCATCAGATGCTGGCCGAGATTCTGCGCGAGCTGAATAGTGCTTGCGTGGTGGTGGGGCCGAATCTGACCATCCTGCATGCCAATCGCGCGGCCCGTCGGTTGTTTCGGAGCAGCAGTCGGAGAAGCGGCGAGGCCGATTTTTCCGATCTGCCGGCCGCGTTAGGGTCCAAGATTTACCAGGTTTTGAAGACCGGCGCGGGGCTACCCACCTTTCGATACACGCCTGAAGATCAGCCAGGTACGGTCTATTTGGTATCGATCGTGCCGTTTCGAAGTCAGGGGACCGGCGGCGGGTTGGCCTCTGCTCTCTTAATTGCAGAAGACCGGACGCAGGCTGAGCGTTTGCAAAAGTTGGAGTTGGAAACGGCGCATTTGCGCCTGATTCGCAGTATGGCCGAACGGCTCGTGCACGAAATCGGCAATGCTTTGGTGCCACTGGCCACGCATCAGCAGATGTTTGGCGAGCGGGCGGAGGATGCCGAGTTCCGGCGTTCTCTAGAAGCGGCCATGGGCACAAGTGTTCAAAGGATCAGCCGGTTGTTGCAACAGATGCGATTCCTCGCGAGTGAATCTCCAGCGGGGACGGAGCCGGTGGCGCTGGGTCCACTGATTACGGAAGCATTTCAGGAGGCGCGCAAGCATCTGCCGCAAAGCCGGGTCACGTTGCAATACCAGGATCCGGGTCGACCGGTGTTTGTGCGGGGCGACCGGGCCGCCCTGCGTCATGCGCTCACGGAAGTGTTGTTGAACGCTTTGCAGGCCAGTCCCGAGGATGGCGTGGTGGAAGTGCGCTTGGCCAACGAGACCAACGGAGCCGGTCATCCCGCGCTGGCCATCGAGATCCGTGATCGGGGCCAGGGCTTTACAGGCGAAACTGCACAGAAAGGTGCCGAGCCGTTTTTCACTACCCGAAACGTAGGACTCGGATTGGGACTTGCCGTCACTCGGCGAATCGTCGAGTCCCATCAGGGGCGATTGGAATTGGTAGCTGCGGGTTCGGAGCCTGCCGGCGTGGTTCGCATCGTGTTGCCTCTGGCGGAGACGGCGGGGCTGCCCTCCTGAAGGGGGTAGGTGTGCTTTATGAGGTACGGGCGTCTGCAGTCGAGACAGACGCTGGCGCACGCGGCTCTCCCGGTTCACCATTGAGCCGTTGCGAACATCGATGCTGAACTGGGGGCCGTGTTTGCGTTATCGCCGGGGAGGCAGCCTGCATCGGCGGCCTTCTGGATGCAGGTAAGGAGGTTGGCACGGAAAGCGATCGACCTGGCCAGGGACGCGGCAGTGCGCTTGGATCGCTGCGCCGACACACCTACCTCGGCGGCTGATTGCATGCTGCAAACGGCTCAATGCCTCGTGGTGCATGAGCCGACCATGGATCGTGACCTGGTTGATGGGTCTGTGCATTGCCTAGCTGTCGGGGCCCCATCACGTTTTGGGGAAGCAGCGAACATTTTGTTGCGGAGGCACTCCGTGCGCGTGCGGGTGCCTGATTCAGAGTGGGGCGGTTCTTGACTGGCTTTTATTCGCTTTCGCCGGTGCACGGCCCCGCAGACGGGTGAATTCTCACTGGCTGTAGTGGAGCCTTTGGGCATTCGGCCGAGTAGAAATTGGCCGAGATTGGGCTTGGATGTGGCCACGTCGTGGTCTTACAGGGCCGAGCAAATGGCCTACCGTGGCGCAATTGTGTGCATGGGTCTTCGTAGCTCGAGTACGAGACTGGATGCGTAGGGCAGAGCTAGAGCCGGGGTTGGACCGATGAACAGAGCGGACCTCTTCAGCTGCCGCAGCATGCATTCAGCAGGCTGAAGAGTTGGAGGTGTTGTGGGGGCATGACTCGTCTGCCTGGGCCGGGTCGGATCCAGGCCGGTTTCCAAGCGATCTTCTTGTGGTTTATGGCTTTCTGACGAGCGATAGCGGAGGACAGGACCGGCCAAGTCGCTGCCTTCGAACCTTGGAGCGAAGGCGACATTCGTTGGTTCGGCGGTCACACCGGCGCTGAGATGACCGCGTATTAAAAGGCAGCTTGGCGGGGCATGAGGTTTGGTGATTCGACGGCGCGCGTAGCATGGAATGTTTCTGCGGGCGCGCGAGCGGCGGATCTTGTGGGCCTTGAAGCCAACACGGTCTGGCCGTGTTTTAATCTGGGCTTCAGATCGGTGTTCGGGGCTTTGCACCTGGCCTCGGGGGTTTCGGCGGGTGGTCTCATGTGGATGACGAAAATGTCCTTGGCCGTTGCCTTGGAGGGGTGATCTGCAGCGTCAGGAATTCAGTGATGAGCCTTTGCAAATTGAATCGGAGCACATCGTGAAGACATTTGCCGCCGCGCTACATGAGGGTACCACGGCCGTTTTTTACTTGCTCCTGCTACATGATACGGAGGGTCAGACGCAGTTTGGGTGGTTGCCACACGATTTGAAGCCGCGGGCGGGTTACGTGTCCCTCGAGGATGTAGATCGTTTGTTAGCTGAAAGGCGGCAGCTAGGTCGATACCGGTTCAATTCGCTGGATTTGCGTTTGTTCATGTTTGGAGCCCGGCCGGACAGCCGACTCCGAGATGTGGGAGTCGTTCGATGCGAGCAGGGAGAAACTGTGTGGACCTTGGGGGACCTATTGGTAGCCTCTGACCACCTGGGTTGTCCGATCCAGATTGGCCGGAAGCTTCCGATGGGTTCGGCACCGCTCTGTTACATTTTGCGTCCGGGTTAAGTAGACAGTTGGGCTGAAGATCTCCGCTGGTGACGCCCCTGTGGCATTCCGGCCCGGCATCTCGCCGCTGGTGTTGCAACCGGTTGGGCCGCCGCATGGCCCAGATGTGGTGCAGTCGGCCGATCGCGTGGAGACAGGCGTGCGGGTCACACTTTTGGTTCGGGACCATCATTTTGGGATGGGTAGATTGCGGGCAACATTTGAGCTCCAGGTGCCGGCTGGCGTACAGATTGGGTTTCCCCGTTGAGCTAACGATGGAGCCAAGACAGCGCCGCGATCCACGATTGCGTTTGGGTCCGCAGCCTGTGGGCCAGTGGCTGGATTCGGACTGTTAGATCAGTGCGGCGATTGGACGGACCACCGGATCCGGTGATGGCGTTGGGGTTGATGCCCATGCCCGTGCCTGACACGGTGTTGGGCAGCGACTGAAATGGCCCGACGGTGCTTATCGGTGGCAAGGTCGAGTTTCCGGACAAGGCTGGTGTGGAGTCCGACGCGCGGCGGACGGAGTCGGGGTGGCCGCACAAGCCGGCGGTTCGAATCCATGGTTTATCCCGAATTACGACTGGAGGGATCCAAATCTGCGCTGCCCCGGGCTCGAGGATGGGTTTGTTGGCTTCGTCGCGAGGGCGCTGCCGACATGGACCGTTTGAAGGCAGGGGAAGACACCGGCGCAGCGCACGTAATGGATTCGGGATTCTACCTGGGGCCGAAGTCTGGCAACCCGTGTGCGTATGATTCGGCGACGCAGTCTGAGGTGCCGGTTGGGAGTTTCCCGGATCCAGACGGGCCATTGGACGGTCCAGTCATTTGAACCTTGAAACCAGTCAGGAATGGGTTGGGATCTGTCCGATATTGGTTTCAAGACCTGACCTGGATTCCCGATTGAGCGAACTTGCTCCGCGCGCATCAGCTTTGGGGGAACGCTGAGGAATTTGAAGGGCAGAAATGTTGGAACCCGTGCAAAGTTAACGGTTCGACCCCATTGCGATCTCGAAGCGTCAGGACTGGCTCAGCCAGGATCTTGCCAATACAGGTCAGCCTCACGTCCGGGAAGGCTTGTTTCCACGCATCCAAAAGCGTCACAGCGTCACGGGAACTTACGGTGAAAAGTAGTTCAAAATCTTCCCCATCTGTGAGAGCGGCTACCAAGGGCGGCTTGGCACTGCTGGCGCGCAAGGCAGCCTGCTTGGCTGCTCGACTGACAGGGATGGCTCGTTTGAGCAGTTCGGCGCCCACGTTGCTGGCTTGAAGAATGTGGCGAAGATCACCGGCCAAACCGTCGCTTAGGTCGATCATGGCGTGAATGTCAAAGTGCTGCATTAACCAACGCGCCTCGCGGATTCGGGGCTCAAAATCCAGATGTTTGCCGGCAGCCGAGCCGCCCAGTTCTCCTGTCACGAAAATGGCATCGCCGGGACGTGCCCCGGAACGCAGAATGGCGCGACCTCTTTCGACCCAACCCCAAACCGCAACGGAAAGAAACAGCCCTCCCGGGCTGCGCGTTGTTTCGCCGCCGACGATAGCCATCTGGTAACGCCGGGCCAGTTCGGTGATGCCGGCGTAGATTTTCTGAACGCGGGCTGCCTCGTCCACTTGGGGTAGACCAATTGTGATCACCGCAGCGAGCGGTAGTCCCCCCATGGCTGCAAGATCGCTTAGGCATCGAGCCAGTGCTTTGTGTCCGATTCTTTCAGGGGCCGCTTCCGGGGTGAAGTGCACGCCCTCCACCACAGCGTCGGTCTTAAACAACCAGTCGTGATCCGCTCCATGCACCCGCAACACGGCACAGTCATCGCCGGCGGGCACCAGCACTTCGGGCCGCGTTGGCAAATCCCGAGTCCATTGTCGGATAAGCGTGAATTCATCCATGCGGATTTTTATGGTAGGTTCCAACCCCGTTGGTACACTTGTAAAGCCGCGAAGTTCAATGCGTTGAATACTGCATGGGCCACGATCGGCGCCAACAAGTTGCCCGTCCGGTTGTATAGCCACGTCAACCACAAGGAGAGGAATACCAAAGCCACAAAGGAGGTTACATGGGCATGGACCCATGCGAACAGCAGGGAGCTGCCAATCCACGCCAGGCGCCGAAAGTTGGCTTGATATAAAGTCCGGAACAAAAGGCCGCGAAAGAGAGCTTCCTCGGCAACAGGCGCCAGTCCGATAGCCACTGCGGCCAGAGCCAGTTGTGGCAACCATCCGGTCGTGGTTTGAAGCACCTGCACCGCCACCTGTACCTCGGTTTCCTGGTGAAATTTTTGCAACACTGTTCCGGAGAGAATCTGCAAAGTCCAAGCAGGGAGAAGGGCAGCTGTCCCAGCAGCGACTCCCATGAAGGCGGCCCGGCCCGGATGCTGGTTTAGACCAAATGCCCTGTGCCAGGGTATCTGATGTTCCCGAAGAAACTTGGTAATCAGTATCAGAGTAGCGCCTTGGAAACTCAGTCCTGCCAGGACGACTTGTTGGTAGCCCGGCGGGTCGTCCTTGGAATGCTCAATCCATTGATGCGCCAGACTGAGTAATCCCAATCCCAGATAAAAGCTCACCGAGAAACCGACAAGTCGGCTTCGGATGGCCTCCCATGGCCAAGGACGCCAAGTTAACGCGAGGGCTACCAGCAGCCCTCCCAAACCGGGCAGGGCTAGCCACCGGATTCGAACCCCTTGGGGCGATCCGTAGCTGACGCCTAGCAATCCGAGCCACGACCCGATCAGAACGCACGTCAGTACCCCTGCAAACAATCGGAGCAGGGCTTCCCATCGCCATGGCACCTGTGCATGCATGCCCAGGGCAACCTACCGCAACGTAGCAACCGAGACGATGTCAAATCGGGGATTCAGCCCAAAAGAGGCCGGCAGCTTGCCCAACCGCTGAAGATTCCTCTCGGAAGGGCGAACAAACCCGCAGGTCAGGCCGGCATTTTCCTGCTTTTCCTCAGAGCGCAAGCGGCTTATGTTCGGTCCCCGCATGATTGAGACCGACTTGGAATTGCTGAGGGGCATTGCAAATCAGTTGCGGATTCATTGCATCACCGCAACCACGGCGGCCGGGAGTGGGCATCCAACTTCCTGCCTATCTGCCGCCGAGTTGGTAGCGGCATTGTTTTTTGGTCACATGCGGTTTGACCCGCGAAATCCCAAGCATCCTAATAACGATCGGTTCATTCTATCCAAGGGCCACGCGGCCCCCTTGCTTTACGCAGCTTGGGCGGAAGCAGGATTCCTTCCCGTGGACCAATTGGGGCAATTGCGTCAGATCACGTCGGATTTGGAGGGTCACCCGACACCGCGCTTACCGTTTGTGGATGTGGCCACAGGATCCCTGGGCCAGGGATTGGGAGTCGGGGTGGGCATGGCACTGGCCGCGCGTCAGAACCAGCTGGATTATCGCACCTACGTACTGATGGGCGATGGCGAAATCGCCGAAGGGGCTGTCTGGGAAGCTGCGTCCCTTGCAGGAATCAAGAAGCTTAACAATCTGATTGGCATTGTGGACGTCAACCGGTTGGGCCAGAGCGAACCGACTGCCTTCGGACACGACCTCGAGGTGTATCGAAGGCGGTTTGAAGCCTTTGGCTGGCGCGTCGAAGATGTGGACGGACATGATTTGGAAGAAATCTTGGAGGTGCTGAGCGGAGTGGGGTTGGGCGACCAGCCGTTGTGCATCCTGGCGCGCACGTACAAAGGGGCCGGCGTTTCCTTCTTGCAAGACAAGGATGGGTGGCACGGCAAACCGTTGAATAAAGAGGAAGCTGCCCGTGCTGTGGCCGAGCTGATTCCTTCAGCGCGGTCTGCCGCGGGCGTGACCATTCCCCCACCTTCGCCTTTAAGCCCGCCGGAGCGACCCCAGCCAACGGCCTATCCGCCAGTGCAATATCAATTGGGCCAGATGGTTGCCACCCGGGAGGCCTACGGCAACGCTCTGGCCCGAATGGGGGAGGTGGATCCCCGAATCGTGGCGATGGATGGCGATACTAAGAATTCCACCTTTGCCGAACGTTTTGCCAGGAAGTTCCCTGATCGGTATACGGAATGCTACATTGCCGAACAAACTCTGGTGGCGGTAGCCGCTGGCTTCAGTACCCGTGGTTTCGTCCCGTTTGCCTCGACCTTTGCCTGCTTCTTCACGCGGGCCTACGACCATATACGGGTGGCGGGGATCTCACAGGCCAATATCAAATTGGTGGGTTCCCACGTGGGGGTGAGCATCGGTGAGGATGGCCCTACACAGATGGGTTTGGAAGACCTGGCGATGATGCGAGCGGTGGTCGGTTCGGTGGTCTTGTATCCTTCGGACGCAGTAAGCACCGAGAAGTTGGTGGAGCAAATCGCGCTGCATCGAGGTTTGTGTTACTTACGGACGTCCCGGCCGAAGACGCCCGTGATTTATAACAATGATGAAACATTCCCGATCGGCGGCGCGAAGATCTTGCGACAGAAGGAAGGAGATCGGGTCACCGTGGTTGCGGCCGGCGTTACATTACATGAGGCGTTGAAAGCAGCCGACAGGCTGGCCCAAGAAGGATTGGGGATCACAGTCATTGACGCTTATAGCATCAAGCCGTTAGCAACCGACTTGATCCTCGAGGCGGCCCGGCGCACACGTAACCTCGTGGTGACCGTGGAGGATCACTATGTCGAAGGCGGTCTAGGTGATGCCGTGGCCGGTGAACTAAGTGCCTTCGGCGTCCAGGTCCATAAGCTGGCCGTGCGCGAGCTGCCCCGATCGGGCAAACCGGAAGAGTTGCTAGCTCGATACGGAATCCACGCAGATGCCATTGTGGCGAAGGTTCGCGTTCTAGTTTGAACCACCTCGTCTGGAACGGGTGTAGACCCACGGAAAATCCGGCCTCCGACTGCGTGGATCAGTCCGTGGATGCGGCTCCTGATTACGTCTGAAGTCCTGCCCAGGTGCCGGTCAGTTCAGGGTTGGATCATCCGGCACTTGGGCCAGCAACTGGTATCGCCAGCCCTTTTGCTTCAGAATCCGGGACCATAACGTTGCCGTGTCCTCCGCAAACACCAGATCCAACGAGGCTGGATGCGTGAGCCATGCTTTCCGTCGAAGCTCGTCTTCCAGTTGTCCCGGTGCCCAACCCGAGTAGCCGGCAAACAGTTTGACCTTTTTCTGGGGCGAGAAGGACTGGCCCAGTTCCATCAGCTCGTCCAACGAATGCCCAAGGCTTAAATTCGGCATGACGTTGGCGTCGGTCAGATAAAGATCGGAATGCAAAAAGCTCATGGCAGTGGGTTGCACCGGGCCGCCTAAATAGAGCGGAAGCTCCCGAAGCGATTCGGGCAAATCAGCCACGAGCGCCTCGCCTACTCGTGTGCCAGTAGGTCGGTTGAGCACCAGGCCAAATGCACCGCTTGCATCATGCTGACAGATGAGAATAACAGTTCGCGCAAAGAACGACCCGCTCAATTGTCCACTGTCCAGCAATAGATGACCTTTCAACGATTTGGGCTGTCCCATACTTTTTCCTCGTTGCCGTTCGAATTTCGCCCAACCTTGTGGGACTGACAACCCGGTTTACATTGTCCTCATGCGAGTGGGCTTTGTCTGGATGATGGCTCTGGTACTTGCCTGGCTGCTTGCTTCAGGTTGCTGCTCCCCGCGTGAGACGGGGGCCCGAGAATACCGGCCCGGCAAAGGCTGGGTGCCGGCGCCCTGAAGACGTGCCCTGTCAAGGGGCAACTGCGGCCGGGAGTCGCTGCGCTGTCCGGGCTGATACGGAGTGGCGCTCCGTGCTGGACCGTAATTGCGTGTCACGGGTAAAGCAGTACCCTCAACCGCGGCTGATGAAAAGTCACCGTGTCGTGGCGGTCATTTGGTGTGTCTGCGGTCTGGGGGTGTATGGGGCGGAGCTGGGAATGGAAAACGCGGAGGCTGCCCACAGGCTGGGCCGGACCCAGGTCTGGGCATTGACGCTCGAGCAATACCTTCGGGAGGTGGTGGTCGGCAATGAAACGTTGCAGGCGCGTTGGCTGGAGGCGCGTGCCGCCCGGCGCAGAGCCCGAGGGGAATGGGGTGCCTTCGAGCCGGAATGGTTTGCTTCGGCGCAGCGGCAGATTAACGAGCGCCAAAACACTGTGGAGCAACAACGCAGCACATTGTCCGGAATTTTCAGCGAACGCAACAACGTGTATCAAGGTGGCTTGGAAAGTCTGTTGCCCAGCGGCGCCAAGGTGCGGCTCGGTTATACGTTGCGGGATCTGAAAAACAACTTGCAGAGTCAACCCCTGTTCTTGTCCCGAGGCGCAACCAACGGAGAGTTTGTGACCTTCGTGGGCGCTTCGGTCACCCAACCGCTCCTGAAGGATGCCGGTCCAGCTGCAACCTTGGCTGCCCTTCGAATCGCCGCATTGGAGTCTGACATCGCGTTTCAGGAATACCGGCGCCAAATGATGCTGACGCTGGCCCAGGCCGAAGACGCTTACTGGAATCTCTTCTTGGCTCAAGAGCAGGTTCGTTACTTCGAGGATTCACTCGCCACAGCCGAGAAGTTGCTCCAGGACAATCAGAAACGGCTTGAGGCTGGCCGGGGATCTCAGTTGGAGGTGCTGGAAGCTGAGGCAGGCGTTGCGCTGCGCCGAGCCCGGTTGCAAGAGGCGCGGCAACGGTTGGAGTCGGCCCGGTCCCAGGTCTTGACATTCTGTTCGCGTACAACGGCGGAGGTGCCAGGCGGGGTGGTCGCCCTGGACGCGCCTCGTGTGAACGTGGCTGAACCCGACCTTCTGGAACTGTGGCGGGAAGCGTGGTTGTGGAATCCAGATTATCAGATTCAGCGGCTTAAAGTGATGCAAGAAGCGAATCGCGTGGGATACCAGCGCAATCAGCGGTGGCCGGAGCTCAACCTGGTGGGCAGTTATGGATTTAATGGTTTGGGAGAGACTCCGGGAGATTCCTGGGCCATGGTTGAGGACGGCGGGTTCGTGAGTTGGTCCATTGGACTGGAGCTGCGCATGCCCGTGGCCGGAGGAATCAAGGCACGAAATCAATTAGCGGCTGCACGCTTGCAGTATCAGGCTGCGGAATTAGCCTTGCGCGAGATCGAGCGGCAAATCGGCAATGCATTGGAAGTGGCTCGGCAAAAATTCCGAGCCGCACGCGCCGGGATTGAAGGATATCAGGCACTGGTTGCGTTTAACCAAACCTTGTTGGAATCGGCCCTGGCACGGCTTGAAGTGGGCAAGTTGGACAGTCGAAAAGTCCTGGAGATCGAGGCAGATTTGTTTGAAGCGCGCAATCAACTGGCTGAGACCCTCGTCCAGCGGCAGCGCGCGCTTTTGGAGCTCGAGGTGGTGAGTGGACGACTTTTGAAACAGCGCAATCTGGAAGAAAGCCGCGAAAACCTTGCGGCCGAGGTGCGCGTGTGGATGCAACAGCCGGCCGCCTCGACCCTCACGAGGGCCGACGCAGTTGCTCCAGCCGGCTTCGAAACGCCGGAGCAACAACGGGCGCGCCAGGCGCTGCGAAAGACCCTTGATTCCGAACCTTAGCTGCATGAAATGCCCTCGGATGCAAAGCCTCAGGGTGCAGGCGGGCGTATGGGGAGTGTGTGTGTGGACGTGGGCTTGTCCCTGCATGGCTCCCGCGGCCGAACCGGCTGCAGGTGTGACTCAGGCCATTTATGATGGAACGTTGAGCCTGCCGGTGGCGGGCATTGTTGTGCGATGTGCCCGTCAGGAAGGCGAGTTCGTGGAGCTCGGCGACCTGTTGCTGGAGCTGGACAGTACGCTAGAGCAGCTCGAGGTAAAGCGCAGACGTCTGATCGTGGAAAGCCGGCGTATGGAATGGGAAGCATTGCAGCGACTGTACGAGCAAAACAGTATTTCAGTGAAAAAAGAGGAACTCGAGAAGGCTCGCACCGAATACGCCATTGCTCAGACGGAATTACAGATTGCAGAGGAACAATTGCGGCGCCGGCGCCTGGTAGCTCCTTGTGCAGGCTATGTCGCCGAGGTGCTTCCGGAAGAGGGTGAAGCGGTCCAAGCGTATCAGCCGGTGATCCGACTCGTGGATCCGCGCAAGATCCGGTTCGTGGTGAACCTCGAGCCTGCCCGGTGCGGGTCCCTTCACAAAGATCAGCAAGTTCTGGTTGAATTGGAGTCGCTTCCGAAACCAGTTCGCCTGGCCGGTACCATCGCTTACATTTCGCCCGTAGTGGACGCAGCCAGCGGGCTGCGTCGGGTGGAAATCCGAATGGACAACCCGGACGCGGCCATTGCTCCGGGAGTGACCGGCCGCTTGATCTTCGAGACTCCGGCTCTGCGATAACCGTGGCCCGGATCTGACCCATGAATGCACCCGGCACTCTGGGGATTCCCTCCAGTCCCGCTGAGAAATTTCAGGTGGGCTTGGAACGCTTGGAACAACTGCGCGAGTTTAGCGGTTCGGAAGATGAGTTCTGGCAGCGACTGTTGGAAACAAGCACGTTGCTGGCCGGGGCTCGTCTTGGTGCCTTGTATCGGGGCGAAAACAACGCTTCGGTGCAACGGCTGTGGGTCTGGCCCCAGGAATCGCCGAGCGAGCCTGACTTGCACATCTTTTGGCGAGTGGCACCGGACGTAGCCCGAGCCGCGGCCCAGCGTGAGGCGGCTTTGACACCGTTGAACGGCGCAATGACGACGAACAAGGGTTACGCCCTGGGAGTGTTGTGGGAGCACTGCCGGTCGGATCATCGGCTGGTATCCGTTTTTCACCTGGACGGTGCCACCGAAGCTCAGGCGGCGGCGGCCTTGCGACACCTTCGATTGGTTTCCAATCTTCCTCGGTGGTACTACCTGCGACAGCAGCTGTCGGAGGCGCGTTTGGCGGCCACGCATTTGTCCTACATTACCGATTTGGTTGCCCAGTTGAATGCGCACGATCGGTTTGAGCCCATGGCGATGGCCTTGGTGAATGAGTTGGCCAGTCGGCATCAATGCAGCCGGGTCGCGTTGGGTTGGCGCAAAGGTCCTTACATTCGGGTGCAAGCGTTGAGTCACACAGATCGGTTCGAAAAAAAGGTCGAACTCGTGCGCTGGTTGGAGCAGGCCATGGAAGAAGCCATGGACCAAAACGATCGTGTGCACTGGCCGGCGCCGGACTCGGATTCCCGGGTGACACGAGAGCACGGGCAATATGCCGCCTTTGCGGGCGTGGCCAGCGTATTGTCTGTTCCCCTGCGTCTGGAAGGCCAGGTTGTTGGGGTGATCACACTGGAACGGGTCACAGGACAGTTTTCCGAGGAGGAACAGCAACTTTTGTGGCTTACTTCCGACCTTGTGGTCCGCCGATTGGCGGAACGCTACCAAGCAGATCGTTGGGTTGGATACCGTCTCTGGGAGGGAATGCGGCGCCGGCTGGCGGGTTGGCTTGGACCTGAGCATACATGGGCCAAGTTGGGGGCTTTGTCTGGGGCGGTCGGTTTGGCGGTGCTCTGCTTCGGCGGCATGAGGTACCGAGTAGAAGCGCCGTTTGAATTGCGCACAGCCGACATGGTGGTCGTGACGGCACCCTTTGCCGGATACATCGATGAAGTGTATGTCGAGGTGGGCGACCTGGTTCAGCCTCGGCAGCCATTGCTTCAATTGGATGTGCGGGACCTGTTGCTGGAAGAAGCAGCCGCCCTGGCAGATTTGGATCGCGCGCTGCGAGAGGCCGAAAAGGCCCGAGCGCGCGAGGCTTTGGCGGAAATGCGCCTGGCAGAGGCGCAAGCCCGGCAAGCACAGGCCCGGCTCGATCTGGTCCGGCATCGGCTGTCTTTGGCCACGTTGAGCAGTCCCTTCGCCGGCGTGGTGGTGGAAGGCGACTTGAAAGAGCGCCGGGGGGCTCCTGTGCGCATGGGGGATCCCCTCTTTCGAGTGGCACGGCTGGATCGCTTGTATTTCGAGTGCCGCGTATCTGAGCGCGACGTGCACGAACTTCGAACGGGCGCAACCGGACAGGTGGCTTTTCTGAGCCAGCCGCGCCTGAAATTTCCCGTGCGGGTCGAACGGATTGAGCCGGTTGCTCAAATCCATGACGGCGCGAATGTATTTCAAGTCCGCTGCGAACCCTTGGAGTCGCCTCCGGACTGGTGGCGTCCAGGCATGACGGGTGTGGCGAAGCTTGAGGTGGGCCGCAGGACGTTTTTGTGGATGGTGACGCATCGCACAGTGGATTTCTTGCGCTTGTTCTTCTGGATCTGAGCTTCCATGACCACGGATAGCCTCTCTAGTGAAAGCTGGCATCGTCTGGCAGACCAGCGTTTGGCCCTGCGACCGGACGTACGGGTGCGTCGCCAGTTTTTCCGGGGCGAGTTGTGGTATGTCTTGGAAGATCCGTTGACCAATCAGTTCTTTCGACTGGCGGCACCGGCCTACGAATTTGTGGCCCGAATGGATCGCGGCCGGACCGTGCAGCAAGCTTGGGAAGCAGCGGTGCGGGCCCGGCCCGACACTGCCCCCGGGCAAGAGGAGGTCGTCCGGCTCCTGGCTCAGTTGCATCAGGCCAATCTGTTGCTCACGGAACAACCTCCCGACAGTGTCCGTTTGTTCCAACGTGCTCGGCAGCGTCGTCAGCGTCAGTGGCAAACTCGCTTGTTGGGGATCATGTTTGCCCGCATCCCATTGTGGGATCCCGATCCCTTCTTGCAGCGTTTGTTGCCGTGGATCCGATGGGTATTCGGACCCGTCGGGATGGTTCTCTGGTTGGGAACGGTGAGTGGGGCCATCAAGGTGGCTCTGGATCACGCGCCGGAGTTGACGCGTCAGACGGAGGGAATCTTGGCGCCTCAAAACTGGTTCCTTCTGTACGCCGGTTTTGCGTTACTGAAGTTGGTGCACGAGTTTGGCCATGCCCTCCTGTGCCGTCACTTCGGCGGTCGCGTGCACACCATGGGTCTGATGCTATTGATTTTCACGCCGGTTCCTTATGTGGACGTGACCTCGGCGTGGAGCTTTCGGAGCCGCACGCAGCGTTTGTGGGTGGGAGCGGGAGGAATGTGGGCAGAATTGTTTGTGGCGGCCTGCATGACTTTCGTCTGGGCTGCTACGGCGCCTGGCACCCTGCACAGCTTGGCCTTCAACATGATGTTTCTGGCCTCGGTCTCCACGGTGTTGTTCAATGCCAATCCGCTCATGCGTTTTGATGGTTATTACCTGCTCTCCGATGCCCTGGATATTCCCAATCTCTACGGACGCGCCAATCAAATGCTGGCCTATTGGATCGAGCGCCACGCATTCGGACGAAAGGAAGCGGAAAACCCGGCGCGCAGCCGCCGTGAAGCGGTCTGGTTGGGACTCTACGCAGTGTGCGGACATGTGTATCGCGTGGTGATCTTCGCCGGCATTCTCCTGTTTGTGGGGAAACGTTACCTTCTGTTGGGCGCCCTCATGGCAGTTGTATGTCTTGTCGGGTGGGTAATTGTACCGATGGCCCGGGCGGTAATGTATTTGCTCGCCAGTCCCCGTCTTGAGCGTTGTCGAGGGCGCGCCCTCGGTGTCGCGGCCGGTGTATTGGCTGGGGGCTTTGTCTTGCTTGGGGCAATCCCGTTTCCCCATTACTTCAGGGCTGCCGGGGTGGTGCAGGCAAAGGACCTCACCCTGATTCCAGCGGGCATAGACGGCCGGATTGTGGAATTGTTGACGCCGCCGGGCCGGCAGGTGCAACCGGGGCAACCGCTCGTTCGATTGGACAACCCCGAACTTGAGCTTGAGCTGCAGAGCGCACGCGCAGAATGGGAGGAGACTGTCGCAAGGGAACGGCGCGCCTTACATGAAGCGACGGCTGACGTGCGACCGTTGGCGGCCCGACGTCAGGCCGTCGAACAGCGCATCCGCGAGCTTGAGGAAGAATTGGCCGCCCGAGTGGTGGTGGCCCCGCATGCCGGACAGTGGGTGGCCCCTGAACTGGACCAGGCCATGGGTCGCTGGATCCCTCGTGGCACAGTTTTGGGTGCGGTGGCGAATTTGGAGGCCTATCGATTTGAAGCCGTGGTCAGCCAGCGTGAAGCTGCATGGTTGTTTCAGCAGCAGTTGAAATCGCCGCAGGTTCGGCTCCGGGGTCAGGCGGGGGAAGTGCTTTCGGTCCTGCGTCAGACCATCATCCCGGCTGAACATCGTCGTTTGCCTTCCGCAGCCCTGGGATGGCAAGGCGGCGGCCCACTGGCCGTGGCAATGGATGATCCGGAGGGGCGGCGCGCCATGGAGCCATTTTTCGTGGTGCGAGCGGACCTGGCCTCGCATCCGCGCATTGCGCTCCTACATGGTCGCTCCGGCCAGATCCGCTACCGATTGGCTTCCGAACCCTTGCTGAGCCAGTGGCTGCGCCGGCTGCATCAACTCTTGCAACGCGAATACGGATGGTAAAGGCCTCAGTTATCGAGTTTGCTTGTTGGGATCCGGTCCGCGTGTCTCCGGTTTTGCGAGGTGCCGACGCGCAGGTGGACCGATGGATCGGCCGATGGAAACGGCGTCCATGGGTTCTGCGGCGGTTCCAAGCCGGCGTGGCTGCAGTGCTGCGATGGGAAGAGCAGTTTCGGCACTGTGCTGAAGCCGAACTCCGCAGGCGCTTGAGAGCCGCTTGCGAGCAGTTCCGGCGGCCGGCGCGTGTGCAGGATTCGACCCTTTATGCTGCCCTGGCGGCTGTTTGTACGGCGGCCGAACGTACCCTCGGCCTGCGACCCTTTCCGGAGCAAATCTTGGGGGCGCTGGCATTGTACCACGGATTTCTGGCCGAAATGGCCACCGGCGAGGGGAAAACCTTGACGGCGGGCCTGGCGGCAGTGCTGTTTGGCTGGACGCGACGTCCGTGTCACGTCGTAACCGTCAATGATTACCTGGCAGAGCGCGACGCGGCATGGATGAAGCCGTTGTTCGATCTTTGTGGCGTGACTGTGGGTTGTGTTCTGGCTTCGATGGACCCCGAGGCGCGCCGCGCTGCGTATGCATGCGACGTCACCTATACGACCAGCAAGGAGGTCGTAGCCGATTTCCTCCGCGACCGTCTTCAACTGGCTGCCTGCCTTGGTAATCCCGTGCGTGTCCGGTTGCAGGAACTCCTTCAACCGCATCGGCGGAAACGGCCGGTGCAGCGAGGATTGCACACCGCTATCATTGATGAAGCGGACAGCGTGCTGATTGATGAAGCCGTCACGCCGCTGATCATCTCCGGCAGCACACAGGCGGCTGCGGACGAGGTCGTGTTTCACCAGGCTTGGGCCGTTGCCAGTTCCCTGCGAGCAGGCGTCGATTACCAGGTGAATCCGCGACGACGCGAGGTGGAGCTTTTGCCTCCGGGTCAGACTGCATGGGAAGAAGCTTGGACTGTCCACTCGGCACTTTGGCGCAGTCCAGCCCGGCGTAGTCAACTTTTGCAACAGGCCTTGGTGGCTCGCGAATTTTTTCACCGAGACGTCCATTACGTAGTGCAGGAGGGCCGCGTCGTCTTGGTAGACGAATTCACCGGCCGGTTGATGCCACACCGACGCTGGCGTGCCGGTTTGCACCAACTGATCGAGGCCAAGGAAGGCCTGCCCATCACGCCTCTGGATCAAACGCTAGCCCGGCTCAGTTTTCAGCGTTACTTCCGTCTGTATCGGCACCTGTGCGGCATGACCGGCACTGCCCTGGAGGCTGCCACGGAGTTCTGGCATGTGTACCGACTGCCGGTGCTGATCGTCCCTCGGCACCGCCCCTGCATCCGGATCCAGTATCCGGACAGAGTCTTTGCGGATGCACCATCCAAGTGGTCAGCCGTGGTGGACGAAATCCGTTACATCCACAGCACTGGCCGACCCCTGTTGATCGGGACGCGAAGCGTGGCAGCCAGTGAGGAGCTTGCGCGCCGCCTGTTGCAGCAAGGCTTGTCGTTTCAACTGCTCAACGCCGTCCGGCATCGCGAGGAAGCCGGTATTGTGGCTCGGGCGGGTCAGCGTGGACAGATTACCATCGCCACCAACATGGCCGGACGAGGCACAGATATCAAACTCGGCCCGGGCGTGGCGGCGTTGGGCGGTCTGCACGTGATTGCAACCGAACGGCATGAAAGCCCGCGAATCGACCGTCAGTTGTTTGGTCGGGCCGGGCGGCAGGGCGATCCAGGCAGTGCCCGGGCTTTCTTGAGCTTGGAGGACGAATTGTTCCGGCGCTTTTTACCGGGTTATCTTCGCCGTTGGCTCGCCGAAGCCGTCCGGCACCAGACGCCAGGTGCTGAGTTAGCCGCGCGTGTGGCGTGCAAAATGGCCCAGCAGCGGGCGGCCCGCGAGGCACAACGTCAACGGCTGCAGGTGCTGCGGCACGATACCTGGATGGAGGAATCCTTGAGCTTCGCACCTCCCGAACGGCTCTGATCCATCGCCCGGGTACCGTGTTCAAGGGTTGCATCAATCCAAGCACAGGGTTGCAGATGGGTTGATCCGTTCCGATTGAGGGAACCGGACCGTTTCGGCCGCTCTGCTGATGGCCTGGTTACGCTCGGGCGCTGCGGAATTGACAGCAGGAGACAAATTTGGGGGATGCGCCGATTGCGGGTAAGGCCTCAGGATTGCCGATGCCACATTTTAGAAAACCTGCAGCTGGGCATCGGATGGGCTATTCCTGCTTCGTAGCGCCGGGACTCTTGATCCCAAGCAACGCCCTTGCGGAAAACGCCTCCGAGTTCGGGGTGGTCCTTGCTTCAAAGCTCAACCTGCGGTATATAAGCCAAGCACGTGGGTGCCCGCGTGGCGGAATTGGCAGACGCGCTAGATTCAGGTTCTAGTGGGTAACACCGTACAGGTTCGAGTCCTGTCGCGGGCACCAAGTGGCCCCTCTTTTTCCTTCCTTCAACCGCCGCTCGCTGAGCAGCTTTTGAGAACATCATGGCTGCATTTCGACATCCGAGGCGAGGACGGGCTGGGCCTTGCTGTCACCGGGGGATGGACCGTATGGAGGCCGCCATTTTTCATGCATTGCTTGTGGGACCGGCAAGTTCTTCCACAAGCGACGTCGTTCACGCACCGATGAGCAAAAGACCCTAGGGGCCGTGGATGGGGAAGCGCATGGGATCCATCGCCTTGACAGCTTGGACGCGCTATTGATTCCCCGGTATGTTTAGAGAGCATGAATCCGCTGCTGAAAGAAAGGGCGAGTGCGACTGCGGACGGAGCAAGCGCTTCGACGCCCGTTACGATTCTGCGCGTGGAAGGCATGAACTGTCCCAGTTGCGCCCGCAAAGTAACTGAAGCCCTTCAGGCAGTGCCCGGGGTCCGTGAGGTGGCCGTGGATTTGGAAACGGGGCAAGCCTCGGTGCAATGGACCGCAGCCGGGTCGGTTGTTTCCGAGCAGTTGATCGAACGGTTACGTCAGGCTGGTTACCGAGCGCGCTTGAACGAGGCGGGAACCGGCGTTTCCGCCGGGGGGCGGACAAACCGATGGAAATGGAACCTCTGGCTGGGGGCGGCCGCCACCATCCCATTGGCCCTGGGCGAATGGGTGCTCGGATGGAGCCTGGAGCGGTGGTTTCAGTGGGCGGCCTTCGGCTTGGCTTCACTCGTTCAAGGATTTGGGGGTTGGCCGTTTTACCGCGGCGCGTGGCAGCAGTTACGAGCGGGCCAGGCCAACATGGACACCTTGGTGGCGCTGGGTTCCACCACGGCCTTTGCCTACAGCGTATGGGCATTGCTTGGTGAGCGGGACACGCATGTTTACTTCCTGGAATCAGCGGCCATTATTACTTTGATTAGTGTGGGTCATTGGCTTGAGGCGCACATGGGTGCTCGTGCCTCCGTGGCGTTGCGTGCCTTGATGGAACTTCGGGCTCCAGAGGCGTTGCGACTGCGCGGCGCATCCGGCACCCATGCGGGGGGTGAGCCAAACGAAACATGGTGCGAGCGCGTACCGGTGAGCGCCCTTCAAATAGGGGATCACGTGGTTTTGCGTCCTGGAGATCGCGTGCCTGTGGATGGTGAAGTTGTCGATGGTGAATCGGCAGTGGATGAATCCATGCTGACAGGTGAAGCCAATCCGGTGAACAAAGGACGCGGCTCTCCGTTGTTTGCCGGAACAGTCATCCTGGATGGGCGTTTAGTGTTCCGCGTAACTGCGGTGGGGCACACCACCGTATTGGCTGGCATCATCCGAGCCGTACAGCGCGCGCAGCAAAGTCGTGCAGAGATTCAGCGGCTGGGCGACCGGGTCAGCAGCGTGTTTGTACCGGTGGTCCTGGCAGTAGCAGTGGGAGCTGCTCTATGGTGGGGCCTATGGCCCGAATCGGCTCGAGAGATTCATCATTACCTGGCGCGGTGGTTGTGGGATGCGCACGTGCCTGCAGGCGCCGCGGCGCCGTTCATCGTGGCGGCCGCGGTATTGATTGTGGCCTGTCCTTGCGCCATGGGTTTAGCCACGCCGGTCGCCATCATGGCCGCGGCTAATGTGGCGGCCCGCCGCGGCATCCTGATTCGGGATGGCATTGCCCTTGAGAAGGCCGGTCAGATCACTACGGTTTTGTTTGATAAGACCGGCACCTTGACCGAGGGTCGTCCCCGGGTGGTGTCTGTACGGTTGTTGGCCGAAAGCCCAGTGAACCTGTGGCAGTGCGCGCGAGCGCTCGCCGAACCATCGAGGCATCCGCTTAGTCAGGCTGTGGCTGCGTATTGTCGGCAGGACATTGGTCAGATTGTGGGCTTGAACGCTTCCCGTGACACAGCCGAATGCCGGCAGACCGCGATTGCTTTCCATGCCTGGCGTGAAGTTCGGGGGGCTGGAATCGAAGCTCAAGGGCGTCTGTGGACGGGATCGGACATCCCCGAGCCAGTTTGGTTACGGTTGGGCTCGTTGCGATGGTTGAAGGCTCTCGGGGTGGACTTTCCCAATGCGGCCAGTTGGATCCGCGAGTGGAACCAGCACGGCGCAACCTTGGTCGGGTTTGCCATAAACCAGCAGGGCCACTTGTTGTTTGCTCTTCGCGATGCGGTGAAGCCAGAGGCACCTCAAGTGGTCCAGAAGCTGCATCGGATGGGGTTGCGGGTTGGCATGATTACGGGAGATCAGTCGGATACAGCGGCAGCCTTGGCCCGTGAACTTGGCCTGGACTCCGGCGAGGTGCTGGCTGAAGTGCTGCCCGAAGCCAAGGCTGAACAGATCCGGAGGTTGCGCGCGCAGGGGGAACGCGTGGCATTTGTTGGAGACGGGCTGAATGATGCTCCGGCTCTTGAGCAGGCCGATCTGGGCATCGCCGTGGCTCGGGCTAGCGACATTGCCCGAGAATCGGCAGACCTCGTGTTGTTGCGAACCGATCTGACAGCCGTGCCCGAGGCGTTGGCATTGGCCCGTGCCAGCTTGCGCACCATTTATCAGAATCTCTTTTGGGCCTTCTTTTACAACGCGGCGGCTGTGCCTCTGGCGGCCCTGGGCTTTTTGAGTCCCGTCGTTTGCGCCTTGGCGATGGGCCTTTCAGATCTCATGGTCATCGGAAACGCATTGCGTCTGCATCGGTTGGCAGCCAATCACGATGGGCCCATGCGGGAATGGCTCAACCCGCGCAGGGAGGCAGGTTTCGCAGCGAGGATCCACCCGCGGAAGCCGCAAAGGTTGATTCGCCCAGCCGTTCCTTCAAAAACTCCCGAAGCTTGCAGGGTGAAGGGATAATAATGGTACGGCCTTGAACCTTGGCCAGAGCCGCTTGCCGGAACCGTCCGAACATCCGCGACAACGTCTCGCTTACGGTGCCTAGCTCGGAAGCCAGCACTCGTTTGGTCACATCGAGCTGGATCATTACGGGACCGTCATGATCCGTCGGGCAGCGTTTGAGCAGCCAGTGAACCAGCCGGGTCTCCACATCCTTCGTGGTCAAGTCCTCCAATTGCTCCACCAACGTGCGCAAATGCAGACTCATCGAAGCCAGCATGCGCAAACCGAGTTCCGGATGGCTGCGCAAAAGCGCTAGAAAACCTTCTTTTTTCACCAGCAACACCTGAGAGGGTTCTACCGCACGGGCATCGGCAGGATAGCCTCCGGGGGACATTAACGCAGCCTCGGCGAAACTCTCGCCAGCCCGAAAGACGCGAATCACGTGTTCCCTGCCCACGGGCGCGCTACGTGACACGCACACAGCACCCCGTTGAACCACGTAGAAACCTCTCGCCGGTTCACCCTGACGAAACAAATACTCCCCTTTTTTCAGCGGTCTCACCTCAGTGATGGAAACAACTGAGGCCACATCTTCTGGCGGCAAACCCCCGAACAGGCGGGTCTTGCGCAGCGCGGCCAGAAGGGCTGTGCGTTTGAGTTCCTCAAAAGTTTGTCGCATAAGGCATAAAATCCCGCTGCATCGGGATGACCCGATGCTCGGCGCCGAATCGTGGCCTGACACATGCATGAGTCGCTTGCCTACATTGCGGAGACGCCGGTGCCGACAGGGGAATTAACCCCCACGCCACGCGCGGATTATTTGCAACTGGGAACAATGAAAGCCCTGCTTTTGGCCATGGTTGGCTCCTGCTCATTTTCACTTTTTTGCGTCCCCGCCATAAGCCCAAACGCCTCTTTTGCCACTTTCTGGAAGCCCTGCCGGTTACTGACGTATTCATCTATCCCGGTCCTGGATTCCCGACGATTGGTGCCTTTCAACCGTGCAGGCGCCACGGGTGCACCACGCCCTTTCCACGCTACCTTCTGCGGACATGCTCGGCAATGCCGACTCCTCAGTTTCCTCCATCACGAAGTGACCGAATCGTCCCAATTCGCTTGCAGGACCTTTTGTGGAGTGGGTAACCACGCATACCGACCTTCCTCCAACAAGTCCGAGGCGAAACCATTCACCGATGAAGACCAACTGGTTAGAGACCGCTCCTTGCTGGGAACACATAAAACCTTTCTTCAGGCAGGAAACCGCAGGTGAAAGGCATCTGCCCACGAACCCTTCGAATGAAGGCTGCCCGCCTCAAGCCGCTGCGGGAATCACAAACTCGTAACCGAACTGAGCCCCGGTTGTCATCGGAGCGATGGACACTACAGGCGGTTACAAACGCGGAAGGTTAACACTGATTTCCGGGTACAAGCGGCGTATGAAAATCCTGCGATGGACAATGTATCTAGCCGGTTGGTGGATAACAACGTTCCCGGTTGCCGCGCAGCTTGGCGGATGGACCAACCACGGCTTGGTCGCTGTGGGGCGTGTTCCAGCCGACGCCTTTGACGCACGAGGCCCAGCGCTGGATACCCTCGGAGGATTTGGCTCGGCTGCATTTTTTGATGTTCGCACCTGGAGCCGCAACGGCGATAGTTACTCTGGGGTCTTGTATGCGCTCCCCGACCGTGGCTTTGGCGACGGCACCCAAAACTATCTTCCACGCATCCAGGTTTTTCACTGCACGGTCACTCCATTTACAGGTGTCGGCCCTGCCCCGCAGACCCAGATCAGCTTGGTGAATACCCAAACGTTGTTACTCTCGTATGACGGAACCAACTTTTTCACCGGATTTGATGCCGACGATGCATCGATCACCACGCATCCGCAGTCCTCACGACTGAGTCTTGGGGGAGGGCGCCGCAGTCTGGATCCAGAGGGCCTGGTACGGCTGGCGGACGGTCGCTTCTACATCAGTGACGAATATGGGCCGTTTATTTACCGATTTTCGGCTGCTGGAGAACTGGAGATGACGTTTGAGATCCCGGCCTCGCTGTTGCCCAAAAAAGGTCCGGCATATCCGCGAACCAACTCCTTCACCGGCGCTACCGCACCTGATTCAGGACGCCGGAACAACCGGGGTCTTGAGGGGCTGAGTCTGTCTCCGGACGGCAAACGCCTCTTCGCCATGCTTCAAAGCCCGACCATGCAGGATGCGGGGGGTGGGACGTCGGGCCGCAACACGCGACTGTTGGTCTTCGACGCGGATGAAAGCTCGCCCACCTACGGGCAGCCCTTGGCGCAGTATGTTTATGAACTGACCCTCCGAGGCAGCGCAGCGACGAATCGTCATACGCCAGTCAGTGAAATTGTAGCGTTGAATCGGACGGAATTGCTGGTGCTCGAACGTGATCAGATCGGTCAAGGCATTGCGGATACAAACTTGGCGCCGACTTACAAACGTGTGGTGTTAGCCAGTGTGACCGGCGCGAGCAATATTCTTCATACTGCGTATGACCTCGAACGTGATGCGCCCGGTCAAAAGTCCTTGCCAGCCTCCGGCCTTCCGCCCGATGTGCGACCCATGCAGCGCGTGGATTTCGTGGATTTATTGGATCCGGTGTCGCTGGCTAAGTTCGGTCTCAATGCCAGCACGCCGCATAATACCAACACCATTCCTGAAAAGCTGGAAGCGCTGACCCTGATTCCACTCAACGATCCGACGGCTCCCCATGATTTCCTGTTGCTGGTGCTCAGTGACAACGACTTCAAGGCGCCGGTGGTCTATCACAACGGTCTGCCCGTGGGGACCAACCAGCCGGCCATGGACACCTTGGCCTTTGCGTATCGCGTAACATTGCCCACGTATGGTGCGCCGCCCCCCGCCAATCAGGTGCCGTCGGTCCGATTGATCGGTCCCACCAACCAAGTGCTGGCGGTGCCTGTGACCCTGACCGTGGTGGCTCAAGCTTACGATCAGGACGGTCGGATTGTACAGGCTGAGCTTCGTCAAGGAACCACCGTGCATGCCGTGGACCTGACGTATCCCTTTGAGTGGACACTGACGCTTACAAATCCGGGCACGTTTACCTTGCAAGCTTGGGTCCGGGATAACGAAGGTGCAACGGCGGGATCGGAGCCCTACACGGTCAGTCTGGTTGCCAGTAACAAACCTCCTCTAGTCAGCTTGATTCAGCCGGCTTCGGGCAGTGTGTGGAGTGCACCGGCCGAGTTTTCGTTGGAAGCCGAAGCGTCCGATGAAGATGGTTGGGTGGAACGGGTCGTTTTCTATCAGAACGGTCGCCCCGTAGGAACGAATGCCAGCCGGCCCTTCGTTTGGTCGATCCGGCAACCGCTTTTGGGAACCCATGTTTTTACTGCTGTCGCCGTCGATAACCACGGACTTAGTCATACCTCTGCGCCGGTTCCGATTAGCGTCGTGCGAAATGCCTCTTCGCCGCTGTTCACTCTGCAACTGCTGCATGCGAGCGATTTCGAGGCCGGGTTGGGGGCTCTCGAAGACGCGCCCGCCTTCTCCTCCGTGCTTGCCGCCCTGGCAGCGGCTTATCCCGATCAGACCTTGATTGTTTCCTCAGGGGACAATTACATCCCCGGACCTTTCTTCAGTGCAGGGGCAGACCCTGCGGCCGGATTCAACGGGGTCGGCGCTCGCGCAGACATTGCCATGCTGAATGCCATGGGATTTCAAGCGTCCGCACTGGGCAATCACGAATTTGATGCCGGCACGGCCCATGTGCGCAGCGTCTTGTTGGCCGACCCGGCGGTCGGGTATCCGGGCACGCGCTTTCCGTACTTGAGCGCCAACTTGAATTTTGCCCTGGACGGCAGCTTTGCCGGCCTGACGGCCGCAGAAGGTCAGGATGCGCGCCTGCTTACCAATCGCGTGACTGCTTCATGCATCGTCTCTGTGGCTGGTCAACCAATCGGGTTGGTGGGCGTCACTACGCCCGACCTCCGGGCGATTTCTTCGCCCGGCAATGTGGGCGTGGACACCAATGTGGTCGAAGCCGTGCAGGCTGCCGTGGATCGGTTGTTGGCACGGGGCGTCAACAAGATTATCCTCCTCGCCCATCTCCAGCAGTTTCATCAGGAGTTTGCCTTGGCGCCACGCCTGCGAGATGTGGACGTGATCGTTGCCGGAGGTTCCCATGCTATTTTTGCCAAACCCACCGATCGGCTGCGGGCTGGCGATGTGGCGGTGACTAATTACCCGGTCTGGTTCACGTCTGCGGTGGGAGAACCAGTGGCGGTGGTCAATACAGGGCCGAACTACCGATACGTAGGGCGTCTGATTGTCGAATTTGATCCGGCAGGTCGCATCACGGGTGTGAACCCGGCCAGTGGAGCGTATGCCACAGATCCCCAAGGCGTGCTCGAAACCGGCAATGTGCCGCCCAATCCGCAAGTGGTGCAAATCGTCACCAACGTGGGCGCCATCTTGCGCGCCAAAGACGGTCACCGATTTGGCCGCACCACGGTCTATTTGAACGGGCTGCGCAGCGTGGTCCGCACAGAGGAATCGAATCTTGGGAACCTGACAGCGGATGCGAACCTCTGGTGGGCACAACAAATGGATCCCACTGTGTCCCTGTCCCTGAAAAACGGCGGCGGCATCCGCGACTCAATCGGAGCCTTTCTAGGGGCGGGGGGCGGAGCCGCCTTGGTACCACCCTTGCCCAACCCGGCTGTGGGCAAACAGTGGGGCGATATATCCCAGTTGGATATCGAGAATGCCCTGCGGTTCAATAACGGTCTAACTCTGCTGACGCTAACCGCCCGGCAGTTACGGGATGTCATAGAGTGGAGTGTGGCCGCCACGGCTCCCGGCGCGACACCGGGGCAATTCCCTCAGGTGAGCGGCTTGTGGTTTAGTTATGACCCCGCCCGGCCTGGCATGACCTATCGCCGCAGTGGCGGCACCATTGTGGGCATTGACCAGCCGGGATCCCGTGTCCGCACACTTGTGGCTGCTCGGCCGGATGGAACGTTGGATCTGGTGGTCGAGAACGGCGAATTGGTGGGGGATCCGAACCGCACCTTCCGAATGGTCACTCTTGGTTTTTTGGCAAACGGTGGAGACAATTACTACCCGCTTACCTTGGCCGCCGGAAGATTGGACTTGGCTCCTGCATCCGGCAACAGCTTTTTTACAGCGGGCTCTGAACAGTGGGCGCTGGCCTCGTATCTTACCAACATCCAGGTATTCACGCAGCCCGATCTGCCGGCACATCTGGATCAAAGAATCCAAAACCTTGCGCTGCGCCCGGATACGGTGGCTTGGCCGCGGATCGTGAATATTCGGATCACGGCACAGGAAGTCGAACTGCGAATTGCGGCCGTGCCAAATTACGCCTATCAAGTTCAAGCTTCGACGAATCTGGTGGATTGGGAGACGCTGGGCTGGGTCAGTGCGGCGGATCAGGGATATCTCCGCTTTGTGGATCGCCTGCGCAGCGGATCCAACATGCGCTATTACCGCATCGTGCGTGCCGTGGTGCCGGCGGTGCGGATGGCAATCCTGAGCGATCCCCACTTCATGGATCCCAGCTTGTTGGTCAATGACGGGCCTGCATTTCAGTCGTATCTGGCCCGAGATCGTAAATTGCTGCGTGAGAGCCCAGCCATTTTGGAGGCGGCGATTGACGGGATTTTGCAAGCCTCGCCGCAAATCGTGCTCATCGCGGGAGACCTCACAAAGGATGGAGAAAGGGTTAGCCATCAGGGGTTGACCAATGCGCTCCAGCGGTTGCGTACCGCTGGGATTTCCGTATTTGTCTGTCCCGGGAATCACGACGTGGCCAACCCGCACGCCCTACGCTTCGACGGATCCGCCACCATGCCAGTCCCTAGCGTCAGTCCGAGTGAATTTGCGGCCCTTTATCATCATTACGGTTATGGTCAGGCGGTAGCACGGGATCCAAACTCATTGTCCTACGTGGTCGAGCCGGTTCCGGGGTTGTGGATTCTTTCCATGGATGCTGCTCGCTATGATCGCAATACAAACGGCTACCCGTACACTGGTGGCTATTTCGATCCGCTCCGCTGGCAGTGGATCACTAATCAACTGGCAGCGGCACAGGCGCAAGGTAAGTTCGTGATCGGTATGGTGCACCATAACGTCTTGGAGCACTTCCCGGGTCAGAAGGGCCTGTTTCCTGATTATGTCTTGGACAATTTCGAGACCGTGCAAGCCGAATGGGCGCGCTTCGGATTACGGATTGTTTTTACAGGCCATTTTCATGCTCAAGATATCGCGCGTGTGGAGCATCCAGCCGGTACGTTGTTCGATGTGCAGACAGGTTCTTTAGTCACGTATCCCTCGCCATATCGCATGGTTACGCTGTCAACCAATGGAGTTTTGAGCGTGGAGACCCGCTATGTCGAGACCATCGCATGGGACCTCGGGGGCGAGCCCTTTCCCACGTACGCGCATCGTTTCCTCACCAACGGCTTGATGGGGATTGTGGTCAATACGTTGACACAGCCTCCTTATAATCTGCCGCGGGCCACGGCCGAGTTTTTAGCGCCAGCCATGACGGAGGCCTTTACCTCTCATTACCAGGGCGACGAGGGAACCCGACCGATCTCTCCATACAGTCAGGCTGTCCTTACCTTTCTACAAGGCCAGACCGATCCGGTGTCTCAACTGTTCGCTTCTACCTTGCACGGATTGTTTCACGATCCACCGCCTGCGGACCGGTATGTGCGTTTGGACCTGATGCGCGGCGCCGCTCAGCCGTGAGCCGCTTTTGCTACGGGCTGGATTTCTTTCCCCAGCGGAGCGTCAGGCACAAGACCTCTTCAATCCGGCTCAGGAGGTGGTTTTTACAAAGCCCTGGCGTGTTTCACTCGCAGACGGCTGCTGCCGAGCTTTCGGCTTGTTGTAAAAACGTGGGGCTCCCTGTGTTCATGCCTGAGTTACCGTCTTTCGGTTGCACTCGATTGGTCAGGCGGATATTCGGAAGGTTGGTGAAGAGAACGTCTACTATCAGAGGTACGGCTTGACCCGTTGGTGTTGGCGCAATCGCAAAGAGGAAGGTACTGAGGTGGGACCGCTCAACAGCGCCCAGAGAGCACCCGTGATGCTTGTTGGGGCGTTCTAACCTTCTTGCGTTCGTCAGGCAAGTTTGGCGCTGACGCAGCTAGCAGCGCCGAATTCAGGCTGGTTGCAAGGACCGATCGCAGGGGACAGCACCGGACGCGGGATTCAGGCAGCAGGTGAAGAGACGCTGGATGCAGTGGTTTTTTGCGAGGATACTTTCATTTAGTTGCGCATAGGCCGAAGGATCAGCAATTCCAAGTGGCACGGACGCAGCTGAGGACAGCAGCACGACGCGGCTGAAGCTGGATGCGCCTCAGGCTGCGGTCGCCAATTCGGCCTTGCAGGGAACCAGAACTGGTACGCTAGGCTGGGCTCAATTCGATTGCAGGAATGCCCTACGGAAATCAATGAAGCTGCAAACGGGAAGCGTAGATCGCGCCGGGTCCGTCCCTACGGCACATACCACCCGCGGCACGGTCCGACCTGAGGGCACGTCCTGCCAGGCTATGGTTGCCGTTGCTTGGGTAGTAAGCTGGCTGGGCACGAGTGCCGTTTTTGATGGGGCCGCGTCATCGCTGCCCTCGAATCAGCGGCCTGAACGAGTCTGGTTTGCGACGGGATTTGATCGCCCAGAAGACTTCCAAGACCCAGAATGGCAGGGAAAGCTCGTCCGTGGTGAAGGTCGTGGAGGCGGTGGCTCTTTGCAGGTGTACTGTGCGTCGTCAGACTCGCCGCCTGGGTCCAAAGTGATTACGCGCACGCTGCCGGTGGATGCGGCTCGGGGCTGCTTGGTTCGCGCCACGGCATGGGTTCAAGCAGAGGAGGTCAGTGAGCGGCCACGCCCGTGGAACGGAATCAAATTCATGCTGGCGATTGAAACGCCACGGCAACGGATGTGGCCACAGGCTGATATGCCGGTAGGAACATTTGCTTGGCAACGGGCGGCGTTTACGACGCGCATTCCCTCGGACGCCAAGACGATCCAGCTAGTCCTGGGATTGGAATCCGTTACGGGGCGGGTGTGGTTTGACGATGTGCGTCTTGTGGTTGCAGCCGAGCCACGGTTGGCCCCTACAAATCGGTCGGACAGACCGTTTCGAGGTCATCCGCTGGCAAGGCTCCGGGGTGCGATGGTAAGTCCGGATCTTGATCCGGAGGGACTGCGAGTGCTGGGCCAGGAATGGGGAGCCAATCTGGTGCGTTGGCAGTTGGTGCAACAGGCTGCCCCCGGCCACCGCCCACCTTTAGAGTCTTATGAGAGCTGGTTGGAGCAGGCTTTGCGGAAGCTCGACGCTGCTCTGCCCTGGTGTGAACGGTATGGTCTGTACGTGGTGGTCGATCTGCATTCGCCGCCAGGGGGCCGAGCGATTGCGGGACATTACGTCGCTTCCAACGACCGATTGTTCTCGGATCCGCAGGCTCAGGCGAAGCTGATTTCAGCGTGGCAACAGATCGCGCAGCGCTATCGCGGTTCGAAGGTCATTTGGGGTTTTGATCTTGTCAATGAACCGGTCGAAGAGTTCGTGGAGGAAGGCTGTGACGATTGGCCAGCCTTGGCGGAGCGAGTGGCGCGGGCGATCCAAGCGGTGGATCCGGATCGGACCCTCATTGTGGAACCAGCCCAATGGGGTGGACCTGCAGAGTTTGTGGATTGGGTGCCGTTGCCGCTGAGCAACGTTGTCTATAGTGTGCACATGTACGAGCCGCATCGGTTTACTCATCAGGGTGTGTATGACAACGACCCACCCGTCCGGTATCCAGGGGTGATCAATGGGGAATGGTGGGATTCAACACGGCTGGCTGAAACGTTGCGCCCAGTTCGGGAGTTTCAGCAACGGTACCGAGTGCACATTTACGTGGGGGAGTTTAGTGCGATTCGTTGGGCGCCCGACGGCAGTGCTCGTCGCTACTTGCGGGATTTGGTGGAGTTGTTTGAAGCGTGGGGTTGGGATTGGACGTACCATGCATTCCGCGAATGGCATGGTTGGAGTGTCGAACATGGAGAGGACCGCGTTCAAACTGAGCCGCTCACACCGCCCACTGATCGTCAGCAATGGTTGCGCTCTTGGTTCGCACGAAATGAAAAGCCGCCCTGGTGGCAGCTTCCCCGAGGGTCAGGGCCGGAACCGAGGGATCCATGAGCCGGTAGCTTGCGGGGGAAACAGATAACCCATGGCTGCATGCGCCAGGCCGGTCCGGTAAGCCCGATCTTCCAACCAGCAAACGCGCCTCGTGGAGGAAGGAATCGTGCTGACGTAAATGCGCAATTCGCCCGGCACACAGGTCAGGAGCTCTTCGCGCCAATCCCCTACAAGATCGCCTACTGCAACAACATGACCCTCGTAACGATCCTGCGGTGTATGGCCATAGGGACCAATGCCTCCTTGCACAGCCACCCACCGGGTCCAACCGTCGGCCCACCAGATGGCGTAGGGGGACAAACTACCGATGTCCTCTCGGCTCAGGAGACGACCGTCGCGCACACTGTAGGTCCAGCGATCCGGCTTGAATTTTTCGCCCGTATAGAATTCGGGACCTGGATTGTTCGGATCGAAATCGCCGAACATTCCTTGGCTGTGGACGTGATCGGTGGGATGATCGCATCCCCAAATTAAGCGGCCAGTGCGGCCGTCCACTAGACAAATTCCGTTGCGGGTCTGACGGGTTTCGAAGCCGTAGAGGATTTCCAATCCATGGCGATGGGGCAGCACGTCGGACACATATACGGCATCCGGATGCCCCATGCCGAGGTTCCAGAGGATTTGTCCGGTGGGCCGTAGAACAGCTGCACCTAAAACAATCTCGTCGCACCCGTCTCCGTCTAGATCAACAGCGTGCACGCCGTGCATTCCCTGCCCGCGAACGGGGGGTGCTTCTTCGTCGCCGCACCACTGCCAAAGCGGGACCAGTCGGCCTTGTTCGAACCGATAGGCGTGGACGACCATTTTGGTATAGGTGCCACGCAGCAATAGCAGAGCGGGCCGGCGTCCGTCTAAATACGCCACACCCATGAGATGACGTGAGGCCCGATTGTTGTTCGCATCCCCCCAATCTTCAACCCGACCGCGGGCGGGCCAATCCACCCGAGATCGCTCGCGTCCGGTCAGCCCATCCAGGATGGAACACCATTCGGGCCCTTGGCTGACCCGTCCGGTGGCATCCCGATAGTCCAGATCGGTAGGTGCAGTTTTTATTGCCACCTCAGCCCGACCATCACCGTCGAGATCATACACAATCATGGGTGACCACCAGACGCCTTGCTCGATATTCCAACCCAGATCCCGGCCCCATAGGAAGGTACCGTCGCTGCGATAGGCCTCCAGCTTGAAAGTATCCATGCTTGGACGCCACACTCCGGGATCACTGACCTGGTGAGGTTGCTTAATGACGAAATCCAACCTGCCATCGCCGTCAAGATCAGCAATCCCAACCTTGTCAAAGCGATACGGTCCTTGCAAAGGAATCCGCAGATAGGCGGTGGAGCCTTCCGTACGAACGGCGGGCACCGCTTGGGAAACCTTCGCAGCACCATCGGGATCAATGGCGCGCACCCGGTAAAACCACACGCGGTTCTTGGCCGTGGTGTCCACCCAGTTGCAACGATCGTCCAACGGTTGGATGTGCATTCGTTCCCAACCCGTGCGGCCGTTGGAACTGCGTTCCACCCAGAAACGGACTCCTGGGGGATCACTGAGGAGGAGTCGCCAGCTCACGTAAGTATGGCCGTTGGTGAGTAAGAACGCTACCAAACCGCGATCCAAGGATTGCGCATGGATGGAAGAGGCAGCGCGCAAGTTAAGGGGGGGCATTCGACCGCTCCGCAATTGAGCGGCACCCGTTTGTGGCACGTTGCCAGGTGCACCCATGGGTGTTAGTCGGAACAAGCCGGCCGCGTGCGCACGCAGTTCGACCTGGAATGCGTTGGTGGAATATCCCAGGTTGCGCCGCGTCCAAAGGTCACGCACCTGCACCAGCCCGGATAGACCCAGCTCGGCGAAGTTCACCGAAACCGTTCGAGGCGGAGGCAAGGCTAAGGGCTCATTGGTGAAGAGCAGAAATTGAACCGTTGCTCCGCGGGCGAGGCGGACGCCTTCATCATCCAGGGCAGCGAATGCTCGGAAGCGCTTTGCGCCAGGTGGCAGGTCAAAGGCGATAACCGAAAATGCATGGGTGCCAATGCCATTGGTAAGGTCCCGGCCGGTTACACGCATTGGGCCGCCTCCAGCATCTCGGCCGACCGCTACCTGGCCCCAACCGGCCTGCGCCGAGCGCCAGCCGATTTGAATCAACGAGACTTCTCCGGAGTCCATAATTACGCGCGGTTCTACCCAGTTGGCATGGTCGCCGTGGATATCGTCTCCAGCGTCCGTGACGACCAGATACAGTTCTCGCGCACCGTGCAAAGGCACGTCCACAGACACGCCTTGGCCCGGAGTTCCCCGATGCACGACGGGACTTTGCCAGAGCGCTTCGGCCGCACGTACCTGGCGCGGTGCGGGCGCATGGAACAAAGCTACATAGTGATCCTTCGAGTCCGGATCCCGGGCCGTCCAAGCGATCAAATCGCCGTTTCGGAACAGTTGGCGATTACCCATACTGCGTTGATGGATGCGCAACACCTCCCGATTGGTGAGCAAAGACAAAGTCCACGCGTCCAACCGGGTTAGATCGCCCCCAAACATCAGGGGCGACCGCGCCACGCACCAAAGGGTCATCAGGGTGATCTGTTCATCCTGCGTAAAGCGCGTGGTGCGTCTACCAAACTCCAAAACGCCCAAAGGCAGCATGTCCGCATCCGGCCAGTGTCCGGGACCACCAAAGGGCGTCCATTGATGCAGTCGTTCAAACTGTTCCCACAAAGCCGCCCAGTTGTCCCAAAAATCGTCACTGATCCGCCACAGATTGGCGTGGCGAACAACGTGATCCCCTGCCGTCAGCGGCGTTTCACCGGGCGAAAGACTTAAGACCATCGGGCGACCGCACCGGTCTATTGCCCGTCGAATGCATGCGATCTCTCCTTCATGATCATGATTAAGCCGACTGATGTCATCCACCTTCACGTAGTCCACGCCCCAACTGGCCAGTAAGCGGAACACGGAATCGTACCACGCCTGGGCGCCTGGATGGCGCGAGTCCACACCGTACATATCGGGATTCCACGGGCAAATGTTGTTGGAATCGGCGATGTCACGAGCATGCCATGTGGTCCCAAGGACGGGAGTGTTCCGATGGACGGCCTCTCGCGGGATGCCTCGCATAAGGTGCAGCCCGAACTTTAGACCCCGGCTGTGCACATAGTCCGCCAGGGGCTTGAATCCTGCTCCGTGAGCTGCCGAAGGAAAGCGGTTGGTGGCGGGCCAGAGCCGACCCCACTCATCCATGCTCAACTCCGCCCCTGCGCGGTAACCATATCCACGGGCGTGGGGTTCATACCATTGGATGTCCACGACTATGTACTCCCAACCGTATGGCTGTAAATGACGGGCCATCACATCTGCCTGAGCACGCGTCTGTTCCTCAGTTACCGTGGTGCCGAAAGAATCCCAACTGTTCCAGCCCATGGGCGGGCGCTCAGCCCAGCTCCAAAAATTGGGGGAGGCTGGCGACAAGGCCTTACCTAGCCAGACTAATACAACCCATAACAGCATCCAAGGTGGCCCACACCCGATCCGTCCTGACCGACTATGCAAAAGGAGGGCAGCAAACAAATCGGTCTGTTCGCGGCCAAGCACGCCTGGCGTATGATCGGAGTCATTTAGGCTGGACCTGCATGGCGGATCAGGGTCAAGGAGCCAGTCGAGCATGGCACTAGTTTCAAGGTACTTCGATTCGGTAAAAGGCAGCCACGGAGGCCACATTCATGGGTACAGTGAACTCAGCGTGGCCGCGTGAATCAAAAACATTCTCCGCAACGATTTCCCATGCAGAAACCGGTAAGGTGAGGTCTGCCGTGCGCCGCAGGCGCACTGGCCAGTTCGGTGTGCCGTTCTCTGCGCGGAGTTTTATTTGATCCTCCTCGATCCGGATGACGGTGAATTGCGGGGGCGTAGTTCGCACCACCCACAAAGTGCCGTCCACGGCAAGCCGATCCGTGCGCCAGGATAGCCCCTCGTCTACCACCGGCAACTGAAACTCGCGGAAATTACCCTGAAGCCGCGCCGCTTGGATCAAGCGAAAGGAGTGGCCGGCCAACAACGGTTCAGGTAGGGTGGAAATTAAGTGGAGCCGACCCCCCAAAACACAGGTTCCCTCGACTACTAGCCGATCGTGGTCCGGAACTGCCAGCTTGAGCGCCGTGGTGGCCGTCGGTTCCAAAATCAAATCCCGGGCAAACGTCAGCGTGACCGGTCGAACACCCCCCGGAGCCAACGTGCCACTGATCCGTGTCAGCCCGCCGATGACTCCCCAGCCTCCCAAAGATGCCCCCACTGCCACAGCGACCATTCCGGTAGCGGCGCGTTGATTCCCCAAGATCACAAGTCGCCCTTCGCTGACGACTGTGGAACCCGAGTAGTCATTCGAAGCGGTGAGCGTCCAAGTGCCCGTGCCTTCCTTGGTCAATGAGGTGCTGCCCCGAATGAGAGCTGCATTGGTCGCCGAAGTGTTGAGAGCGCCCACACGCCAAGTCACCGGATGTTGGGCACCCAAGCCGGAACCGCCTCCGGCCAACAAAAAGGCCCCCTCTTCCGCTGACAGTTCACCAATTGGAATGACGCTGCCTGCACCGGCCCGACTGTACATCGCCACTTGGGCGCCCAACTGAACCTTGGCGGAGGGGAATCCGGCTGCGTGATTGACGCGAAAATCATCCACGCTGGAAACGGCTGGCGTCCCAGGCGTAGCCCGCACCCGCAGTACGCCGGTGAAGGCAGTCCAATCGCCTGAAACTTCTCCTCGCACGTAATCCACGAACAGTTCCAGTGTGCCGCTACCCAACACTCGGCTGCCCAGCGTTTGTCGTGGGCCGGTCCGAATCACACCAGTTTGACCGGCTGGCACGATCAACGTGTTGGTAAAGGAACCATAACTGCTCGTATTGTCGCCCAAGTTGTACCCGTGTAGCTGAAGCGTGCCGCCGTAAAAGGTGATGGGGCCCGTGCCGGGAGCGAACTGATTGGCAGTAAAACTCCCGACCGTGGAGCCGCTCAACGCCAGAACGCCATTGCTCAGAAGGATGCCGCCGCTGAACCTGTTGGTGGTGCTCAAAGTGAGCGTGCCTGTGCCAGCCTTGATCAGTCGATTAGTACCCATAATCGATCCGGCGCCGCTAAAACGGTAGTTTGCAGAAGCATTCACGCTGACTAATGCGGGTCTGACATCGCCAAGCAGATTGACCTCGGGAGCCGCTGCGCCAGTGTCATCAAAGTACACTCGGTCACCATTGAGGAATACGGTGGGTTGCCCTTCAAAAAGCCAATGAGCGCTAGTGCCGGTATCCCAAACTGTGCCAGAGCCACGCCACACCAGCGCTCGGCCTCCCTCCGCAAACGGCCCGGGCACGACCAGCACCACGCTGCCGGATGTCAGCCCCAGAGTCAGGCCCGCCAAAGGTGGGTCCACAAGCTCCAGTTGAGCCAGGCCACCGGTGAGAGGACCAAGAAACTCAATCAGGGGATGCGAACCGGCTGCCAATCGACCCTCAGTAAGTCGAATCGTGACCCGGTTCGTCCCCACCAGGGTGACGGCCCCGGCCACACGGATGCGGTCATGGGCTCCTTCAATACCGGGTGCTTGCGCCGAAAGATCAAATTGCAATCGCGCATTTTGTAGAACCAGCTCGTTCGAAATGGTCAACGTGCCGGTTTGGCCGGGCGCAGCTCCAGGATCGATGATACAGGCTTGTCCCACGCTGGCGCCGGCGCCCAGCAGACCCGTTCCCCCGAGCCGACTGCTGAGCCACGGCCCGGGCCGCACACGCACTGGACTGGCCGTGATCGCGCCGTTAACCCAGAGGGTTCCCTCACTGACCTCGGTGGGGCCGGTGAAGCTGTTCGTGTTGTTCAAAGTTAAGCTGCCCGTGCCGGCCTTCACGAGCCCCATGGGACCTGCCAAGGAACCGCCCCAAAACTCATAGTCCACCGGCGCATACACCGTGACAGCCGCAGGCCGGAGTTCGTCCGCCAACTGAACACGCCCTGCAGAAGCTCCCCGCAAGTCAAACAACACGGCTCGTCCATCGCGATACACAGCCCCCATCCTTTGAGTCCATACCGAATTGATCGCCCATGCCACATTGGCAAAATCCCATACGTTCCCGCCTCCGCCTGTCCAGACCAGTTCGGCGGGACTAACCGGGTAAACCGGCGGCTCGTCCATACCCACACCCACGTAAAAGCTTGGATGAGGCGGTTGGTTATAGGCGACATTTTGCCAGGCCAGGGCCAGCCGATACTGGGGATCGTGAAGAAAGGTCCGAAAGCGATTGGTGGCGGGCGTCACGGAGACAAACAGCATAAGCCGTTTATCGTCTGCACTGCGCAACAGCATCTCCTCGCGCCAGTCCCCCAACAGATCCCCACTCAGGCAGGGGTTCGCCTTCGTGCCATTGATGTTTAAGGCCCCCCCATCCACAGAGTATGGGCTGAGAATGCGTTGCACGCCGTTGCCCGTCCATTTGTCCAGCTTGGCAGCTGTGCCACCACTGCCCGCGCTGTCATGTAATTCCCGTAAAACATCCTCATCCCACCAGACGGCAAAGTTGATGGAAGGCCGACTCGTGGAGATGGACTGCCCGGCTAAATTCAACACTCCGGGGGACACAGAAGACCAAAACTGATAGCCCCGGAACCGACCGTCAATCGGAGCGGCCAACCCCCGGCCCGTGTCGCCCGGGCCTTCGATGCCCCAAAGGAGTTGCCCCGTACGCGCTTCGCGCAAAGAGCCACCGCCCACAGCCGAGGGCGACTCATGCACCTGCCAAACTTCCAGGCCTGGCCGATCTGGGTCCATGTCCGATACATGCATCGCATCGCCATGTCCCCAGCCCGTGCTGTAAAGGCCGCGGCCGTCGTGATCAATCACGCACGCTCCGTAAATAATTTCGTCCCGGCCATCACCATCCACGTCTGCCACGCTGAGATTGTGGTTCCCTTGCCCGGCGTACGCGCCCCATCCAGCATTGCTGTCAAAGGTCCATCGGTGGATCAACCTCCCCTCACGCCAGTCCCAGGCCACCAGAACCGTGCGAGTGTAATAACCTCGGCACATCACGACACTGGGACGCACGCCATCCAAATACGCGACGCATGCTAAAAATCGATCCACACGGTTGCCGTAACTGTCACCCCATGCGCTGACCGAACCGCGCGGCGGCAAATAATTCGTTGTCCATAACGCAGCCCCAGTGAGACCATCGAAGACGGTCAGATATTCCGGACCACTGAGGATGTAACCGGAGCTGTTCCGGTAATCGGCCATCGGATTGTCTCCAGGCATCAGGACCCAACGCCCCTGGCCATCAACCGTCCCTGGAGCGGTCTTGCACACTACCTCAGCGCGTCCGTCGCCATCCAGATCGTACACCAAAAACTGCGTATAGTGGGCACCTGCCCGAATGTTCCGACCCAAATCAATACGCCACAGGTGCGTGCCGTCGAGCTGGTAAGCATCCAAAAAGACATTGCCCGTGTAACCAGACTGGGCATTGTCTTTGCTGTTGGATGGATCCCATTTGAGGACAATTTCGTACTCGCCGTCCCCGTCCAAATCTCCCGGGCTGCAGTCATTGGGCGAGTAAGTGTAGTTGACGCCGTCCGGACTGGTGCCTCCCGCAGGCACACGCAGAGGAATTTCTAAATATGGCGCTACCCGGCCTTGAAAATCCGTTGGCACCCTGGGGTTGGCCGGGAGCAACCAAGCCGAACGACCCTGCGGATGCGCCCAGCGGTCCTCCACTTCCACGCCCTGCCAAACCGGACGAATAAAGTACAAATGAGGAACTCCAAACGTGGGGGGGGTGTCCGCAAAATCCGTAGTTTGACGAAGCGGGGTAACGTTCAACCGATTGGTGTTGCCGGCTGTCACCCGATACAAATTGAAGGCAAGGTCCACCGGATCCTGTCCTAAAAACCGCCAGCCGATCCACACTTGCGTGCTGCTACTGCGCAAGGCAATCAAACCCCGGCCGAGGCGCTCCATCTGGCGCTGAGCAGAAACCGGCGTTGCCACCCAAACACTCACGCTGAGCAGCACCCCCCACACCGCTTTAGACCGCCCAGCTTGCGGTGAGTGCTTCCACCTCCTTCTTTTGAACCAGCCTAACATCCTACAGAACCTGCTCTTCGAATCTGCCCGAGCTGATGCGTGCGGACAATGACCAGAATTGGCTCCACAGCCGCAGGACTCTCGGGCTCAAAAGTCAACAACCCCCAAAGCCCGCTCCGTAAGGTCGCCGGACAAAACCACGCGTCTCCAGCATTGAGACGCAACTTCAGGGCGCTCGCCTGGGTGAGAACTCAGTCCCAAGGGTTAAAGTGTCCGAGCTCCGACTTCCCGACCACATGCGCAGAATTCCTCAGCATTCATCATACCCCAGCGAAGACTGAGTCTGGCTTTGCCAGTGCGTCGATTGTGAGGCAACCCCATCCACAAGTGTGCACAAGCCAGTTGAGCATCGAGCGCCTTTTAAAACGACCACATCGAGCTTAGGGACACCATCGCCCTTAAAAGCCGGATGGATAAAGCTGGGGGAACGGGACTCGTCAGGGGAACATTGCCTGCGCAGCAGCCCGTGCATAGTTTGCCTCTAATGCGTCATTGCGAATGGATAACGCCGGCATTGTTAGCGACCGGGTGGATGCTGATAGGGCTGAGTGGTTGTACTCCTGGGCCGGGAGGGCCATTGGAGGAACAAAAGGAACCGCACTATCGCGTCGGTAAAGCTCGCGTCAACAGCATGGACTATACGGGTGCCATTGAAGCTTTTCAGCGAGCCCTGGAAGTGAACCCGCGTTCGGCCTCCGCTCATTTCGAATTGGGCTGGCTTTACGACGTTAAAGTGCCGGATCCAGCGGCGGCTGTTTACCATTACCAAAAATACCTGCAGCTCCGGCCGCGCGCAGATAACGCGGACATCGTTCGCCAACGAATCCTAGCTTGCAAACAAGAATTGGCGCGTTCGGTTCTGCCCCTGCCCATCAGTCCGAGCTTGCAAAGGGAATTTGAGCAACTGGCCGAGGAAAATCGCCGACTCAAATCAGAGCTTGCGCGCTGGCAGAATTACGCCGGCGATTTGACCCGGGCGCTTTCCAATGCCGTCGCTTCCTCCCGCACCACCTCCTCAGGACCGCTCAACCAGTCGAGTTCTGACATGGGATTCAGTTTTGCCGTCCCAACTCAGGCTGCACCGCCAGCCGGAGGACTCTCTTTTACCTCACCTCGGCTCGAGCCCGCATCGGCACCATCCCAAACCACCTTTCGAACCCATGAGGTTCAGCCCGGTGAGACGCTAAGTCGGATCGCGCGGCGCTACCGCACAACCGTCCAGGCCCTTATGGAAGCCAACCCGGGCATTGATCCCCATCGCCTCCGAATCGGTCAAAAACTCCGTTTGCCGGGACGTTAAAGGCGCGCGGACGCCCGCTCGCCTGCTCCACGCATTCGTTGACACTTGGGCCGCACTCCGACCCTCTGACCTTTGCTCACGAGCCCCAGAACTGGCTTTAAGAGATCGGCCTTTTTTCAGCCGAACCTTTGAGTAGTCGCTGCAGAGGCCGATCATGCCGTCATGCCAGCGCGTTTAAATCCGACGCATAGATGTTCCCATGAAGATCTGTTTCAAATTGGAGGCGGTTCAACTCTGCTTTCGCGGGCGAGAATTCTTTGAGGCGCAAATATTTCGCTTGCAGCAATCTGTCTGTCCGCTTTAATTGAGGGCAAGATTTGTTGACGAACCCAGCAAGCATGGTACAAGAAAAAGCGGCTTCGGTGGCTTGGAGACGTGACGCCGGGGCGTGCACTACGAAAACCAGAGGTCAAGGCTTATGAAAAGGATCGTGGCATCTGTCGGCATGGTGACGATGGGAATTTCCGGCGTTTCAGCCTACTCGCCCGGGCTCGTAGGACCGGAAGCAAGCAAGACTTGGAGCGTCTCAGCCACATTGCGAGGTTTTTACGACGACAACTACGCATACGGCTACAGCAACCGACGGGAGCGCGATAGCTTTGGATTCAATGTCGCTCCGTCCGTCCAGTTTAATCTGCCTTTGGAGCAGACTTACTTAGGCTTGCGTTACTTGTATTCTGGAAAATATTTCGAAGATCGCAGCAAGGACGCATGGGATCACAGTCATCAAGTGGACTTGAGACTGACGCACGCGTTCAGCGAGCGCTACAGCATCGAGTTGACCGATTCTTTCGTCGTGGCACAAGAACCGGAGCTGTTGGACAACGGCGTACCGTACCGCACCGAGGGTGACAACATTCGAAACCAAGCACGGCTTTTGACGGGTGCCCAACTGACGCGACAGTTGGGAGTCCAGTTGGGTTACAACAACGTCTTCTGGAATTACGACATGGACAACGGCACACCGGCCAGACCCAGCTTGTCAGGGCTTTTGGACCGCGTGGAACACATGATCGTCGGCAACTTGCGCTGGCAGGCTCTGCCGGAAACCACCGCCTTGGTGGGTTACAACCTCGGCATCACTCATTACACAGGAGACGAACAGATCGCTTGGGCGGGTCCCATTCGGGTGATGTCAGAAGACAGGGATAACATCTCCCATTATCTGTATGCGGGTGTCAATCACGCCTTTCTGCGGAACGCCAGTGCATCGTTGAAACTCGGCGCCACTCACATTGACTACGACAACGACCGCGTGAACGAAGATAATTGGATCCCCTACGTGGACGTCAGCGCCAATTACGCCTATGCACGCGGAGGAAACGTTCAAATCGGTTTTGTTCACTCGTTCTACGCAACCGATGTCATTGCGCCCTTGGGCACCCGGATTACCGGATCGCAGGAAAGCAGCACTGTGTACGGATTGATCAGTCACCAAATCACGCCTAAGCTCGTAGCTCTAGCCAACGTGCGATACCAGGACTCGACATTCGACGGCGGGCTCTACGGCGATCAGGGAGATCAGTTCTTCTCCGCGGGCGTCAATTTAACCTACCAGGTGAATCGTTTCCTTTCTTGCGAAGCCGGCTACAATTTCGATCGGCTAAATTCGGATATCCCCGGGCGGTCCTACGATCGAAACCGGGTGTACATCGGAATCACTGCCACTTATTGACCTGAGTGTGAGCCGTAGGGGGCTGGATCAAATTAGGTTCTAGCCCCCTGCTTTTTTGTATGGAAGCCAACAAAATCGCCACTCCTCCTCCCGAAACCAAGCTTCACTTCTTGGACTATTGGCGGATCATTCGGATCCGCAAGACGGTGATCTTGGCGGTGTTTTTCCTCGTCGTACTCACCGCTTTCGCGGCCACGTACATGATGCCCCAGCGCTACGCAAGCGTGGCACTCATTAAGGTGGAACGGGACATTACGGACATTCGGGGGTTGACTGACCCGATGTACAACCCGGGTTATGACCCTTACTTCATTGAAACCGAGTTTCAAGTGATCAACGCCGAGGTCATCCTCACCAACGTGGTTAACGACCTCAACCTCATGGTAAAATGGGGTGAAAAATTCGCCGGCGGAGAACCACTGAAGATGCAAGAGGCGCTGATGCTGCTGCGCAACCGCATGGACCTCCGCCCGCGGCGAAATACCAGCATCATCGAAATCCGTGTCATCAGCGAGGATCCCCAGGAGGCCGCCGATATCGCCAACGCCATCGCCCAAAGCTATGAGCGCTATCGCGTTGAGCAACGGAAGACGCTCAGTATGGGGGGCATCGCCGTATTGGTGGAACGCTTGGAGGAACATCAACGCCGAATTGAAGAAACACAGCGGGAACTGGATCGACTCCGACGTGAACTTGAAATATCTGACGCGGACGCGGCCGGCACAGGGCCCAGCCTGCTCCTGGAGGCCGAAACCGTTCGACGGCTTGAGGCTATGCGCATCGAAGCCAAGGCCCAGTATGAAGCTGAAGCCAAGCTGTTGGCGCAGCTCAAATCCGTCCCGCGCAATCAGTTGCCCCAAATTCTTTCCTCGGCCATGCGGGATGACCCCCAACTGACGGAGCTCCTGCAAAGTCTCAACCTTGCCGAACAGACCCTGATTCAGCTCCGGCGTGATTATGCCGATGAGCATCCCTCGGTTGTGACCGTGCGGCGTCAGATTGAAGAGCTCAATAACAAGATCAAAAGCAGGGTCGACGGCATTCTGATGGGCCTTGAGGTTCGCGTGGCCTCCTTGAAAGAGCGTCTGGACTCCATGGTGGCGGAATTCGAAGAGGCTCGCCGGAAAGACATCGAAAAGGTGGAAAAAAGCAGGCCTTACTTCGAGAAAAAACGTGAATTGGAAAATCTCATCGCCTTTCAGCGTTTGTTGGAAAACAAGTTGAAGGCCGAAAAAATTGACGTGGATTTGCCCAAGACGGCGATGGTCACCATCGTGGAGCAGGCCAAACCCGGTTTGAGGCCGGTTCAGCCCAACAAAACATTGAACATCACTTTGGGGATTATCATCGGCCTGGTAGTTGGCGTGGGGCTCGCTTTCTTCATTGAATATCTCGACACGAGCGTGAAGACCATTGACGACGTGGAGCGAGCCTTGGGCGCTCCGGTGTTGGGCGTTATTCCGCAAAATGTCGGCTTGCTGTTGGATGAAGGTGCCGAGAGCCCGCACGCCGAGGCCTACCGCGTCTTGCGCACCAACTTGCTCTTCTCGCGCAAGGACGAACGTCTGAACACACTGGTGGTCGTCAGTGCCGGCGCGGGCGAGGGCAAAACCACCACCGTGCTAAACCTGGCCACGGTTTTTGCTCAGAGCAATCAACGCGTGTTAATTGTGGACTCTGACTTGCGTCGGCCGGCCATGCACAAGCGTCTCAAGGTCAGCAACGCGATCGGTCTGACCAACTACCTGCTCCGGCAAAACAAGTTGGAGGAGGTTATCCAAACCACCAAACTGCCCACCTTGGACTTCCTGCCCAGCGGCAAGTTGCCAAGCAGTTCCCTGGGTATCCTGGGCTCCACCGCCATGCGCGAACTCATTCAGGAACTCAAGCAGCGGTACGACTTCGTGTTCTTCGATTCCCCTCCGATCATGGGCGTCAGCGATGCTTCCATCCTTGCCAGTGAAGTGGACATGGCTATTCAGGTGATTCAATACCGCCGATACCCGCAACCGATGAATATCCGCGCAAAACAAATGATTGAAAAAGTCGGCGGCAACCTTGTGGGTATCGTGCTCAACAACATCAATCTTTCTCAGGACGAGAGTTATTACTACTACAGCGGCTATTATCACGACTATTACTACCGCAGTGACGAGTCCGAGCGATCCGACACCGTCAAAGGAAAAACCGGTGGATCGGTGTCCGCAGAAACGGCGCGAGTCGAGATTAAACCGAAGTACTGAACCACGGGCACGATTCGATCATTGCAAGGGGAGGGATTGAGTTCTCGATGAGTACTGCATGGCACCATTTGGGGAGATGGCCTGCCTTGGTGGGTGGTTGTGGCCTCATGGCTGGTTTGTTGCTTGGTTGCAGAACGGCGGATCCCAGTTGGGCCGCCTTCCCGGAGGCAACTACCGTCGGCACTCCACCTGCGCCCGCAGTGGGAATTCACGCTACGAATCGTTCAGACCTCGTTGCAGCGGTGGAACGGTTTCGCGTGGGAGACACCGTCACGGTCACGTTTTCAGGCGTCGAAGCGCCGCCGCCCCCTCATGAAGAACGCATCAAGGAGGATGGCACCATCACGTTGCCCATGATCGGATCCATCCTCGCAGCGGGCAAAAGCCCTGGAGAGTTGCAGCGGGAGATTCAGGAACGTTATTCGCGTTACTACACCCGGCTGACGGTCACGGTGAAGTCTCTGGAACGGTTTTATTACGTCGGGGGTGAAGTCAGATCGCCGGGACGGTATCCATGGTTGGGCGAACTGACGGTGACTCAGGCCATTCAATCCGCCGGAGATTTTACGGATTTCGCACGGAAAACGCGCGTGTTGCTGGTCCGGTCGGACGGCTCCACGGCAACCGTCGATTGTCGTCGGGCTATTGAGCGACCTGAGCTGGATCCGAAAGTGATGCCGGGCGACCGGATTCATGTGCCTCGACGGTTTTGGTGATGATCGAGCTCGTCGGCCTGAGTGATCCGGTACGCGGCCGTCGATTCATCCTGACTCGGCTTCCGGCTACGGTGGGACGTTCACCGGATAATGATTTGGTTGTGGACGGACCAGGGGTTTGGGACCGGCACGTCCGTTTTGAACTGGATGCTGAAGCGGGTGTTCGGGTCCGGGTTTTAGGTCCCAACGCACGGCTTTGGGTGCAGGATCGACTCGTCCAAGAGACGATTTTGCGCGCCGGCGATTGTCTCACCTTGGGCGGACTGACATTCCGTTTCGTCCTGACACCGCTGCGTCCTCAGCGACGAAACCTGTGTGCTGCACAAACCTGGCTCCTGATCGGCCTCACTCTAGTGCTGCAAGCGATCCTCCTTTGGCCCGCGCTTGAGTCCTTTGCCCTGCGTGCTGTTACGTTTAATGACGGAAATGCCGCACCGCCGTGAACACCATGGCCATCCCACGTGCATCGGCCGCAGCGATGACCTCTTCGTCCCGAACCGACCCTCCGGGTTGAATGGCCGCCGTGGCGCCAGCCTCGGCGGCTGCGATCAGCCCGTCGGCAAAGGGGAAAAACGCATCGCTGCAAACCACACTGCCAGCTAGGGAAAGGCCCGCTTCCTGCGCCTTCCAGATGGCGACGCGACTCGCATCTACCCGGCTCATCTGACCGGCCCCGATGCCCAGCGTGCGGTCGGAAGCGGCAAACACGATGGCGTTGGACTTGACATGCTTCACGACACGCCACCCGAACCGCATGGCTCGCCATTCGGTCTCCGTGGGTTGACGACGGGTAACAACGCGCGCGTTATCAGGCGGGGTGGGGATCCGATCGCGCAACTGATGCAGCCAGGACTCGAACCCCACACTGCGGGTCTCCCATTCCGGTGGCGCAGGGGGCTCTTTGCGTTGTTGCAACAAACGGAGGTTTTTCTTGCGCTGGAGAATCGCCAGCGCTTCCCGCTCAAAGCGGGGCGCGACGATCACCTCGCTGAAGATCTCTGCAATCGCGCTCGCGCATTCGGCATCTAAAGGTCGGTTGACCGCGATGATCCCGCCGAAGGGCGACTGGCGGTCCGTCGCCAGCGCTTTTTCCCAAGCCTCACGCAACGTACGGCCCTGACCCACGCCACAAGGGTTGGTGTGCTTAAGAATCGCTACCGTGGGTGGATCAGTCGCAAATTCTGACATCAGGGCGGCGGCTGCCGTCAGATCCAGAATGTTGTTGTAGGAAAGTTCACGCCCCTGTAATTGGAGGAAATAATCGTGAAAACGGCCATACAAGGCTGCCAGCTGATGCGGATTCTCCCCGTAACGCAAGCGCTGCACCCGCGGTGCGACCAATAACAATTGTTCCGGAGGATCTACGTCCCGCGAACCATTCTCCAATCGACCCGCCAACCAGGAGGCAATGGCAACATCGTACGCAGCAGTGCGCGCAAAGGCTTTTTGCGCCAATCGACGCCGCAACGCAGCCGTGGTTTGACCGTGTTCGCGAATTTGGGCTGCCACCGCAGGATAATCCGCAGGATCGACCACCACCGTCACGTGGGCATGATTTTTGGCCGCGCTGCGCAGCATGGCCGGTCCGCCAATGTCAATGTTCTCGATGGCCTCTTCCTCCGTCACAGTCGGTCGCGACACGGTCTGTTCGAACGGATATAGGTTGACAACCACAAGATCGATCGGGCGAATTCCGTGCGCTACTGCCGTAGCCCGATGCTCCGGTCGCTCGCGCAAAAACAGCAGGCCGCCGTGAACTTTCGGATGTAGGGTTTTCACTCGTCCATCGAGGATTTCCGGAAACCCGGTGTATTGACTCAGTTCAAGCACCGGTAAGCCAGCTTGTCTCAGGATGCGTGCAGTGCCGCCCGTGGAGAGAATCTCCACGCCTGCTTCGGCCAGCACTTGCGCAAAAGGGATCAGACCCGTTTTGTCCCAGACTGAAATCAATGCGCGCTCCATGCGTCCCATGGTGGGCATCAGAGTTTGACGCCGGCATCAACTCGTCAATCCCGGACTCTTGTTGCGGACTTGCCCTTGGTTACGGGCTTGGAGGATCAAGGCAATGAGGAGCAGTGGCCCAATACTTGCGAAAATCCTCAGGGCAGGCCTCAGACAGCCGTCCCGAACGTCGCTTTGAGATTTAGGTAAGTTTATGACTCGGGTGCCCCGCGCTGGGCAAGAAGATGACAGCCGGGTTGTGAGTCAACCGCTGACGTTGGACAAAAGTGTTCGTTTGACGCTGCACATCAGAGGTGTGAGCCCTTCTGCGCGCTCCTGGACCGGCACCATGGAGGGATGCCAGTTGGATTCGTGGAAATTCGTTCCGCTTCTGTGCGGAGGTTCAAAAATGTTTCGGATTGACGAAGCAGCCGGTTTTTCTTAATCGGACACGACTGTTTTCAGGGCTTGGCAACTGCGTGCGCCGAGGATTATGGTGAAGCGCTGACGAAAATAGGGCCCAATGCGAACCGGACGGTCATTCCTGGCGGTGGATTTCGGGGCTGGTACCCTCAAGCTGGCGGAATTTGAATCCAGTGAGGCGGGTGGGTTGCGGCTCAAACAGTATGGATTTCGCTCGCTGGGCTTGCAAGGTTCGCAGGAATCCACTCGGGAACAGGTCAGCCTCAAGGCATTGCAGGAAATTTTGGCGGAAAAGCAGATCAAGGCCAAAGACCTCAATGTTTGCGCCCCCGGGTTCCATGTCTTTTCCAAGTTCGTCAAGTTGCCGCCGGTGGACACGGGCAAGATTGCCCAGATCATCCAGTACGAGGCCCAGCAAAACGTGCCTTTCCCACTCCAAGAGGTGGTTTGGGACTACCAAATCCTCGGGACTAGCGCAGCCGGAGAACTCGAAGTGCTTTTGGTGGCCATCAAATCAGAGATCGTCGAGGGACTCTTTCGCATCGCCGAAACAGCTGGACTGAACCTGATCCTGACAGACGTAGCTCCTGCGGCTCTTTGCAACGCATTTCGATACAATTACGCCGACGTCGAAGAATGCTGCATGCTCCTGGACATTGGCGCCAAAACGAGCAACGTGTTGTTCTTTGAGAAGGGCAAGGTCTTCGCCCGCAGTATCAACCTCGGCGCCAATGCGATCACCCAGGATTTCGCCCAAGAATCCAAGCTCCGCTGGGAACAGGCGGAGAAACTCAAGATCGCTGAGGGCTTCGTCAGTCTGGGGGGGGCCTATGAAGAGCCGGAGAATCCACACCAGGCGGCCATTGCGAAGATCTCCCGGCAGTTCATGACCCGCTTACACATCCAAGTCAACCAGACCATCCAATTCTACCGCGGCCAACAAGGTGGGTCAGCCCCGCAGCGGCTGTTCCTTTCGGGGGGCGCCTCCATCATGCCCTATACCGCACAGTTCTTTGCTGAGAAACTGAACCTGCCGGTGGAGTACTTCAATCCCCTCCGGTCGGTGGAAATCGATCCTTCGATTAACTTGGAGGAACTGGCGAAGGTGGCTCATACCATGGGCGAGTTGGTCGGGTTGGGACTCCGCAATGTGGCCCAGTGCCCCGTCGAACTCAATCTAATGCCGCCCAGCACGCTGCGTTGGCAGAGTTTTAATCAAAAAAAGCCCTATTTCCTCGCCTCGGCCTACAGCTTGGTGGTCGTTGTGGCTGCGGTGGGCTTTTTGTTCACACGCCTTGCCCGCGTCATGGAGGAGGATCTGAAAACGGTGTCCCATGATGTGCAACCCCTTCAGATCCGCGAGCAGCAGTTCAAACGAGCTTACGCAGAGCTGCGCCGCCTCCAGGACCAGGCTGCTCAACTGACCGCCTGGATGGAGCAACGGTATTACTGGGCCGACTTCATGACGGAATTGCGTCGTGTGTTGATTGAAGTGGAAAACGCAACGAAAAATCGCCTGGGCGCAGACGCCGGCGTTTGGGTCGAACGCTTCCTCACTGCCAACCTCAGCGCTCGATACAGTGGCACGGCCGAGCCCGGAGTGGAAGCCGATGCAGGCGCGCAGCAGACCCAGCCCGCCGCCGGAGCCGGTTGGGACCCCGAGATTCGGGCAATTTATGAAAAGCGCTATGGCATCCGATTCCCCGGCGGAAGTGCAGCCCCGGTTAATCCAGAAGCCCCGCCCGCGACCGCCGAGCCGGAAAACCCTGAAATGCCCGCCACAGGCATGGCCGATGCAACGACTTCAACAGCCCAAACCACAAACACAAACGAAATTGCCACCGTCACCTTGTATTGCCGTGCAGTGGACCTGAGCCGGGTTTCGCCCTCCGCCAACACCGAATTGGCCATTGCTGTATTGCGCGAACTCCAACAGAGCCCGATGGTCAATCCAGAGGGCACCCAGTTCGAAGGCACCATCCAGCCGGATGAACAGACAGGCACCTATACCTTCGGCATCAACGTGAAACTTCGCAAACCCCTGCGCATCTTTTAACACCATGAAGCGCATCGCACTCTTGGACTTGTCATCGTACGTCGGGCAACCAATTCCAGTTCGGTCAGCTTAGCCTGCCCAGGACCGCTAAGACCATGGATTGGGTCAAACGCAATTTGTTGTTTGTTATTAGCAGTGCCGTCGCCTTGATCCTCCTGGGACTGGCCATCTTCTACCTCTATTCCAGTTTGCAGCAGAAAAATGAGGTTTTCGAACGGCTCACGGCGCAATACGAGGAATTGAACCGTCTTTACAACCTCAACCCCAACCCGGGAAACGAACGAGTCAACAACATTCAAGCCGCCCGGGATCAACAGGCACAGTTACGGGCCTTCCTCAATCGCACCGCGCGCTATTTCATCGCTCCCCCGCCCATTCCCCAGGTCACCGGGACCAACCGGGTCACAGCTGAACTCTTCACACCACAATTATGGCGAACGTTGGACCAATTGCGTCGCACTGCCGAATCCGTGGGCGTTCAGTTGCCGCCGGATTACAGTTTCTCATTTGAAGCCCAAAAGAATCTTATGCGATTTGCTCCGGGCAGCCTCGATCGCTTGGCGGTCCAGCTCGGGGAGATTAAGGCCATCTGCGAAATCCTCTTTGCGGCCAAAATCAATAGCTTGGACAACCTCCGCAGGGAACGGGTCTCTTCCGATGATTACAAAGGACCTGTGTCGGATTATCTGGAGCAGCGTTCGGCTACTAATGAACTGGCCATCCTGACACCTTACGAAGTCACCTTTCGTTGTTTCAGTCCCGAACTGGCAGCCGTGTTGGCCGGGTTTCACAGTTCCCCTTACTGCATCTTGGTTAAAGCTGTGGATGTGGAGCCCGCTACATTGACAAGTCCGTTGGCGCCTGAGCCAGGGCTGGAGGATTATTATCGGCGGCGTTACGGGCTGCCGCCCACGGGCGGATTGCCGGAAGCAGAGATGCCCACACCTCCAGCCGCGTTTCCTCGTTACGCACCACCGCCCGAGCTTGCCAGTGACCCGGCTACGGTTTATGCCCAGCGTTATGGAATTCGGCCTGGAGGCGGAGCAGGCCCGGCCGCGCGTTATGGTCCCCAACGCTATGCCCCCGCCGAGCCCGGATTGGGGCGGCCTGGTGGAGGCGGCATTCCGTACCGACCTTTGACGCCAGCTCAGCCGGGTGCAGCGACCCCTGCTTATCCGGTGCCCACCCCTGGTATGACGCCTCCGGGCGCTGCCATGCCGGTTGTTCCCGGAACGACCGGTTCACAGGGAGCAGGTGCACAAGGAACCTTGCAGACTGTGCTTGATGAAAAGCCGTTGCGGGTCACCATGCTCCTCCACGTGGTGAAGCTGCTTTCGGAGCAGACGCAAAACTGAATGGACTGGTTCAAGAAACATTACGAAAAAATTATTTTGGGCGTCGTCTTGGCGGTCGCCGCTCTGGCGGTGGCGGCCGTGCCGATCTTAATATCAAACACACGATCCCAGCTCGAAGAACAGCGAAACCGGATTACCCGTCGACCGATTCAACCGCTGCCGCAACTCGATCTTGCGTCCATGGAATCCGTGCTTCACCGCTTGGAGACACCGTTGCACCTGGATTTCGGCCGGCCCCACAACCTGTTTAATCCCGTGCAGTGGCAGCGAACTGCCGGAGGGAACCTCATCAAACTGGCTCGGGGGACTGAAACAGGCCCGGAAGCTGCCGTAGTCACGGCCATTCGGCCTCTGCATCTGATCCTGACATTTGATTCGGTGGGCCCTGTGACGGATGGGACGCCTTCCGGTTATCTCATTGGGATCGAACGTGAGGCGGCGTCCCCCCCGACGGGCCGGCGGAAACGACAGGTCTTTGCGCGCCTCAATGAGAAGCGGGAAGACCTGTTCACTCTTCGGGAAGTCCAAGGTCCGCCCGAGAACCCCACCGCCCTGGTCTTGGAACTCAGCGACAGCACCGAACGCGTGGTCCTGTCCAAGGATCAACCGTACCGACGCGTGGAAGGTTACTTGGCTGACCTTCGTTACGAGCCCGAAAAACGCACCTTTACCGGCCGGCGCGTGGGAGACCGCATCACGTTGGCTGGCGAGGATTACAATATCGTTGCCATCACCGAGAACGAAGTGGTAGTGTCCCACCGCCTGACGGGTAAGAAGTCCACCATCAGGATGCGAACCGAAGGATGAGTGTCGCTCAACACTGTCGGTCGGGGGGCCGAATTCCCAGATGCCAGTTATGACCAACGTCCATAAGTCCCGGTTGTGTTTTGTGATCCTGGTCACAAGCTTGGCTGCGGCGACTGCGCAACAACCGGCCGCCGATAGTGCAAGCGTTGCTGCGCAAGAAGCCATTTATCGTCAGGCCAACACCGTACTCTTACGCCAAAAGATTCAAGAAGCCGCAGCGGCGGAAACGCGCGGTGACCTCGCCGTCGCTGCCAAACTCTATGAAGATGCTTGGAACCTTGCCCAAAGGATTGGTTCTGGCATCCCTAGGGAAACGGAGCAGACCGTCCAAGGTCTGACACGGGTGCGATTGACGTTGGCGCGAGAAGCGCGTAAGCGAGGGGATTTGAAAGAGGCAGAGGTCCAGATCACCCGCGTGCTGAAAGTTAACCCCAACGATCAAACAGCGTTGAAACTCAAACAGGAAAACGACGCTGCTTTGGCGGCCCAATATACGCGCACACCGCATGAGGAAACACTGCAACGCGTGCCGGAGGTGCGGAAAGAAAAGGAGGAAGCCGCTAAACTCGTCCGCGACGGCGTGTTGTTATGGGAATTGGGAAAACTGGAAGAAGCGGAAGCCAAGCTGAATGAGGCCCTGCGACTAGATCCGGAAAACCGGGCTGCACCTTATTACCTTGATCTTGTCAAAGATGCCCGTTACCGACGAGCCGGCCGTCAGCGCGAGGCCATGGCCAAAACCGCTCTGGTGGAGGTGGAGCAAGCATGGGAAACCAAAGCAACGCGCGAGAAATTGCCGGTGCCCAACCCTTACGCGCGCACGAACCTGGTGCACGTCGGTCGTGGACGCCAGCTCATTATGAGTAAGCTGGATCGCATTCGGCTTGAACAGGTCCAATACGACGGCCTGCCGTTGGAAGAGGTCGTGCGCCATCTTTACGAGGAGGCAAAAAGACGCGACCCCGACAAACGCGGCATTAATTTCATCATCAACCCCAATCCGGAACAGGCCTCGACTGCGGGCGCTCTGGGTGCTGCTGGATTTGGTGCTGCTCCCACTGCGATCGACCCCACCACAGGCCTGCCGGTGGCAGCTCCCACCCAACCGGCCGAGCAGGTAGACGTAGGCCAGATCTCCATCAAACTTGTCCCTCCACTGACTGACGTCCGGTTGGCAGACGTGCTCGACGCGATCGTTCGCGTCGCCGAACGCCCCATTAGATATTCCATCGAGGAATACGCTGTGGTCTTCTCCATGCGCGGCCCCGAACCACTTCGTTTGGAGACCCGCGTTTTCAAAGTGGACCCGAATACATTCTATCAGGGACTTGAATCCGTGGAAGGAACCCAGTTTGGCGCTTTCGCGACTTCCACGGGCGGGGGCGGGGGTGGCGCGTTCGGCGGCGGTGGGTTCGGAGGTGGATTCGGCGGGGGCGGGTTTGGAGGTGGCGGCGGCATGACGCTGGGTACCATCGTCCCACGCGTCAATGTGGCCGGAGGTGTCAGCTTTGGCGGCGGATTCGGCGGTGGCTTTGGCGGCGGCGCTGGAGGCGGTGCCGCGGGCGTGGGTGGGGGGGGATTGCGCTTTATCACCCGGACCAACTCAACCGCCGACGTGAGCGCGGCTGTACGCGAATACTTCCTGACCCTCGGAGTGGATCTGAATCCGCCCAAGGCAGTCTTTTGGAATGATCGCGCAGGTCGCTTAATCGTCCGGGCGACGCCGGAGGACCTGGACATCATCCAAGCTGCCATTCAGGTGCTCAACGAAGCGCCCCCTCAGGTCAACATTCGGACCAAATTCATCGACATCTCGCAGGAAGACGCACGCGCACTGGGGTTCGATTGGTACTTGGGCAATTGGTTGATGGGGGGCGGTAGAGTTGGTCTGCAAGCAGGCACTGCGCCCTCTTATTCTGGCGCACCTTCGACTGCCAACCCGGCGGGGACCTTCCCTGGTGTCTTCATTCCGGGCGGTTTGACCGGTCAGACGGGCGGCGGCCAAGCAGGTCAACCGGGTACAGGCCAACCGGGGACCGGCCAGCCGGGCCAGGCAACCGTGACGGACATCAACACTTTGATTCTGCCCTCCACTTCCGATGCGCGATTGACCTCAGGGTTGCGAAACGAACTGAACGCGCCTTCCCTGTTCACGCTGACTGGAATCCTCACGGATCCGCAATTCAGAATGGCGATTCAAGCTTTGGAACAACGTAAAGGGGTCGAACTGTTGACAGCACCGGAAGTTACAACGCTTAGCGGACGTCAGGCACAGGTAAATTTGGTGGACATCAAGTCTGTAGTCGTCGGTCTCAGCACAGGCCAAACGGCCGCTGGGGGTGCCGGAGGCTTGACAGGCACCGGAGGCGCGGGCGTCGTCGGTGCTCAAATCGGCTATGACATCGCCTCATTGCCATTCGGTCCCACGCTGGACGTCCTGCCCGTTGTTTCAGCCGATGGCTACACCATCCAACTTACGATCCTTCCAACTGTGACCGAATTCATCGGTTACGATACAGAAACAGCTCGGCAATTCGTTCCTCAAGTTCAATCAGTTGGCGCGGGCGCCATCGGCGTGCCTCTGACTGCTCAACTGCCGCTGCCGATCTTCCGCGTTCGTCAAGTGACGACCACAGCAATCGTTTGGGACGGTCAAACCGTCGTCCTCGGTGGTTTGCTGAGCGAGAATGTCGCCAAGGTGCGCGACAAGGTGCCGGTCTTGGGCGACCTGCCCCTTTTGGGCCGATTTTTCCGAAGTGAATCTGATCAGAAGCAAAAGAAGAATCTGCTGATCTTTGTGACACCGCGGATCATTGATCCGGCTGGAAACCCGCTGCACTCGGATGATGAGATGCCTTTTGCGCAAACCACCATTCCGCCGCAGCCGGGGGCTACACAGCCGTGATCCAAAAGGAAAACTTAGGGAGGAACGTTGACAAGAAGCAACCTGCGGCCGTGACAGTCGAACATTAACTCGGCTTGGAGCCCAACGGCCTGTGAAAGCGTCGACAACCAAACCCGTGGCTTACCCACGGCTGTTGCTGGTAGACGGTCATGCCTATGCCTACCGTGCTTGGCATGCCATCCGGGATCTTCGCGGTCCGGACGGTCGTCCCACAAACGCCATTTTCGGCTTCATTAAGGCATTCGAGAAGCTGCTGCACAATGTGGAGCCCACCCACGCAGCCGTCCTATGGGACGGTGGTCTGGATGCCGAACGGGTGGAGGTGCTGCCGGAGTATAAGGCGCAGCGCCCTGAAATACCTGAGGGCCTGAGGATCCAGTTGAATCCCATCGCGACCTGGTTGCAAGCACGGGGCGTGGCCACGGGTTGCCGGCCCGGCGTGGAGGCAGATGATTGGATCGCTACACTGGCACACTGGGCGCAAGGCCGTGGTTGGGAAGTCCTCATTGCCAGCTCGGACAAGGATTTCATGCAACTCGTGTCGGCCGCCATTGGTTTGATTCAACCGCACGACCCAACCGCCCAAATCTGGACGGAACAACAAGTACGGACCAAAACCGGCGTAACACCCGCACAGGTGGTGGACTGGTTGAGCTTGGTAGGCGATGTTTCTGACAACATCCCCGGTGTGCCCGGCGTCGGGCCAAAGACGGCCGCCAAGTTACTCAACCGGTTTGGCTCCATGGAAGGCTTGATGCATCGCCTGGCAGAAGTCGAGCCAGCGCGCATTCGCGAAGCCTTGCGCCAGTCGGCCGATCAGATTCGCCGCAACCAATCAATCATTCGGCTTCGTACCGACCTTCCGTTGGGATTGGAACCGACCGAATTGGCCTTGCGTCCGCCGAATACGGAGTCGCTGCGCACACTTTATCAGCAATGGGGATTCCGATCTTTGTTACAGGGGTTGCCCAATGACACGCCAATCTCGGAGCAAGCTGACCTTTTTATCGAGGTTTGTGCAGGGCGTTGCCAATCGGGTCCGGCCGGTCAGGGAGAAAAGTTGGACAATGTACGGATCGATTGTTAAAGAAACTTGGTGGAAACGAGTCTCGCTATGGCTGCTTGGATAACCCATCGTTGCCGGGTTTGGGGCCTGCTTGGGACGACAGTGTTGCCGGTCTGGATCATGGCCCAGAGTGATGTCGTCTTCCAGGGCGGGGAGTACGCACTCACCGAACCTTTAGCCGGCGACCAGGTCCAGCCCGCGGCGGCCGTTGGACTACAGGGCGGATATGTCGTCTGGGAAGATGAATTTACGGATGGCCAGGGGCAGGGTATCAGTGCACGGCGTCTGGACGCCAGCTTTTCCGGCATGTTAAGCGTGTTTCGCGTGAATCAAACAGCGCAAGGAGATCAGACTCGACCTGCTGTAATTACCTTGTCTGACGGGGGGGCTGTCTTTACTTGGCTGAGTGGACCTTCAAGTCAGGCACAAGTCATGAGTCGCTTCTTGGGCAGCAACGGTCTATGGCGCACCAGCGAAATCCGCGTCAATGTACACACAAACTCTGGCAAGCAGACTCCTACCTTGGCGCGGTTAAACGACAACAGTGTCGTCATCATCTGGACGAGTTGGAATCAAGAAGGGGGTAACCGCCCCATGTTGGATGTGTTTGGCCGCAAATTCAGCCCTACCGGTGAACCGCTGGGCACAGAATTCAAAATCAATCTCACCACGCCCTATAACCAGCGGACTCCAGCCGTTGCTGGTCTGTCGGATGGTCGATTCGTGGTGGTGTGGGTCAGTGAACAGCAGCGCTTCGAGAACAGCGTGGATATTTATGCGCGGTTGTTCCGTGCCGACGGGTCTCCTGTTTCGGGTGAAATCTTGATAAACATGGAAACCAATGTGTGTGCCAACCCTCAGGTCGCAGCCCTGCCCGGAGGCGGCTTTCTCGTCGTGTGGGGCCAAAAAGACACCGTAGTCCGCCAGAACAGTTGGGATATTTGGTCGCGCGCGTTTGACGCCCGGGGTAACGGCGGCGCCGTCCGCCGTCTGAACACTCATACCTATGGAGATCAGTTTGCTCCCAGAGTAGCGGTGGCCGGAGAACGAGTCGTGGTCGTTTGGACCAGCCTGGCCCAAGACGGTTCGCGCGAGGGAGTCTTCGGACGCGTGCTGGACCTTGGCGGGATGCCGCTGGGCGGAGAGATCCAGCTAAACACAACCACACGGAGTCAGCAAATCCATCCGGTGGTCGCCTCCGATGGCAGCAACCGGTTCCTGGTGGTTTGGAGCAGCTTCACTGACGTGGCCCATGGCTTTGATCTGCAGGCGCAACGATTAGCCTCCGCAGCCTTGCCGCTTCAACCCTTGGATCCTCCTGTAGTGAGTGTCCTCAGCTCCAATGCCCTTTCTGTAAGCTGGGCAACGGTGGCCGGCCTGCCTGTGCAAACTTATGAAGTTTATATGAACGGAGCCGAACCGCCCCAAGCCACGGTGGTAACCCCGCGAAATGTTGTCACGATTTCCAATCTTTTGCATAGCACCACTTACAGCTTCCGGGTAGCCTATGTGCTCACCAACGGGCAACGGTCGCCACTCTCGGCCGCCGCCAGCAATACCACCTATGGGCCTTGGGTGTATGGCGGGATTCCTTCCGAATGGATGGCGGCTTACTTCGGACCGGACTTGTGGGCTTGGCCGCGTCCCCAAGAGGATTCCGACGGTGATGGAGCTACCAATGGGGAAGAGTTTTTGGCCGGAACAGATCCGCGGAATCCAAACAGTGTCCTGCGCGTGAATCTGCGCCACACCCCGATGGGTTGGTATCTGGAGTGGAATACGCAACCAGGGCTGGTTTATCAGGTGCAATCCGCAGGCGGCCTGACTGGCTGGACCAACCTGGGCGAGCCCCGTTTCGCCCGGGGCACAGCGGAGAGCGTCCGGGTCGAAGGATCCCATTCAGCTTTTTATCGAGTGATTCGTCTGCGCTGAATCGTTTATGTGGCACCGTACCAAAGCATGTTGCGGGCTGCTGCTGCTGCTGGCCGTAGGGGCTAACATGTATGCTTTCAGCCTCTTGGGCCCGGTTAATGAGGCATATCAAGTGCCCGCGATTGGGTATAACTTGCCCTCGGTAGCAGACATCGGCGCTCCAAAGAATTTGGGCGAAGAGTATCGGTGGAATCTACCGGTCGTCTATTACGCATATGACGCATCGTTTCTTGATTACTTCGGCTCAAACGGCGTGGCGGCGTTGGAACAAGCCATTGCTCATTTTAATGGCCTACGAAACGTTTCGTCGTATAGCCCTGATCTGACTGAGTTTCCCTTAGAAGTGGTTCGCTATAATTACCGGGCCCAGGCGCTCGGCTTGCTCGACCTAAAATCCATCGCCATGCATCTGATTTTGGAAGAACTCGGCTTGGCCGAACCGGTGCGGTGGACATGGTGCTTGCGAGACCGGTACCCGATTCCCGGGCTGTCTTGTCCTAACATGATTTATCACGTAATCCGCCGGAATTTCGATCCTGTCACCTTTGAACCCACAGCCTACGTCAACGGGGTGCTTTACTCCTACCAGATCGTCGAAATCTGCAGCGGCCCGGATCCACTAGCCGATGCTTACGAGTATCAAGTGGATCCTCTGGCACAAAGCAGCTATCCCGTGGCTGAAACAGCATGGTTCAATTATGGCGCTTACTTGACTGGGCTAAGTCGGGACGATGTAGGCGGTTTGCGATACTTGTGGCGGAGCAACAATGTCAATTGGGAAGCGATTACGTCAGATAGCCTGTTGTTTTATACCAACTATCAAACAACTCAATTGTTGATCAGCTCGAACTTGAACACTCTGGTGGCAGCAGCCTGGACAAACGATGCGCTTGCGTTGCAAACGCTGTATCCTGGCTTGGTCATTGCCCAAACTGATCCTGTTTACACCACCGAGATAACGACTAATATCGTGGCCTATTTCACGAATGCGCCATGGGCGCCTGCGCCCTGGCAAGGATTGGTTTGGGCTACAAACTATGTAACCAATTACGTAATCCGTTATCGGCATACGTTCGCAAACGTGGTTACAAACCGGTACTTTCCTTACACGCTAGCCACCCTAGTGACGACCAATGTTGGGCCCTGTCAGAACACATGGGGATTTCCCGCAGGCATCTGCACGAATGTTACGACCAATCACGTGGTATTGAACATCCCGTCTGGTGACTTCTTTATTCTCCCAACGAATGCTTTGTGCGGTTACGTTTTGCTGTCGAACCTACCGCCAATCCTCACCGTCGTCACAAATCCGGTGGCGGTGGCCACAAACCAGTTGGGCCAACAGTTTTCGCAGAATGTGTATACATATTTCACAAACCACGCGGTGGTCATCCACCCAGTGAGTTGTGAAACCAACGTGCCCATGAACCGTCAGGGCATCGAGCGAATGCAGTTTGTCCGAGCGCAGTATGACTCCTTGCTCGGACGATTCTTCCAGCCAATTACCAATTACTACACGCTGAATGCTGTGACAAACAACCGGGTAATTCGGCAGCACCTGCAGCGCGTGGTGGTGGCGCCAGATTTTCTGTTCACAGCAACTGATCTGAACCTCCTCGCTGCTGTTCGGACAGAAACTGCCGCGACCTTCATCATGACGAACGCGATCCCGGGCTTGGCCGGGCCCGGTCACATTGAACCGGATATTCAGATCGGCTTCAACCGGGTCGGCCCCATGAATATTAATGTGTATGACCCCTTCCTTCCCTTCAGCGGCTTGAGTGAATGGAATAGTACCACGAATTTCATCTGGGCCAGTTTCGACGGCAGCACCAATGCTCCGGTGGTTTACCCGCAAGGAGCAAGTCTGCGCGATCTGGAGGACATGCTCTTCAGCGCGCTCAACGTTCAACCGTTGGCCTTGCCGTACGGGGTGGTGGGCCAGTATTTTCAGGTAATCTTCACGGTCGAAGGAGGACAACCACCGTACGTCTTTTCTTTGGCAGAAGGGTCACCGGGATTGCCACTGGGTCTGGAACTTTCGCCCGGCGGCGCCCTGTTAGGTACTCCCCGGGTGGCCGGGATCTATGATTTCGTGCTTCAGATTCAGGATGCCCAAGGCCGACGCCGATTGCAGTCGTACACACTGACCATTCGCTTATGAGCATACGCACTTGGAAAGCCACATGGGCGGCGGGTGGAGTGGGAATGCTGCTTGGTCTGGCACTGCCCAACGGAAGGGCCACTCAGGAGCTGTTTTTAAATACTGGCGTTTTGCAAGCCACCTTTCCGCCGGAACCGCTCCCTGCGATTGACGCTTACCGCGTTCTCAACTTGGGGACTATCGGATTGACCAATCTGGCCTTGCTGCAGCCCATTGAGTTCCAGAACATGCTCTATATCACTAACCGAGGCCGATGGTGGGGCTATCCCGGTTACCGTTTTCAGTCCTTTAATCCCATATCTAATCCACAGCGTCGTCCTGCGAGCGTGTTCCACAACGAAGGCTTGGTGAATCCGAACGGTGCTGAAGTCAGCAGTGCACTCTGGCTGCTGGTGCAGGCAACCAATATTATCAATCGCGGGCGACTTGAGATATCGTCTCTGGGCCAGTTGAATCTTACGGGAGATAACGTCGATTTGCGGGGGGGCGAAGTGCGCTTTCAAGAGGCAGGAGATACCAACTTAAGCACGCGCACTTATGATCTCCATTGGGGTTTTGACACAAATCAGATCCTCGGAAGGTTTGGTGCCAACCAGCCGCCGTTGCAAAGCCCTTTGCATCAGGTCAGGCAGCTTACGGGGCTCAGTCTTAGCCAGGTAGTTTTGCCCGTGGGCTTCACCAGTCATGTTCTGACAACCCAACTGCCTAATAATAGTCTCCTCATCCAAGCGGTGTATGTCTATAACGGCGGGGAGATCTCCCAGGCCGAAGTGCGGATGACCCCTTGGTTCAACGTAATCCGGTGGCAAGGCGTATTCTCGAACCTTGTGACGCTGGAGCGCACCACCAACGATCTGTATCTTATGGAATTTCTCACGCCGAATAACTATATCTTTAATCTCACCAATGGAACGCTTTATGCCTCTTCGTTGAGCCCAAGAGGCGCTTCTCGCCCCTTCAACTTCTGGTTGAGCGGCGTGCAGCCTTCGTTTTACTCGACTATGCCTGTCGTAGGGGGAACGACGTTCGATTCCAATTCCTGGTTTTACACAATCGGAACCAACTTGGTCCTGGATATTACGAATTCCGGTTATCGAACCCGGATTATCCCGGCGGCGATGGTCCCATCCGAAACGCAACCGGGCAGCGTGTTTTCGAATGTTGCCGGGCGGGTGGAGCTTGTGGCTCGTCAGATTTTGGATTTGCGAGACGCGCGGATCTCGGCGCCAAGTTATCTGCGGTTGGAAGCCACGAACCATCTGGCGGATAACGCCCAGGCCCAGATCGAAGCCCCGTATAGTGCTGTTCGCTTGGGATCTACCAACGGCCTACTGCAAATTCGACACCTACAGTTTCCGAGAATTCCCCGTATCGTGGGTGATTTGCATGCATGGGTCGGTATGTGGACGAACATCACGAGCGACGGTGTCGGGCTAATTTACAAGGTGTTAATGGTAAGCAACTATTTTCTGCCCAGTGCTGAGACAAGGATCGAAGATCTTGTCCTGAGCAGCCCGCGACAGCCCCGGGAGGTTCGGATCGCAGATAAACTGAATGTCTTCGGCAGCTTGTTGATCGATGCGGAGAGGCTGACCCTGACGACCAACCCACCTGTGGCTTACATACAACCGCCCTGGAGTGTCCCGCCGTTCAACCCATATGGGGAATTAAACTTGATGACCAACCGGATCACATGGGCGGACAGTTTGCCGAGGCTACGATATTTGACTAATTATGGAGTCATCGCCATTAGCAACGTGGCCACGTTTGCAGGAATTCGTCGGCCGCCTTACTATCCTTCCGTTTTTCAGGAGCCTTACGAGGCAGTGGTTAACCAAGGCTGGCTAACGGCGCAGGCATGGGACATTCAAGCCCGCCATTTTGAAAATGAGGGACATATCGTGGCTACAGTTGGTTCCTTCCGTCTGAGTGCGACGGAAGTACGACTGGGCAGCCGGGCGACGAATCAATGGGGACAAGTGGCTGCACCCTTTGGAGACGTTGAGTTGCAAGGAAGCCGGTTGCTCCTGACCAACCAAGTGGTGGAGGCAGGCCGCCGGTTGATTCTTGGCGCCTCGGAGTTTTTGGGCGATGGAGATACAACGAACAACGTGTGGTTGACCCGGGACGGCCTAACCTTGACCCTCCGGCCGCGATTAGGCGATTTGCGGGGGACGACCATTACTAACATTGCACCGGCGTACGCTTATAATGTCACCTTATGGGCTGGGGAAGACAGAGGCCCAACCCCTTCCGGTTTTACGAACAACATGGCGATCGGCCGCCTCGTGCTGGACGGGGCTTTTGGTGCAATGTTCGTGTTTCAAGGTGTAGGCCCGAGCAATGCCCTATATGTAGACCAACTGGTTCTGTTGAATCACGCCACTAATGAGCATAATAACGCCTTGGTAGCACTGAACATCGCCCCGAACCTGGTCATTTACTACGCAGACTTGATCGTGGGAACCCATCGTCTAGCCGAAATAGCTCATTCAAGCAGATATAACAACGGACGATTGCGGTGGGTGCCAACGTATGCCGGTGGGTATTATGGTTCAACCAATCTCCAGGTTGGGGCACGGCAATTGCAGGTAAATACTGCATTAGTCCTTTCAAAAGAACTGGACTTGGACGGTGACGGCACCCCCAACGCTTTGGATACCATTCCAATCCTTGTGCCCGAAGATGTGCGGCTGTCAGCATCCCCGGATGGGACGCAGTGGATTGTTTTGGCTTGGCCTTCGATAAGAGGCGCGACCAACACGATCTGGGAGGCAACTTCACTCACCACGCAGGATTGGAGGGTCGTTTTGACGACGAACTTCAGCGTGTTGCCTCTGCCGCCGGGGGAGAGCTGCACGAATCCGCCGTGTCTTTTGAATCAACTTCCAGGCCGTGGAGCGGTGCGACTCCCCGCAGCTCCGCAAGGAGTCCGGTTTTATCGAGTTCAAGTGGAGCCGCCTCTTCCATAAACAGTTTTGGCAAAACCTATGAGCAGCGCGACAGGCAAGCTCGGGACGAAAAACGCCGGTGTCAGAGGCTGGCTGGTGGTCGGCATGACATGGATAGCCGCGACCTGTCAATTGTGGAGCCAGCCGGCCAATGACAATTTTGCCAGTGCCCAACAACTCACGGGTTTGTATGGAACGGTGACCGGCAACTTGGCCCGGGCCACATTCGAGGTGGGTGAACCTAGCCATGCGGGATTCGTGGTTCCTTCCATTTGGTATCGATGGATGGCGCCGCGGACAGGGGAGGTTCAATGGGACACGTTGGCGACTCCCGGTGGGCCTGATACGGTCTTGGCAGTGTACACGGGCGAACGGCTTTCGGAGTTGAGGCAAGTTGCTGCCAACGACAATTCTCCACCCGTTGGTTACATTAAAGTTCCCAATGGCATGATCGGGGCAGCCGGCCTGACGACTGTGGGCGGCGGAGGCAGTGCGCTCCGGTTCAACGCCGAAGAAGGGCGTGTCTATTACATCGCCGTGGGACTAAACACAGGGTTGCTGGGTGGCGCGGGGGGCGAGGTGATTCTGAGTTGGGCTTATTACTCCGGAGGCGTATTCCGGTTTGCAACGGAAGACATGTTCACACGCATCACGCGTCAGGGTGTGCGCCGCGTGCCGGTGTACCAGTGCTCCGAATTGGAGAGCGTCGCCGCTGGAGATGCCAGCACGTGGGAGACTTACTATCAGTTTGGGGTACCGGGTCTGTTGGTGACTGTAACGCGGGTGGGTGGAGCAACCGGCCGCATGTTGGTGGATTATGCTACGCAGGAGATCACGGATAATGACGTGCTTATGCCGGGCCAGGAAATTCCGGCGGTGGCCCTGCAGGACTTTGTCCCTGTGGAAGGAACCTTGGTTTTTGACCACGGCGAGATGACCAAACGCATCTTGATTTCCATCGTTCCTGACAACGGCATGCCGATGACAAACCGGAGTTTCGCCGTGGTGTTGTCCAATGCCCGACCGGACCCGAATGAATCGTCTGAGGTTGCTCCGCCTCGGATTGACGGAGCTTTTGGCCGCGTGATCGTGCGCATTTTGGATGCAGACATTGACCCGATATGGGAACGCAATTTCCAACCGGTCGGAACGAATGATCCGCCGGATTTGTTGTTTCAACCCACCAACGCTATTTTCAATTTCGCTCGTTTGGTCCACCGGACCCTTGAGGACGTAAACGGGTACTGGTCTCAAGTTACGATTTGGGTTGTGCGGTCGGGGACCAACCGGGATTCGGCGACGCTTCGGTATCGGGTAAACAACTTCCTGGGTGCCGGCGATGATGCCAATGATGCGGAGATGGATAACAACGTCTTTGCCTTGCAACCGGGGTCTGATTACGCCACGCCGACGCCGCCGGACGAGCCGATTGGTATCCGCGGGCTTTACCCAGACTTTGAAATGCTTCCAAACTACAGTTTCCCCGGCGGCGGCAGTCTCGATTGGGGACAAAACGACTTTCGATCCAAGGCCATCAACCTGCTTGTGACCAACGATACGAGGACCGAATTTAATGAGGATTTTCAGATCTTTTTGTATCGGAACGTGGATAATCGTCCCACCTTGGTAGGCACGGTCAATCAGACCACGGTGACGATTTTGTTTGACGATCGCGATCCGCCAGCTGGGTCGGTCGATCAATATCATAACCCTGACTATGGGGTATTCATGGTGCCGCCGGTCACGACCTCGCCGCGGAACCTGCCCAACCCGGGAGCAGATGGTCCGGTGTACGGGCTGGCAGTGCAGTCGGATAATCGAACAATCATCGTAGGGGATTTCCGTAATTACAACACGATCCCACGGGCTCGCATCGCTCGGCTGAATGATGATGGTTCGCTAGATACCACCTTCGCGGCGACAGGAGGGGCTGATGATTTCATCAGTTGTATTGCCCCTTTTCCTGGGGGGCAGTGGGTCATCGCGGGGGGCTTTACATCCTATGCGGGGCAGAGTCGCATGCGGGTAGCGCGGATCGACGGAAACGGCGTTTTGGATGCAACTTTTCGACCCGGAGACGGCCCCAACGGACCCGTTTGGGCAGTCGTCGCACAGTCGGATGGGAAAGTGTATATTGGTGGGGACTTCACCGTCGTGAACGGGATCCCGCGACGATATGTGGCTCGCTTAAATCGGGATGGTTCGGTGGACATGAGTTTTGATCCTGGCCTTGGTCCCGATGGGCCGGTCTGGGCGCTGGCTTTGCAACCGGATAATCGCTTGTTGATCGGCGGTGAATTCAATACGGTCGCAGGTCAAATCCGAGGCGGGATTGCGCGACTGTTGGGCACCGGTGAGTTGGACACAACTTTCCAGCCCGGGTCGGGCACGGACGGCCGGGTCTATGCCATTCGTATTCAACCGAATGGCAGGATCTTGATTGGCGGGGAATTCAGTCGGGTCAACTTAAGTCCCAGGAATAACATTGCCCGGCTGTTAGCTAACGGGACCTTGGACCCCGAGTTCGACCCTGGTAGTCGAGGCACGGATGGCCCGATCTATGCCATTGAGTTGTGGGGTGACCTGATTTACATCGGGGGAAGCTTCGATACTTACAACGGAACGCCGCGCCGAAGTTTTGCCCGATTGTATTCGGACGGCACGCTCGACACTTCTTTCCTGGATACCGCGTATAATCAGTTTGCCGGACTGTTCCGGGCAAGGTTTGCAGATCCGCGAGGCATTGTATTTGCCACAGGCGTGCAGTCTGATGGGAACGTCATGATCGGCGGGCTGTTTGACAAGGTAGGGGGCGGACAGGCACTGCGTCAAATCCGGCCGGAGGCAAACGCGGATCCTAACCTTTGGATCGAGCCCAAGTCCCGAGACGGCGTCCGCAACCGCATGAACGTGGCGCGGTTAATCGGGGGTTCCACGCCCGGGCCTGGCAATGTTGGCTTTGTCCGGACGGCTTATACGGCCAACGAAAATCAAGCGGCCCTGTCCGTGGATCTGATAAGAACGAATGGGACGTTGGGATATCTCGGAGTGAACTTTGAAGTCGAGGAAGGACTGGCTCGCAGCGGTGTGGATTATCAGTATTACGCAGTGCCACCCATCTACCTAAGTTCTTGGCAGGCGCCGTGGCCCGCCAGCCAGCCCAACTCGACGACACGCATGATGAGCGATGGACTTTATGGGGACAACTTTGTGCCGACCTCTGTTTTTGGCCAGCAATTTTATAATTATCAGCCGGGTCGGTTGATCGTAAATCTTGTGGATGATAGCAGCACGCAGGGTGATCGAGACACCGCCTTCCGTCTGGCCAACCCCACCTTTGCCGATACGTTCTTTTTAGGGGGTGAGAACATTCCTTTGGGAGGCGCTCTTGGGCGATCCTTGGCAAACTTCCAAGTCGTAGATGACGATCGACGGACCGGCGTTTTGGGATTCGTAACGACGCACTACGCGGTCGTTGAGGGCGTCGGCCAAGCGGTGATTACAGTCATCCGGACGAATGGCAGTTCTGGCACAGTTTCTTGTCGGTACGAGGTGGTAGCAGGAGGCACGGCTACCCCGGGTGTCGATTACCAGTCGCGCTCCGGAACACTAACCTTCCTTAATGGCGTTACCAATCTCACATTTGCCATTCCTATCATTAATGATAGCGTCGTGGAATCGGATGAAACCGTGCTGCTACGACTTGTGCCGGTCGGTAACGCCGCATTGAGCATTTCCAATGCCGTCTTGACCATCGTGGATGATGACACGCCTGGGGGAAAACTAAACTTTGAGGCCGCTCATTTCGGCGATTTAGAGGGATCCGCTCGGGTTTGGGTATCGGTCTCGAGACGGGGCAGCAGTGCGGGCACGTTGTCTGTAATAGCAGAGACGTTAGACAACACCGCCACCGCAGGAGTGGATTACGTTGCGACCAACGTGGTCTTGACCTGGGCGCATGGCGACGTGTCCTCCAAGGGCTTTTGGGTGACTTTGATCGATGACAGTTTCGTCGAGCCCGACGAGCGTGTGACTCTTCGTTTACGAGATCCCGTACTCAACGGGGTACCCAACCCGGCCTCCTTGGGACCGCAGGCGACCGCCACGTTGTGGATCACAAACGATGACCGGGTGGGGTTCGTTGCTTTCCCCGTCACGGAATACCGAGTGAAAGAGAACGGCGGAGATGCTTTGATCACCGTCGTGCGGACGGATGGGGCGGCTGAAACCGTGACGGTCAATTTCCGCGCGGAGCCCGGCACGGCTGTGCCCATGATAGACTTTGTGCCGACCCATGGCACGTTGACCTTTGGACCGGGCGAGGTCGCAAAGAGTTTCTTGGTGCAGATCTTGGACGGCGCCAATGTGGATCCTGGTGATCGGTTTGTGACGTTGACCTTGTCGGGGGCGTCTCCGGGCTCGGCTTTGGGACAGCCGGCGACGGCGCTTCTCCGGATCATTGACGATGAAAGCTTCAACGAGCCGGCGGGAGAATTGGACACGTTGTTCCGCGAGGGCCATTTTAACGATGTGGTCTTTAGTGTGGCCCGGCAGCAGGACGGCAAGTTGTTGGTGGGTGGTGAATTTACCCTGGCTAACTCCGTGACGCGACAACGGCTGGTGCGACTGCATGGCAGTGACGGCGCTTTGGACAACACGTTTGTTCCCGCGGTGAATGGACCGGTCTATGCAATCACAGTTCAGTCCAACGGCCGCATTCTGATTGGAGGCATGTTCACGGCTGTGAACGGCTTGACCCGGAACTTCCTGACTCGATTGCAGTCTAACGGCGCGTTGGACACCACGTTCAATGTGGGTGCAGGGACGGATCAACCAGTGTTTGCGTTGGCGGAAACGTTCTGGCAAGGAGCTCGCAAAATTGTTGTGGGCGGATCATTCGCCACGATTCGGGGTGTACCCAGGCGGAGCATTGTCCGGTTGAATGAGGACGGATCCGTAGATAGTTCCTTTGACCCGGGTACCGGCGCTGAGGGCACAGTCTATGCGGTGGCTGTTTATCCGACGAACAGTGTGCATGCAGGCAAGGTGCTGGTAGCTGGTGACTTTGTACGGTTCAATGGTCAGAGCAGCCCCAGGCTGGTTCGTCTTAATCCCGACGGTTCGTTGGATCCGACGTTCCGCGTGGGCTTAGGTGCGAATGATACGGTGCGGGCCGTGTTGCTGCAGCCCGATGGACGCATCGTCATTGGTGGAGCCTTTACTGAATTCAACGGATGGCCGCGTAGCCGTTTGGCGCGCTTGCTGGACAACGGCTCTGTGGATCCGAGTTTTGATCCTGGTGTGGGTGCCGAGGACACGGTGTGGAGCCTTGCGCTGCAGCCGGATATGCGCCTTGTGGTGGGTGGTGCTTTCCGGCGATGCAACGGGGTGACGCGTGGTGGGATTACTCGGCTGAACCCGGATGGGACCGCTGACCCGAGCATAAACTTTGGCGGGGGAGCCGACGCATTGGTGGCTACGCTGCTGTTGGAACCGGATGGTAAGATCGTTTTAGGCGGTGCGTTCTCCACCTACGACGGCCAGCCGCGTCACCGGTTGGCGCGGATTTATGGCGGCTCGGTGGCCGGCAGTGGCAGGATCGAATTTGCTCGGGCCCAGTTCGACGTGTGGGAAGACCAAACCAACGCGGTGATCACTTTGCGTCGGCGAGGTGGAACTGCCAACGCGCCGGGCGGA
>JANWVC010000006.1 GCA_025057755.1 Limisphaera sp. | reverse complement strand
CCGTAGCGGAAACGCTCGTAGGGGTCGTTCTCGTAGAGTTCCTGCGCGAACTTCTGGTTCCACATGGGGTTCGCCACCACCAGGTCGAAGGTTTGCAGGGCCCCGGCGCGGTCCTTAAAGGCGGGCTGGCGCATGGTGTCGCCGATGCGGATGTCCGCCTCAATGTCGTGGATGACGGCGTTCATGCGCGCCATGGCGAAGGTGGCCGGGTTGATCTCCTGCCCAAACACGCGCAACGGGGCAACCGCAGTCGGCAGCTTCAGCCGGCCGTTTTCCTGTTTCCCGTATCGCTCAAGGAGACGCAGATGGCACTTGATGAGCAAGCCCCCTGACCCGCAAGCAGGGTCGTAAACCGTCATGCCCGGCTCAGGCTCCAGAAGGCGCGCCATCAGAATGCCAACCTCGCGCGGGGTGTAGAACTCACCGGCAGATTGCCCTTGACCCTCGGCGAACTTGCGCAGCAGGTACTCGTAGGCACGGCCAAGCACGTCGGGTTCCACGTCCTTCAGTCCTAAGCGATGCCGCGAGAGCACCTCAATCAGCGCGGCGAGGTGTTCATCGGAAAGAATGCGCTGACCAGCCGCGGTGGCGTTGAAATCCACCATGTCAATCACGCCGGAGAGCCGCGGATTTTGGCGTGCGACCGAGCGCACGGCGTCGGTCAGGTATTGACCAAGGCCTGTGGTCTGACGGCGAATCGCATCCCAGCGGGCGTTTTGCGGAACGTAGAACCGCACCAACTGCACCTCTCCACGTGCCCGCTCCTGGTCCAGCAGCGAGTGCACAGCCGTCTCGCTGTCAAACTGCGCTAACAGATGTTCGATTTCGTCATCGAAGACATCCGAGAGGCGTTTAAGGAAGACCAGCGGCAGGATGTAGTCCTTGAACTTGGGCGCGTCCACCGGCCCGCGAATGGCGCAGGCCGCGTCCCATAGCCAGCTTTCAAGAGTCGAGAGGTCCATCATGACGATGCATGCAGGTTGATGCGCTCGGCGAGGTTCTTTTTACGGGGGTTGGGAGCTTCTGTGAACAACATTCCGCATGTTGATCCCTCGACAAAACGGGTTGTACGAAAGGCATGGTGGGATCATGTCTGCGATGGGTAAGCTCGCTGCCCATCCGCGAGTCATCTCTGGCACCGCCTTGGCTCGTGGCGCAGGCATCGCACAAGCAGTCCGGTACTCCGGGGATTTCACCGGATGGATCCGCGTTGATGCGTTGGATCCTCTTGGTGGATCTGTTAGCGATTGATTGCACACTCAAAGGTACAAACTCAAGAACCATCTTGAGAACCAGTTGAGAAACGCCGGCGATGCGAATCGGCTTTTGGCCTGATCTCCGGCAAATTGCGGGACTCGTGCTTTCGCGTGACTTTTGCGGTGGCACGCTCGGCGCTCGTTCCGTGCATGCTGCGAGCTTGAAACGGACAACGTTGAGGCAACCGACACGGGCTTTCCAAATCGAGTGACGGCACAACAAGCATCAGACGGGCAAGAATCAGGCTGGAGGTGCCCGAGCGAAGAGTGGGGAGGGGATTTGTGTCTGGGCCACGGGATCAGCTGGCAATGATAGTTTTCCTCCAGATAACGTTCGAAGCGCAGTAGCAGTGTCAATTCACCGGACAATGGTGTTATCGTTTGTTCTTGGCTGCGAACGACATGGAGAAGGCAAAAGACTGCAGGACTGCGGGCGTTGTCCGGGCTGGTGCTCAGGTTCGCAAGTAGGATGAGGCTCGCCGAGGCTTGGGCCATAGGGCAAGATTTGTAAAGAATCAGGCGTTGACGGGGGGATGAGTTGGATTAAGGTTACATCGTGACCCCGCAGACAGGTCACAGGCGTGTCGTGTCATGTTAATTAGCGGAACCATCGCGGATAATCGGGGTCGGACGTCCACCGCAGGATTCACGTTGCTGGAGTTGCTTCTGGTGGTGGGAATCCTCGGGGTGTTGACGGCTTTATTGTTTCCGGCTCTGGTGCGGGCGCGCCAGCAGACGCAGGGAATCTCGTGCATGAACAACAGTCGTCAACTGGCGCTTGCTTGGCAAATGTATGCCGATGACCACAACGGAGTGTTGGTGCCGAATTTGCAGGGGACAATCACTCGACGCGGAGAAAACCCGAACAATTGGGTGAGTGGCTGGTTGGATTGGAGCAGTAGTAGTGATAACACGAACAGCGTATTACTGACCGACCCGGCTTATGCTTTACTGGCGCCCTACACGCCGCGATCAGCTCGGCTGTTCAAATGTCCGGCAGATCATTACCGGAGCCGACAAAACCCTGGTCCACGTGTGCGCAGCATCTCCATGAACGCAGCTTTGGGGGACGGGAACAAAGCCAATTTCGGGAATTGGGTCCCAACGTTTTTCTTCGCTGTCAAACTGCAAGATTTACAAACACCCGCGCCGGCCATGACCTGGTTGTTTGTGGATGAACATCCGGACAGCATCAATGACGGTTGCTTTTTCCTGAATCCCTGGCAAGTGGGGGCTTCGGCGGCCTGGCGGGATTTACCGGCGAGTTATCATCGGGGCGCAGCCGGATTGGCGTTTGCAGATGGACATGCCGAGGTGAAAAAATGGATGGATCCGCGCACGGCGATGCCGGTGCGCATGGCGGATTTTTCTGGTCTTCAGGTGCCGCACAGCAGTGATTACGCCTGGATGGCAGAACGCACGCCGCGGCGTACGCACTAGCCGAACAGACCGGTGCGGTTAAGAACAAAGTGCAGAGCTTCGGAATAGATTCCCATTCGCGAAAGTTTTCAAGCCGTGCGGAGGCGGCGCGTCGCAGAAGTGCCAATTTTCTTCAAGCAGCTTTGACCAGCAATTCATTTTCTGGCCTGAGTCCGCCAGGCGGCATATTGCATAAGCTGCGTTTTCCGACGCTGCGTTTTAAGTCGCCCCGAACCTCCCATTGTGAATGAATCAAGTAGGTGCGGGGCGAAAAGGACACAGATATGGTGTGATATGGTGTTAGTAAGGGATCCTGGCGGCCTTAATGTCTGAGGCCCGGGGAAACAGACCCCCTTTCTTTTTCAACGCCTATTCGGATGGAATCTGACAGGGTTTGCCGAAAAGCGGGTTGAATACATGGCGATCCCGGTTGGTGATGGAGTTTTCCACCCTGCGCGGGGAGCGTTTTCCGGTTTCCCAAGCCCCTAACGCGCGGTCTTTCCATTGACGGACTGTCAGGGCTATTGGGGCGGGGGGGCGTCCGCAGTCCCAAAAAGGTTATCCGGCAAACGGATCCTCTACCAGAGACGAAGCCTGTGCCTGCTCGGCGCTGCGTCATGACACCTCCGCCAGGGGAACCGCTCGGCTTTTGCGAAAAATGCCTTTCATAGGGCAGTCGTGTGTCACGCGCAGGTAAGTTTCGTTGCTGAGCTGGCGGGCTTGACTTTTGAAGAGCGTTGCGAAGCCGTTTGGGCGTTCTGTACAGGGGTCGGAACTGCGCCACGGTCGGTGTCCGGTCGCCAGGTCGGAAGGCAACTCCGACGATGTAAAAGAATGGCAAGGAGCGACGAACGGCTGGCGCGTTGTTGCAGGCTCAGGGACCTGCGCCGTACAACCGTCTTTGTTCGCGTCTGGCCCAAAACCAGGCAATCACGGTGCTGATTTCGTAGAGGAAATGCACTGGGATGGCCATTAACAGCATGGTGAACGGATCCCCGGAGGGTGTCAAAAAGGCGCAAAGCACCAGTTCGGTGACTACCCAATAAGGACGAAACGCACGGAGCTTTTGGTAATCCAGCACGCCGACCTTAACCAGGGCCAGCAGGACGATCGGCAATTCAAAGCTCAAGCCCATGACCAGCATGAACAGGGACACAAACGTGATGTAATCTTCGGCCCGCCATTCGTCAGCTCGGAAGCCCAGCCAACTGGAGAACTGGACCGTAGCGCTCAAGGCTACTTCCAGCATCACGAAGTAGCAAAAGGCCATGCCCAGTAAGAAGAGGCATCCGCCAATAGCCAGAGCCCGCAACACGAATCGTTTTTCGTGAACCTTCAGTGCTGGCAGAACAAACTCTCCGATGAAATACAACATGAAAGGCAATGCCAACACCAGGCCGCCATACAAGGCCAGTTTGACTGCCACCATGAAGGCACTGATCGGGCTGTAATTCTTCAGTAACACGAGGACCTCGGGCTCGGGCGCCTGTGGACGGAGTTGTGGTTCCAAGGCCAGCACCCAGCGACCGCTCATTTCGACAGGTACCACTTGCAGGGCTTGAACGTTGGTCGCCAAGCCGGGCAGCCAACGCATGACGTTAGAGCGGTCCAAGCGGCCGAGCATGTTGGTGCCCCATTCCAACGTCACAGCCGATCCGGACGACGGTGCGTGAAATCGCGAGGCGACCTTGAGGGGATAGACAAGGAAACTCACCAGGTGGTTGCCGGCCATCAGACAGACCAGCATCGCCACAGCCAACGAAACGAACACCTTGATCAGCGTCCAGCGCAGATCCTCAAGGTGTTCTAAAAAAGGCTTGACCGGACCTCCTTCGTTTTCCTCGTCCTCCTGCCAAATGTCGTCCGGCTCGGCGGCCATGGACGGCGGGGTACCCGGGGTGGTTCCCGGTCTTCACGAGGTCGGGGAGGATGAGCCCGGCCCGGAGGAGCCGGGACCTGATGGAGGACCAACCGATCGCGGTGGTGGCGGCGGCTCTTCAATGGCCCGTTCCAGCTCGCTCTGAACGTCCTGCGTGGCTCGTTTAAATTCTTGAATGCCTTTGCCCAAGCCGCGTGCCAGTTCTGGCAATTTCTTGGCTCCGAACAGCAGGAGCAGGATGGCCAATATGCATACCACCTCGCCCCATCCGAGGAACGCCAACATCCAACCGCTTGTCATGCTTTGCATTCTTTCCTTTCTCCTGCGATCCGGTCCTGCTGTGCGCTTTGGGTTCCGTCCTCTGCCAAGATCGTCTCAGAAGGATGGTTGCCTGCGGACTGATGGCCGCTCATTGCGTCGAACGATCAACCGTCCCTCCGGACAATCTTACGCTAGAAATGGCCCAGAGTAAAGAGCCGCTCCGACGGGCAAAAATCGTCAAGCACTGATCGCTTACCGCGGAGGCGTTAACAAGACGAACTCTGCCCTTCGGTTCTTGCGCCATGCTTCTTCGTTGTGTCCGGGATCCACTGGGCGGTCCTCGCCATAGCTAATGGTGACGATGCGTTCCGGTTCAATCCCGGATGCCAATAAAACCTCGCGCACCGCCAGGGCGCGGCGCTCGCCGAGCGCGCGATTGTACTCTTCCGTGCCGCGCTCGTCACAATGGCCTTCGACGATCAAAGCGTGAAATGGATTCGATTGGAGATGAGCAGCGACGACGTCGATTTTCGGCCGTTCCGAGCTTTTGATGACCGCGCTATCGAAATCAAAGTAAACGGTTTGGGCTTTCAAAGCTTCGCGATCCTGGGGCCAGCCCTCGTAGTTACCGCGCGGAGGCAAGGGCGTCCCCACAGGGCTGGGCACCTCCGTCCCGGTCACCCCTGGTCCGGTGGGCCCTCCAATGATCCCTCCCGGCGGAGGTTCGCCCGGTCCCACACGTGCCGGTGCTGGCAAAGGAGTGATGCCTTGCGGGCTGCGTTTGCAGCCTGTGACAGAGCTTGCCAGCATCCCGGCCAGCACAACCACAAGCGAAAACCTTACTGCTTTCATGTTCGTCGGTTTCCTCGAAAAAGCGGCCTACCGCGCCCAAGTGGGTTGAGAGCTGTTGCCCGAAACCCGAGCCACATCCTTGACCTGACGGGTGGCGACGTCAAGCAAAGACAAAACCCTGCGGTCACCCTGTCGACGGGTGAAGACGATCGTTCTGGAGTTCGGCGCCCAACTTGGATCTTCCCCACTGACCAACACAGTGGCCGATCCGCCGTCGGCTGGCACTACGCAAATCTCGAAGCCGCCCATTTGGGCGGTAAAGGCAATCCATTTGCCGTCCGGCGACCAGTCGGGCTCGGATGGGTTGGAAACGCCGGTTGTTTGCATCCGCTGCAGGGTGCCGCCCGAGGCCGGCAGCCGCGCCAATAAACGTCGGCCATTTTGTCGCGTGGCAAAACAGATCCATTGGCCGTCAGCGGACCATGTCGGTGAGGATTCGTCCTCGCGACTGAACGTTAAGCGTTGCAATCCGGTGCCATCTGCGCGGGCCACGTAGAGTTCTGTGGCGCCGTCCTTGCTCAAAATCATCGCCAGACGAGTCCCGTCCGGAGAAACAGCGGCGCTGGTGTTTAATCCCGGATGCGCCGCCACAATCTGGCGTCGGCCGGTGGTCAGGTCATGGCGCAAGATATCCGGATTGCCGCCTTTGTAACTGGTGTAGTAAAGGACACTTTGGCCCGGCACCCAGCAGGGTGCAGCCACCAACGATTGATCCTGCGTCACCGGGCGGGCGCCAAATCCGTCGTAGTCACTCACGTAAATCTCGCTGGTTCCGCCACGCTCGACTTTAAAGGCGATGCGGGTTTGCGCGATCCCCCTGCGGCCCGTGACAGCCAGGACCACATCGTCGGCCAGGGCATGAGCCTGCTGACGCAACGTGCCACCGTTGTAAGCCCGAGCAAAGAGGGCAACGCGCGCGATGCGATCCAGGAGTGAACCTTCTAATCCAGCACCGGTTCTGCCGCCCTTGAGTTCGTACTGCGCAGAGTCGGGCGCGGTAATGCGAAAACCCGCCACTTCCAGATCAAATTGAAGCACGGCCGCGGCCTCGCCTTCGAATCCGGTCAGAGCAATGGGAATGGGCCTGGCGGTGCCAGGTTCCCAAAAGATCTCTTTTTGGATTTGGATTTCCTGAGCGCCGAGGCGCACCACCAGCAGCCAGAGGGCACCCCGTTTCAAGGTTCGTTGCAGAAGGTTCGGTTGTCTCATCCGGTCAAACGCTTGGCTCGCAAGTTGAAGATTATGGTGAAGGTCCGCCGATCCTCTTTGGCGCCGGCGGGGAATTCGCGTCCGATCGTGCGTACTCGGTCCAGCGTGCGTTGTACCGAGGCATCCACCCCCGGATGACCCGATCCGCGCACGATCCGGGCCGAGATCACGGTGCCGTCGCGCGCGATGGTCACCGAGGCAGTTACCGAGGCGTCGTCCACATCCAGATCAGGGGGTACCAGCCAGGCGCGCGTGTAAACGGTTTTCACGTACTGGGCGTAATTGGCGAAGGCTTCGCCACCCGGACCGGGCACAGCGACTTCAGTGCTGGAGGTCGCCAACTCGCTCAAGCGACCGAGCGCTTGTTGGATGGCTTCCTGCCGGGCGCGAGCCCGGGCTTCGGCCTGGCGACGAGAGTCATCCCGCTCGGCCTGACGCGCAGCGTTGGCAGCCAGAGCCGGACGCGGTCGTGTCACCAGTTGGGTGCTGATTTCAGGAAGGCGCCTGGGTTTGGCCGAAGCGTCCGGCCGGGGGACGGATTCCGGTTTGGGCGCGGGTGGGGGTGGAGGCGTAGGTGCAGGGGAACGCTCCGGCGGCGGGGTCGGCTCCTGACGAGGAACCGGCGGTTGAGGTGTCGGCGGTGCTGGCTGCGTCTGAGGCGGAGGCGCAGGCGGAGGGGGTGGCTGTGCTTGCGGTTGGCCTCCTCCTTGGATGGGTTCGTCGACCAGCCGCAGCGGGACAAATTCAAGGATCGGCAAATCGGGTTGGCGTCGATTTGCCGGGACAAAGGCCGGCCCCAGCATCAGCATCGCCACCAACAAGGCGTGCAGAGCAGAAGAAACCGCCAAACCCTGCTTTTGCCACCGATCCATCATCGCCGTGTTGGTTCGGTTCGCAGCGAGAAACGCGTGATCCCATTGCGCAAACACCGATCTAACAGGGCCGCCACGTTACGGTAGGGCCCGTTCTCATCCGCACGAATGTACACCACGAGACTGGGATTCGCCCGAAATTCTCGGACCAACTGCGCCTCAATCTGGTCCAATCGCAGCGGGCGACGATCCAAAAAGTACGTGCCCTGGGCGGTGATCTCCACGGTGCGAACCTGGCGCGGGTCAAGCGGTTGATCCGGTTGACCGCCCTGAGGCAGTTTCAGCGGCAGACTTTGCTCCAACAAAGGGGTGGTAATAACGAAGATAATCAAGAGCACAAACGCCAGATCCAGCAGCGGCGTGATGTTGATTTCGCTTAGTGTGACCAGGTGGGTCCGTTGACTGAAGCGCCGCATGGCAGCCCCTCTGTAAATTCAATCCTCGCCAAGAAACTCCGTTTCCATCCGGCTCACCAATTCCTGGGCAAAATTGTCCAGTTCCACGGTCAAGACCCGCAGATGATGCACAAGCCAGTTGTAGCCGAACATGGACGGAATCGCCACCAACAGGCCGGCCACCGTGGTACTCAACGCGGCTGACACGCCCGGGGCCATCGCCGTTAATGTGGCCACGCCCTGTTGAGCCACGCCGGCGAAGGTGCTCATCACGCCCCACACCGTGCCCAGTAACCCCAAAAAGGGCGCGCCGCTCACTGCGATGGCCAATAGGATCAGTCCCGACTCAAGTTTCAATGCCTCTTGAGCGACAGCGTTTTCCAAAACGCGTTTAACGTGTTCCATTCCTTTGAGGGAGATGTGGCGCCGCCGCGTTTCTCCGTCTGATCCACGCAGGCGTGCGTCCAATTCGGCACAACCGGCCTGGTACACCACAAATAACGGACACCCTTCGGCTTGAACCCGTCGGTCGAAGAGGTCCAACAATCGTTTTTGAGACCGGAACGCTGTCATGAAATATTGGTTGAGTTTGCGCGCCCGGCGCATCTGCAACGCTTTTGAAATCATCACCGACCACGCCATAATGGAAAAGAGAAACAGGCAAACGATGATGACTTTGGCCTCCGGCCGGGTCTGGCTCCAGATGTACACCAGCTCCCAGTCAGTGGACACCGGTCGGGCGCCCGCGGCTGCAAAAAAAAGGGGTGAACTCATGCTCACACGTCTCGTTGGCCGCTCCAGGTCGAGAGGAACCGATGCGCCGGGCGGAACGTGACGAGGACCCGGCCGTCCTCAGCGTCCGGATCCTTTAGATGAGCGAATTCATAACGCCGCCCTCCTCGAGGCGCAATCCAAATCTCAGACATGAGGTTCGAACGCATGATCGACAACTAAGTGAGCGCGCTGGTTCGGCTTCGTCCCACCATGGTCTCTCGGGCATCTGGGCCGGCACAGGTTCTGGTTGCGTTCGGAGGTAACAGAGTCAAGCTAACGCTCGGCAGCCGCCGCCAACGACTGGGCCCCCGTTTTTGACCCGTCGGGTCGAAAAGGACGAGCAGCAACCGAGATGCCCCCTACACGTAGAACGCAAGGCCGGCGGTCAAGGTTCCTCCGACCGCCGGCCTGAGGCGCAAGACGGATGTGCTCCTTGGTCAAATGCCTTTTTCAATCATGAGCTTAAGCAGGTCACCCACCCGGCAACTATAACCCCATTCGTTATCGTACCAGCTCACCAGCTTGAAGAAGCGCTTGTTCAGCTCGATACCGGACCCCTCGTCATAAATAGAGGAAAGTGGGCAATGGATGAAGTCCGTGCTGACAACCTCCTCGTTCGTGTAACCGAGGATTCCTTTCAAATACGTTTCGCTGGCCCGCTTCATCGCGGCGCTGATCTCCGCATAGCTGGTTTCCTTGACCGTTCGAACTGTCAGATCCACCACAGAAACCGTGGGCACAGGCACACGAAATGCCATGCCGGTCAGTTTGCCTTTGACCTCCGGCAGGACCAAACCCACCGCCTTGGCCGCTCCGGTGGAGGAGGGAATGAGGTTGATTGCCGCAGTACGACCGCCTTTCCAATCTTTACGGCTAGGCCCGTCCACCACCTTTTGGGTGGCCGTATAAGCATGCACCGTGGTCATCAGACCTTCCTCGACGCCAAAGCCCTCCTTGAGCAACACGTAGACAAGCGGTGCCAGACAGTTGGTCGTGCAGGAAGCGTTGGACACGATATGGTGCTGCCTGGGATCATACTTGTCGTGATTAACGCCCATCACCACGGTCAGGCAATCCCCCTTGGCAGGAGCTGTAATAATCACCTTTTTAGCGCCTGCGCTGAGGTGCCCCTTGGCCTTCTCCACGTCAGTGAACAGCCCCGTGGCCTCGATCACGACCTCTACGCCCAAATCTTTCCACGGTAGTTGCGACGGTTCCTTGGCGCTGACGACCTTCATCTTGTTGCCGTTAACCACCAGGATGTCATCGTCCGGGCGGTCCGGTGTGGATTTCTCAGATGAAATGGCTCCTTGAAACCGTCCCTGGGTAGAATCGTACTTGAGGAGGTAACCCAAGTTGTCGGCGGGGACAATGTCACCCACAGCCACCACGTCAACGTCCCGCCCCACCATGCCTTGCTCGACCAGCGCACGATACACCAGCCGGCCGATGCGACCGAACCCGTTGATTGCAACTTTGACTGCCATAGAATTCGCCTTCCTTTCCCGTTTTTGCGATCCCGCAAAGTTAAGCAAAAATCATAGTTGTTGTCGGGCGTGGGTCAATGCGCATCTCCATGCATCGAGCAGCTTTGGCTCCCAACCCCGGGTTGAACCGATGCTGGCTCCGTGCGGATTTCAGTGACGTCGATGCGGTCTGCATGAATCTCCAAAAAGGCGCATCCTCGATGGTGGTCCACCAACTCGTAGCCGGTGGCGGTGGCCAAGAAACATTGAAAATCGCCTCGCAAGTGCGGCCGTAAACACAGGACACGGTCCGAGGCATCGTACCGCGCCCCGATTAGAGACCAAACCGGCCAGAGCTGGAAAGGACCCGCGTGGATCAGTAGCCGCATTCGTACTCGTTGAACGGATTGCGGATCCATCCGTCGTAGCGAGCGCGAGCTGTACGGTCCACACGCAGCCTTCCTTCCAGCCGCTTCAGGAGGATCAATGGGACGCGAACTGGTATTCAAGTTCGGGCCAGACCTTGATTATACAGATGGAAAGAGAACCTCTGGCCTCCCAGCGCATGTGCACGGTAACTAGCCACCCTCGGCCCCGCAGCCGCAAGTAGGCGCCTTTGGATTGGGATGATCTTTCAATCACTCTTCAGGTTGTAGCGGGACACAGCCCGCAAATGGCTTCGGACTTCGGCTGGATCGAGCATGATCGGCACGTGGAGAACTCGTGACAACCCGTCGCCAGGCGTTCCATCTGAAAGAGAAAGACTGCCGGCGCCCTTAACTGGGATTTGAGATCCCCGTGCTGAATCAACTCTGCGGCTTCAGGTGAGGGGGCTCCGGGCAGAGGCGTTGTGGGATCCCATTCCGCTTTTTGCATGCAATATTTGTCATTCCACAGCTCTGTTTCCATTCGCCGCCCCCTTGTGCAAAGGGTTTTTCGTGCCGGCCGACATCCTCGCCCAAGGTGGGTCCTATGCAAATGGTCCCCTGCAAAGCGCGCCAATCAATGCGGGTGCACATGCGGTCAGGCCCGAAGAACCAGATGTCGCACGTCTTGGGATGCGATCTCTCGAGCCAGCCGCCACACTCTGAATCCCAAGTGGCAATCCAGTGCTCGAGCGATTGAAATACGTGCGGCCGTCAGCGACGCTACCAGGACGTGTCGCCGCTGATTCGCCATTCCCGAGACGTTTTCAAGATGCCGCCCGATTGGCCGTCAGGTGCTCTGTGAAAATCGTGCAAGGCGAGTCCGATGGGCAGATCGCTGCGAAACTGCTGATGTCCTCGATCGTCTTGAGATGGCCTTGACTCGTTTCCGCGAAGGGTTCGTTCCAAGACTGCAAAAGAAGGGCGACGGCCTGCGTGCAGTTCCACACATGGGGGCAACGGCCTTGGCAGCAGCCCGCAATGTCCCAGTGGCCTTTACGGCCCCAGCATCGGCCCTCGGCATCGCGGAGCACAATGAGAGATTTCAGAATGGTCAGATCGGCCGCCACCGCCTCAATCACTTCCGCAGGCAAGGTGGACGCAAGAAAACAATCACTGGACCGACGCGATCGTGTCCACGGATCGGCGTCATGGTACTGCCAATAAGCCGTTGAAGCGCACTGCACGGCAAGGTTGGCATAACCGTGGGATGGCGCATCCTTGGAGTCGCGCCCTTAACGCAAATTGGTTACCTCCAGTGACCACGTCCAACACACTGTCACGCGTTGCCGCCCCCGCGCGCGGTGAGCTGCAGCGGCACAAACAAGATTGTCCCCGGAGCGGGCTCGCCTTCCACAAAACCATGCTTCATTTCCAAAACCCCGGCCGATTCCATCGCGGTGCCGGGGGATCCTGTTTCCCATGGCCGCTTTTAAGGAGTCAATCCTTCCAACGCAAACCCACCCGGAAACGAACGGATGGTGGAAGGACTGCGACCCATGGCCATGAAGTTACGCGCGCCCCAGCTAAACGCCAGGTCCAGATTGCGCCGCGCTCGATTGACAATTTCCCATACGAGGCCGGCCACGGACAAAATGGACTACATCCGCATCGCCGGGCTCACATGGATCCCATCGGTCAGTTCCTCCGAATGGGCAAGTCTGGATCGGTTCAAGTCACGACGGCAAAAGGGAAATGCGCCTAAACAGGGCCTGCCGAAACCGGGGCAAACTGTAGGAGCCACTCAACCACAGCTTTGCCTCAGCCCGGCGTCCCGAACCTCTTCCCTTTCGGCACGGGTGCCTCCAACACGCGGGCCCCGGGCGCGGCGCCGCGTATGCCTCCGGCGCCAAGAGTCACCGGCCCGCGAAATACATTCGGTCGGTGTCGCAACCAAATGAGCGAAAGAGCACCCGTGCCCTCCAAGCAGGTCATGCCCGCGTCCATGCCGCCAAAGGGAAGGCCCCCCTCCGCAAATGCTCACCTTCACAAACCACGCGCCAACCATCCGACCGATCCAGGTTGCAGTCCGTGGGAAACTGGCTTAATTGTGCGCCAACAAGGGAACGAGGAGGTCCATGCCTTGCGCGCCTTGTAAAGCCCTCGCGAATTTGAGGCGGCAAGAAAAGCAAACGCAAACGGGGAGGACTTGCGCGCTGCATACCTATCGATGGAAGCTAACGATGGGCAACCGACAGGTTCGCGCGAAACGGAAACACCACCAGCACGCCCACATCCGAGGGGTCCACAGTGGCTGGTACTGGCTCGATGGCTTGGGGTCGGCCGGGCTGTTTCCCAGAAGCAATCCTCATCAGTCACGCCGATGTTCCAGTTTCTTTCAACCTTTATGTTCGACCTCTGCGGTCGAACGGACGAAGGCCATACCGCGAGGCCGGGTCGGATAGACCATTCAATAACCCCACTCTGCTTCGTCGCTTTCAGGGTCGGCCCTCCAACAAGCGGGTTGGCAAAAGCCACCATCTGCCGGTTTTTGTCATGGCGGAACGTCGCTTCAGCCGCATGGTCCAACGCCGCAGCAAACGCCCTCAGCTGGTTGTTAGCATTCACGACGTTCCTGCGCCGAAAGCGATGGATCGAGGTGCCGAAAGTCACCGTGGTTCTGCCGTGGGCAAAAAACACGCATCGTGCAGCTCGCGGCACGGCAGCTCACAACGACGGGCCTCCTGCCGCTGCAGCGCAGTACATCGCTGAAAACCGCATGCGACGGCCTCTGCCTTGCGTCCCACAGCGCATGCTTCACCGGGCGCAAAAGCTCTTATCACGGCGAGCCTGGACGCATGGAGTCCATGTGGCCTGGTTCGCAAGCATGGGATGCACTGCGATGAGTCAGGAGCCCCTAACCGGCACCTTGAGCGCCCACGATCCATCCACGATGATCCAATGCAACGGTCGATACTACATCTTCACCACGGGCCGTGGGATCCCCATTCGGGTTTCGATAGACAAGTTCCGTTGGTCCTCGGGCGGCACCATTTTTCCAGTCGGTTCCGCTCCGGGATGGACCACCAATGCGGTTCCGCTGTTTGACGGCACGTTTTGGGCGCCAGATGTAGTCTATGTCAACGGGCGTTACCTCGTCTATTACTCGGTTTCGTCCTGGGGGAGTCAGGTGTCCGCCATCGGATTGGTGAGTAGTCCGACGCTGGACCCATCGCAGCCCGGTTATGGCTGGACGGATCATGGCCCGGTGATCCAGTCTCGCGTGGGCGATCCATACAACTGCATTGATCCCGGCCTGTTCCTGGATGAAACCGGTCGGCTCTGGATGGTCTTCGGTTCGTACTGGCAGGGGATTTACATCGTGGAATTAGACCCGCAAAGCGGCATGCGAATGCGCCCGCAGGAGCCGCCGATTCGACTGGCGTATAATGAGCAGATCGAGGCTGCCTATCTCTACAGGCGCGGACCATATTATTACTTGTTTGTAAACTGGGGTACTTGCTGTGCCGGCATCGACAGCACATATCAGATTCGCGTTGGGCGAAGTCCCTCGCCGCTGGGGCCTTTTCGCGACCGCAACGGTGGGAATCTGCTTCAACGCGGTGGACACGTTTTCTTAGAAAGCTCCGGACGTTATGTGGGGCCCGGACATGCCGCTATCTATCGAGAGGGGGAGAATGATTGGCTGACGTTTCATTATTATGATGCACTCGAGAATGGCGCGGCCAAACTGGGCATGACGCGACTCGATTGGACCGCGGACGGCTGGCCGGCAACGTTGCTGGATTGGAACGCGTTTTACAGCTTCGAGCATGACGCACGAGATCATGGCCGCGTGTATGATGGCTCCTTGCGGAATGGGGCAGGTCTGCAAACGGTTCCTGGTCGCGGCCGAGCTCTACGATTGGACGGCACCAGCCAGTTTGTTACCGTGCCGCCGGCTGTGGCCAACGCGCGAACAGTGGCGTTTTGGGCCCGCTGGGACGGAGGTGAATCCTGGCAGCGTTTCCTCGATTTCGGCGCCGGCACCACCCGTTATTTCCTACTCACTCCGCGGGCAGACAACGGGCGCTTGCGGGCCGCGTTGACCAGCAGCGGGCCGAGCGGAGAAGTCCGGTGGGACGCACCCTTTGCCTTTCCCACGGGCAGTTGGGCCCATGTGGCAATGAGTTTCGAAGAACAGCGTGCGGTCCTCTATTTCAACGGGGTGCCAGTGGCCATTCGCAGTAACGTGAGCCTGGTCCCCTGGCAGATTCTGGCCCGCAGCAATTATCTTGGACTCAGCCAATGGCCCGATCCAGCATATCGCGGTTTGCTCGACTCTGTACGGATTTATGGCCGGTCGCTGGGAGCCGACGAGATTCGCCGTCTCGCCTGGCTCCATCCGGCGCTGGCGCATGCATATGACTTTCGAACGCATCCGCGCGACCAGGTCGGCACGGCGCATGTCCGGGCGCTCGTCCATGTCCACCAAACGGCGGAGGGACTGGTCTTTGACGGACAAACCGGCAGTTATGTGGAGTTACCAGGTGGTTTGGCAACCGCGCCCCATCCGGTAAGCGTGGAATGTTTCGTCCGATTTGGAACCAACCTCGCTGGCGCGCGATTGTTTGAATTTGGAGACCTTCAAGGATCCTCCGCTGTCCGATTCCTTCAATTCCTCCCCCGGACAAGCGCGGGAACCGCGCGGTTTTCATTCAATTACTCCGGCACTGCAGTCCCCTTGGACATCGGCCCAGCTCTGGACAACCAGACAGTGCACATCGTGTGCGTGTTGGATCCATTAGCAGGTCAGGTCGCCGTTTACACAAATGGCCTCTTGGCCCGACTATACGAGGGAACGGTCCCTTCATTACTCGGAGTGGGCAGCGGGCGGGCTTATGTCGGCCGCTCGCTGCCGGGAGACAGTCCGCCGTTGCAAGCCGTCTTGCAAGAGTTGCGCATCTACGCAGGGCGGTTGAGTCCGGATGAGGTTCGTGCCAATGCCAGGGCCGGTCCCGGCGCAGCCGCCCTGCCCGTTCATTTGCAATGGGAAAGGTCGCCTGAGGGAATTCAACTTCGCTGGCCGAGTTATGCGGTGGATTTCCAGCTCGAGAGCATGAATCCAATCATCTCTCAAAATGAGTGGCGGCGCGTTCCTTACTCGCAGGTGTTACGACAGGACGCGTGGGAAGTGTTTGTGCCGGCGCCGGGGTTGCCACAATTCTTCCGGCTGCGGCGTTGAACCTTACATTCAGTGGCGATCACTGCCACCGATGGGAGTAGGTCTCACCAATCTGGCCAAGATCCCGGCCGCATCCACTCACTTACACGCCAGATCCAGACACTTATACGCTTCAAAGCCTTGCATCGTGGCCCGCGCAAGTTAAACCCAAATTTGCAGTTGGCTTGCCAATGAAGCAGTAAGTGCTTTACGGGTCGTGGTTCACCCCACCGAAGGGAGCACAAAAAAGGGAAGCCTCACTGAAGCTGTATCGGGCCGATCCTGCCAGCCCATTCCAAAGCCCATGCATTCCTCGCTGTCTCTCCGCCTCGGGCCTCTGCCCGCCGCAGGCATGGAGTCTGCCCCGTTGTTAGCCACGTTGCGGGAGCAGATTTAGCTCCACCACGGGATGCAGGAAAACCTGTCCATAAACGAGACTGCGCCCAACGCCACGGGGCCCTCAAAGGGCTGATGCTGTCGCCGACGAGCCTGACTGGCGCCGCCGGTTCAGTCACCTGGCCTGGTGGGGACACGGGTTGGAAACGCTCCAGGCGGGTTGCAGGATGGACGGGCGGCCGCAACAGGCCAGCGTGTTGACCTGATTTCTGGCCAAGTTTTGCCACCTGCACACCGAGCAACTGTGCGGTGTGGTGGTGGGACTGGTCGTGCGGTTGATCGAGCAGGAGGGCTTTAGCCAGGACACGTTGACCATGGACCGCACGCTATGGGAACGGTATGGTCGGCAGCAAGACATGCGCCGGGGGTGCAATCCGCGCAAGCCGGGTCGGCCCAGCCGTCCTCCGCTTCAAGGCTGGGCTTGGCCGCAGCTACGGGGTCAACCTGTGGAATCGGCGCGGCGAGACACATTCGGCCACTCAGCCAGTGACGTGTGACAAGCAGACGCGGCAGAAGTTGCCTTTGGGCCTGAAGGTGACCTGCGTGCTGGCCGACAGCGGGTTCGGGGAGGAAGGGGTTCTGATGCGGTTGGAGGCCGATGGGCAGCTCTAAATAGTGGCGCTGCGGCTGAGTGCTTGGGTGCAACGGGCCATGGTCAGCCCGAAGGATCGGCAACCGATCGAACGCAGCATTGAAGTTGAAGAAGCGATCTTGGCGCGGAGCCCCTGGAAGAAGGAGCGCCGGTTGGTTTTCGTGCGACAACCTATGCCCACCCGTCCCCAGGTCAGTAGCAAACAGCCCTTGTTGCTTCGCCAGTTGACGCCGCACCGCATCTGGCGCTCCAACGCTGACGTGAGCAACGACGCCCACGTGCCTGCTGCCAATGAAGAAAACTGCAATCAAGGAACTCAAAGAACGATACGGCCGGCACAAGATTCCCTGCGCACAGTTTCTGGGCCCCAGAGCCGACGATGCCGTCGTAGGGCATGGTCTGCTACAACCTCATCCATCACCTGAACCGCACCGGGGTCCAGAAGGCTGCGGGGAGCTTCTGCAGCGGAAGATGCTGCGGTTGCGGTGCCGGCCACACCGGCACCGTCTGGCAGGGGCGGACAACAGCCGGGGCTACCACTTGGTGTGGCGCATCCGCGCTCGCGGGCCAGGATCCTATCGCGGCAAAAACGGATTCAACACTTGAAATGAAGGCCGGGGAACTGCAAGGCAATGCGGCCGCCTCGAAAAATTAGCACAAGGGGAGCAAACCAAGTGTTCAACCATCCCCCCGAGCACGCCAGCCTCAATCGGGCCAGCAAGCCAAGCCCTCTTGCGCAATCACGACCAAGTGAAAGCCGAAGCTCTCCCTTTCCGAACGCAAAATCCAGGTTCAAGCATCAGACGCAGACTGAAACACCCGCTGGGGGAGACTGCGGCCTGCTTTGCACGCAGCCTTTCTCCCTTTCAGCCGAAGGCAAATCGCCGCCTCTACTGATCGAAATCAAGGCCGTACCAACCGGTAAAAGACGCTGCCGGCCTGCGGATCGATCGGTAGGGTCATCCGGTTCGTGGTTTGTGATCCCGGCACTAGCACCCAATTCGTGCTCAGACCGATTCCAGGGCTGTTGGTCTGAGCCTGTAACTGCCAGCCAGTTTGAGCTGACGGCCAACTCAACGTGAGACGGCCTTCCCTCAATTCCCAACCCAGGGTTACGGAGGGCAAACTGACAGCCGCGACCCGGACGGTGCCATCCACGGCCAACCGGCTAAGATCCCATTGGACGGTTTGACCCGGGGTATCGGCCGTCACTGTAGCAAACGCACCCGCATAAGCAGGCGCCTGGAACAGTTGGAACGCGTCACCCACTTGCAGGGGAGCTCCACGATTAACCATGTGCAGCGTGCCACCATAAGTCAGTGCTTGTTGCACCACCAAACGATCGGCATTCGATGGTACGGCCGCACGATCCAGTTCCATCACAACCGTGCCTTGCAGTTGAGGCGAACGGGTCAAGGTGAGCGTCCCAAGGCTTTCACCGGGCGCCAAAAACCCGCCTGGCTGGATCGTCACCGGGCCGCTGATCACGCCAGCGCCTCCCAACGTTGCGCCCGCGCGCACCGTTACAGCGCCTGGACCGATCGTTCCTTGCACGCGTAACAGACCGTTGCTGATGACCGTCGGACCGCTATAACTGTTACTGGCCAGGAGAGTCAGCGCACCCGAACCGAGTTTCACCAAGCCGCCGCCCCCGTCCAGCAAAGGTTGCGACAGGCTCAGATCGTTCGTGCCCGTGTCGACCCCTGCGCCACCAGCCATTACATAGGCGGAACCAAGATTGTACATGAGATCGGGACCCGCTCCGGGCAAGGCCTGAAGCAGGCCGCCATTGAAGTGAAAGGCACTGACACCTGCACCGCCGGCCACACGACGCACCCGCAGAATGCCACCATCCAAGTTCACCGTGCCCGAGCTGCTGCCAGTGTGGGCCACGACCAGCCGGTCGCCTAACGTGGTCAGTACACCACTGCCGCTCAAATTGAGAACGCCGTTGCCTTCTTCACCCACAAAGAGCAAACGGCCGGCATCCGTATGGGAAAACTCGCCCCCTAAGAGATTCAGGGTTCCGGTCACACCGGGATACCGGCCAATGGCCACCCAGTGTCGCGGCGCTGTCACCGTGCCGCCTGTCTGTTCCCAGATTCCCTGTCCGTTGGCGCCAATTTGGAACACATCACCGCTGGCGCGCAGTTCCAACCGACCGCCCTTGTGTTGCCAAACTCCGGTGCTGCCGGCGCCTTTACCCACAAACACATTGTTGGCGGAGACCACCGCACGGTCGCGGATTTCAAAATAACCTTCGCCAGGCCCCACATCGGTCACGTTAAGATCCCACAGCACCCACAGCCGACTGTCATCTTGCAGAACTGCGCTGCCGTGGCCGCCCTCATGACCAAACGACAGCCAAGCATTCACCGTCATAGTAGCGTTGCGCGCCATTGCCAGATGACCCGTGGCATTGAAATGCCAGCCAATGAATACACGCCAAGCTGAATAAAGCGAGGCGTTGTCGGTCAGCACGATCCGGGCTTCGGACCCCCCACTTTCACCCAGGTTCATGTCGCCCTGGTTGGTCAGACTGGAGTTACCATACAGGGCCAAAAGCTGCCGCGCTTGATTATTGGGCAAACCAGCGTCGAACCCCATGGCAAAGTTGCCCGAGCGCAGACGCGAGTTGTACAAAGTCAGGGTAGAGAAGTTCCCCAGGCTGCCATTGCCACGGCCCACAGCCACCCAGGCATCCACTTGCACGGTGGTGTTGGAAAGAACCAGACTGGCGCTTTGGTCCGTCTGATTACCCACCCACAAATCCGGACCGATGCGGACGAGCTGGTTCCCGAACGACCCGTCAAATATAACTTCCCCCGCACCGATCGTGTAGCCCGGCCAACCGCCGCCGGCAAGGTCCAAAATGCCGGGATACGTGTAAGTTAGCCGCCCTGGTCCGGTCTTATGAATGAAACTGCCCGCTTGCGCGGTCGCTGGACCACTCAATGTCAAGTTTCCTCGTACGTCCAGGACATTGTTTGTCCCCTGCAAGTGATAGCCCCGGTCAGTCGTTGTGGAAACTCCCTCGTAACGAAGGGTCGCCCCGGCCAGTACGAGATTGGTCGAAGCCGCCGCGGCCGCTCCAATTGCACTAGGTTGCCCGGCCGGCGCCAGATTGGTGACCACCAAGACGCCGCCTTCGACGCGAGTGGCCCCAGTGTAATCGTTCCCGGCCAGATGCATCACAAAGATCCCCGTGCCGCGCTTCAGTAAACCGGTCGTGCCACTAATTCGGCCGGAACCAGCCAGGTGATAATTGAGATTGTTGTGCTCGGCCACCACCGCCGCCGGACGCACCACGGTGTTTAACACGACCGCAGTGGTCCCACGTGCCCGGTCGTCAAACAATACCGGATTCCCATCTCGATAGACCGTCGGCTGACCCGTACTTAGCTCCACCCAATTTGTCGTTAGGCCCACATCCCACGCAGGACCCGCTAAACCCTCCCATCGCGGTTGCCCCACAGAACTGACCAGTAAATCCACTGTTTGGCTGGCCGTGTTATCAACCAGGGTCGCCTGCACGCCCACCGGCAACTGACCCAAAGTCAGGGACCCCGTGCCACCTCGGGCTCCGTAACGAATCAAAGGGATCGCACCCACTTGGAAATTGCGGCCGTCGATGTGAATGACCACCGGACCACGCAGGTTCAACGTGCCCTGCACTTGCAACAAAGGTTGGCTTGATACCGATGCGTCGCCCAAATCCAACTCCAAAGCGGTCGGATTGGAACCGCCGACGGCCAGGGATGCCAAGTTCAACGTTGCACCGCTACCCCGTCGCACCGCCAGGGTGGCACCGGCAGCGACATCGAAAGCACCTCCGCCCAAATGATCCGAGCTCACACGCAAGCGACCAGACTCCACCACCGTCGGGCCGGTGTAAGTGTTGGCACCGCCCAGCGTGAGTGTACCTGCGCCGCGTTTGGTCAACCCCCCTGAGCTGACACCGGCCAACACCGGAGTTCCGACCACGGCCGGATCGGCCGTGCCACCCCCAACCAACAGGGCCACTGCATAGCTGTATCCATAACCAGGACAGGTAATCAAAATATTGGTCAGCCGACCGCTGAGCGGATCCACCTGAGCCACTGCCATGGCGCCCTGGCCGTCTCCTTGAATCTGGACGATCGGCGCGCCGATGTATCCTGAGCCGGGGCTAACGATCGGGATGCTGCGCACGCCCTGTCCCACAGGAGCTTGGAGCGGCGGCTGCAAAGTGATTTCGTATCCAGCGGTGTCCACGATCGCGCCCCCGGCAAAGATCCGGACATCATTCACACTCGCGGGCAGAAATGCCGGATGATCGGCCCGCGCACGCAAGGTCCCGCCGTCCCACGCCAGATATGCCTGCCCAGCCCATTTCTCAAAGCCGGGTACGGTCATCGTACCACCCTTCAGCACCAGCAAAGCCTGACCATTGGCAAACACCGTCGGGCGCACCGTTTCCACGTCTGCAGCATGGGTGAGGGAAACCTCCCCTCGACCGTTCTCACCGATCATGTAACGCGTGTTGAGTCCGTCATGCAGAAATCGGCCACCCGAAAACCAGGTCACGCCATAACTGCCCGCAAACCGCGCCGTGTCGCACCATCCAGACTGCCGATTCGTACCGCCGCTCTGATACAGCAATCCGTAACCATACCGACCGACCTGAAAGTTGAACGGACAAACCAACATTCCATCTAGCAACGCATAAAAGCCGTAGGCGGAAGCCGACGCACCGTTTTCACCGCCAATGCACCACTCGTTCGCATTGGGCCCCGTCCCGATCACAGCGCCCCCGTTCTGCCAAAGGGCCCCAGACACGGTGTCAAATTTGCCAACCCAGAAACGAGAGACGTTCAGAGTGGCCTGGTTGGAAATGAAGCACCGACCTACGGCTCCGCCATAATCGCCCACATTAAAATCGTATCCCGAAGCATTCACGACGGCCTGATCCCGCAAAATCACAGTCCCGCGACTCGCCGCGCCATTGCCAATGCCCCACCAACCACCGCTGATGTTCACCGTGGCTGTGCCCGCCACGATCATTTCGCCAGGGGAACTCATTCCCTGAAAGTTATCGCCCACGATCAATCCATCGCCACTCTTGTGGAGAGTCCCGTTCTGAACAATCAACTGGCTGAAGGGTGTTTCCACAGCGGACTGGTACATACGAGCGACGACCAACCAGTTGTTCACCGTCAACACGCCATTGTTCGTCACAACGATGTTGCCAGGTCCACCGCCGTTGCCCGCCCAAGCTTCGTTGACCGGCGGCACCTGCGTCCGCACAATCGCCGTCCCGCCGTTGCTCACGTTGGCAATGGCCCATCCACCGGCTGCATTAGGCACGCCCGTATCCCACTGGGCTGGATCGTCCCAATAACCCACGGGGCCCACCCACACGGCCCCCCAAACTTGCCCGGCCCAAAGACCCATCCAAACCGTCAGGCGGATTGAGCCGGAAAACTTCCATACAGCAGAAGACGCAAGCCGAGCTTTGCTCCATGCAGAGGGCAGAATACCCGAAAACGCGGTCGGTCTCATGGCGCGGCCTTTACAAACTGGTTTGGGTCAATGTCGTCCTGTCATGGGTCGTTCGCGGTCCGACGTCCCCAGACACTTAGGACATTGACCCAGGTCGGTCCAAATGTCTTGTGGCACAAACTGGGGACAATTGGTTGCTCGAAGATTCCCGCATCAAGTTACATTTCTTCCACCACGGCTGGTTTCGTAACCTAGCAGCGTCCCAAATGCCGGCCTCGTGAATGCATCGCGAGAGTGCTGTGTCCAACTCGGTGTCGAATCCAATCCGACCCGCCTGCGTTCCCTCTCCCCGCAAGCCCAAAAGGCTAAGGACTGGGAACCGGCCCATGGCAACCTTACTCAATGCAACTTGCCTGGAGCTTTGACACAAGCGCGTAAGCCTGCAAAGCTTGCCGACAAGGTGAATCCGGGCATCCGGCGCACAAGAGCATTATGAGATCGTTTCTCGTCACATTGCTAATGGTGTTTGCCCTCGGACTGTGCGGACTAGTGGCCTTTCAATGGACACGCGAGGTTCGCATCCGCCAACGATTGCAAACCTTGGTGGACGAGGTGCAAGACCAAAAGGAGGTCATTCAAAACTTAAACGGTCTGGTCAAACGTACCGAGGAAGAAGTGGAACGGTTGGAAAACATCCGCAAACACTTGAACAATACCATCCAGACCAATTTGGCAGAACTAAGCCGGTTGGACAAAGAACTCGACAAAACCTTGCGCGAGAACGAACGGCTGCAACAGCAACTCGAAGCCTACAAGGAGGCCCTGAGCCGAGCCAATGAAAACATCGAACGCCAGAATCAAACCATTGCCCAACAAAACGAAGAAATGAAGAAACTCGCCGATGAACGCAACGCCATCGTGCGCAAATACAACGAACTGATCGAGCAATTCAACGATCTGGTACAAAAATGGAACGCGCAACAAGAGGCCCTCGCCGCCGCCGCTACCAACACACCCCCTCCGCCGCGCAAATAAGTCAAAATCTTACACAAGATCCACCGCAACGGCTCTCTCGTCCAAGGTCCGCGACTCGTCGCACAAACCGGGCTGACCAATCCCGCAACGCCCGAGCAACAAAAGTGCGGCTGAGGCCAAGATGAAAAGGATCTCGGGCCTTTTCAGACCGGGATGATTTGACAGGCCCGCCTCCTGGTTGAGCAAACGATGCAAAAGCCTTGCCTTCAACGAAGGCTCACGCCTTTCTCCTGCCGACTCATGCTCCTCTTCATTAAACAGTGACTACGACTTCGGCGTGGAGCCGCTCCAGCATCCGTTGCCTCACTTCCCGCGTGTTTCTTCTCCGGCTGGTTGCGGCGAGATGGCAAACGACACCTTCTGAATCCCCTCACGTCGGACCACATCCAAAACCCGGATCACCGCCCCATGCGTGGCATCCTTGTCCCCACTAATGTAAA
>JANWVC010000004.1 GCA_025057755.1 Limisphaera sp. | reverse complement strand
GGACAGGCGTCCCCGCCTGTCTCCATCTCCTACGGTTACGACCCGGCGGGCAATCGGACTTCGCTGACGAACGGCGGCGTGGTCACCAGGTTCGTGATTGACCCCAATACGACTCTATCACGCGTGCTGATGCGCATCCGGCCCGGGGTGACGAATTACTACGTCTATGGCCTCGGTCTGCTTTACGAAGTGACCGAAACTGCGACTGGCTCCTACGAACGCTACTACCACTACGACTATCGCGGTTCGACCGTCGCGCTGACGGACAGCAACGGAACTCCAACGGATCGGATCGAATACTCGGCCTACGGCCTCACGGCGTATCGCACGGGCACGAACGACACGCCCTTCCTGTTCAATGGCCGCTACGGCGTGCAAACCGATCCCAACGGTATGCTCTACATGCGGGCGCGGTATTACAACCCGTACATCTGCCGGTTCATCAACCCTGACCCGATAGGCTTCAGTGGTGGTTTGAACTGGTATGCGTATGCAGATGGGAATCCGGTCACCTATGCGGATCCGCTTGGCTTGTGGGTGGAAGCAGTATGGGACGCGGCCAATATCGGGATGGGAGCTTACTCTTTGCAAAGCAATGTGCGAGCTGGCAATTGGGGTTGGGCTGCACTGGACGCAGTGGGTTTGGTTTACCATGTTGTGGCCACGGCGGTGCCCTTCTTGCCTGCCGGCGCAAGCGCAGCATTCAAAGCGGCCCGCGCCGGCAATACTGTAGCCGACTCAATCAGTGCCGGCTTGGACGTGGCCCGCGTTGCTGAACACACGCATCAAGCCGCGCGAACCATGGATGTCGTCTCAAGAGCGCCGCTGCCGGCTGCCCAAGACGGCTTATATATCCACCGACAAGTTGCTACGGAAGTGGGCGATTCACTGTGGTACTTCGATGCCACATCCATGGCCGGTGCAAACCGCGCATCCGGGGTACGACCTGACATGATAGGGGAGGGTAGATGGGCAGATATCACGACTCCGAAACAATGGGCGCACCACCGAGAGCATTACCAAGCATTTGGTATTGGGATTCCAATTCTGTACGAGCGGGGTACGGGCGTTATAGGGACGACGCGACTGCTTCCGGCTGGGGGGTTAGGTATGTCCATATTGCAAGGAGTCTCAAGTGGTACCGGGCCGCTGTCGTGGCTTGCCAGTGGTGGTTGTTATGGAATGTCTGGTATTAAGTAGCGATGAGCCAAATAGCATCTTTCACTTATTTGAGAGAATCAGATATCCCATGTCTCGGTTTTTGGGCTAAACCGAAGCGTCGTTTTTTGCGCCATTCCGAGGACAAGTTTGTCGAGTATTTAAGGAAACATGCACTGCGAAAGGCGGTTTTTCTGGCATCGAGCGGTCTATACGTGGGACTGGTGTTCACATGGTTTGAAATGAAAGGGTGGTGGTCTGCATGTGAAGAAGATCCCGTAATAAAAGCAGTTCGTATGCACCAAGAAGGGGCCCACTGGCTTTTTGAGCTGCGCCACATGACAAAATAATGCGGCAAATGACACCAATTAGTGGGGTTGATTGGTTGGCGTTACTGCACAAGATAGGTGAAAAAGAGGCTGATTTTACTCAAGATTCCTTTGCCAAGGCATTGCAGTTCGTAGTGGAGCGCTTTGCGGAACTAAGGGAAGGCAAAGCATTGTTTGTTTCTGTTGGGTGAGCATTTGCCCGGGGTGAACTAAGCTGAGTTGCAAACGTGACGGAGTAGGCAGCGCAAGACCAGCTTCGAGCATGACCTGGCCGGCAGATTGTGGAAAACCGGCTGGCGTCTTGATGCGGTGCGGCAACTGGCCCTGGCTTATTGTCCGGTCTTAAGTTCGATGACATCGTGTGGACCGGCCTCGCGCATGCCGGCCGGCGTGACGCGTATGAATCGGGCCTTTTGTTTGAGTTGCGTGAGGTTGGCGGCGCCGAGGTAGCCGAGGCCTGCCTGGATACCACCGATTAGTTGAGCCAAGACCCGATCGACGGAGCCGACGGCTTCTTTCAGCGCCTCGATCCCTTCTGGAGCGAGCTTTTGGTTGGGGTTGTTTTCATGTCCGTATCGGGCGGCGGAACCGGCTTTCATAGCGGAAAGGCTGCCCATACCGCGATATTGTTTGTAAAGCTTGCCACTGATCTCAATAATGTCGCCGGGCGCTTCGTTGCACCCTGCGAACAGACCGCCGCAGACCACCGCGTCAGCCAAGGTCAGGGCTTTGACGATGTCCCCGGACTTGTTGATGCCCCCGTCGGCCAGAATAGCAACACCGAGTCGGGCGGCTGCACGGCTGCAGACATAAAGGGCGGTGAGTTGAGGGATCCCCACACCAGCCACGAGACGGGTGGTGCAGATGGAACCGGGGCCCTGACCCACTTTGATGATGTTGGCGCCGCACGAGGCCAGGTATTCCACCCCGGCGGCACTGGTGACGTTGCCTGCTATGATCGGCAGTTTGGGGAAGGCGTCGCGAAGCAAACGGACGGTGTCGCCGACGCCCTTGCTATGGCCGTGGGCGGTGGAGACGGCGACTACATCCACGCCGCGTTCAACCAGGGCAGCCACATGGTTGAGGATCCGTTCGCGATCAAGTTCACCGAAGGCGTTGCGGACGGCGCTGACGGCAGCCCCGCAAACCAGCCGATACTGGGCGTCCCGAGCAGGTTTGAACTGGGATTTGCGCTCTTGGGCGATGCGCTCGACGTCGTTCATGGTGAACAAGCCGCGCAGTTTGTCTTCATCATCCACGACCAGTAGTTTGTGAATGCCCGGATGCTCGGTGAAAAACCTGTCTGCGCGTGCGATTGGGTCGCGTCCGAGTTCCCGCTTGTTGATGGTGTGGACCTGAGCGCGGGGTGTCATGACTTCGGCTACCTTGCGTTGTGCATAACGGGGTTTGACTACATGGCCCGGTAGGAGCCCCACCAGTCGGCCTTCTCCGTCCACCACGGGGAAGGTGCTGAAGCCGTAGCGTCGTTCTTCCATCATTCTCACGACGTCGCCGACGTATTGGTCCGGCGTCACCTTGATGGGGTCCGGGATCATGCCGGGCACGTGGTATTTCACCCGGCTGACTTCGGAGAGCTGCTGGCGCTCGGGCATGTTGTAATGAATGAGTCCCAACCCGCCGTTCAGAGCCATGGCGATGGCCATGCGTGATTCCGTGACGGTGTCCATGTCGGCCGACAGGATGGGGATGTTGAGAACCAGTCCCTCGGCCAGACGGGTTTCCAAGTTGGTGTCTTTGGGCAGGATTTCGGAGTATAGGGTGGCCAGCGTGACATCGTCGTAGGTCAACCCTACATGTGAATGGGCAGTGAAGAATTCATCCGCCGGTAGGTAAAACCGGGCATCAATGTCGTGTCGTTTTTGGGTCGCTGCCATGCCAGAGCATGCCGGCAAAGGGTCGGTCCTGACAAGTCTGCAGGCCGACTGCGTGGCCGTGACGCCCTGCCCGGCTTGTGCGCGAAGGGTGAGTGGAACTGCTTCAGCATGGATGGCAAGGGCCGCGAGATGCGGCCGGGAAGCTGCGTTGAAGCTGCGTGTTGGGAGGTTCAGGCCGGGCGCGGTAGCAGGTCGGGGGCTGCACCGTCCGAGGGTGCAGCCTGGGGGTTGCCGGGTGGGATTGCGGCCGAGATTGGTTGAAATGGCTCGAGTTCTTCGCCTTTGCGGACCAGCCGGGCGCTGTTGAAGACGACGATGAGCGATCCCACGTTGTGGAGAATGGCTGCCACGATGGGATTCAGGTAGCCGAAAGCTGCGGCCGTCAGACCTGCCAGGATGAAAAAGACGCCGAAGAGAAAGTTCTGGTTGATCACCGCGCGTGTGCTGCGGGACAACTGAACCAGGAACGGTAAGCGTCGCAGGTCATTGTTCATCAGCGCGATCGTGGCGCTGTGGATGGCGACCTCACTCCCTGCAGCGCCCATGGCAATGCCCATGTCGCCTGCGGCCAACGCGGGTGCGTCGTTTACGCCGTCTCCGACCACGGCCACGCGGTAACCTTTGGCCCGCACTTCGCGGACGAAGTCCACCTTGTCCTGGGGTAAACAATCGCCTCGTACTTCCTCACAGCCGATCTCTCGGGCCACGCGTGCGGCCACGGCCTGTCGATCGCCTGAAATCATCGCAATGCGGCGCACGCCGCTCTCGCGCAGTTCGGCGAGAGCGGGTTTGGCTTCGGGTCGGATTTGATCCTGAAGGCCAATCCATCCGATGCAGTGACCGTTGCGGGCTACGAAGACCAGGCTCCACCCTTCGGCTTCGTTAAGGTCTACAGCGCGGAGGGTGTCGCCGTCGGCGCCCTGTTCCTGAAGCCACTGGGCGCGTCCGACGAGGATCCAATCCTCGTTGACGCGGGCTCGGACACCTCGACCCGGTGTCTCGTTGAAGTCGGCAGGCTCGGCCAGGGGCACATTTACTTCGGCGGCTAGTTGGTTGAGCGCCTTGGCGGTGGGATGGTTGCTGTATTTTTCAGCCGAGGCAGCCAGGCGGAGCAGCTCGGCGGGTTGGATGCCGGGCGCCGGTGCCAGACGACTGACGGCCAGTTGGCCGGTCGTGAGGGTGCCGGTCTTGTCGAAGATAAACGCATTGATTTTGGCAGCCAGTTCAATGTCAGCCACGTTTTTGATGAGCACACCGAGACGGGCCGCAGCCGACAAGGCTGCCACCATGGCGGTGGGCGTGGCCAAAATAAAGGCGCAGGGACAAGCCACGATGAAAACGGCAATCACGCGGTCCAGTTCTCGTGTGAAAGCCCAGACCAACGCGCCGATCAGGAGGACCAAGGGTGTATAGAAGCTCATGTATTGATCCACGATCTTCATGATCGGCAGCTTGGTTTTCTCTGCTGCCAGGATGAGCTCGCGCACGCGGCCGAGGGTCGTGTCGGTGCCGGCCCGGGTCACCCGCACCTCGAGTACACCCGTGAGGTTTTGCGTTCCGGCGAAGACTTCGTCGCCCGGTTTCTTATCCACGGGCAAGGATTCGCCGGTGATGGTGGCTTGGTTGAAGGAACCCTGTCCGGTGACGATGACACCGTCTGCGGGCACGTTATCACCCGGCCGGATGCGAATCAGGTCACCCACGGCCAGTTGGCTGGCGGGCACTTCTTCTTCGGTTCGATCCGACCGGATCCTTCGGGCTTTCGTGGGAGTGAGTCGAATGAGCGATTCAATCGAAGCGCGTGCACCCTCAGCAGTCCGTGTCTCGATGATCTCGCCCAGGAGCATGAAGAAGGCAACCACGCCGGCGGTTTTGTAATCCCCGGAAGCGAACGCGGCCAGCACCGCGATGGCGACCAGTTCGTTAATGCTGAGGCGGCCGGCGCGCAAGTCGCGCACGGCCGTGACCAAGATGGGATATCCCAAGATGATGGCCCCGATCATGCCGCTGGCACTGGCGATGGCGTGGCTCTGTTCAAAGAGCCAGTCCACGATGAATGCATTAAGGACAAACACCAACCCGATTAGCGTTTGCCAGAGCTTGACCGGTGTATGCTCATGGTCGTGGCCACAGGCGCAGCCGGGTCCGTGCACGTGATCTGGCGACCGGCCGCTTGCTGACTGTTCACGTCGACTTAGGAATGAGGTGACCTGCATGGCTTGGGTATAGGCAACGCCGCCCGCGGCTGGAGCCTCTCCGAGGCTCGTTACCGGGCGGGTGAGGTGGTTTGTGGTTTGGGCGGTTCACGATTCAACAATAGCCGCAGTTCACGCGTCTTGCCATCGGCACGTTCGGGGATAAAGAACTTGTCTTGTACGTTCGTCAGAAGGCGCGCCATGGTTTCGGCTACGCGCTGTTGCATGTAAAGGTCCGGATTTCGTTCGAACTGGGCCAGCAACCCTTCAAACCTGCGCGCCTCGGCTGCGAGAGTTTCCAAATAGCGTGTGCGATCAGCTTGCGCGCGGCTGACGAGTGCGGCGGCTTCAGAGGCAGCGCGGTTGGTGGTTTGATTGGCGTAACCAAGGGCGTCATTGAGAAGCTGGCTGCGTCGAACTGCTGCTTGCACCACGTTGTCGAAGGCCTGCTTAAGTTGGCGGGGCGGGCGGCTCTCCACTTGCAATTGCTCAATGGCGATGCCAAGATTGCGTTGCTCTGCCAAAGAGGTAAAGCGGCGAAGGACCTCCTCTTGAAAGCCGAGCACGTTTCGGCTGAGGATGTCGTCCACGGTGAAGCGGGCGGCGGCATGCAACAAAGCCTGGTTGAGAGTTTCGAGCACCGCGTTGGACACGCCAGCCAGATCGAAAGCAGCATTCGTTCCGTGACCGAAGCCAAAGACGCATCGCAGCGGGTCTTTGATTCGATACCGCAGAGTGGCCCGTGAATGAATAATGTTTCCGTCTGCACTCAGCAGGTACCCATCAACGCCGGGGATAAGCGGTGTACGGGGATCCACCGGTGGCTCGGTACCGGCCAGCTCCTGTTCGGGCGTCAGCGCATACCAGCCGATGGTGCTGCGCAAGGTTTGGACCTCTGTGATGCGGATGCGAACGACTTCATCGATGGGATAAGGGAATGACCAGTGGAGGCCGGGGCCCAATAGTGCAGCCTCTCCTTCGCCAACCGGTTTCCCCAGGCGCAGAATCAATCCTCGTTCCTGCGGACCGATCACGAAAAAGCTACTGGCGAAGAATACCAGTACCAAGACGAGCATCAGGAAGCGGACGATGGCGAAGCTGCTGTGCAGCGCGTCGGCCAATGCTTGCGAGCCCGGATCCACGGGGGTGGCGGCAGACGACTCTGGAGAGGTCCGGCCGGGATGAAGAGAGCGCTCGGCCATGGCTCTTAGCGGGTGGTCTGGTTCGTCAGGAACCCTTGAAAAAGGTCGAAAGGTGGGGTTCGATGGTCAAATATCAGGGTGGTTCGTTCCTTGAGAGCCTGTTCTAACGCGCGAAGTCGGAGTTCGAAATTGGCCAAGGCCGGATTCCGCTCAAATACGGGCAGCAGCTCGGCTGCACGCGCTTCACCTTCCCCGCGGATCCGCGTGGCTTCGGCCTCGGCGGCTGCGAGAATCTCGGCCGCTTGCCGGTTGGCTGCCGCGCGGATCTTCTGGGCTTCGGCTTCACCCTCGTTTTCCAAGCGACTGACCAGGACCTTGCGCTCGGAAGTCATCCGATCAAACACCGTTTGGGTCACACTCTCCGGCAGACCGATTTTTTTGATGCCGAGGAACTCAATCCGAATGCCCGTATTGTTCGCGCGAAGCTGGGTCTCCACCAGCTCGCGGATTTCTTGTTCGATCTGATCGAACTTGACGCGTTCCGGATCCGCGTTGAGGAAGTCAGAAAGTCGGTAGCGCCCGATGACGGCACCCTTGGCGTTTCCGATGAGGCCCTCGAGCATGCGTTCGGCTGCTTGCACCGAGCCCCCGCCGAATTTGGGGAAGAACGCTTGGGCGTCCTCGATCCGCCAACCTACATACACGGCAGTCAGCAGGTTGTTGTTGTCGGCGGTCAATCCTTCGGTGAATTTGTCTTCGAAGACCTGAATGCGGCGATCGAACTTGTAAACGCGCTGGATGGGCCATGGCCATTTCAAGTAGGCGCCCGGTTCGGTGATGTTGCGCGTGGGCTGGCCGAAGGTGGTGACGACCGCAACCTCTGACTGGCGCACCTGAAATACGAATAGCAGCAGCGCAAAGATCAGCACCAACAGTGCACCTACCAACAATGTGATAATAGGCCGTTTCATCATGCAAACCGATCAAGGACTCGACGCTCGAGAGGTTGGTAAAGCGACGTCCAACAGATCCTGTCGGATCCGGTCCTGCAGGTCCACCTGAATGATGTCCTGGACGTTGGTTGTCCAAAGGACATACTTGCGCGTGTCAGCCACCGCCGGAAGAAACGCTTGCAAGTATGCGCGCATCGGATAGACGTTGGGAGCTGCGCGAAAAGCTGGTTCCTGATTTGTAAAGGCAGCTGCGCGTGCCAAACTCATTTGTTCCAGTTGCAAACGTTCAGCAAGCGCGTTGTTGGTCAGCACAAATGCTTGGGCTGAAGCCAGCGCGTTGGTGCGGATCGCATCGGCTTGAGCATCCAAGATTCGAGCCCGCCGCGTATGCCAGGCCGATACCACCCGGGCGTATTCCGGCGCCACCTTGACAGGGGGGTGAATCCCTTGCAACCCAACGAACAGGATTTGCACGCCCAACTGCCGTTGCTCGGCCGCTCGCTGGATGCGGTCCCGCAGTTCCGCAGCCGCGCGAGCCCGGCCTTCGCTCATGATCTCCCCCAGGTCTGCGCTGACCAGGTAACGGACGATTTCCCGCGTGGCCAGTTTTTCCAACAGGGCTGCAGCATTTTGGTGGCCGTACGCCCATTGTTGTACGTCACGGATTTGAAAATGAATTGGCACGTTGACGGCAAGAAAACTCACGGGGGGCACCGAACGATCCTCACGATCCGAGCGGGTCAACCGGGTTTCATCGCGGGTGGCGACCATGAACAGGTCTTCTTTGCCGTGGGCCACGGACCAGACCACGGTGCGGGTGTCCCGGACACCGGGCCGGGGCTCTTCCGGCTCAATGCCCACGGTCAGGGTCTGAATCTCTTCGGTGCGGTAGCGGTAAACCTTTTCAATGGGCCAGGGCCACTTCACGTGCAAGCCGGGCCCCAACAAAGCACGCGCGCCCGCTGGCCGACCGAAGCGTTCCAGTAGGGCTTGTTGTCCGGGTTCCACCACCACAAAACAGGTTGACAACAATAGAACAGCCAGTTGCAGGAGCAGCAACCAGCCGAGCGCTCGCTCCAGAAACTTGTAAAACCAGGTCTCCGATACCTTGAATCCAAATTGGTAATCCAAGGCTTCTGCAGCTGTGGTGACGAGCCCTTCCGGCCGACTCAACAAGCCCACCAGCCTGCTTTCGTAAACGGGCCGGGGTTTTTGCCCCTTCAATCTGGGCCGGTAGATTTCCAGAATCAGGTTCAGCGCTGTTTCCAACGCCACCACGCCGAGCACAATCACCAGAACTCTTGCCACCCAGAGGTCCGTACGGGGCCATCCAGCCTCCACACCCACCACGGCCGCGGCTGCGATCATGCAGAGGTAAGCTCCAAACAAAACGTAGTCCCCACTTGGACGTAACAGCCGCTGGTTCTCCAAACGTGCCAAAGTCGAGGAAAACTTGCCGATCAGGAACAACACGAGCGAGAACAGGCCGAAAAATGACATGGCCATCAAGGGCGGTGCGACCGGGGGTAACGTTTGACGGTCCAACCATCGCCACAGCCACCATAGCCCGGTCGCTTGCAAGACAAAGAGCAGAAAGGTGAAGACCGGTACAAAAAATCTTTCGAACTGCTTCCGCGCACGACGGGCAGGCAACAGCTCGGCTTCCTCCGTTCCAAACAAGGCCGCCTGTCCTTTGGCGCGGAGCATCTCGTCCAACTCCCATTGTTCCTCTGCTTCTTGTTCCTCCAACCGAAGCTGAAACCAACTCACAAATGCGACCAACGCCCCCAAACCGAGGTGGAGCGCCGCTACATGTCCTGCGAGAGAATCCACATATCGTGCGGCGCCAAAAGCTGCCGCAGCCACCCCGAGCAGGGTGAGCAAATTGATCAGCCCATATTTTTGATAGCTGCGTCGCATTTGGTTCGCTTATGCAACGATCGTCCTTCCCGACTTGGATCCTTCGCACGGGGGGGGCGCCAGCCTTGGTATCTGTCGGGCAACCGGGCCCGTATCCCCTTTGACGATTCGTCCTGCAGTTCCTGCATTTGACGGTTGTGATCTAAGTTAATTCCCGATCTTCGAACAAAGCGGAAGCTACCGCCAGTAGGGCTCCAACGAATCCTACTGTGTAGGCCAGGGCTTTACATACATAGCCCCAATGAAACACGCCGCGACCGGTCTCCAACAGGTCCGCCAGCCAAAAAAGCTGCCAGTTTGGTAACAGCGTGTAAAGCGCTGTTGCCCACCAGGGGCCTCCCTCGAGTGTGCCTCCCATGCGGCTGTAAAGGTAATCGGCTACCAGTCCAAGGAGGAACACCGCTGTGCAAACCATCAGGGTGGGGATCATGTCCAATCGGGTGGAACACGTCACAGCCAGTGCTGCCAAGATCCACAGCGCAAACAAGATCAGTAACCCAGCCGGTATCAGGCGCCAGTCATACCGCGCTTGTTCATAGAGACTCGGAGCGTGCGCCGAAATCTCTCCAAGCAAAAGAGCTGCCAATGCAACCAGCGGAACCATGGCCAACACAGTGTGACTGACAAAAGGACGACGCAGGAAATAATTCGCGAATCCTCCGTACAAATAAGCCGTTGCCACGGCTGCAGCAAACAGTCCCAGTCCGCGCACATCTGTCTGACCATAGGCGTCGAAAGCCATACGGCCCGCCACCAAGGCGGCCACCACATTTACATACGTCAGGATCGTCAGTGCAGCGGCCAAACCCAGATACTTGGCCAATAGAAATCGGATACGGCCCATCGGCTTAGACAACACGGCCAGCGCTGTACCGGTTCGCAATTCCCGCGCGATGGAGGCGGAGGCACTGAGCACGGCTCCGGCTAAACCGCTTACCAAGGCCACGGCCAGGGCGCTGGTCTTTACCAGCTTGGGTTCGTCCCCGAATGCGAAATAGTACGGAACTGCCAAGAAGACCTCAAACAGCGCCGAGCAGGTCATCAGCAGCAGGAAAACCGGCTGCCGGACCAGTTCCATGAAAGCATTTGTGGCGATGTTCAGTAGCCCACGCATCAGGCTCGACACCGATCCGGTCGCATTATATCGGTGTGACCAGGGGACAACCAAGCTTTCCTCGAGTCTTTTACTTCGAGCCCACACCGATGCGTCTGCACGACCGGCTCCTACTGCTGAGGCAGCGGACCTACCAGACGCACCCCAAACACACCCGCAACGGAATGACCCTCGGGAGCTTCGAAGCGCAGGGTGATATTGGTCTTTTCATTTAGCAACGTGGCTGGCAGGGAATACGTGACGTCGGTGAACCGGACCAGTTCTTCTGGACTGCGCCTGGATACGGTTTGTTCCCCGATCTTTTGACCATCTACAAGCAGGTTGAAGCGCGTTTCCCGCGGAGCGTCATTGGCATAGGTCACGATCAAGCTCAATGGTCGGATCGGTGGCACGGGCAGCTCATAGGAGAACCAGCGATTGCTTCGCCGACCGGATCGACCTTCCAGCCGGACGGTAGAAGAACCATCGCTTTGCAAGCGGTACGGCCTTTCGCTCTCCTCGTTGCCGGGTTGAATCCAAACCACGGTAGCTGCTTCAATTGCTTTGCGCCGCGCTTCCTGTTGCGCGCGCGCGGCTGAAACTTGAGCCCACTCTGCGGACGTGTAATGATCCCAGTACACGGCGTAACGTCGGCGCGGCACCATGTAAAAGGGCTTGAAGGTCACCTCCGTCTGCGTGGCAGTTTGGACGGTGCGGAAAGTGCCCAGCTGATCCGGCACCGGTTTGAGCCATGCTTCGACCGGATCCCCGTTTGTTACCAACACGAACGCAGCCGGATCAACCTCCGCCGGACTCGACTCTCGTCGGCGTCGGTCAGCAGCGGGGCCAAGGTCGGCTGCCAACACCAGAGGCCCCCACAGCAATGCTACCCGGTGCGGATTGTCAGCTAACGGCTCCATACGCAGCCGCTTGGGCAAGATCACCTCTACCCGGTCTCCATCCTGCCAGGTACGCGTCAGACGAACGTATGAACTCGGCGGAGAGGATTCCGCTGTCAGTTGATCGTTCAGGCGCACGCGAAAACCGTCGCCGGCCCAACTCGGTCGCCGCAAGGCCAGCGTGAAGCGGCGAGGTTGATCAAGTTGTAGGCGAATGGCTGCCCGGTCGCCCAGCGGTAGGTCCGTTTCCATTTGTAAATCCACGCCCATGGCTTGCCATCGGGCTGTGGAGGGTACATAAAGATTGACCCAGAGTGTGTTGTCGGACTCATAGTAAAGTCCACAGCCATGCAGAGCGTGGCTTTCCATGCCCGTGCCGACGCAGCAGGTAAAGCTGCGGAACATGTCTTGATATTCATGTTGGACGTCCCGACCCACGGGCACCATGTAGCAGACCCGACCGTCCTCGAGATCAATGGAGGCCAGGATGTGATTAAATAGGGCACGCTCATGGAATTCGGCGTATCGGGCTTGGGGTTCGACCGCGAAGAGAGCACGGGTAAGCTTCAGCATGTTGTACACGTTGCACGTCTCGGCAGTGCGGCCCTCAATCATGTCACTCAACCGGTCGGGAGCGCCAAAGTATTCGTTCCGACTGTGGCCGCCCGTGGCAAAACTATGATGGAAGGCCACCTGCTCCCAGAAGAACCGCGCGGTCCGCAAATGAAAGGTGTCGCCGGTGTAAAGGTACCGCGTCAAGTGCCCGTGCAATTTGGGCACCTGAGTATTGGCATGCCGATGTTGCAGGAGATCCCGGCCCTCCGCCAAGGGATCCACCACCGCCCGGTGGTGAAATTTGTCCGCCAACCGCAACCAGCGCAGATCACCTGTGTCGGCATAGAGATCCACAAGCACCTCGTTCATGCCGCCAAATTCGGTACCCAACATGGTCTGAAGCTGTGAGTCATTGAGCGGTTGCAGAACCTGATCGATCCATGCGGCATGCGCCAGGGCCACCTCCAAAGCCGTGCGGTTACCTGTCATACGCCAGGCGTCCCGCAAACCAGCCAAAAGCTTGTGATTGACATACCACGGTGCCCACAGGCCGTTTAAATCGAAGGCCGCCGATCGGATTTTGCCCTCTCGCAATTCCTCCAACAGGCGCTTACCAGGGGTGCCATCTCGATCCGTCTGCGCGCCAAGGTACCCGTCACCATGCGCAGATTGGATCTCATGCAGTTCGCTGACCAAAAGATCCGCGCGTTGCTTAAAGCGCTCATCGCCGGTGGCTGCATACATCAGGCTGACAGCTGAGAGGTAATGACCCGCAATGTGGCCTGTCAGTTGTCGGCCACGTCCATCCCATCCCCCGTACGGTTCCGCCCTAGGTTTTAAACCGGCACTCTCGCGTAGCAATGCCAGCATTCGATCTGGCTCCAGGGATAAAAGGTATTCTGCAATCAGGTCTTGGGCTCGCTTGAGGGGACCCGCTGTCACGCGCACTCGGTTCAGCGGCAGCGGACGAGCCTGCGAGGTGTTGGTCTGGATCACGGGTGTCCGCTGGTCGGTCAGATACAATCCCTGGGTTTTAGACGGGATCATTAAGAAGCTGAAGCCCAAGACAAACGCGACCACACGCAACGACCTCATAGCTTTCTTTTTCCTGACTAGGATTTGGTATTACCTCACTGACACCCTAAGCCGCGCCTTTTTCTCTGTCAAAGCAGCTTTCCGAAATAGTTGTTTGCTTGTCCAGCCTGCCCGTTTTTGGCTCCCTTCTTGATGCGCATTGGCAGCGGTGAACCTGGAACGAATCTAGGACAAGCGCTCAAGCGCTTACTCCCAACGGCCGTCCACAAGACGGCGCAGTCCCAAAGGGTTGGACTCCTGCAAGGCCTCCGGAAGCGCAACTTCTGGGAAGTTCTGATAGCACAGCGGTCGAACGAATCGTAGGATGGCGCGTGTCCCGACGGAAGTGGACCGACCATCAGATGTGGCCGGCCAGGGGCCGCCGTGTACCATGGCGTGACAGACCTCGACGCCTGTGGGAAATCCGTTGAACACGAGGCGCCCCGCCTTGGTCTCCAACAAGGCCACCAGGTCACGGGCCTGCACGAGTTCTTCAACCGTGGCGTGGATCGTGGCTGTCAGCTGACCTTCCAATCGGCTCGCAATCGCCATCATATCCCCGCGGCCTTGGCAGCAAACCACAAGCGTGGCCGGCCCGAAGATCTCTTCCATTAGCGTTTCGTGTTGTAGAAACACGGTCGCTTCTGTTTGAAGCAAAGCGGCGCACGCGCGCGTTCCGATAGGATCCACCAGCGGCGTCTCCGAAGTGAGCAGTTTTACTCCCGGCACACGCGCGAACTTTTGGACCCCTTCGCGATAGGCGGCGCAGAGGTCGGCGGTCAACATGACTCCAGGGGGCGTCTCTTGCATCAAGGTAACCAGCTTTTTCAGAAATCGATCTGTTGCCGGACCGGATTCCACAAAAACCAATCCCGGGCAGGTGCAGAACTGTCCCACACCGAGGGTCACTGATCCATGCAGGCCGGTCGCAATTCCTTCAGCGCGCTCTTGCAGTGCGCCGGGTAACAAAAATACCGGATTCACGCTGCCCATCTCGGCATAGACTGGAATGGGGTCGGGACGACTTGCAGCAGCTTCCATCAGAGACCGCCCTCCGGTGCGCGAGCCGGTGAATCCCACTGCTTTTACAAGTGGATGCCGTACGAGCGCGATTCCGATCTCGCGGCCCGGGCCGTACAAGAGAGAAAACAATCCCTCGGGCGCGCCACATTCCTCTGCCGCCTGCTGCACCAGGAGACCCACCATTTCAGAGGTCCCCATGTGACCTTGATGCGGTTTGACCAGCACGGGACAACCGGCTGCCAGAGCCGAAGCCGTATCCCCGCCGGCCACTGAGAAGGCGAGAGGGAAATTGCTGGAACTGAACACTGCTACCGGCCCCAGCGGCACGTAGAAGGACCGCACGTCCGGCCTGGGCACAGGCGTGCGGTTGGGATCCCCATGATCAATGCGTGCATCCAACCACCAGCCTGCTTCAATCGTGGTGGCAAATAAACGCAGTTGATGGCACGTGCGCGCCGTTTCGGCTTGTAAGCGTGGCAGCGGCAGTGCCGTTTCTTCATGAGCCCGTTGTTGAATCATTGGGCCAGCGGCCTCGATCAAATCGGCAATCCGCCGCAAAAGGGCGGCGCGTCGTGCCGCGGGCCATTGGCGAAACATCAGAAACGCCTCCCAGGCCAACTGAGCGGCTCGGTCCACGTCTTCCAACGTCGCCCAGTGGTACTCCGGACTTAGCCGCGCACCCGTTATCGGGCTAACCGGCGCTGTAGCTGGACCGACGCGACGGGCGCGTCCCCGCCCGATGATCGACAAACCTTCCAGTTTCACGGCAGATCCTCCTTGATTGGGGCCCCTATTGAGGGGCCGGTTCCAAACTCTTCAAGGTTCCTCCCGGGCGGCCTGGGATGGTTGCTCCGTCAAGCGCAAGTCGCGGTTCGCAAGTGTGAAGGTCCCTTCGGCAGTTTTGGTCCAGTCAAACTTGCGGCCGCTTCGCCAGCGCTTCCTTGAGCGTAGTCAGGGCGGCCTTCCGCTCGGCTCCCACGAGCGGCAGCCGTGGCGGTCGGACCCTTTCGCTGCCCAAGGCGACTTCTTGCTGCACCAGTTTGATTAACTGGACGAACTTGGATGATGTGTCCATCCGTAGCAACGGCAAAAACCACTGGTACAATGAGTCCGCTTGGGTGTCGCGGCCATGCATCGCGGCTTCAAACAGAGCTACGGACTCTTTGGGCAATGCATTGGCCAATCCGGCGATCCAGCCCACAGCGCCAGCCCGAATGCCCTCCACGATCAGGTCGTCCACACCCACCAAAATGTCCAACCGATCTTTGCATAATGTCCGCAACGCCGTGATGCGGCGCACGTCTCCGCTGGATTCCTTGACCGCCTGCAAATTGGGAGCTGCTTCTGCCAGTTCCGCAATCTGTTCTGGCAGAAAGTCCGTGCGGTACGCGATCGGATTGTTGTACAGCATACAGGACAAACTCGTGGCCTTGAGGATGGCCATCACGTGCGCCCGTGTTTCGCGCCAGTCCCCTACGTAGACATAAGGAGGGAGGATCATGAGGCCTGCGCAACCGCACTGCTCGGCCCGGCAGGCTAGTTCCACGGCTTCTGCCGTGCTCAAACTACCGATTCCCGCCACCACGGGGGCTCGTCCCTGTAACGCTCCGGCAAGCGCGCGGAGCACGGCCACCTTTTCCTCAAAACGGAGCGTGGGACTTTCACCCAATGAGCCCAGAGCCACCACTGCAGTGCAACCATTGTCGACAAGCCAATGGGCATGGCGGCTCATCAAAGCAAGATCCACATTGCCATCAGACTGAAATGGCGTCGTGATCGCAGGGATCACTCCGCGCCAAACCATGCGGCGCTGTTTCATAGTTCGTCAGGTGGATGGGTATCGATCCGGTGCCAGCAGGGACAGGTCCCGTCGAGGGGACTCTCCGGCGATTGCCTGCGCCAGGATTTGCCCGCTGATGGGTCCCAAACTCAGCCCCATCATGGCATGCCCCGTCGCCACCCACAAATTTTCCCAAGCACGGGGTCGTCCGAGATAGGGCAATCCGTCCGGAGAACAGGGACGTAGCCCGACCCAAGGCTGTAATCCCTCGAAATGAGAGGGCGCGAACGCGGGAAAGTACCGGCAGAAGGATCGGATAATCCCCTGCACGCGTATCGGATTGACGCGTTCATCCAAACCGCTTAGCTCCATGGTGCCGCCCACGCGCAAGCTCCCGTTCATAGGGGTGACGGCCACGCGCGCTTCGGTACAAATGCACCCCATTTGCGGGTGCTGGGCAGGCGCCGGCAGAGTAAGGCTGTAACCCTTGCCTGCCTGCATGGGCAACGACAGCCCCAACGGTCGCACCAATTCTGTCGACCATACTCCGGCACACAACACAAAGGAGTCTCCGGCGATTTCGCGGCCATTCTGGAGCCGCACAGCTCGAATACGAGCGCCACTTACAGCCCAGCTGTGCACATGTGCACGCCACAGACAGGTTACCCCAGCCTGCTGAACGAGCCGCTGTAACCCTTGCATGAAACGTTCGGGCACGAGATGACAGTCCCGGGGATACAAGACCGCACCGTGGATGTTCAAGGAAAGTCCCGGATTAAGCCGCGAAACCTGAGCTGCATCGAGCACCTCCGCTTCCAAACCGAGGGCACGGGCTTGCTCAGCGATTTTGATTTCCTCTGCCAGGCCATGCTCAGATTGACACAGCATTAGGATGCCCTTGGTGACGAGGCCCGCATCCATGCCCGGCAGGGCTGCCAACTCCAGGAAACACTCGCGGCTGGCTAGGTTCAAATCCCGTAAGAGCGGAGCCACCTGTGCAATGCGTCGGTGGTTGGCTGCACGCCAGAATCGGAGCCCCCAACGGATCAGTTCTCGGTCCCAGCGCGGCCGAATGTAAAATGGCGAATCAGGGCGCCACATCCATTTCAGGCCCAACGCAACCATGCCCGGCGCCGCCAGCGGAATGAAATGGCTCGGAACAATCATTCCCGCGTTGCCGAACGAGCAACCATCGCGCTGTTGATCGAACCGTTCCAGCAACCACACCTCAAACCCCTTGCGGCAGCAGTACCATGCGGTGCAAAGCCCGATGATTCCCCCGCCGATAATCACTACGCGCGGTTTCATATGCCCGTATTAAATCTGGGCCCGATGGACAAGCCCTCGTTAGCCTCCGCACTCAGCCGCGCGGCCCTGCGGACGTCCAATACCCCAACAAAACGGATCCTCTTCATCCAGGATCAAAATCCCCTCCGCATTGACATGGGCCGAACCAGTCAACACCGGCTGAATCTCGCCCCTGGTCCGATTCAACCAGCGGTAACGGGCCACAAAGGTGCTCCCGATGATGCTTTCTTGCACCCATGGTGCGTTTTCCTCCCAACGGCCATCCGCCGCCAGACACGCCAGCTTCGCAGAGGTGCCCGTGCCACAGGGTGACCGGTCATATGCGCCACCGGGACAAAGCACAAAATTCCGCGCATGCGCACCTGGTGCTTGCGGCGGACCGAACAACTCCACGTGGTCCACTTGCGGGTATCCCTGGGTGTTCACGGCCTGACGGATTCGCCGGGCAAAGTCCGTTAAAATGTCCAGTCGGTCTGAAGCCAGAGTTTGACCGTGGTCTTCCACCAAATAGAACCAGTTACCGCCCCACGCCACGTCGCCCGTGATCATACCGTGCCCCGGCACGTTCACATGAACCGCCTTTTTCAGCCGGTAACTGGGCACATTCAGTACCGAAACACTTCCGTCCTCGTGCAAAGTAGCGGTGACGGTACCTACGGGGGTTTCAATCCGGTGCGAGCCCGGTTTGATCCGACCAAGATAGGCCAGCGTGACCATGACACCAATGGTGCCGTGTCCGCACATCCCTAAATATCCCACATTGTTGAAAAAGATAACCCCGGCCACGCAGGTTGGATCCGCCGGGGGCACAAGCAGCGCACCCACCCAGACATCGGAACCGCGTGGTTCACACACAATGGCCGACCGGTAATGATCCCAAACCGCTTCGAACCGGCGGCGGCGCTCGGCCAGCGTTCCTTGCCCGAGGTCCGGTCCGCCCTCAATGACGACGCGTGTTGGCTCTCCGCCGGTGTGAGAATCCACTACACGAATTCGGTGCGCGCGCGTCCTTTTCACACTCCGGCGAGGTACTTTAAGGCCCCTCAGACCCTAAAGGCAAGGACGCGGTGCATCGGATACGTGCCGGGACCGGATGCGAACAGGGTTGTGGTCCCCTTGGACCGGTCGACTCTCCAGAAACCCTTGTTCGGTAGCGGTGCCTTTTAGAAGGCTCGGTGCATCTGCGAGCAGTGAACGTAGACTGCGTTTTTTCGGCGTTCCTCAGCCGCCCTTGATCTGCATGGACTCGCCTCTCCAAAGGGAGTCGCTCTTGGAATCGTTTCAGTGCGATCGCCGACGCAGATTTTTAAGTTTGTTGGTTCCTGCCCGGCGTCTCAATATTGCTACTTCCATCGGCAGACCGTCGCTTGTATGGATGATGTCAGATAGGTGCGCGTGTATTTCTCACATGGCACATCGCCTTGCTTCTTTCGAGAATGAGGCTCACTTGATTCTTCAAAACTAAACCGCATGAGCATCAATCGGAGTTACGTGGTGATCAGCGACACAGGCCGGACTGCCGATTGCTCACTGAGCAAGCGGGCCGCGACGAGTGGAAGAGAGTTGCTCCTTAGTTTAGTGATGTTGCTTTTGATGGCCGACTTTTCCCTGCCAGGGCAGTCTGCATCCACGCAAGGAGCCTCGCTAAGCTCAGGCAGCGCTTCCACCAATGCCCCCGGGCCCAATCGACGGGGCCGCAATCGGATTTGGGATCAGCCCGCTACGCTGGGATTGGAGCAAGGGTGGATCGATTTTCAAACGCCGGATTTTGAGGTGCGACTTGTCAAGGCAGCCCAGACGCTTGGTTCACTCCGAGCCAAACCTGCTGGATTTGACTTTGTGCCCTTGGATCAGCTTGAGTTTCGCTCGCGCGACGGCTTCTACCATATTGGGGATTTAACCGTGCGCTTGAAACGCAAAGGGGAAACGCAGTGGAGCGCATATTCGACCGCCCAAGCCCGGCGTCCCGTTCTAACCTTGCCGGTCCAGCCCCCGGAACTGGCTGCGGCGGACCTTTCGCCCACGTTACCAGAGGAAATCCCACTGGCTATTCGTCGGGTTTGGCTCGTTCGAGACGGTCGCTTGGTGTTGCGTTTTGAGCTTCGCAACCGAAGCCAGCAGCCCGTGGAGATTGGCAGCTTGGGATTCGCCCTGGTTTTCAACAACCTGATTCACGATTTTATCACCGACCGCGCCCGATCCTTGCAGGAGACTCATGAGAAGTGCGTGTTTTTCGATCCTTACATTGGCCAGGGCGCCGGTTACCTGCAAGTGACCCGGTTGAATGGCCAAGGCCCTGCTTTGCTTGTTCTTCCGGAAGGACAGACCGCCTTTGAGGCATGGCGTCGTTTGCCGGAACCCGTCAACCCAATGCAGACGTTTGAGGGTGTGTTTGAGTGGATGGTCCATAGTCGGGCGTGGGCTGAGCAGGAATGGTCCAATACCGTGCCGTGGAATGTTCCCACAGCTCGTCTGCTTGCGCCTGGGGAGACGTGTACGTACGGGCTTCAATTTGTCACGGCTCCTTCCATTCGCGAATTGGAGCGAACGTTGGCTGCGTCCGGACGCCCGGTTGTCGTGGGCGTTCCTGGTTACATTCTTCCTCAAGATCTCGAGGGGAGTCTGTTTGTTCGTTATGGGTATCCGGTAGAGCGCTTTGAGGTAGATCCACCTGGAGGCCTGCAAATCGTGGAGCAAAACGCCCCTGGCGCGGCTTGGAAGTCCTACCGGGTTCTGGGCCGGAGCTGGGGCCGCGTGCGGCTCACTCTTCATTACGCGGATGGACTGCAACAAACAGTGCATTATTACGTGATTAAACCCATGGTCGACGCGGTCGCTGACCTCGGCCGATTCCTTTTTACCCGTCAATGGTTTGAAGATCCCAAAGATCCCTTTGGGCGCAGTCCTTCCATTATGAGTTATGACCGCGAAACGGATCGCATCGTCACCCAAGATAGCCGAGTGTGGATTGCTGGTTTGAGCGATGAAGGCGGAGCTGGTTCCTGGATCGCTGCGGCGTGCAAACTGTGGGCGCAGCCGGAGCCTGCGCAAGTGAAACAGTTTGAGCGTTTTGTTCATGAGGTGCTTTGGGGTCGCCTGCAATATAGCGAGGGGGACCTCAAATTCGGTGTCCGGAAGAGCTTATTTTATTATACGACCAATGAGATCTCCGGCTTCCAATACGATCCTGCTCTTAACTGGCGAACGTGGACAAGTTGGCCCGAACACGAGGCCCGCAGCGTTGGTCGTGGATATAACTATCCGCATGTTGTGATTGCTTATTGGTCCTTGTACCGATTGGCCCGGCTTCATCCAGGCTTGGTGACGAGCCGGCCTTGGGAATGGTTTTTGAATCAGGCATGGGAAACAACGATGTTCATGACCTCGCGCACGTCTGAGGGCCGGCCTCGAGTGGGGTATGTCAATTGGGGCCTCATGCAGGGCTCCATCTTTGTCGAGCTGTTGCGCGACCTTCAGCGCGAAGGCTGGATCCAGCAGGCAGAGGCGTTGCAAGCCCGCATGAAAGAACGCGCCGACCGTTGGGCACGTCAGCCCTATCCATTTGGTAGTGAGATGGCCTGGGATTCCACCGGCCAGGAGGAGGTTTATACATGGTGCAAACACTTTGGATACGAGGACCCGGCCCGGACCACGATTGAGGCGATTCTCGGCTATATGCCCACGCTGCCCCACTGGGGTTACAACGGATGCGCGCGTCGGTACTGGGATTTTTTGTACGCAGGCAAGATCCGTCGGATCGAAAGGCAACTGCATCATTATGGCTCCGGTTTGAATGCTATTCCGTTGCTGAACGCATACCGCGAAAATCCCTCGGACCTGTACTTGCTGCGCGTTGGTTACGGGGGATCCATGGGTGCGCTGGCTAACATTGATCCCGAGGGGTTCGCCTCTGCAGCGTTTCATTCATATCCGGATACTTTGCGTTGGGATCCTTACAGCGGGGACTACGGTCCGAACTTTTTTGGCCACGTCATGACGAGTGGGACGTATGTGCTCGAGCATCCGGAGTGGGGTTGGTTGGCCTTTGGGGGGCATGTACGTGCAATACCCGGCCGGATTCGCGTCGAGCCCCGCGACTCTCTGCGGCGCCGTCTGTATATGGCGCCGTTACAATTGTGGCTCACGTTGGATGTCGGTCGGTTTGAAGCGTTCGAGGCTGAACCTGAGCGCGGACGGATTCGGGTTGGTTTGGCGCCGGCCGATCCGTTCACCCCGGTTGCTCTGCTCCGCGTTGAGCATCCGGGGCGTCCAGCAATGCGTGCATCGTTTCAGCCCGTTGTTGCTTTCCCAACGGAACGAGGCGCCTACAAGATTCCTTTGACCAACCAGGTTTCCTGGGTGGAGCTGATCGAGCGTTGACGCAACTCGCCCATGCCATACCCCGCAATTTTCCAATTGGTAAAGCAACGGGCGAACGCGCGCCGGCGGAGCGCTGTGTGGCCTCAGCGGCTCCTGCCCGCCCCCGGCAGGCTCGTGTGGAGTCTGGGTCTGTGCCTGAGCTTCCACGGTTATCAAGGAGCCGTGGTTGCCGAACCCCGACCTCCTTGGGACCCTCCGCCGGTGCGCCTGCAAGCTCCGGAAGTAGGTCGGCCTCCGGAATCCATCTTTCAAATAATCTCAAATCGACTGGCTCGGCTCCCGGAAATGCGGCGAGACCGGACCCAGAGCTCCGACCCGCAAGAACCAACCCCGTGGGCTCAGCCTGAATGGATCCAGCAGGAATTAAATGTTTACCGACGATTCTACCAGAAGTATGTGGACATCCATGGCTTGCCCGTATTGGCCCATGCGGACGTGGCCGATCTGGCCCTGCAGCGTACCTACGAAATTGTCAGCCGCATGCTTGCAGGTCGGCCTGACCTTCTGCAAGCGATGGTTCAGCACGGCATGTACCTAATAATCATAGGTAAGAATCAACTCTACACGGACATGCCCGAGTATCGTCGGCATCCCGACCCTGCCTTCATCAACGAACGGGTGCGCGGCACCGGCGGCCTGCCGACCAGCTTTGGCGAGGAAAACCTCTTGAGTCTGCCCATCGACCGTTATGATGACGAGAGCATCGCGGTGCACGAATTTGCGCATACAATCGATGCGACCTTGCGGCGTGTGGATCCTACCTGGAACCAGCGTCTGGAAGCCGCTTATCGCAATGCCCGCGAGCAGGGGTTATGGAAACTTACCTACGCTGAGACCAACCCTGGGGAGTACTGGGCCGAATTAGTTCAGTCGTACTTCGACTGCAACCGCGTGAATAACTGGAACCACGGACCGATCGGCACGCGTGAGCAGTTGCGTCGGCATGATCCCAAAGGCTTTGAGCTCGTCCACTCCACGTTAAATTTATCGCCCTCCCAAGATTGGCGTTATCGCTGGTTGCAGCCGCTGCCCACAGTTACGCAACCGCCCCGGAATGGCCCGTTCACCAACATTGCCCCATGGTATACTAAGTTCACTTGGGCCCGTGAGTTCCCCGTGCTGGGCCGCGAAGCCAGTGATGAGGCTTTGCTTCGAGCCAATCATATCATTCGCCGAATGTTCGCTTACCGCCATGACATTCTTAAAGCCCTTATCAATGAGGGGGTGCGCTTGGTAATTTTGGCACCTCACGAGAACTTGGCAGACTTACCTGAGTTTAAAGCCCTGCCGGAAAGAATGCGACCCGTCGGCAATCCCCGAGAATGGTGGTATCGGCCTGACCTTAAGATCTTGGTCGCAGCTGAAGAGCAGGTATTGGGCGATCCCGAACGCCCTGGCACGCAGCATGGTCAGGTGATCGCTTTGATGGCTGATGCATTGTACCGTGTAGTCGGAACTCGGCCGATTCTACCCAATTTTCGAGGCACCCAGCAATATGAGTTACGTGTCCGGCGCCTCGATGAGACCTTCGATCGAGCGGTTCGTGAATTGTATGCCCAAGCGATGGCTACAGGTAAATGGCAGGACACCCCTGCGGCGGCGAATCCCTTTGCGTATTGGACAGCGGGTGTCCTGGCTTACTTTGATGCCGCAACGGACTTGCGTCCACGCGGCCAAACTATGCCTGTTCGCACGCGGGAACAACTTCGCGCTTATGACCCGGGTTTGTATCAACAGGTCCATGAAACGCTGGCCTTCGCGGGCCGTGTGGATTGGCGCTTGGAACCCTGGCAGCGCGTTACGACGTCGGCTCCCCAGGCTGGTGCTCAGTCTCAGCAGGAATTCCGGCGCCCGCGTGTGTATCGGGCTACCGTTCGGCCCCATTGGCTGCCAGACCGTAGACGCTTCTGGTATCGGAACGACCTTCCTGACAATCGACGAGAGTTCGTTTTCGTCGATGCCGAGGCGGGCTGGCGACGTCCGGCTTTTGATCATGAGGCCGTTGCTCGACAGATGGGGCCCAATGTGGATCCTGAGCGTCTGCCTGTGGACCAATTGCGCTTCAGCGAAGATGCTAATCATGTAATGTTATTGGGGTCCAACGGAACCTGGCGCTTAGATCTTAAGACCGGTCGTCTGCTGGCCATTCCGGCACCATCCAACGCGTTCGGAGGAACGCTGGAATCAGACCTGCGAGTGCGGCCGTCTTTACGCACGGGGCCGGAAACAGAAATCATTTTTGAGAACCGGCTGGGGGAACTAGTCCGCCTATATTGGCTAGATGATCAGGGACAGCGGCGGAGCTATGGCACGATGGAGCCCGGAGCTCGGCGTGTCCAACATACTTACGGGGGACATGTTTGGTTGGTCACGGATGAGCAGGGGCGCCCATTGGCGGTCTTTGAGGCATCTGATCAACCCGGCATAGCCGTTTTGGACCGGGAAACTTTGCCGCGTCGGCGCAGGCCGGCTCTGCGCGACAGCCCGCATTCCAGTGCTCCATCGGGGTCGACGGCAATTTCGCCGGACCAGCGCTGGACTGCCATGGTGCGGGACCATAATGTATGGTTGCGCGACCGGGATGGGACCGAAACACAACTAAGCAAAGATGGTACTGCCGATCAGAGTTATGGGCACCTGTCTTGGTCACCCGACGGTCGTGTGCTGGTCGCGTGGCGAGTGGAACCGGGAGAGGAAAAGGACGTGTATCTGATTCGGTCCTCGCCGCCGCAAGGAGGCCGTGCTCAATTGGAACGTCGTCCGTATGCACTCCCGGGCGATCGCTTTCCGAAGTATGAGCTCAACCTTTTCCACGTGGAATCTCGCCAACACATCCGACCGGAGGTGGATCGGTTTGAGCACCAGTGGTTGAGGCCTCGCATTTATTGGAACCGCACGGGCACGCGCTTCAGTTGGCTTCAGGTCGATCGCGGCCATCAGCGACTGCGTGTTCTGGAAGCGGAGGCTCAAACCGGGCAGATCCGAGCCTTGATCGACGAACGAAGTGAGACCTTTATATGGACCGCCCACACGGAAAACCTATCCCTCAACCTGGTTACTTGGTTGGAAAAAACAGATGAATTGATCTACGTGTCCGAGCGGGACGGATGGCGGCATCTTTATCTTGTGGACATGGAAACAGCCGCGCTACGTCAAATCACTCGAGGTCCATGGGTGGTGCGCGGAATCCAGTTCATTGACGAAGACCAGCGTCAGATCTGGTTCAGTGCCGGAGGTAAGAACCCGGAGCAAGATCCGTATTATCTTCACTTTTACCGGGTCAATTTCGACGGCAGTGACCTGGTGGCCTTGACGGAAGCCAACGGCACGCATACCGTGGAGTTCTCTCCCGATCGACGTTTCCTTGTAGCCACGTGGTCCCGGGTGAACCATCCGCCAGTGACAGAACTGCGGCGTGCTTCCGACGGATCGCTGGTCTGCCGGTTGGAAGAGGCGGATATTTCCGAATTGGTGGCCGCAGGATGGGTGCCTCCCGAGCCGTTTGTTGCCAAGGGACGGGATGGACAAACCGATATTTACGGGGTGATCTACCGGCCGCGCCGACTCGATCCACACCGTAAGTATCCCGTGCTCGAAAGCATTTACGCAGGCCCACAAGGTTTTTTCGTGCCCAAGGCGTTCCAACCCGTTGATCGGTTCGCCGATTTGACTGAGGCTGGATTCATCGTCGTGCAGATCGACGGGATGGGCACCGCCGGTCGATCGAAGGCATTTCACGATGTTTGTTATCGAAACTTGAAGGATGCCGGATTCCCAGACCGCATTCGTTGGCTCCGGGCAGCCGCGCAAAAGTATCCATACTTGGATCTCACGCGGGTTGGGATTTTTGGTCACTCGGCCGGTGGCCAGAACGCAGCTGCTGCCGTTCTTTTTCATGGCGATTTCTATCGCGCGGCTGTCGCCTCCTGCGGATGCCACGACAATCGCCTTGATAAAGCATCGTGGAATGAACAGTGGATGGGGTACATGCCACCCGAGAAGATTTGGGAAAACAGTCCCGAGAATTGGTATGCCCGGTCTTCCAACATTGAAAATGCCCACCGTTTGCAGGGCCGGCTCTTTCTGATGGTGGGCGAGCTTGATACGAATGTACCGCCGGAAAACACCCTTCGCTTCGTAGACGCATTGATCCGGGCTGGAAAAGACTTCGAGTTGCTGATCTTGCCCAACGAAGGACACAGCATGGGCGGTGCCTATGGTCGACGAAGGATGTTGGATTTCTTCGTTCGCCACCTCATGACCCCGACTGAAATGGATCGCGACAGGCACACTTTGCCCACCGCTGCAGTTCTTGAGTGAAGCCAGGCGTTTTGGTGACATAGCCCACTCGCTAAAGACGGCGCAAACCATGACCTCAGGCCCTTGGCCTGCGTTTCATGGAATTTCTCAAACATGGCAAAGCGCACGTAAGGCACCTCCGAGTGGTTGAGGCACTGATCCGGTCGGACGAACGGAGCACGAACTCAGTGACAAAGTGTCTATTTGTAGCCCGTCACCACGGCTACCAGGAGCACGCCAGCGGCCAACGCGGTCAACTTAATCAAGAGTGGACCGGCGAAGCGGACCCAGCGGTCATAGGACACTCCTGCCATTCCCAAGATCGCCATCAGCACAATGTTCGTTGGGATGAGAACGTTCGAGAATCCATCGCCAAATTGGAATGCCAAGACGGCCACTTGTCGCTCCACGCCTATGACGTCGGACAAAGGGGCCATGATAGGCATGGTTGCATAAGCCTGGCCGCTCCCGGATGGAATGAAAAAATTGATGACCGTTTGGATGCATAGCATCCCTAACGCACCGACAATAGGAGGCAATTCCTCCAACGGTCGTGATAGGCCGTATACAATGGTGTGCAACACTTGGCCTCGCTCTAAGAGTAAAGCAATGGACCGAGCAAAGCCAACCATCAGCGCCACGGAGGCCAGCTCACTGGCCCCTTCCGCAAATCTCCGAGCTGTGCCATCCACACCAAGCCTGCCTACCCACCCACACGCGATCGCCAGGGCCAACCAGATGGCAGTTAATTCGGTCAGGTACCAACCACGCGCGGGGATCCCCCACACCATGGCAAGCAGAGCGCCCAACACCATCCCAACAATGGCAATGTCTCGCACTCGGAGTGGCTTTGATGGGGACTGAACCAACCACCCGCTCGAGAGGTTTTTGCCCTCCGAGCCATTTGTGCCCAGCGTGGTGCGCTGGGCGTATCGCCACACATGGTGGACTCCGACGGCCACAAACGGTCCAAACATGGCCAGCCGGAAGGCAAGGCCCGAAGTAGGGCGCAATCCGGAAACTTCCTGCGCCACGATGATCGTATAGGGATTGAGCAGGGCAGCGCCATACCCGATGCAATAGCCACCCACCATGATGCCGCAGGCGGCCACCGCGTCCAATCGGAGTGCCGCACACAGGCTCACCAGCAGAGTCGTTAACGGAATGTATTCGGTGGCACACCCCAACGTGGCCGACGCAGCAGCGAAGAGGGCCATGGCTACAAGTATGAAGCAGAACGGCCGATTCCCCAAACGCTGTAACACCCAAGCCAGTCCCGCATCAGGCGCTTCCGTGGCCTGTAACACACGGATGGCTCCACCCACAATGAGTAGAAAGAAGATAATTCCCTGCGCATCAGACATGGCTTGTGGTACCACGGTTACCAGATCCCATGGCATCAAGAGGACCCGTTCGTCCGCCACTTGATAAGTGCCCGGTACGACGACGGACCGCCCACGTTCGTTGGTAGTCGTTTCGAAGCGGCCTTGCGGGAGAATCCACGTGCTTACCAACGCCAAGGCCATGAGGAAGAACAAAACGGCCAGTGTATGCGGTATACGCCAAGCTGCTCGATTGGAAGAGCTGAGAGTTACCGCGGTTGGGCTGCTCTTCATAAGTCAGTGAGATGACCCGAATTCGAGTCTTTCGCAAGCCGGATTCATTGCGGTGGCGTTTCCGTAACGGTGGTTTCCCGGGCACAGACCATCTCCCCCATCCCGAGCTCCTGATTGGTTCGAGAGCTGACGACGGGTGCATTTGGAGTATGTCAGGGTGCATCCGGCGCATGGGAGCTTTGCATCGATTGTATAAGATGAGCTTGGTCGGACAGATGGATGCCGGCTGAGGTCTCCTTTCTAGCGCGAAACGGCTCGAAAGAGAGCGCAAGGCCGGTTTCAGTGTGAACCAAATCCAGGCAGCCAACTTCCCATGAAAGCAACCCGACGTTTCTGCCGGAGGAGCTGGGTGCTGATCCTTTGCACGACACTACCACTCCGTGCCCAGACTTTCACCGACAATTTCAATGTGGCGCGAGATTACCTAGCCCAGGGCTTGGTGGGCACCCTGTGGGAAGGCTTATACACAGGAGCCAACCAGATCCCCAACGCCAGCCTTGGCGGATCCGGTCCGGGCTCGACTGTTGCCATGACCAATCATGTGGCATTGGGCCGGTTGGTGATTACCTCCGTGGCCACCGATTGGGAGTTCCAGGATTCCGACGGTGTATTTCTGTATAAATTAGTGTACGGCGACTTCGACGCCGAAGTCCTGATCGGCACACCCTTCGATCCAACGGCGTTCAACACGGCCGGTCTGATGGCGCGCTTACCCAACCCGGGTGGTCCGGCGGAAAATTATGTTTCGTGGACGAGATTCGATCAATTTGGCATTGCGAACTACTTCCGCAATGAAGTCAACGGGGACACCAGCGGGGCCGTGCGTCGGCCGATTTTTGAGTCGAACACCAATTATTGGCTGCGGCTGCAACGGGTGGGCAACACGTTCTATGCATACGAACGAGCCTCCGCAGATGATCCTTGGACATTGCGTGATCAACAGGAACGGCCGGATATGGATGGATTGCCCGTTCAGGTGGGTTTGATTCATGCCACGTTTAGCGCCAACACGCTTACGGCCGCGTATTCTAATTTTCGGTTGACCGGACCTAATGTTCAGGCGGGAACCGAAGCAAGCCCGGCGACTGCCCTTACGATTGCCCGGGATGCCGGGCCTGGCGCGCTCCGAATCTCTTGGACTCCAGGAGCCGGGAGTGAGGGGTCCGTTGTAGTGATGCGGCAGGGCGGTCCGCTGACCGCGCAACCCTCTGATTACACGCCTTACACAGCCAGCAGCCAATTTGGACAAGGCACGGAGCTTGGTTACAGGAATTTCGTCGTGTATGCCGGTCCCGGAAACTCCGTAGTCGTAACCGGCTTGAGCGGGGCCCATCCGTACCATGTGGCGGTCTTTTCCTATGTAGGCAGCGGTTCCAATGTGAATTACACTCTGGCTAATGCACCCACGGGCAGCGCCACCCCGCCGGCCGTGCTCCAATCCATCGCGTTGATCCTCCCAGAGCAGCTGCAGACCAACGGGTATGCCTATGCTGTGGTTCGGGCCCATTTTGATGATGGCTCAACGGCTACGGTGACCGGTCAATCCACTTTCCAGTCGAGTAATCCAGGTGCTTTTACGGTTAGCGCAGCCGGATTGGTTAGCGGCGTGGGGGCTACCGTCGGGGCCACAGCCACAATTACGGCCGCTTATCAGGGATTTACCAATTCCCGGCTCGTGACGGCAGTCGGACCACCACCGGCCACGCTGTTGCATCGCTATTCGTTTAACGGGGATGCAAATGACAGCGTGGGCAACGCTCATGGCACTTTGATGAATGCCGCCTTCATTGATAATGGAGAGCTGGTGCTGCCCAATCCGGTTCCCCCTGCTACCACGACGGCTTCATCTTCGCCCGCGGGGGCTTACGTGGCGTTACCGCCCAACCTGACCACGAACCTCAGGGCCATAACTTGGGAGGTTTGGATCACCGATGACGGGAGCGCCAACTGGTCTCGCGTGTTTGACTTTGGTAGTGGCACGACGCGTTACATGTTCCTGTCTGTACCGGGCGCAGGAGTGACACAAACCCGCGTGGCTTACAACGCCGGCGGTGGCGAAACCACGCATTTGTTAACTTGGACGACGGGTGCCGGGGGCCGACCGCAGGTCGGGAAGAAAACGCATATCGTGGTCACGACGGATGCGGAAACGTGGCGCGGCGTATTGTATGTGGATGGCGTGCCGGTGGCGGTTTCCGCCACGGGCTTTACCAATGCGCCGTTCCATGTGGGCAGCACGACAAACAACTGGTTGGGCCGCTCTCAGTTTGGAGCCGATCCCTATTGGGGTGGCCGGATCGATGAGTTCCGTATTTGGTCCAACGCGCTGACAAGTGTGCAGGTGGCGGCCAATGCCGCCGCCGGTCCCAACCGTGTTGTGACGGACCTGGGTGACCTCCAATCCATTAGGCTGTTGCTGCCTCAGGTTCAAATGGAATTGGGCGGCATCCAGAACGTAGGCGTGCTGGCCGACTATGCCAACATTGGTGGCGTCAATGTCACTGCTTCCGGTGCCACCTTCCTTTCGAGTAACACCAACGTCGTGACCGTGAGCGCGGCGGGCGTTGTCACGGCCGTGGGTACAGGCACCGCCGAAATTACGGCTAACTTTGCCGGTCGGACGGCCTCTGCCAGTGTGACCGTGGTGGCGCCGCCGCCTCCGGTGCTCGTGCATCGGTACAGTTTCAGTGGGAATGCTCAGGACTCGATTGGTCACGCGCACGGTATCAATCCGGAGGGCGGGCTGCGTTACCAGGATGGCTGGGCAATTTTTGATGGGGCCAACAGCTTGCAATTGCCCGCCGGGATCTTAAGTAACTATCAATCGGCTACCATCGAGGCATGGTTTTATGCGTCAAATTACCATAACCTCGGTGCTCCGTTGTACCTTTACAGTTTTGGCGAGACACTCCCCAACGGGTCGGCGGCCAACTTCGTACGCCTGCCGTTGCGCGATGCCGATGCAGCCGCTCCGGTAACTCAAATCTCCATCAATGGCCCGGCCATGAATAGCGGCGCTTTGGTGGGGGGCCGTACGATCTCTGGCGGCTGGAATGCGCTGTTGTCGGGCTTGGTGCATGTGGTCGCGGTTTACGACGGACCGAGGCAGCAGCAACTGCTCTACCTCAATGGTGAACTCGTGCAAAGCGTTGCTGCGGCCGTTCCCTTGTGGACGCTGACCACACCCTTGGCCTATATTGGCAAATCCCTGGCCACACCCGAAACACTGTTGTTCAGCGGCGCGCTGAACGAGTTTCGCATTTACCGCGGTGTGTTGAATTTGGAACAGGTGCGAACAAGCCTGGCAGCCGGACCGGATAATCCGCAACTAAGCGCCGGACCTTATACCACGCTCAGTATAAGGTTGCCCTCTGCAATGATCCAAGGCACCCGTCGGCGGGCGGAGGTGCGCGGTAGTTCCGCCACGGTCGCTGATGTGAATCTGACCGGAATTGCAACATTGCAGACGAGCGATCCTAATGTGTTGAACGTGTTGGCCGGTGGACGAGTGGTCGCGATCGCTCCCGGCACCGCCACCGTGACGGCCACCATGGGCAGCGCCAGCGCCAGTCGGCAGGTGGTGGTCGTGCCCAAACAGACGGCTTTGATGCATCGGTATAGCTTCAATGGCAACTTCCACGACAGTGTCGGTGGCGCGCATGCCATCCCCTACGGGAATGCACAGATTGTCGAAGGCCGGATGGCCTCTTTGAGCGGTGAACGGCACACCTACTTGGAGTTGCCCAGATACCTGATCGACGGCTATGCCACGATCACTATTGAAGCATGGGCCCAGTTCTTGCCCTCCGGCAATTGGACACGCATGTTTGACTTTGGCATTTACAGTGCCGCGGCACGGCCGGGCGGCGTGGATTACATTTTCTTCGCACCCCGCACGGGTGGGGCCAGCTATCGTATCGCCATCAATCCGCCGGGGGCGGAGGTTGGGACCACGGCTTCGACAGGAGCGCCGCAAGGTGATCTAAACGACGGGGTGATGCGACATATCGTGTGCGTGTTTCAGACAGACCCGACTCTGGGCGATCGTTATTTGGCCCTGTACCTCGACGGCACGCGCACGGTTTATCAGACGATCACTGCAGACATGAGCGCGATTGAGAACGCGTGGAACTTCATTGGTCGCTCGTTATTCTCGGCGGATGCTTATGCATGGACCCAGATTGACGAGTTCCGGATCTACCACGGAGCGTTGACGGCAGAGCAAATTGCAGCCCATCGAGCGGCCGGACCGGACGCAACCCCGACGGTGGCACCCTTGGCCGCGCCGTTGGTGCTCGGGGTGAGCCGGCAAAACGGCAACATTGTGTTGAGTTGGGAGGCCACAGGAGCCGTGTTGCAGTCAGCTCCCGATGTTACAGGCGAGTACACGGATATTCCTGCAGCCACCAGTCCTTACACAGTGCCTGCGACCGATTCGGCCCGGTTCTTCCGGCTTCGCAGGTAGGAACCTCACCCAACGGGTGGCCTGAGAGGGGCAGTCGAGGAATGGGGGCATTCTGCGTATGCTAGAGTGCATTACAGATATGGTGCAGCGGCGTGGCTGCCTCGATGGTTGGAACAGAGCTCGCTGGTTGTGACAAGACCGAAGGGTTAGCGCCGCAACCTGCGAAATACGGGTTAGTTGTTAGGAGAACGGAGTCATCATGCGCAAACGGACAGCGCGGAACGCTTTCACCTTGATCGAGCTTTTGGTGGTCATTGCCATCATCGCGATCCTCGCAGGTCTCTTGTTGCCCGCATTGTCAAAGGCCAAAGAAAAGGCCATCCGGGCCAGTTGCATGAACAACGTTCGCCAGATGCTCACCGCACTGCATATTTACGCCGGTGAAAACAATGAGCGACTACCGAGCAACTTGAATGCAGGTTACTGGGCTTGGGACATGCCTGCAGCCGTGGGAACAGCCATGCAGCGGTCTGCACAAAGTTGGCAGATTTGGTACTGTCCAGGCCTCGGACCGCATTTCAGCTCGACTGATTTCTGGAATCTTTGGAATTACGCGGTTAATCCCGCCAACGACACCGGTTATCGGGTGTTGGGCTATTGCATGACGTTTCCGGATACCGTGACACTGGACCGGACGAATTGGAACCGAGACCTGGTCCGGTCGGCCACCATCCAAGTGGGTTTCAACACCACCATCATAGAGGGGCCCTCCCAGCGGGTCTTGGTGGCTGATGTGGTCCTATCGGCTCCCGGTCAAATGAGCCCCTCTCAACGGCACACTTACAATTGGACCTCCATCCAAGGAGGCTATCCTAAACCCCATCGGTCGGCTCATCTCAAGGGACGTGTGCCCAGTGGAGGTGACTTGGGCATGATGGATGGAAGCATTCAGTGGAAGAAATGGGAATTAATGACTCCGCGCACCGTCGGAAGTGGGGTTCCTGTTTTTTGGTGGTGAGCGCGCGCCCTTGCAGAGAGGTTGCACGATGGATCGAGCTGTTCAGCGACCATTGAACGTTTCGTTGGGAAGGGCCCTCCTCCCTTGCATGCTGGCATTCTTCGTCGGTTGCAAACGTGAAGAAGCCGCCTCGGTGCCGCCAGTTTCGCAGTCGTTAGTGAGTTCGGAGGCTCCCACGTCCGTACAAGTCACCGAGACCGACATCATGACGGCCCAACGGTCTCTCGATTATATCCAAGGTTTGTTGGCGCGTAGAGAATACGAGCAGGCGCGACAAATGTTGGCGGAGATCGAAAAGCGCCCCATGAGTGCAGCACAGCGCCGGACAGTAGAACACTTAAAGCAACAATTAACCCAGGAGCCGACTCGCTAAGACTCCTTTTCGTTCGTTCCGGTGCTTTCTTTCGCGTCTCGTGGCTGAACCGAAAGGGGTCAGCCTTTTCTTTTCGAAGGCGCGGCTTTTGCCGGGACCGGACTGCAACCTCATCTTATGAACCCGCTGTTCAGACCCCGTCCTTTGCATAATGGGTCGAGCTAGGTTTGCTGACAAGTGCCTTTAGGCGAGCCGGTTGGGTAAGCGATTCCAGACATTTCTCGGATCGGCCAGTCTGAGCTCCATTTTCTCATGGGGGGCACTGTTGCGCTCCTTGGCATCACAGTGAGGCGCTTTCCTCTGGACGCTTTAAGATGTTACCGGACAGAGGGGCACATTCTCCTTGGAATGCCCATCGGATAACCCATTGCACTCGAGGCGCTGGCAGGTGAACCCGTAAGCAGAACGCCCTGACTTCCATCAGTTCAGATCCATTTCTGGTTTTTCACAAGCCTCCTAAGGCAGTTCTTTGCCAAGCATCCCTTTCGCTCCCGTGGCCCAGTGCGCTTTTTGGCGAAGAGGATTTGCTGATTGCACCAAACCGATTATGTTAACAGCGTTCCTATGCGAGCGGTGACCCCGCCGGCAGCCGATGTCACCATTCTGGGGCCGCACACGCGTCTGACCGGGGTGCGTGCAGCCGGGGTTGAGTTACGTCCTTGGATCGAACCCTTCCCGGTTTGTCCGGCATTGAACCAATTTTCCATTATTCACACCGGCATCCAACAAACTGCGGCCCCGATGCGGATTGTCCGAACGCGGCAGACCACGACGTATTTCCTGGCGTGCGTGGGAGGTCGGGGACGGGTCTTGATCGACGGCCGATGGCGATTGTGTCGGGCTGGTCAGGCGTGTCTGTTGCCGGCCCACACACTCAACGCTTTTGAGGCAGTGCCAGGTTCAAGTTGGCAGTTCTGTTGGGTTTGTTATCAACGCCCGTCGGATCAAAGGCCTCTAGCGGATACAAGCACCCCGGTCATGGCTCCATTCGACCCGGTTTCCTTGTACGCCGCGATTTATGGTCTGATTCACGAGTGTACGGGGCCGGCTCAGCCGTCCTTCATGATGAAATGGGCAGAGCTTGTGCATGCCCATGTTTTAAGGTTCGCCCAACCCCGACATCAGCCGGATCAGTTGCGGCTGCTGTGGGAGAGGGTGGAAGCCGCCCTGGCAGATCCATGGACCCTGGAGAAGCTTGCTGCTGAGGCGGGTTATAGCAAGGAACATTTGCGTCGCTTGTGCCGCCGGCAATTAGGCCGCAGTCCGATGCATCAAGTCACCTATCTGCGCATGCGGCGTGCCGCTGAACTGTTAGCCTCCACGGAGCTGACTGTGGACGCTGTGGCGCACCAGGTGGGTTATCAAAACGCCTTCGTGTTCTCAAATGCGTTCACGCGTTGGATCGGCTGGCGCCCATCTGAATACCGGCGTCAAAAGCGGCTGTCGTCGCCATCTCCGAACCTTGGGGCTGCCGCCCCAGACGGATTTCCTGAGAAGTTGCAGAGGCCTGAGTCTAGATTGATGCGGGGCGCTGCGTTTCTCCGGTCTTGACAGCTGACCCCTAGCCTGCTCTTGCCTTGTAACATAAAGCTCTCGGCGAAGTGTGCGCCGACCCATAGTCTTGATTTAAAGACAGGTCGTTGTCTCGAATCTGGCTTGGAAATGCGGCTGCGCCTCCTCCATGGGAAGAGCGAGGCTTTCTCCTCCATCGAAAGATCCCGCCACTTTGTACAGGACCTGACGCATTGGCTTTCGGACTCTTGCCGTGGTAATGTGTAGTGAGGCGCATAGAATCAATGGAAAATGTCTTCGAATCCGATCGAAGCCTCTTCTATAGATGACCGCCAGATCAGGAAACAGCATCTTAGCACCCTCCGGCAACCAGGCGCGGGAAGTTTGCGTCGCAAGCGTTTTTGCGTTGAAACCACTCGAGGGCCCCAGCGGATTCCACATCTTAAGCATCCTCTTCCTGGGCCTGTGGCAGAGGAGGTTGTCTCTCTGGACAAACAACGGAACCCAAATCGATCAACAATGCACGATCATTGCATGCCGTGGCCAGGTTTGATACACGGATTGTACAAATGGGCACACCGTCCGGAGACCGATGAGTGGACCCTGAGCTGGGCCTCCGCACTGCGGGCCGCATGGGTGATACTGCTTGTGGCTATGGGGCCTGCAACCGGAGAGGAGGTCGTAAACCCCCACGATGCGGCGCTGTCAAGGGCCTGGGTTGTCATGCCTCTCTCGGAAACGTTGCGCGCGGAATGGTCGTTGCATCCTTTTTATCAGAAGCATACCTCGGTCACCGGCTTGCTCATCATGGGCTCAGAACGTGTCCATAATGCAGCCTTGCGAGAGGCGGCATACATTGTAAGTCGTTTGCTGGCCGAACGACCTGACATCCTTGAGACCATGCGAACGCAGGGCGTCCGCATCGTCGTGATGGCCGCCACGGAATACACGACAGATGTGCCGGAGCATGCGCACTTAAAGCCTCGGATGTACTGGGATCGTCGGGCTCGTGGCTTGGGCGGACGCATAACCAGTTGTGGGGAAGAAAATCTGCTCGCATTTCCCGGCGACCCGTATGCGGGAGAGAGTATTTTGATTCATGAGTTCGCCCATGCCATTGACTCGGTCGCCTTGCGGCGGTTGGATCCGGGATTTCGAGACCGACTGCGGACCCGCTTTCAGCAGGCGACCACTGCTGGTCTTTGGCAAGGGACTTACGCAGCGGCCAACCCGGGCGAGTATTGGGCCGAAGGCGTACAGAGCTGGTTCGATGCCAACCGGTCCAACGATGCCCATCATAATCATGTGGACACACGGGAGGAGCTGAAGGCATACGATCCGGGACTGGCTGCTCTTTGTGCGGAGGTTTTCGGCCCTAATCCGTGGCGATACCGTCCTTTGCATCGAAGAACCGAAGCGGACAAGGCGCACTTGTTAGACTTTGATGCGGCCCAAGCCCCGCGATTCCAATGGCGTGAATATCCTGTGGGCAACCATCCACGAGTCCGATTTGAAACTGAATTTGGGTCCATCGAAGTGGAATTGCAGGCACAGGAAGTTCCGCTCGCTACGCAGCAGTTTCTCAGGGCGGTGTTAGAGGGCGGTTACCGAGGTGGGGCGTTGCGGCCGGCGGAGGACGTCATACACTCCGGCAAATCAACAGATCGGTTGAGGGTCTTGGAATTGCAATCCGGCTCAGCCATGCACGAGTCGATCCGGATCAGAGAAGGAACATCTGTGCCGTCAGCACCGCATGCGAATAAGGCGCCCCGAAAAGTCTCCCTCAAGCCCGGTACCTTACTTTTCGCCCCTGCGGGCAGCATAGAAGAAGCCGGTCGATGGTTCTTTTGGTTGGGTAATGAACCTGCACGCAACGGCGTCTCCCAGTTGGGGCTCTCGAGGATGATTTCTGTTGGCCAGGTTGTGGAAGGCTTGGACGTTCTTGAAAAGATTGCCGCGCACATGGCGTCCCGGCCGGTTGAGTCGGCCCCCGTGATGATTCAAGGTGCATTTCGAGTGGAATGAGTGGGCATCTCTGGGAGGAATCTGACACCATAAGCATCAGGCCCTGTCTTGAACGGACACGGGAAGCGTAAGGGAGAAGGCTTCGGACGCGTGCCTTTGCCAGCCAAGCGCGGAGCTAGACCGGCAAACAGCCTGAGGAAAATAAGCCAAGGGTCGGCCCGCCAACTGGTGGGCCCAGGTATGGGGGACGTCTCCATTGAAGGGGACGTGAGAATTTACGCCTTACTCCGGAAGGACCACCGTTTACCAGGCCGGGAGATTCATCGGAACTCAACCAACCGTCTCGGGGTCTGGCTTGAGCAGCCAAGAGATGCTTCACGACGGTATGGACCCCGAAAGATTGCTTCAATGAGCCAACCCTCGGATGCTTGGTTCAGGTAAGAAGCGGATGGAATTGATCCACCCTGCTTTCAGAACGCAAGACGGGTGTAATAAGAGGTTTTTCAAAAGCCCAACTCGGCCCAAAATCGGGGCCCCAACCTTTCTCCTTCGGCCTCGAGCTGCGCAGCCGGCCGATCACGATTGCGTCCCGGATCACTGGGTAGCAGGGAATGCGGGAATCAGGGCTTTGACGACAGCCTCGTTGTAGTGGCAGCGGTCAGGATGAAGATTTTCCGTCAACGTGAAAAGCACTCGAAGGGCTGTCTCCCGCGTTGGACGAGGTCCGTTGCCATTCCAATACTCCAGCAACTGTTGATATTCTGCAGGCGGTTGCACCGTGTACACACAAGAAGAAGAAGCCACTTTTTTGTGCGGCCACCAGGCCCAACCGATGTGATGCCGTTCCATTAAGGCCACACACTCGCGGAACCACTCGTTGGAGTTTTCACCGCTTTCTCCTAGCCAGATAGGTAGACGATATTTCTCGCGCAGCGCAAGGTAAGGTGCAATGGTCTCGTCCGTGTTGGGATTCCAGTATTTATGGAAACTGAGTACCATGTTGGAATCCCAAGGCCCGGGGAAACCACGATAGTTGTTTCCCCAGCCGTTTCCGCCGAGGATGATCAAGTGATTGGTATCTACTTCCCGGATGGCCCGAGTGATTTCCTGGTACAATTTCCACAACGGGGCGTTGGTTTGGTCTTCCCGACCGTGTCGTTCCCGCCCCTCGAACGACCAATTAGGTTCGTTGATCAAATCGTATCCGCCAATCCACGGTTCCTGAGCGTAGCGTTCCGCCAGCTTCCGCCACAGGGCAACGGTTTTGGCTTGGTTCCGAGCATCTTCCCATAGCGAGGGCTTGTTGGTGTCCCGATCACAAATGTTGACGTCGTGCCCCTGGCCCCCTGGCGCTGCATGCAGGTCCAAGATCAGGTAGATCCGATAAGCTCGACACCATGTCAGCAATCGGTCGATCATCTCAAATCCAGTGGGCAGCCACGTGTGCCGGTTGGGATCTGGCTCCTCGTCCACGGGCAGCGTGAATAAGTTGTAATGCATGGGCAAACGGATGGAGTTAAACTGCGCGCGAGCCAACGCGCGCACGTCGGCTTCCGTCATGTGCCGGTCCCGCCAGAGAATGTAAAATCGCTCGGTGGCTTCAGGCCCGATCAACTCGACAATGCGCGACCGAATCCGATGCTGCGGATTCTCGCCCTTGAGCCGCAACATGTAACCTTCTTGAAGCATCCAGCCGCCCAAGCCCATGCCGCGAAGCAGAATTGGGTGGCCCGTGCCAGTCACAATTCGATCGCCTTGCGTTCGCAAGAAACCTTCAGCAGCGAATGAGATGGATGCCAGCAATACACCGGCTACGGCCAGGCTGATCCGCCGAGCGCTATGGAATTTCATATCGCTTCGAATTGATGGAGAGACCCATTCAAATCGTTTTGGCCTCGTTGGCAGGCGCACACCACATGGAAGCCTGATTTGGGTCGAATCGTCCAGCCTGACAAAGGTTGGTCCGTCTCAATCGGCGCTCGCAGGAATCATCCTACGCTCCAGGATAGTCGAAGAGAGTTGCAATGCAGACGGCACGGGCCATCATTCCTCACATGACCTCGTTGTTTTGAGCCGCAAGTTGTGAACTAGGCCGGGATTCCTCATGTCCCGTACAGTGAAAAACCAAGGCTGATCCACGCGTTGCCCGTGTCCGAGGCCATGGCCGTGAATTGAAGCCGCAAATGAACCATTCGTCCAATTGGCAGGCCACCCTGATGCAGGATTCGGAAGGCCTGAGCATTCCTCAGGCGCATAGACGAATCGCTTTTGACCTCAGCGCCGCTCGAAGCTTGTTAGCAACCCTATTGATACAGAAGCTGAGAGAATTGCATCCGGTCATTGACACCGGTGCCGCAGCGGTTTAGGGTTAATCGCAGCAAGACTGACAAAGCCGCGGTAACGCAGCGGGAAAGGTCGGACCAACCAGTCTCAACCATGCGACCCGAGAGGCAGTTAACCGGGCGCCGTTTGGGCGGTGCCTTTACGCTGATCGAGCTTTTGGTAGTCATCGCCATTATTGCCATCTTGGCAGGTATGTTGTTGCCCGCCTTGAGTAAGGCAAAATCGAAGACCCAGGGGATCTATTGCATGAACAATAGTTCGCAGCTTATAAAGGCGATCCAGTTGTATGCGATGGATCACCGTGAGCTGTTGCCCCCTAATCCTGATGATGGGAACACCGTACCCGGTCATAACTGGTGCGCAGGACAGGCTGGCCGTGGCGGCGGCCAGGAGTTCAATCCCGATGTCTTGCGCGATCCAGAGCGCACTTTGGTGGCGCCTTACGTGGGTAACAATGTGGAAATTTTCCGCTGTCCAGCGGATAAGCGATCTGGTCTGTACTCAGGGATCGACCCCGGTAGGCGTGGCCAAACCGTACGGGCTGCGCGTACGGTGGCCATGAGCCAGGCGGTCGGGACGATATGCCAGGCGTTTGATGCAACGGGCAGCAGCCATGGCGGTCCGCCCAATCGTCCTACAAATGGTCCTTGGTTGAACAATAATCACACGCATCGTAGGGGTAATCCGTTCCTGACGTACGGGAAAACGACCGATTTTGTGAAGCCCGGTCCTGCAATGACTTGGGTGATTTTGGATGAGGATGATCGCAGCTTGAACGACGCCGGGTTTGCCGTGGGCATGATGACGCCCGAGTGGATTGACTGGCCTGGCACGTATCATAATTTCGGCGCTGGTTTCGCATTTGCCGACGGCCATTCAGAGATCCGAAAGTGGCGGGACAGCCGCACGCAAGTGATCGGAAACAACGTGGCGCGCCGCGCGGTGCCGGGTAGCCCAGACTGGCTTTGGATCGCTGAGCGCACCTCGGCTCGTGTGAACTGAGGAACCCGCCTTGCTGCCTTGGTGACGGATCAGCGCGACGGACCTCCCAGAATGGTCTGGAGCGCGACCGGAAGCTTCGAAGGAGGTAACCCTCGCACCTCCATTAGGCCAGCCGCCAGCCCGCTCGCGAATGCTGTAGCTGCTGACGTCCCCATCACGATGTAAGGACGGTCGTGGTGGTAGATTACGCTGGCGCCCGGAGCGACCACATCCACGAAATTTCCGCGGTTGGCGTAGGGAGCAATACGGCCTGTACGATCACCTGCCGTCACAGCGATCACATCTGGATACGCCGCAGGATACACCGGTTCCGTGGTCGGTTGATTCCCTGCGGCTGCTAACACGACGACGCCAGACCGGCTGATCTGTTGGAGCAGATTGCGCAGCAGAGGACTATCCGCCTCGCTCCCTAAGCTCAGGTTGAGGATCCGTGCGCCTCCCTCCTGCACGGCTCTGTAGATGCCAGCGGCCAGCTCAAACGTCGTTGTGACGGACTGATTGCCATACACATCCACGGGGAGTAACCGGACACCCGAGCCGGAACCTGCCAGCATCTCCAGGGCACGCAGCGCCGTCTGGGCCATGGCAGTACCATGAGTGGGCTGGTCAGCGGGCAATTCGGGTGTGCCTGCAACCGTTAGAGTGGGAAGCAAGAAATCCTCCAGCGGTCGCGGCAGCACCTGTACCGCTGTGTCGATCAGTGCCACCACCACCTTTTCGTTGGCATCAACCGGTCGGGGTCGAATTTGGGGAGGCCCCAAGGAAGTGCTGAGGACCGGATGAAGCTCGGAAGGCCGCGCGATCTGATAGTTGTCTTCTATCGCTTCCACATCGGTGCTTGTGGTCAGGGCTTGCCGGGCACGTTCGGCAGCCTCTGGTGAAGCGAATCGGAACCGGTAGGCTCTCAGGGCATCCAATCGACCAACGATTTCAGCTCCTACCAATCGGGCCAAAACATCCGGATCCACGCCCGGTTTCACAATTATAATCCACTCCCGGGCCAGGCGAGCTGTGCTCTGTGGGTCTCTGGATGGTAGCCGCTCAGATAGGATCGGTTGGGTAGCGTCTTGCAAAGACGTTCGAAACACATAGAGATGGGCCGGCCCATTGGTCTGGGGAAGGAGCGCAAAGTTCATCCGATCCAGTAATCGGCGCAGGGCTTCTCCCGAAGGCAGATCCCGAAACCGGGTCGTGACGCGTGTGCTTACCCCGGGTTCCATCCAAACGCGCCAACCGGTCTGCCGAGCGATTTCGTGCAATACCTTTTCCAGAGGCCAGCCTTCAATGTCTGCGTCCACACGGTGTCGCCCGACATTCCAGGCTAAAGGACCATTCTGACGTTCGGAAGCTGTCCAACCTAAGCTGCAGGCACACACCAGAATCAGGAGGATTCCTTTATAACGTCTCTGCGTGCGATCCAAAAGCTGCTGCGCCATGTCGGTCGGAACCTATCACAATCGAGGGTCTTCATCCAACGCGAATTACTTTTGCCAATTTAGCTCCGGTTCAACTGACCTTGCGTCTTTCCGCCGGGATGACCGTTCGGGGCATCGCCCAGGTTGTCGCCCGGCCGCACCAAGTGACCAGCCAGAAACTCAGACACGGGCAATCGGCGGCCCCCCTCGCGTTGGACCTCCAACAGGCGAAGGGCTCCACGACCGCAAGCCACGGTGATCCCGGTGGCATCGACCTGCAAAACTTGGCCCGGGCAACCCTCTTGGTCTACAACCTCAGCGCGCCACAATTTCAGGAGCATTGTTCGACGGCGGCCCTGGTTGGTTTTGCTCGGTGACGGGTGAGTCTGAGCGATGTTCGTGTTCTCAACCGGTAGCCACCAAGTGTAAGCGCCGGGCCACGGATCGAAAGCACGGATCCTTCGTTCCAGCTCCACCGCCGTTAGCGTCCAATCCATGCGACCGTCCTCTTTGCGCAGCCGTGGTGCATATGAGACGCCTTCGACTGGCTGAGGACGAGGCGTGATCTGACCAGTCAACCAACCTGGTAAAGTTTCCAAGAGAAGATCTGCGGCCAAAGCTGCCAACCGGTGATGCAGTGTCGCTGCAGTCTCGGTGGCAGCAATCGTTAAGGTTCTTTGCGCAAGAATAGGCCCTGTGTCCAATCCTTCATCCATTAGTATCAAGGTCACACCGGTGACTGTCTCGCCGTGGATCAAAGCCCACTGAATCGGAGCTGCCCCTCGATATTTAGGCAGCAGGGATGCATGAAGATTTAGACATCCATGTCGCGGCATTGCCAGCACCGACGGCGGCAAAATTTGTCCAAACGCCATCACCACGATCAGGTCGGGTTCCAACTCGCGCAAAGCCTGCAAAAAGGTTGTGTTGCGGACTCGATCGGGTTGGAGCACAGGCACACCATGTGTGACTGCCAGTTGCTTGACTGGCGACGGCTGAGGATGCAAGTGACGCCCGGCGGGACGGTCGGGCTGTGTTACGACCGCCACGACGGTTGTCCCGGGCCAGCGGAGCAATCGTAACAAGCTCGGACAGGCAATAGCCGCCGTGCCCATGAACACGGTTCGAACATCATTCATCTCTGACCAAACAATGCGAACCACCTGCAATCGGAAAGTCTAAACGCTGCGCACGGGCAGGAGGTGGGATGTTACGGACCGCGCAGTGCATGACCGGCCTGTATGGCGTGTTCCGGTCTTCATGGCCTTCTGAGTCCATGAGTCCGTGGCCTGCACAAGCACTCGGTCCCGAAGAGCACATTGGGAGGCCTTTCGAACGTGGCCCGCCCGCGCTATCAGGATCGTGCGGGTGGGTCAGGTAGAACAAACACTTTTTGTTTGTGACAGTTCGGAATGCTCATAACATCGAGACAGCGTGCGACTCACACCTCCGGGGATTGTCCGGGCATGACCCTTCCATGACGGGAGCGTCCTCCAGCCTTGGGCCGGCGAATCTCCGCGGAGGAGTTTTGGAACGCCCAAGGGACGGACAGTCCCGGGGAGGGTTGGCTGGGTCCTATCGCATGACGATGTTATGACAGAAGGCATGAACCACGGCAGCGTCCTGAGTCCGATGAGCCTCGGTTTGACCGAGGTTTTCCGGGACTGTTTGCCTTGTGGCCTGATCGGGGTGGATCCGGAGCAGCGAATCCATTGGCTGAATCCTGCTGCAGTGCAACTGCTCGGTGGCAAGTTGTCCGACTGGACCGGACAGTCGATACAGAAGCTACCCTCGCCTCTGCGCACCTTTCTTTTACAACCACCCGCGTCAGGGGAACAGGAGCTGTCTTGGGAAGATGCCGTGGTGGGGCGCATCCTGTGCCGGGCTGCCTTGGAGGGGACGGTCCAGGTTGGTTCACTTGCCTTGCGTTGGGTAACGCTGCACGACTTGCGTCCCATGGAACGAGTGGAGCGAGAATTGGTGCGTTTGGATCGTCTTGCGAACCTGGGAACGCTGTCCGCGAGCGTGGCTCACGAAATCAAGAATGCGTTGGTTGCCGTCAAGACCTTCGTGGAACTTGTGCAGGCCGGTTCATCCTCAGCCGATTTGGGTCAGGTGGCTTTGCGAGAACTGAAGCGAATCGAAGCAATCATCTTGCAGATGTTGCGCTTCACTGGTGTGCCACGCCAACAAGCCAGCCGGGTGCGGCTGCGCGAAATTTTGGACCACTCCCTCCGGTTGGTGCAGGAACCGCTGCGCCTGAAGGCAATCCGATTGGAACGCCGATATCTTGCGGAGGAGGATTGGGTGGTTGGAAATGAGTATCAGCTCGAGCAAGCTTTTGTAAATCTACTGGTCAATGCGGTGGAATCCATGACCGCGGGCGGTACCTTGACCTTGGAGATTGTTGAAGCGCCTCAGGAACATTCTCTGCCTGCCTTGCGCGAAGGGCAGCCGCTGTCCCAGTTGCGCGTCACCGTGGCTGACACCGGTTCGGGGATTGCTCCGGAAAACCTGCCCCGCGTTTTTGAGCCGTTCTTCACCACGAAGCGGGAGGGCACAGGCTTGGGGCTGGCCATCACGCGGCGGATTTTCGAGGAGCACCAAGCAGCGATCAGCGTGGAAAGTCGCCTCCATCACGGAACCGCCTTCCATATCTTATTCCCACGGGCTGCCACCGACTGAATCGTCTCATGCCGCCAGGGGCATCATCGTCACCGGAAAGGCCGTTTCAACTGATCCGGCTGGCCGTGGCCAGCGACATTCATTACGCGGGACCGATCGAACAGGCACGCGGGGAAGATGTGGATGTGCGTCGCATTCCTAACTTCTTTCAAAGAGAGGTGTTGCGGTTGTGGCGATACCTCTTTTGGATGCGGCATCCATTGGCGAATAATGCCTTGCTGACGACATTTCTTGTGCAGGCACGTCAGCAGGGTTGTACCCACGCGGTGGTCAACGGAGATTACGCGGCCGATACGGCCAGCATGGGCCTCAGTGACGTGGGCACCCGAGAAAGCGCACGTCTCTGCTTGGAACAACTGCGGGCAGCATTCGGTTCCCGACTGCGTTTGGTATTGGGAGATCATGAACTGGGAAAGCTGAGTTTCTTTGGTCATTACGGAGGCCTGAGACTTGAGAGCTGGCATCGCGCCCGTCAGGAGTTCTGCCTTGAGCCGGTTTGGCTTTGGGACTTGGGTGCGTATCGGCTCGTCGGCGTAACCTCAACCTTGCTGGCCCTGCCTGTTTTTCAAAGAGATTTATTGCCGAATGAGCGGTCGGAATGGGAACGTCTTCGGCACGAGCATTTGACACAGGTCGCGCAGATCTTCGCAGAAACCGGCGCGGGCCAGCGCCTCATTCTGTTTTGTCACGACCCAACAGCGCTGCCGTTCTTGGCCACCTTGCCGGAAGTACAAGCTCAGTTGGCCCGGCTCGAGCTGACCGTGATCGGGCATCTGCACTCCCCGCTTATCTTATGGAAAAGCCGGCTGCTGTCCGGCATGCCTCGTCTGTGTCGGTTTGGGATCAGCGTGGAGCGGATGAGCACCGCGTTGCAGCAGGCAAGGATATGGCACAACTTTCGAGTGCGTCTTTGTCCGTCTCTGGCCGGGATTCAATTGGAGCGTGGCGGTGGATGGGTCCTGCTTGAGTTGGACCCTTCCGGACAATCGCCCTGTCATTGGCACCTGTTCCCCCTGCGCCGCCCGCGCGAAAAAGCCCGCGTGGGTCAGGCGCACGTTGCCGGGCTGCAATTCCCTGACTCACCAGGATCTTCCGCAAACAAGCTGGTCTGACGGTGCAGTTTCCTCAAGGTTCCAAGGCTCGGTGACGCCACTCAGAACCCTTTCGGACTCGCCAGCGGTCCTCGAAGAGCCCGATTCGATCAAACGGAATGTGGTCCACACCCAGGCGCCGTGCATCGGCCGCGTCCCACCGCAGACGTCCCTCCGATCCAGGTCGAAAAGCCGGATCGTTCGGATGTTCGGTGTTGGACTCGGCGAACACCGCCTCTGGCGCACGCAACAGTAGTTTGGGACAACGCACGGTGACATTGCTGCGCACCGCGTTGGCATCGGCGCCTTCCCACATGCGGATCAGCTCCGGATATTGCTTCAGGTACAAGTCCCGTTCTAGCGCGGCTGTGGCCCAGGCATTGCTGGCGTAGGTTAGCCATCGCGTTGAACCCCAGGGCGTGAAACTTACCGCCGCCGGGGTGTCCACAAACAGGTTCGCCTCGATGCGATTGTCTCGGCCGCCATGAATCTGCACCGCACCAAAATGAGATCGGCGGGGACCACAGCTTTGAAAGACGTTGCCATAGACCCATACTCCGCAAATCGCGTCGTCCAAACGAATGCCGGCGCGCATGCGGTGACCTATGCTCGCGAGTTTTTCATCCGGTCCAATATGGTGCCAGTAATTGAAGCGGAACACGTTGCCCCGGTAGGTGGGGTCGCCCCACATGTCCACTGCTCCTTGATCATCAGACTCGAGCACAACCCGGCAGGCCTCGTTCAGCTCTACCAGATGATCGTTGCCGTCCACGCGCAAGGCGCTGCTGGCCAAATCGTGAAACAGATTGTGCCGAATCAAATGGCCTACGCCCTCCACCCAAGTGCCGGGGGTGTAAGTACGGTCAATGCGCGATAGGCGTGCGAAACGGCAGTTTTCCACCCGATGCGAACCGCGCTCGAGCCTCTGCCGCTCTCCACCTGACAGCCGAATCCCGCCCCGCCCCAGATCCTCAAAATCGCAGGAGACGATCTCGTGGCGCCGCCCGCCCCGAATCTCCACGCCCTGACCCCCCAGATTGCGCCATCGGCAGCCCTCAAAACGCACGGATTCGCCGCCTATGAGAACAGCTCCATCTCCTGCGCCACATTCCCAGGAGATACCCTCGAACTGTACATGAGACACACCATCCAGCATCACCAACGGACTGGCCAATAGGGAAAGCTCGGTCTTTGCCGCTTGCAAGTCGCCGGGAGGCCAAAAGAATAGGCGCAGCCGTTGGCGGTCCAGATACCATTCGCCAGGCTCATCCAGTTCGGCCAACACATGCACGGCGCGATACGGCTGCCCCTCTCGGTAACCATATCGATGCCAGGGCTCCGCCAGTTCGATGGTATGGTCCTTTACGTTAAGGCGTTCGACTTTTTCATAAGAATCTGCCCAATCCCAGAACCAGTAACCATAAAGCCAGAGATCGGATTCACGAGTCCAACGTGTTAGCCGGTCGCCCTCAAGTTGAAAGCGGCCTTCGGCGGATCCCGGTCGGCCATCCCAGGCTGTCCGGGTGCGCGGTCCCGTGACCGGTCCCGTGCGCGCAAAACCCTCGTTCGGCCAGCAAGCCATTGGCATCGGTCGATCGTTGAAGAATAATTCAAGAATCGGATACGTGCGAAAGCCTCGGCCGCTACCGAAGCCGCCCAGTTCCAAACGCGGGACATTCGTAATCCCAAGCTTGACCAGGTCACATACGACCACGTGCGTGCTCACGGAAGCTGGCAGCCGCTCCTGCACGCCTGCACCTTGCACAAACTGAAACGACGGAATACGAATCCCACCGGTCAGCGTTACTCGGCCACCGACCGCGCGGTAAATCACCGGACGATCGGCCGTGCCGGAATCTTGTGCAGAAAGCACAAAGGTCTGCTCACGCCTGTGTTCGCCAGGATGAATAGCTATGACCACACTACCTGGCAGCCGACCTGTGCTCTGTTTTGTCCGTCGGATGGCATCGCGGGCTGCTTCCAAAGTACGAAAGGGCCGCTCAGGACTTCCCGGTTGGGAATCGTCACCGTCCGGAGCCACGTGGAAAATCAAAGACGGCTCGACAGCCTCGAGCTTCCACGGCTCTAGGAGTACCCATGCACACAGTATCATCCATGAATGTCGGCTTACTCTGGCCATACTTCGCTGCTTAAGGCCTGAAACCTATCGGCTTGGCCCGCCCACTTTGCCGAGACGTTTTGCATCCACTGTGCAAACCGGTGCGAACTGCACACGGGCAAACTGTCCGAGGCCCATATCCTTCTGGCCTTCGCCAACACTGGCGATCCGAACAGTCTCTGCTACGCCATGAACACACTCGTCCTGAATCCCCTCTTTGGGGCGTGTAAGCCTGCCCCACCGAAGTGGGGCTTACCACTGGTTCCGAGCCGGCAAGTTGTGCGATTCCGGCGCTGACAGCTGAAGCAGTTGGCTCGACTCTGCCGCTTGTTCGGTCGGCTTCCAGCCGTGTTTGCGTGAGCCATGGATGGAAAGCGCGAAGCATGCAACCTGCCAGGATCAATGCATGGAGCTAATCCCCCACGGTCGCTTCACCCCATGAATCATCCGTCAAGAACATCGGGCAAAGGAAAATGGTGGCTGGAGACGGAATCGAACCGCCGACACAAGGATTTTCAGTCCTCTGCTCTACCAACTGAGCTATCCAGCCACCTCGAGCCGTCACCCATGATTGAACTCTGAACCTCTCCGATACGCAAGAGGGAAAGTACAGCCGAGAGGTCCTTTCAACTGAGACCCCACCTAGGGGTATTGCCACCGCAGGAGCCAAAGCGCATGGTGTCCCAATCCTCGGCTTGCATCGGGTCCACCAATTGGAGGAATGAACTTTGGTGGATCAGTCCATCAAGCTGCGTGCTTTTTCGAGGACGTCCAATGAGCGGAGCTCGAATCGGTTACATTTCATGCAAATAGGTTTCTCAAAGTTGGACGGTTGCTGCATCGTTTCTGGGCAGATCGAAAGGACGGAAAACCGGGTCTGACAGCCAGCGGAGGTTGGTATTCCGTTGCTGGACACAACAACCCAATTTAAACACAAATTCGAAAATACTCGTTTCCATGGGCTTTCTTAAGAGTTTAGCGTCTGGCTGGACAGACCCGCTCCAGTCGGGACCTTGAACAGGCCAAACCAGCGTGGCTGGCGTACAGGCTGGCACCATCGCTGCTCTTAAGAGAAGAGACACGCATGAGGACGTGCTGGCCATGCTGGGACGATTGCGCTGCCCTCTGACCGGGGCTGCCCTGGGGTTGTGGGTCTATTTTTGGGGAACGTGCCACTGGAGTGTCGCAGGGACCGTGACCTTGGCTTGGGATCCCAGTCCGGACGAGCGCGTCGTCGGGTATGCCATCTATTATGGAACCAGCAGTGGCGTGCATCCCGTCCGAATTGAGGTAGGCAACGTAACCAATGCGGTCATTGAAGGACTGCAGCCTGGGGTGACCTACTACTTCGTCGCAACAGCCTTCACCGCTGATGGCTTGGAAAGTGATCCCTCCAATGAAGTCAGTTACATGATGGAGGAATCACTGCCCCCAGCAAATGCGCCTCCGGTAGTGTCTGCAGGGGCCGATCAAACGATTCGGCTGCCAGCGAGCGCAACGTTGACCGGGCAGGCAAGTGATGACGGGTTACCCACAGACCCCGGCGTCTTAACGTTACGCTGGGAAATCGTAAGCGCACCCGGACCAGTTCGGTGGTTAAGCCTGCAAGGAAGCGCAGCTGAAGTGGGTTTTTTCGAGCCGGGTTTGTATGTCTTCCGTTTGGTGGCTTGGGACGGTGAGTTGACCTCCTGGGATGAAGTCCGAGTCCAGGTGGAACTCTCTGCCTCGGGCAATCGTCCGCCACGCGTGAGCGCAGGTGCCGACCAGATCGTCGATTGGGGCGACACAGTCACGCTGTGGGGCAGTGTGCGGGATGACGGTTTGCCCGTGAACCCTGGCAGGGTCGTTGCCCAGTGGGAGGTGATTAATGGCCCCGGCTTGGTGAACTTCTTAGCGCCGCAATCCTTACAAACGGCTGTCACTTTCAGCCAGTCCGGATTGTACACTTTACGCCTAGTGGCTTCAGATGGGGAATTCACCATCTGGGACGATGTCACAATCACTGTCCTGCCTCCTCCTCCAATCGACCAATTCGCCGTCGTGTGGGAAGCTGAAACCGGCGCGCAACTCATCGGTGTGCAGGTCCTTCAGACAGGCAGACCAGACTCGCCCACTAACGCGGCTGGTTATGTCCAAGCATCGGCGTTTGGTGGAGGCACGATTCAGTGGGAGTTGCTCATCCCGGAGAGTGGAATTTACGTGGTCTGGCTTCGTGGATATAGCTCTGACGGCGCTGGGGCGGGATTCAGCCTGGCCCTCGATAATGGCAGCGACATTGCCGCCCGTGTGACGCCGACCCAGAGCGGCGCCTGGGAATGGTTGCCGATCCTGCTCAATCCAGGCAGCGGTTCACCCGCACCGCCCGGCGGGGGTGTGCCAAACCTAACCTTGGAAATGAGCGCAGGGAATCATCTGCTCCGCCTGCGTCTGCCAGACAGTCGCCTGCTGGTTGACAAACTGTTGATCAGTCGATCCGGCACAGCATTCCGGCCCGTGGCGCCCGGTATGGCCCCCTCAAATGACCCAGTCTTCCTGGCTGCCCGACGTGCCCCGGACCGCATGCAACTGGTGTGGCGAAGCGTGCCGGGTGGCGTTTATCGTGTCTGGTTCAAAGATCGTTGGGGGGATCCTCAGTGGCAAATCGGTTCCCCGGATTTGATGGCCAGTGGCGACCAGATCGTGTGGCGGGATACTTCCGCGGTTGAAAAGCCACAGCGATTCTATCGCTTGCAACGACTTTATTGACCCGAATGGGGTTGGCCGCTCTCGTTCTCTCAGCATCGAATTCAAAGTGGTTCCAATTCACACACGTCCAGCTTCACCGCGGCTGCCTGTCCAATGAAATCCAGCCGCAACAAAACGACGTTGGGGCCATAGCGTTCTTCCACCCATCCTTCCAGCCCCCTTAAGGGGCCGCTCTTGATCATTACCCGGGTTCCTTTGCCGATGCGTGGTGCCAGTTGAACTTCGCAGCCGGAATCCAACGCAAACAGGATTTCCGTCAACTGTTGCTCAAACAACTTCTGATCATAGACCTCCAACAAATTCGCCACGTAATCGTTGCATCGGAGTAACCGGCGCTGATCGTGGTTCGGCCGAAGAAACACATAGCCGGGAAAGAGCGGCTTTTGAAACACCACCACCTTGCCCCGATACCGATGCGTCGAGGGCACTAACGGCAGCGTTGCGGCCACGCCTTCACGGTCGCAATACTGCTTCAATTTCTTCTCACATCGCGGCCGAGTATGCGCCACGACCCATGGATTCGGTTCCACGCCGGCCAGAATGGTAGGCCTGCATCTTCACGGTCAAGGTTGACCCCACGTCAAGTTTGCAACCGACACCCATGTATGCGAGTATGCACTGCGCCGCCAGGCTGTAACTCGCTTCGATACAACACCACCTCCTCCACAGCCCACGAAATCATCGGCAATGAAGGGAGCCGATCCAAACAGCGATCCAATCCCCGTCGCGCAGCCGGGCTACCGTCGCGAATTCGCGCCAAGGTCAAATGCGCGCGAAAACCTTGCTCCTGCTGCCTTCCCCATGCCATTGTTTGTTCGAAGATCCGCGCCTGCAGGTGCTCCAACGTTCTAACCTCACCGCCAAATCCCAGCCAGAACACCCGGGGCCGCTGCACCGATGGAAAACAGCCCCAACCTTCCAACTTTAGAACAAAAGACTTTTGCCCGGCACAAGCAGCTTCAAGACCCTCCCGCACCTGCGACACTTGGTTGGCCGGCACATCGCCCAAGAAACGTAACGTCATGTGCCATTGATGCGCAGGGACCCAGCGAACGCCTTCAAGCATGATCCGCTGTGCAGCCCGTTGCCATTCCAGCAAATCGGGATGAAGGTCGGCGGGAAAGGCACAGGCAATAAACAAACGCCAACATCCTACAGTCGAGCATGCACGGTCTGCAGACTCAAGGGACTCTTCCATGGCTCAGCCCGCTGTCAGCGGACGTAACAACCGATCCGCATCCACCTCCACCCCCAGACCCGGGCCGCGCGGAATCCAAGCCTCGCCTTGCTCGACCCGGATGGGTTCTTTAAGAATGCTGCCCTCCAAGAATTGAGGTCCGTTTAAAGCCGCCGGCCGAGTCAGGCCATAGGCAGCATAAAGCTGTAAGCAAGCGGCCAGGGAAAGATCCGGATCCGTGAGGCCGCTGCCTAGCCACATCAGCCCGGATTCTTCCAGGAGCTGAATCTGTTTCCGGGCCTCAGTTAAGCCCCCACAGCGAGCTACCTTCATAGCTACACCATCTAGCAGCCCGAGTCGGATAAACTCTTCCAGCTCCACACTCGAGACCACGCCTTCATCCATCAGGATCGGCAAGGCACCTAGTTGACGCAACCGACGATAGCCCGTCAACCGGGCTGCGGGCAAGGGTTGCTCCAGCACCGCTACGCCGATGTCGGCAAGTTTAGGCGCCACCTCCAGCGCGGTGGCCTCGTCATAGCCGCCATTGGCGTCTGCCCATAGAAACCCGTCAGGCACCAGCCGCTTGATTAAGCGGCAAAGCTCCAGATCGAACATCGGATCGGGGGCAACCTTCACATTGAAATGCCGATAACCTCGATTCCAACCTTCAGCAATCACCTGTTCGGCCTCAGCAAGCGACCGGACGTTCACCGTCCAACTTAGCGTCAGCTTTTCGCGACCGGGCCGACCCCACATCTGCGCAGCGGTTTGACCTCGAAGGCGTCCGTGAAGGTCAAACAAAGCCAGGTCCACCCCCGCCTTGCAAATCGGTTGGCCGGTGGAAAACGACGGAGCGATCATTCGATGCATCGCGGCATGAATCGCTTCCATGTCCAGCGCATCCATGCCGATCAGCTCCGGAGCCAGATAGTGTTGCACCGTGCTGAGCACCGTCTCCAGCGTCTCATAGCTCCACCGATGAAGCGGCACGCTTTGGCCCCAACCCACAAGGCCGTTGTCTGCAGTGATCTTCACCACCACCGAAGCTCGCACCGGTCGCCGCCCACGTGGCCCCTCCAGAAACTTGAACCAACCTCGAGCGGGATAAATCACCGGAAACGCCTCCACCGCAACAATCCGAATCGTCATTGCTGCACCCTTCCCTCTACCTTCTTCATCTGACGCCCCGGGCCCGAATCTCACACCGTGGCCGTAAGATCCCCGGTACCGTCTTTCGCTTTTACTGGCTCCGTTGATTGCGGTCAAACCCACTTGCCAGCTGCCTCAAACTTGTCGGGTACTGGGTCGTCTGGTGCACCTTGCCTTGCCCTGCCGCGCACCTTGGCCCATGCTCGGCACCAGTCACAAATATGACCGGACGTGAACGCTTCTGGGCCGCCTGTCATTGCCAACCGGTAGACCGGCCACCGGTGTGGTTGATGCGTCAAGCGGGTCGTGCCCTACCGGAATACCGCGCCCTGCGAACTCGCTACTCCTTCCTTCAATTGGTTCGCACACCAGAGCTGGCGGCCGAGGTGACGCTTCAGCCCATTCGCCGATTCGGGTTCGATGCTGCGATCCTCTTTAGTGACATCCTTATCGCAAATGAAGGGATCGGCCAAGGTTACCGTTTCCGTGATGAAGGCGGCATCGCCATGGACTTTGCCATTGAATCGCGCGAAGATCTGCAGCGCCTGCACGTGAGCGAGCTCCGCCAGCGGCTCCACTATCTTGGAGCGCTTGTGCGCCTTCTACGAGATGCATTGGGCCAAAAGACCGCCTTGCTCGGCTTTGCCGGCGCACCTTGGACCCTGGCTAATTTCGCCGTGGAAGGCGGCAGCACCGAAACCTGGCATTCTGCCAAACGGTTATGGTTCGAGGACCCCTCTTTTTATCATGACTTGATGGATGTCCTAACTGATGCCGTGACGGAGGTGTTGCTGCTTCAGATCGAAGCCGGCGTGGATGCTGTGCAAATCTTCGACAGCCTGGCTGGTGAACTTCCTCCGCAGCTCTACGCCCGGGCTGCTGCCCCTTGGCTCCATCGCGTGGTGGCTGCAGTGGCATCCCGCGTGCCCGTCATCCTCTTCGCTCGAGGATATTATGGCAACTGGTCGCTTCTCACTGCCATGGGAGCCCGTGTCTTGGCTTTCGATTGGCAGGTGGACCTGCCTTACGTGGCATCCCAGTTGCCTCGCCAGCTGGCTGTCCAGGGGAATCTTGATCCCTTTCTCTTGACCGTTCATCCCACCATCGTGCAGGAACAAACGCGACAACTCCTCGACGCTATGGCCGGACGTCCCGGTTACATTTTCAACCTCGGGCATGGCGTGCCGCCGGAAGCCAGACTGGATGCACTGGAAGCCCTGGTGCAAACCGTGCAGAGCGTTGCACCCTCAAGCAAGCCGGCTAGATTGAGTCCATGACGATGTTGTCCGTGGACCTGGACCTGGTTCGCAAATACAACGTACCAGGCCCGCGTTACACCTCGTTTCCTCCGGCGAACCATTTCCGAGAAGGGATCGCTTGGAGCGCAGTCGAGGAACGGATTCGACGGAACAATGAATCCGAGCGCGATCTGTCCCTCTATTTTCATATCCCCTTCTGTGAGACCCTCTGCTGGTTTTGTGGCTGCACCACCGTAATCACCCTCAACCACGAAAAGGGCCGGCAATACGTCGAAACACTGGGACGCGAAGTGTCTCGCATGGCAGCCCTGTTGAACCCCCGCCGAAAAGTCGTTCAACTGCACTGGGGCGGCGGCTCCCCCACATTTCTCCGGCCTGAAGAGATCCGGCGATTGGGCGACATTATCCATCAACACTTCAACCTGGCGCCGGATGTCGAAGCCGGGGTGGAAATTGATCCCCGGCGCCTTACCCGCGATCACCTGACAGCTCTGCGGGAGGTCGGATTCAACCGCGCTTCCATGGGCGTCCAAGACTTTGACGCGCGAGTCCAACAAGCCGTTCACCGCATTCAACCTCGCGAACTGACCGAACAGGTCCTCGGCTGGCTGCGCGAATTGGGCTTCCAATCCGTCAACCTGGATCTCATCTACGGTTTACCTTACCAGACCGTCGAATCCTTCAACCGCACCCTCGACATCGTCTTGGAACTCAAGCCGGACCGCCTTGCAGTCTTCAGTTACGCTCATGTGCCATGGATCAAGCCCGCCCAACGTATCTTGGAAAAACAAAAGCTCTTACTCACACCGGAAACCAAGCTCCAACTCCTTAAATTGGTAATTGAACGGCTCACCCGCGACGGAGGTTACGTGTATATCGGCATGGATCATTTCGCTCAACCCCAGGACGAACTGGCCATTGCCCAGCGCGAACGCAAGCTTCAGCGGAATTTCCAAGGTTATAGCACCCGCGCCGGAGCCGACATCTACGCCTTCGGCATGTCCAGCATCTCCCAGGTCCCGGACATGTACTGGCAGAACGAAAAAGAACTGCCAGCTTATGAAGAAGCCGTTCTAAAAGGACGCGTCCCGCTGCATCGCGCCTATTTCCTCACTCGCGAGGACCAAATCCGCCGGGAAACAATCATGCGCGTCATGTGTGATCTCGGCCTCGACTACGCAGAAATGTCCGCACGCCTCGGGATCGACTTCGAAACCCACTTTCACGCCGAATTGGAAGCGTTGCGCTCGTTGGAAACAGACGGGCTCATTCAGCGGAAACCAGGAGGATTCTCCGTGACGGACATCGGACGACTCTTCATCCGAAACATCGCAATGTGCTTCGACAATACGCTTCCTCCTCCGGAACAGCGCCGTCACTCACAAACCGTATGACGCATCAGAGGAAGATGAGCGACCACAACCCGCCCACCCTCCTCATTCAGTTCACCGTCAGACGATAGTAACCTTGGTTGCCCGATAACGGGGCACGAACGCGCCACATCGAAACACCCGAGATCGCCTCAAAACGGGCCGCCCTGACCTCCACCCAGGGCCCCCCCACGTGAGCCGATCGCCAGAGACGATAAATCAGTCCTGACCGCCCAGACAGCACCTCAAACGAGGCCGTCAGCTCGCCACTTTGCACCAGCAGGGGACCGGTAAAGCGCAACACGGGCGCCGGGAGCACCTGTGCCTGAACCTCTCGCAAGGCACCCCACGGAAGGGTCCGACCCGGCAGTTGCGCTCGCACCCGCAGCAAGTAACTTCCGGTGATATCAGGCCGAAACACAAACTTTCCCTCAGGGCCGCCCTCATGGATGCCTGCTGCCAATATCCGATCTGCCCCAATCACTTCAAGATTGTCCACCAACCAACCCACGTCCGACGATGTCTGGGGATAGTAAGTGCCTCCAACGTAATCGTAAACAAAACGGAGCCGTGCTGCCCGCCCTGCATAGATACCCAGCGGAAGACTGACGCTTTGATAGGACGCATCTCCACTGCTTCCTGACCCTACCCGAGACCACAAATTGGTCCAACTTAGACCGTCATCGAATGAGATTTGGGCTCGCGCAATCTGGTTCGTCGTGGCCCAACCGAGCCGCGATGCGAATCGCAGTTGCGTGTTTGTCCGGATCCAAAAAATCGGGTTCAATCGCAACACCTGCGGTGCCGGCGGCGTGGGATGGGCCAAGTGGAAAGCATAACTACCCGCCGCAACCCGGTCTGTAATCCGGGTGGCATAGCCTGCAGAAACGTCCAGGGTTACCTGCGCCAAATCTCCTTCCGCTCCCTCAAAGAAACTACCACTTTGAAGCCGGCTCACCTCCCAGTGATAATTCGTAGCCCCACCCACCACCGAAGTCACATACAAATTGTCGTTGGTTAACGCCGCCAGAACAGGGCCGACCGGAAACGGCGCCTCGTATGAAGGAATCAAATCCACCTTGGTATTTGCCAGATTCGTTACGAGAGCGTTCACTTGATGATGCAAGCCTGGTGCCACAAACTGTACCAGGTACACGCCATCGGCCGGAACAGGCACGGCGTAACCACCTGAGACAGCAGTCCGCCCGTACCAACCATTGCCGGGAATGATGACCTCAACCCCGCCAATGCCTTCGCCCATGTCATAAAAACCGTTTCCATTCAAATCGTAGTACACCACACCCGTCACAAAAGGCTTGGCGCCCGTGCGCGTGGCAAAATCTTGTGTCACCACCTGGGGACCCACGCCGCCGCTGACCCCGCTCAGGACTCCAATCCCAACCTCGCGGAAGGCCGCCTGATGAATGTTCAGTCTGTGCCCGGGCGGCTCCTGCATGCCGTACGGTCCCACACCCCAGTCCACCTCAAACGCTGCATGCCCATGAAAGACCGATCGCGCATAGGCAAATACATTCTCGCCGTACATTTGCCACGGATAACCGACCCGGTTGATACGATCTCCAGGACTTGAACCATCCGAACCCGTGTGGCCCTGAAAACGGTTAGTGGCCATGTCCCACGAGTGCCGTCGCGCAGCCGCCAAAAGCTCCACACTCATGGCCAGAGGGGCCGCGGGAGCCAGCCCCGCCAGATCCAATCGCATGCGATTCAAATCCACCCCGAAAAACGAATAGGCCGATCGCACATCAGGATCAGACGTGGCTGCCAACCGTTCACCCTCCGCTGCTGGGTTCGCCCGCGCCCGATTGATGTACTCCAAGTACAATTGTTCTTCGTCTGTCGGTTCTCCAATAACCCAAAGGACAACTCCCGGCGGGGGATTGTGCGCACCACGCTCGGATCCTGTTGAGTGGGCGATCTCGATCGGAGGAGCAGGTGGGGGAGCCTGAGGGTGCACCGGCTCGGCCTCCATCCGCAGCGCACAGACCGCCAGGACGCCGCAGCCCGCCATCCATAAACATATGTCTTTCCGCGTCGGACCAGCCATGCTGCAAAGCATCGTTAATGACCGTAAGGGCACGGAGCATGCATCCACCGACCTGCGTCGGGGCGACTTACTCCGGTACCGGACAATCCTCATAGCCTCACCATCGGGGCGCTGCCGGGACTACCGCAAATCCCGAATGTTAGATCCCGAATGTTAGATACGCCGGTGACTTTACGCTCTTTACTCCTTCAGGCCGCGTAAGTCCACTTCCCACGACTCATCCGCCTGCATCATCTCTTTCCACGTGACCTCTGTTCCTCGATAAGCGGCAGTGCGCCCTAAAATCGCTGTTAGGTTGCTGCGCACACTGGGCGCGACCGTGGAGTTGGATACATCGCCCTCTGTCATGGCTTTGTGAAAACTGGCGATATTCCGAACGGCTCCATCTGTATACAGATTCCCCAACTCGCCTCCGTTGAATACATCATCTTCGGCACGGACCATCACCCGCCCGAAGTAATGCGTATCGGCGTACCCCTTGAAGCCATAGATGCGACACGAAATGTCATCAATCCCACTGCCCACCTGCTTGGAGAGAAAACTGATCAACAGGTCACCCGGGAACCGATATACACAGGCGAAATGATCCCAACAATCACCCAGGAAATCCCGTTTTTTCCCGCCGCTGCCCCACGCACTCAATGGGGCACTGTCCAAAAACCAAGTGGCCACATCAATGGCATGGATGTTCTGCTCCACAATCACGTCGCCACTAAGTTTCCGGTCCACCCCCCAGGCGCGCAGCCGCACCTCCGGATTCGCGGGATCGCTGCGTAACAACCGGTCCATATGCCGCCACGTGGGTCCGCAAAGATAGGCTGCTTCCCCATGGATCAGCGGCCCGATCATACCATCCTGAACCCGGCGAACTGCCTCTTGGTAGGCCGGATGAGCACGGGTCTGAAAATCCACCAAAAAACAGAGTTTACGCTCCGTCGCGCGCTGCGCGGCTGCTTCAATGCGACGACATCCAGGGACATCCACCGCGACCGGCTTGGCCAAAAAAACGTGCTTGCCGGCCTCAACTGCTGCCTCAGCCTGGGCAGGATGAAACCAGGGCGGGGTTTCAATCACCACAGCATCTACGGGTGAAGACAACAAGCGGAGGTAACCTTTCAGGCCGGTGAAACGCGCCTGCTCCGGCACGCCGAATTTGGTGCCTGCTTCCTCCACGCGGTCCGTAAAGTAATCCGCCACAGCCGTGACTCGATACCCGCCATGCTTGACGAAGAGATCGGCAATCCACAAACCCCGATTCCCACAGCCAATGAGACCCAAACGAATCGCGGAGTTTGCCGCCGTCCCTCGCACCACAGAAGGCCGCAACACGGACACCGTCGTGGCTGCCATGCCAACTGCTAAAAACTGACGTCGGCTAATCCGTACTCCCGTTGAAGTGGAGTCGGCTCCGCCGCAAGGGGTCTGGATCTCCTCGCACTTGCCTCCCGTTCTTTGAGACGCTGCTCCGGAATCCGGGTTTCTCATCGGAATCTCCCCATTTGGACGTCGCTGAATTGTTCCCGAGCTGTTCCTTTACTGCGAATTTGTTTCCGCTTGCGCCGATCGTTGCCAAAACCTGCCACTTGCCGTCAGCATCAACAAGCCCCCAATACAGCCAAACGGTGCCATGAAATAAAAATAGTACCCGAGATTCTGATCCAAAAGCCGTCCCAGCAAGATCCCCGCCAGACTCCCACCAAAATACTGAAACGAGTTGATCACGCCCAAGGCAAAACCTGACATCCGACGCCCCCCGATATCCATCGGCGCGGCACTGCCCAGAATGGAATGTGTCGAATTGGCGGTAAACGAGATCAACACCAAAAACACTATCGCTGCCGTGACACCGTGAAATTGCGCCGCCATCAAAATCAAGGCCGTTTCGGTGAAGTACAACAGCGCTGCTACCGGTGTGCGTCGGCCTTTAAAAAGCGTGTCAGAAACGTATCCCGCCAACAACGACCCGGCTGAAGCCATGAAAGGAATCAAAAACGCCAATGATTGGAACTGCACCGAACGCAAATCCACTTGATACATATCCTGCATGTACCGCGGAAACCATTGGTCCACTGCTTGCCGAACTGCCCCCGTGCAGGCGTAAGCTAATGCCGTGATCCAGACCACAGGTTGGCAGGCAATTGTCACCAACGTTTCCCGCACGCCAGCCCGCACGCTGTCCAGTGCAGTCCCCGCTTCTGACCCCCTTCTTCCCGGGGAAGTGTCAGGAATCAGATTTGAATACCCAGCTTGCTCGGGTGTTTCTTTAACCCACACTGCCACTCCCACGGCCACCAGGGCGCAAATCAAGGAAGGTACCCAAAACAACCAACGCCAGTGCAGGGGCGGCACTTGCACCAACCCCCACACACTGAATCCGGCCAGCAGCGCCGGTCCCAGAGTAAAGATCCCAAACCGCCCCAGGTTGATCATGAATCCGAATATCCCGGAGAACCGGCCCCGTTCCCGACGGCCAAACCACGCGGTGTTGATCTTCACCATGCCCGGTGCCCCAAAAGCCTGCAGATAACCGTCCAGCGCCCGAATCGCCACAAAAAGTCCCAACATGCCGAAAAACGAAGCCGCTCCAAACAAAAGGTTCATCAGCACCGTGCCCACAGCCCCAATCAACATCGCCCGCTTGCCTCCCATTCGGTCGGCCAGGACACCGTTGATGATCTGTCCCAGTGCATACGCCAGCAGCGCAGCGCTAATGATCCGGCCTACTTCTTCCCGGCTAAAGCCAAACTCACGGCTGATCTCCGGATTCGCCAGCGACAAATTGTACCGACACATGTAGAAACTGGTGTAGAGCAATCCTAGCCAACCCCAGTTCCATCCGCGTCGGAACCGAAACCCCCGCGGATAATCCGGCCGGATTGCCTCGTGAATCGCTCCGTGATTCATGCTCGTTGCCGTGGTCAACCGGTCAGCCTGCCAACTCAACAACGCTGGCATTGTCCCGCCAAAGCATCCTTCGATTGGCCTGCTGGCCAAGGATGCCCCTCCCACCTACAATGTTCTCCATGAACGTGCAAGTAGCGGTCCTGTGTGACGCAGCCACTGACGACCACGGCAAACTCAACCTGTTGGGCGCGTTCGATACCATCTGCGCCGCTCAAATGCCGGCTTTCCATCCCCAATGCGCGGTGGCCTTGCGACTCACCTTTACGACCGCGGACGAAGGTACTCACCAATTACAACTCTCACTCATGGACGCGGACGGTCGTCCGATCATCCCTCCCCTCCAAATCACCTTCGAGATCGCATTGCCGGAAGAAACCCACTTCGCCACCCGCAATTTCATCTTCAATCTGCAACACATCTCCTTCCCGGCCCCTGGACTTTACGCGGTGGACTTGGCCATGGACGGCCAACCCTTCGCCAACATCCCGCTTCAGGTTCGCCAGCTCCCATCTGCGCCCAAACCCGGCCCCTCCCACATCGACCCCGCTTAAAGCTCGCCACGCCATGTTAACGCTCTGGGCGCTTCCCTGTAACCACGCCTCTACCCGCAGCTAGCGGCCGTGTCTTCAAACAAGCCAAACCGTGCTGCCCCCTCCGCCCCCGCAACCGGTGACCTCTTAAAATGACCATCATCTTGCCCAAAGCGGTTTTCCTCCATCCAGACACGGATCACGAGGGCCCGACTACGAACTTGGTCAGCTCACCTGGAAAGATTCCACGACATACCGCGTGATTTATGTTGATTCCAGGTTGTCTCCCAGAAATCCAAAGCGACCCCCTCGCAATCGGCCCCCAAGGCCGGACAGCCACCGAGCATCGGCATCAGTTACTCATGCCCTGCTCCGTCAATTTAAAACGGTCAGAAAGAAACAGCATCACGATCCAAACCGAACCTCTAAAGGCCTGCCAGAATCGCGCACAGCCTCCAGCAGCACCTTAAGTGCAATTAAACCCCACGGACTCAAACAAGCTCCGTGATCGTCTTCTCCCCCATACAAATTTGCCAAGGCTGTCTCCGAGCTTTCCTAGGTCTCTGTCTTTGCAGATTTGCACAGCCTTAAACGCAGCGCGGACCGAAAGCCACCGGGCCCTGACCGCAGGCGGGCCTTGATGTGGATTCTTGAACATGCGATCTCCCTCTCTGAAACTGCGCAACCTGGCGATCTGAGCCGGGCCATAGAAGCGCCGAAACCAACCCGGTCTTGGGGTTTGCCCGGGGGCCCACCCTTGGCCTTTCGTTTCTTTTTGTGGCCCCTTCTTTCGGTTCGTCCCCCC
>JANWVC010000019.1 GCA_025057755.1 Limisphaera sp. | reverse complement strand
TTCCTGCGGTTTGCGCGAGGCTCGTTGGGCTTCGCGCATGAGGTCCTCGGGCGCGCGGTGCATGCCGATGAGCACGCGGCAGCAGGCCGTGTCTGTCCCTGGATAGGCTTCGATAAGGTCGGCCAGGTTGGCCCAGCCGCGCAGGTTGAAGTAGCCGACGCAGCAATCGGCGCGGGTGGAGTTGGCGAGTGTCTCGCGCAGCGCCGTTAGCAGGTCGGCTTCGAGATTGTCGAAGATGCGTGGCATGGCGACACACCGACATTGTCGGCCGGCTTTTTCCATTCGCAGCGTTTTTCATGACGCTGTCAAGAGATGCCCCCCATTGATCTTCTTAACTTGGGAAGACTCACAAAAGCCGAGCCCGGTTGGACGGGTTTTTCGAAAACTGCACCCGGGTTGGTCAAGTGCCATGCAGCTTGCAGAACCATCGCATTCGGTGCCTACAAGACCCGGGCAAATTCAGCAAGGGAAACGGATGCCGCCGGGGCGAAAGCCGGAGGGGCAAAAAAATCGCGACTGCAGAGGCACAAGGTTTTAGCAAATGCGCGGCAGTTGTTCGCCGCTGAACATGTCCAGAATTCGCGGAGCGCCGATGCGACTGCGAAGTGTGACCTGACCCTGACCAGGACCGCGGACCTGGCCGATGACGGCTGCGTTCAGCTCCGGCGCGTGTTGCTGGAGAAGCGCCACAGCGCGATCAGCGTCCTCCGGGGCAACCACCGCAAGGAATCGGCCCTCGTTGGCGACGTGAAGCGGGTCCAGCCCCAGAATTTCACAAGCGCCCTGAACCTCTTCGCTCACGGGCACGGCTGCCTCGTCCACAAGCAGATCCATGCCGGTGGTCTCCGCCAATTCCACTAAAGCAGTGGCAAGTCCTCCGCGCGTGAGGTCCCGCAGGCATCGCACCTGCACGCCCGCTTCGATCAGACGAAAGACCGGTTCCACCAACGGCGCACAATCGCTGGTGATCGTGGTTTCAAAGGCCAGGCCCTCTCGTACAGCCATAATGGCCACGCCGTGTCGTCCCAAATCGCCGTTCAGCAGGATCCGATCTCCGGTCCGGATTTGCGTGGGGCTGATCTGGATGCCTTCAGCTATGTGGCCTAGGCCGGTGGTGGTGATGTAGAGGCCGTCGGCTCTGCCGCGGTCCACGACCTTGGTATCGCCGGTAACGAAGGAAACGCCCACGGCGGCTGCAGCCGATCGCATAGACTGCACCACGCGCTGCAGAGTTTCCATCGGCAAGCCTTCCTCAAGGATGAAGGCTGCGGCCATGGCCAAAGGGCGAGCGCCGCACATGGCCAAATCGTTCACCGTCCCATTCACGGCCAGTGTGCCAATGTCGCCGCCGGGGAAGAATAACGGCCGAACCACATAAGCGTCTGTGGTGAACGCCAAACGTTCCGAGCTCCACACAAGCGTCGCACCGTCATGTCGGGTGCGCAGCGTTGGGTTGTCGAAAGCCGGCAGAAAAATCTCTTCCAGCAATCGGTGCATCAACCGGCCCCCGCCTCCGTGCGCGAGCAACACGTGTTCATACCGGCTGATCGGCACGGGACAAGTTGGACCCGAGGGCATCGAATCCTTGCTCGTCATGGCTAAAATTCCATTGCGTGACAGAGGGGAGCCGGCTCGTGAAGCGAGCTCGCTCCCCACCAGTCTCTCCTTTGAGTGTTTGGGAAGAGCGTTGGTGAATTCAAGGGCGGGGCGTTGCTGTTGCTGCCTGTCGCCGGTACCGGTAGTAAGCGGCACAGGCCCCTTCGCTCGAGACCATGGTGGCTCCCAACGGATGTTCCGGTGTGCAGCGGGTTGCGAAGGCCGGACACTCAACCGGCTTTTTGCGACCTTGCAGGACCAGCCCGCTAATGCACTCACCGGACTCGCTCCGGGATTGCACAGTCAGGGCGAACCGACGCTCCGCATCGTAAGCCGCATATTCGTTGCGCAGGCCCAGGCCGCTTTCAGGAATCCAACCCAGGCCGCGCCACGCTCGGTCCACCACGCGAAAAACCTCCTGCATGAGAGATTGAGCGGGTCGATTGCCTTCCCGTCGTACAGCTCGCGTATAGGCATTTTCCACACGGGCCTCTCCGCGCTCTAACTGGCGCACGCAGCACAGAATCCCCTGCAGTATGTCCAATGGCTCGAATCCGGTCACCACCATGGGCACCCGGAAACGCTCGGCCAGCGGTTCGTACTCGGTGTAGCCCATGACGGTGCAAACATGCCCGGCGGTTAAAAAGCCCTGGATGCAATTGTCCGGTGAACTTAATAAAGCCACAATGGCCGGCGGCACGCGCACGTGGGAAACCAGCAGGGAGAAATTCTTCAGCCCGAGACGCTTCGCTTGTAAAACCGCCAGGGCATTGGCTGGTGCGGTGGTTTCAAATCCAACTGCAAAAAACACGACCTGCCGCTCCGGATACCGCTGCGCCAGGGCTACCGCGTCTAACGGACTGTACACCATCCGCACATCGCCTCCGGCCGCTTTGACCGATAGCAAGTCCTCCTTGGAACCCGGCACGCGCAACATGTCGCCAAACGAACAGAAAATGACTTCTGGAAGCCGCGCCAAGGCCACGGCTTTGTCAATCAGCTCCACCGGAGTTACACAGACAGGGCAACCGGGTCCATGCACGAGCGTCAAACTCGGAGGCAACAATTCGTCCAACCCGAACCGCACGATGGCATGCGTTTGTCCCCCGCAAACTTCCATGAGGACCCACGGGCGAGTGAGCAATCTGCCGATCGCCGCCACGAGGCGTTCTACGCCAGCAGCGTCGCGATACTCATCCACGAACTTCATGAAGCGGCCATCCTCTGAGGCTCTGAGGGTGGCACCGACTTGGAGGCACCCGGACTGGCTGCGTTAAGTTCCGCCAGCTCGTCCATTTGCTGCAAATACTCGAACACTTGGCGAGCCTCCTGCTCGTCCACCACGCTCAACGCAAGCCCCACGTGGACCAACACATAGTCGCCCGGTTTGGCCTCCGGCACACAGGCCAGACTCACGTCCTTAATGACGCCGCCAAAGCTGACGCGGCCTGTCCGCTCCAAAGGATCCTCTCCGGCGACACTCAGCAACTTGCCCGGCACTGCCAAGCACATGACAGATCACCTGTAGCCCATTCTCCCCGCCTTGGCAAATGCATCCGCTCGAAGCATCCCCGAGCTCGCCTTGAACCCTACACTGAGCCGGCGCGAGGCAGGATCATGACCGCAGTTCCGTCCCTACTGGCAGCACCAATTGCCGGCGGGCCGCCACCTGGGCCACGTCTTTATCGCCTCGACCGGACAAATTGACCACGATGATCTGATCGGGTCGCATCTTTGGGGCCCGTTTGATGGCCTCGGCCACGGCATGCGCACTTTCCAAAGCCGGTAAAATGCCCTCGGTGCGGGCCAAGCGTTCGAATGCTTCAAGCGCCTCTTCGTCGGTGGCATAAGTGTATTCCACCCGACCTTGGTCGCGGAGCCACGCGTGCTCCGGTCCCACAGCAGCATAATCCAACCCCGCGCTGACACTGTGGGTCAATTGGATCTGACCCCATTCATCTTGCAACAGGTACGATCGCGTTCCTTGAAGAACGCCGAGGGAACCACCCTGGAATCGGGCTGCATGCCGACCCGGGACAATGCCCTCGCCCCCGGCTTCCACGCCCACCATTTGCACCTGGGCATCGTTCAAAAAAGCATGAAAAAGCCCCATCGCGTTGGATCCACCTCCGACACACGCAATCAAAAGGTCGGGTAGCCGGCCCTCTTTTTCCAAAACCTGCCGCCGGGCCTCTTCGCCGATCACCTTCTGAAAGTTTCGGACCATGACCGGGTACGGATGAGCGCCGTACACAGTGCCGAGAATGTAATGAGTCGTGCGCACATTGGTCACCCAGTCACGCATGGCCTCGTTGATGGCTTCCTTGAGTGTTTGCTGTCCAGCGGTCACCGGCACGACTTCGGCCCCCAACAATTTCATGCGGTACACATTCAGCGCCTGCCGGGCGCAATCTACCGCTCCCATGTAAATGACGCATTCCATTCCAAACATTGCGGCAACGGTGGCCGTGGCGACTCCATGTTGGCCGGCACCCGTCTCGGCAATAACCCGCCGTTTGCCCATCCGCCGCGCCAACAAGGCTTGTCCAATGCAGTTGTTAATCTTATGCGCCCCCGTATGCAGGAGATCCTCGCGCTTGAGATAAATGCGCGCGCCCCCCAGTTGGCGGCTCAATCGCTCCGCCCAATACAAAGGCGTGGGCCGACCACAGAACTCCCGCAAATAGTATTCAAACTCAGCTTGAAACGTCGGATCCTGACAAGCCCGTCGGTACTCGGCCTCGAGCTCTTCCAAAGGATGCATTAGGGTTTCGGGCACGTACCGTCCCCCGTACGGGCCAAAATGACCGCGCGCATCAGGCAGCGCACGCTGAGTGTTCCATTCCATATGGGCGCAAAGTAGCGCGGCTCTGTCGAGGCGTCGAGGCGTGGTCCGGAAAAAGACCGCATGGAATCCATCGCTTGTCTTGGGGCATCGGCCTGGGCATTGATCTTCCTCCTCAAACCCAGCGCCGTTGCTCCAGAGGACTTCACCGGTCACCGTGCGGGGCAACAGGGGGCGGGCCCTGAAGTCCGGACCGATCTTCACCGAAACGACCAGGCTCGCGTCGCAAGAGCCGCTCAAAAGCACGGCGCTGTTCCGGCGTCAATTCCTTTCGAATCCGCTCCTGTGCATCGGCCAGCTCGCGTCGGATGTCCGGTTGTACCGACTCCCAGAGCTGCCGGATACGATCCTGACTTTCGCGCACGATCTGCTCAATCCGTACTCGTTGCTCGGGCCGAAGCTTCAGTTCCCGCGCCGCTCGTAGCAGGAACTCGCCGCGCCGCTCCTCCAACCGACGTTGCAGGTCTGAACCTAAGCGCCGGGGCCACTCCCCCGGAGCGGGCAGGAGAGACGGTGGAACTGCCTCAGGACCAACCGGACGAAGTGCCATGGCGCGATCGGGTCTTGCGGCCGAACGCGTTCGAGACGCCCCCACTTTGGCCACCAATAACCCACCCGTGACCACGCCCGCAGCAAAGATCACTGCCGTTGCAAGCGCCACTTTCCACCAAGCAGGCCCGCTTGGTGTGCCGGCCGGGCTTGGTCCTGTTTTGCTTGACGCATTCATAAACGTCATGAATCCGGCATGCTGAAACAGGCCCGGTCACGGGTGCCACTCGCTGGCGTAAAGCTCCGCCTCCTCGAGCCCTGCCAGCAAAACCGACTCCAAGTCGGGTTCATGCAGGAGCATGGTGCCATTAGGATCCCCGATCCACACGACCCCCGCCACCACGAGGCTCAATCCTAGCGATACCCAGGCACCGCGCATCAATCCGTCCCACCAGGTCCAGACCGGTGCCACGGGCACGTCGAGCTGTCGAAGACGGGTCAGCACCCGATGTTCAAAACCGTCTGGAGGTTGTTCTGACACCCCACGCTTCCGCGCCGCTCGCATCAGCGCCTGCCGATGGGATTCCCACTTGCGGCTCATGATCAGATCATCCTCATCTCCAGACGCTCGCAAAACGATTGCGGTTACAGACCCTCGCGAGGAAAACGCTCCAACCAACGAGCCAAGAGGCGTCGCATCCGGCCCCTTGCCCGAAACGCCCGTACTTTCACTGTGGCTACCGACCAGCCGGTTAGCGCCGCCACCTCTTTGACCGGACGGTCCTCCAGCTCCAGCAAGCTCAACACCAAGCGATCGGCTGGTTTCATCTGATCCAACAGTCGATGCACCACTTCCGCTGCCATCCCGACATCCCGGAAACCTGGCTCGGCATTCGAAGTCACCCAAGTCCGTAACCAATCTTGTTCCTCGGGCGATAAATCCGTAAAGTTCAACTCACGATTCCTCCGACGCGCACGGAGTTGGTCATAACAGGTCCGCACCGCCACACGCATGAGCCAGTGTTCAAAGGGCGCTGCAGCCCGATACCCCGAAAGCTTTTGATAGGCCTTGATCCAGATCTCCTGCGCAAGATCCTCCGCATCGCTTTCCGAGCCACCATACCGTCGAGCCATGGCAAAGACCCGGCCCCCATGGCGATGCATCAACGCCTCGAACGCTGTCAAATCCCCGTTTCGCGCCGCCTGCACGAGCTCCCCGTCCGTCGGCTCCAAGTTGGCCCCTTTCCCATCGGCTGTCCCCACTGCGCGCGCCAAATCGATACTCGCGTGCGCACCCGTCGGTAACAGACGCGCGCTGTGCGATTGAGCCGTCGGCCCCATGACTAACGACCTCCGGCGTCCATCGAAGTCTTTTCAATGCCGGGCGGCAACGGCGGCGGTGTCACTTCATAAAATCCGGGCGGCAACGGCGGCAACTCCGGCACCTCACGCACCAAACGTCGCCAACGTTCTCGCTCGGAGGGACTCATTGCGCTCCAGCGCTCCGCATTGCGCAAAAATTCCCGCCGTTCCTCTGGCGTCATCCGCGCCAGCCGCTCAAAGGACGCAATGACCAACCGACGTTGCTCAGGGGACAACTTTTCGTACTGCCGCAGGCTCGCCTCCATTTGGCGGCGTTCCACCTCCGTCAAACTGGCCAAAGCCTTTTGCCGCTCCTCAGGTGTCCAGTCGAACAAACGCCGCAAGGCACGTAACCCTTCGCGAAATTCCGGTTCCTCGTCAGCTCCGGGACGCTTCGCCTCGGCATCCGTCTGAATGCCTCCCCAATCGTCCGTGCGCGCCGTTACGAACCACGCCCGTCCGCCAGTCCCGTACTCAGTTCCCGGTGCCGGCACGCGACTAAAGTAATTCAAAGCCGTGTCATCGTTCAGAAACTCGGATCGAACCTCCGCAGGCAGCCGATCCCATAACGCCAGCCGATCTGACACTGCTTGCCGCAAATGAGACGGAACCACCTCCTCCAGCCGGGGCCGTTGCTCCATGGGCAGGCGCATCAACCATCCCAAATACCATCGCAACTCCGTAGCACGCAGCCGCAGCTCCCGCTCGTCCGCAGGCAACATGTCATACTCCCGAGCCTTCGCCAGCAACCGGGCTCTCACCTCCGCCGTTCGATTGCTCAACGCCGCCTCCCGCTCCTCCGGTCGCATGGCCAGCAGTTCCCGAAAAACATCCACAGGCGAGCTCACCGGCGGCAGGGGCGGCGCGTTGACAGCTGCGACCAGATTCGAACGACTTTCAGCCGAGCTCGAACACAGCCCTGCTACCAGAACCATCGCCCCCGCTAAGCACCGCCAAGGTGGGGCCCTCAACCATTTTCTGGCCTCTTCCCTGTGTTGGCACCCGTTCATCACTGGAGCAAGGTCAACAATTCCACATCCGGTCCCGCGGCCGTTGGCAGCCGTGCCACCGCATCGAAATCCATCCATACCTCCGGAGGAGCATCGATTGCCTGCAAAATCTGCATCACCTTGGGATCCAGCGCTGCAGGGCCCGGCGTGACGGCCCGCCACAAAGCCAACAAACCCAATACTGCAACAGCCACCACGGCCGCCCGGCGCCACCCACCCAGCCCGAAGACTGGCCCCAGCCATCTCTTCCAAAGCATCGGGATCGGCTCCGGCTCGCCATCCAACGCTTTCCAAATTCCTTCAAACACCCGTTTTGGCACCGGCCGATCCGGCAACTGCTTCAAAGCCCGAGTCAAAGCCTCTTCCAAAGCCCAGCTCTCCCGATCCTCTGGATGCACACGAAGCCACGCCTCCAGTTTGTCTCTCTGGTCGGGAAGCAAAGGCCGCCGCCACAACTCCGTCCGCAAATGCTCCAACTCGTCCTGATTCATGACCTGCCTCTTTGTGCAAACACCACGGTTCGTGCAAAGTTGCCTGGAGCTGTCCCCAGCAGCTCTCCGGCCCCGCCCATAAGCAAATCCCACCCACTGCGCCCTACTTTAAATCCCGGTTTGAGGGCCCGTTCACCTCGTGGTATATGTCACTGCCCAAATGAGCGCACCAACCACGTCACTGGCCACCTGCAAAGAACCGAGTCGGCCCCATTCAAGACCGGGGTTCCGGCATTTTCCCACCCTGGGGCTCACCGTGGACATTCGACGCATGGGAATTCCCGAGACCTATGCCGAACGACTGGCGTCCGACTTCTGGCGCGCTTTCGACGAAATGCGCGCCCTTGAGGCAGGAGCCATTGCGAATCCCGACGAGAACCGCAGAGTGGGTCACTACTGGTTGCGGAACCCAGACCTGGCTCCGGACCCACAAATCCAAGACCAGATTCGCCAAACGTGCCACGAGGTTAAAGCCTTTGCTCAAGCCGTCCATAGAGGCGGCATTCGAGGTGCGGGCGGCCCGTTTCAACACCTCCTCCTCATCGGCATCGGTGGCTCCGCACTGGGCCCGCAAATGGTTGCCCACGCCTTGGGTCACCCGCGCACAGACCGGCTCAAGCCCTGGTTCTTCGACAACACCGACCCTGATGGCATGCACCGGGTTCTACAACAACTGGGCCCCGAACTTAACCGCACGTTGTGCGTGGTCGTCTCCAAATCCGGTGGAACGCGCGAAACAGCCAACGGAATGCGCATCGCCCAGTGCGCCTACTCCCATCGAGGCCTCAACTTCCCAAGTCACGCTGTCGCCATTACCCAACCAGGCAGTCAACTCGACCGCGAAGCGGAATCCAACCACTGGCTCAAACGATTCCCCATGTGGGATTGGGTCGGCGGCAGAACCAGCGAAACGTCAGCAGTAGGCTTATTGCCAGCCGCACTTCAGGGCATTGACATCGATACACTTTTGATAGGAGCCCGTATATGCGACCAAATTACTAGAATCGGTAACGTTAATGATAATCCGGCAGCCATGCTTGCGCTGGCTTGGCATTTCGCCGGTGAAGGGCGTGGCTCTAAAAATATGGTCGTTTTGCCTTACAAAGATCGCCTCGAGTTGCTCCCTAAATATCTTCAACAGCTTGTCATGGAGTCACTTGGCAAAGAGCTGGACCGATCTGGTCAGGTGGTGCACCAAGGCCTGACCGTCTTTGGAAACAAGGGTTCAACCGATCAGCATTCTTACGTGCAGCAACTTCGGGACGGATTGCCGAACTTCTTCGTCACTTTCATCGAAATCTTGCGGCATCAGGAAGGCCCACCCGTACTCGTGGACTCGCCTGTGACGGCCGGAGATTATTTACACAGTTTCTGCTCCGGCACCGCCCGCGCAATCGCCGAAAAAGGGCGAGGGGTCATCCAGATCACCTTGGACACCTTAAGCCCCTTTACGCTGGGTTGCCTGATTGCGCTCTTCGAACGCGCCGTGGGACTTTACGCGTCTCTCATCAATATCAATGCCTATCACCAGCCCGGCGTGGAGGCCGGCAAGAGGGCTTCGGACCGCATCATCGCGTTACAGAAGCGAGTGCTGGATTACTTTCGTGCCCACCGCGGCCACCCATTGAGTGTGTCCAGCCTCGCCGCGGACTTGAATGCAGAATCCGATCAGGCCGAGCTGGAGGAGCTCTGTGAAGCCTTGGCTCGGAATCCATCCAACGGGATTCAACCAATACCGTCAAAAGACACTACATTTTACCGTGCCTTCTGAAATGTACGCCTATCCAAAGCGGTATGATGTCATTGTGATCGGCGGCGGTCACGCGGGTATAGAAGCCGCCTTGGCCGCAGCCCGAATGGGTTGTGAAACGCTCCTGCTTACCCTTAATCCGGACTCAATTGGACAAATGTCCTGCAACCCGGCCGTAGGCGGGCTCGCTAAAGGGAATCTCGCACGCGAAGTGGATGCCCTTGGCGGGGAGATGGGGATCAACACCGATATGACGGGAATTCAATTCCGAATGCTCAACACAACCAAAGGGCCCGCAGTCTGGGCACCACGGGCCCAATGCGACAAAAAGGCTTATCAGTTTCGCATGAAATGGGTTTGCGAACGACAGGAAGGTCTCCACGTCATGCAAGCCGAGGCCAGCGAATTGGTCACAGAAAGCGGCGAAATAGTCGGTGTCCGTACGGCCTTGGGCGTCGAATACCAAGCAACCAGCGTGGTTGTGACTACGGGCACCTTTCTCAAAGGACTTATGCATATCGGCCCGACACAAATCCCCGGGGGCCGAGCAGGGGATAAGGCCGCGGTCGGCATCAGCGAATCTTTGCGACGACTCGGCTTTGAATTGGGCCGAATGAAGACCGGCACACCCCCGCGTCTTTTGCGCAGTTCGATCGATTTCTCAAAAACTGAAGTCCAGCCGGGAGATGAGCCGGTGCCGTGGTTCTCGCACTGGCAAGATGAATTGTTCCACGTGGAACATCCCGTGCTCCGATTCCCGTGGCCCTCGGCGAATGATCGTTACCCACCTGGCTCTGTGCTGGCCCAGCTTGGCCGGCAAATGAATTGTTATATCACTTACACGACGCAGGCAACGGCTGAGATCATTCGCGCAAACCTTCATCGCTCCCCACTCTATAGCGGCGTCATCCAAGGAGTCGGTCCTAGGTATTGTCCCTCGATCGAGGACAAAATCGTGAAGTTCGCAGATAAGGAACGCCATCAGATCTTCTTGGAACCTGAGGGTGCTGCAACCGAAGAGATTTACGTGAATGGGCTCTCCACATCGCTTCCGTTCGATGTCCAACTCGCCCTTATTCAGACAGTAGTGGGTTGCGAAAAGGCAGTTATGCTTCGTCCTGCATACGCGGTGGAATACGACTACGCGCCTCCGACGCAACTGACTCCGCACCTCGAGGCCAAATTGTGTAAAGGGTTGTTTCTCGCAGGGCAAATTAATGGAACTTCAGGTTATGAAGAGGCTGCCGCTCAGGGAATTATTGCAGGCATCAACGCCGCCCTGCGCGCAAAAGGCAAACCACCCCTGACACTGGGGCGTGATCAAGCCTATATCGGAGTGCTCATCGACGACCTCGTGACCAAAGGCACCTCCGAGCCCTACCGCATGTTCACCTCTCGCGCCGAATACCGACTCCTGCTGCGGCAGGATAACGCAGACCTCCGATTGTCTCACCTCGGTTATCAAATGGGTCTATTATCCGCACGGCGATTTAATCAAGTTCGTGCCAAGCACCAAGCCATTACCGCAGAGGTCCGGCGCCTGCAAACGACCCGTTACGGTTCGCAAACCTTAGCGCAGCTCTTGAGCCGGCCTGAAATGCGTTATGCGGACCTACCTGGGGCGCGATCAGATCTTCATCCTGACATAGTGCATCAAGTCGAGGTTGAGATCAAATACGCCGGTTATATCCAACGGCAGCTCTTGGAGGTTCAAAGATTTAAATCGTTGGAAGAGAAGCAAATACCAGATAATTTCGATTACAACACCGTAACCGGCCTTCGGAAAGAGGCCCGTCAAAAGCTCGCTGGGATTCGTCCGCGTACCATAGGTCAAGCAGCACGCATCTCGGGTGTATCCCCCGCCGACATCGCCATTTTGACAGTCTGGCTCCGTCGTTACGGGTCCACTCAGGCGGTTACAACGCCCCAACCGTGATCCCCTTCCCGATCCGATTGCGTGACTCTTTGGGGAAGTTGGTTCTGTTGCCATCCTACACTCGCATCTCGGTTCAACCGCTCGAAGGAAGGCTCTTCCCGCTCCACCCCAGGGCTGGCTCTGCTTACCATGCAACAGCTTGCCTGTCAGGGCCGTGGCTGATCACCGAGTCAGGCCAGTATTGGACTCGGTCGATTTGTGTGAACGACCTTGGATTTTGACGCAACCCGCCCTGCAAGATTTTGCAAACGCGCATACGAGGCGCTTTCTGGAAGCGATATGGAACATAGATACCTCAGGACTTTTTGATTCCTTTCGCCGACACGACCGAATTCTCCGAAAGGCCTTCTGCACCGCGAAGGGATTCATTTCCGTTTCCATTGAATGAGTGCCTCTTATCAAGTATTTTGGACTTATCCGGGATCACACTTTCTTACTTCCTCGACGAGGGCCCGTGGATGAAACGAGGGTTGGGATTCCTTGAGCAAGCTCCCCCCAAAGAAGTTGAACTCCTCGCCTCGCCGTTGGACGGAAGCTGAAGCATGCTCGCCGAATTGGGAAAGCGTGGATCGTGCCTTCTCCCGGGCCTCCTCCATACCCTACATGTGCCATGGTAAAAGCAAAATAAGTTCGACTGTATGAGTAAGACTTGCCTTTTCGTTGACAGTTCCCGGTTCGGTTTCTACGGTGAGCCCCGGTGTTTCGAGCCCGCGCCTGCTGTGTCGCCATCTGGCAAGAGAAGGAATATTGACGTAATCGCCGGCAGTGAAGATTCGTTTGTCTGGCCTTTCCGGTTGGGTGTTCTCTGATTTCATCAAGCACATTCGATTAGCTACACATATATATGAGCATAGCTGATGCATTAGATATCGTGGATGGACGTTAGAGTCCGTTCCATAGATCGAATCTTATTGCATGCCCGTTTTGCCAAGCCTCCTTTCGGAACCGGGCTTGGGCCGGGGTTCCGGCCAACTGGCCGAATCCGGAGATCCCCTGCCGCTGGGGGGCTCTTGCTCGAGAAAATGTTGTATCCTCCTGAATTGCTTCGAGACAAAATGGCCGGTTAACGCGGCGGCTGCCTCCGAGCGACGCAGATGGACCGGGTTCCTCTGAGCGTCACGCGCACCCTGCAGCGCAACCGTTTCCCTGGCGCCCGTACGAAGATCCCACGGTTACTCATTCACACCGTTGTGGTCTGCCAACGGCCGTGGTCCGTACCACGGGGCCGGTGCGCCGCGTTCCCGTGCCCCCAAATCCGGTCCTGCACCGACAAAGGGTATGTTCAAGTTGGGCAGCCTTTGCGCTACATCCACGGCCTGACTATCGGCCCGCAGTTCCAGGGGCACGATCGTCATGGATTGCTGGGGCTGCTCGGGGAGGACGACCGACGATTCAAAAACCGGCCAGGCCACCGCGCGGCCATTGCCCTCCCATCCGGCCCGCGCGGCGGCGCCGAGGGACGCATATCGAGCGTTGCCCAGGTTGAAGACTCCCGTGCCCGGGCAGTAACCGTTGTAATCCAGGTCGCAATTCACCGCTGGCGAGGTCCAATCGGCGGCTTGAGCCTCTGTCCCCACGAACAGGTTGTTTCGGAACCAAGAATCCCTCACAGGTTCGCCCGACCAAACCACCAAAGGCACACCGCGCCGGATCGAAGTATTGTGAACGATCAATCCCCCTTGGGGCGCGTTATGCAGTTTGAACGGGGTGTACTCAGTGTGAAGAATTTCATTGCGCCACACATAGCAGGGTCCGCCCAGGACCGGTTGCAGGCTGATGCCCACTCTGACATTGCCAATCCGATTGGCAAAGCATCGCGTGTTGCGCTCCGAGAAATCCAATTCAATTCCGTCATCCGTCATTTCATTCAGCTCGTTTCCATAGATGTCGATTGAAACCGCCGGCCGGCCGGCAAACCCGCTGAAAATGCCAGTTCCTCAGTGGACTTTGTAATTGGCTTCAAGGCCGACACGCTGGATGATGCCCCTCGGACTCTTGTTAGGCCAGATCTCGTCGGGCGGATAGGGAGGTACAATGTTATCGAGCTAGAGCCACTTTCGGCCGCAAGTAATGTTCAACGCTGCGTTGAAGACATCCTTTCGCACCTTGTAGAGCACGGAAAGGCCTCCGCCCTGATCAAGGATGAGTCGTTGCCAGCCGCCTTAAACACATTCCCCTTCACCGCAGCCGCTTTCACATTGCTGTGTGACTACCCATGTGGCGATCCCACCAAATCCACTCCGCGGAACATCATTAAGGCGATTATCGAGTACGCCATACAGGCCTGGGACCAGCAAAAGCGAGTTATTGATGACTCTATTGTCAATGAAATAGCGCCGATCGTGTCGCCTAAAGGGCGTTCGTGAAGCCTGGTGAAAGCGGTCACCACGCATCCGCGTGTTTTCGCCAGCTCGCCGGCCGCATTCGGCGCTCTCGGCTGCCATTCCAGAAATTGGGCAAGGCTTGGCCAACTGGCTGAGGCTGGACCATTCACTGACGTTCGATTTGATACTGCCTCAGCCAATGTCGTTGGGATCCTCGGCACGCGTGGTTCAGGTAAGTCCTACATGCCGGGGATGCTGTTGGAGGGCTTGTGTACCCGCGACTATGCATCCAGCATGGCTTTCAAAACGTGCACTCAGGCTGTGTTCCTTTTCGACATGCTTGGTAACTTGCAGCGGGCGGACATCGCACTCGACGAGAAAAACTCCCGCAGCCTCATTTAACAGCAACTCGCTATCCGCAATGGATGGAATATCGACTCTGAGCTGCTGAACGCGGTGGTCTGGATTCCGCCGGGCACACGTTCGGAGGTCACGCCGTCTTCGTACCAGGACGTTACTCTGAGTTGTTGCGATTTCTCCACAGAGGATCGGGGTTACTTGTATGCCTTGGTCTTTACCAAGGTCGGATGGGGCAGCTACTCCAAAATGTTTACATCAAAGTCAACGCCGACAACTGGACGAATGCGGACAAGTTTGACCACCGCACGCCCGCGTATTCAATGAGTGCGCTGATTCGGTGCATTGAAACTGGCCCCTACCGTAATTACCGCCTATGCAGCCGAGACGCGCCGTGCCTTGCGGCAGCAACGTGGAACTTACAAGCGCAACTCCGTTTTCACTAATAAGGGCACGTCCTTGGACGAACTGCTGCATCCGGGCCGTACAAGTACCTTCGCAATGAATGAGATCTTAGACGAGTTTCGGCTGATACCCCTAGCCGCTCTACTCCGCAGCCTTATCGCTGTGCGGATCTGGGCCTCCAAAACTGATAAGGACGTTGCATTGGTACGTCTTACGGCTGAGGAGGAGGCCCGGATTAAAACCTGCTTGATGAGGCCATCCCGCCCGCTTGGGTGGCTATTGACGAAGGCCAGAACATCCTTCCTTCCGAGCGCAACAGCACGGCCACCGACGTCGTGGTCAAATACATTCGCGAGGGCCGCAACCACGGCCTATCCGTTGTGATTGCTACGCAGCAACCCACGTCCATTAATTCGCGTATTCTTGCTCAGATGGCCACAATGATCGCCCACAAGGGGACGATACAAGGAGATATTGACTCTATTCGCCGTGACCGGAGCTCCGGTTTGCCAGGGGACATCAGACGTGGCAATGCTTCCCTTGCCTTCGGGGAACTCACATGCAGCCTCGATGTCGGGCAGGCCTCGGTGTCCAACGCCGGAACCGGTCGCGCCTTTGTAGTTAACGTCCGCGCGCGTCCTAGCGTCCATGGAGGATTCTAAAGCCGTGCCGTTCAAGCTCCGCATTCGCAACGCTGCCAATAGAAGCATGCAGCGGGCCGGTTTCCTTGAGCTGCTCTGCGCTGCCGCCACGCGCACTGACTTCAGGAGTGCTCAGAAATGGGCAGAAGTTGGCCACACGGAAAGACAGCAAAGTGGATGGGGGGAAATCTGGGGGCCGGATCCACACAGGGATTGCGTGAGTGCAGACCCAACCATTCTTGAGGTTGGTTACTTTGGGTTGAGAACCCGGTCTGTTCTAAAAATCTGAAGAAGATACTGGCCGGGCTTCGCGCCAAACGTGCGGCGACTGCGGTTACCGGGGCGCGTCTTTTTCGCAAGGTGGAATGCCTGCGGAGGAGAGGAAACCTCGGCAATGGCCGATTCCTAAAGGGACGAGGTCCGAATCAAGAGCCACAATAAAGCCGGGGCACGCTTCCGCGGTGTGGGGCAGGTGCCCCGGTCGCTCCGAGACTTGGCCGGCGGGTAACTCAGCCCTGTAGGATGGCTAAGGCGCGGTCGTGTTCGGCTTCTGTGGCAAAGGGAATGCCCGTTTCTTGGGCAGTTTCTCGGTTGGCAGCGATCAGGTCGCTGCGGCTTAACTGGTTCAGGTTGGCTTTCCGGGCGCCTGCCATGAATTGTTGCAAGCCTGCGGAGATTTTGTCCGCCAGGGCGACCATGGCGATGGCGCCAAAGGGGATCTTGCTCATTTCGGCGTTGCCCACTTTTCGGGCCACGGTTTCCCAAGCCACAAAGATTTGCTCTGGTTTGTTGCCATAGCAGGTTACCGTGGGCGGAAGTTCGTCCCATTGCCCGTGGACCTGGGTCCGGCGTTCGGGACGCAGGACGCCCTCGATGTTGCTACCGACGAAGGCTGGGATCATCATGGCGCGGCCCATGCAGACCAGCTTGGTGAAGGGGGCGCCCAATGCCAGGGCCTTGAACACGTGGTCTTCGCGGGCCAAGCCCCCGGCAAAGGCGAGATCCACCACCGCTTTTCCACGGTCGGCGAGAAGTTTGGCGTATTGATAAGCCCGGCTGTGCAAAAGGAGTGAGGGCACGCCCCAATGCTCCATCATATTCCACGGGCTCATGCCGGTGCCGCCGCCGGAGCCGTCGATCGTCAGCAGGTCAAGACCGGCTTCGGTCGCACACCGGATCGCGAGGGCCAGCGCCTCCATGCCGTATGAACCGGTCTTGAGGGTGATGCGTTTGTAACCCAGCGAGCGCAGGTACTGGACATGCTTGAGGAATGCTTCCAAAACCTCTTCAGGTCGGCCCAAATCGGTGGCGCCCAGCCGGCTGTGTCGGGCGAAGCTGCGTAAGGCGCCGGATCGGAATGCCTCTTCCACAGCTGGATCATCTGGATCCGGATCCAAGAGATACCCTCGTTGTTTGAGCATGCGCGCGTAGTCCAGATTGTCCACTTGGATTTCGCCACCAATGGATTTGGCACCTTGGCCCCACTTGAGTTCAATCACCATCTGGTCGCCAAATTTTTCGATCAGGTATTCGGCGACGCCGTTGCGTGTGTCTTCGACGTTCATTTGGACCATGATGGCGCCATATCCATCGTAGTAACGCAGGAACGCTTGCACCCGGCGGTCCAATTCAGGAGCCCGTTCAATGCGTCGGTTACGAATAACCGCCTGTTTATCGACTCCCACCACATTCTCGCCCACGACGATAGGAATGCCCGCCAAGGCAGCGCCGATGGCAAAGCTGTCCCAGTACTTGGCGGCGATGAAGGTGGAGCCCAAGGCACCCGTCATGAGGGGAGCCCGGCATTGGATGGCTGCCTGTCGGCCAAACCGCGTGCTAACATCGACCTGCGGAAACAGGCAGAAATCTGGGTCTTGCCGTTCTCCATTCCAACCATAGGCATAGCCCTGGATTCGCAACGCATGGTAGCCCAGCCCCAGAGCCACTACATTCGCAGACCCGGCTGTGACTGATCCAAAGCGCCTGGGGTACAAGAGCTCCCTTCCTCGCAAAGAGGACATCCAAGTCTCGCACTTCCCTTTGCAGGCTGAGTCACACAAAGTGCAGAGACCTGATTCACAAGGATTACCTCGATTGCTAGTCCCCAGAGCGTCATTCGATTTACGCCATTCAATCATAACGATTTTCCTGACTGAAGCTTTCCTGCTTCCCTCAATTTGCTGCGAACCTAATCATAGCTCAGCAAATAGAGTCAATAAAAAAGCATAGCTTATCAACATGGCGCTTGGCGGTGTCCCGGGGTTGGGCCGAGAAGAGCGGAGGATTGCCTAAAACCGGTTGCACTCCGGCTAGCCAGCTGCAGTGCCTTTGCAAGGTTCAATAGGAGCGGAGGCACGCGCTGGCTGGTCCGAAAGATGTCGGAGGAAGACAAAATATCGGCGTTGAGCTGGTGAGTAGATCGAAGGATGAGTGAGCCGTGTGTTTAAGGTATGCACGGCTCGATTAGGACGGCCCGGGCTTACTTGCCACATTTAAGAAGTGCGTGCAGGAAAGGAGCAAATTGGACAGGAGGCGCGGGGAAAACCGGGTTTGACTGAAGCCAGGGGCATCGTTTGGAAAGGCGGATCGGTTGAGTCTGAAATCCGTAATTGCCTGCAGCAGCGGGAGCTGCGCGCTTGTAGTCCGCGTGGCTCTGATTCGGCCTGGATGCAACTGCGTTTTCTTGGTCTGCGAATTTGGGGGACCACAGGCCACCGGAGCTTGGTGGGAGAAGCACTTTTAGAGCTAGTGCGGATTTTCTTGAATCCACCTGTGGGGGCGCCGATGTGACCGTGTGGACGTGGATAAGGGGCATGAAGTCTTGGGCTCGCAGCAGGACTGTTACAGGCGGGGGCTTGAGGAAGTGGAACGGAGGCTTGCGGCGAGGTTGAACGTGGGTAGAATCGGATGTCTTGAATGATGTGCAGCTGCGATGGGCGTTGGTGCGCCCGGAGTGGAACTGACGCGAGCATAAGCGTCGTACTTTTGACCAGGCTGGTCCGTTTCGGTCGGTTGTTGGAGCAAAGTTCTGTTTGCGGGCGAACAGCATGAGACGCCCTTCCGGCTCAGGCAGCGCCATGGCAGAAAGCGCGAGCCCAGTTACGGCGACAGAGAGTGAGTACCGGTTGGATTCGGAACTGGCCCGACTGTGTTTGCCAACGGCCGCTCGGGATCCGAACCGGAAGCTTGCTTATGTCAACTCGATTTGTGGTGCTTTCCTTTTGGTGGGGTTGGCAGGCTTGAAAATGCCCGAGCCCTATGTGCGACCTATACCGGAGCCGGTCGAGATAGTGCCGGTTGTGTTTACGCCGCCGGATCAACCCCCGCCGGCCAATCCAGAGGAGACTTTGGAACCACCGCCCGAGGACGTGCTGGAGCCATCGCTTGAGGCGCCCGTGGTGGCGACAGTCGTGGCGGCTGATCCTTCGGCGGTAGCTTTTGCGGTGCCCGTGCAGGGCCCGGTCATTCTTGCGCCGGCTCGATTTGCGGCCCCTCCTCCGCGGGTCTTACGTCCTCCAGCGCCTGCGCCCACTCGGTTTGTTCCCACCGGTAATGAGGCGGGCAACTTCCCCTGGCCGCGGGCTTACCCGCGACAAGCCCTTTTGGAGCGGCAGCAGGGCACGGTGATGTTGTTGGTGCAGGTGGGTGAGGATGGGCGGCCTGTTTCGGTTACCATCCACGAAAGTTCTGGGTACGGAACTTTGGACCGGCACGCATTGGAATGGGTTCGGGACCATTGGCGTTGGCCGCCGGGACCGCCCCGGGCTTATTATGTGCCGTTTGTTTACCAGTTGCCTAGATGAGTCTGGGGTCGCCCTGTTTTCGGTAGCCGTGTCGATCGCCGGCCATGGGTTAAAGGGATAGGGTCTAAAGCGAGATTAGTTGGAGAACACAAATATGATGCTGGCAAATATCCTGGTTGAGTACTTTGAGAAGGGCGGATGGATCATGTGGCCGATTTTGGTCACGGCAGTGATCTCCGTGGCTGTTGTGGGGGAACGCACGCTCTGGTGGATTCGGGAGGGTTTTCGTCGTGATCCGGAACGTCTCGAGCAGATCTTTGCGGCGATTGAAAATGGCGATTTCCGGAGTGCGGCCCGGCTTTCGCAAGATTCGAGCGATCCGGTGATCCGGATGATCTGGCATGGGTTAAACCATCATCACTCATCGCTTCAGGGGGCTCTGCAAGTAGCCGCTGGAGCCGAGCTGCAGCGGGCTGGCCGGTTTTTGACGGTCATGGACACCATGGTAACCCTAGCCCCGTTGTTGGGGTTGCTCGGAACCGTGTCCGGCATTTTTCGCACCTTTTTGTCCATTGGCGACGTTGAGTTGGCGGTGGAAAAGGTCACAGGGGGCATAGGAGAGGCTTTGATTGCAACGATGTGCGGTTTGGCCATTGCCATCATCTGCCTTATTCCGTTCAACTATTTCACCAGTAAGGTGAGCCGGCTGCAATTTGAGCTGGAATCTGCTGCCACGAATTTGGAGATCATGGTGGTGGCGGCCAAGAAGCGGGGGTACGATCCTGCGGAGGTGGGGGCTGAGGTGGCCAAAGAAGCGGAGGCGTCGCGGGCTGGGTGAGTTGGGTGTTGAGAGGGGAGCTTTTGTCCTG
>JANWVC010000008.1 GCA_025057755.1 Limisphaera sp. | reverse complement strand
CAACCAATGGTCAAAACCTGACGGACGCTGAGATTACGCATAAAGCTGGGCGAACGTCCACTTGGTAGTTAGCAGGGCAAATTTTCAAAGTCGCGCATCAAGCAGCGCCAGCAGCGTTTTCTTCAAGTTATCGTCCGTCTTCGCTGCCGGGGTAACACCATAGCCGGTTTCGGGTCGGTTTGGCTTCTTCGAGGTACCATTGGTCCAGCTTGATGAATCCGACCTGCCCTCCAAACGCTGCATGAATAGCGCCCAGATCATGCCGTGCGCTTACGCCTTCCCACGGGTAGCTCGCACCGTCGTTGAAATAGTCAGGGTATTTCTCGTCTGTTTCCCAAAATGCAACATCATCAGGCCGGAATGCGTCCAAGCGCGCAGGGGGAAAATTTGTTCGGTTATACCCAATGACCGCGCCATTCATCACATAGCTTGAAATTCGCTGGGGCCGTTCGGTGAACCTGGGCACATGCGGCCCGTCGCGCGGACAGAAATACAGCTTCGCATTTCGCAATATGGGCCAAAACACTCCCGTCTCGACCTTAAACCTCGCCGGGCCTGTGGCGGCGGGATCAAGCTTGTACAGCCAACCGGGCCTGTCCGGTGCATCTCCTAAAGCCCAATTTGGCCATGGTAACACGCCCGCGCCATCGGCCGCATACAGGTGCGTGGCTGTGATCTGCTGCTTCAAATTGTTGATGTCCACGATCCGCTGTGCGCGGTCTTTGCCCTTGGTCAGCACCGGCATAAGCAGGCTCGCCAAAATCCCTATGATTGCAATGACGACCAAAAGCTCGACCAAGGTAAAGGAGGCCTGCGGGTTGATACCCGGTCCCTGAGGCCCGGTCGCATCCGGCGCAGTTAAGGTTATTGCAGCAGCACAATGCGGGCAGGAAACCTGCTGGCCCACCCCATGTGCTGGGAATCCAACTTTACCTTCACAACTCGGGCAGCGCATTTTGTAAAAGGCCACCGGCCGCCCAACACGTTCGGGTACGAACCGCAAAGTCAAACTGCCCACCAGCAGGCATACCAAGAAAGCTGTCAAAAGCAGGTCGGCAACCTGCGCATGCAAACCCCACCGTGTCACCAACGGCGCGACCCAATGATAGGGCAAAACCCACCCTATGCTCGCCAGGCCCAACCTGTAAATTCCCAGGTTGGCTGCCAGCCACGCCATAGCCACCAGGCCCAATCCTGTGCGCGTCTGGAGCAATGCAAGGCACCCGACAACAAGCTCGAGCACACCATACATGCCCATAACGTATCCCAGGCGGAATCCGAACACCGGGTCAACCAGATTATAGACCGTTGCGCCAGATAACGCTTCGGCAGTAGTGGCCAAGCCCAGCCAGAGCAAAATCGCGCCCCCAACCAAGCAGAACAGGGTTTGAACAACTGTCGAACGCGCCAATTCAGCCACTGCGCCTACGGCCCTCAGGCCGAGCCTTTTAGGCCCGGCTGGCCGACCTCGTGTTCCTTGCGCGCTCACCGTTCAGTCGAAAACCGCTTTTGCCATCAACACCGCCCGTTCGCGCATCGTGCGCTGCGCTCGCGCAATATGGCCCCCTGCCTCATGCAAATACACATCCAGCGGAATGCCGACCTTGCACAACGCCTCTTGGTATTCGGCGATTCTCTCCTTCGTCCAGTCTTCATCCACCCCGGCGGTCAGAAGGACACGCTCGCACATACCAGGTTTCGGCTCCGGCAACTCAGCCGGATGCAACAAAATTACACCTTTGAACCGGCCGGGATATTGCTTGAGTAACTCGCACACAGCGGTTGTGCTCCCACTGAACGCGAACAAGAACACCCGGTCGGCGTCCACATTCGGGTTGGCCACCATTATGTTGTAGATCGCGTTGATGTTGTTGACGTGTTCGAGTGAGACCCTGCGCAGGTCATCGCGGAATGTGAACCCGCTCAGCGCGACATACGCCCCAGCGCGCGCGAGCGTTTGCGCGCACACTGCGTGCGGGACCGGCGACCACGTGTAACTTGCCAGGCCAATGACAAGCGGGTACTTTTTGCTTCGCGAAAAGTCGGCTGGCGGCACAAGCTCGAATCGCGCGTTATGCCCGTCGAACGGCGCCCACCCAACCAGCACCGGTTGATATTTCAAGGTTTTCCCTGCGCCTCCCTCTAGTGAATAGACCCGCGTTTTGGTCTCACCGTCGCATGCCCAAATGGCCGGCGGCTCGTTCGACACTGAGGCAATCGCGTAAACCGCACCTGCTGCCGAAGCGGGAACCACACCCACCACGCCCCCACCCTTGAAATGTATCGACTCCGATTCGAACGGCCCGGGCTTGATCAACAAGTAGTTATTCTCGCCCTGGCGAATGTGCAGCGCATACCCCGCGCCGTTGCGTAACCATTCTACCGCGCGTATGGTCGGCCACTGGCCGAGCTCGTGGCGCACCCAATCTGCACCTGTCCGCGAGACCCTTACCAACGAGGATCTGGTCGCGCGCCGCGCGCTTTCGGAGACCAAAAACGCGCGCCTAGCGGGCTCGTACCGAACCGCATCAATAGAATTGCCCGGGGCCGCAGTGTAAAGTTTCGCAGTCTTGCCCGAGGCAAGCTCGACCTGCCAAAGTTCGGTTCCGCCAATCCAGCCGATTGCCACGGTGTCGGCGTCCAAAGCTTCTAATGCGGGTCGCCCGGGGACCGGCTGCAATCGCCACACTGCCGCGCGCTCCCAATCGGTGCCACTGCGCTTGAGATGTACAAGGTTCGTCGCCCAATCAATGTACGCGCACGCGTCCGGCCCGAGCCATTTCATAGCGCGGAGCCCGTCAGGTAGCGGCACACGCCCTAACTGCTGTTCACCGGTCCGATTGCAGATAACCAGCGTGTAATTCTCCTGCTCGTCGCCCCAAGTGTACGCAAAAAGAGAATCGTCGGTTGACCAGCCCCAAATGCGTGCAGCCCGTGCCTTCCTGTAATACTCCGAATCCAAAGCCTGGGCCAGAACGCGCTCGGACTTGTCCTTCAAATCAACAATGAAAATTCCCACGCCGTTTTCGGTGCTCCGGAACACGCCGAGCAAGTCAGCCGCGCCACTTATGGCCACGGCAGGGTCAACTTGAATCGCGCCGATTGACGCGAACTCGGCAGCAAGCCTTTCGGCCTTGCGCGGCACACCCACCCAATCCGCACAAAGCTGCGTCGCAAACATTGCGGTCACACACACTGCAGTCGCTGGCCCGATCCGCTTACGACCGTGCACGAGCCACTTGCTCAACCTGCCACGCCCGAGGTTCATTGTTCAGTCCCAAGGCCGGATTGTCCACACCCCGCCGTTGCCCGCATGACCGCCACTTTCGCGTATGCTCAACCGCTCGACATGCCCGTCCAACATCAAATAGTTGAGCCGACCGCGATGGAATTTATCCAGCTCGATGGTTTTAGCCGCCCATTGTTCGCGCGGCCCAGCTGTGACCACGAACTCATGGGTCCCAAGCACGTTACGGATCGCAACCCGCTCGACAAGCAGCGCAGTCCAAGCCGGGTCGGGAACCATCGAAATCCTGATCGAAGGGATCGAGCTCTGCAGCCCGACCGGTGCGGCCTCGCACGCAAGCTTTAACCGTTCGGCGTCCAAGTACAGCCCCAGCCCACCCTGACTCGACACCACGGGCGGCCAACCCTCCCTCTTTACGTCATACATTGGCATCGAGTAGCTTCGGGGTTTCTCACCGCCACGCGGCTCGGTATCCGACGGACAATGAAACGCCGCTGCCGTTCGCTGGATGAGTTCCGAGCCCGTTGCCGCGCCATCCCCAGCACGGGTATTTGCAAGATACCGCCCGAGCACCGTGTCCCATGTCGTGTAGCCGCGGCCAGTTTCAAGCGCAGCAGGTGGGATCGCACGTGCATTCTCGTCAGCGTACTGGGCGAAAGCCGCTCCCAACCGCCCAAGCTTGTACTTGCAAGCCAAGGTGCGCTGGAACTCGCCACCCCCAAGCGCTCTCCACCCCAGGGCGGCTAGCACGCACACGGAGAATACCAAAAACACCACGTCCCGCCGCGTCACACCTGCCTCGGTACATTTCAGACCTCGCCCCATCGCATTAGCGCCTTTAAACACCGGCCGCGCTTCCGTGTGCGCGCGCATCCGCGTGAAACCGCATGCCTCAGCTTATGCCGCCAACACACCCTAGTTTGTCAGATTGCCCGACCGGAATCAACTCTCTCAGCCGCACGGTATTCGGGTCACACGGCATGGGATTCGCCCTGCGTCGAATTCGCCGGTAACGGAAATTACCTTGGCCATTCCCCTAAACCTCGGTCCCCCAATTCCACCCCGCGGGTGCGCGTTTACCAGTTTCTTAGCAATTCCTACCGGCCGCGGTTTTAGCGAACTGCACCGCTGCGGCGCAGTAGCTACCCATCTTCAAATGAACAAATCCATAACTGCCCAGTACACAGGTGAGAACTTCATGAGAAAGATCGCTGTTGCCCTATCTGTTCCGCCACCACGCCCGCGCCACAGTTTTAAGGTATGCCTAAACTGCCAAAAGCCGGGACCTATGGCCTGCATCCGCACGTTGTAACATGAGACGTGCTTAGTCCCGCCGTTCCGCACCGACAGCCGCCACCGGCTGTGGGGAAACAGGAACCCGTTTGAATGGTCTTCACTGAGGTAAACGGGTTAGAGCAAGGCGTGGGATCCTCACCACATTGACCACCAGGAGGCGAATAGGAGATGTTTTGGCACGTTCCCTCGGTACACCCACTCTTACACCCCGAGGTATCGACACTGGGGTTTGCTATGCATTGCGCATAGATCGCAAAACCCTAATGACAGGATCACGCTGCACATAAGAATGACGAATAGTGGTCTTTTCATGATCCATGACTGTTGTGTTTTCTGGCTTTTTTCCGAATCCTTCTCGCCGCCCAGACAAGTAATGGCATGAGAAGAACCATAAAGATCACACCCCGGGAGATGCTTTGCATGCCCGAGCTGCCTATATACTGACTAGATTGCTTCGAAGGGCTGCGCCTTTTTTGTTCCGAAAGACGTACAAGGTCTTCATCCACTTTTTCTTTCCATCGCCGCGCTTGATATGACACGTATTCAATTCCGTCCTCCCTGCATGCAAGCCGATAATCGCTCACAGACAAAGGCATACTCGGATCGGGAAGTGTCGGCGGTTCCGGTACGTGCGAAATCGCTAAGGCGCGCCCCAGGTATCTTACGTTAAGGAACGTTTCTGGGAGAGACATTCCCACCGCCGACAAAATGCGTTCTCGTTGATCCGGCGACAAATATCCGTAACCCTCCAGTTCAAAAGTCAGGGGAAGGGTTTGTCCACTCACATTTGTCGAGGCTAGGACGCGATATTTCCCCAACACCTTATTGGTCGCAATTGCGGTCTTGTAGTCTATCTGACGCCTCGCCAGCTCTTCAGGGGAAGCGCCTTCAATTCTTAACATGGGATTGGACGCCGCCGAAGCAATGGCATCTGCACTTGTCCTCCATTCCACTTCTTCAGGCAAATAAGGTGGCTCCCTGAATTGCTTCACCGTGGTGGAACACACGTGCGCCAAAGGATCGAGTTGAGGCTGCAACCATAATAAAGGAATTCGATTCCTGTTAGTGGGATTCTCCAGGAAACCGAACGAGCAGTACGCCAGCCACGGAACGGACACCGTGTCAAACGCAGCACGCGGAAAAGCCCCAGGGAAAACGGTCGCTGGCGCAGGCAAATGCCGGGCCTTGGGATCAACAAGCACTGAATAGGTATTCACACCGTCGCAGCCGACCAACCAGAACCACTCCGGATCGTATTCAGATTTAAGCAACCATCGCCCACTCCCTACAGACACAGTAAATTTCGTGGTCTGCCTGCCCACAGGTTTACCTGCCCGATCATGGTAAATCGCCTCCAGCTCCCCAGTGACGGTGCAGGTTTGTCCAATTGCGCTAACGTGCATCAAAAACCCGTGAAGCGCGATCGCCATTCTAAGCACATACCCTGCCGTCACCCTGCCGCTCACACCTTGCACGGTACACGCCTTCTCTACCATCGCATTCACAAACGTATGTCTCCACTATGCAGTGAACCCCACAAACATTGCGTTTCTACACAGTTGCCGATCCACCTTCTTTCTCACCCATTACCACAGCACTGAGAAAGTACCACTTTCACGCCACTACGCGCTCGTCAGAGACGCCCGTCTCCTCGTTTCTGCGCGCCGCTGCCACCACATCCATACCAGCAGCCCGTAACCGCCAAGGAGCAAATAGACCAACACCACCTTCATGATCAAGTCAGCCACGCCAGGTGAGATATGCAAGATATCAGTTAGGTTGCCGAGACACCCACAGGGCCGGCGCCAGCCGATCCAAAGCAGTCCGAGCCGGTACACGACAAAGTTTGTCGCAAGCCACGTTACCGCCAGCAGACTGAATTGCCGCTCGTCCGTAAACAGGCAAAAGAACGCAACGAACAGCTCGAGCAGCCCTACACCCAACATCAGTTGCCGAAACGGGACACCAAATATCGGTTCCGCCACATCCAACGCACGCGCAGGGCCAATTGCGCTCCACGCCTTGGCCAGACCGGTGATAAGTAAAGTGAAGCCCGCGCCGATGACAAACGACTCAACCAACCGTTTTCCATTACCAAATTTTGCGGTCATCGTTCAGATATGCGGCATTCCAACGCACAGTTCTCACGTTTGCGGAGTCGCAAGCTGGCCTCTGCCCCTCAGCGGATGGGCGTAACATACGCCTTTGCTGATCCGCACCCAAACTCCACCACAGCTCGGGCGGCGCACCTAACAATGTGCCCCGAGGCCGGACCCGATTTTACCCCTTAGGCCTGTAATCCATACAGTCTGCGGTGCAATGTCCCGCTGCCTCGTGGTTGTCCGGGTTTAGAAGCAGGCACACCGCTATACAGCAACAGTCCTGACTCTTGCAAACTGTATTACCAATAGTGACCGGATGTTCGTCATCGCAGCGGTAACACCGGTCTTTAATGCCAGGGGTTGCGTTGAGCGCGTAAACAATGGAGGCGACTACTCCAAAGCTAGCCACTGCCATTGCTATCTTCCTGTTTAGGGATTTCCTCGTCTTCATTCTCTACCTTTAGTCTCACTTACTCGTTTTCTTCGTTTGAGATAAAGCAGGAACAACAATCCGCACCCAGAAATCAGCACGGCTCCAAGAATCACACCGCGGATTATCTTGATTTGCGTCGGCTTTACAACGTGTTCAGCTTTGTACCCGGTAGCAATTATCTGGAGAAACTGTACCTCGTTCGTCGCTGTTACCAGTGTTGCTTTTGGCAAGTTGAACACTTTTTCTGGTATCGGAACGTTAACCTCGACAAAGTCAAAAAGCATGTCCTCTAAAATCTCGCCTGCACTGTTCTTTTTGATCTCGCCAATAATCACACCGTCGCTTTTCCGGATATAATAGTGGGTTTCAGCCCTTATGTAGTTGGTAGGGTCTCCAAGGAAATCCGGCATTTGAATATGGGGCGGGTAAAGCGCTGCCCTTAATAATTGGAGCAGCTTCGGCGATGCCATACGGGCCACAACAACACAATCGTTAGTGCCAATGACTTCCGCTTTTAATACTCGATATTCGTAAGGCCTATCTATCGACTCCGCAAGCGACGCTTCCAATCGCTGCGCATGATTGGTGAATTCCTGTTTTATCAGAATGCCGTTTACAAGGCTGAACTTTCCGCTTTCTAGATCATACGTGACGGTCCGCACTTTGCCCCGAGTATAAAGAACAGATTCCGTTTCAACACGCCCGGTAGGTGTCTTGCGCGCGAAAAGCTCGATCGAAGAGTCTGGGTCATTTAATAGCCGCGCCTTGCTTCCGTGGAAGTAAGCCAAATCACGTGTTATTGATTTGGCTTTTGCCAGGACGGTTTCTGGAGAACTGTGTTCCCACCAACGTTCAGCCAAAGGCTGGGCGAGAACATTTAGTGTCGTAAGCCACAAAACTGTCAATGCCCTCCTGCGCAAGTGGCTTGCCCTAAGACCCGCTTGACGGCGCATCGGACGGTGCCGATCAACATCTCGGTATCCCGCCAATTTTTCAAACTCATTACTTTCGTCATGGGTGGCCTTGTGCATGGCCAATTAATTAATTGCCGATCTACAGGTTTCAGTTTCTACCCGAGTCGTTTCTGTGCTCACCCACCGCAGTTGCTTTTTGCGAACGTACCCCGGCTTTTGCACCATAGCCAACCCTTTGAAACCAGTAAGGTCGCTCCAAATTTTCCCTCTTCCAATTTTCTGCGCCATTTTAAGACCGCAAAAAAAGTCAACAACCTTTTTGAGATGTTCCGCAAATCCCTGATTACCAGCTCCTTACATAGCACATTCGACTCATTATTTGGCATGCTGCAGGTCGAATCTTGGGGCAAAATCGCACGCTTTCCGCTGTAATAGTCGACACCACCTGCAACGCATACTCACGAAGTCTCATTCACGTGGGCGCAATGCAGCCCCAATCCCGCAGTTTTGGCGTTTGGCAGTTATGGTTTTTTCTGTCGTCAACGGGAAACAGGAAAAAGCAACGCTCAACTCTACCCCTAGCAGGCCCAAAATCAGTTGCCTGGCGGGACACCAACTATCGGGTGCGCCACATCCAACGCACAGGCGGGGCCAATTGCGCTCCACGCCTTGGCCAGCCCCGTTTTTCTTCTGCAAATGCTCCGTCTTTAGCCCGGATATTTCATAGTTGATGGTAGCACACGCCGCTGGTCCCGCGCACGCGGGATTTCAGCGGCTCGCTGAAACTTTTTTCCGTTTTGTCCAATCATTTCCACTACCACACCCTGTGCCCACATGCAGTCAGCCCAATCAACAACACAGAATGGCGAAATGACCACGGCGGGCAGCAACAGCAGCAGTCAGCATCAGGGCCAGATGCGCTTCACAATCGAGTATGAAATATCCGGGTTAGTACCCATGCCATACACTCTCGGTCAGGCTTGCACAATACGATGACACAGGAATGCGCATTTTCCCGGGATGAAGCTGGGTTTTGCTGCGTCAATCGAATGTTCAAGCCTTATTACCATTCACGCTGCGGTACGCGGCATGCCAATGCTATACACCGACGTCGCTCGCGCAACTGTGGGAGCCTTCCCTCCGTGTCCCAAGCCGGTCTTTCCGCTCGCCGCCTGCAAACTTTACTCGGTCGGAGTACGCGCCTCACATACAGAACCATCTGGGCATGTGTACCCGATGGCGGCTTCACACTTTTGTAGGTCAACGTTGAGTTTAAAATCCTTTTCGTATCTTGGGACCCACTCGCACTGAACTACCCGTTTGCTGCCAAGGTTTTCGTCAGGAGGACAATTAAGATCGCCCCTTCCTGTGCAAACATATGTTTTCACCTTTTCGAACGTTTTGGAGCCGTTGCAAACGCCGTTACTGACCCAACACTCGCCCCCAATATAGTTCCATACAATCTTCGGACAAACGGTTCTGAAACCCTCGCTGTACCCACCGTTTACACTACCTACCACAAGCGTGAGCGCCAACAGTCCAGCTCCCAAGCATGCAACTATTTACGGATTTTTTGGTTTCATAGTTTACGTCTGTGATCCTAATTTAACTTGGCACGCCTACCAGTGCGACCCCTACGGGGCACCGGTCTTTCGCGCCTTTCTTGCCAGGATCAGGGCAAAAAAGGCGGAAAAGCCAACCAGCACGGCCAATACAATGTGACGCCCGAAGCCCGGCTGATGGGCTGGAACCATCCCAAGGCGTGCTTTCAAAGCGTCTTCAATTTTCCCAAACTCTTTTGACTGAGATTCAATAAATCTGGGGAAATCGCCACCCTTCCCCACGCGGTAGAAAAACGGGTCGCCATGCAAAGATTCAAACCTGTAGTCAACCGTCTCATATGTTTCGTCATTACGCACGACCGGCGCACCAACCAACGTTTCGGAAGTCACCTCAACGTTTGTTATGACTACTGATACGCGGTGGTGCAACGCCAAGTCGTTCGCGTCCACCCCGCCCGGTTTTGAGCGATAGAATGAAAAATCCACACGTTTGGGCAATGTGCCCGCAACCTGGCCAGTACTTTCATCAATAAGTAGTCTGGCTGCAACATAGCCGTTGTGGTACGGAGGAGGGAGCTGGTATTCGTACCCGTCCCGCTTGGTCCTGCCCGTTCCGTTTAGCCAGAAGATCACCTCGCCTTCCCTGGCACCCGGTTTCACCGTAAATGCGTCACACCCGAAGTCTGGATCCTTGTGAAGCAGGCTGAGGGGTATTTCGCATGCAGCACAGTTCGTTATCTCCCGGTACTTTGTGCAACTCACCAGATACGGGATTTCGACAATAGTCCCTATGGCCTCGCCAAGCGTGCGGGTGCCAACCCTCCTCACCGTGGCAAGAGGTTTTATCTTCGGGTTCGCAAATCTCTCAATTAGAAAAATGTCAATCCCATTGCACCACAGCTCCACTTTCGAGGAGTAAACGGCCGTACAATCTTGCTCGATACAAGTAAGCCCTTTTTCCGCATCTTGGCGGATTATTATCCCCCCGACCGTCTCTACAATCCCACCTTGGCCGTCGGGCTTTCCTAGTACCACTACCCCGTTATAACGCAGCGTCGCCGCGGCCAACTGCGGGGCCAATGGCGATATCAAGGCACACAAAACCAAGAGTCCCCCGTACCCGCCCAGCCACACTCTGCCTAGCCTGCGCATTTTATTCATGAGGCAATTGCCGACAAAAAGAGCCGCAAAGATGCGCACTTGCCGCAGCCGCATTCACCAGCCGCTCGACATTAGCGTCCTTGCGGACACACAGCGCGGCGCCGATTGTGCTCCGCGCCTTCGCCAAACCGGTACTCAAAAGCATGACACCAGTGCGTAATCTGATCTTGTACTTGCCTCCCACAACCTCCACGTAAAATGCATACGTATTGGTCTTTCCAAGATCGTCAGCGGCGCGCTTCGTTACCAGCTCGATTCGCCCCTCAGCAAAATACACTTGCGCATAAATCGTTGTCCCGGTTAAAGCCGAAGAACAAGCAAAGAAAGCGAGGCTTGATACTAGGACCCTTTTCAGCAAGGCAAGAGTATTCCTGAACTGCTTCGAGGGTATATTCGAGCGCGTCGCTACAAGCGACCCGACACGCTTGCCCACTACATGATCAAAGCGGTCCATATCATGGCATTTTGAAGTTTCCTAAGTTTAACCCAATTCTAGCCGCAAAAAGTCAATACCTTATCGAAATACCTCGCAACTTCCTGATTACCAGCTCGTCGCAAAGCTGGGGCTTCGCAGTCTCCGGGTGAGCCCCGGACTGAACCCAGGGCCAAGCCCCAATGCTTCCGGCTCCAGCACCCGAAATCCCTACCACCCCTCCAGGCGCAACTTCACTTTCCCAAGCCGAGGCGCGCCCGCACACAACGCCTCCGCATCGGGCAGTCGGGACCGGGAACAGTAACAATCGCCGGGCTAAATCCCGCCCGTGCAGGCCCATTCCTATTGAGTGGACCCGGTACCAATCATCGGGCCGCACCATCGGGCACGCGCCCTACCAAGCCGCCGTTCCCACCCCACGGTGGACTCGGGAGCGCCAAGAGATGCACCCCGTTAAGGCGCACAGCCCCAATGCACTCACGCCATCGGTGCCCCTTTAACTCGAACAGGGCACGCGGCTGCCTTCACAACTCTCCTGTTTTTCCTTGCAACCCACCACTGGGGTCAGTCCCGTAGGCTACTTAACCTAGCGCGGCGCTGCATGCCCACTCCAATGTTCCGCGCACAGCATCGCCGCCCTTTTCTCACGTGAGGTAAGCGCACACCCTACTACCCAGATACCGGCCTGTCCTTCAGCTTGTTACGGCGGCGGACAGACACCACCGGTGGCCACAGAATCTTTAATATAATTTGTGCCCCACAATACGACTTCTTGCCCGTTACATTCATGATAGAGGTACTGATACCAGCACTCTTTGGCATTGCCCACATCTTTACAATTCAGCAGTCCGGTCGGTGCCTCGTCGCATCTGCTGAACCCGCCCGCAGCCGACAAAAACTGACGCCACGCGCATCGTGAAAAGTACTCGATCGAGCCGAGTTTCTTGCAGGTGGTGTCAGTCACGGTCGTGTAACAGACCACGGCCAAGGCTGACCCGGTCAACAGCAGCGTCGTTACAACGAATAGACCGCGTACTTGCATTCTCATGGCTTTACTGCTCATTTTTCTGTGCTTTCTTTGTTCTGTGTTGCGTTTGTGTCGGTGGCATCTTGTTGGCACGGCTCCACCGAACAACCGCTAGAACTAACACAATAGAAACCCCGAGCAAAACACTGAGTACCACCAGTCTTCGTGGGCCTGCTCCAACACCGGGCATGACTGGCTTAAAATAGGTTCCGGATCGCACATTTTCCCTGAAAACTTTGCGACCCCCAACAACACTATACAACGCACCCTCTCTTATCAAGGAGACCTTTAAGCAATTTTTAAGCCTCGGCAGCCTACGAACCACATGCGCCTCCTTTTCGGTTCCACCGGCTTCCTCTCGCCTCGTCGGCATCCGCTCCGATTTTTCAGGCACCTCGGTTGAGCACACCGCTCGCTGCTTTTCACGCCACGTACAGCCTGGGCTGTAATGCCACGGGAAAAACACGCCGCGTCTATCGCCGGGCCATTTCCCCCATCCTTTGCCCGCCTCACGATTCTCTTCTCTCGCATCTGTCGACGCACTCCTGCCGCCGCCACACCTAACAACAGCCGCGCTCTCTTCGCCGGTAATATCGCATACGTCCCATCTGCCGCCTACCTACAATCCTTCCCTGATCGTTACCGCCTCGGTCCATCCCGTCTATCTTATCAGCGCACCACCGGTGGCCTGGCCCTTTCGCGTGATTCCAATAGTCGCCGCGCTCGTACCAGCGTTTACGCCTTTTAGGTGCGCGCACTACGACAGCGCGCTCACCACAGCAAGCGGTCAGCCACTGCGCTTTTTATAATAACGGGCCCGACAAACACGTCGCTGCGCCGCTCACAATAGATCTCGTTCACAGGAGACTTTACAAAGATTATTCGTGGTCGCCTATTCAGCAGCAGGCCTCCACGATTCCACGTGCAACAGTGCTGCAGTTCCTTGCCGCTGCAACGTGCGACTGTGTCCCATCAATGCGCCTCCAGGGGGAATCCACATGTTACGTTCCGCTGTGTGGATAACGTCATCTCTGTGACCATTCTGTGCAAGGAGGCGTCTGTATGGGTAATAACGCGCCGCTCATATATGTCGCTCGTAGTATATCTGTCCCCGGCGCATATATAAAGCTGCTTCAAGGTGCCTCTGTGGCTTTACGTAAGCAATCCCACGCCATCCAGGTGTCATGGGGGCATGATGAACATACGCGGTGATCATCCTGGACATTCTTGTGGCGTATTGCTTGGCACGTAACCAAAGCGGTGCGTATATTCCAAAACAAACGTGTTCTCCGCGCGGGTTCCCTCCGGGACTGGATCTAGGGATGTGGCGCTCATTTCTCTAACATGCAAGGATTACTAGACCGAAGCCGTCAGGCAGAGCCAATTGGTGGGTGATCCAAAGGCTCCATATGGACAGGGATGCCCGAGTGATGGTGGGAGCACCACCCGTGTGATAAACCTCGATGAAACAGCTACTTTTCAGGATAAGGTCGCTGAAGGTCGCCTAGGCGAGTGTCAGCGCACTTTCTAGTTAACTCCACTTGCGTGGCCAGGGCCGTTAGTTCAGGAACTAAGCCACGCTTCGCGGGAGGTCCATCATAGGAGGTCGGCCACTCCAACCCCTGCGGCTCCAGTTGCGTTTCAGGTCTCCGTCTCCAAACCATGGCCGCACCTTTTACCGCAGTGTTCTTGTCAAAATCCGCATGTAAAATGTCAGGCCAAGGCGCTACTCTCTGTTGCGGTAGTTCCCGGGCTTGCATTATCCGATGAGATATGCGGGTGTCGCCTCGGATGGCTGATGACGACCGGTGTCCGCATCGGGCCCTGTGCCCGCGTTTTCCCTCTGACCGAGCCTTGATCACTCTGGGGCTGCGGGTCGGAATCGTCTTGCTAAGCAACTGGGTGTGGGTTAGTGCCCTGGAAGTGGTGGACCTGCGTTGTGAGGGACGCGTCAATCCCTGCGGTGTTGATGAACTCCGACCGGTTCTGAGTTGGCGGTTGGAAGATGACCGGTTCCATGTTTTGCAGGTGGCCTGGCAGGTGCAGGTCGCCTCCGATCTGCGGCGTCTTCATCGTAATCAACCTGACCTTTGGGATAGCGGTCGAGTTGAATCGGACCAATCTCATCTTGTCCCCTATTCAGGCCGGCCTTTGTCGTCGCACCAGCAAGTGTGGTGGCGCGTGCGAGTCTGGGATAACCACGGTCGCTGCTCTCCATGGAGCCGCGCGGCTCATTGGACCATGGGAATCTTGGATCCAGTCGAGTGGCAGGCCCGTTGGATTGGAAAGCCTGGGCGGGAAACCACAAATTGGCTCGATCAAACCTTTTGGATCTGGCATCCCAGCGTAGCGGATCCGCTTCGTGCTCCGGCTGGCACCAATTGGTTCCGGCGGGTTGTAACGTTACCGCCTGACCGGCGGATTGTGCGAGCTGTTTTTGAATACACAGGTGACAATGAATGCCGCGGCTGGCTGAACGGTTTGGACCTAGGGGCGCGTAATCATCCGCGACGGGTTAAATGGAACGACATCACTACGCGCGTGGAGCCCGGCCAGACCCTCGTACTTGGGCTGACAGGTCGCAACACCGCGCCAAACAAACCCGCTGGTGTCATCGGGCGGCTGTGGGTCCAGTTTGAGGAAGGCCCGCCGTTAGTAATTCCCACTGATTCTGAGTGGAAGGTCCACTCCGAAGAAGTGCCTGGCTGGCATCGCCCTGACTTCGAGGATTCAGACTGGGAATGGGCGCGTGTTCTGGGGCCTGCGGGGATGGCGCCCTGGGGCGCCATTATGACAGCCGAGGAGCGACGTCTCCCAGCCCGATGGTTGCGCAAAGAGTTTGTCCTGGATCGCCCGGTGCGCCGCGCCCTTATCCATTGGTCGGGTCTGGGATGGTCCGAATTGTACCTCAATGGAACACGCGTGGGTGATGCCGTGCTGGCTCCGGCTCTGAGCCATTATGATAAGCGGGTGTTTTATCTCTCGGCAGATGTTACCCGCCTTTTGCGCAGGGGTGCCAACGCCATGGGCGCTGTGCTGGGCAACGGACGATTCTACGCCGACCGCAGCCGCGTGTATGCCGGCACCGTCAGTTATGGATTTCCGCAACTGATGCTTCATCTGCGGATCGAACACACGGATGGTTCCGTCACTACCCTCGCAACCGATTCCTCTTGGCGCCTAACGGATGAAGGCCCCATTCGTAGTAACAGTGAGTTTGACGGGGAAGAATACGACGCGCGCCGCGAGCTCACTGGCTGGGACCTACCCGGGTATGACGATGCGGATTGGGAACCTGCCTCCATCATGCCCGCCCCTGCAGGTCAAGTCGTTGCCCAGCCTATTGAACCTATGCGGATTACACAGATGCTGGCTCCGGTTTTCATTCGTGAGCCCAGTCCCGGGGTTTTCATTTTCGACTTTGGACAAAATCTCGCCGGATGGTGCCGCTTACGTGTGCGTGGTCCGGCCGGCACCACCGTGCAGCTTCGACATGCCGAGCGGTTGCGGCCCGATGGACACCTTGATCTCGCCAATCTACGCGGTGCGCAACAGACAGATCGGTACATATTGAAAGGTCAGGGTGAGGAAATTTACGAACCTCGGTTCACCTACCACGGATTTCGCTATGTGGAGTTAACCGGTTACCCCGGTCGTCCTGGCCCTCACACGCTCACCGCCTGTGTGGTCCACGATGACTTGCCGCGCGTCGGTGACTTCACTTGTTCGCATCCCTTGCTGAATCGCATTTATCAAAACGTGGTCTGGGGCTTACGCGCGAATTACCGCAGCATTCCCACCGATTGTCCGCAGCGTGATGAGCGTCAAGGATGGTTGGGTGACAGGCTGGAGGAATGTGCCGGCGAAGCCCATGTTTTTGACGTGGCTCGATTTTACCGCAAATGGCTGCGTGATATCGCTGACGCGCAGCGCCCCTCCGGCAGCCTTCCCGATGTTGCGCCCCCTTATTGGCCCATTTACTCGGATAATGTCACCTGGCCAAGCACGTTCCTCAGCGCTCCCGGCCTTCTATACCGGCAGTATGGGGATTTTCGTTTTCTGCAAGACACTTACTCTGCAGCCGCACAGTGGATTCGATACATGTCCGGTTATGTCACCAACGGCCTCATATCCAAGGACAGCTATGGCGATTGGTGTGTGCCTCCGGAAGACCCGCAACTCATTCACTCCCGCGATCCCGCTCGTCGGACTGATCCCACGTTGATTGCCACTGCCTATTTCGTGCACGATCTTCGTTTGATGGCCCGCTATGCCCGCTTACTGGGACGGCCCGAGGAAGCCGCCGCGTGGGAACATCAAGCTCAAACCATGGCTCGCGCCTTCCACCATGCTTTTTACGATTCTGAACGCGGTCAATACGGGAACGGCACTCAGACTGCCTGCATTCTGACCCTCGCGCTAAATCTTGTGCCGGAGTCCGAACGCGACAGGGTCTTTGCCACTCTTGTTCACAATATAGAGGTGCTCAACCACGGTCACCCAGCTACTGGCTTGATCGGAGTTCAGCATCTTATGCGAACTCTCACCCGGCATGGTCGACCCGACCTTGCGTTCCGAATTGCCACGCAAACAAATTATCCGAGTTGGGGGTATATGGTCCGGCAGGGTGCCACAACCATTTGGGAATTGTGGAATGGAGATACAGCCGAACCGGGCATGAACTCAGGCAACCATGTCATGCTCGTGGGCGACCTGGTTCTCTGGCTTTACGAATGTCTTGCTGGCATAGCGCCTGACGGGGAGAAGCCCGGTTATCGGCTCTTACGCATGGCCCCACAATTTGTTCCCGGGTTGGTATGGGTAAGTGCTCGTCGTATGACTCCCTTTGGGCTGGTGCATAGCGAATGGCGACGAATCCACAACTCACTGGTATGGGACATTTGCATTCCACCCAACACTACGGCCTGGGTGGAACTCCATTGCGATCAGGTTGACCAGGTCCGAATTAACGGCCAAGCGGTTCGTTACGCAGATGGCCTCTTGAGTGTTCACACCCATTTGCCTCGTCCTGCCTTGCACCTCGGCAGCGGACGGTATCAAATTGTGTGCCCATGACCGTCAATTGTTCCCGTTTGAGTGCGCGCAGGGTCGTCCAAAAGGTGCGAGATGGCCTTGTCGCGGTCCCTATGTTTATGCCGATACGGGCCTGTCGTACCTGGATACATCCCGAAGGCCTACTTATGTTCTTACTGACCGTAGGGCTCTGCGCATCGATGGGTTCAGCACAGATGCCCGGACTTATTCATAGCGAGTTTATTTTCGACGCGGCTCCCTTCCCTTCCTGTCATGCTTCCACTATTGTGGAAACCCCCTCGGGCTTAGTTGCTGCCTGGTTCGGAGGAACCCATGAGCGCCATCCCGATGTAGGCATTTGGTTGTCGCGTCGCGAAAATGGCCGGTGGACATTTCCGGTCGAAGTGGCCAATGGGGCAGAGTCACCCACCAGGCGATATCCGACATGGAATCCTGTTCTTTTCCGCCCGGACGGGGGGCCATTACTTTTGTTCTACAAAGTGGGGCCGAGTCCCAGTTCCTGGTGGGGCGTAATGAAGATTTCGCACGATGATGGTCGGACCTGGTCAGCTCCGCAACGGTTACCTGAGGGCATCTTGGGCCCGATCAAAAACAAGCCGATACAACTCCCCAATGGCGACCTGCTTTGTGGATCGAGCACCGAAGGCCCGGAAGGGTGGCGGGTGCACTTCGAACGAACTCCGGACTTGGGCCGCACCTGGATACGAACACCGCCTTTGAATGATGGCCAGGTTGTTGGGGCCATCCAGCCCAGCGTGCTCGTGCATGGCCGCCACCGCCTGCAAGCAGTGGGTCGCACGCGTCAAGGTCGAATCTTTGAGATATGGTCGCGTGATGGTGGCCGCACATGGGGCAGAATGCGGTTGACGCAGTTGCCCAACCCCAATGCCGGTACCGACGCCATTACTTTGAGAGATGGTCGCCATTTGCTGGTTTACAACCATGCAGCTCGGCCCCGCATGCGCACGCCCCTGAATGTAGCCATTTCGCCCGATGGCCGTCGGTGGTTTGCCGCGCTTATGCTGGAGCATGACCCTGCGGCTCCCAACGGCTTTTCCTATCCCGCCGTGATCCAGACCGGGGATGGTCTCGTTCACATCACTTACACATGGAAACGGGAACGCATCAAACACGTTGTACTGGATCCCAACCAGCTTCGTTTGATTCCTATGACGGAAACCGTATGGCTATGGCCCGAATGATCGACTCAATGTTATCTCGTGGCTTGTTACGGCGAGTTGGCTTGGTAACCCTTGCTTTATTAACGGCATGCACCTGCATTGTCGGTTCCGATTTGCCTATGGCAATCGCGCAGCCTCCGGGCAGCCAAACTGTTGTTAAGGATGCAGAAGAGCAGGCCTACCACGGTGCCATTGCCGCCCGAGCGGAGCAGATTTTAATCCCGCTTCGGCTCGAAGCAGATGCTCACTCCAATCGCGTTCATGCGATAATCATGGAGCAATATCGTACGCTTCGACGAATTCACGCTTGGCGAGATCAAGCCCTTAAAGAAATCCCTTCCCATATTGCACAGGATTCAAATTCATACAAGCGGGCGCAGGAACAGATTCTCCGGCAGACCAGGGTCGAACTGGATTTGGCCCGCCGAGAATTCCTGGGCCGCCTTGAAACGGAACTTCGCCCGGAACAAATCGATCAAATTAAGGACGGGATGACATATCGCCTGGCCGAGATTACTTACAGGGCCTACCTGCGCCTGTTGCCCGAACTGACCGAAGAACAGAGACAGCACATCCGGGCCATGCTATACGAAGCCCGTGAATTGGCCATGGACGAAGGATCCGCTCGTGACAAACACATCCTCTTTAACCGCTATAAAGGGCGTATCAACAACTATCTCTCATCTGCCGGATATGACCTCCAGGCTGCCGAGCGACGCCTGCGCCAGTCCATGGGTGCCGGCTCAACCAATCACCCCAGTTCTCGCTGACATGCGCCGCATGATGCCAGCCGCTCGAGATTCTGTATTGGCGAATCGGTCTTCTTTAAGGTTGGGTCTATCGGGAGCACCCCCAGATTCCGCCCGGACCTCTGTCGGGGTGCTGGTGTTGTTTGCTGCTCTTTCTCTTTGGGCCCAGTATCCCAAAATTCCAGTCGAGATTGCGGCTGAAGCTGAACGAAAACAAGCCGACGCGGAACGGATGGATGCCGAGGCGTGGCAGCGGGCCGAACCAGTGGTTCGTGAGTGGGCCGCGAAGGGCCGCCCTTGGCGCCCTGGCGCAGCGCAACCGGGTGACCTCATTCGCGCTCGTATTCCGGCCTTCCCCGGCGCGTGGGGCGGGGGGATGTATACTCCGGGGGGACGCGGCGGACGCGTTTTCGTGGTCACCAATCTCGCCGATCGGGGCCCAGGCACTTTCCGTGAAGCCTGCGAAGCGGGCGGACCTCGGATTGTGGTTTTCAACGTAGCTGGGATCATTCGGTTAGAATCGCCGATTCACATCCGAGCTCCCTACATCACCATAGCCGGCAATACTGCACCTGGCGATGGAGTTTGCATTGCCGGAGCTACTGTTGCCATAGACACGCACGACGTGGTGATTCGCCACATGCGATTCCGGCGTGGCCAGATCTGGGTGGGAAACCGCGACGATTCGCTTGGGGGCAACCCCATTGGCAATATCATGATTGATCACGTCTCCGCCAGTTGGGGCTTAGACGAAAACATGTCTTTGTACCGGCACATGTATGATCACGACAATGATGCCGGAACTGCGGCGCTCAAATTACCGACGGTAAATATCACCATTCAGTACTCTATTTTCAGCGAGGCGTTGAACACGTACAACCACGCTTTTGGCAGCACGCTTGGGGGGCTCAACAGCACTTTTCATCACAATCTTTGGGCTTGTAACAGCGGCCGCAATCCGAGTATCGGCATGTACGGGGACATCACTTTTGTCAATAATGTCCTTTATAACTGGGTGCATCGTACCATCGATGGCGGCGATCATCGGAGTTACTTCAATATCATACAGAACTATTTCAAACCTGGGCCTGCGACACCTCGAGAAGATCCCGTGGCCTGGCGGATCCTCAAGCCTGAGTCTGAACGCAGTCGCACGAACGTGGACAATTTCGGCCTTGCATACGTGTCCGGCAACGTTGTGGAGGGTAATCTCCGCGTAACCGCCGACAACTGGGATGGCGGTGTTCAACCCGACCCAGCGCGGGATCCGTTAGATATCGTGTTGGCTCGCATTCGAACGCGTGCGCCGTTCCCGCATGCGCCACTTCGGATTCAATCAGCCGTGGAGGCGTATGAAGACGTTCTCCGGCATGCCGGTGCTTCGCTCCCGCGCCGTGACGCCATAGACGAACGGATCATCCGCATGGTACGAACTGGCGCAGGCCACGGGGCCACACCGTGGTCCGGTCTCACCAACCTTCTTCGCCAGGTTGGTTATAATGAGGCCACCATCGCGCGCATCGGCCGTCTCGTTCCTTTGGGCATCATCACTCACCCAGACGAGGTCGGCGGTTATCCACCCTACCGTGGGGAGCCATACGCTGATCGAGACAACGACGGCATGGCGGACGCATGGGAACAAGCGCATGGGCTTAATCCGGAGGACCCTGCAGACGCCTCCACCGATCTCAATGGCGATGGTTATACCAACATCGAAGCTTTTCTTTATGGCCTCGATCCGCGGGGGCCGGCTCCAGATTGGACGGACCTTCGAAACAATGTCGATCCCTTGATCCTGCCGAACCGCTGAGCACGATCACCGCGCGCAGCGCATCGGCCAATTACCGCATGCATTCTTCTATCATTTCATCAATTCATGTTGGAACAAGGGCTCCCCCAGAAGTCGGGTAGGGCACTAGCGGGCCCCGATATGCAATTCGCACTTATGGCCCATCGAAAGGATGTGACGACCGTGGTTCGAACAGGAACTCGTGCCAGAGCCGAACCCGACCGACGTGCCGCTTCCAATAGGCTGCATCTTGGCTGCGATCGTTCGGTATTCCGTATTCCGGCGCTGCTTCTCTGGGCCCAACCACGTTGAGTCGCCGATTGCAGCCCGCCCCCAGGTTGATGTTCACGGCCATCGATCCCAGCGGTGGGTCTTTTACCGGTCTGTAGCTCCAAGCCCTTGGAATTACCATGTTAGATATTTTTACTTCAACATCCACAGTCGGGTAAAAAGCGAGATCGGGATGGTCGTTCAACTTTGCAGCCTGCAAATTCCGAGCAACGGGGACTTTTGCTGGGTTGCAAGCTACTCGTGCTTCTATTGTTTTGACTGACAGACGTCAAAGGAGATGCCTCCACGTCTATGCATCTTTCCTGGGAAAAATCTGTGGTTGCAGTACGTTTTGGGTCGGGCCGGTGTCGGTGAAAAACAAGCATGAAGACCTGGTGCAACCGTGGAGGTTCCCCCCTGCACGGCAACTGGTCCGAAATTGCACCGCTTAAGGATGTGTCATGCGAGCGTCATTGACCAGCCGAACCATGAATACAATCACCAAGGCCTCCATGGGCTACGTTCTCACCATCCGTGATAATGTACAATCCGGGTCGCTTACTTATTTGTGCTTTCCGGGCACGCGCGCTTTACGGGACGCCGAGCGAGCCAAGAGGTCCAAGCGGAGTCCCCTTATTAGGCGGGCGCTAAGGCAAGCTGCGCTTCACGGAGACGCGGCAAACACTGTCGCCTATATTTGCCTTTGGAACGGCCGTTGATTTATCATTGTGCCTGTGTTGTGTGAGTGATGGGTGGTCTATCTTTGCCCCTGGGAGCGTGCGTGACGGCCGTTGGCTGTTCCTCAGGACACGAACCTGATGCGCGGGAACTATCGCAAGCGAGCTTCGGTGCCGTCCTCGCTCTTGATCCTAACATCCACACCAAACTGCTATGAAGAGTCCAGAATCAGAGTTATCCGTCTCCCCAACAGAATTCGATCCTACCAAAGAGATCTCGGAGTCAGGATTGCAAGGGTCCCGTCGAGAATTCCTTAGGCACGTGACACTCGGAAGCCTGGCCAGCGTTGAATTGTTGAAAGGTCGCATTCTCTACGGTTCCCTGACTGCATCTGGCTCCCGTTACCGAATTGGTGTCTGCGACTGGATGCTCTTACAACGCCAAACGTTACGCGCTATCAGTCTGGCCGCTGAACTGGGAGCTCAGGGTCTGGAGGTGGATATGGGACCGCTGGGGCAACGCGAGACGTTTCAAAACGCCTTGGCGGATCCTGACTTTCGCGCGTCGTTTTTGGAAACAGCCCGGCAGCACAACATTACCCTTTGTTCTCTGGCCATGTCCGCTTTTTATGCACAATCTTTTGTGGAGCGTCCCTCGGTACCAAGGATGGTCGAGGATGCCTTGCAAACCGCCATGGCACTTGGAATCCGTGTGCTTTTTCTTCCTCTGGGTGTACCCTGCGACCTAGTGGCACGGCCTGAGCTGCGACCCTCTGTCGTTGCCCGGTTACGCGAAATAGCTGGTGCCGTGGAAGCCGCCCGGGTCGTCCTCGGCATCGAAACTTCCCTGCCTGCAGCGGAGGAAATCCAATTATTGGATGAAGTCGGCTCAGCCGCTGTTCGCAGTTATTTCAATTTTGCTCAGGCAATGAAGCACCGTCGTAACCTGATTACGGAGTTGGAAACTCTGGGCGCGCAGCGTTTGATTCAAATTCATGCCTCCAATGAAGATGGCCTGCGTCTGCCGGAAGATCCCAGCCTCGACTTGCCTCGGATCAAACAGACGTTGGACCGCATGGGTTGGAGCGGCTGGTTGGTGGTCGAACGTTCCCGCGACGCGCGCAAGCCGCGCGATCTCCATCACAACTACGCCACGAATATCGGTTGGCTCAAACAGATCTTCCAGCGAAGCTCCGAAGCTTCGTAGGCAGGCCACAAAGAGTCCGGGTATAAATCTGCCTGCAGGGCGGCAACGACGGATCCCACGAAAGGCAGTCCAACCAGTGTGGAAAATCAGCCAATCCTCAAGTTTCTCAGCATTGACGACCATTGCCCGGATTGAATGCCGCCGAGGCCGTTAACCGGATGCGTGTGCCCCATCAGGCCCCAGTCTTAGACGTCGAGACGGTTCCCTCTCGTGAAGAAGGCTGGGGCCGACAGCGCGAGGTTACGGTTACACCTTATGGCCCACTGGGTGGTCGAATTTCAGAGGTCATGCGAACCTTGGTTTCACAAGACTCCTCTTGGTTCCCCCTACGCGTGTCCCTTCTTTGGGGACATTTGACCCTGGCCGTGGGTGCACTGGTCCTGCTGGGGGGTTGGCTGCGGCGGAAAGTTTCAGAACGATCCCCGCAAGTACTCCGGCCATCCCATTCTGCACGGCTGGCATGCTGATCCGGAGGTGGGCGTCTTTGGCAAACAAGTCTGGATTTATCCCACCTATTCCGCTCCCTACGACCAGGAAGTGTTTTTCGATGCATTTTCCTCGCCAGAACTTAGTGTATTGAACCCGTCATCGGCGGATTCTTGACACCAATGTCGTGCGCTGGGCTCGCCGAGCCTTGTGGGCTCCGGCTGTCGTCCGCCACCGGGGTCGCTACTTCCTCTTTTTTCCGCTAACGACATCAGATTGATCACGAGCTTGGCGGAATCGGAGTGGCCGTCGCGGATCGGCCCGGTGGCCCTTTCCGAGATTATCTCGGCCGACGGCTGATCGACCGTTTCTCCAATGGTGCCCAAACCATTGACCAACAGACGTTTCGCGACCGCGATGGTCGATGGTACCTCCACTATGGGGGATGGCGCCGGTGCAATGTGGTTCGCCTCAAGCCGGATTTCACGGGCTTGGAGCCGTTTCCTGATGGCCGTGTGTTCCAGGAAATCACCCCGGAAGGTTACGAGGAAGGTCCGTTCATGCTCGAGCGCGGCGGCAGATCCTACGTCACGTGGTCTGAGGGTGGTTGGACGGGTCCGGACTACTCCGTGGCCTACACGATTGCAGATTCTCCCGTGGGACCGTTCCTTCGGCTGGGCAAGAGCCAGGCTTGGAAAGGCACGATCTGCAGCCGGGCCTTTCTCGCGACGCGCGACTGGTTCACCTGAGCCTTCTCGGTTAGAGTTAGAGTTACTGGGCTGATAACCAGTGCAGACTTCAATGGCTGGAGAAGCTTGTCATGAGAGTGGGACGTCACGCGGCCGAGGGACTGGGCTGAATCCACCCAACCGGTTTGAGCCTTGGTTTTATGAGCCTGATCCCGAGGGTGATCCCGAAGACCGACCGCTGCCGCGCACCCGGTTTTTTCTCGACCGATCCGTCCATGTCCTTAGCTTCAATGACAGTCCCGACCTCGGCTTTGACGTCAGTCTCAACCCATACCGGGGTTGTGAACACGGTTGCGCCTACTGTTACGCTCGACCCACGCATGAGTACTTGGGCTTTTCCAGCGGGCTGGACTTCGAGTCTATCATCATCATCAAGCCGGAGGCACCGGAGTTGCTGCGGGCCGAGCTGGCTTCACCCCGTTGGCAACCTCGAACGATCGCACTGAGTGGCGTCACCGACTGTTACCAACCCATTGAACGCCGGCTTCAACTAACCCGGCGGTGCCTGGCTGTGTTGGCCGAATTCAGAAATCCCGTTTGTGTGGTGACGAAAAACTTCCTGGTCACAAGGGACATTGATCTGCTGACAGAATTAGCGGGTCATCAGGCGGTTGTGGTCTGTCTGTCCATCAGCACATTAGACGCTGAACTGGCACGTTGCTTGGAACCCCGAGCAGCTTTGCCGCAAGCCCGCCTCAAGGCGATCGAATCTCTCGCCAAAGCCGGCATTCCGGTCGGTGTGCTTATGGCGCCGATCATCCCCGGACTCACAGACCATGAGATGTTTTGCATCACGCAGGCGGCCGCCGGGGCCGGTGCCAGCTTTGCCTGTTATTCAATCCTGCGGCTTCCCCACGCTGTCCAAGACATTTTCCTTGAGTGGTTGGAACGACACAGGCCCTTGCAGAAGTCGAGGGTTCTTTCCCGCCTGCAAGAGGTCCGGGAGGGCAAATTGAGCGACGCCCGGTTCGGCACCCGGTTGACGGGCACAGGCCCGGCGGCCCAGCGGATCGCACAGGCCTTCACCGTGGCCTGCCGCCGAGCTGGCCTGGATCGGCCTTTTCCGGTTTTGTCCGCTGCCAGCTTTCGGGTGCCCGGACCGCTGAGTAGGCCCGAGCAGATGGAACTTCCGATTCGATGATAACTGCCATGAATCTGAAGCATGGCGGAATGCCGGGCTCGATGCCCATGGCACGGAAGCTAATGGCCGGTTTCAACTCCTCGTCAGAAACAGGGGAGGTCATTCCAAGGTTTGCACGATCATGGCGCGAAGGAGCCCATGAGCCCCGAGGGAGCAGTCTGCGCGAATTTCACGCAGGCTGCGTGAAAAGCCAACTGGACTGACGGCGACGCGTTTTCTTGAGCGCTTCAAAATCGGGGCTTTACAACGTCAAGCGAAGTTGGCATTGTTCCTGCCCAAGTTCAGGCAGAACGGAACAAACCTAACGAACCATGAAACAGACACGTCGCTTCAAACTCACCGCCTTCACGCTCATCGAGCTGCTGGTCGTGATTGCCATCATTGCAATCTTGGCCGGCATGTTGCTACCGGCTCTGGCCAAAGCCAAGGCCAAGGCTCAAAGGATCAATTGCGTCAATAATCTCAAGCAGGTTGGTTTGGCCTTCCGCATTTGGGCGAGTGATAACGGAGATCGTTTCCCGATGCGAGTGCCTAACAGTGAGGGAGGCACGGCCGGCAACCTGGCGAATAACACGCTCATCTACACCCACTTTGCTGTGCTTTCGAACGAGTTGAGCACCCCCAAAGTGGTGATTTGTCCATCGGATGAGCGCAATGCTCGAACGAATTTCCTTGTCCCTCCTGCCGCTATGGCGGATTTCCGGGACAACACCGCGGTTTCGTACTTCATTGGTCAAGATGCTGATGAGACGATGCCGTCCATGTTCTTGTCCGGTGATCGAAACATCTACGGTCCGACAACCCAAGCAAATGCCAATAACGGATATGGAAACTCGCCCACAACCGTCGCGGGCGCCCGGGTACCATTGACTACCAACGCCGCCACGCTGAACAACGTGGGTTGGACGGACAAGATGCACCAGCGGCAGGGCAACATTTTGTTAGCCGATGGCAGTGTACAGCAGTGGAGCACGTCCAAACTTCGTGAGTCTGCGCGTCAGACAGGGGACACATCGAATCCCGGCAACATCCTGCTATTCCCCTAAGCAGTTGCGTTTGGAGTTCATCTTCAAAAGGCCGTTCGATTCGCGAACGGCCTTTATCTTTTCGCAGGAGGGTTTCTGCTGGTTTAACTGGTTTGGGAGAAAGCGTGCATTTTGCCTTTGGCAATCTGACTTACAAAAGGCCCGTATTGTAGCTTGTATGCCACCGGTTATTCTGCATCAGCTAATGCCTATTCCTTTTACGCAAAGCGAACATTGAATGACCTGCTGAACGACCGCTTGCGCTCAAAAACGAAGCCTTTTGGAACGCCCCCATCTTCAGGATATGGTGCCGGTGGCTCCTAGCGCTTCCCGCTTGATTGCCTATCAAGCAACATCAAAACTGGCTGCTAACGATGACATCCGAGGAAGTTTTGGAGATTTTCCGGCATACTGGGGCTTTACTGGAAGGCCATTTCATCCTGCGAAGCGGTTTGCATAGTCGGCAGTATTTTCAGTGTGCCCTGGCCCTTCAACATATGCCTGTTGTGGAGCGACTAGGCGCTGCGCTGGCGGAAAAACTCCGCCCGCTGGCGCCGGCCACGGTCATCGCACCTGCAATGGGTGGATTGGTCATCGGACAAGAGGTGGCTCGCCAGTTGCGCTGTCGCTTCATTTTCGCCGAGAAGGAGGAGGGGCGATTGACACTGCGACGCGGGTTCCGTATCGCGCCGGGTGAACGTCTGGCAGTAGTCGAGGACGTGGTCACCCAGGGCGGACGCGTGCAGGAGACCATGGACATTGTGCAAAAAGCCGGTGGCGAAGTGGTGGCCGTTGCCGTCTTGGTGGACCGATCGAACGGAACGGTCCAATTCCGAGTGCCCATGTTCAGTTTACTACAGCTTTCCGTAGAAACTTTTCCGCCAGACCAATTGCCGCCCGATCTTGCTGCGATCCCCGCAATGAAGCCTGGCAGCAAATAGGCCCCCTCGACCGGCGCGCAGTACTGAGAAGGCATCCAAAGGTACGCCTGACCAGGCGGCAGCGCACGGTCTGGACCTGTGTGACGTGCTATCGCAAGTCTTGCTAAAGAAGGCGGGTAGCTGCCTGGCTCGCTCTTATTTATCGGAAGGTCGTATGGTCAATCCGCCGGGGCGCTACAACCGGCAGTTGCGTAACGGCACCTACTCAGGCCGGCGCCCCCGCTCAAGAAGCGATCCAAGAAGCGCCGTGTTGGGGTGTCGAACGTTCACAGCTCCTGACCGTTTGTGACAAACAAGCTGCGGGATTTGCCCACCACTGGTTCATGAGTCGGCCGGTGCGCGGACGCGTGAACCTGAATCCCTCTGAGAGCGTTTTATAAAGAGAGAACCGTCAGAGAGGGACCGGACTGGCCCAGGTCTTGTTTGAGACTTGGCCAGAGCGGTGCGGGCTCCTCGATTAGCCGGGGAGCTTCGACACGAACCACTTCCAACCGGGCTGTGGGACGAATTGCAACCATCCATTTTACGGCACAGCAAAGATTCGAAACGCCCCCTGCAATCGATTTCGAGACACTTTCGTCGGAAGTCGGCTGTGGACGTCCGCGCTTGAGCATGACGGCCCGCTTTGCGAGCGTTGTCAACGCACTTTACATCGGGGATGGAACAGCCTACTGATCCCCAACTGGAATGGGGCGCTTGTGAGATTTCTCATTGCTCTACAGGCCATTCCCGTCCATTTGAACAGGCCATGGATTACGGGACGGCTGCTTTGATTGGTCTGATAAGCGGGATAGCCAGCGGCTTGTTTGGCGTGGGGGGTGGCATCGTCATGGTGCCGGCCATGATTTACTTTTTAAGTCCGCCCATCCGCGACATTAAACAAGCGGTGGGAACCTCGTTGCTGGTGATCATCCCTACCGCGGTGGTGGGAACAGCCAAGCACTGGATCCAAGGTAACGTGGAGTGGCGCACAGCCCTTGCGCTTTTTCCAACAGCCTTGATCGGCGGCTATCTGGGCGCGTGGCTGACCACGCAGTTGCCCGCCGAGGATCTGAAGCGGCTGTTTGGGGGATTTCTCATCCTCGTGGGACTGCGGTTGCTGCTTCTGAAGTAAGCGGCGGCATTGTATCTGAAGCACCTTGGAGTCGCCAATCGGATCCCTGCTTGACATACAAGGTCTGGGTGGGGAACGCAAACTCGATACCTTCCGCATCGAAGCGGGCTTTGATTTGCAGGTTTAGTTCCTGCATACCCTGTAAATAAGTCTTCACCTCCGTCCCCTTCCACCAGTGCACCACGAAGATGTTTAAAGAGGCGTCGTTGAACTTGTTGAAGCTGATCCAGACGTCGTGGGTCATGGGGTGTGACCGGTAAATCTCATTCAGGATCTCGACGGCGCGTTGAACCTTCGCCGCCGGCGTGTCGAAGGTAATGCCGATGTTGATGAGCGTTCGGATATTGGGACGCAATGTGATGTTGGTGATGGTGGCGTTGGTCAAAGTCTTGTTTGGAACGGTCACCACATGACCATCCAGATTCCGGATGCGGGTGCTGCGCAGGCCGATCGATTCCACCACTCCGTCCACGCCATCCAGCACGATGCGATCGCCGATCCGAAACGGTTTATCGAGCAGAATCACAATGGCACCAATCAGGTTGGCCACTGTCTCCTGACCAGCCAGCCCGAGAGCCAGACCGCCGACGGACAAACCTGCCAGGATGGTTTTGATTTCGAGGCCCAGATTGTCGGCCGTCAACAAAACGGCACCGAGTACGATGAGAACCCGCGCCGTTTTGCGTATGGCCGGCATCAGCGTTTCAGTCAGGACCTTGTCCTCGGTACCGGCCACTTTCAGGCGCCAGACATTCAAGCTCAAGTCCACCAACTTGATCGCCAGGTAGGTCAGAGAGATGGCCACGAGGCAGACCAATCCAGCCGAAATCCATTGGCGCGCGGCGGCAGGCCAGTCGAACAAGGCCAACCCAATGTGCAAGAAGATCACCAAGGTCACCATCCGGACGGGCCCGTGCAACATATCGATTAACAGGTCATCGAATTGCGTCTCTGTTCGCTGCGCCCACCGGCGGAGCTGGACGGTCAAGACAGAATCTACAAACCGGGATCCGAAGATGGCCAAAAACAAGTAAATCAGCGAAGCCACATATTTCCAGAGGGCTTCGCCCAAGAACTTGGTTTGTAAAACAGGGAGCTTGTCCAGACCGAAGGTGAAGTACACCGCGTTGGTTTTGAGGGCCAACGTGTCGCCTGATGTACGGCCTTCAGCCGAGGCGTTCACCGGTCCGTTGGTCAAAGCACTTTCCGCAACTGGCGAAGCCGCCGCTGCCACGGGCGTGGCAGGAATTCCCAGCCACAAAACCCCTGTCAGCGTTAGTAGAGACCCAAACCACAACATCTTCTGACCCAACTTGCGCATGGCGCGCAAAGTAATCACGGGCGCTGTTCCGCAGCAAGCCTGTCGGTACGGTTCGAACCGGGGAGGCGACGAGAGTGTGCGGAGCCCACCGGTGATTCGGTTCGCATCCGTCCAAAAGTCGGGCAAACTGGCCTCTGGCGCATTTGGAAGCCGCCTGGCCTGTCGATCTGTGTGATCTGCGACGTAGATCGGCAAGGGTCGAAATGTGCCCAAAGGCAGTCCCCATCTGCAGGTTTTTCCCAAGGTGACGAGATATCCGCATGGGAAAATCGGGCCCCAGGTCCGGATGTTGAGCCGTCCAAGTGCCATGCAAAGCAGACGTTCGAGTCCATGGCGATCTTGGCCGTCAGGCTGCACAAACTCGTTGCAATCGGCCACGTTCGGATAAGGGGGGAGGCCGCTCGTGGCTGCTTTTCGATGGCAACCTTCGCGAGCCGAACTCCGGACGAGTGTTTGTTCAAAACGAAGACCTTGGCGAACCAGCTCGTTCTCGGGTACAACCCCGAGGCACGCATGTTTGAATTGCTTAAGATTGACTCTCACACAGCAGCCCGGCGAGGTCGTCTGATTACGCCTCATGGGGTTGTAGAGACGCCAGTCTTCATGCCGGTAGGCACTCAGGCCAGCGTCAAAGCGCTGGATCCGCGCGAGCTGGAGGAAATGGGCACCCAGATTATTCTGGGCAATACCTACCACCTGTACATTCGACCCGGTCTGGACATCTTGGAGGCGGCTGGTGGCCTGCATCGGTTCATGAACTGGACCAAGCCTATACTGACCGATAGTGGCGGTTATCAAGTATTCAGCCTAGCCAAAATCCGTAAAATTCATGCGCACGGCGTGGAGTTTCGTTCGCACGTGGACGGTACCCGTCTTTTCTTGGGCCCCAAGGAAGTCATGGCCATTCAGCGCGTGCTTGGGTCTGATGTCGCGATGGTCTTTGATGAGTGTCCTCCCTATGACGCACCACCGCGGGAACAACGAATGGCTGTGGAACGCACCCTCCGGTGGGCACGGGAGTGCCGTGAGCAACCGCGGGCAGCGGGCCAACAACTCTTCGGCATTGTCCAAGGTGGCACGTCAGCGGAGTTGCGGGAACAATGTGCACGCGAACTGGTCGCCATGGATTTCGATGGTTACGCCATCGGGGGGGTTAGCGTAGGCGAACCCGAGCCTGCAATGTTTCATGCTGTTGACCTTACGGTACGACATTTGCCCCCCGATAAACCCCGCTACGCCATGGGCTTGGGAACTCCTGCGCAAATTGTCGAGCTGGTGGCTCGCGGCGTGGACATGTTTGACTGTGTCCTGCCCACGCGCGTGGCACGAAATGGCACGGCCTTCACCCGACGGGGCGCTTTTGCACTCAAGGGCGGCTCGTACAAGGCCGATTTCCGCCCCATCGAAGAGGGCTGCGACTGCTATGCCTGTCGCCACTTTAGTCGGGCCTACTTACGCCACTTGCTCAACGTCAATGAGATCTTGGGGCTTCGCATGGTCAGCGTGCACAACACACATCTGTACATGCGTCTGATGGCTGACATCCGCGCTGCCATCGAATCCGGCACTTTCGAGGAATTTCGACGTGAGTTTGTGGCGACCTATGTGCCCAGTCGTCGCGTGATTTCCGCCCGCACGGCCGCGGGATTGGAGCGTTGAAGAAGGCTCGTTGGAACATAGACGGCGGGGCACCGATTTGCAGCGCCGCTTTCAGGGCAACACCGCCCTTGCTGCTTCGTAAAGCACCTCGGTGCTTTGACGGAGAGCCGATTTCTCGGCACGACTCAGGGGTGGCATGAACGTGGTGCGGATGCCATCTGCCCCCAACACGCGCGGCAAAGAAAAGCAAACGGGCGCAAAGCCCGTGCGATGACCGTCAAATCCGCTCAATGTCAGCACCACGCGTTCGTCGTCGCGGATTGCCTTAACGATTCGCGCCAGACCTGCACCAATTCCGTAATAAGTAGCCCCTTTGCCTTCAATAATGCGGTACGCTGCTCGCCGTACACCGTCGTCGATCCGCGCCTTCACCTCGGGCGTCAAGAAACGTCCCGTCTGTCGCGCCATGGTCTCCACCGGCACCCCGCCAGCCCGTGCACTAGACCAGATCAGCACCTCAGAATCGCCGTGTTCTCCCAATACGTAGGCATGAACGGACTGCGGCGCGATTGCCAAGTGCTCTGCCAATAAGGCCCGAAACCTGGCGGTATCCAGGATCGTGCCCGAACCGACCACGCGGGCCGAGGGCAAGCCTGACAGCTGCAAGACCATTTGCGTAATCAGGTCCACCGGGTTGGTGGCCACGACCATCACAGCCTCTTGCACATACGCGCGCAACCGGGCCAGGACGTCCTGAAAGACTGCCGCATTGCGCTCGAGCAAATGCAGACGGGTTTCACCGGGCTGTTGGTTGACTCCGCAGGCCAAGACCACAACCCGGGCTCCGGCCAGGTCGGGGAAATCACCTGGCTTCACCCGCACGGGCGGACCGAAGGGTACGGCATGTAAGATGTCCTCCGCCTGGGCGCGAGCCAGCTCCGGCCGGGCATCTACAAGGACCAGCTCGCTGGCCACGCCATGCAGCACCATGGCATACGCCGCGCTACCGCCCACAAAACCGGTGCCGACAATGCCCACCTTCATGGGCAGTGATTGTTCGGAGTTGTCGTGGATTCAGGCGCCGATCTGTAAGCGCAACACAGTGGCAATCCGATTCCCCCAATGCTCCAGCAGGGCCGGCTCCGGCCCTTCCAGTAAGAGTCGCACCTTGGGCTCCGTGCCGGAGTATCGCAACAGCAATCGACCTCCCTGCTCTTGAAGCGCTGCCTCTGCCTGGGTCTTCAACGACCAGACTTCCTTGAGTTCCTCGAAAGGAGGCTTCTCCCGCACCTTGATATTGAACTGCAACTGCGGAAATCGCTGCCAACAACGAGTTAGCTCGCTCAAAGGCTTACCGGATGTCCGCATAATGCGGAGGACCTGCAAAGCAGCCACCAGGCCATCTCCCGTGGTGCAATGATCCCGGAATATCAAATGACCACTCTGCTCGCCTCCGAAGTTGAAACCGTTTTTCATCATCTCGTCGATGACATATTTATCGCCTACCTGGGTTCGTACCACTCGCCCTCCCGCTGCTTGAATCGCCCGGTCTAAACCGGCATTGCTCATGACGGTCGTCACCAACGTTCGGTCCGCCAATGTTCCTTGGGCCAACATTTCCAAGGCGGCAATAGCCATGATATCATCTCCGTCTACGAGCCGGCCTTTCTCGTCACACATCAACACCCGATCCGCATCCCCGTCGTGCGCAATGCCCACGTCCCCCCGATATTCCAGCACCATCCGGCAAAGCTGCTGGGGATGCATGGAGCCACAATCCCGGTTGATGTTCGTGCCGTCGGGCTGATTGCCGAAGACTATCACCTCCGCCCCCAACTCACGCAAGACACAAGGGGTGGACTTGTATGCCGCTCCATGAGCGCAATCCACAACGATGCGCATACCTTCGAGCGTGAGCGTCCGGGGAAAACTGGACTTGGCAAATTCAATGTACCGGCCCAATGCGTCCTCGATCCGTACCGCTTTGCCAATATGCTCCGCACTGGGGCGAATGTGCTCGATTTCGCCGCTGAAGACCAATCGCTCGATCTCCGCTTCCACAGCGTCTTCCAGCTTGTAACCGTCTGCCTGAAAGAATTTGATCCCGTTGTCCGTGTACGGGTTGTGCGAGGCCGTGATGACAATGCCTGCGTCTGCACGCAAACTCCGTGTCACGTATGCCACGCCAGGAGTCGGCAGGGGCCCGATAAACAACACATCCACGCCCATCGAAAGAATCCCTGCGGAAAGGGCATTTTCCAACATGTATCCGGACAAGCGGGTATCCTTGCCGATGACGATTTTGTGACGGCCGCGGCCTCGCGGCTGAGCTTCCAAGTGTTTGAACACATGTGCTGCTGCCCGACCCAGCTTGAGGGCTGTTTCGGCCGTTACAGGTTCCAAATTGGCTGTGCCCCGCACTCCATCCGTGCCGAAAATGCGATTCGCACTGCTCATGGTCTTAACCTCTTTTCAGTCAGGCGGGATTAGCGCCCGAACTCGTGAAGGCACGACCCGCACCACCGTCACCCCCGGCGGAGCCACCACCTCCACCGGAGCCATCGGGGAACGACCCATCTGCCCTGGCGCCATCTCCACAACCGCCCGCAAATCCTCTGCAGCCAGTTCGTCCAATAGGTCTCGGGGCCCTCGAACCGTGACCTCCACCGTGGACGGCTCCACCCGGAAACCATGCCCCTCAGTGGCGGGTACCAAAACCCACACCGGCACGCCGCTCAAAGTTCGGGTCCGACCCGAAAACACCCCACTGCTGCCTTGGATCATGTCGTGAACTGTTGTCCAAATCAATACTGCCAGTACTAGGGCAAACAGCTTCAAGCCCCAGTTTTCTCGCATTCTATGGAAACGCCCGACTGGCATCACGAAGAGCCTTTTGAGCTGGTGAAAGAACCATGACGGCTTAAGACCGCCGGTGCAGGCCGGGGCCGTTCCAGACGTTGACGCAGCCATCCGATCCAACCCCGTGCCCGAACGGGCCGGATTAAGGTTGCCGTCAGGAAGTCTCGCAAGGCCTCCAGGGTAATCCCTCGCACCAATTGGCCCCGATACGCGTACGAAATTCGGCCGGTTTCTTCCGAAACCACCACGACCACGGCATCCGTCTCCTCGCTCAAACCCAGCGCCGCGCGATGCCTCGTACCCAATGTGGGATCCAAATCCTGCCTACGAGAAAGCGGAAAGATACACGCGGCATGTGTGATTCGGTCGCCTTTGATCAAAACTCCGCCGTCATGAATGGCATTGTTGGGAAAGAAAATGCACTCAAGCATTTCAGGCGTGGCTTCACAATCCACCGGAATACCCGATTCCACGACCTCTTCCAAACGGATCGATTGCTCGATGGCCATCAGCGCCCCAATCTTGCACTCGGAAAGCCGCTCGCAAGTTTTGATAATCACCTCGATAATCTCTCGCTGCTCTTGGGGGGTCGCAAACAACGGCAGTTTGCCGACCTCCGCCAACATGCGACGCAATTCAGGTTGAAAGATCACCAGCACGGCAATCGCCAAGAACGCTGAGAACGTACCCAACAACCATCGCAACACTTGCAGGTCCAAAAAGTAAATCACCACACCCAACGTCAACACACACAGGCAAAATCCCATGACCACCGGCCAGCCCCTCGTTCCCCGCACGAAGCGCAGTGCGTAATAAATCACCACCGCCAGGATGGCAATCTCCAGAGCCGGCCCGGCTAACGCTTTCCAAACAGACCAATCCAGCAAATTCATGCACGCAATAGGGCTTCCGTTACTCGAATCGCCTGCACCGTCTCCGCCACATCATGCACCCGCAGCACGGCCACTCCCTGGGTTACGGCCCAAACCGCGCAGGCCAATGACCCCGGCAATCGTGCTTCCACTGATGCTCCCGTGAGTGCTCCAATAAACGATTTTCGCGAAACTCCCAACAGTAACGGCCTCCCCAAACCCTGGAAATGCGCCAGCGCCCGCAACAGTTGCAAATTATGTGTCAAGGTCTTGCCAAAACCAATGCCCACATCCAGCACGACTTGATCCGGGCAGACTCCGCACTCTTGCAGCCGCTGCAATCGGTCTCTAAAAAACTCGGCTACCTCAGCCACGACATCCCGATAAACCGGCCGTTCTTGCATGGTTCGCGGTGTGCCCTGCATATGCATGCATACGTACCCCGCGCGCGCATCTGCTACCAAGCGCCACATGCTGGGATCCGACCGGTTCGCCGCGACGTCATTGACGATCACAGCGCCTGCAGCCAGCGCTTCGGTTGCCACTTCCGGCTTCATGGTATCCACCGACAGCGGCACCCGAACTTGCCGGGCCAGTGACCGAATCACCGGCACCACCCGCCGAAGTTCTTCCCGCCAGTCTACAGGCGCAGCACCGGGTCGCGTGGATTCGCCTCCGACGTCCACCAGGTCCGCCCCTTGGGCGACCAATTCCAAACCACGAGCCACAGCGCGCTCCGGATCTGCATAAAGACCGCCATCCGCGAAAGAGTCCGGTGTTACATTGAGAATGCCCATCACAAGGGTGGGCCCCGGAAAGCGCCATTGATGGCCGCCCGCCCGCCAACCAGTTGCCGCGGCCTGGCGACCGATCGATTCGGAGTGCTGGCCAACATTTCCGTGTGTGCCGATCCCGCTCGCCATCATCCGGTTGGTCCTCAATATCCGTGGCCAGAGCGACTTGGCTGGATCAATTCAATCTCGTATCCCTCGGGTGCATCCAAGAAGGCAAAGCCGCTGCCGTCCTCACGCAAGTGTGGCGGTTCGGCAAAGTCCAGGCCGAATTTTTTGAGATGTTCCCGAAAACTTTCCAAGCTGTCCACCTCAAAGGCCAGATGCGTAAGATCGGGCTGGACTTGCACGGGGCCGCTGGCTGGATACCAGCAAATTTCGATCAACTCTTCGCTCCCTGGCGCCTTTAAAAAAACCAGTTCCGATCCGCGAGGGGATTTGTGCCTGCGCACCTCCTCCAATCCGAGGATCTCACGGTAGAATCGAACGGTTCGTTCCAGATCGTTCACTCGATAACGGGTGTGCAACAGTTTTCTTACGATCGCCATGGCCGCAGCATAGAAACGTGGCACCCGGCTGACCACTGTCTTTTGCAAGGTCTCTCAGTGACAATTTCCGTTTCTCCGACAGACTTCACTCCAAGCGCCGGCTCGAAAAATGGCAAGAATTTTGGTCTTAAAGCCTCCCACTGGTATTGCCCCGATAGATATGCCTCATGGCACGATTACTGCCGGGCCAGGCAGGACTTCTCCACTCAACACAATCCAGAGCCAGAGGGCCCCCAGCACCCGGGGCAAGGTGGTGCATCGATCGTTCCTGCGGAGCTGCCCGTGGGCATTGCGGGATGGAGCTCCGCGCAATCAATTCCTGCTCGTGCCTTCGTGAGGAGACGGATCCCCTGAACCGATTCAGACCCTTCAGAGCAGCCGGCGACGGGCCTCAAGCGATTTCTTTTCGCATGCGCCGCCGTGGTCTTCTGGGACCCAGACGCTTACCGGGTCCGTTCAGGATTCGCGTTTACACCTCGAACGCTCCGATTAGCATAGGGCATCAATGCGTAATTCCGCTCTATGAAGAAAATCGAGGCCATCATCAAGCCATTCAAACTCGAGGATGTCAAAGACGCCCTGGCCGCGTTGGGCGTCCAGGGGATGACCGTCCTGGAGGTCAAGGGATTCGGTCGCCAAAAAGGCCATACTGAAATCTATCGGGGTAGCGAATACACCGTAGATTTTCTGCCCAAAATCAAAATCGAGGTGGTTCTGCCCGACAATTTGGTTCAATCTGCCGTCGAGGCGATCGTCAAATCCGCACGCACTGGCAAGATCGGGGACGGCAAGGTGTTTGTCATGCCCGTGGAGACCGCCGTGCGCATCCGCACGGAGGAGACTGGCGAGGCTGCCGTTTAGACCGCACCATAAACGTGCCGACGTTCTCAGTCCCATCAGCTGTCGGACACGGACCGGCGTTTTCTTGTGTTCGGGGTTCTTCGATGGGCACGGACGATCAAAGACCCATGGACAAATCGGGCAAACTCATGCTCCGGCACCAGCACACAATCCGGGTGCGGTACAGCGAGACGGATCAGATGGGCACCTTTTACCATGCCCGGGCTCTGGACTGGTTTGAGTGCGCCCGGTCGGAGTTCATCCGTCGCCTGATGGGCCTCTCCTATGCTGAAGTGGAAAAGCGCGGTGTGTATTTGCCCGTAATTGAGGCGTTCCTTCAATTCCTCGGGCGTGCCCGATACGACGACCTGCTTACCATTGATGCCACTCTGCACCGCCCCAGCCCGGCCCGACTGCGATTTGAGATGGAAATCCGACTAACTGGAAACGGTTTGCCGGTGGTTCGAGGGTGGACCGTGCATGCGTTTGTGGACGTTCACGGCAGGCCGATCCGTCCGCCCAAATGGTTCTTGGACCTGCTGGAACGAGCCCACGCTCAAAAGTCATGATCAACCTTTGGAATTCTCCGGCCGCTCTCTCGCCCCAGTTCCGTAACGCACTTGCCAGTCCATCAAGTGTGCGCCAAGTTGGTCCCGTGAACGGGGAGCCATCCAACAAGCAAGGCCACCCAAAACAAACGCGCCTAGGTCGAACATCAGCACAGAACTTATGGAAACCCATTTTGCGAACCTCGAGGGAGCACGTCTGAACCTGGCTAAGGAACGGGTCTTGGAAGATCTCCGGCAATTAAGCCGTGACGCGGAAGCCCTCCTCCAAGCCACGGCGCATGATGTATCCGAAAAGGCCCGCGAAGCCCGCGAGCGCCTCGCCCAAGCATTGGAGAAGGCCAAGGCGACTTGTGCAGAGCTTGAGGAAGGCGTGCTGGCCCGGGCCAAAGATGCAGCTCGGCGTGCAGACTCGGTCATCCGCCAGCATCCGTATGAATCGATCGGGTTGGCCTTCGCGGTGGGACTTTTGCTCGGCGTGCTGTTGGGCCGCAAATAACTACTTGATGAGCTTTGCCTCGGACCCAAAATCCGGTTGGCGATTGAGCCTGGGGCGGACGATCCGCGCGTTGCTCGGCTTGGCCCGTTGTCGGATTGAACTGTTTGCGCTCGAATGGCAAGAAGAGAAGCAGCGATGTATCAGCCTGCTGGTTCGTTTATTATTATATCTGTTGGTTGGTGCGGTTGGGGTGCTGCTATTGCTCGGTTGGTTCGCATGGCTCCTCTATCACTGGCTCGGTGTCGGCGGTCCCATTGGTCTGGCTCTGGTTTGTCTGGCAACGTCAGTGCTCGGCATCCGCAGTTTGGTGCGCCGACTCCACGCAGAGCCTGGCCCATTTGCGGAGACCATTGAGGAATTTCGAAAGGACCTGCAATGCCTGCAAGATACCCTTCCGAAAGCCGGCGAGAGCTAAAGCGTCTGCTGATTGTCGAAGCCAACCTTCACCGGGCCGTCCTTTGCAGCGAATGGCAAATGGCCCGATCCTGGCTCACCCGCGAGTTTCTCTGCCTGCGTCTGCGCACGTGGCTGACGCAACAACCGATCTGGGGGCTCTGCGCTGGAGTGGCCACGGCTTGGCTGGCTTCCCGGCGCTGGAAACGCCTGACGTCCTGGGTCCCGGCGGCATATGCTCTGTGGCGTTGGTGGCGCCGGCACGGCACACCTCCGCCGAGCTGACTGCGTTATGAGTAGCCTCCGCCGCTCCAAGCCGATAGCTCATTCGTACAAAGGGGCCAGGTGATGAGAAAAGCCTTCAACCTTAAGACAAGAATCCGGGGTTGAAGCATATTCGACGAAAAGTCGCATTTTGGGTAGTTAGCCATGATCAAATTCGTGCCCATTCCCGCCAGCTTGTTCCAAGAAAACCGGAATCGGCTGCGCAAGCTATTGCCGCCTCGTTCGCTGGTTATCCTCAACGCCAACGACGTTATGCCCGCCAACGCGGACGGCACTTTGGGGTTTATCCAAAATGCGGACCTGTTCTACTTGAGCGGCATCTTGCAGGAGCAAACCATTCTCGTGATGGCTCCGGATGCCAGTGACCCATCTTACCGCGAAATGCTCTTCCTGCGTCGCACCGATGAACATACCCTTATCTGGGAAGGCCCCAAGCTCACCCGAGACGAGGCGCGTCGCATTTCAGGCATTGACCACGTTCGATGGCTAGATGAGTTTCCTCTGATCTTCCGCCAGCTCATGTGCGAAATGGAGCTCGTTTACCTTAATACCAACGAGCATTACCGCGCTCTCCCGGAGGTAGAGACCCGGGATGTCCGCTTCATTCGAGAGTGCCAGCGTCAATATCCCCTACACCGGTATTGTCGCCTAGCACCGCTCATGCACGAACTCCGAACCGTAAAGGCCCCCATTGAAATCGACCTGATCCGCAAAGCATGCCAGCTCACCGGGCGGGCGTTTCGACGTGTGTTACGCTGCATTCGGCCCGGCATCAACGAAAGTGAACTCGAGGCTGAATTCGCGCGAGAGTTCATCCGAAACCGTGCCACCTTTGCTTACCCGCCCATCATTGCCTCCGGACCCAACACATGCATCCTGCATTACACTCGCAATGATCGGCAATGCCGCGCCGGTGAGTTGCTGTTACTAGATGTGGCAGCCAATTATGGCAGCTACAACTCCGATATGACCCGCACGGTGCCCGTGAGCGGTCGATTTACCCGTCGCCAGCGACAGGTCTACGACGCCGTCCTTCGAGTCTTCCGCCAAATGACCCGAGCATTGGTGCCGGGTAAAACGCTAGCCGACCTCCGCCAGGAAGCCGAAACACTGATCGCCGAAGAATGCCGCCAACTCGGTTTGTTGCCCCAGCGGACACGGCGCGCAAGCCGTGGAAACGAACCCCCGGTGCGCCAATTCTTTATGCATGGCGTCACGCATCCGATCGGCTTGGACGTTCATGACGTCCTCAAACCTGGTCAGAAGATCGGTCCTGGCTGGGTCGTGACCTGCGAGCCCGCGATTTACGTTCGAGAGGAAGGTTTCGGGATTCGATTGGAAAACACCTTCCTCATCACCGACAAAGACCCGGTGGATCTGATGGCCGACATCCCCATTGAGCCAGACGAAATTGAAGGGCTCATGAAACACTAGCCCGCTCTCCCGGCCCAGCCGACCGGCTGCAGACGTCGTGCTCGCGGCGCATAGGGACTGGGTTTTCACGGCCGCGGGGCCGCCCCGGCCAGGCTCAGCGTCAACTGAATTTCGTCCGCGACCGTGTCGGAGGATGCGCCCGGATTAATGTTAAAGTCGCTTCGCCGAAGGGTGAACCGCGCCCGCACGACAAGCAGGTCTCCATTCATTTTGCCGTGGGTTCGTGCTCCCAGCTTGTCTTTCAGATAAGTCAGCCGCACCGGCACTTCCATGGAGCGGGTTACATCCCGGATCGTCATCCGACCTCGCGCCTTGGCCACCAAATCCGCTCCCTCCTGTCGAATCCCATCCAAGGTTTCAAGCTCGAAAACGATCTCCGGAAACCGTTTCACGTCCATCCATTGAGCACCATGCAAATGCTCTTTCATGATCGGATTCGGCACGTGCAACGATTCTGCGCTGACTACTATGCGACCTCGCGTCGATGCAGGATTCTCCGGATCAAACATGACCGTGCCTGAAATCCCCGTGGCGGTCCCGCTAATCGATTCCAACGGCGCATCTAGATGAAACACCACATGGTTCACCCCTTTGGGATCCCTGAAATCAAAGGCCAAGGGCGCCGACCAACCCGACACCGCAAGACTCAACCAGGCGCATCCCACAATGCCAATGAACCGAACTCCAGGTTTCATGTCGTCTCGTCCTCCTGTGTGTTTCCACGCTTTGGGCCAACATCGTGCCGCAGCAAAAACGAGGTCCCTGCCAGTAAACCAGCGACGCATAGGATGATGGCCAGGAAGTCAACTCCCGGAACAAAGCGCCGCTTGTATTGTACGGCCTCTAGCCCCGTGACCTCGTCCAGCGTACGAATTGGCACGCTGGTCTGCGTCCAACCAACGTGTGCGCCGCCTAGCAGCCAGAGCCCCACACCCGCAAGGAGGAGTCCCAAACTGGCTAAACGGAACACACGCCGCCATGTCAGCCGGTCCTTCATGCGATCATGAGCTTAGCACATGATGACCCGACCGCCACTCCGTTCGATGAGAGCATGTCTCATCCGCCCAATGGACCGGGCAAAGGGGGGAAGGATCCTAGGTTTATTTCCGGTGTCAACCAACTGCGGGAGCCATCCTACAACCACGGTCAGGGATTTCCGGACTCGCCTTGCCTCAGCCCTTGTCCCAAACTTCATGCGGAACCATGATCCGTTTGGATGCCGATCAACTCAAAACCCTCGGTGCACCGAGCAAGGCAGGGGCTCAGCAAATTGAAGATTGGCTTCGCAAACTCCTCAAGGGCGGCACCCTCCGGCTCAAGGACGGCCTGGTGGAGTTGCGTAGCAGCCGACCTGTGGTCACGACTTTGGGTGATCTGAAACGGGCATGCGAGGTGGCTGTAGAAACCGTCAAGCAAGGCCTGCGCCCACTAGAATTAGAGCACCAAGTGTTGCTCGTGGATGGCATGCACACCCGGCTGCTGGGTCCACCCCGGTTCCGCGTCAGCGTTTCTCGGGAAAACCTCTCTGGCAGCGTGGGGCGAGCCATCCAAGTGGCGCCCATGGACGGACTGAACCCTTTGGAGAGCGTCGATTACGACCAACTGCACCGTCCGGGACATGTCCGGTGCCGGAAGCCAGTACTGGCCGTGGAAAAAGTGGTCCTCCAATGGCAGCTAAAACTTCGCTTGGCTGACGGTCGCGAACAATCCATGCCACCCCAAACTGCATTCCTCCTAGCCGCTGGAAGCCGGTTGCTTTACGAAGGCCGCTATGGACTCTTGGAAGCCGACTGCGAAGTGCGCAGTGCCAAGGGACGTGAGATTCTTTCCTTGCGCCCGGGTCGCCTGCTGCTGGCGGATGGGTGCAGAATCGATTTCCCCTCCCGCACCCGCTTGCAGTTGGAATCCATTAACCTCATCCGGCTGCGAGACGGTGCCACGGGCCTCTTGGAGGTCGTGCCTCAGGCCCGCCTGAACAGCGGCGAGTTAGTGGAGTGGGAGGGAGACAGTGCCTGGCTGGGCCGGTTCGCTGATGGAGTCTCGTTGATCTTGTTGCGCCGGGCGGTGGTCGCCGAATTGACAGCTGTGGTCTCTGAAGCGTGCGCCGGCGTGGGCCAGTCCGGCGGCGACAGTTGGCGCCTGTTGCTTGGAGTGCATGACTGTTTTCTGGATGCGTCCATCCCGTTCCGCTCAGGCCGTTGCTCCATGCAGCGATCTGCTCAACACCTGCTCCGCTGTCTGGAGTCCTTCACCGAAGCCACCTCCTTGCGGGAAGAAATGGCGCGCCAATTCGGCTGCACCGTTCATACTGCGGATGTGCGCGTTTCACCCACTCGATTCGCCAGTGGTCCCCTTCGAGACCGCCTGCGACAATTGGCTACCGACTCTCGCTGGAATTCCGAATGGCTCACCATTGGTCATAAAGTTCCGTGCTGGACCCAGGTCGGCGCTTACTATGCGAGAGATCAGGCCCGCCCCTGGGAAGTCACACGTGAAGTTTATTTCACGTTCGTGGACATGCACTATCAACAATCCGGTGAAAGTCTGCTCGGCAGATCTCCCTGAAGGCTCCGAGGCAGCATTCCGAACTTGGTTTTCAGGTACGCTTTTGCGCACATTCCCTTTTGCTGCTTATGATGTGGTGCATCGCCCTTTTCACTGGCCTCGCGCTAGGGACCCATCCATGGGTAGTCTGCGCTATGTCGGATGACCCACCTCGGGCCTTAAGCGCCCGCATGATCCGGCATCCGGACGTTTCGGCTTCTCACATTGTGTTTGTCTATGCCGGTGACATTTGGCTGGCTCCCAAAACGGGCGGAGAAGCCATCCGTCTGAGCTCCCCTCGAGGCGAGGAGACTTTTCCCAAGTTTTCTCCTGATGGATCCCAAATTGCCTTCAGCGGGAACTACGATGGAAATCAGGACCTGTACGTAATGCCCACAAGCGGCGGCCTGCCTTTGCGCCTGACTCATCACGGCGCACCCGATCGCATGGTGGACTGGTCTCCAGACGGCCATTCGCTCCTCTATGCCACGACAATGACCAGCTACAAGGACCGGTTCAATCAGCTTTACCGGATCTCAGTCAGAGGGGGATTACCCGAGAAACTACCCGTGCCGTATGGCGAATTCGGTGCGATCTCACCGGACGGTCGCACCCTAGCTTACCAACCCATCAGCGTGGATTTCCGTACATGGAAACGGTACCGCGGCGGCATGAATCCTGATCTTTGGTTATTCGACCTCACCACCTACAAAGCCCGCAATTTAACCCAATCGGACGCATCCGAATCCATCCCGATGTGGCATGGTCAGACGCTTTATTTTCTATCCGATCGCGGTCCGGAAAAACGGTTTAACCTGTGGGCCTACGATTTCGCCAGGGACCGGTTTCGGCAAATCACCTTTTTTAAGGATTACGACGTGCGCTTCCCCAGCATCGGACCAGAGGAGATCGTGTTCGAACACGCCGGCCGACTCTACCTGATGAGCCTGACCACCGAAGAGGTCCGGGAGGTCTCTATCACCGTCCGCACCGATCGAGCCACCCTTCGGCCACGAGTCCAGAATGTCTCCAACCTCATTCAAAACGCCGCTCCTTCTCCCACCGGCAAACGGGCCGTTTTCGAGGCGCGTGGCGAAATCTTCACGGTGCCCGCAGAGCATGGAGTGGTTCTCAACGTTTCTCGAACCCCGGGCGCCGCCGAGCGCTATCCCAGTTGGTCCCCCGACGGACAATGGATTGCTTGTTTTAGCGACCGATCGGGTGAGTACGAATTGACTCTGCTGCCAGCCAATCCAAGCAGCCCAGACAGCCCATCTGCGCGCACGCTCACCCGGCTGGGCCCTGGCTTTCGTTACCAGCCTCAATGGTCACCCGACTCCAAAAAGATCCTTTGGCTTGACCAAACGATGCGAATCTGGGTGTACGACCTGGAAATCCAAACCAACCGCTGCATCGATCAGCAGAAGTGGATGTACCACGGCGACCTTAGCCGCTTCCGGGTCAGTTGGTCGCCCGATAGCCGCTGGATTGCCTATGCCGCCGACCTTGAGAACCGCCAAACAGCGATAGTCCTGTATGATTACGTCAATCATCGCCGCCACCAGGTCACCAGCGGCTTTTACAACGATGATCTGCCCGTTTTCGATCCGGATGGCAAATACCTCTTTTTCAGGACCTTTCGAGATTTCAACCCGATATACAGCGAATTAGACAATAGTTGGATCTATGCCAACGGAGCCCGGCTCGCTGCGGTGCCCTTGCGCAAAACGGTGCCTTCTCCCACCGCACCTCGAAACGATGATGAATCCCCCAAGTCTACTCCCGACCAAAAACCCGAAAAAACCGAAGATTCGATCCCTACTGCAGTTCCAGCGCGAACTGCAAACGGCACCCAAGAGCATGCCATGATCGGCGCGCCCCATCCAGATCCTCCGGTCACCGACGAGGCCACCAACTCTGCGGCCTCCCAAGATTCAAGGGCCTCAAACGAACGATCGAACACCGAAAAGCCTGACAAGAAGTCGCCTCCTCCCGTAGAAATTGACTTAGACAAATTCGAACGTCGCGTTGTGCTGCTGCCGACCAAACCCGGGCGATACGATGACCTGGCTGCTGTCCCCGGCAAGCTCCTCTATCGCTGGCTGCCTCGAGCGGGTAGTGACGTCACCGCCAGTCCCATCGAATTTTATGATCTCGAGAAACGGGAGACTAAACGCGTTCTGGACGACGCAGATGATCTCCAACTCACCGCAGATAGATCGAAGTTACTGGTACGGAAAGGCAACCGCTACGCATTCATCGAGCCCAAAGAGGGACAGCGCATGGAAAAAGTGCTCGTCACCGATCGCCTGGAAGCCACCATCGACCCACCGGCCGAATGGAAGCAAATCTTCACCGACGCATGGCGCTTTCAACGGGACTACTTCTATGATCCGGGCCTCCACGGCGTCAATTGGCACGAACTGCGTGACCGCTATGAGCGCCTGCTACAAGAAGCTGTCACTCGCTGGGATGTCAATTACATCATCGGCGAATTGATCGCCGAGTTAAATGCCTCGCATACGTACCGCAGCGGCGGAGACGTGGAGCAATCTCCCGAACGCGGGGTAGGCTACTTGGGCTGCGATTTTGCACTCACAAACGGCGCGTATCAAATCATTCGCATCCTGGAGTCGGCTCCCTGGGAAGCAGAAGTTCGGTCCCCGTTAAGGGAACCGGGCATCACCAACGTCCAGGAGGGCCACTACTTATTAGCCGTAAATGGGGAACCCATCGACACCAGCAAGGACCCTTGGGCCGCCTTCCAAGGACTCGCCCAGCAGCCAGTGCTATTGACAATCAATGACAAACCCAACTTTGACGGGGCATGGCAGGTGCTTGTCCAAACGCTTGACCTGGCAGCCGAATCCCGATTGCGGAACTTGGCCTGGATCGAGCACAATCGACGGCGCGTCGAAGAACTGAGCCAGGGCCGTATCGGCTACGTATACGTGCCCGATACCGGCCGCCATGGCCAAAATGAACTGATGCGCCAATGGCGAGGCCAGATCACCAAGGAAGGTCTCATCATTGACGAACGTTTCAATAGCGGCGGTCAGATCCCCGACCGATTTATTGAAGTGCTCAACCGACCCCTCCGTAATTACTGGGGCGTGCGAGACGGACTCGACTGGGCATGGCCACCCGTGGCCCATTTCGGCCCCAAGGCCATGCTCATCAATGGATGGAGCGGTTCCGGCGGAGATTGTTTCCCGTACTATTTTAAACAGTCCGGACTCGGCCCGCTCATCGGTCAACGTACCTGGGGCGGTCTGATTGGCATCACCGGCACGCCCACCCTCATCGATGGCGGCTCCGTCACGGTTCCCACTTTCGGCATTTATAGTGCCACCGGTGAATGGATCATCGAAGGGTACGGTGTCGATCCTGATATCGAGGTCGTTGATGACCCTGGAGAAATGGCTCGCGGCCGAGATCCACAACTCGAACGGGCAGTTTACGAAGTCCTTAAAGCGCTCAAACAGACCCCGCCCCCGCGAGCCCGAAAGCCGCCTTATCCAAACCGTGCCTCCTAATTCCGCACTCGAAGAATGGAACCCGCCTGTGATAAAAGCAAATCCTCTGCCCCCCGACGGCAAAACTCTCAAGGAATTGGCCCCGAACAGGACTTTCAGGGTGCACCCCCGACCTCAAGCATGGCTTCGCACGCTTTGCGCTCTCCTTCCCCGGAATCTTCTCCGGCAACCTACTCTCCTCATCAACAACCCACAAACAAAACACCAACCTTTTTGCGCCGCTTGGGCTCATCCATCCTCCTATGGAGCGTGGTCCTATGGGCGCTGTTTTCAGAGCACCCAGGAATAGCCCAATGGGTGTTCCTTGCGATCATGACGATCCTTGCCACGGCTGGCTTGGCTGAATTTTACGCCCTGGCCGCTCGGCGCGGTCTGCCATCCTTTCGCGTCTGCGGCCTATGCGCAGGGTTGCTATTAATGATCGGCACGTTTCTCCACTGCACAGGCAAACTGGGCATCCATAACAGCCCGGCTCGTGTCAACGATTTCGAAACCAGTTTCCTCATCCTCTTTGTCCTCGGATTGGCATTGCGATTATTGGCGGCCGGACCCACCGGCAACGGGCTGTCGATGATGGCAGTTAGCCTCCTGGGGCTTTTCTATGTACCGTGGCTGCTCAATTTCATCCAAAAAATCCATTTTTTTCCGGGGATTAATGGATTGGGGAAATTTTACGTGCTTTACTTCGTGGTCGTTACCAAACTGAGCGACACCGGGGCCTACGTAGTCGGCTCTTTATGCGGCCGGCACAAACTGGCGCCCAAAGTGAGCCCCGGTAAAACTTGGGAAGGTTTCGCCGGAGCGCTCGTTTTTTCGCTGGTCGCCGGTGTTGCCCTGGCGGAAATGCTGGACCACAGGCTTCCGGGCATGAACTTGTTCCACGCAACCTTACTGGGACTTACCCTCGGGGCCGGTGCCGTGTTGGGCGACTTGATCGAGTCCCTCCTTAAACGAGAGGCCGGGGTTAAAGATTCTGGACGCTGGTTCCCAGGCATTGGGGGTTTGTTGGACCTACTGGACAGCCTCCTGTTCAATGCACCCTTGATGTACCTTTACCTACGCCACGTACTGAGCCGTCCATGAAGAACGTTGTCATTTTGGGCAGTACTGGTTCAATCGGGACAAGTGCGCTCAAGGTCGCCGACGATCTACCCGACCGTCTCCGGATCGTCGGCTTGGCCGCTGCCAGTAATGTCGAGCGCTTGCGCGAACAGGCCCGACGGTATCGTCCCCGCCTGATCGCGCTGAAAGATCCTGCAGCCGCCCGACACCTTCTCACCGACCCGGAAATCACCGCGGAAATCTGTAGCGGGGAAGAAGGTCTCCTGCGTTTGGCTACCATGCCAGAGGCCGATATTGTCCTGTTGGCCATTGTCGGCGCTGCCGGTCTCAAACCAGCGCTCGCTGCCATCCGCGCCGGCAAAACTCTAGCGCTCGCCTCCAAAGAGGTCCTCGTCATGGCGGGGGCCATTGTCATGCAAGAGGCCCGAGCCCACGGCGTGCGGATCCTGGCAGTGGACAGCGAGCACTCTGCCATTTTCCAGTGCTTGGACGGCCGACCCATTGAGTCGGTTCGGAAAATCTGGCTTACCGCATCAGGCGGCCCTTTCCGTGACCCCCACCTCTGGCCAAAAGAACGATTTTCTGAAATCCAACTGCACCACGCATTACAACACCCCAGATGGATCATGGGCCGAAAAATCACCATTGATTCCGCCACCCTCTTCAACAAAGGCCTGGAAATGATCGAAGCCCGATGGCTTTTCGATATTCCCATCGACCGCGTCGAAGTGCTCATCCATCCTCAAAGCGTGGTGCATTCGATGGTCGAATTCGTGGACGGCTCTTGGCTGGCCCAACTTTCTTCCCCGGACATGTGTCTGCCAATCCAGTACGCCCTCACCTATCCCGAACGCGTCCCCAATAACCGCGTCCAAACGGATTTCATCAAATTGGGCACTCTCACGTTTGAAGCCCCGGATACGGAACGTTTTCCTGCCCTTGAATTGGCCCGCCGTGCTGGGCGCATTGGCGGAACTCTTCCGGCTGTTTTAAACGCCGCCAACGAGGCCGCGGTAGCCGCCTTCATCGAAGGTCGACTCGCCTTCCACGAAATCCCAGATCGGGTCCGGCGAACCATGGACGCTCATCAAGTCATCGAAAACCCAACCCTTGAGCAAATTCTGGAAGTTGACCATTGGGCACGACGCATAGTGCTCGAGTCTTAACCGGTGGCTGCTCCGCTCTCCCCTTGAACTCCGGCTATCCAAGCTCCGCCTGCCTGTCACTCCGAATCGCGGTCAGCCCCCAACTTCGCATTGACGAAACCAAGTTCCGGCGTATGCTTGGGAGCTCAAATTTGAGATAGCAAAGCGTGTTGTTTCGTTGGAGCAATTATGGCCAATACAAGATCCGCAGCACGAGCGGCGCGCGTTAACGAAAGGCGTCGTCTCCGAAACCGGGCAGTGAAAACCCGGCTCCGACGCCTTCAAAAGACCTACCTTTCCACGATTGCCGCCGGAAACCGGCAGGCAGCTGAAGAAGCCTTTCGTGCGTACGTCTCCGCAGTGGATAAGGCTGTCCAATCCGGGGTCATCCCCTTACGTCGGGCCGCGCGAGCCAAGTCACGATTGAGTGCGCGGCTTAAGACACTGGCAAGGGCGTGAAACCTGATCTCCTATCCTCACAGCAGCCAATCATCGGTGCTCTCAAAACTTTGAAGTGTCGGTCCCCCAAGTCAATCCGCTCGGCTCCACTTCAACTCATGGTTCGGCTTCACCCTCCTTTAATCTCAACCCGGAGGCTGGGCGCGCGGACCTGTCATGGGCACAAATAGCACCGGCAATACCGCGCGTCGTTCCAGTTTCCCCCCGGACTTTCTCAGCAACACCAATTCCTGCAACCCCGGCGGACCGACTGGGATGATCATTCTTCCACCTTCTCGCAACTGATCGACCAAAGGCTGCGGCACATGGTCGGGTGCACAGGTCACCATGATCGCGTCAAAAGGCGCCGCCTCAGGCCAGCCCAAATATCCATCCCCCACTCGGATCTGCACGTTCGTGTAGCCCAACCGTCGAAGCGTGGCTGCTGCTGATTCCGCCAAAGGTCCCAAGATTTCAATTGTGTAAACCTGAGCCCCCAACTCCGCCAAAATGGCCGCCTGATAACCGGAGCCCGTGCCGACCTCCAGAATTTTTTCTCCGGGTTGCGGATCCAATTGCGCCGTCATAAAGGCCACAATAAATGGTTGGGAGATGGTCTGTCCGTAGCCAATGGGCAAAGGGCGATCCTCATAAGCTTGCGCTCGCATGGCCTCCGGGACGAATTCGTGCCTCGGAACCTTCTCCATGGCCTGCAACACCCGCGCATGCCGAATCTCCCGGCCTGGCCCGGCCAACTGCTCCCGAACCATCCTGCGGCGCAATTCGGCCTCCGAGAGAGGTTCGTCCAACGGAGCACAACCCACCAACGGCACGCTCATGAATCCTAAGCAGCTTAACGTCCACCAGCCCAAACCGACCTTTTTCATGCTCCTACCATAGCCCCCATGCATCCATCAGCCGAAACCAATGCCAAGGGGCATTCCCGGCACCCAACGCCGTTCGGCTCGCTTTCCGCAACATGCGCTTCCACCCCGACCTAGCGAAAGCCCAAACGCCGTAAAATCTCACCTGTCGTGGGCAGATCTCCCGGACTCCGTTGCGTCGCCAGAGCGCCTGTCTCAACCCCTACCCGGAGCCAATCCTCCGCGGGGAGGCCCTTTGTAATGGCCCAACAAGCTCCGACCAACATAGCATCGCCGGCTCCCAGCCGGTTCCTCGCTCTGACTCGGGGAGGAACCCGCCTCACGACCCTGCCACAGCCATCATGGACTAACAAGGCGCGTCCGGATCCCCGACTCACCATCACCCACCCGCCGGTTCGATTGGATAGGGCACGCGCCGCGCGCAACGCCGTAACCTCATTTTCCACAGCATGTCCCCACCAAGCTGCAAGCTCAGACCCGTTGGGTTTAACCAGAAACGGGCCCGCGTCGACCACCTTGCGCAGGGTTTCGCCATCACAATCTACCACCGAACGGATGCCTCGTTGCTGCGCTCTCCGGACAATCTTGGCATACGCATCGCAATCTATGCCACGGGGCAGACTGCCTGCCAAAACAACCAAGGTGCAGCCTTCTTCTACTCCTCTTTCAAGACACTCTATCAAGCAGCGCCATTCCTGCGCACCTAGCCGCGGACCCAACCGATTGAACCGCCACTGCCGCCCATGCGGATCCGTTACCAGCACGTTCACCCGCGTTTCCCCCTGAACCGAAACGGCCTCGTGCGGCAGCCCTTCGGCCCGTAACGCTTCGCTTAGAATGGCGCCACTTTCGCCGCCAATCGGCAGAATCAATCGGCAGGGCACACCCAACACACGCAGCCACCGAGCCACGTTCACGCCTTTGTCCCCAGCCCACCGCCGTTCCCCCAAAATCCGATTCTTCTCCTCTCGCACCACCCCGTCCACCTGCCACTCCACGTCCACCGCAGGGTTCGCACACAACACCACCACACGCTCAGCGGTCATACCCTGCACGTTCGCACCGCTCTCAGGGAGCTATCCGAACACCATCCACAACTCGGAAGAAATGATACGGGGACGGCAAAGGCACACACCACGTCAAATTCGTTCCAGAAGCGGTCAATGTCGGTGAAATCGCCATCCACTGACCGGAGTCCAGTGATTCCATCCCTTCCACGTAATAACGGGCGCCCGGCAACGCAGACCAGGTCAGACACAACCCTGCCTCAGCCAGCCGGATGCCTACCACCCGCACCGGGCGTCCCGTGCTGGGCCATGCAGTGGCCCGGATTCTGTAACTGGTTTCGCCGGCCGTCACATTTACGGCTGAAACGTACCATTCCCCTGCGGTCAAAGGCACGGGCTCGCTGGTCCGGAAGATGAGTATGGACTCCTCTCCTGAGCCCGGGTTCGCACTCAGGTAATCATAATTGTCCAGCGTTGCCGGGGGCCAACCCTTGCGCGCCACCAGCGCGACGTCCGCCGTTGCACCCTCAAGATCAAACTGTGCCCGGGTTGCATCCGCGGGGACGACAAACCGATAATAATCTGTTTCTGCGGGCCCGATGCTGTCGGCGTACGACACGCCATTTGTCAACGTGACAATGCGGTTGGGCCAGCTCTGTTCCATGGCTAGCAAACTGTAAGACGCTGGCGCAGTATCCCGATTGTAAATGCCCAACAACCACATGCCAGGCGTCAAAGGCACCGGCCACGAATTCGTCAGGATAACCACCTCCTCATCCCACAAACCCGGCTGAAAACTGCCATAATCAAATTCGCCGAGAGTTGGCGGAGTGAACCCACGTCGCACAACCAGGTCTGCATTGGCTGTCAACTCACTGAGCCGGAATAAGACGCTGTCTGCCGCGGGCGACACCACATAACTGAAGTACCTCGCACCGCTTCCGGGGCTTTCTATCCCATAAAAGGGTACCCCGTTCGTCAAGGGAGTAACATTGAAGTCAACCCGCAAGCTGTACGTCACCGGCACCGCATTGGTGTTTTCCACGGCTAGATAGTAGGTGGCCCCGGACACTAGCGGCGGTATGGATTGCGTCGTCAGGATGAACTGTCCAAACCGGCCTTGTGACAACAACAACCTGTCCCCCGAATTGGTGCCATAGGGCACACGATCCTGGTTGAACCACAGGTTCACCGGCGCACTTGCCTCCAACAAGCGGTTGGTGGCTCCCAGCGCCCATGCCGGCACCCGCACGGTATGGAACGTCATCTGTCCCGCCGGAGCTATGTTGGTCATTGACTGACCATTGACCAAAGCCGACGGCTCCGCAAAATCCCGTAAGAACACGATGCGTAACTGCCAGCTCCGCAGGAGCGAAGGTGGATTGGTTCCACCGGCGCGCATATCCCAGATTTCCAGCTGCCATCTTCCGAACCCCTCCTCTCCGGTAAGATCTCGCAGGGATTCTTCCGGTAGAGCGTACAAAGGACTTGGAAACTCCGTCAGCACAAACGTATCCAACCATATCTGTGAACCCGTTAAACCGGGCTCCAAAACCACAGTCGTCCTCGGGTGGTGGGCTGTAAACGAAACCGTGTTGGTCATCCAATTAGTAGCAGTATTCCAAATCAGATTGGTGATCGCACCATCCACCGACAATCGAACCAACGAGGAAAAACCGCAAGCAATGGGCGGCGTCGCCAAGCCACACTTGCCCCGGCTGCCGGCCTCATAAATCCATCGGATCTCTTCTGCCCCGAGAGCCCGTCCATAAAGCGCCGGTTCATCAATCAAGCCAGCGAACGGGAAGAACAACGTGCCCAAGCTTACTTGGCCTCCAATCACCAAATCTGTCGAACCGCGCCAGAGGTGACCGGGTTGAAAGACCTCCGACACCAATACCCCGTTCACATACAAACGTATGGACTCACCGTCATACGTCCCGGCAACATGGCTCCACGTCCGCAAGGGGATCGGATCCACGGCATAGACGCTGCATGGATATATGCATTCTGAACCGTCAAAGCTGACTGCGAAATGGGGCCGCCCGATAGAATCCAGAGACAGACGAAAAGTCCGATCGTTCAATCCCTCACCGCCCCAACGCGTGAGAATGTCACGCATGGCTCCATAAGCCGTGGGATACACCCACGCTTCAGCTGTCATCCCCGTGGTGACCTGAAAAGCGGTCTGATTGGGAACCTGAATGGCATCTGCAATGCCGTCGAATCCAAATGCAGTTCCGACAACACCGTTGGTGAACCTGGTGCCAGCAGCGCCGCGGTAAAAACCGTTATAACCACTGACTACGTCCTGGGCATTCCCCTCTCCCGGCCACCAACTAATCATCCCTTGCAAAGGAACCGCGGCTCGCGAGACAAACTGAAGCAAGTAATTCCGCCCCGGAACGGTCGCCAGATCCTGCCTCAAACTGCCACGTCCCAAACTCAGAAACTTGACACCTGTATGCGTCCACGCTGCATGATTCACCACTTGCACAGGTCCGCTGCCTCCGATTGTCCAGCCTTCCACCACCGAGCCCGGTTCGTACCAGCCCTCCGGCACCGTCTCAAAGCTGCTCAATAAGGACACGGTGCGATTCGTCGGCGGCGCAAACGGAGGGCTCAAAAACTTGATGGGCGCAGCCGCCAGACTCGTATTTTCCGTAAAGATCAGGTAGTTATGCACTTCGCGCACCGAGGTCAGCCGATACCACCATTCCGTCCACGGTTCCGGATTCCCTCCCTCATTCACTGTGATCGTCAAAGCCGTGGAACGGCCAGGACCGAACGAGATATTCAGAACACCTGCCCCATTTGTCAGGCCCGTGTCTGCTAACAATACTCCTTCATAGTAAACCTTTAACCGATCCCGTAGCCCATAAAAGTTGTATTCGATATGCACGCTACCCTCATTGATCCCTACATCCACAACATTCGTGACTGCCTCCGGTCCTCCACTATACTCCACAGGCACTATGTTGGTGATCCAATAACTGGATCCCATCCCGGCCGTACTGGTCCATCCCCGCGCCTCGCTCAACAGAACTCGCGTGCCTCGGGGACTGACCAAAGTAATCGCCAAATCGGAAACCCGCGGATGATCGATCCTGACTCCCACCTCAAGGGAGGCAATCCGGCCACGATTGGTCACGGTCATTTCGGCATAGTTAACAGCGTCGTCCAACAGTTCTTGCTCAAGATTCGAGGTAATCAACACTGGCCGAATCCCCAATAGATCGCGATCCACTCGAGCCACAATCTGAACATATACACGAAAAGGATGTGGATTATAAACGCCCAGATAATACCGGCCCGCCCGCAACGGCGGCGTCATGCTTCGGTCCACTCCCAGACATGCTCCCGGGACCGAGATTAATCGGAAGTAATCATACTGCGTCCGCGTCGGAAAGTCCCCATACCGCAAATAAAGCTCTACAGGTGCATTCGTCGTGACCACACAAATGGTGAGATTCGTGCCGTCTTCCGGGACATCCACAACTTCATATCTGAAGGAAAAAGGCTCAATGCCGCGCCATGTGTTTGTTTGGTCCAATAACTGGGGCTCAATGCGCAGCGAGAAATGGTCCACCCGGCCTGTTTGGGTCAGCGCGTCGTCCAAGGCCTGCAAAACCCATAGTCCCGCGGCCTCTTCACCAGTGAAATCTCGAAGGGAGCCTGGTCCATCTGATCGCTGAGCTCCAGACACATCGCCCTCCCCGTGATCTTCATAGACCGTCCATGCCGAGAGAGGCGGTGGAATTGACGGGTACGTGTGATTCCGCAAGACAGCAAAGATGTTGTTATGCGTAAGACTCACAACTAGATCGCCGAAGTTTTGATGCGTCAGCCCGTTGGTAACCACCACCCGACGCACTTGCATCGGCCATGTAGCCACGCCAAAGATCCATGCAACGCCCGGTGCCGCCGGCGAACCGTCTGGAATGACCGCCGGCACGGGGAAACCCCGTACGATTTGGTTGCCGTCCTCCAATGTGCTGAAGGGCAATAAACTGAAGATCCCCAGGAAACCGTAATCAGCGGCCATCTGATCCTCAGCCTTCACGCCCACGTAATACACCGCTCCCGGCGCCGCATTCGAATAGACGATTAGTTCCGTGCCACCGCGCCCACGGGAACGATCCGCGGTGGCCACGGCTATGGGATCCAGATTGGTTAGCGCCGGATTTCGAGAAACGTATAGATCAATGTCTGCTTCCAGCCGCGTCGCGTTTGACCCGGACTCCTCAAGAACGCCCATGCGGGAGACCGACAAGGTGTGAGGCAAAAAGGTGATAAATGCTGCGTTTGTATAATTATGAGTGTTGGTCAAAACATAGAATCGCCACTGGGAGGCCAATCCATTGGTCAAACCCAACAGCGCTGGATTGGCACCCGCTCGCTCACCCAGCAACAGAATGCCCGCATAACCCGGTGTGCGTTCCGAAGAAAATGTATTCGTGGTCTGTCGCAAACTTGTGACCGCCGAGCCGGATCGCACTGGCTCGGATATGGTAAACGCATTTGGCAAATCACCATCCCCACAGGAAACAACCAGAGCGTAATCCTGGGCGATGTGGTTCGTATGGGCTGTGAGAGCATTGACATGAATCCTTCGGCCAATCACGGTGATGGTGTAATTGGTGCCCAAGGGAGGGGCAAGGAACACGTTCTCCACATTGTTCACCATATCCATTCGGGGCAACTCGTTGGTACGCCAAGGCTGGGTAAAATCGCTACCCCCGGGAATGTCATTGCCGAAGTAAACCTGGCCTGTATCCAAGTTTGTCACGACCAGATCCAAGTCGTTCACCAATTTGACGCCCACGGCCGGGTTGGCAGGCGGGTCCGTCCAAACCAGCGTCACACGCAATGGCAGGGCCCGAGCCTCCTCTCGAAGGGTCAATTGCCGCACGTGCCGGTCACCAGTCACTAGCGCATTGGTCACACTCTGATCGTAAAACATTATGGGCCCCCCCCGAGGAGGCAATCCATTGGTCAGCGCGGGTGGCAGGACAGTAGGCAGGCGCACCAGACCCCAACCCTGGTAATTGTGCAAGGTTGGGACCTCAAAGTCGTACATTGCGTTGACCGACCGGGCTCCATTGATGAGAAGGGCCTTCATCAACGCCGGACTGGGCTTCATCCCGTAACGCGCAAAGAACTCTTGGATCAGGGCCAGCGTGCCGGCCACATGCGCTGCCGCCATACTGCTCCCGCTCTCGTATCGGTACCATGGGCCTAATCCCTCATTTAGTTGCCGACGCACTTCCAACTCGTTCCCCGTGTCGTTGGTGGTGTACAAACGGATCCGCAGGTTCAGCGTCACGTCTCTCGCCGTGGGGTTGCCGACACCGACGTTCCAGCTGATATCGCGCGGCGACAATGCGGGCATGACATCCGACGGAATGGAGACCCGATTCGTGCCAGCCACGTCCGCCGGGCCAGGAAAATCCCCGGCACGCACGAAAATGGGCAAATTCGGAAATGGAACCGGTGAATCTCGATGCGGACGCAACTCAATGTCCAGCCGAACCGCGTTGTATGGAACGAACACCGAATAACGGTTGATGGCACCCCGAGGGATGATCAATCCAGCAAAATCGTCTATGTAAGTATTCGTAGGATTATAATAACTCTGTTCATCCCAGTGCTGTGAACGAGTCGAAACCACCCATTGTCCGGGAGCCACCACATCCGGCTTGAACCGACCAAACTCGCCCTCCACACCAATGCCCGTGTTGCCCCGGCTTGAAACGGCTGCCACCTGGTCATCACTATCAGTCTCATCCCTCCAAATCGCATTGGTGGAACAACTCTGGATCACATTTGTGCCCGTATCAGTCTGACGACAGATAGTCACTTCATTCGTAATCTGTCGTGGCTGCTCTAGCGATCCTACGGTGATGACGTTCTTAGCAGTGCCAGGCGAGCGAATGCTGTCGGCTGTTCCACCCAAACCCGACCCATTGCCCGCACCATAATTTCCCGCAGCAAAAACAAACAACAGGGGTTGCGAACCAGGTTCGCCGGGCAGGGCGTCCCGGGTTGCCGCGTCGTACCGGGCGGCGGCCAGGTCGTAGCCAGTGTTGCCCGCGTAATGCCAACTGTTGTTGGAAATCAATGCATTGGTTTGGGCCGCCCGCTCCTGAAGCACGGCATCTGGGACCAGCGCACGGGCGTCGGCTTGTCCTGGCCGATTCGCCAAGCCCACGCTCTGCACATAAACACGCACTCCCGGTGCCATGCCGCGGAACTGTCCAGCTACGGCCGGCATCGGTGACCCGCTGGCATGGAACACCGTAGGAGACATCAGACCATTGCCCGCAATGGTTCCGACCACGTGCGTGCCATGGCCGTTAGTGTCGGTCAATGCCTCCGCTGTGGCCCCCGACATCCGCCCCTGCAAGTCGGGATGGGAAGCATCCACGCCCGAATCATTGACATTAATCAGAACATTCGAGCCAGTAAGACCCAGGTAATTGTCTGGAGAAACCGGCGTAGGCGAAACACCCATACGGACCCGCCCCAAGTCATTAGCGGGCACCCGGTCTGTGGCGATCTCCATCAACTGAACGCCCGGCCATACTGCTAACTCCAGCCATCGTTCTGGGGGAGGCTCCACTGTCAGGACCGGCCCAAAGGGCGAAGGTTCCTCCGCCCATACTTTCGCTCCGATCCGCTGCAAAGCTGCGCGCACCTCATCGGCTGCATCCGCAAAGAGTGCCACATACACTTGGTCGCCCAAGCCCAAGGGCGCACCGGCGACGGCGCGTGCCAACAACTCGCCTCGTAACTTATAATAAGGCTCATAAGGCAGGACCGCCTGTATATCAGGATGAGAGGCAAGTCGCGCCGCCACCGTGCGATCCCCTCGAACGAGATAGGCATTATTGGGCACGTATGACACTGGCTTTACTCCGAGCGTTTGGAACACGCGCATGATATGTGCCGCATCTACACCGCGATGCTGCACCAGATAGGCGCCAGGGTCATCCAAGCCTCGAAGGTGAGGTGGCGGGCTTGCCGGTGCACCGGCGGCCGTGTCGATCCAGGCGTTTTCCAACAAGAGAGCCGTTCGTAATCGCAGCCACTGCTCGGCCGTATGGGCCGCATTGGTCAAACGCAGCCCCGCTAAGCCGGGTCCCATCCCATTGGTTCTCCAGCTCTCCTGTCTAAACCGGTCGCCCAGCGCTACGCGCAGGCTTCGGGGAGTAATGTCCAGCGCCACGTTCGTCATCAACGGTTGCAGGATTGGATGACCGAACGACGCGGCCGCTTTCCGCTGCGCGGTCTGGCGTCGCTCCGCCCAGTGCCACAACCACGCAGAGAGACTGAAAAGAACCAGGCTGATCAATAACCAGTGAGACGGTCGCTTGGGCATATATTCACTCCTTGTCCCAAACTTACACTAAACTCCCACAGCCGGCACTGATTGCAAGTCACCATTGCCTTTACCCCGTTGCCATCAATCGGGTCCCAGCCAGTTATACCGCTCCACCAATATGCGGGGTTGATCCAAGCCATGCTCGACCCGGACGACCGCCCGCAAAGCGCTCTCAGCGGTGATCTCGTAGTTTTCGAACATGCCAAGGAATGGTCCACTCCGGATCAAAGAGTTCGGCGCTGGCCGCAACGCCTGGCCGTAAGCGTAAATGACGAAGCGCAGGCGATCCGATTCGTGCTTGAGTAACCCGAGCACCTGCTCCGGGAGGCGTTCCACGGCAGGATCTGTGAGGCCGTATTGGACCTGGATAGCGGACCGGTTCAGAAATGGCGACAGTTCGGTCAATTCCGGCGCAGCCATGATATCGCCCGCGCGCTCGAACATCCGGCGCGGAAACAAATTAGTATTCATCCGCGCCCGGTTAATGCCATCTACCAATCGAACCACGGGCGGCCACAGATTGGTGTTGAACGGATCATAGATGCCGGCGGGCGGGATCGGAATCGACTGGTAATGCTCTGTCAGCCAGGCACGTTGAGGATCCCGCAACCAGCGGAGCCGAACCTCTGTATCGGGCAGGGCGTTTGTCAGCGCGAGTACTCCACTGAATACGGCAGACCAAGCCGCCAGATTGGTTTGATTAACCGAGAGACGCCCCCGGGAGGAAATTTCATCGTAATCCGTGGTAAACAGGTCAAACAACAGCCGATCCTGTGCGGGAGCCGCGTTGAGGGCGTCAAATAAATTCGTATTGCCCGTCCAGTCACGGCTCCAATACGCACGCCCCTCGCCGTCCGCTGCAACATGGGTCGCTTTCAAGTAAACCGTCTGCCAGGGCGTCCCTCGATGCACACGGCCCATCCATCCGACATTTGGGAAAAGGTTGGTCGGAAACGCCCAGTCATCGGAGGCGCGAACCCCGGGATCTTTGATCGCCATATCAAAAGCCCGAGGGTCAGTGCTTTCCAACGGGTTGCCGCCCCATGGTCGGAACCGCTTGTTCAGTCGGCCTATGTTTTCCAACAACTGCACCGGCACACCCGGTTTGACGGATTCATCGCGCAACTCTTCCTCCGCCGGCCAATAACGAAGGTCTGAGGCTAAATAGTGGACCAGCGGATCGTTGGCTTGCCATGTGTGGTGACGGGAAATCCGGCGGGACGGTGTGAACGGCACCTGATGCTCCAGATTCGTATTGACCAGATTGCCAAAGCGCAATGGTGACAAACCCAAAAAGACCCGGAATGCATCAATTTCCCAGTCTTTACTCATGCCCGGCGGCAGACCATAACTGGTCCAATCCACAGCGTTCGCGCCATAGTCTCCCAATGAGATTCGAATCTGATAAACGATGCCCCGGGTAACATGGTTGACCGTGGTGCCCCCGATCCGGTTTGTGTCCCATAGCAATCCCCAGGCTAGCCCGTTGGGATCGTCCGTGCGCGTTCGACTGAATTCCATAGCCAGGTCGCGGAATTCATCCAATCCGTTCAGTTGCACATAATCCAGAATCGGACCCGATGCACCGTTTAACTGCAAAACCGCGCGCAAACGGGTCCGCACGACCAGGCCAAATCGAGGCACCGGGAATCCTGCCAGGTCCGGAAACGCGAGCAAATTGGTGTTTAATTCGGCCGAATTTTGAAGCCAAATCGCAGGCGGCACAAAGGTCACGTTTGTATACACAGGAATCACAAATGAGGCGGGATCAACACTTTGCAGTGTCCGATAACCGGGCCAACGGATCAAATTGGTGATTCCGGCAAATCGAACCGTGTTGCTCAAAACGGGTCCACCCCGCAGGCGCATCAGGCCGTGCTCGTTCGTCAGCACCATGGTGACGTCCCCGGTGACGCGCACCAAAATCGGATTGGTGTAGTCCATCCGGTATGAGTTCCAGAACTCGGCGGCCAGCACGTTGGTCAAGCTGATGATGTAAAGCTGATTCGTCTGAAACTGGTCCGGTCGTGCGTTTAACGAGGGCTTCCGAATTTTGACCTTGCGCGTCACATCGAAAACGGTCTGCATGGCGAACTCATTGAAGTTCGGCAACCCGGACTTGACGCCCACCACCCAGGGCACGCCGTACACATTGACTCGCTGGCCAAAGCCCTGTGGCACCTCGGTAGCTTCAATTGGCTCGGACAGCGCTGGTGTCGGATCCCCATGTACCTCTTCATATCCACTGATGAACACATCCGGCCCCTGCCGGCTGAACACAGGCCGAAAGACCGATGGCCATCGGTTCGTGTTGCGCGCGTCATACAAATTCGCCGCCAACTGCAAAAGCCGATGCACAGCCGGGGTGTACACAAAGCGATTGCTGATCCACACCGGAATGTTGGTCACGCCAAAAGGCCGGTTGGTCCCGTAGGTTAAAACGTATTCGGCCGGTGCCGAACGCAACCATTCTGCCGTGTAGGCCTGTAACAACCGGTCGGCGGCGTTTGTAAAAAAGCGCAGCGGTTGCCACGGATAAAAGTTCGTCGGACTGAGCACGCCCGTTACGGGATTGCGCATCGTCAGGTTATCAAAGTTCAAATGCATTCGCTCCGGAGGCGTCGACTCGGAATCAGTGCCTAACTGGGCTAACAACCGATAAAAGGTGTACCGATCGTAGCTGTTCGTTTTCCCCCCTGCCTGCAGCAAGCGGTCCGTGAGGCCGGCAACACCTGACAGGCCCGGCAGGGTCTTGGACCGATCAAACAAATCTTGCGTGTTGAAAAAGGCCTCCGGATTCCGAGACCCGGGCCACGCGAATCCGATCCGCAATGCATCATTGTCCACGAGCGGCAGAAACAGGCCCGTCAATAGCGGTCCGTTCAGGCAGTCGTCAATCCGGTTGGTGGCGAACACTGCGGCGCCGGCCGCGCCAAAAAGTTGTTGGGGGGTAAACAAATTATTGTAACTCTGAGCATAGCGGTAATTCAACAAACTCACCGCATCTTCGAAGGCCGTGCCGCGACTGGGTTGCGTCAAATTCGTGTTATATCCGTACGGCACGGAAGGCAAATAAGGGGGTTCCAACCCGGGGAACGCTCCGAGATTCCACAAGTTCGTGTTCAAATCTGCCAGAAATGCGGCCAGGTTCAGTTCAAACGGGGCCACCCCCATGTTCCGCACAAATCCGTCCCAGCGAGGATTGAGCATTTTGGCTTGGTTATGAATGGCATTCAGATCGAGGGTCTTGCTCGCTGGAATGGCCAGCCACGCGTAACGGGCGACAAAGCGGTTGGTGGGCGAGTGCGGCTGATCCGGTCGCTCTAAGATGCCCACCCATTCGGGGTCTCCCACCATGAACTGCATCACTGCGTTTGTCAGGCTGCTGGTTTCCGTGCCGTCTCGCGCCAAATACCGACCCGAAGGCATGATCACCGGCAGCCAGCCGTTCGTGTCGTACTGCCCGTTCCGGTTCAGATCCAGATAAAACCGAAAATCCACCGAACCATCCGTGTTGGTCACGAAGACCGGCGGACGCGGGAAATACCACAAATTGGCCAGATTTTGTCGGTAATCATCCACATTTAGAGGGCGCCCGTCCCGGTATTGATAACTGACGTTCGTCGCCCAATGTCGTTGCGCGGGCGTCAAGGGCCCTGTCCTTTGCGACGGATTAAAACCGTGTGAGTTGATATAATTGGTGGAGACCCGCAACTCGTAGGCCAGCGTGTTGGTAAAAGCCAAAATCGGGGCCAACAGCTCAGCCTGGGCCCGTTGCAGACCCGCTTCGGCCGCCTGCCGCGCCGTTACGAGATGCACGGCTGTGGTGACCGCACCTTTTTCGCGCCGGGTCAAGACCAGGAAGGCCACCGTCAAAAACGTGATGACCGAAATCAAAATGACCGTTACCACCAGGGCCACCCCTCTACAGCGGACGTGGCGAGGCGACGCTGGGCTTTTCGCTCGATCGCCGCGAAAATCCTCGCGCGCACAACCGGTGGTTGGTGATTTAAACCCACAACTGTTCATGGAGCTCCTCGGTATGCCGTGGGGTCAACCATGGGCAGATTCACCCATTGCCGGAACAGATGCGTGCGTCCCGCTTGCTGCTCCAAAAACGCTCGCCGCGCAGTTGCCACCGGGATAGACGCCGCGCGTTCCCAAGTTCGGCGTTCCACCACACCCAATTCAACCTCCACCGCAGCCGGAATGGCGTTCGATTTGAAAGCGTACAGGCCCACTTCGCCTGGCACCACGCTGGAAAGGCGAATGTCCGACTTGTGCCGGTTAATGTTTCCCGGCAGGTCGGCGCGGATCCACAAACCGTTCGTGTCAAAGGCACGCACCCGGAAATGAATCACACCGTCTGCCACCCGATTCAGATGGGTGACTGGTGTTGTGATGAACCGCACCAACTGGGGCCGTAACTCTTCCGGAAGCAGGTTTGTCGCCACATATCGGTACAGCACTCCGCCACCTGCCTCCGGATTCGCCACGCGATAACCAATGGCCGTCCAACGCTGATTTTCCAGCGTGAGAAAGAATAGGTCCATAAGGACATTGGTCCGCTGCTGATTCACTGACAGCGCTTGATACAAAGGCTGATAGAGAAGGGGGGGCGGAATCTCGGCATAGAAGTTGACCACTCCCGACTGCCGAGTGGGCGCCGCACACACAAGCTCCTGTCGCAACATATCATTTACCAGCCGTCCGGCCTCGAGGACATCAGTTTGGGTGAGCCCGGCCCGGAAAGCTCGCTGCGTCTGGCTGAACATTGCCACCAATCCCAGGACAATGACAGACAACAACCCAGCGACCACGAGGATCTCCACCAAGGAGAATCCTGCTCTCAAATGAGGCCTCGGTCCGCAAACCGGGTCGTTTTGTCGTTGCAGCGGGACTGCCATCATGGATGCCTTGCGAGCGTGCCCAGTTGGTAATAGTACAACGGTCCCCAATTCGAGCGCGCGCCGGAGATTGTCCCGCGCAAGACCATGCGACCGTTGCCGACGTCTCCGTTGGGCCTGAGCGGCCATCGGAACAGCAACCGAATCTCATGCAGATTTGCATGGAGATTTCGAGCCACCCACCAATAATTCGAGCGCTGAGCCACCTCGGCCGGATCGAGGCCGGGCGCATAGAAAGCCACCCAATTTGTATCCCATTCGCGGAACGGCACGATTTCAGACACCAACCGGTAACGGAACGCCAATTCCTGAACCGCAGGATCCCGCTGCGGGAACTTGTCCACTGCAGGTCCATTCATAGCCCGCACGTAAGCTACCACATAGTTACTACGGTAGGCTGCGGTCTGCAGGGCATCCGGTAAGTAAATGTAGCGAGGGGTTGAGAGTAATCCCAGAATGATTTGCGCGTTCGTGAGCCAAAGTACCGGCGGTGGGCTTAAGCTGGTCACGTCACAATTCGTGCGCGTGTATATATCCCGACCCTGCCCCAAAAGGGTGCCGTCCATGCTCCAGTCGGCCCACCAAATAACAATTTGCTCAACCGCGTTGGTCACATCTTCATAGCCTCGTGCCTGGGATTGTAGAGCGGACCACCAAATCTGGGCATCTTGTATTACCACCGTTTCTTCACGGTTCTCCTGCTGCACTTGCAGCCCCACGGGCAAAACTCCCACAATTGCCACTAAAGCAAATCCGATAATGGCTAGGCTCAATGCGATCTCCACCATGGTAAAGGCGCCGCAAGTTCGAGCCTCATCCGGGTAAAGAGGAAGCACCGCTCTGTTTCGATGGTTCAACGTCGTCCTCATTGCACCTCCTGCCGGATCACCCGGGCGCGTCCGGTCAACCACTCCACGCAAATCAGATGAAACGCATTGGTACTGTTCCCCGGCGGCCGCTCGCTAACTGCGGGAATCACCGCTTGGGGCACACCGCCAACTCCGTACGAGGCAGAAACCACGCCACGCGCCAGGGGAATGAAGGCGTCTTGCCACCCGCCCGGACCCGTTTCGGATACCAGTTGGCCCGAATGATTGAACGCAAGAAATGGCAAACGGAACTCTTTGGAACCTGTCACCGAAGGAAAAGGGATTCCCATCTCTGGCGTGGTCCATCGAAATGGCGATACTACATGATAGCGCTGCGGCGGCAAAGGCGGGGCCGGATCCGCGATTCGGACGGGGGGACCGTTATAAGTGAATTTCCATGTTGGAATGAATATTCCTTCCGGTAACACGCGCCACTCAGATAGATACCGGGGATGTTGTGCCCCGGGTTGATCCCCCACGCTGCGAACAGTAACAAAGTTGTAACCGATCAGTTGTTTATCAAAAAGTCGTGCAGCCTTTGTCCGCTCTGTGGAAGGAAGATTGTTCCATGCCCGCTCGTTCCCCGGCGCACTATTGTCGCTCCAGAAGGCCGGCGGGACGAACAACATATACACCGTGGTCCGTTGACTCATCGCCCACTGGCGAGCTCGACCCAGGTCATCCAGCAGCTGTCGGGAACCCGCCGCCTGGGCTTCCGCCTGACCGAAGGTTTTTAATGCGGGCACTGCCAATGCGGCCAGGAGGCCCATGATGACAATCACGGCAAGCAGCTCCAACAAGGTGAATCCTGCAGCCAACGTCGAGCGAGTTCGCCTGCACTTGCGCATGTCGCCCGATGAAACGGACCGCTTCATGGGGTCATTCTTTCCAGCTCAAGATGTTATCTCGATTGGCGCCCTCGTGAGCTTTCCGCGCTGGATCCACCAACCCGTCTGGTCCGGCGGACCAGACCATGATGGGGCCATTCACTTCAAAAAAGGTTTGGTTCCCTACGGTGCGCCGGACCATGCCGTTGAGGCCCCGATTCGGATTGGATGGGTCCGCTGAAACTTGCGGCGACCGGTAAAACGCATCGCGCGCGGTCTCATCATAATTAAGGTCCATAGTGATGACATACGGATTGCCCCATGGATCGCGATAAACTCCATCCGGGCCCACGCCGGGATCCGACGTGGTGCTCACCATGACCGGTTGAATCAATTTCTGCCGCTGCGGGTTGCGGCGATGCCCTTGATTGACTGCATTCACCGCTGCGGTCGCAGCGGGGAATGATTCAACATCCATCAAGATGGCCATCACCTCGGCGTTATTGGCCACACCGGCGCCTCCGGCCGTGTAACCAGGCGTGCCAATGTTAATCGTGCCCGCCGTAGGAACTCGAAACGTGCCCCCATAGGTAAAGTCGTCTGCAGGAGACTGACGGGCAGCCGCCTGTTGCGCCTCAGTTGAGGTAGGAAATCGGCTGTACAGGGTTTCATATTGACGAATTGCCTGAACTAATTCGGTGATCTGAACCTGTGCGCGCTTCACTTGAGCCTGTCGCCTGGCTCTTGCCAACGTCGGCAACAACAAGCCTGCCAGCACAGCGATAATAGAAATGACCACGAGTAACTCAACCAGGGTGAATCCCTTTCCTGACCCGTGCCCTTTTGCCCGACCTCCATTCTGTCCCAACCCGATCGGATGGGCTTCCAGAATGCGCCTGAAACGATCGGCAGTAATTGGCCTTAGTCCGGGGTGCAGCGGACTACAAGCAAGAGGAGTCGCCACAGGCAACCGCCAAGCAACCGATAGCCACCCGATCGGTAAGGACTGACGTCGCGCTCGGACAAAATGCCTTTTCATGATTCGATGCAACACAGATGAAACGACGCAGAACCCGGTTGTTTCACGGGACTATCTGAACTTTACGTCCCCAATTGGCGATGCGATTCGTCTTCCCACCAAGGAGGATATCGACCCAGAGGTCGAATCCTCCCGGATTGTTGGTCGGGTGCGACGAAACATAACGCCATGGATTCGCCCCAGGAGCGCTCGGAATTGGCTGGAACGGATGGTTCTCAGGCCAACTCACCGAACAGGTTAACAAGCGGATGGTCTGGCCATTCAACGTCACCTCCCGGCTTTGGGCGGGTCGAAGTTGACTTAGAAACCTGCGGGCCTGCGGTGCCTCATCCGCCTGCGCTGTGCGCGTGCAATTCAGGAATCCCCGTACAGCCGCACGTCCCCCCACCATTCCAAAAACGGCGCCGAAGGCAGCCTCCGTGTCGCGCAACCGAACGGATCCATCCAATGTCTCATAGATCCTTAATTGCGCATCATACCGCGTGCCCAACAGTTCGAAGTACAAGGGATGGACATAGGGCCAAACCGGCGAGTTCGTAGGGGTGTCCGGGGGATACTGCCCGTAGTGTTCCTTATATGCTTCAATCGCCAGCACAATTTCTGCCATCTCGGCCTGTGCCTTGGAACGAAGGGCACGGGCTTTGATCGCTCCCCCCAAGGGGAATAACAACCCAGCCAAAACCCCGATGATGGCAATGACCACAAGCAACTCGATGAGCGTGAAAGCCGTCTGACAAACTCGGAATCCAGAGCAGCGCAAGTTCATGGGACGCGAGAGGGTGTTCGATCACGCAATTCCTGTTCCAATCGTTCGCTCAACCATTGCTTGATCATGCTTTGGTAATTGAGAAATCGAGATCGAGCCAGTCGCTTGATCCGAGCCAGCATCCGAGGATCCATCCGCAGCGTAATGGTTACCGAGTCGGTCCATTCCGTACCCCGAGCCAAGGCTCCTTCCATGAGCCGAACATCGGGACGGTTGTCCATCCAGAATTCTGCCTCGGCAGACTCGGAGTCGAACAAGGGGACTTCCTCCCATGAACTGAAGGTCCTCATATCCTCAAATGCCTGTTTGTGTTCGCACGATGACAATCAGAATCGCAAACTCTCGTACATTTTTCGCTGGTAAAACAACTGTTCTTCCGGTTCGAACGGCCGGGCGCAAATCACGCGGATCAACTTCCCATTCGTGCGATACACGCTAAAGATTCCCCGGCCAGTCGCTGTCATGCCCAAATTGAAGAAGCGAGCTTGAGCAGCAAACCGGGCTGAATCTGGCATCAATCGCACTGCAAAGGGGTCCTCAAACGATTCTTCGATCTCCTTTTGGGTCAAAGAACTACTCAATGAAAAGGGCGGGTTGGACCAATCGAACTCCATCCTAGTTCAATCGTCAATTCATCGCCCATGCATTGTCTCTACAATGTAAATACAATGTCAAAGGGTCTCTGTCAACCAAGTGTAAAATTCATGTGAATGCATGGGCTTTACCCAAGAATATTCACTGCAAATCTACCGGCTCAACTTAAGGATCTATGCGGTGCAACGGGACGCTGGGGCCGCGTTACTCCTCACCGCCCCGGCCACCTCGGCTGACATCGCCCACACCTTCCATCAACTTGATGAGGGGTAGGAACATGGCGATGACAATGCTGCCGACCACCACGGCTAGGCCCACAATCATAATGGGTTCCAGCAAGGAGGTCATAGCGGCAACGGCGTTGTCCACTTCGTCGTCATAGTTGTCAGCGATCTTGAGCAGCATTTCGGGCAGCGCGCCGGTTTGCTCGCCCACGTCCACCATGCTGATGACCATGGGGGGAAAGATGCCTGACGCTTCGAGCGGTGCGGTGATGGTTTCTCCCTCCTTAACGCTGTCATGAACGGCTGCGATGGCATTGGCAATGACTACGTTGCCCGCTGTTTCTTTCACGATATTCAGGGCTTGCAGGATGGGCACGCCGCTACTCACCAGCGTTCCCAACGTGCGGGTGAAACGGGCAATGGACAGCTTGGAGATCAAGGGTCCAATGGCCGGCATTTTCAACTTAAACTTGTCCCAAACCAAACGCCCCAATTTGGTCTTGGTCGCCAGCTTGAGCAGGACAAAGAAGACCACGATGCAGAGGAAGGTCATCAAGAGGTTCTCGCGTATGACCCGGCTGATGTTCAGGACCAGTTGAGTAAAAGCCGGGAGAGCCTGGCCCTCCAACAATCCCGAAAACACCTCCTCAAACTTGGGAATGACGTAAACCGTCAAAACGGTGATGATCGCTGCGGCCACGATCATCACGGCAATTGGGTAAAACATTGCCGCCACCACTTTGCCCTTGATCTTTTGGGCCTTTTCTTGGAACTGCGCCAAGCGGTTCAAAACCACTTCCAAGACACCGCCCATTTCACCTGCCTTAACCATGTTGACGTAGAGGCGGTTGAAAACCTTTGGGTGCTGCGCCAGTGCCTCGGAAAACGTGCTTCCCCCCTCAACCGAGAGCGCCAGCTCGCCAATGATGCGTTTGAGCGTGGGATTCCGTTCCTGTTTCTCCAAGACCCGCAATCCCCGCAAGAGGGGCAAGCCTGCGTCCACCAAAGTCGCTAATTGCCGGGTAAAGGTCATCAAGACCTTCGGTTTGACCTTGCCTCCCAAACCGGGAATCTTGAGCTCGATGTCCAATGCGCCCCGTTTCTTGCCGCGAGCTGCTGTGCGGGCCGGAGCGCCAGTTTTACCCGTCTGTTTGGTTTCTTTGGCGCCGTCGACCTCCACAATTTTGGTCGGGAAAAGGTTCATTTCCCGGATCCGGCCGATGGCTTCGTTCTGAGAACCGACTTCAATGACGCCCTTGACTTCCTTGCCCCGGGCGTCCATGGCGACGTAGCTGTATTTAGGCATGGCGGATCTCCTGGGTGCTCGGGCCTGATGGGGCTGCGATCAACTATGTGTATTTGACGACCTCCTCGATCGTCGTTTCTCCTTCAAAGATGTTACGCAAGCCATCTTCGCGCAAGGTGGTCATACCAAGTTCGATGGCCTTCTGGCGTAAAACAACCGTGGGGGCCCGTTCGTTAATCAGCGCTCGAATCGGTTCGGTGATAACCAGCAATTCGAAGATCCCTTTGCGCCCTTTATAACCGGTGTCGTGGCAATTGGCGCAGCCGCGACCGTAGTAGAACATTTTTTCACCCAGGTCGTGAGGTGACAGATTCAACAACGCCAACTGGCTTTCGGTAGGCTCAAACGGTGTCCGGCAGTCACGACAAATCTTTCTTACCAATCGCTGGGCCAAAACCGCCACTAACGTAGATGAGATGAGAAAGGGCTCCGTGCCCATGTCAATTAAACGGGTCACTGCTCCCGGGGCATCGTTGGTATGCAACGTGCTCAGAACAAGATGGCCCGTCAGCGAGGATTGGATAGCGATTTGGGCGGTTTCCAAATCGCGCATTTCCCCGATCATGATGATATCGGGATCTTGCCGCAAAAAGGCCCGCAGGGCGCGCCCGAAGGTCATCCCCACTGCCTCATTGATGGGCACCTGCATGATTCCCTCGATGTCATATTCGACCGGGTCTTCCGCGGTTAGGAGCTTGGAGTCAATGGTATTAATCCGTCGCAGGCAGGCGTACAAAGTAGTGGTTTTGCCGCAACCCGTGGGCCCAGTGACGATGATGATCCCGTTGGGACGCTGGATCACCTCGGTCATGTAATCGTAAACAAACTTGGGGAATCCGAGATTCTCCAACTCCAAGTTCACTGTGGACCTATCTAGGACCCGGAGCACTACGGACTCGCCAAACTGCGTGGGCAAGGTGGACACCCGCAAGTCCACGACTCGTCCGCCCACCCTATGGGTGATGCGGCCGTCCTGAGGGAGGCGCCGTTCTGAAATGTTCAGGTTGGCCATGACCTTAATACGAGAGATTACGGGCAGGGCCAGATGCTTCGGCGGCGGGGTCATTTCATACAATGCGCCGTCCACGCGATACCGGATCTTGAACTCGTCCTCGAAAGGTTCGAAATGAATGTCGCTCGCGCGGTCTTGAATGGCCTGTTGGAGAACCAGGTTAACAAACTTTACAATCGGGGCCTGGTTGGCCAGCTCTTCGGCCACGCTGATGTCTTCCGCCGCTTCCTCAGCCTCCCGAGCCAGCTCACTGTCGACGCCCAGTTCTTTCAGAACTTCTGCAACATTGGTCGTTTCTTCTCCGTAGTACCGTTCAATTGCTTTTTGAATTTCAGCCGGGTCGGCAACCACAGGCTGAATATCGCGCTTCACCACGAAGCTCACCTCATCAATTTGCGCTGGGTTCAACGGGTCGGCAAAGGCCACTTTAAGGGTAGCACCGTCCTCTTCAACGGGAATACACTGGTACAATCGGGCCGTTTCGGCTGGGATCAGCTTGAGCAACTCCTCTGGAACGGAGCGCCCCTGCAAGGAGACCACCTCCGTGCCTAAATGGTCAGCCATGACGTGTAGCAGGCTGTCCAAGTCCATTACTCCGTAGTCTTGCAAGACCTGGACAACCGCGTTGCCCGTGCGTTTGCACTCGCTGACCACCTCTTCGTACTGAAGGTCGTCCATCAGATTCCGTTCCTTCAATAGGGCCAGCAACGGACTATGGAAATCTTCCGGCATGGGACTGCTCTCCGTGTCAACCTTTTCGCCCCTTGCCCTCGCCACTCACAGCGCGTGCCAAGTCCAGTTCCTGGAGCTTTTGCTGAACCGTGACGGGGTCCATCGCTTTGGTAATCACTTCCTCTCTGGCAATAATGCCCTGCTGGTATTTCTCGAGCAAGAAGCTGTCCAATGTGACCATGCCATACTTGGCGCCGGTCTGAATGTCCGACTGAATCCGGAAGGTCTTGTTGTCCCGGATGAGGGCCGCAATGGAAGGCGTATTGATCATGATTTCGAACACTGCAACTCGACCCGGCTTGTCGATCCGCGGAATCAACAACTGGGAAATCACCGCTTGCAAAACTGTAGACAACTGGATTCGGATCTGTTCCTGCTGATTGGTCGGAAATGCATTCACAAGACGGTCAATGGTCTTGGCCGCCCCGGTGGTATGAAGCGTGCCGAAAACCAAGTGACCCGTCTCGGCAGCTGTAATCGCGGCGTCGATCGTCTCCAGGTCGCGCATCTCACCCACCAAAATGACATCTGGATCCTGCCGCAGCGCCCGCCGCAATGCCTCTGCGAAGTTGGGCACATCCACTCCGATTTCCCGCTGGGTGACAATGGCCTTCTTATGAGTATGGTAATATTCAATGGGGTCTTCGATGGTGATGATGTGCACCTCTTCCCGTTCTTCGTTGATCACGTTGATCATCGAAGCCAACGTGGTGGTCTTGCCCGAGCCCGTGGGGCCCGTCACCAAAATCAAACCACGGGGTTTGTAGAGCAGTTCCTTGACCGAAGGCGGGATTCCAATCTGCTCCATGGTCAGGAGCTTGTTGGGAATCTGACGCAAAACCAAACCGAAGTTGCCCTTCTCCTTAAACACACTGACGCGGAATCGGGCCATGTCCCCAAACGCAAACCCGAAGTCAGCACCGCCTCGCTCCCGTACATGTTGGATGTGTTCCTCCGAGGTAATGCTCCGCATGAGTTCTTCGGTATCCTCCGGCCGACAGGCCGGCCCCTCCACCCGGTGCAAAATGCCGTGAACACGAATCACAGGCGGGGTCCCCACGCGGATGTGCAGGTCGGACGCGCCTTCCGACACGACCAACTGCAGCAGATCAGACATCGAGTAAGACATAAGTTCTGCGTCTTTCCTCCATGGCACGGTGAGGCGCTGCTGGCGGCGAAATGAGCATGCAACCACCCTCCGAGGCGCACCACCGGGACTGCGCGTTAGGCTTCATCGCCCACGGTAGCGCGAATCACCTCCTCCGGCGTCGTTAAACCGGCCAACACCTTGCGCACCCCATCCTCACGCAGCGTACGCATGCCCATCTCTCGGGCACGGTTGCGCAAGACAGACGCCGGAACCTTTTCATAGATCAACTTTCGTGCCTCATCGTCTACAACGAAAATCTCAAAAATGCCCATTCGGCCCCGGTAACCAGTGTTGGCACACTCCGGACAACCGCGACCAGCCATGCATTTAGCGGTCGCCAGTTGTTCCGGGTCCAAATTCAACTGTCGAATTTCCGCTTCCGTAGGCTGGCGCGGCTCGGCGCACTTCTTGCAAATTCGCCGCACCAACCGCTGGGCCATGATGGCTCGCGTAGAGGAAGCTACCAGGAAAGGCTTCACCCCAATGTCTATCAAACGCGTCACCGCACTGGGGGCATCGTTGGTGTGAAGGGTGGAAAACACGAGGTGGCCGGTCAGCGAGGCGTTGATCGCAATAGTGGCCGTCTCCAAGTCGCGGATTTCCCCCACCATGATAATGTTGGGTGACTGGCGAAGAATGGACCGCAGGGCCGTAGCAAAGGTCAAGCCTACGGCCTCGTTGACCTGCACCTGATTGATACCGGCCAGGATGTACTCAACCGGATCTTCCACCGTTATGATCTTTCGATCCGGTCGATTGATGAAATGCAGCACCGCGTATAGAGTGGTCGTTTTCCCGGAACCCGTCGGCCCGGTCACCAACAAAATTCCGTCCGGAAGCGTGATCAGTCGTTCAAACGTCTGTTGATCGTCTGTGAAAAAGCCCAGTTCTGGCAACCCCAACCGCAGACCTTCCTTGTCCAGAATTCGCATCACAATGCTCTCACCATGCGTGGTAGGAATGCACGAAACACGCAGGTCCAAGACTTTGTTGCCGACTTTGGTCTGAATGCGCCCGTCTTGAGGCACACGATGTTCCGAAATGGACATGTTGGACATGATCTTCAACCGGCTGATGATCGCCGGCTGAAGCCGTTTGGGCGGGCCCTTTACCTCATGCAGAATCCCATCAATGCGGTATCGCACGCGAAAACGTTTTTCCAGCGGCTCTAGGTGAATATCCGAAGCCCGCATTTTGACGGCGTCCGTGATAATAGAATTAACAAGCCGAATGATGGGTGCATCTGCGTCCAGTTCGGTCCCATCATCCTGGGCCAGCCCCCCCGACACCTCCACATGCTCGCGTGTCAGTTCTTCAATGACGCCCTTGAAGCGCTCATCTTCCACCACACTGCGTTGACCGCCGTAGTACTTCGCCAAGGCCGCCTCGATCTCCGGCTCGGAAGCCACCATTACGACGATTTCCTTGTTCAAGAGGTGCGTCAAAGCATCGATAGTCGCCAAATCCGATGGATCGGACATCGCCACCGTCAGCGTGTTGTCATGCAAATAAACCGGCACCACTCGGTACTTCTTCGCAATGTGCCGAGGCACAGCGGAGATCACCTGATCGTCAATTTGCATGCCCGCCAAATTCACCACTTCGGCTCCAAAATGAGCCGCCTTGGCTTGAGTCACATCCGCCGGGCGCAACCACCCATTTGCCACCATGAAATCCACCACCCCCACCCCGGCGGCTTGCGCTTCCTTGCGGGCCTGTTCAACTTGCTCACCGGTGACAAACCCCAGGTCCACCAGCAAATCAATGAGATAATCGTCCTTCTCTGCCACAGGCGTGACTTCCTTGCATCGACCCTTCGGTTCGAGGGCATCAGAGACTAATCACCTCGGTTCGCTCCTGTCAAATGTGGACCCAAGGCACTTCTCTGCAGCCGTGCGCACACCCCGTTGATCCAGACCGTCATTGCAATAAAGCTGCTGAAGAAACCTCAGCACCGTTTGACAATCGCACCCCCGAAAACGGAATTAGGCCCCAGCATGACCGTTTCACAACCGCGCCTTCATATTCGACACCCAAGCTACATCAAAGCGACAACCAAACTGAGCATCTTCTATCAGCCATGCGCCTCTCGCCCGCACTTGTCCGTCACCTTGAAGCCGGTTGCAAGCCCATCACCCTTCATGCCAAAAGGTCTTTATCCCGCCAGTTCTTCAGCCGCTGGCCCCGCATTAAGCGATAATGATGGCTCCCAAGACCAAAGCGCCGAAAACTTCCATGGGCTCTAGCGTATGATGAATCCGCACCTCGGAGAAGCGATCATGGCGCCAGAAAATCGGAACCTAACTCTTTGGATGCACGTCATTGCACATCAATGTGATAATGCAGGACAAGCCCTGACGTACGTGGCTTTGCGATTGACGCTTTCTCGTTACTGCCGATACCTTGGGCACAGACACGCGGCACCGTTCGGGTGCCCCAAACCCTTAACAACGAAACCCATGGCAGAGGGTTACTGCGTCAAGTGCAAGACCAAGAAAGAGATCGCCGAGGCCGTGGAGGAAACGCTTAAAAACGGGCGCAAGGCCATCAAGGGCAAATGCCCCACCTGCGGCACGGTGATGTTTAAAATGCTTGGCGGGCGGCCCACTCCTGCCGCGATCCGCGATCCGGAGACCCCTCCGCCCATGGATTCTCCGCAAGCTGTATGAGTTTGGAACTTGCTTACGCCCTGATCACGCCTCATTCGCTACTCAAATCCAGAACCGGGGGAATCCTAAGCCGGTTGATTGCCCGCACAGGATTAGATTTCGTGGCTGCGCGCATGTTCGCCCCTTCTGCCGCATTGGCAGAAGCCTACGCCGCGCAGCTTCCATCACCGGACGATCCTCAAGAACCGGCCATCCAGCAACTGTTTCAGGATTACGTACGACGTCACCTGAGCCCTGAGCCTGCGACTGGTCGACGCAAGCGCGTCATGATGCTCGTCTTTCAGGGCGAAAATGCCGTGCGGAAACTGCGAGAGGTGGTAGGCTTCTTCGCTCCCCACCGGTATGCAGGTCAAACCATACGCGATACATATGGAGATCTCGTCATGGATGATTCAGGCCGGGTCCGCTATTTCGAGCCGGCCGTGCTGATCCCAGTTAGCCAGGAGCAAGCCAAAAACCACCTCAAGCTGTGGGCGCGATTCTCCGATTCCGACGGCGGCCTGTTGACAGACGTCATTGAGTACCCGCCAGGAGAAACGCCGGAGCGAACGCTGGTCCTACTCAAGCCGGACAATTTCCGCTTCCCTACCGGACGGCCGGGCAATGTGATTGACTTTTTCTCCAGGACCGGCCTGTTCATTATCGCCATTAAAGTCCATCGCATGAGCGTGGCTCAAGCCGTCGAGTTTTACGGGCCCGTGCGCGAGGTGCTTCGGACCAAATTGAAAGGCGTCGTTGGGGCCCGCGCCCGGGCCGCCCTCGAAAAAGAACTGGGCTTCGCCCTCCCGGCATCGACCGAGGCCGCCCTGGGCGACCTCCTAGGCCCGCTTTACGGCGAAAATCAATTCGAGAACATTGTTCGTTTCATGTCAGGACGCGCACCCTCCGAATGTGCCCCCGAGCTGTGGGACCAGCCGGGCACCGAAAAATGCATCGCGCTGGTTTATGAGGGTGCAAATGCCGTGGCCAAGATTCGGGACGTCTTGGGGCCCACGGATCCGTCCAAAGCGCCGCCGGGCTCCATCCGACGCGAATTCGGCTCCAACGTCATGGTCAACGCGGCCCACGCCAGTGACTCTCCAGAAAACGCTCAGCGCGAAATGCGCATCGTCAAGCCCGAGGAAAACCAATTCCGACAGCTCGTCGAACACGCTTATGGCCCGATCTCATAAGCTCGGCGTTCCCTAATTACTCATCCCAGAAAACATTGACGGCGCATCCAACCGCCTGCCTGTCGCCGCGTCCTGACATATCGCACCTCCCATGCCATCCACCCCACGCTCGAACCCGGCTCCTCATTTCGCAAGTCACGATTGTGTTGATCGATAAGTTCGAACCATGGGGGATCTACGCGTCCCGATCCATTGCCATTCTCCTGCATGATCTCATCCCGAATCATTCCATTGAGGGATGAAGCATGCCTTGGGAGGAAGCCCTTTGAGAGAACCGAAACGCTTCCACTCCAGCCCAGCCGATGTCCGTCATCTGTCCACGGTTCCTAGGTTGCCTACAAAATGGATAACCAGCGCGATGCAGCGCCTGCCGTAGATGATCCTTCCCTTTACGCCCCAACTATGCACCCAGGAATGGCCCGCAGACATGCCCCATCGGGCCGCCACCTCGTGAGCCCGCAGAAGTGGCTCCTGATTACTGGTCGCCAACCCAAGCCATACCCCAGCGCCCCCGTGCTCGGGTCGTCTCCTTCCCCCAGTCTGCCCGCTGCCCAGCGGCATCTTGGCTCGAAGAAGATGCACCAAGCTCTACCGATCCGTGCCGCAACATCCGTACTGGATCCGCCAACTGGGGCCACGTCCCATCACGTCGCTCCAACAACCGTTCCCCATGGCAACGCTGAAGCCCACGAGCCTGTACATCTTCTACCAATTCGCCCCATCAAAAGGCCCTCAGTCTCCATCCGATCCGCACAGGGCCCCGCCCCTGCTTCTGGAACTATCGTAGATTTCCCTAACTGTTTTTCCTTATGAACCGCACGATGGTGCCCGCTGCTTACAGGATCCGGCAGAAAAGCCAATGCTACAACGGTCTTCGACGCAATCCATTCACTCGTTTGCCATGTTATAGACCCCCAAGATGATAGACCGATGAGATCTGTCTATCATGCTCTTATTCCCCTGATATCTTGAGTAAAAGGTGTCTTGGATTCTGCACCATTGCCCTCCGATATCCTTCCTTTCCTCTTTTCCGATCTTTTAGCACGGGCTCGCCTTTGACACTTGCTTGCCGTGTTTCACCCTTTGCCCCCAAGGGTCATGAGTATTGCCTTTCACTCGTATACCCGTCACCTCCATTCAGCTCTATGGATGATAGACATACTCTACGACTCCGCGTGCCAACTACACTATATCAGTCCCTGTATTTAGGCCAACAAGAGGCAGGCTAAAGCAACTTAGACGCCCCACTTTGACACAGCCGGGGACCTCCCCGATGCTTCCTTAGGGTATCCGGAGCAACCGCTGGGCGATTTCCGACGCAGTCCGCACATGACTGCTCGATACTTGAGGCGAATCGCCGCCCGCGAACCAGTCGCAACATCACAAAGTCATGCCGTTTCCCACTCACACACATACGACGGCCTTCCTCATTCCAAGACGCCCAGCGCGCAGCGACACCACACAATATCGCCACCCACATACAGGGTTCTCTAACTGCATTAGGAGTCTCTCCCCCCAGAACAATCAAGGCCTTTGCTAGAGCTTTGATCGGCGGGCGAAGCCTTGCACTCCAGGGGTGCCCTACCGCCCAATGACCCTTGGCGCTACAGCCAAATGGCCCCACCGGTTTCCCCATGCTCAATGCTTTGGGCCCAATCCCCTCAGCCGCCCTCCTTTTGTCATTGCCGCTTATCGCTGCCTTCAAGGATCATTCCACCCCTTCAGCAACCGGTTCTCGCCATGCCCTACAGCAATTCTGCACAACAATCTGTCCGTTTCATCCGCGTCGGTTAAGTATATTTTTTAAGTATACTTTTTCTGACACCGACTCTTCATAATGGCAATTCCATAGACAAATGAACCCACCGCGCTCTTGCACTACAACCCCTTTGCCGGAGTTAATGCGCACCGAGCGGAACTTTTCGTGGTTACTCCACGGAATTACTCGAACGAATGAAGTAGCCCGCGCCTTGGGCTTGCCACATTTCTCTGGTTGCACTGCATACTAAGAGACTCTTCGTAAGCACTTGCTGCCTGGCGATTCTTTATGCAGTGACGCCATGAACCCTTTGCGCATCCATTATGCATCGCACGGGCGAACTTCCTGAACCAGCCCTGCCGTTTCCACACCGCAACGTGACCCTACGGCCTATATCATCGAGATGTCCCTATGCACGATTCCTCCAGTCATTGCCCACCTGCATTCAGCCTTCGGGCTCCGCCAGTCCTATGGCGACCCATCTCACCACGCGCGCGTAGCCCACCAGGAACGCCGCAGAGCGGTCATGTTCCCATGAGATGTTGTGTCCAGCCACCTGAGTGCCCTACATGACCGATAAGCCGCAACCCGACTCTTCCGTTGCATTTCTCGTTCTCGATCTCTTGCATCGATCTACCCAATGATTCCCTTTTCATACGGAGCGTGGCAGCCTTTACGCCGCCTCCCAAAAGCATTCGTCGCTTCGTTACATGCCCTTGTGGCGCCCTTTCTCAAAGCCCGCTCCAGTTCATGGCTGTTCCGCAGCTTCAATTGCCGGTCGACCTCTAAGCTCACTTCAACAATTCTTCCACGCTTTGCAAGATTCACAATCGCCGCGGGTCTTGCACCTAAGGCCTCGCTCCTTGGAAAACATGGCAACCTTCATCCAACAGATGCAATTCATCGACCCCATTGCCCTTCGGCGCTTCTCGGAAGCAGCAACTTGCTGTGCAATATCAGTCTGAGGTAGCTGAGCTCCGACATGTCGGACCCACCACATCCCATCACATTCGAGGCTTACTCGATGCCCTTTCCAACCTTCCCCAAGTGAGTCACACGTCCTTGTCGCAGACTCACGAGAATGTACGAAGCGTTTCGTCTGCCTGCGGGAGGTTGATGAGAATGTATGGCCGATCTCGGGCATGCTTTTACCGAAATCTGCAAACGGGAACACTGGCGATTTTTACTGAGTATCTCCTCATAATCCGCTTGTATGCCGCTGACGAATCCGGTCGCATGACGAATAACCGGAATCGTAGTTGAGCGCCCGCTTGATGTGCCGACGGGCAGGTTCGATCTGCGCTGAAGGATGCCTTTCGACGCTTGTCATTCGGTCGCCGGCTGAGGAGACTGGTACTCGTGCAGAATCAGAAGGATAGGATGCCTCCGAATTGGCAGACGTGGAGACCGGATTGGCTGCGCTGGATTGTAGGGCGACATCCAGCTCGCACGTTGGTGCGAGCGCTTGTTTTGGGAGCGACGGTTTATGTGATGTTTCGGCATGTGCTAATGCCAGTACGAGTCGAGGGAATGAGTATGTGGCCGACGGTGCAGGATCAACAGTGGGCGTGGATTCACCGGCTTGCTTATCTGCGATCATCCCCTCAGCGAGGGGATGTGGTTTGCGTCCGTTTTTCTTCTGGAGACCGGGTCATGCTATTAAAACGGGTGGTCGGACTGCCTGGCGAGAGTGTCAGCTTTCGCGGCGGTCGGTTGTATATTAACGGACAGCTCCTGGAGGAGCCGTATGTAAAAACTCCGTGTGATTGGGAGGAACCGGAGCGCAAGTTAGGACCGGACGAATACTATGTAGTGGGGGACAACCGAAGTATGCCCCGCGAGGATCATGTGCACGGGATTACTGAGCGCTGGCGGATTGTTGGCAAGTTGATGCGTCGATGAGATTGCGGTTCATAATTCCGACCATGATGCTCTCAGGGGTGGCCATCGCCGCGTGGCAACTGTGGCCTTCTCCGGAGCGGGTGATTCGAAGGGAACTGGCTCATATTGAAGAAGGACTGACCTATCCACCCAACGAGTCACCCTTGAACGCGTGGGCGGAGGTGAACCAGGTTTGTGCTCGTTTGGCTGCAGATGTGGAGGTGGAAGTCCAGGCACCGGGTATCGGCTGGCGGCGGTTGGAAGGGCGCGAGGAAGTTCGGACTGCACTGCTGCACTGGCGACAACGCTACAACGGTGCAGAGGTCCGGTTTCCAGACACGCGGGTAGTCCTTGCGCCGGATCACATTTCGGCCGCAGTGTACGTAATGGTCCAGGCCCGATTGCCTGGGGAAAGGGACACCATTTTTCAGGAATTCAAGCTCACGTTCCGAAAGGAGGGGCGACACTGGCGCATTGGGCGGGTGGAAACTCTGGAACCCTTGCGATAGGCGCCTTGACGAACATACGCGCGGTTTTCTTCTGATCGTTGGGTCTCTGCCGAGTGACGACCGCGTTTATCACAAGAACTATCCGCAGTTAAGCAAGGCAGCGATCTCGGCTCACATCGTCAGAATTTCAAACGGTGTGTTGGAACCGGGCCTTGGCACGGGCGATGGAGGAGGACCCGTGATGGGTTGGCTGGCAGCGGAACAGGCACAGTATATTTCAAGCCGGAAGCGGTCCTGTTAGGATTGGTAAGTCGAGGGCCGGTGGGGTAAGCTCTGAGCATGCGAATCGTAACCCTGCTTACTGACTTTGGGCTACGAGACGGTTTCGTAGGCGTCATGAAGGGAGTTTTGCTTTCCCGGGCGCCAAAGATTCAACTGGTCGATCTAAGTCATGAAGTGGCGCCAGGGGATGTCCGGTCGGCGGCCTTTATTCTCATGAATTCGGAGCGCTATTTTCCGTCCGGTACAGTTCACGTGGTGGTGGTTGATCCCGGAGTCGGCAGTGATCGGGCGGCTCTGGTGGCGCGAACGCCTCGAGGTTTCTATGTGGGACCGGACAATGGGGTGCTTAGTTGGGCCTTACGTAGACAGCGGGTGGTTGAAGTGCGGCGGATAGAAAACACTAATTTGTTTCTGCACCCGGTGAGTCAGACCTTTCATGGCCGAGATATTTTCGCCCCTGTGGCCGCCTATTTATGTCGCGCCGGCCACGTTCGCCGGGTAGGTCCGCCGGCGCTGAGCTGGGTACAGATTCCCTGGCCTGAGGCGGTGTTTTCGGAAGCGGATTGTTGGGGAGAGATTGTGTACGTCGACCGATTTGGAAATGCTTTGACCAATTTGCCGTGGGACGAATCGGCCTGTGCCGGAGCACAATGGCTTGAAGTTCGAAGCCAACGTAAGCTTCGTTTCCCGGTTTGCCAATGTTATGCCGACGCGAGGCACGGCCAACCGGTTGCGGTTCCCGGTTCCAGCGGCTTTTGGGAATTGGCTTTGTCTGGTGGATCCGCGGCAGAGCGCCTCGGCTTGCGTCCGGGCGACAAAGTCCGGCTGCATAAGGGAAGGCCACGCACGGGAAACGCGCGCCCGTGAGGGTACCTGAGAAACAAGTCCGGCTCACAGGACTCGAAGAGAGATTGTGTATCGATCTTGGTGTGGCCGATCCGTTTTCAACCCATGGCGTGGGATCGCTGCTCCAGGCGTCGCCAGTCGGTGGCCGGCAAGCAGCTTGTTGATCCTCGCGAAGGAAGATGCCGGCGCAATTGGTTGCCATGGCCTTCAGGCGATCTTCGGCCACTTCATCCAGCGGTTTGAAGCGCTTGGCCGCCTCCATGGCGCGGTCCAGTAGATCCATAAAGGCCGGGGGGAAACAGGTAACTACACCCGGTTGCGAAAGGGCAAAGCGGAGTGCCAACTCGACGTCCTCAATACTCTCGACCGACCGGTACCACCATTGTCTATGTCGCTGCGCGCCGGGGGGCCAGGATCCGTACGACATGGGTTTGATTGATAGGACTGCTGCCTGCCGCTGTGCGGCGAGGGTCAAAACCTCGCGTCCGAAACCGCGGTTGTAATACTCCACGAAGTTGATGGGAAACATGACGGTGTCGAATGAGAAGGTCCGCAGCGCTTCCAGGGCTGCCCTAGTGGTATGAGCAGAGAAGCCAACCCACCGAACTTTGCCTTGGTCTCGCGCTTTCAAAATTGCTTCCAGTGCACCGCCGGGTCCCAAGGCTTGCTGAACTTCTTCGACTTGGACCAGGTGATGCAATTGATAAAGGTCGAAGTGGTCCGTTCGCAGAGCGCGGAGGGAATTTTCAAGTTCCTGTTGTGCGCCCTCGGCATCACGTTTCTTGGTTTTGCAAGCTAGGAAATACTGGCCGCGGTCGATTCCCTGAAGCGCCACGCCGAGTTTCGATTCACACTGGCCATTGCCATAAGCCGGTGCGACGTCGAACAAGTTGAGACCCCCTTCCCAAGCCTGCCGCACGCCGAGGTTGCACCGCTGCTGGTCGTAATGGACAAGGGCCAGGCCAGGGAAACCCACAATCGAGACATGGTGTCCGGTGCCGCCGAGGCGGCGTCGGGGCAGACCCTGGGCCACCGGGGTGGTGGGGTTAGACCAACCGGGTATGGGACCCGTGGCGATCAGACCGGCGGCACTGCTTATGGATTTGAGGAAGTCACGGCGTTTCATGACGAGAATGGGCTGTACGGCTGACTGATTGTCTGGTGGCTGATTATCGTTTGAAGCAAGCTGCACCCGAATGGAGCCTTGAGCAAGTCTGGAGCTTGCTAAGAACCAGGCTCACGCAGGAATCAGTGATCCAACCTTGCTGGCGCCCAGGTTCCACCATGGCTGGCCGGTGGATCCACCAGACCCCCATACGAATGTTCTCTCGCCAAACATCTGAGGAAAAGCCACAATAGGGATTGCAGCAGCTCGAGACAGGTTAGGAGGGCGGCCAGAAGCTTAGGAGTGCGCGTGAGCTTGTGATTGCCATGGACCGCAAGGTTGGGCAGCCTCGAGGGCGCAATACCACTTCAAAAACAGGAGAAGCGAGCAGGTCTGGATGGACTGGTTTCCGGCTATTCAAGCAGCGGCGGCTTTAGCCGCATTTGGTCTGATGGTTGCAGCGCTGCTGGTTCGTCCCCGGCATCCGGCTCAGATTTGGCTCGGCGGAGGGCTGAGCTTGTTGGCGATCGAAAGTCTCTGCCAGTGGATGAGTTTTCGCGCGGATACGCGAGACAGCATGGTGCTGTGGCAAAAAGTGGCGTTGCTGACGGGCTCGGTGTCTGCACCCATTTGGTTGGGATTCAGCCTAACGTTTGCGCGCGGTGAACCAGCCCGGTTTTTGAGTCGCTGGCGTTGGGTCTTAGTTGGTCTTGGTCTCATGGGGATCGGGGTGGCCCTAGCCTTTTATCCGGTTTTGATCCTGGAGGTGGGTCCTTTGCCGCCGCCGGGCAACTGGTATTTTCGAGGTCATCCGGTCGTGCGGTTGGTGTACACGGCGATGGTGGTGGGGGCTGTGTTGGTCCTGACGCAACTTGAGTGGACTTACCGCGCTGCGGTGGGCACGGGCCGATGGCGGATCAAGTATGCGGTGGTGGGGTTGGGCCTCTTGTTTGGAACGAGGATTTACACCGGTAGTCAGGCCCTTCTTTACGCGGGGCCAAACTTCCAGTTGGCGATGGTCAATGCAGCCGCGGTGTTGGTGGCCTGTGGTTTGGTCGGGCTGGCATTGTACCGGTCACGGCTGGGTGGGCTGGACCTATATCCGTCCGCAGTGGCGATCCATCGTTCGCTGACCATTCTGCTGTCGGGTGTGTACCTGGTTGTCGTGGGTTTGCTGGCTACGTGGGTAACCCGAGCGGGAGGGGAATACGGGTTTCCCATGCTGGCGTTTTTGTTGTTGCTGGCCGCCGTGGGGCTGAGCGTGTTGTGGATGTCCGACCGGGTCCGGCAACGGTTGCGGGTTTTTGTGAGCCGGCATTTTCGTCGTCCGTATTATGATTACCGGCAGGTATGGTCGCGGTTTGCGGAGCGTACCTCGGCTCGGATGGATCGGGAGGAACTGTGCCGCGAGGTTTCTCGCCTGATTTCGGAAACTTTTGAAGCCCTTTCGGTAAGCATCTGGTTGTTGGACTCTCTGCGCGGGCGTTTGTTGCTGGCGGCTTCCACTTCGTTGCCTGCTCAACAACCGCGGTCGGTGGAGCTAGGTTCGTGCCTGGCGGAGCTGGCTTCGCTAGCGACTGTACCGCCGCAGCCGGTTCAATTGGAAGAGGCAAAGGCTGGTTGGTGCGACGTGTTGCGCCAGGTAAATCCTCGATTCTTCACCGAGGGCGGACCGCGTTGGGCCGTGCCGTTGGTGTCCGGAAACGAGTTGGTCGGGTTTTTGGTTGTGGGCGACCGTGTAGCGGGGATGACTTATTTACCAGAGGACCTTGAGTTACTCACTTGCCTGGCTGAGCAGTTGGGAAGTGCCTTGCGGACGTTGAATCTCTCCGAGCAACTGGCCCAGGCGCGGGAATGGGAGGCGTTTCAAGCCATGTCGGCATTTTTGGTACATGATTTGAAAAACACAGCCTCGACGTTGAGTTTGATGTTACGCAACCTGCCGCTGCATTTTGACAAACCGGAGTTTCGCGAGGATGCCATTCGTGGTTTGAGCCGTTGTGCGCAACACATCAATGAACTGATCGGCCGTTTGACGGCGCTCCGCAGCAAGCCGCAGGTTCGGCTTGTGCCGACGCGCCTGGCGGAGGTTTTGCGTTTTGCCTTGCAGGATTTGGGACAACCGGACGGCATCACCGTAGAGAGCCGCTGGCCCGACCTGCCATTGTTGTTGCTGGACCCGGCCGCGGTGCGGAGTATTGTGACCAATTTGTTGCTGAATGCTCGGGAAGCTATTACGCCGCCTGGCCGGATCACACTTGAGGTAACCGTGCAAGAGCCATGGATTTGCTTGCGGGTTGCGGACACGGGTTGTGGCATGACGCCGGAGTTTATTGAGCGCAGGCTTTTTCGACCGTTTCAGACGACCAAGAAAAATGGTCTGGGCATTGGCATGTTCCAAGTGCGCACGCTGGTGGAGCTGCATGGCGGGCGTTTGGAGGTGCAAAGCCAGCCTGGTGAGGGCACAGTATTCCGTGTGTGGCTGCCGATGACGGTGGCCGATGGTGTCGTGCATGAAGCCGAACCTGCTCATCGTGGATGATGATGAAGAAATCCGCTCCCAACTCCGTTGGGCCTTAGCGGATCATTACAATGTGCATTCGGCTGGGGACCGTCTGCTAGCCATGGAGCTATGGCGTCAGCATCGGTTTCCGGTGGTGGTTTTGGATCTAGGGCTGCCGCCGCGGCCGGCGGATCCCGACGAAGGGTTGGCGACTCTCAACGCGTTGTTGGAGCAGGACCGGAACGTCAAGGTGATCATTGTTTCCGGACAAGGTGAGAAGGCCAATGCCTTGCGGGCGGTGGCCGACGGGGCCTACGACTTTCTAACCAAGCCGGTGGACGTAGACGAACTCCAGGTGATTCTGCGTCGCGCTTTCTATCTCAGTGAATTGGAGAGAGAACTGCGGCAGTTGCAAGCCATCAGGGGGAACGAAGGCTTCGAGGGCATGCTTGGCGATTGTCCCGGGATGCAGGCAGTGTTTCAGACCGTGCGTCGCGTGGCACCCTCGGACGTGCCGGTTCTGATTCTTGGAGAAAGCGGCACAGGCAAGGAGATGGTAGCCCGAGCGATTCACCGGCGAAGCGCGCGGCGGGACGGCCCTTTTGTGCCGATCAATTGCGGGGCCATTCCGGAGAACCTGTTGGAAAGCGAACTGTTTGGGCATGAACGGGGTGCATTTACCGGCGCCATCGCGCAGCGAAAGGGGCGTTTGGAAATGGCCGAGGGCGGGACGCTTTTTCTGGATGAACTCGGGGAACTGCCGTTGCCCCTACAGGTCAAGCTGCTACGGTTTTTGCAAGAGCAAACGATTGAGCGGGTCGGTGGCCGGGAGCTCATTACGGTCAATGCCCGCGTCATTGCCGCCACGAACGCCGACCTTAAGAAGGCCATGGAGGCCGGCCGGTTTCGGGAGGATTTGTATTATCGGGTTGCGGTCGTGGTGATACAATTGCCGCCTTTACGAGAGCGCGGGGATGATGTGGTGCTGTTAGCGCGAACCTTTCTGCGCCGATTTGCGACGGAAACTAATCGCATGCCAGCCCCTCATTTCAGTCCAGCGGCGTTGCGGGCGTTGCAGCGACATGACTGGCCTGGCAACGTTCGGGAATTGGAAAACCGGGTACGAAGAGCAGTGATCATGGCTGAGGGGAAAATGATCACTGCCGAGGATTTGGAATTGTCAGATCCCGGAGAGGCAGCCGGACTGCGAACGCTTCGTGAGATCCGGGAGGCCGCCGAACGCAGCGCCATTTTGAGTGCTTTAAGGCGTCACCACTGGCGTGTAGCACCGGCTGCACAAGAGTTAGACGTGAGCCGCCCGACGCTCTATGAACTTATGAACCGGCTCGGCATTCAACGTCCGCCGACTGCAGAGTGACGGAATTGCATGAACTGTGCCCTTTCAGACAAGGCGACCGGGGTCAGTTGGCGCCATGCCTCAACGCACCGGCACGAGTCTGAAGAGGCAACGGATTTGATCGGAGTCTGCGCAGCCGGTCCAGAGTCCAACCGCCAAATAGGGTGCCCATGCCTCCCACCCCGGCAGGAGCTCTGGAGAAAGCCAAGGACGCCACCGCTCCGGTGGCATATGCAGTTGAAGCGCAAAACCGAGCGGGCCTGGCAGGCTCGCCTGGCCCAGATGGTCCGGGTCGGACTGAAGGGCTAAAAGGGTGTGGTGAAGTATGGCGGGGTAATTCTCGTAACCCGAGCAACCTCGGGCCGCAGCGATCTGGCCCCGCGCTCCTTCCCCAAGAGAGGGATTCGTCGAATTCTCACCTCCGACGGCGAGTGACCGAAGCCAATTCTCCAACAGTGCAGGTTCCGAGGCAAAGGCCACATACCGGTCCGACCCGACAACATGGAGCCAGGGCGAGCCTTGCTCCGGGGCCGTTGGAGGCGGGCCAAACAAGCGTGGCAATGAATAAATGGTGCGCCCCAAGAACTCACGGGACGTGCACGCATCGGGCCGTGGGGCAGCGCCGGACAAGACGGTGACTGCAGCTCTGGCCAAAGCCGGAGGATTAGGAGATCCCACCAGCAACAGGCCGGGAGCTTGTTCCAATGCATCCCATCCAGCGCCGCGGGGCGTGACCTGCCAATACATCCAATCGTCCCCCAGATGTGGGATCAAATCGCGGGCCAATTGAAACGTCGGGTCGCGGCGCCGCCCGGCCTGTTCCATAGTGTCCGTCAAAAAGGTCCATAACCGCTGCCAAGCCGGACCCGCTTTGGTGGCTGTTTGTTGGAGGGCAAACCACAGTTGGCTGCCGGAGATCCGGAATCGATAAAAGCGAAGCAAATCACCTGGAAGCCACTCGGGCGGTCCGGCTTCCAGGGGCAAAAAGTCGAGGAACTTCAACAGGCGCGTGCGTTGCTCCTGCGGAATGTGCAGGAGAACTTCGCATTGCCAATCGTCCGGGCCCGCGACCATGCGTAAGGTTATGGTCTGAACCGCGTGAAGTCCGGAGGCATCGAGGAAAGTTCTTACGGCTGCCCCTGCCACTTCGCCGGTTTTCCGAGCATCTTTGTGCAATGGATCTTGCTTCCAATCCCAAGCTCTCGGACAGAGCCATCCAAAAAGCACGGATTGGTTCAAGCCGGCCCATGCTTGGGGATCCGCATGACCGCTGTTTTCCAGACATGCCGCGTGAGCGCCCTGCAAGCGGGCCAAGATTCGTTCCATGAGAGGCAGGGAATCAGTCAACCAAATCGCGCCTTCATGCACAGCGATGGCAAGTTCGAATGAGGGCACTTTCGCGGTAGCGGAGTTGGGCTCGACTGTACCTTCTAACGCGTGATGCTCAGGAATTTGCCTTTGCAAAGCGGCGGTCAAGATCTTCAGCCATCCCCCACCGGGCATAGACAAGATCAAGAATCGCACGCCACGCACCCATTCGAATTTTGTTTCCTTGCCGGCAGCATTCCAACGCTGCTGGAGTTTTTCTAGCTGCACCAGGGCACGGTCAGCGTGCTCATGCAGTTCCAGTACCATCACGGCACCGACAGTTTCCGCCGGTTCGCCAGGCTCCGTCTCTAATCGCACAAGCGCCCAGGTCCACTGGCCTTCCGGCCAGGTCGTCAATTCGGACCAAGAAATTGCCCAGTGTTCCTCCGCCGGTTTCAATACATGCTCGGACCAAGCGTTTAAGAAATGACGCCGCGCAAGCTCGAAGGCCGGGTCGTTCCAGAGTCGGGCTACGGCCAAGCTCTGCCATTGGCGACGGAAAACCTGGCAGCTTGGGATGGTGACCCAGGCAACAGTCTGGGGGGGCAACCATTCCGGCGGTGGCGGCAGGCGTGCAGCCGCCGTAGCTGGTCCGCTCGTTACCGTGGTAATAAGGAGTTTTCCCCAAAGCCACCGCAGCCCAAGGCCCTTCATAAAAAACTGGCGGGAAAACGAGTGTTTTCGGGCTTCGAGGCGCCGGGAGGTCGAGGCGTGAAAAGCGGCATGCTCTGCCCGACGCGCCCAGGATTCCGGCTCAACAAACTCCACAGCACTGCACTCTGGATGAACGTGCGCATACCATCGGGCGAGCAGTCACCGTCTCAAGGCGAATCGGTTTTGAAGGGTTTGCGCGTGGGGGGCGGGAGATACCGGTATGGGCTGTTCGGATTGGCTACGTCGTAGGCGTAGGCCTCTCGATTTTGGAGGAACTCTTTCACACGCTCGATCGGAATTGCGAAGCCCAGTCCCTCCCCAAACGTGATCTTCATATTTGTCACCCCCACGACGAGGCCGCGCATGTCAAACAGAGGGCCCCCGCTATTGCCTGGGTTGATTGGGGCCGTGGTTTGCAAGTACAGCACACCCTGTAATTCGCGTGTTTTGGTGCTCACGATCCCCTCGGTGACGGTGCGTTCCAAGCCCAAGGGGCTGCCCACGGCAAACACACGTTCGCCTACGGTCAAACCTTGCGAGCTGCCTAGTTTGACCGGCCGAAGCGGCTGCGCCGCTGAGTCTTCCACTTTAAGCAGTGCCAGATCATAGAATCGATTAATGGCTACGATGCGGACATTGCGACATGGAATCCGTTCCCACTGGTCAGCCCGTTGCCGAAACAGCTCCACGCGGATGTGGCTTTCACCTTCGATGACATGGAAATTGGTCAACAGGTAACCCTCCTCATTGATGATAAAGCCAGAACCCAGGCTCGAGGGGGTTCGGACCTGCACCACGGCTTCGCCGACTTCGCTAGCGAGCTCCCGGACGTTACGGGCAGGAAGTTCTGTGGATCCCTCGTAATAAAAAGGCCTTGCCAACGGTAGATTTAGAAGGTCCCCGCCTCTGGCTTCCGAGTCTTCAGTATGAAGCGGGGCAGGGCCTGCTGATTGCGCCGACGGCGTCGGCTGGCTGGCCGCTGGCCGCCGCCGCGCAGTCACCTCGCGCTTGGGAATGGTTAGGACCGTGTAACCCAAGTCCACTACCAAGGCGTCTCGCTTCTCAGCCAGGATTCTTCCCTGCACCCGGCTGCCCCCACGCAGTTCGATGACGTCCAAGGTACGGTCCGATCCCGCGCCGACCGCTTTCAGTTGGGCCAAGATGAGGCAACCCACAAGCAACCTCCGAAAGCCTGCAGACCGCATGACCCTACCATATAGGCTGACCGCAACCGCTGCAACGATGGGGAATTCGGGGGAGCATGCTCCTGTCAATCTATTTGGTAGCTGTTTCGTCGCCCGACCAGTGGAGTTGCGGAGAGATTTGCCATCGAGCGGGGCTTAATCTATACATCTGCCATCCGGATAGAAAGGCGAACCGCTATGGCAGACAAAGCGAACAAGTATCCCGAAAACGTCCCGGGAAAATATTACGTGGACAATCAGTGCATTGATTGCGACCTTTGTCGCGAAACCGCACCCAACAATTTCCGACGAAACGAGGAGGGTGGCTACTCATATGTGTATAAACAACCCACCACGCCCGAGGAGGAAGCGCAATGCAAGGACGCCAAGGAAGGATGCCCGGTTGAAGCCATCGGCGACGATGGCGATCAATGATCTTCTTGCAACTGCGTGACGGCTAATTTGCTTTTCCACCCATCCCTGCGTTGAACCCGCAAGACGTTGGTTTCAACGCGGGGATTCAATTTTCTCCGGGGAGAGCGCTCCAACAAGTACATTATCAGCGCACAGCACGACAGCTTGGCCTGCCCGGGGAACAAGAACGATGGTTGTCATTATCCTGGAAAGACCCAGCCCGTTTCCACCCGCGCCGCACCAGACACCCGCTGGAACCAGATAAATGAAGGCGCATCACGCTGTTTGGCGAGGCAAGGTTAAAGCATAACGCAACAAGTCCAGAGCTTGCGTTGATGTTAACTCTTTGAATGTGAGCCTGTCCACCGGGTTGAAGCGCCGGACGACCTGAACACCGGCAGGTCCGGCATGGGCGATGTAAACTGTCCCCACAGGCTTTTCCAGCGTTCCTCCGGTCGGACCGGCAATCCCAGTGATGGCCAGGCCATGAGTGCTGCCTGCACGCTGCCTTGCTCCTTCGGCCATTTGGCCCGCGACGGGCTCGCTCACCGCTCCGTTGCACTTCAAGGTCATGGGATCCACCCCCAGACACGCGATCTTGGCCGCATCACTGTAGGTGACCCAGCCCGCCAGGAACGCCGCCGAGGCCCCGGGCACGTTGGTTAAACGATTCGCCAAATGACCCCCCGTGCATGACTCGGCCACTGCGAGGCTTTCGCCCCGACTGCGAAGCAACTCCAAGACAACTGCTTCTAGGGAGACATCTCCCCGCCCAAACACGGCAGGGCCCAACTCTTTCGCGATTGCATTTTCCAACCAGTCCAGCCGATTTTGGGGAGCCGGGCCCCGAACCCGGACGCATACATCTACTTGTCCCGGCTGGGCGAGGAAAGCGACCTCCGTGGCAGAGCCCTCCAGAGGACCCAACACCTTAAGGACCCGTTCCTCTACCACAGACTCCGGTAAGCCGACCGTTCGCAAGGTGATGTCAATCCATTCCTCCATCACGGGTAGCTCCCTCTGCAACAATGGAACCACATGTTCCTCGAATAACGGGCGCAACTCCCGTGTGGGGCCGGGCAGCAGCACCAACCAACGGGTTTGCGTCGGCTGGTCGCCTGGTGAAGCGCTCCCACAAGGAATGGAGCCGAGTGGCCGATAATCTACTTTCCACGCGAGGCCGGGGGCTGTTCCCCACCGGTTCGGGAGGATGATTGCGCCTGTGGGGACAAGCGCCTGCACGCGGGCGCGCGGAGGAAGCGTCCGTCCCCGAATTGCATAAAACGCTTCTAATTCACGCAAAAGGTCCGGATCTTCACGCAAGGAGCACCCGGTCAAAGACGCAAGTGCCTCCCGCGTCCGGTCGTCGGAAGTCGCCCCGAGTCCACCTGTGACCATCACAAGGTCTGCTCGGGCCAAAGCCTCTGCCACCGCCGTTTGGATCGCCTCGGCAGAGTCCGGCACCGTTGCATGGCGCACAACAGTATATCCCAGATGCCTGAGACGTTGGCTCAACCAACGTGCATGTTTGTTTTCACGCGCGCCAGTCAACAACTCCGTCCCTGTGTGGACCAGCTCAACCGTGACCATGACTGACGTGTGCTGCTCTCGTTGCGAGGCAGAAACAGTGCTGCAATAACTGCCTGGCTGGAAACGACACAGCGAGCCTCTCCAATAATACTCAACTAAGCTTCTCTGTGCGGCATGCGCAAAGGCCCAAGGCGGCGCCTCAACCTGTTTTGCGCGGCTGGACGGGCCTGGGCGACGCTGCAGCTGCGCCGCTTCGAAGCAGTGCTTCTCGCAACACACCAACGAAGGGTAAGTGCCGGTATCGCTCCGCGTAGTCCAGCCCATAACCCACTACGAAGACGTCCGGTATCTCAAAGCCGACGTAATCCGCTTGAACCGATTCCACGCGTCGCGCCTTTTTTTCGAGCAGCACACACGTTCGCAGACTACGCGGTCCCAACCGTTGCAATCTCTGCAAGACCCGAGCCAGGGTTTGCCCCGTATCGAGAATGTCATCCACGATCAACACATCCCGACCGCGGACATCCAAGCCCAATTCCTTGGTGAAAACCAATGGACCGGGCCGGGTGCGCGTCTTGTAACTGGAGACTCCGATGAAATCCAAGCGCAGTGGTAAGGTCACATGCCGGATCAGATCGGCTAAGAACACCAAGGTGCCACTCATCACTGCAACCATCACCAAATCACGGTCTTGATAATCCCTCTGGATTTGTCGGGCAAGGGCCCGAACCCGTCGGGCCAGGGCATCTTTTGGAATCAAAATTTGCGCCACTTCGCGACGCCAGATCCGGGGCACAGAGCCGGATCTAGGCAACAATTTGATTGCCGGCACGTTATTCATCCCAAAGGAAAGCCTAAGGCAAGTGGGCCAAAGTTCGAAAGTTCTTTCAAGCCGTCGCATGAAGAGTTAGATTGCCCAAGCTCATCATTTTCGGCCCTTGCACCGCATCGTGGACGCACCGGCTCCAACAGGCTATGCTGTCAAGTTGGCGGAAGGTTGTCAGAATTGGCGCATGATTCTTACGGCAAGAGTGGGTGGATCCCATGACCGAACGGGAAATCTTTCTGGAAGCACTGGACCAACCTACGCCGGAGGCGCGAGCCACCTTTCTGGCAGCAGCTTGTGGACATGACCCGGTCCTCCGGGCGTCGGTTGAGGCTTTGTTGCGGCATCACCGAGCGGACGGTTTTCTGGAAACGCCAGCAATGGAATGTGTGGCCCAGTTGGGCCTACCACTGCAGCGCGAGGCTTCGGCGCCTATGGTGGATCAGCCCGGTGACCGGATTGGGCCTTACAAGTTGTTACAGAGAATCGGCGAGGGAGGCGTGGGAATCGTGTTTATGGCCGAACAGGAGCGCCCCGTTCGCCGACGTGTAGCGTTGAAGTTGCTCAAGCCGGGGATGGACTCCAAGGCGGTGCTGGCGCGATTCGAGTCTGAACGTCAGGCACTGGCGCTCATGGAGCATCCGAACATTGCTCGTGTGTTCGATGCCGGGACAACCTCTACGGGCCGACCATATTTCGTTATGGAATTGGTGCCGGGCTCGCGAATCACCGATTATTGCGACGAGCACCGGCTCCCCCTTCGTGAGCGGTTGGAGCTCTTCATCCAGGTATGCGAGGCCATCCAACACGCGCATCAAAAGGGAATTATCCATCGAGATATCAAGCCGTCCAACGTGCTGGTCGTTGTCCAAGACGGCATGCCTCGGGTGAAAGTCATAGATTTCGGGATTGCCAAGGCCCTGGATCATCCGCTGACGGACAAAACGCTGGTGACAGAGGTGCGAACTGTGTTGGGCACACCGGTCTACATGAGCCCTGAACAAGCGGACATGGGCAACGCTGACATCGATACACGTGCAGACATCTACAGCCTCGGGGTTTTGTTATACGAGCTGCTGATTAGCCGGACACCTTTCGACGAGAAGCAACTGCGCATTGCAGGTTTCGATCAACTGCGTTGCCTATTGCGCGAGCAGGAGCCTGCCGCCCCGTCGAAGCGGTTTCGAGCTCTGCCGCCCGATAATCAGACCTGCATCGCGCGCCACAGGCGGACGGAGCCGTCCCGACTTCTCAATCTCTTACGAGGTGATCTGGACTGGATCGCCCTGAAGGCCTTGGACAAGGACCGGGCTCGTCGTTACCCCACTGCGTACGATCTGGCGCGGGACATCCGGCGGCACCTCGACCATGAGCCAGTTCAGGCGCGTCCCCCCAGTGTGGCCTATCGAGTGGCCAAGCTGATACGGCGACATCGTCTGGTCTCGGGGGCAGCGGCTGCGGCGGCGTTCGCCATGCTGGTCGGCTTAGGCCTGGCAATCTGGCAGTACCGCGAGAAAAGTGGGGCCTACGAACGGGTGCTGCGCGCGGAACAGGAACAGGCATGGCTGCGCCTGGAAGCTGAGCAGGCGTGGAAAGAGGCCGAAACGAGCGCTCATGCAGCGCGTCTGCAGGCTTATGCCGCTGATATGAACTTGGCGCAGCAGGCCCTAGCGGCCCACAACTTGGGACGCGCACGTCAGCTTTTGGATCGGCACCGGCCACAAGGTCGTTCCGGGGCGGCCAATCCGGTCCGCGATTTGCGGGGTTGGGAATGGCGATACCTTTGGCAGCTATGCCAGAGTGACGCGTTGTTTACGCTGTGTCGGCTTCCTCGGAGCGTGAATCAGCTCGAGATTTCCTACGATGGCCGAATCCTTGCCATTGGCCAGGCCGATGGTGAGTTTTCACTCTGGGATTTGCGTGCCCGACGCGAGTTTATTCGGTTGGCTCCTCCTGCAGGAGGCGGACCCTTTGCATTTTCCCCCACGGGTCCGGTCATCGCTTTCGTCACGCGAGAGAACAGCGACACGTTCCCTCCCATGAAGGCCGGCATGCGGATCCGGATCTGGAACTATGAGAGCCGCATTGAAATCGGTTCCATCTCTGTCGGAGGATCTGTGTCATGTCTTGCCTTTGCCGAGGACGGCCTCCGTTTGCTCACGGGAGTGAACGATACAGAATTTGTAATCTGGTCCGTTCAGAATTTGACGCCCATGCTGCGAATAGAGTTTCCCTACCCTGAAAACAGTGGCCGGAATGTGTTGGGCAGCCGAACTGTTGTCACACCGGACCTGTCTTTGGCCGCCCAAGCGTTGAAAGGCGGCTATGTGCGCGTGCTGGACTTGCGCGCGGGCCGAGAACTGTGGTCGAACCCGGTGGCCGAGGAACATGTCACAGCCCTCGCATTGACCCCTGACGGCCGATGGTTGGCAACGGCAGGAGGATTCGTAGAATCTGAAGTGAGGTTGTGGGAGGCGCAAACCGGTCGGAGTGTGGGTCGACTGGAAGGACACCGCACGTACGTTCGGGCCCTACGATTCTGGCCACATGGACGCAAGCTGGCTTCTGCGAGCGCTGATCAAACTATTCATCTATGGGACCTAACCTCATTATCAGCAGGGGTCGCTGCTCGGAGTGCTGGGACATCGGACTCACCTTCGGTAGGTCTGATGCCTGAGGACCATTCGGCCCACATCCCCGTGATCCAGCCCTCGAGCATGCTGCGGGGACATCGTTTGGAGGTATGGAGTCTAGTCCTGGTACCGGATCAAACGACGTTGATCAGCGGCGCCAAGGATGGCGAGGTATGCGTCTGGGACACTGCTGTCGGGCGGTCGCCGTCAACCCATCATGTGTTACCGGTCAAGGTCCAGAGCTGGTCCTTCACGACGAACGGATCTGCCATCCTGACTTTGGACGAAAAAGGACGTGTGACGCGGTGGTTCGGCCCAAGGTTTCAGGCAAACGAATTGGTGCTGGATACCGGGGTCAATCGGCCCCTACGGGCCTGCTTCTCGCCGGACGCGCGATGGCTGGCCCTTCTCGGCGCACAAGGGTCCCTTCAGATCTGGTCTCTCCGTGACAAAACAAGTCGGACCATGGGCACTGAAAGCGGTTCTCAATGGCCAGTGGGCTTTGTAGCAGGCGGTAACCAACTGATCACGTATGAACCGCGCGAAGGTATTTATCGTACATGGGACTGCAACACCCTTGAGGCCTCTTCGGCCTGGCAAGGCGCGCGTCTATCTCGCCTGGGTCAGTTCCCTGTCTTCACCGACGGGATCTGGTTGGTCACAATGGAAGCAGAAAACAGCGTTTGCATGCGCAACGTGGACACGGGCACAGAAGAGATGATTCCAACACCACTTCCGGAGATCACCGCATTAACCGTTTCCCCCGATGCGCGATGGCTGGCCATGGTCAGCCTGCAAGGCTCAGGTGTGCTATGGGACCGGCGCGAACGCGTGCACTCCGCAGTGTTTCATGGTTTCCTGCAAGGAGCCCATTCTGTAGCCTTCTCTCCCGATGGCCGACGGGTGGTCATCGGCAGTAACGGCAACGAAGCTGTGAAACTCTGGGACGCCGAAAGTTTACAAGAGTTACTGACGCTGGCAGGTTCAGGATCCATTTTTGTCAGCACCGCCTTCTCCCCGGACGGCAATGTACTGGCGGCTTGCAACATGCGTGGTGAGCTTCATATCTGGGAAGCGCCTTCCTTTGAAGAGATCACCCGCACTGAGCAAGGGCACTTCTAATAGTATGTGGCTCCAGCCCTGTCGGAAGTTCAGTCCTCGGGCCGGATTCGACGCCGCAACCAAGCCCGCGCGTAGGCCCATCGTCTTTCGGCCGTGCGGACTGAGAGGCCCAACACCGCAGCGGCTTCTTCCATGGTGAAGCCTGCAAAATAACGCAATTTGACCAGCTCGGCGGACATTGGGTCCTCCGCGGCAAGCTGGTCTAGAGCCTCGTGCACGGCCAGCACCTCTTCAGAGGTTCCCCATTGCACGGCACTGGATTCCTGTAACTCGATGTGCTCGGCGCCGCCACCGCGCTTTAGGGCACGTCGTCGTCGCGCTGACTCTACCAAGATTCGTCGCATGACCTCGGCGGCAATCCCAAAGAAATGAGCCCGTCCGCTCAGTGGCTCCAAGGACCGGCCCGTCATGCGCAGCCAAGCCTCATGTACCAACGCTGTCGGCTGCAGGGTGTGACCCGGAGATTCCCGAGCCATTAGAAGTGCCGCCATCTCTCGGAGTTCCCGGTAAACCAGGGCCAGGAGCCGGTCGGCGGCATCGGGTTCACCGCGCTGCATGGCCTGCAGCAGTTCCGTGACCGTGCCCACGTTTGGAAACATGACTGGCGAGGCTTGAACCGTCAAGCGGCCCGCGGAAATAAAAACCGTGGCGGATTTCGCGCCCGTTTTACGCGTGAAAGGGTGTGAGCAAAGAGGAAAACATTCCCGCGGGAGCGCAGCGCGCCCCGCAGCAGTCTAGCCTTGGGCGAATGCCGATGGTCTGCGGCCTCGTTGGGGGCGCCGTCCTTGGTTTCATACTGGGAGCGGTCTGCGGGACGTTCCCCAACCTGTTCTATGATGCTCGGGCGGCTTGTAAAGAGGACCTCGTCGTTTGGAACTCCTTTTCCGAAGTGGACCGGTTACGTGCTGAATTGCGAGCCTTGGCGCACGAGCAAATCGCAGAAGCCCAGCACCGTATGGCCAGGGCCTTGTTGCTGCGAGCTTCCGGAGACCCGAATCAGATCCAACCTGCTGATGAGCAACTTGCACAGGCCATCGAACAGCTTGAAGAGGCCCTGGTTGAATTTCATGGAACGGGCCTTGAAGCAGAGATCCTGCGTCCGCTGTTCTTCGCTCTGAAACATGCGGGTCGCCTCGACCGATGGCTCGAATTGTATCTTCAAGCGGCCGGCCGGCGTGCATCAGACCGACTCATAACAGATTTCCTCGATGACGCCCTGGCAATCGGGCGCATGACCGGCCGATACTCAGAAGTTCTGCGAATCGCGGTCTTTATTTCGCCCGAACCGCAAATTCATTCAGCCGCGGTGCCAACCCGCGCGCCATCCTGCACGGCATGGGTCCCATCGGATTCCGCTCCCCTGCCACATGAGAACAAGCTTTAAACACAAAGTTGGAGTTGTCTCAAAGAGTCGACGGGGCATAGGGCTCGCTTTGGCCCTGCTCACGTGTCTCGGGCTGGGCATCGCACGCTCGTACTACAGGCTGGGGTGGGTGCAAGGCAACAGCATGAACCCAACACTGCGGAGTGGCGACCTTTTGTTAATTGAACTCCGAGCCTATCAGAACCGACCGCCTCGGCGCGGGGAACTGGTCGTGGCTTGTTGGGGCGAAGATTGGATTGTTAAACGGATCGTCGGACTACCGGGCGAGCGTGTGGCCGTATTCATGGGGCAGCTCTACATCAATGGCAACCCCGTACCCGAGTCGTATCCACGGTTCGCCGGCAACCTCTGTCTTGCACCCGGACGACTTCGTCCGGGTCATTATGCCCTGTTAGGCGACAACCGTTCGATTTCGGAAACCCAATCCATCCATGCAGTCGTAAGCCGTGAAGCCATCCTCGGGAAAGTTCTCAAGAGTTTCCGACTTTGGCCGGCCTTGCCGCAAAGAGGTGAATCACCCCTTCTGGCCCAGAAAGATGCGCAGACTATCTCTTGAATCCATTCATGGGCTACACGAAATCATCGCGGGCGTCGCCGCCTTGAGCATTGGGTTGTTATTCCTTGTGACGGTGTGGGTTGCGGTGGGAGCGTTGCAGCGAACGTTGCCTGCCCCTGCTGAACCCGCACACTTAAACGCGGACCTACTCTACCAGATGACCCGGGTATGGAAGGTTCATCTGCGGCTGGAGCCGGAGCAGTGGGGAGCCCTCCAACCAGCCAATGCTGCGGATAGATTCCCGTTTGGACCACATGCACCGGGTGGCCGGCAGGATCCAAGCGCCTCAGTCGCGGCTCGCGCGCTGGCTTCTCTCTGGATGAGTCAGGCCGATCGCAATCGCGACGGCAGCATCTCGCCGGCCGAATGGAACGCATATGCAGAGCGGTGGTTGACCGATGCCCCAGCGACGCAGGGCCAAACTTGGGACGCTGACCGAATGCGCGCAGCTTTGGAAGCCATGCCCAATCTAGTCGCGGTTGGCATCACGGCGCTGCTTCTAGGCCCCGAGGGTCGACGCAATGGCATTGCAGCCGCATTCGGGATTGATTTCCCCTACGTCCGCGCCGACCTGGAGCTCAACGGGTACCAATTCCATGATGTGGGTCTTCGCTACAAGGGCAACGGCACCTTTCTCGAAGCCCGAGGTTCGCTGAAACGCTCGTTCAAGGTCCAGCTCAACCGGTTTAATCCTCGTTAGCGATTGGATGATATAGAAACTCTCAATCTTCAAAATCAGATCACCCACGCCAGCTATATGAACGAAGTGCTGGCCTATCGTCTCTATCGAGACGCGGGTGTGGCTGCGCCGCGGACGACATATGCCAGAGTGTATCTGACTGTGCCCGGTTATCATGATCGTCAGTATCTCGGCTTATATTCTATGACGGAAGCAGTAGACCGTCATTTTTTGCTGCGCCATTTCGGGACGCGTCGCGGTGCTCTTTTCAAGCCTGTCACATCCGCCCTTTTTGCGGATCTGGGCGCGGATTGGGCGGCTTATCAGCAAGTGTACGATCCCAAAACTCCCTTGTTCCCTGAACAAAAGAAAAGGGTCATGGATCTGGCTCGTCTGGTGACTTACGCCGACGATCCGACCTTTGCTGCTCGCATCGCTCACTTCATCGATCTGCCGCAATTTGCCCGGTTCATGGCCATCATGGTTTATCTCTCCGACCTCGATGGGCTGCTAGGTCCAGGGCAGAACGTGTATCTCCATCTGCATCCAAAAACGCAGCAGTTTCAGTTTATCCCGTGGGACCAAGATCGTTCCTGGGGTCAGTTCGAACGGGCCAGTCAGGAGCAACGTGATCAACTCAGCATTCATCATCCCTGGCAGGGACGAAATCTTTTCCTCGAGCGTATGTTCCGCGTGCCGCCCTTTCGAGAGCTCTACCTGGCCAGACTCCGCGAGTTTTCGGAGACGCTCTTCTGTCCTGAACGGCTGGCCCAACAGGTCGATGAAATCAGTGCTGCAATTCGTCCGGCCGTTGAGGAAGAATCCGCTGAAAAGTTGGCTGCCTTTGACCGTGTGGTCGCCGGCGAATTACTGCCCCGCCGTGGATTTGGACCCTTTACGCCGGCACCGGTCAAACCCGTTAAGCCCTTCGTCCGTGTGCGCACAGCGTCCATTCGCGATCAATTGGCCGGAAGTACCGAAGGTCGCACCCCCGGTGAAGGGTTCTCTTTTGGTCCGCCCGGCCAGAGCAGAGGGTCCGGTCTTGGAATCTTCGCTGGTCCGCTCCACCAACGTCTGGATACCAACTCAAATGCAATATTGGAACCTTCGGAGCTTCAAGTTGGCTTCGATCTACTCTTCCAAGCGTGGGATACCAACCACGACGGGCTCCTGCGGTTTGGAGAGGTTTATGCAGGGGTGGCTAAGGATCTGCGCCCCGCCTCACGCAGGTTGACCCCCTTCGGCAGGCCGCCCCCAGAAGCCGAAGAGGGCAACAATAGGATTGTCTCGGGCCCAGCGCCCGAAGCCCAGCCGAGGGGCCTATCGCCCACCGACCGACCTGACCTCGCTCCAGTGCAATCGGAGCCACGTGCACCTCCGCCTCCGTTCGACTCCACCATGGGGCCCCCTCAATTATGACGCCCTTCTTCTTCCAACAAGCAAACGGACACCCCACAGGGGAGGATGTATCCAGCCTGCGTTCGCAGACTTTACTTTGGCCCGGATGTCGCACCAGGGTGGATTTAGGTCGCGTATTCCTGTGCATCCAGCTCACGCTGCAACGACTCTGCGTAAGGCGCGTTGCGATCCACTTCGGCAAACTGCGGCACGGCACGCTACCTGAGGCCGGATTGCGAAGTCGGTGTCGTTCAGGTCGGGCACGTGCTTGCCTTGCTCGGCGGTCGCGCCAGTTTGAATCAAACAAAGCAGGAGGGTCATTTGTCACTCGGGGTCACCTGCACATGCTTCCTGCAACTTACAAGAAAGAGATTTGCCAGCGACGACTCCGGTCGCGTGACCGGTTTCTTCGCGCCGTAAGTAAAACCGATCCATGATACATCCCGCATCGTATGCGCATTGAGGAATCTGTTCAAAACCTGCTCTGGAATCGGGAGATGATGGTAAATCTGCCCGAAATCGTGTTGAGTCTAATGCTGGCGGCCATTCTAGCCATGCTCATCGGTCAGGTTTACATCCGGTTTGGCCATGCTCTTTCCAATCGCAGGCTCTTTGCCCGCAATTTCCTACCGATTATTGTGACCACTACGTTGGTCATCAGCATTGTGAAATCCTCATTGGCGTTGTCCCTGGGGCTCGTAGGCGCTCTGTCCATTGTTCGGTTCCGCACACCCATCAAGGAACCAGAGGAACTGGCATATCTTTTCCTGACCATTGCGGTTGGCCTCGGTCTGGGAGCGGGTCAAGCACTCATTACCGTCGTAGCGCTCGTGCTCATTTTAGGTTTTATCGGAATCCGCGGGCTCCTACGCCGCTCCCCGGCACAGGGTAACCTTTACATTACGGTCAGCGCTCCCGGGGCTGTGGCCCTCAGCGCCAGCGATTTATTACAAATCCTGTCTGAGCTCGGAGCTCCCGCAGTTCTGAAGAGGTATGACTTATCAGCCGGTCACATGGAAGCCGCCCTTCATGTGGAGGTCCCCCAGCTCGAAATCTTGGAACGTTTCACCCAGCGACTGCGAGAACTGACACCTGATGTTCGAGTGAGCTGCCTGGAAGATCGCGGGCTGGCAACATAGTGGGAATCCGGATAGCCCCATGACGGCCTCAGTCCTCTTGCCACGTTACGAGCGAAAGTTCCTCCCCCACGGGCTCTCGTTAGCGGACACTCTGGCCATGATCCACCGTCACCCTGCAGGTTTCCGAGAGATGTATCCACCTCGCTACGTAAACAGTGTTTACTTCGATACCATGGATCTGGCCGACTACCATGACCACGTTAGCGGGGTGCCTTATCGCCGCAAAGTCCGCGTCCGCTGGTACGGAGATCTGGAAGGTCACGTCGCTCAGCCCATCCTTGAGCAGAAGCAAAAACGGGGTCATGTGGTCTGGAAGGAGTCTTCAGGCTTGGCGCCTCTGGCGATTCATGGACGGAACTGGTACCAATCAGTCTGCGGTGCATGGGACGCGAACGGCCTGAACGAGTCGGTGCGTTTTGTTCTTTGTCATCGCCAACCCGTACTGCTCACCCGCTATCTGCGGCGCTATTATGTTAGCGCGGACAAACAATTCCGGTTGACGGTGGACACGGACCTCGAGTTCCACACCCCATTGCAGCCTCGATCCTACCGCAACTATAATCCGCATACACCCAGGATTGTTCTTGAGTTGAAGTTTTCGCTTCACGCAGTCGAGCATGCAGCTATGTTGACCCGTCATTTTCCTTTCCGCATGGTCCGATGTTCCAAATATGTTCTGGGCGTCAGCTTACTGCTGCTCGGGTCTTACTGGAGTCCGTGCGATTCGAGGATTTCCTCGTAAAATCCAATCTTGTCGGTCACAGCCTTTGAGGCGGGGCCTCAGATGCACGCACAAGCATTCAGATCCAACCCTGGGTTCGATCCCTGGCCTCAGTTCCGCCAAGCGGGATGCTTGGGAAAGAGGCCAAGAGACGGGGCTTTGCCGGCCCAGGTCACAGGTGCTTCAAACCAGCGACACGGAGCTGTGGTTCCTCACGAAGTCTCATGACATGGGCTGCAGGCGATTCGACTGCAGAGGCATCACGCCGGTTGTTTCGCTCAGACGCTGCAGGACGCGCCGCACCATCGGCGGCAGTGCCGAGGCCAAGTTAAGGCCAGAGCGCAAAAAAGGAAAGATATACAGGCGCTCGTCGGATAGGTAACGAGCTAGCAAGCATGAATGCGTTCGTACGGCCGACGACCGGTGCGGCTGATTTACGAGCACATATTGAACTGCTCGCACGCCGGCTTGATCCAAGGCGTTTTTGACCAGACGTAGTTGATTCACAGCACCCAGCCGGTTCGGAATGACCACAACCGCTTTGGCCCGCAAAGCTTGCAGGAGATCCAAATTGTCAAAGTCAGAACCCAAGGGACTCAGCAGTCCCCCTGCCCCTTCGATTAAAAGTATGTCGAACTGGGCCGCAACCCTTCGGACATGGTCGACCACTCGAGCCAGTGGAAGCGTGGTGCCGGATTTCTGCGCGGCTGCGGTCGGCGCTATCGCAGGCCGGAACCACCACGGATTCACCACATCCAGTGGCAAACTCCTGCCTGCAGCTTCCCAAAGCAGGCGCGCATCAGCCCGGCCGCCGGAGCTAATGGGTTTGAGCGCCGCTACTTTTCGCCCAGCATGGTGCAAATAGTGCGTCCAAGCCATGCTCACGACGGTTTTTCCAACCCCTGTGTCACTGCCGGTAACGAATACAAGCATGGTGCAACTCTCTTGTGGCGCGCGGCCCAACTTCTCGGGACGCATGGTGGCAAACCAAGCCAGGTTTGGTAAAGTGTACGGGGCCATTCCCGGTCTGTCCTCCGCCGCTGCTGCCACGTAGCGTCCGCAAGACGTCAAAAAACCGGGGGCTTGACGCACGGGCTTCGTTGATGATGCTGAGGCAAGTCGCTCCCGATGAACCGAGGAGTCATCCGGACATCGGCAGCGACACACAAGGCGCGCCCTTGAATGGGCTGAGAACGGCCGATGGACATTGAATCGGAGGGATGCAAACTATGAACCATGCAAATCATTTTGGGCCTGTCTCGGCCTTCATTGATCGGCACTTCCGGCACTTTAACGCGGGAGCTTTACGAGACGCAGCTCGCGCCTACCGCGAGCACTTGGAGGCTGGAGGCCAGATGTTCCTCACCTTGGCTGGTGCCATGAGCACTGCCGAGCTCGGCCTTTCGCTGGCCGAAATGATCCGGCAGGGCAAGGTGCACGCCATTTCTTGCACGGGGGCGAACCTGGAAGAAGACGTTTTCAATTTGGTGGCCCATCATCATTACGTTCGCGTGCCACACTATCGAGAGCTCAGTGCGGCCGATGAAGAATCGCTGTTCCACCGGCACTTGAACCGCGTAACCGACACGTGCATTCCGGAAATGGAGGCCATGCGACGCATTGAGCAGGCCATGCTAGAGTTATGGATCGAGTGCGATCGAAAGGGAGAACGACTTTTTCCCCATGAGTTTTTCTACCGTTTGCTACGCTCAGGACGACTGAAGGATAGTTACGAAATCGATCCGCGGGATTCCTGGCTCGTAGCTGCGGCCGAACTGGATCTGCCACTCTTCGTGCCCGGGTGGGAGGATTCAACCTTGGGCAACATGTACGCCGCAGCTGTGATTCGGGGTGACGTGCGCAACCCCGGCACGGTCCGTAGCGGCGTCGAATATATGGTTCAATTGGCCGAGTGGTACACGGCGCAAGCCCGCCTGCTGCCCAATGGCCTGGGGAGCATGGGATTCTTCCAAATCGGCGGCGGCATCGCGGGTGATTTCCCTATCTGCGTGGTTCCCATGCTGCACCAGGACCTTCGGCGGGATGGTATCCCGTTGTGGGGTTATTTCTGCCAGATTAGCGACTCGACCACCAGCTTTGGCGGTTATTCCGGAGCCGTCCCAAATGAAAAGATTACCTGGGGCAAGCTGGCTCGGGCCACCCCCAAATTCATGATCGAAAGCGACGCGACGATCGTCGCGCCGTTAATCTTCGCGTACGTGCTGGGAATGTGAGGCAATCTGCTCTGCGAAGCCCCCGGGCGGACGAGTTTGCGAACCGCTTGTTGCGACTTACGGGCGGCTTTTAGCATTTGTGGCCCGGACACTTGCAATCGCGCCTGGACCCATCTGCAGCTTGCTATCTGCAGTTTGCTCCTTTCGGTTATGCAGATGCAAAAGTCTATTCTCTCAGTTCAAATGCCTTCGGCTTTCCTTTGGCCCGGCCGGCCGGGGGTTGAGCTCCCTCGACAGCAAATTTAAGGCCGGGCAGTCAGACTTGGAAGGCGGGCTTTCAGCACGGGATCGAAATCATCCGGATCCTGATAAAAGTAATAAATTCGAGTGCCGGTATTCCAAGTCGTTAAAAAGTACATGCGCTCGAACTTAATCCAACGAGCCGAGCCATCCACAAACACTTGGTTACCGCCCACGGGTACCATTGAGCGCGAGGACCGGTGTTGGGGCATGTTGGCGTAAACAAACTCGCGGCCCGTCTCCTGCCCGCCCCATGTACCATTGATTTTGCCCACGGCGTCCGCAGCCAACGTCCAAGTGCCTTTGGCCGTGCCAATTTTCACCGGACTGCGCGAGGGAAAACTTCCGGCAGGATTGAGCCAGTTGGTCAGTCCACCGAAATACTGATAGCCCAAGACCCATTGGGGATACTGCGGCTCAAACACAGGTAGGCCGGGACGGTTCGGGCAGGTCCAAACCGACACCGTGTTGGACTGCACGACCAATCCCACCATGGCCGCTGCAGCCGCCTCCGGCGGATTCAGACAGTTCTGCACAAAATAACCGCCACTCCATCGCGCTTGCAAAACGCGGTCGGCGTTGTCGATAGCATACATGTTCACACCCACAGCCAATTGGCGCAGGTTGTTGATGCAGGAGGCCCGCTTACCCTTTTCCTTAGCGGCCCCCAAAGCCGGCAACAGCAGCGCTGCCAAAATGGCAATAATTGCTATAACGACTAGAAGCTCGATCAATGTGAATCCACGCTGGTTCACGAAAGGCTTCATGGTTTGTTCCCAGCTTGAGACTGTTAACACCCTGTTTGTGCGCTATAGGCACGCTGCCCCTTGTTCACTCTTCCCACAGGTAAGCCCGCATAGTGCCCGCGTCAAGCAGCGCACTCAACCAACCTCTCTCAAACTCCCTATCAAGTTTGCCGCTTTCACCTCAAATCTCACACGGAGGATGCAGTTGCCTGGCTGTCGTGGCCGGCTGCCTATAATCCGTGGGCACCCGGAACATGAAGTTGGGCCTTTCGGATCGTCGTTGGATCGTGACGTTAGCCAGGAGCCGGAGGACTGACCCGGTTTTTGGCCTTTGCGGCGGTAGCAGGCCGCTGGTAGAAAACCGGCATGCCAACGACTCGAACGTTAGGTTTTCTCGGCACCGGGCAGATGGCCACGGCCCTGGCGCGCGGGTTTCTTAAGGCGGGTTTAGTTAAAGCATCGGAGCTACTGGGCAGTGACCCGAATCCGGACGCACGACAATCTTTTAGTCGTGAAACCGGTGGCCGTAGTGTGAGAACGAACCGGGAGGTGATCGCCGAAGCCCGTGTGCTCGTCCTGGCCGTCAAACCCAATCATGTTGGTGAAGTGTTGGAGGAAATCCGACCCTTGTTCACATCGGAGCATGTTCTGATTTCCATTGCTGCAGGAGTCAGCTTGGAACGACTGGAAAGCGGCCTGCCAGCGGGGGCTCGCGTCGTCCGCGTCATGCCCAACACACCAGCCCTGGTAGGCGCAGCCGCCTCCGCATTCTGTCCCGGCCGAAACGCCACCACTCAGGATATTCGTCTTACGCAACGTCTGTTGGCCGCAGTCGGACTGGCGGTCGAGGTCCCGGAAGCCTTGTTGAATGCGGTTACGGGCCTGAGTGGAAGTGGCCCAGCTTATGTTTGTCAGTTTGTGGAGGGACTCACAGACGGCGGCGTGGCCTGCGGACTGCCGCGCCCGATAGCTTTCCAACTTGCTGTACAAACGGTTGCCGGTACCATTCAATTAATGAAGGAGAAAGGCTTGCATCCGGCGCAGGTGAAGGAAATGGTCACCAGCCCGGGCGGCACAACCATTGAAGGCCTTCAAGCACTGGCCGAGGGAGCCTTTCAGGGTGTTTTAATGAAGGCCGTTCGCCGGGCGACGGAAACGGCGGCACGATTGAGTTCGAGCTGAGGTGCCATTGAGGTCGGGCTTCGGTGTCTTCGACCATGTTGCCTCCGCCCACACCTTTTCAAGCAAAGTTGATTTGGGCCGCATTGACTGGGTTATGTGTTGCCACTTTGGCGTTTCTTCTAGCGGCCCTGGTGTGGGCGCTGGGCCGTGTCTTAGACGTGCTATCGCCGGTGCTATGGCCCCTGGCAGTCGCCGGCGCTCTGGCATACTTGTTGGATCCGATCGTGGACCGACTCGAGCGCTTGGGGATGACTCGCGTGCAGGCAGTGGGGGCGGTTTTCGTTTTGGCGTTGCTGATGGTAACCGGGCTGGTGGGTAGTGTGGTCCCACAACTGTTAGGCCAAGCACGCGAATTGGTACGCAATGCGCCCACGTTCGTCGCGCGCTTGGAGGCGCACTTGGAGCATTGGGCCACGCATCCGCCAGCGTTGTTGGAACAGACGCTCCGAAAGTTCGGCTTGCCCTGGCTGCGCGTGGCGCCTGATACCAACGCTGTCCCAGAGGCAATCCACAAGGAGGCTGGGGCCCCGGCCAAATCGACCGTGCCTCCGGGTACAAACTGGCTGGACCAACTTGACCCACAGACGGTCCAGCGCGTGACGGAATGGTCGGGCCGTGCGCTCCGAGCTGTCGGTGCTTGGCTGGCCGATCAACTATCCCGGGTCACCGCTCTCTTTGGTGCGGTGGCTGCCTTGGCTCTGATTCCCATCTACCTTTTTTACTTGTTGGTCGAAAAGCGCAGGATCGCTGGGACATGGACCAAGTACGTGCCGTTGCGCGATTCAAGACTGAAGGACGAATTGGTTTTTGTACTCCGATCCGTCAACGACCATCTGATCGCCTTTTTCCGGGGCCAGGTCCTCGTGGCCATGTGCGACGGCGTGCTTTACGGCATTGGATTTGCCTTAATTGGCTTGCCCTATGCAGTGCTGCTGGGAGCAATGGCGATGATCCTGACCATTATCCCGTTTTTAGGAGCCATTGTGACTTGCCTAACGGCACTCATCCTTGCCCTCGTCACCTATGGCGATTGGCAACATCCGCTGCTGGTGTTGGGTGTCGTGGCGATTGTCCAGGCCATCGAAGGTTATGTCCTGCAGCCGCGGATCCTCGGCACGCGTGTCGGATTGCATCCGATGGTCATCATCGTAGCCATCATGACAGGAACGACCCTTTTGGGCGGGTTGCTTGGCGGCATCCTCGCCATTCCAATGGCCGCCGTTTTACGGGTGCTGTTAGCCCGTTACATCTGGCACTCGTCGGAGAGAGTAATACCCGCGGACAAACCTACTTTCTCATGAAACCGGGTTTTGCGGGAAGATGTGATAAAGCAACAAGTAGATCAGGACCCCAGTGACTGATACATATAGCCAGAGAGGCCACGTCCAGCGAGCCCAGCGCCGGTGCCGTTCCCAATGCCTGCGCCAGGCCAGCACAACCGTGGTCAACACCATGGGAACAATGGCCACGGCCAATACCGTGTGAGTGAACAGAATAATAAGGTAAACCGGACGAAATTCGGCCGGCTCACGAAAAACAGTTCGGCCTGCATGTGCGTGGTAATAGAGGTAACTGACCAGAAAGAGGCCCGAAACCACCACCGCCGCAGTCATGCAATAGCGGTGGGCCGTAGCATGACCTCGCCGAATGAGCATCAAGCCCGTACAGACCAGAAGGGCACTGGTGCCGTTAAGGAAAGCATTGAAGGCTGGCAAGTCCTGGACAGTCATGGGCCTTCCATCTTCATCAGGAGGGCGAATTCGTAGCTTCCCGTTCCAATCGTCGGAGCACGCCCAGTATCCGGCGCTTCACCGGCTCGAATGAAACATCTTCGCCCACGGCCTCAAAACTGGCCCGCAATCGACCTTGTGCATCCACAACAACAAAGGTAGTGCTATGAATGAAAAGATCGGCCGGGTTGGTCCGCTGCGACTCCGGTATCTCCAGTGCTGTTAACTTCAACCCATCAACAGCTAGACGGGCGATTTGATCCGGCGCACCCGTCAGGAACCACCAATGCTGAAAGTTTGCTCCGAAGCGTTCGCCATAACGCCGCAATACTTCCGGACTGTCATGGAGGGGATCGGTCGTCAGTGTCACGAGAAGGATCCGACTGCGGGAGGGCAGGGCGTCCTGTAAGGCCTTCATCCGACGGGTCATTTCAGGGCAAGGGCCGGCGCAACGGGTAAAAATGATGTCTGCTGCCCAGACGCGGCCGCGCAACTCGGTCAATGTGATTCGTTGCCCGTGTTGGTTGGTCAAAACAAAGTCCTGTATTGTTCCCAGCACTGGTAACGCATGACGGGGTCCTGTTTGAAGCCCCACGACGGCCAAGGCGACCAAAACCACCAAGGTCAAACCCAACAATGCCAGCCCAACTCCGAACGGCGCCAGAGAACCAGCCCGAGAGGTAGAATGACACGCCCTAAAGTTGTTGGCACGATTCAGCATCATGTCGGATCCCTCCCAATCACCGATGTGGCTTCCATCCCGCTAGAAGCCAACCGCTGCCCTCATTCCAATGGGGCATATGGATCCACTCATTGGCCGCACGCTAATTAGCCCGCCCGACCTCCTTGTGCAAGTCGCATGCTGCCAGCAACAAACGTTGGAATCACGACACCACCCCGTGCTGAGGAGCAGAAACTCCCCTACCATGAGCGCCCATTTTATTTACCAATTTCCCCATGACTGGACCACTCTTGGGCACACCCCAAATCACAACCCAAGCCATACCCGACGGACGCCACACCCGATGGGATCCAACCAAGAACCGGTCTGGGGCCCTTCACCTGGGGCCACCTGCTCGTTGCCCCTCGCGTGGTCGCTGCAACTGGTTTAAGAGTCGGTTCAAACGATCAATTTCCCGATTCATCTCCTCCTTATATTCGGCAGCCAGATCCAAAAGCTCGGCTGCCTCCTCAAGGTCTTCGGTGATTTCCTTGAGAGCGACCACCACGTCTTGCAGCCGGCGTAAAGCCTCATCCAGGGCTCGCCTTTGATCCGAAATCAGTGGCGCGGCCGTCGCATCGCTGCCTTCGGATGCAAGCGTTGCGGGATCGACACGCCCAGCCGGCTTACGAGAAACGAGGCGGGATCCCGTTTCCGGCTTAACCGGCTCAGGAGCCGCCTGCGGCACACGCGCCGCGTCGGAATCCGCCTCGGGAATGTCCGATGCGTCCGGCTTTGTGCCAGCCGGCTCATCTGAGGCAAGGTGCGCGCCGGAATCCTGCGTTTCGACGCGGTCAGGCCCGGCGGCCCGGTCACGCACACCACCTCGCCCGCGTCCGCGCCGACGGCCGCGCGCAAGTGAACGGGTTCGGCTGGCCCCTTCCTCCGTGGCCGGCGTCGGTTCGCGATCAAAGGCATCTTCGGTTGACATCCCCACCATCAAGCAGAGCGAGGCAGGGAAAAAGCAACTGGAATCTGGAAATCCGACGCTGGGTTTATAAAACACCGCTCGGAAATGGCTCTGGTCAGGTGATTGAGTGCGTGGCAATTGTGTTTAGCGACGGTCCCTTTCGGGAAGTCAAATGGTCCGCATCGGCAGAATCTTGGAGGTGGAGCAGCGTTGGAGCGAGGCGATTGGTAAAATTCACAGTTGCAGCGGGCTGATCCGGCTCTATAGTTGCGTGCGCGTGAAACACAAGGCCATCGCCAGAACTGTTACGCTGTTTATTCTGCTGGTGGCGGCGTGTGGAGGGACCGGCTGTGGTGGATTTAATGCCAACGTGCCAATCTCTCCTCTCTGGTTCATTCAAGCCGCGCCCCCGGCGAAAACGGATTCATTCGCACCCCATCCGTCGGTCACCAGCCCGGTAAAGCCCGTCATTTGAAATCCCATGCGTTTTCCTTTCGCCTTAACCCTTAAGATCGCCGGCCACATCTTAAAGCACAAACTTCGGCGCACGCCGAAGTTCGCAATGGTCCTGCAATTAGAACCGCTGCACACCTGCAACTTGACCTGCACCGGCTGCGGTCGGATTCGGGAATACTCCACCAGCCTCAAGGACATGGTGCCTCTGGACCGTTGCCTGGCGGCAGCTCAAGAATGTGACGCCCCCATGGTATCCATTTGTGGCGGTGAGCCTCTCATTTATCCGCAGATCGAAGAATTGGTGCAGGGGCTGCTCGAGCAAGGGCGGATCGTGTATCTGTGCACGAACGGGGTGTTCATGCGTCGGAAACTGTGCGATTACCTGGCTGCCATGTACAGACCCGAACTCGACGCCCGGCTCCACGAGATGGTGAAGGACGGCCTCATCACGTCGGCACAGCTCGAGGCGATTCGAAAGGGAAAACGAGATGGCCGCCCCGTGATCCGACCCACACAATGGTTCTATTGGAACGTGCATATTGATGGGCTGGAATATACGCATGACTTAATCGTAGAACGCGAGGGTGTGTTTCGGGAATGCGTGGCGGCCATTCGATTGGCCAAACGCCTCGGCTTTCAAGTGGCCACCAACACTACCGTGTATCGGGAGACGGACGTGCAGGAAATCGAGGACATGTTTCGTTTCTTTTCGTGGCTGGGCGTAGACGGGCACACGATTTCCCCCGGTTATGACTATGATGCGGCCAAGAAAGACATGATCCGCCGCTTGGGCAAAGATCCCAAGGAATTCTTCCTTACCAGAGATGCGACCCGCCAAAAATTCGCCCGCATCCTCGACTGGGGCCGGCAATTTAACCTGCTGGGCACACCAGTCTATCAGGAATTTTTGGCCGGTCTCCGCGACCTGACCTGCACGGCATGGGCTATTCCCACCTACAACATTAAGGGTTGGAAGGCGCCGTGTTACCTCATCACTGACGCGCATTATCCCAGCTATGCCGAGATGTTGGCAAAGGTCGATTGGGACAAGTACGGTGTTGTCAATGGGATTGCGCGCGACCCCCGTTGCGAAAACTGCATGGTGCACTGCGGCTATGATCCCAGCGGCGCGTTGGGTACCAGCTACCGACGAGGAGATCATTGGAAGAATCTGCTTTACAACCTGAGACCCCGTCCGAAGCCGTGCGCGGACGGAGCCCGCGTCCAAGCGTTTAATGGTTGTTCGATTGGCAAAGGTCACTTGTCGGCCGCTAAAAAAGTCGTTGGCGCTTCATTAGAAGCAAGCACAGGTTCAGGCCCGGCAAAGTCCGTTGCGGTGGCTCTCGCGCGCCCTGCCGCAGAGGAGGTTGGCAAGGAATCTGCCTCGGTTATTAAGAGCCCTTGATCCAGAGCACATGCTCTGCAAGGTGATTTGCAGCAGACACGCAATTGTGCCAAAATAATTGCCCTGCATGCGGCCGGGAAGGCTCCCGGAACGGCAGGTGCAGCGAAGCTCGAACGAATCAAAACAATGGAGCCGGTCTGCCCCTATCTCGGGCAAATGTGTTGCGTCCGAGGTGGGGGGACCCCAGATGGACAAAAGAATCATGGCTGGAGAACCGATACTCGAGATCCTAGACCTGAGCGCTGGTGTGGAGGGTCGGCAGATCCTCAAGGGCGTGAATCTGGCCATTTACCCCGGTCAGGTGCACGCCATCATGGGCCCGAACGGCAGCGGCAAAAGCACTCTTGCTGCCATTCTAGCCGGCCGAGAAGGGTATGAAATTCATCGAGGCGAGGTCCGGTATTGCGGACGCAACTTGTTGGAGATGGATCCAGAAGAACGCGCCCGGGAAGGTCTCTTCCTGGCTTTCCAGTATCCCGTGGAGATTCCCGGCGTAAACAGCACGTACTTCCTGAAAGCCGCTCTAAACGAGATTCGGAAGCACCGCGGGTTGCCCGAACTGGATGCCATGGAGTTCCTCAGTTTGGTGAAGGAAAAGGTGCGACTTTTGGAACTGCCCGAGGAATTATTGAAGCGATCCGTCAACGAAGGTTTCTCCGGCGGAGAAAAGAAGCGGGCGGAAATCTTCCAAATGGCGGTGCTCGAGCCCAAGCTGGCGATTTTAGATGAAACGGACTCCGGTCTGGACATTGACGCCTTGAAGGTGGTCGCCAATGGCGTCAACAAGCTGAAACGTCCTGACAACGCACAACTGGTGATCACGCATTACCAGCGCTTGCTCAACTATATCATTCCAGACTATGTGCATGTCCTGGTGGACGGCCGCATCGTTCGATCCGGGGATCGCCAATTGGCGCTGGAATTGGAAGCCAAAGGCTATGATTGGATCATGAAGGAGCAACCTGTGGCCGCTTGATCATACGTCGGGCTTCCGGCCCCACAACCACCCAGGAGCTGCAGGTTCCACCGGGGCATCGCCCTTCGACGGGCTGCATTTTGATCTTTTCGCTCGTGCATCCGTGCCCGGCCACCTGCATGCCGACGGGTCTTTGGTTCTCCGTCCACTGCGGTCCCACAAAAAGCGGGCTTCGCCGTTCCGGGCTTTTGCTTCCAGCCGACTCCGAGTTAGCATGGCGGGCCGATGCGTGTGGAGGATTTCCACTACGACTTGCCACCGGAGTTAATCGCCCAAAGTCCGGCCCTCCGAAGGGACGCCTCTCGACTGCTGGTCCTTCATCGGACCAGCGGTGTGTGCGAACATCGTCAGTTTTCTGATCTACCGGCCTACCTGCGCGCGGGCGACGTGTTAGTTCTGAATGACAGTCGGGTCATCCCCGCCCGCTTAACCGGGCAAAACGCCCGTACAGGAGGACGTTTTGAGCTGCTCTTGCTGGAGCAGCTCGAAACCAACCTCTGGTTGGCTCTGCTGCGCCCGGCCAAGCGGGCACGGCGCGGCACACGAATCGTTCTCATGGATCGTCACGGCCAAATCACCTCCATTGAAGCTGAGGTCATTGAGAAAGGCGACGGATTTGAGCATCGAATCCGGTTTCGAGGCACGCCCGATGTCTTAAATGAGCTGGATCGTTTGGGACTCGTGCCCTTGCCGCCCTACATTGAACGAAGCGACGGCGCGGAGGACTCTCTAGACCGCGAGCGTTACCAGACAGTCTATGCCCGCGTACCAGGTTCGGCAGCCGCGCCCACGGCCGGACTGCACTTCACACCGGAACTCCTACAAACCCTTCGCGCGCAGGGCGTCGAAACTTGCTTCGTTACCCTCCACGTGGGTCTGGGCACCTTTGCCCCGATTCGGGTCAGTTCGGTGGAAGATCACGTGATGCATGAAGAACGCTTCGACCTGCCCGAGTCCACCGCCCAAGCGATTGAACGGGCACGGGCAGAGCAGCGTCGCATCATCGCCGTGGGCACCACTACAGTGCGCGTGCTCGAAACGGTGGCTGCATGGCATGAAGGCCAAATCCGCGCCACACGCGGGCGCACTCGTCTGTTCATCTATCCCCCCTACCACTTCCGTGTGGTCGGCGCTTTGTTAACGAATTTTCATTTGCCCGGCTCCACCCTGCTGATGCTGGTGAGCGCGTTCGCCGCTCCGGGAGAGATGAGGGGGCGCGAATTAATCTTGAAAACCTATGCGGAAGCTATTCAAAGACGCTACCGATTCTTCAGCTACGGGGATGCCATGTTGATCTTATGAGCCTGAGCCGCTGGCCACGCCCGCAACAGCCAATCCCAAGGTCGCGCCCACTGGTCATCGTGAACATGGCCATGACCGCCGATGGCAAAATCGCCACGGCTGACCAGCGCATTGCCACGTTCGGCAGCAGGTTGGACCATGAATACCTGCTGGCGTTGCGGGCCACTGCAGACGCGGTCGTGGCTGGTGCGCGAACGATTCAATCCGGAGCCGTAGATCTTGGTCCCGGTCCACGCCGATTCCGACAATGGCGCATGCAGCAGGGCCTGGCGGAATACAATCTGCGCATCGTCGTCACCGGCTCCGGTTCCTTGACACCGCAAGCCCACCTGTTCCGGAAGCGGTTTTCCCCGATCCTGGTGCTCACGACGGAACGTGCCCCGACTTGGCGTTTAAAAAAGCTGCGCTCGGTAGCCGACGCCGTGTGGGTGTGCGGCCGTATGGAAATTGATTGGCTCCCGACCTTGCAGAGACTGCGTCAGGAGTGGCGGGTGCAAAGACTGGTTTGTGAGGGCGGCGGCCAGCTCAATGACAGCCTGATTCGCGCCGGCCTGGTGGATGAGCTATTCCTCACCGTCTGCCCCTACATTGTGGGCGGCCGCGCCGCACCTACGATCGCCGAGGGTGAGGGATTCGATCAGCTCGAGAAGGCCAAACAATTCCGACGCGTGGCCCAGCGACGGCGGGGTAACGAGTTGTTCCTCCATTTTGTGCGGGCGGATGAGGATGCGCCAATCTGACACATCGGATTCAGCGGTTGTTTGATGCAGCAGCCGCTTGGACCTTCTGCCGCAGCGCTCTGCATGGGCTCTCATGGATCGAACACAACAGCGCACCTGACAGCGCTTGAACTGGATGAGTAAAACCATGCGGGAAGCAACGCTCCCTACTTGCCCTAAAACTCCGGGGCCGAAGAATGAAGCTATGGGTGGCTGGATCTTCCGACCTCTGGCAAGGATTCTACAAAAGGCCGGCTGGTGGATCGGCGAATGTATCTGGAAGCAAGAGGCCAGATTTCGAGGCATTGAACTAAGCCCTCGAGTGTCTTTCCGGGGCCGGCCCTGTTTGGCTCGCGCCCCGGGTTCGCGCATTGTGCTGGGCGAAGGCGTCTGTTTGAACAGTTCCCTTCGCAGCAATCCACTGGGTTGCAGCCGACCAGCCACAATCCGCACGCTCTTCCCAGGCGCCGAAATCTGGCTCGGGCCCCGGAGTGGTCTGAGCGCAGCCGTCCTGTGCGCGGCTCGATCCATCGTAGTAGGCGAAGGCACGCTGATCGGAGCGGAAGCCATGATCTTCGACACAGACTTTCACGTGGCAAATTCGGAGGGCATCTGGACTCTAGCCGGGCCGGAACATGCGCAACCGGTCACCTTGGGCCGAAACGTGTTTGTGGGAGCACGGGCCATTATCCTCAAGGGCGTCACCATCGGAGACGGCGCGGTCATCGGTGCCGGCGCTGTTGTGACCCGTGATGTACCTCCACACCACGTGGCAGTTGGAAATCCCGTGAGGATTCAACCTCGGAATAGGTTGCTTTGACCGCCGGCACGGGTCCATTGCAATGGCAGCCGACCGCACATCGAGCGGGTCAGGCACGCCGGGTCTCCGAGCGCCTCCATGAACCGTCAAGAACGAGCGTGTCAGGCTCCAGTCGAACCGGAATCCCCCGCGCTGCAAGAAACCGTTTGACCTGTTCCACTGTATAGTCCCCGTAGTGGAAAATGCTGGCGGCCAGGACAGCATCCGCCCGACCTTCTACCAAGACCTGCGCCAAATGCTCCAAAGAACCCGCTCCCCCGCTGGCAACAACGGGCACTCCCACAGCCTCACTCACTCGACGCGTGATTTCGAGATCGTAACCTGCCCGTGTGCCGTCTGCATCGATACTATTCAACACAATCTCGCCGGCCCCCAATCGGACAGCCTCGCAGGCCCACGCAACAGTCTCCCATGGGGTCGGTTGGCGACCGCCATGAGAGAAGACCTGCCACCGATCCGGGCCCACCCGCTTGCAGTCGATGGAAACCACAATGCATTGACTCCCAAATTTCTCCGCTCCGGCCCGGATCAAATCTGGGTTCGCCAATGCCGCCGTGTTGATGCTGACCTTATCCGCACCGGCCCGCAGCATCATTTGCATATCTTCCACCGTGCGAATGCCACCCCCCACCGTCAGAGGCATGAAACACTGGTCTGCCGTGCGCTCAATGACTTCCACCATGGCAGCCCGACCCTCAGCACTGGCGGTAATGTCGTAAAACACCATCTCATCCGCACCCTGTTCATTGTACCGCAAGGCCAGCTGGACCGGATCGCCCACCTCGCGCAACTCGCCTGCTTCGGCCCGACCAAACCGAACCCCGCGTGTCACCTGACCGTTGTGCACATCGAGGCACGGTATGACTCGTTTCGCCAACATGACTCCATTCAAGGCCATACAAGCTTTCCCGGCAATCCAAGAGTAAAAACGGCACGGTCCAACCATGGCAGATCTTTCCGTGCATCCAAAAGACCCACCAATCCTGACTTCCAAGCCGGCTACTGGCTGGCGTGCTCGTATTAAACCCGCGCTCGGAAATCCACCGCCCCACCCAAACCATCCAGTGTTAGGCCACTGCGCCTGCCAAACGCTTCTTGGGGTGCCACCGCCGGAAAACCACCGGGAGCCATTCCGAAAGATCTGTATCAACAAGGCCGCAACCAGCAGATCAAATGCCGGATCCGCGGTCCCATGCGGCAAAAATGAAAAAGAAAACTTACTGATTGAACCTCCTAGCATGCGGCTTGTCTTAATGTAAAAACGGCGTAACATACACTCAAACGTTCGGTCCGCAGCGGAGATGATGTACCATGGACCTGCACCATCCGATCCTCAAGGAGTTCCCGGAATACCGCGACACCATCCGCTACCTGAAGGGTAGTGACGAGCACTTCCGAAAAATGTACGACGAATACCATCGTCTCGATGACGCAGTTTACCGGATTGAGGAAGAGATTGACTACGCAACAGATCAGGAGTTGGAAGAGCTCAAGATGCGCCGGGCCAAGCTGAAGGATCACATTTACCACATGCTCCGACAAGCCCGTCTCGTCTGGCCGGCTCCTTCGACATCGCCAGGAAACACTCCTTCTACTCCCAACGCTAGTTAACCACGCTCAAAGCTGCCCAAGCCTCGCACGCGTGCCGTGCAAGGCTGCGACGGCTAAGCAGGAAAAGTCCGGTGGAGCGGAACTTGCCGGCCGCAAGGCCGACCCGGGCCAAGCCATTCAGGCGCTCCTGCGAGCTGAAACGCCGTTCAGCGCCGAATCGGCGCCCACGAGAAAAGCCAAATCCACTTAATTTGCTTTTCCTGAAGGCCTTCCCGCAACACCTCGATGCAACCCGACTGTTCCTCTGCGCATTCGTCCGGTTAAAACCCGCCCTATGACGAATCAACAGCTCGAAAGCCATCCGAGGCGTTTTCGTCAATTCGCCAGCGACAACTACGCCGGCGTTTGCCCGGAAGCTTGGGAAGCCATGGCCCATGCAAATCAGGGGCATGAACCTAGTTACGGGGAGGACCGTTGGACAGCGCTCGTCTCGGATCGTCTTCGGGAACTGTTCGAAACCGATTGCGAGGTCTTTTTTGTGTTCAACGGCACCTCTGCCAATTCGCTGGCGCTGGCCACGCTTTGTCAACCATACCACAGCATCCTCTGCCATGAATTGGCCCATGTGGAGACCTCCGAATGTGGTGCGCCGGAGTTTTTCGCCAACGGAAGCAAGATCCTTCTGCTGCCCGGTCCGCACGGCAAGGTGTTGCCGGAAGCGGTCCAATGGGCCGTGTCGCGCCGGGCCGATATTCATTATCCAAAACCGCGCGCGCTGAGTTTGACCCAGGTCACCGAGCTGGGCACCGCCTACAGTGTCCGGGAACTCGAACAACTCTGTGAAACGGCCCGGCGTCACGGGCTTCGCATCCACATGGACGGGGCACGCTTCGCCAATGCAGTGGCGCATCTGGGAGTGCGTCCGGCAGACATCACGTGGAAACTGGGCGTGGACGTCCTTTGCTTTGGCGGCACGAAAAACGGGTTGGCAGTCGGAGAAGCAGTCGTGTTTTTTGACCGCCGCGTAGCCCAGGAATTCGATTATCGCTGCAAGCAGGGCGGGCAACTGGCCTCCAAAATGCGTTTTTTGTCTGCCCCCTGGTTGGGGCTCTTAAAGAACGATACCTGGCTACGCAATGCCCGACATAGCAATGCGATGGCGCAGCGACTGGCCGAAGGCCTGAAGAGCCTGCCAGGGGTTGCAATCTGTCACCCGGTCGAGTCAAATGCCGTCTTTGTCCGTTTCCCCGACGGCGTGGCGGAACAAATGCACCAAATGGGCTGGCATTTCTACACCGGAGTTGTCTCGCCCGGTGAATCCAGATTGATGTGTAGCTGGGATACCACTCCGGAAGACGTGGACGCGTTTCTGGCAGATTTGGCGAATGTCCTAAACCGGAGAGAGCCGTCAGCCCGAACCAGTGCAGCCACAGCTACGGTCGAGGTCCGAGTCCATCGCCCGCCATCTAGCCAAACTGGGCCGCTCAAATGACCGTGCCATGCGGGATCACAGCGTCTTTGGGTATCACCACAATGCCATCCCGGATGTAGTAAAGCTCATGATCGAAGTTCATCGGTTTACCAGCTGGGGAGACGACCACATTTTCTCCAATCCGGGCATTTTTATCAATAATCGCGTTCTCAATACGCGTATTCCTACCGATCCCAATCCGCGGCAGACCCGACTGTTCGTGGGCACGAACGGACTCAGCTGATTCGTAATAATCGCAACCCAGCAACACCACCCGACGCAACTCGCAGCCCTCCGCAATAATGCTACGCATACCGACGACACTGTGGGAAATCCGAGAGTGATCGATGATGCAACCGTCTGCCACAACCGCATGATCCACATGGGCGCTGTTCAGCTTGGAAGCCGGCAGAAAACGGGGGCGGCTGAAGATCGGAGCCGTCATGTCGAAAAAGTTGAATCGCGGCAATTCGGTGGTCAGGTCCAAGTTGGCCTCAAAGAAAGCCCGAATGGTTCCAATGTCCTCCCAATAACCCCTGTGCAAAAAGGCATAAACCCGGCACTGGCTGATCATGGCAGGGATGACCTCTTTACCAAAATCGACCAGGGCATTATCCAATGCCCGACGGATCATGTCGCGATTAAACACGTAGATCCCCATCGATGCCAGCACAACCTCGCCCGGCTGCTGCAACCCTAGCCGTTCCTGCCATGCCCGGTCCAACTTCAAAGAATCCTGCACGGCAGGATCTTTGGGCTTCTCGACAAACCGATGGATCCGCCAATCCTCCGTCACTTGCAACACCCCGAAGTGAAAAGACTCCTCTTTCGGCACAGCCACTACACCGAGAGTCACATCAGCATGGGACTCAATGTGATGATTCAGCAGTTCCCGGAAATCCATTCGATACAACTGATCGCCGCTGAGAATCAAGAGGTAGTCCCACTCGTGATTCATGAAGTGCACCAAGTTTTTCCGCACTGCGTCGGCCGTACCCTGATACCACGAACTGTCTGTCAGTGTTTGTTGCGCGGCCAAAACCTCCACAAAGCCTGCGGAAAACTGGTCGAACTTGTAGGTCTGTGACAAATGGCGGTGCAGCGAGGTGGAATTAAACTGCGTCAGCACGTAAATCCGGCGAATTCCCGAGTTGATGCAGTTGGAAATCGGAATGTCCACAATCCGATACTTGCCTGCCAAAGGAACCGCAGGCTTGGCCCGATACTTGGTCAATGGAAACAGGCGCGTGCCCTGGCCACCCCCCAACACTACGGCCAAGACATTGCTCCCATGATACGATTGTCTGGAAGTATAAGATGACATAAACGCACCTCAGACTCGGTTCCCGACCGAACATTACGAGGGGACCTCGCCCGACACAAGCCGGTTCGCGCTGTCCTTGGATCCAGTTGCATGACCCTATACCCTCAAATACAGACAAAGGCCGGCCGCTAGAGCGATCCCTGGGCGATCCTAATGCCTCAGTCATTCCAACAAGAAGCTGAAGTCGCTCAGCCCCCTTTATCGATCCACATGGATCCTGCTTGATTCAACCGTTCAGTCCCGGTCAATAGTGAAGCACACCAAGAACCGGTGCCCCCGGCGGCTGCATGAGCACGCTGGCCCGCGCCAAACAGAGATCTCAGCAAAAAGCTGACTGGTTGCAACCAACCGAACTGGTGAAGGCCCGCGGTCAAATCCAGCCCGGGGTACGTTGGACGAGATCAACATGAAATTACCGACGCCCCTGCACTCCTGGCGCTTGACGCCACAAGAGGCCCGCACCCTTCAAGCCACACTGGCCCAGCGGGTCCAAATTGAACCGCTAAAGGGGCGCCCCCGCCGCATCGCAGGGTTGGACGCTGCTCTAAGTCGGGACGGAACCCGGATGGTAGGTGCGGTGGTCCTGTGGGATCTCGACACCGGAAGCGTATTGGAAGAGGCCGTGGCCTGGTCGCCTCTTGCTTTCCCCTATGTCCCCGGTCTTCTGTCATTCCGAGAGGCACCGGCCCTGCTGGCAGCTTTGGGCCGCCTCCGATTGTCGCCGGACCTGCTGCTATGCGACGGTCAAGGATTGGCGCATCCGCGCAAATTTGGGCTGGCCTGCCACCTGGGCCTCCTGTGCGACCTTCCGTCGGTGGGGTGCGCTAAAAGCCGACTCGTTGGTGATGCAACGGATCCCGGATCTCAAAAAGGATCTTTCACCCCCCTCATCCATGAAGGCCACATTGTCGGGGCTGCACTCCGCACCCGGACAGGGGCCAAACCCATATTCGTAAGTGCAGGCCATAAATGTGATCTTGCCTCGGCCATCGAACTGGTGCTCGCCTGCAGCTATACCCACCGTCTGCCCGAGCCCACACACCGCGCCGATCGACTAGCCCACAAGGCGCGCATGGGCATGCTCGGTCGCTACAATGGTTGAACGGTTTCCCGGATCCCTCAGCAAGAGAAAGCCATTGAAAAAGAAAGACCGACCGAAAGCTGGCAGAAAGAATTATCCTCCTGCCCGTAAGGCTAGGCCTGTTAACTTGGCTGCGAATAAAGCACTTCGGAAAAGACACCGAACGGCGGCCAGAACCGACTGTCGCTTCATCATGCCAGAGCCGCCCTTGCGCAGGATCGGTTCTCGATGCAGTTGACGAATTCCGCTACCGCGCCATTCGTCTGCGCGGCTCACTTTCCTATTCGCTAAAAAATGAATAACCAAGCAGGCGAGCCAGGACTCATGGCTTGCACCTCGAACGGCTTCGCTCTCAGCTAAGCAGTCAGCAAGGGACATTGAAACTTTCCTCCTGACTTCATCCCGCGTGTCGAACCAGCTTCGAGCGTTTTGGGGCCTCTTCTTTGCATGAAATGGCTCCCGAAGCACCATGCGCCTTCACAACGAATGACTTAAGATTTCCTCCACGGGGCGCTCGGCACCGCTGGATTTTCCGCGTGCGCCTCGGGCCTTAGTCCTCATAATGTTCGAGCCATGACGATCTGGATATTGGTCCTTGGATTGCTAACCAGCGTGGCTGCATTGGGCTATCGGCAAGGAGCCGTGCGAGTAGGGTTTTCTCTGGTCGGGATTTTGGTCGGCTTGTGCCTGGCTCTACCCCTAAGTCCCTGGCTAAAGCCCGCGCTGAGTTGGCTTGGACTCGAACATCCCCTTTTGACAGCCCTATTGCCACCTATATTGGTGTTTTGGCTCATCAACGGGATGTTCAAAGTAATGGCCTTTCAGGTGCATCGGAAAGTGGACGTGCATTATAAGTACCACGTCGTTGACTTGAAGCGAATCTTGTTTGAACGCCTGAATGCGCGCTTGGGCGCCTGCCTCGGACTCGTAAACGGATTCCTTTACAGCCTGTTGGTATGCCTCGGGATCTACACGGCTGGTTACTGGACCACTCAAGTATCCAGTGGAGAAAATGATCGGTGGGCCTTGCGTTGGTTCAATCGACTCGCCCGCGACTTGGATGCAAGCCGCTTGCACCGGGCGGCCTGCGCACTCGATCCGTTGCCAAAAGCCTACTACGATGCTGCAGATTTCGTCGGCCTGATCTATCAAAATCCCATGTTGGAGCCTAGGTTGGTCCGATACCCGGGGCTGCTCGAGCTTTTCGAACGGGACGAATTCCGAGCGTTCTCCCAAGATGCCTCATGGTCCCAACTCCGGCAGGCTCGATCCTCAGTGCATGAGCTCATGGCTCACCCCGCCCTCGACGCACTCCTGAATAATCATGACCTGCTCCGCGAACTTTGGACAGCATTAGAACCCGACCTATCGGATCTAACAGGCTACCTCGAAACCGGGCACTCCGCCAAATATGATCGCGAACCCATTCTCGGCGTATGGGCCTTTGATTTTCGAACTGCCTTTCAACTCTACCGCAAGGCCAATCCGCGCATGACAGCCTTGCAAATGCGAGAAGCCCGTAAACATTTATCGAGCATCTTCCTGAACACCTCCTTGGTGGCGGCTCCCTCCGGTTATGCAGCCCTCAAGCAATACCCCCTCACCCGTTCTCCCCGGCCGGGTGAAAGCGGGCCCGGTACGGAGCATCGGAACTTGACCGGTCGCTGGCGCTTTGAAAACGGGCAGTACATCCTGCAGTTCCGCCATGAAGGGCAGGATCTGGAGTGGCCGGTCGAGGTCACGCCTCAATCGTTGCAAATCCCTAATGCCAACCCACCCCTCGCCTTTGAACGCGACGCCATTTGATTGGGAGCGCTCAAGAAGCAAGACGCGGAGGCCTTCCTGCAATTCGGTCTTTCCGTAAAACCAAATCCCTCCAAGACGATCGAGACTTTCACTCTACCAGACGGTAATGACGCGGGGCCCAACCCCGGCTCGCCAATAGCGAATGAGCTAACCCAAAATAAGTGATCCATACGAGCCCCCCGCAGACGATCCAACGCAACCATCCACTCGGGACATGCCACCACAGGACAAACCCCACCAGATTCGTAAGGGTCAGGGGTAGCATGAACTTCCAAGCCAAACCCATCAACTGATCCACCCTCAAGCGCGGCCATGATCCGCGAATCCAGATGGCCAGGCCAATCAGCAACAGCAGCTTCAGAAAAAACCAAAACCACGAAGGTAGCCACGCCAAGGCCGCCGCCGGCGGAAGCCACCCGCCCAAAAACAATGTCACCGCCAGGGACAAGGCAGCAAACAAACCTAGGTACTCGCCCAAGAAAAAGAGAGCGAACTTAAACCCTGAATATTCAATAAAATAGCCAGCCACAATCTCAGACTCGCCCTCAGGAAGGTCAAACGGCGACCGATTGGCCTCAGCCAAAGCCGCCGCCAAAAAAAGGATGAAACCCACTAAACCCCAAGGTGTGGCCACATACCAACCCATCCATCCAGACCCCGCTGCCGCCTGCGCCTCAACCATTCGTACCAAAGACAACGAACCTGCCGCCATCACCACGGGTACCACTGCCAACACAAGGGGGACCTCATAACTCAACATTTGGGCAATCGCACGCATCGCGCCCAACAACGAATACTTGTTCCGACTAGACCAACCCGCCATGAATACGGCCAATTCCGTCGCCGACCCCACTGCGAAGAAAAACAGCAACCCTGCCTCGAGCTCCACGGCGACATGGCTGCGGCCAAAGGGAATCACCGCCAAGGCCAAAACCGCAGGGATCACCATCACCACTGGCGCCAGGAAATGCACAACCCGATCGGCCCGGCTCGGAACTAAATCCTCCTTGGTCAACGCTTTGATCCCATCCGCAAGAAATTGCCCGAATCCGGCCATGCGAATCGAAGTTAGAGGAATGCCCACCCGGTTCGGACCATATCGGTTCTGCATCCGAGCCAGGCCCTTTCGCTCCAAAACGGTCACAATCCCGAACAACAAACCAAAGATCGCCACAATGGCCCCAGCCGAGATCAAAGCCGATACCCAAGATTCCGCCCATCCCGGCAGGAACGTCATCACAGCACGCTGCAGAAGGTCCTTCAGCACCAGCGGGAGGGATTCGAGCATGGATGCCTCCTACTCGGTCGCTGCCCCGGGTCTTGCCGCCGCACTTCCTGGTGTTGCAGCCCCAACTCCCACCGGACGCGCAGATGAGCCGGAACTCTTCGCAGCCGCACGCGCCCGAGCGGCCGCCAAACGCGCATCCACTTCAGCAGCCTCCGCCGGATGAATCTTGTGATAATAACTATTCGGCTTGCTTAATTGTTCCTTATGCAGCAACAAGCCTTCGAATCGGTCAAGCGTGCTCCATTCGTACGCAACATCCATTTTAATCGCATCGAATGGGCACACTTCCACACAAATTTGACAACTCATGCAGACCGAAATGTCGATGTCAAAAATCAACGGCTGGTTCTGCAATTTTCCCGTCGCATCAGGCTTCTTTACCTTGTCCTTGACGATGTAAATGCACTGAGGAGGACATTCGGCCTCACAAATCTTGCACGCCACGCAACGCAGACCCGTCACCGGGTCATCGCCATCGTATACCAAAAACGGGAAAGATCGCGTGGCCTCCGGCAGCGACCGGCGCTCCTCCGGATATTGGACCGTCACCAGGCGCTCTTCAGATAGGTAACTTCCAATAAAGTTGCGCGCTGTGACCCACAAGCCCTTGGCCAAGCCCTCGCCCAGCATGAGCCAACCATACCAAATCGCAGCCGCAAATCCAGTCCGGCCGTCCATTCAGCATCCTGGCCGCGATTTCGGCCCTCCGCGCAGCCGGACCATTCCCATGCAGCCGGGGCCCTTTTTGGGCCCGCGTTGACTTAAAGCCTCCAGCCTTCCCGATACGGAGTTCCCAGATACCGGTTTGCCTCAGGTACATTCGTGAAGCGCATTGCAGCGGCATCCCATTCCAACTTCACGCCCGGCATCCTGATGGCAATAATTCCCAGCATGGCCAACTCGGTCAGAGGACCGCCATAAGAAAAATCTGCTCCGGCTTTTCGACCTCCTCGGATGGCGTCAATCCAATCCCGATGGTGTTCCAACCCCCGAGGCAACCGACGCGGGGGGCGCTGAAAGTCCTTCATCAGCCGGTCGGGCACCAAGTGTACGTGAGACGCTCCATGCGACCCATACACCATCATGCCGCGGTCTCCCACCACGATGGCCCCGGTACGAACGTCCGGTTCCTCCGGGTCAAACCCCTCGGGTCGGGGAATCTTTTCTGTGCCGCTGTACCAGTGCAAAGTAACCGGTCCGCGATCGCCCCGGGCCGGAAATTCGAAGGTGACCACGTCACCTTTCGGATAGGCCTCTCCTTGTGTCCGTGGATCATAATCTTTAACTTTCGCAAGAACCGTTCGGGGAGCGCCCAAGTCCAGAGCCCAGAAGACCGGGTCTACCACGTGGCATACCCAATCGCCAATCGTGCCACTACCAAAGGCCGTCCAACCCCGCCAGGCGCCCGGGAGATAAGCGGAATGATAGGGTCGCCACGGGACCGGCCCTAACCACAAATCCCAGTCCAGCGTGGGCGGAATTGGCTGCCCCTGACGAACCTCCGCTAAACGGTCCAAGCCGGAATTGACCGCCTCGCACCCACAATACACCGTATGCACCCGGCCGACCGCGCCAGCCTGAATCCACTCCACGCAGTCGCGGATCGAATCAAATGAATGGCCCTGATTCCCCAACTGCGTTACGACGCCCGTCTCAGCCGCTGCCCGCATCAAAGCCCGGATCTCGACAACTGAGTGTGCCAACGGCTTTTCACAGTATACGTGTTTCCGGTGTCGGATCGCCATCATGCTGGCCACCGCGTGAGTATGGTCGGGCGTCGCCACCATGACCGCGTCAAACCGGTCTGCCATTTCATCGAACATACGCCGAAAGTCCTTGAACCGACGCGCCGAGGGATATCGGGCAAAACTCTCCGCCGCACGCTGTTCATCCACATCACACAATGCCACAATCTCACAATACGGAGCCAATGCCTGAAGGTTGACTGCTCCCATTCCCCCCACGCCAATACCCGCCAGACGAATGCGCTCGCTGGGAGGCATCTGACCTGCCCCACCGAAAACGCGCGCGGGCACGATCAGCGGCACGGCCACACCGGCCAAGCCCGCACCCAAACGGCGCAAAAACGTCCTTCGGCTCGACCTTTTGACGCTATTTCCATGTACCCCACTCCTCGCAGCACTTGCAGAAGATTTTCTTGAAGAGGCACGGACAATGGGTTGGTTGAGGTTCATAACAACGAGCTTGTTCCCTGCGAATGCCAGTCCACCTTACCGCTCCCACAAAGCAGGCGGCGGAACTCTCCGACACCCAGAGGGCAGTCAGGCAGGGGATTCCGTCACTTTCGCATCGTTCGATAGTTTGGAACGGTTCAATCCCGCTGTCCAGAAAACGATTCGTTAACCCGCCCGTTCTCGTCACAGGCGGTTCCAACGCCTCAATTCCGTGCCGCAACGCCTTATGTGCAACGGATGTCCTTGTGTCCGTACTCCAAAGCACATCTGCAGAAAGTTCAAACAACACCGCCACGAACTCGTAACAGAAAAGGACTTGGGACAACCCTCGTTCTGCCCCGATAATCGGCCCATGGCGTCCTTACGAGCAGCGGCCATCGACGTCGGCACTAACTCGGTAAAGTTGTTGGTAGTGGACGCAGGTCCGCCGCTGCATCCGATTCTGGAGTTGGGGATTCAGACCCGTCTTGGCGAGGGCTTCTACCCGGATCGCCTACTCCAACCCCGGGCCATCGCCCGGACCGTAGAAGCCGTGCAACAACTGATCGTCCGCGCTCGCGCCGCGGGTGCCGGTTATATTCGTCTCTTTGCCACCAGCGCCGCGCGAGAGGCGCGGAACCAAGAGGCCCTCGTCCGGGCCCTCGAAACAGCCACCGGCCTCCATGTCGAGGTCATCAGCGGCCTTCAAGAGGCCCATTGGGCTTACCAGGGAGTGCGCACGCATCCTGAGTTGGCAGATGCTCTGCTCGCAGTCGTTGAAGTGGGCGGCGGTAGCACGCAGCTCCTCATTGGCCAGGGACCGACTGTCCATGTATGCGAAAGCTATCCTCTGGGAGCGGTGCGACTTTGGGAGCTGGAGCGCATTCCGGATCCGCCTACGCTCGCCGACCTTTCTCGCACCCAACAACACGTTCGCGAAGTGCTAAACCCAGCCCTGCACGCACACATTCGCTCGTACTTTGAACCCGCCAACCCACAGAATCCCGAAAGACAGCCCCCGATCACAGTGGCTGTCGGCGGCACGGCCGTAACGTTGGCCCGAATCCTCCTGCAAATGGCAACCTGGGACCGAAACCGAATCGAAGCCGTTCGCATGTCGCCCGAGGACATTACCGCCCAGGTCAAACGGCTTTGGTCCCTCTCGCTGGAGCAACGACACAAGCTGCCCGGCCTGCCCAAAGAACGAGCTGACATCATTCTCACCGGGGCTGTCATTTACGAGCAACTCACCTGCATCCTGCAGGTGCCGGAGTGGCGCTTCAGCACGCGAGGAATTCGTTTCGGCGCCGTCTGCACGCTCCTCGAACGCGCACCGGTCGTGGGTCAGCCAAAGCCGTGCTCCTGATCACGTTCGCATGCAGTCATTCCAGGAAAGCCCTCCTGCCTCTTCCGCCGCGGCTCCAGCCCTCTGCAGCAGGCGCAACCCGCATCCGCTTCACGCCATCCCTTCAACGCCGAATGCCCAGCATCTTCTCAAACTCGGAGGAAAACTCCGCCAGTGCGCGAGAGATCCGCGGCGGCTGCTCCACAAGGGTGGCCAGCCGTCGAAACGCGTCCTCGGGCTTCAAGCGGATCATCTCCACGGCTGCCATCATTAACGAAAGATAATTGTTAACGTCGTGCCGCATGGCGGACAGCTTGCGATTGAGTTCTGCCACCTGCTCCGGCGTCAACGTTACTGGGTGCTCAGGCAACTCCATGCGGCTTGCAACATGATGAAGCCGCCTTCCGCTGGCAAGGGATTTCCTGCTGGAAACTCACACAATCCCTGACCCTGGCTGAAAACGGTCCATGAACATTTCCTGTCTAGGCGACCAGGCCCCTGGATGATTCCTAACTTGTCCGATCCCACCCTTCGTTCGTCCCTTCGCCGTGCGTTGTTTCTGCCATCCAACGGACCCCATGGGACAAAAGGCCGCAAAGTAGCCAGGACTGGAACTCAGTGAGCCCGCAAGCCATCCGCTGACGATGCGCCGCTGCCAGTGTCGGCAAGATTCGAACCGCGGTGATCCGCGATCGGACGTTCCCGCCATCTGGGCAGGTTCTTGCGATACGCAATCAAACCCATCACATGACCAGCCACTGGAATCGTACCCAATTGAAACAACATCGCCAACAACAGCTTGACCCGGCCAGGTTCTGATTCCGCCCGCAAAGCCGCCGCAAGCAGAATCAACGCAATCCCCAGCGTGGTCGCTTTGGCAACTGCATGCGAACGACACAAAAAATCCGGCAGCCGCAACAAACCCACCGCAGCCAATAGCATCAACGCAACCCCTGCCAACAGCAAGCCCCCTGTGATCCACTCAATCATTTTCGAGATCTCCTTCGCTGGATGACCGAGTCTCCGCTGAACGTCGGGGAATCGTTGAATGTAAATACAGCGCCAGTGTCACTGTCGTTAGAAAGCCTAATAACGAGTACACAAGTATTAGTTCTACAAACAGTTCGGATTGGGCTTGCAACGACAGGATGGCGATCCAAGCCACGACACATGTCGCAATCAGATCAAAGGCCAACATCCGATCCACGACGGTCGGCCCCCGCCACAAGCGCCACACTGCGGCCAGCACCGCAGTCCCCAACATCACCCAGCTCAGCCAAAAAACCAGCTTCATCCTCGGGTAAAAGCCAGAATTGGTTCCTTCAGTCGCCGATCAATACCCAACCGCACCGCCTCCGGATCCCGCGCGTCAAATACATGTAAAACCAAGGTTCGAAAATCGTCGCTTACCTCCACGGTCGTCGTACCGGGCGTCAATGAAATACAATGGCTCAATAAGAAAATCTCTCCCGGCCTCAGTCCCGTGACATCATATGTCACAAAATTGGGCCAAAGATTCTCCTTTCTTTGCCACAAAACCGCCCGAGCAATCTGCACATTGGCGACCAGTAACTCCCACGATAACAAACCGGCGAATTTCAACCCCGCCACGACCCGCATTACATAGCGGGACTCAGGAAACAATGGCTGCATAAGGGCCAATAACATGAACGCCATGCCATACCCGATTGCCAACGCACTAAGCGTGGCCTGACCCGTCAACAAAACCCAAAGTAAGGCCAACCCAACATTCAAATAAGATAGGGACACGGTTCCGACCCTCCTTTCAGGTTCCCTTATCCAACGTGCGGCACGCGGGCTCTCGACCCGACGCCCCCACAATTCGGTGGCCTTCGCTCTGGAAGTCTCCTGGCGACCTCGCCCCCCCTTTGGCTCCCAGTTGCCCCGAAGAGGCATGCTCCGGGCGCATCCGTCGGGCTGTCTCCTCCTGCGCCGGACCAAAATGAAAGACCTCTTTCCCCCGAGCCGACATCACGGCTTGCCGATACGCTTCTCGATTAAACACCCCTTGTGCCGCACGTGCTGCCAATTGGACAGCCCCTTCCGCGCCCAGGCCGATCCCCAGCGACAGCACCGTCATCGCACCCACGACCCGGGTCATCGGCCGCCACCGCGGATCCTCTGCATGAACCACCGAATGGGAAGGCTCCGTCCAAAACGCAGCCATCCAGATCTTGATCATGCTGAAAAGGGTTAAGAGGCTGGCCACCACCGACGCCCCCACAAGCACGTATTCCCTCAACCGCAAACCCTCCACCACAATCAAATACTTGCCCCAAAAGCCGCTCAATGGAGGCAAACCCGCCAGAGACAGCGCCTGACACAAGAACAACACGCCCAACCCCGGTGCCACCCGCCACAGCCCCCCCATGCGTGCCAGATCGTCCGTGCGATTCAGACACGCACCCACGCCGCCGATCAAAAACAGTGAGGACTTCACTATAATATGATGCATGATGTAAAATATCGCGGCCGTAACTCCCCAAGGAGTAAAAAACCCCACCGCCAGCGTCATGAACGCCACCTGGCTCAGTATATGGAAAGATAAGATACCGCGAATGTAATTCCGCGAAATGGCTCCGATCACAGCCACCAACATGGTGAATCCCGAAACCCACGCCAGCCCCTCATGCAGAAGCGTCCGCTCATGAGGCCACACGGTCCCCAGGAGCCGCACCATCGCATAAATCCCCACCTTGGTCAGCATCCCCGAATAAATCGCAGCCAGCGGGGTCGGCAACGTGGGATAACTATGGGGCAACCAGTAATACAAAGGAAACAAGCCCGCTTTGATGCCAAACACCATCAGGAGCAAAGTCCCCAGCATCGTCAGCCGAGGATCTCCAGCCAGCGAATCTGCACGTTCCGAAAGATCCGCAAAGTTCAACGTGCCCAAGAATCCATACACCAAGCCCACAGCACCCAGAAACAGCGTGCTGCCCACTAGGTTGATCGCCACGTAGGGAAACGCCTGTTTGATATCCCAATTGTCCGCCTCCAAAGTTAACAACGCATAAGAGGCAATCAACATCACTTCAAATGCGACAAAAAGGTTAAACAGATCGCCCGTGCAGAACGATGCGTGTATGCCAAAGGCCAGAAATTGCAACAGTGGCAACCGCAACGGATGTTCCAACCGCACGGGAAGCTCGTAAAAGCCGTACAGCAAACCCGCCAACACGGTAACAGCCGCCAGCCAAAGCATGATGGCAGAAAACAGATCAATCACGAACACGATGCCCCACGGTACACCCCAATTGCCCATCAGCATGACCAACGGCCCCTTCGTCCAACTGGCGAAGACCAACCACGTGGCAACCCCCAATTGAGCCACAACCGATCCCAGGACAAACCCTCGACGAGCCGTGGACGGCCGCCGCCACACGAGCGTCGTCAGGGCCGTGCTTAAGGTCAAAAGGATGGGCAACGCCACCAGATTCATTTGGTCTTCTCATGCTCGGTGGAATCGCCGGCATACAAGGAACCGGCATGTGTCGTCCCGTGATCCAAAAAGAGCCGGTACAATAACCCCACCAGGTAAGCCGTCACCCCAAAACTAATCACAATGGCTGTGAGAATCATCGCCTGCGGCAGCGGATCCACCCATGGACCGGACTCCGTGGCAAGCGGCGCCTGTTTGCCAGACGGTTCGCCCGACATGGTTAACACGAGCAGGTTGACTGCATGGCTCAGCAAAATGAAACCAAATAAAATGCGCACAAAACTGCCCTGCAGGATCAACCAGGTGGCCGTTCCAAAGAGAACTCCAGTTAACAAGGCACTATCCAGTTGCATGATCCCTGCCCTCCTCGAATCGTCCAGAGTTTGTTTCCTCGGGGGACAGCGCTGGATTCGGCGGAGGCTCCGCCTCAATTGGTTCCTCTACCGGAGCCGCGTATCGCCTAAGATCCAATTCCACCAAATGCCGCAATCGCTCTGTGGACTTACCCATCACAAAAAGCACCTTGCATGTCATCCCACACACGACCAGCACAACCCCCATGTCAAAAAGCAAGTGTGTGCCGACATGGACCGCACCCAAGAGAGGGAACTCCAAATGAACCGTAAAATGCTCCAAAAACGGCCTCCCACCAAGCCAACCTAACAGGCCCGCTAGGCTTGCCACAACCAATCCGAGGATCGCCAACCCGGCGGGATCGATGCGCAAAACTCGGTGAATCTCCTCCCAACCCACGGCAAGACTTAACAACAAAATCGAACTGGCCGCTACCAATCCGGCAATGAATCCGCCGCCTGGAAGATGGTGGCCTCGCAACAAAAGATATAGCGCAAACAAGTTCAACACGAAGAACTGCACCTTGGCCACCAACATCAAGATGTAACTGCGAGGCTGGCTCATGAGCCTTCAATTATGATGGATTCCATAACCGGGCGGCCCCAACGGACCCTCTCGAAACTCCGCTGGCGTCCGCTTATACCGCATCAACAAACCGACCACGCCCAACATGGCAACGAGCAGCACGGCGATTTCTCCCAGCGTGTCAAACCCCCGAAAATCTACCAAGATGGTGTTGACCGCATTGGCACCTTCCGCCAGGGCTACGGTATGTTCCACAAAGAGCGGCCCTACCCGTTCCATGCCGCCAGGAGCCAGCACCCAAATATGAAGTGCCACGATCGAGCCGCCCATGAGCACGGCTACGAAACCCTTCCAAAGACGCTCTGCCGTACTTTCAACGGCCATCTCTTCGCCTCGCTGAGCGGAGCGGGGGAAACGCGCCAGCACATATAAAATTAGAATCAGACTGACTGTCTCCACCAAAATCTGTGTCAATGCTAGGTCCGGCGCGTGATACAACACGTAATAGAAACACAACAAAAAACCGGATACAGAGAGCGAGATCACCTGAGCCGTCCACGATCGTAGTCCAATCAGTCCCAAAGCCCCCATGGCTACCAGGGCAGCAGTCGCCATGCGGAGCGGGTCCGGCGGTGGTTGAACTAGTTCACCGGTCAAAAGAGCCGACCAAAACGATTCCGGCACATACACCACCACCATGCTGCTTGTGAGCATGGCAACCGCGCTCAAGCTGATAAGCAAAAACCGCGCCGGGTGCTCTGCCCCCGTCCACGAGGTCCAAACCTTGCAAAATGTGCTGAAACGGTCCATCCCACGCTCGAAAAGCAGGTCCCACTGTAGAGACCCCGGTAACTCAGCCCACCGCCACCCGGTTCGCAAACCCCAAGCAAACAGGCCAAATCCGGCCAACAAAACCGCCACACTCGCGCCCAGTTCCGGCGTCAATCCATGCCAGATCGCCAGTTCACCGCGACCGCCGGCGTGCAAGCCTGTGACACTCCAGGCATCGAGCGCCCCTTCGAGCAAGGTGGGCATGCATCCAAAGAGCAATGCAGCTCCGGCCAATACCGCGGGCGGCGCTATAAACGCCGGCGCGGGCACATGAAATCGCTGCCCAATCGCCGCTGGTTCCCGGCCGAAAAAGACACCCCAGAGCATCCGGCCACAAACCGCCACCTTCAAAACCGAGGACGCAAACACGGCCATCGCGGCATAGAAACCCAGCGCCCCATGGGTCTTCATCACTGCGAAAATTTCCTTGAAGAGGATCTCTTTGCTCACAAAGCCCGTCGTGCCGATCATGCCAGCCATGGTGGCCACCGCGATCGCAAAAATCACACCCACGGCCGGCATCCGCCGCCATAAGCCTCCCAATTCGCGCAGATCTCGTGTGCCCGCTGCATGATCAACCACCCCCACCAGCATGAAAAGGGCCCCCTTGTAAAACACATGGTTCAAAATGTGCAGATAGTCCGCATCAATACCTCCCGCCTCAGCCAACCCATAACTGCCGATCAGATAGCCCAATTGGCTCACCGTGGAAAACGCCAGGATCATCTTCAAGTCATGAGACAAAAGCGCCAGAGTCGTCCCCAACCACAACGTGGTGAAGCCCACCACGGTCAGCAGGGGCATCCACCAGTCTGAGCCTTGAAAAATCGGAAAGAGCCTGGCCACCAGAAACACACCCAGTTTGACCATCGTGGCCGAGTGTAAGTAGGCACTGACCGGCGTGGGCGCCGCCATGGCGCCCGGCAACCAGAAATGAAACGGCACCTGAGCCGATTTGCCAAATGCCCCCAGCGCAACCAACAAAAATGCCATGTTCAACCCGTCTTTGGCAGCCCAGGTGTTTGACGCCGCCAACAAAGTGTCCAAGCGATAACTGCCCGCGTTTTCGCCCAAAACGATCAGCCCCACCATCAAGAGCAAACCCGTGCCCGCCGTTACCAACAAAGCCCTGCGCGCACCGCGGCGCGATGCTTCCTCAGTGTGATCAAAACCAATCAGCAAAAACGACGCCAGCCCCGTAAGTTCCCAAAAGATGAACAATAACAGCACGTGATTCGAAAAAACCGTGCCCAACATCGAGGCCATGAAAAGCGTGAGATAGCTATAATACCGCGCCAGATGCAGATGACGGCCATGGAAATACTGGTGCGAGTAATAAAACACCAGGACCCCCACTCCGCACACAATCAGCCCGAAAAACACGGACAGACCGTCCACCAGAAAAGACAGCGGCAGGTCCAGGCTGGGAATCCACGCCCACTCCACCACATGCCGCATCCCCGGCGCCATCCCGGAGGCCATTCCCACCACCGCCCCGGTCGATACCACAGGAAACAGCAACGCAAGCCCTGAAACCCATCGCCCCAGCCGCGGGCCCAGCCACGCCAAAACCGGGACACCGGCCACAGGCATGCCTACAGCAAGCAACACTAGGATTTCCTGCACCTTCATGCCCGCCTACCTCCTTACATGACCTAAGTCGGCCCCAACTGCGTTGCTTTACCTCAATGCTGGTCGCGCCCGGTTTTGGAGCACTCGCGTTCCAGGGGCCACCAAACACTTGGGAACCGCCCCGGAAACGTCAGCGCGCAGCTTACAGGCAAACCCCCTCCCACAATCATGAGCATCGCAGCCTCCAACATTATGCGAAATCCGTCCAATGCCCTTGCCGAGCTCCACACCCCCTCCCCAGTACGAGCATGACGACCAAGAGCACCCTGCGACAACAGGACGCTTGGCTCGGGCATGCCCTTTCACGGACATCCATACCCACAGCCCGTCACCTTTATGATACCTGCGTGTCCCGTCAAGCAGACCCGATCCAAGTTCTCCAAGGAATCGGCCCTGCGTGAGCCACCCAAGCCCCACTAAGTTGCCGCAGCGGATTCACCATGCAAATCGGCCGGTCGGATCGTGAAATTTTTTAGCACCCGCGAGTGTTCAATCCAGACACTCTCCCCGGGCGGGCCCCAAAGTCCAGCCCACGTCCAAAACAGGCCCCGGCAGCGCGCACAATTCAGCTCCCCCACCCAGCAGCGATCTGGCACGTCTGCCGGTGGGCACGGCTTTCAAAGCGAATCCATCCTGCGCCCGAACCCACCACAATTCACAGTCCTGCCCAATGGTTGTCTAGAGTCGGCCATCCACTGCGTGCCCACCACTTGTGAACACAGCTGGCTCCTCCGCGCATCGGCGAATCATGGCCATCCCCACGCCGCTGCGACCGACGCAGTGAATGCAATCTTCGGTACTTACCTTCCCTATGAAATGATTCACTGCAGGCTGAGAGGCGCGCCGACAGTTGCGCTCATTCCGGCCGAAACAGTGCCGAACCCCAAGCAAGCAGAGATATCGCTACGTCACCCAGGGTCGACAGACTGTGGATTTTTCCCGGCACCTGGGCCACCGCAGTGCGGTGCTGATCCTTCGCCTCTGTCTTGCTGACTGGGAGCCCCTGGCTGGGGCAACCTCAACGCATCCGCTCGGCTTCAAACCCGGATAACGTTTCGGCCAGCCGGCTCCCTCCAAGGGGCTTTGCAAAGCGCAAACAAAAGGCCCCAGTGCGACAAAAGTTTGCCTGCCAAAAAGCTTCGTGGAATGTTAAAGGCACAGAGTTTCCATGAACCGTTGGTGGCAAAGCGCGGTCTCTTTGGTGAGCTTGTTGCTTGGGGGAGCCTTTATCACGTGGATGCTTTGGCAATGGATGAGACGGTCTCGGGACGAACCCTTGCGCCTGGTTGCCAAATGGATCGTAACGGCTCTGTGCGTTCTTGCCATGGTCTGGACGTACACTTTCTTCATTTTGGCGGTGCCGATCGTGGCAGCTGTCTGCGGCATGATTCTCTCCATCCTCTGGACACCGAACATTGTCGAAACCCTCCTTCGACCGCTGTGGCATGCCTGGACAGGCGAGGACGAATCGCCGGAACCCAAACCATTTTACTCCATTGCCCGGGCCAAACGTCAGCGGGGTCAATACGCAGCCGCACTAGCCGATGTGCGCGCCCAACTGAATCGATTCCCAGACGATGTTGAAGGCCACATGCTGGCCGCAGAGATTTTGGCGGAGAACATGGGGGATCTTGAACAAGCAGAAGACACCATTCAGCAGCTGTGTCAGTTGCCGGGACATTCACCTCAAAATGCTGCTTACGCCTTGGCCACGCTGGCTGACTGGTATCTTCGCATTCGCCGGGATCCGGAAAATGCCCGGCGCATCCTCGAACAATTAGTCGAACAATACCCCGAAACAGATCTGGCCGTTACCGCCCGTCAGCGGTTGGCCCGGATGCCCAGCGCCGAACAATTGCTCCAAACGCACGAATCTGCCCCCATTCGGCTGCGAAAGGGCATCGAGAACATCGGATTGCAACGGGCACCAGTCTCTCTTGTGCCACCTGAGGAACCGCCGGAGGTCCTTGCAGCCCGTTACGTCGAACATCTCCAGCGTTTCCCCGACGATTTCGAGACACGCGAGAAACTGGCAGTCCTTTACGCGGACGCATTTCAACGATTGGACTTGGCGCAGCACCAGTTGGAACAACTGATCCATCACGCCGGAGCCAGTCCTGCCCAAGTGGCCCATTGGCTCAACCTGCTTGCAGACCTACAGATCCGACACGGTTGCGACGAGCCGACCGTCCGCGCTACATTGGAGAAGATCGAAGCGTTGCTTCCTGATTCACCTCAGGCTGAGCAGGCTCGGCGGCGTCTCAACCTCTTGGGCTTGGAGTTCAAGAGGCGCAAAAAACCTGCAGTCGTTCAATTGGGTGTCTATGAACAAAACCTGGGTTTAAAAGGCAGATTACCGCGTTAGTTGCAGAGCAATCTGTTTTTCCAGCTCGTGAGCCAAATCCAGGTCGTTACCCCCCGCAGGCGTGCGCACTTGGACGACCACCTGCGTCACCTTGGGATCCAGCGGCTGCACCCGCACCCAAACCGAACGTTGATTCACCTTGCCCTCCAAAACCCGAATTGTATTGGTCTCCGCATGCTGGGTGCTTTCACGCACCAGTGTGCCGTTGAATCGGATTACCTCACGGGCAGCCGCGTACACCCGTTCCACTGGGCGTTCATAACGGCCCTCCACAGAATCTTTTACGAAGGGAACCCCGGCCTTCCGACGCCCGTCCAAAGTGCCCACGCAACCACCGCCCACCATCGCTGCTATCAGCAAACCTACCCAGAAAACGTTTCTCATGCACGTCATGCAAGTCCCACGCCCCCGGCCAGTCAAGCCCGGACTGACACAGATCATTGCTGAAAGCCGACAAAGCACATACAAACCCGGTGGATGCGCATAGAAAAACAAACACCACCCGAAATCCTCTGAACCAAACCTTATGGCCTCTACAAAGAGGGCCGGTCCAATGCCGTTGGTTCAAGAAAGTCCGGGGCAGGCCTTCCGCAAGCGCGGGTCCTCAAAGCGAGATTTTGTCAAACCGGCTTTGGCGGCGGACCTCCTCTGTGCCGGTTGAATCTTGGTAGCGCGAGAACCATCCCTGGACGGCACTGGACGATCGCCAGACCTCATCGCCGCAGCCAGGCTATGCTCCGATTGCTCCGATGCACCCCGCCGGTCCGCAGATTAGCCTGTCCGTTCTTCAGTGCGCGTTGCCCTGATCCGGGCAGCACTCACCATAGACCGATCTGATGCGGACTTTTGTGAAAAAGGTGTTGCGGCGCCTCTGGTAACGCGATAAACAAAAGCCAGGTTTGCACCGAGTTCGTGCAGGGTGAGGGCGCCCGATCAGGGCGGCCTGCCTGCAGTGCGATCGAAACCATTGAACCAAACCTGAGACGGAGGAACTAAATGAAACTGAATCAATGGACGTTGGGATTGGCGGCCATGGGGGTCATCAGCCTCTCTTCGGCGGTGCGGGCTGAAGAGGCGGCCGTGCCCCTGATGACAGCTCTTTCTTCAACCACCATCAGCGGTTACGTGGACACGTCGGCTCACTGGAACTTGGGCACTGGGACTGGCGGTAGCTCCTTTCCCTATCTTTTCGGAGGATCAGACAAGGCCGACGGGTTCAACCTGAATGTGGTGCAACTTTCTATCTCCAAGCCTTTGGACGAAACCGATTGGGCAGCAGGCTACCGGGTGGACCTATGGCTCGGGCCGGACGCAAACACCTTGGGCACACAATCCACGCTCAGCATGGGCAGTGGAGATCTAGCCATTCGACAGGCTTACGTGGCCATGCGTGCGCCTGTGGGCAATGGGGTTGACGTAAAGATGGGCGTATTCGACAGCGTGATTGGGTATGAATCCATCGCCGCGGTGGATAATCCTAATTATACCCGTTCTTACGGTCGAACGATTGAGCCGACCACCCACACCGGCGTGCTGGCCAGCTACCGGGTCAATGAGTTGGTAAGCTTGTCGGCTGGTGTCGCGGACACTGTGGGCCCCGTCATCAACGAGCGGGCTTTTCCACCGAAGGCCGAGTCCTACAAGACTTATTTGGGCTCCATCGCGATCACCGCACCCGATAGCTGGGGTTGGTTGGCCGGTTCGACACTGTACGGCGGCGTGGTCAACGGATTCAACGGTGCCGCGGGGGAAAACCAAACAAGCTGGTACTTGGGCGCTACCGTGGCTACCCCGATTGAGGGCTTCCGCTTGGGCGCAGCATGGGACGTGCTCGACTTGCATGATGCCAGCGGCGATCTCTGGGCCGTCAGTGTGTACGGATCATACGCAGCAACCGAGAAGTTAAGCCTCCACCTGCGTGGTGAATTGGCGACCAGCGTCGCCGGCGTGGTGCCTGGAACGGACAATGCCCAAATTTGGGCGCTCACCGGAACAGTTCAGTATGACTTGTGGCAGAACGTGCTGACCCGAGCGGAGGTCCGATGGGACCATGGCGACGAAGCGGCTTACTTCACCCCGAATCGCCGCAATTCAGTGCTGGTCGCAGCTAACGTGATCTACAAGTTCTAAGCCAAGCAGTGTCTAAGAACCCCTCTCGGGCTCAATCCGAGAGGGGTTTTCTTTATCCATTCCAGTGTGCCCGTTATCAAACGACGAGCGGCAGCCTGCCATGTTTGAATTGGATTTTGACCCATTCATCCATCAGCATTCTAGGTCGCGCAGGCTTGCCCCATGGTCGTTTCTATCCCCAGTGATCTCTCCTGGAGGCTACGGTGTTTGGACGCAAGTCCCTACGCTAATTCGCCCAAGCGGCTACCCGCGCCTGCTCCCCCGTAGCTTAGGATTCGACTTCACGAGAGACGACCTTTAGACAGGTAGGTTACAATTCCACCCGGTAACACATCAAAAGCAGGGTGGACCTGAGTACCAAGTCTGCCAGTAGCAGATTCCAGCGAGGGATCCCGTGGGACCTTTAAAAATGCGGTTGATGAAGAAGGAACCGCAGGGAAAGAGCAGCGCGAACCTCTTGGGCACAAGTTACCGGCGCGACTGGGTTCGAGCAAGGCATCGTCACTTGGACGCAAAGCCTGGTCAGCAGCAGGTACCATGAGCCACCATGCATCCTTTTTAGCGAGTCTCAGCTAACATTACGCCCGTAGCGCACGCAGGGCTGTTGCGCAAAACCAGCCTTTGTCCAAGTCCAACAACCGTAACTCGGGTTTTCCAAAGGAACCCTGGACTGCCCAAGGGCTTCCGGCGAAGGTCCCCTACGGACGACGCACAGCCGGTTCCCGGGCAAAGGCGCTTATGACGCGGACACCGGCATCTTTGGCAGCATCCATCACCTTGATGATTTGGCCGAATGGCGCTTTCTCATCCGCGCTCAATGCGAGACGCAAATTAGGCCGGCGGCTGGCTTCCTGCTTGAGCCGCGCCTGTAGAGCCGCCTCATTCAAGGGTGCGGCTTCGCCGTCCCAAAAAAGCCGCCCTTCCGCATCCACGGTAATTACCAGGGGCGGATCCTCATGCACACCCGAAGGCCGGGCCTGGCTGGATTCTGGCAGAGCCAGCCGGACCGCCGGCTGCTGTTTGAAGGTCGTCGTGACCATCAAAAAGATGATCAGCACGATTAAAACATCAATCAGCGCCACAATAATCACCGTTGGGGGGCGCCGCTGAGAACGAACACGGAATTGCATGGGCAAGTCTCAGGGTCAGATCGCAGGTTTCTTTATCTTCGCAAGCCGGCCGGTTCGCCCTCCACCACAACCGGCGCCCGGTATTGACGCCGCAGGAACTCGTCGCAAATCGCCTCCATTTCCACCGCCAAAGTTTCGACCTTGCGGTTAAAGTAGCTCCACGCCACCAGCGAAGGGATCGCAATGAGCAGCCCCAACAGAGTGGCATTCAAAATCAATGCAATCCCCTGGGCCAATCGAGCTGCGTCACCCAGTCCGGCCTGGCCGATATTTGCGAACAAACTAATCATCCCTACAATCGTCCCCACCAAACCCAGCAACGGAGCCACGCCCACGGCCACCTCCAACACCACCAAGCCACGCTCAAGCTGGACCACCTCGTGGCGGGCCCGTGTCTCAAGGGCAGCAGTGGCATCCTCCTTGGGCATGTGCAAGTGATCCATGGCTAGCAACAAAAGCCGGCTCAACGGGGATTCGTGTTGCTCACACACTCGCCGCAGCATGGGCAGATCCTCGCGGCTTTGACACGATTCAGCCGCTGCTTCCACTTCTGGCGGTACCACTTTCCGCCACCGCAGGGCAACCCCCCGCTCAATGATGAAGGCAAGGCTAACCAACGAGGTCAGCACCAACAACACATAGACAAGTGTCTCCATAAGGTTAACAGAACTCGATGCGACGACCCGATCCCGGGATCAGTTGTAATAAAAGGTGAACTGGACCTTGCGACGATCGCCTTCCACCAACCGACGTAGTTCCCGGGGCCACGGTGCATAAGGCGCCGGATCCAAAACTGCCATTTCACAAAGCAAGGACAAATCCAGACCCACCGTCGATTCCACCACCTGCAGGTCCGTCACGCGTCCGTCTGGGTGCAGGTGAAAGCGCAACACCACCTTACCCCTTTGGTACCCGGCATACCGCTTGGCCTCCAGGAGGGCATACCACCGGTCTGCAACCGCTCGCACAAACGCGGCGTCGTAGTCCCCAAACGGGGTCGCTTTTACATCCAGCGATTCGAATTCAAGCCGGGTTTTCATCCCTCCGTCTTGCTTCATCGGCTCCCCAGGTAAAGCGTCGGTGCTTGAGTGACGCGCGCGCGCTTCCGCCAGCGTTCGAGGCCTGGACCGCGTCGGCGGGTTTTCCGCGACACGGTTTCCCGTTTCGAAAGAGGGCGTCGCCCGCATCAAAGCCAGGTCGCTCGGTGGTTGCGGGGTAGCCGTGGGCCGCAAAGCAACTGCTTCCGGCGGCGGCTCAACCGGCATCGGTTGGGCCACACTGGGCCGGAGCGGTTCATAGGCGTCTCGATCGCTTCGAGCAGGCGTGCCCTCTTCAGTTTTGGGCACAAGCTCTTGCACGCCGGTCAACCTGGGTTGACCCCTGTCCTGATCGGCTTCTCGATTCGCAGCCCGGGCGTTCCGATCCGAATAAAAAGGTGTGTCAGGCGGTGGCTCCAGACTCTCCTGCCGAGGGGCCACCTCCACAAAAACCAACGGCACCTCCGGACGACTGAGCATTTCTTCCTTGGCCGCAAGTGCTTGCTCCAACTGATGTGCGTGCCGCAGTCGGCGGGGCAGCAACCAGTCTGAGGGCAAATCCAAATACTGCACCAACCGATGAAATCCGTACGCCAACAAATGAATCGCCACCGAGAGACCAAAGGCTAAAAGCAGCCGAGCGGAGTCTCGCACATTCCAGCGAACACTCCACAGCTTGGTTGTTTCAGCTCGGTCCATGCGACTCCAGCTTGCCCCAGGCAGGGCACCGGCGCAATCAACGGTCGCGCAAGGAACTCATCCACTTCCCGATCACTCAACCGGACCAACCCGGCAACGTCTCCCCTGCCTCGACTTCGTCATCGGATAGTTGCCCTCCCACACAACGCAATCCAGAACCTCATCCCACTGCCAAATCTTTCAGAGCGGCCCCCACTTTGAAAAATTCGAAACCATCCACCGGCGAAAAACAACGATAAACGCCTCCGGGGCAATAATGCAAACCGATGTTTCACCTTCCCGTCGAAACTCCATCCCACAGCCTTATGATAATCAAGCCCCCCCTGATAAATGTCCATGGCCTCCAACGCAAGCAGGCCTTGCTCGCACCAAGAAGGCCCGCATCGTCCACAACTCATAACCAATGTGGATTAAAAGTGCCCATGGCCGAGCCGAGACCGGCTCTTCGTGTCAACACCATGACATGACTCAAGTCTCCTCCATGGCCGTGACCGGGAAGTTCGAAGCCGCTCGCGTTGGCTCCGCTGATGCATGCCCGTTACAAATGACTGCCTTTCGGGCGGCACGTGAGCAGACACTTGCGTGAATGAGGCCCTCACTCCCAATGCCCGGGTAACGAGGAACCCAGATGCAGCCGCTTCGGGCGGTAATGAGGGGCCTGGCCGGGATGAAAGCCAATCAAACCGGGGATACAATCAGCAGTTTCCGCAAAACTGACCTCGATTAGAGCCGTGCTTCAGCATCGTTCGAAGATCCAGATGTTTGACCAAAGTCTGCTAGAGATTCGGATTGCGGCCTCGCGCCTCCTCCTGCAGAAGTGGTTTCGAATTTTGAATCCTCACGGCCTTGAGCGGTGGGTCCAGCCATGTCCACCTGCGGACTTCTTGCCAGGGAGGAGAGTTGAGCGCGGATCCAAGCCAGAGCTTGCTCGCGCGAAGTGATCTCATCGGCTAGTTGTCGGTCCCGCAACTCCGCCAGGAGCCGACCCAGCACGGGTCCCGGCTGCAGTCCGAGGGCTATCAAATCGTGTCCGGTGACCAAGGGGGGACGTAATTGCGGTTGCGCTTCCATGACTGACCGCTCGCGAACCAACATTTCATAAATGTCCAGGCGCCCATGCGAACCCAAACAATCCAGCCGATGCAGCTCTAGTTCCAAGCCAAACGTTGGGCGCATGATCAAGTGTCGCAACGTCGCCTTGCGCATCTGGGGCACATCCTTGAATTGCATGTGGTGCCGGACCACAAAGGCAACCGTCTCAATGTCTTTCCGAGGAAAACGGAGCCGCTCCAGCATCTGTCGAGTGAGAACCTCGCCCACCTTTTCGTGATCTAAAAAGCGGATGCGACCACTTTCAGGATCCGCCCGGGCCGTGAGAGGCTTGCCCACGTCATGCAAGAGGATTGCCCAGGGCAATAATCGGTCAGACTGGGGAGGCATCAGCTCCAGCATGCGCACAACATGGTCGAAAACAGTGCCTTCTGGATGATGCTCCGGTGATTGCGCACAATCCACCATCGCTGCCAGCTCTGGCAAAATGACTGCGAGCAAACCGCTGTCCCGTAACATCCTCAAACCACGCGCTGCATGCCGAGGGGCAAACAACTTCAAGAGTTCGTCCCGGATGCGCTCGGCGCTAATGCGCGGCAACAAGCCACCCAGGCGCCGGATGGCTTCCCAGGTGCCGGTCTCGATTTGAAATCCCAGCTGCGCTGCCAGGCGCACCGCTCGGAGCATCCTCAAGTGATCCTCTGCAAAGCGGTCTTCGGGCAACCCAATCGTGCGGATTTGCCGCGATTCCAAATCAGCTCGACCTCCAACCCAATCGTGAAGCTCGTTTCGAATCGGATCGTAAAAAAGACCGTTCACAGTGAAATCCCGGCGCAACGCGTCTTCCCGGGCGTTGGCAAAGTAAACTCCCGCCGGATGACGGCCATCCTCATATCCGACTTCAATTCGAAACGTAGCCACCTCGATGCTCCATGAGCCTTCGATCACTCGCACCACACCAAAGGCCCGACCCACGGCCTTTGTACGTGGGAAAAGCGCTTCCACTTGCTCGGGCCGTGCGGATGTGGCCACGTCATAATCCTCCGGTTCCTGGCCAAGCAGCATGTCGCGAACACACCCGCCCACCCAATAGGCCTCGAACCCGGCCCGCTGCAGTCGGTCCACCACTCGGCGCGCGGCTTCGCGCAACGTCGGTTCCATTTCTGCCACCTTGCCTCATTAGGCGCCTCTTCGTCCAGAGTAAGTCCTTCCCGATCCCTGCTAAACCGAGTGACAACAACCCAAGGAATGTCAGCCGAACAAAGGAGCTGTTTCACGCCCCGGTGCGAAACGCATCCACAAATCGAATGGCTGGGACTCTGACCTGAGTGAGCCAAAGGGTCCGTCGCCCTGACTCGTCACCAGCCCCGCCTCAGGGTGCCAAGCGAATCCGGTAGAAGGCCGGGCCTGGTCCCGGATCGCGCACGCGCCAAAGCCAAGGGAGCGTCGCAGGATTGGTTCGGACCACTTCTTGCCACCGCACCAGATCCTCGGACCGCTCCACGACATAATCAGGTCCATTCACCCCATCCACTCGGAGAATCCATTCGCTTTCATCTTTTCGATCCAGCGCCAATCGCGGCACGGGTACCGCCCGGACCACAACAGTCAGTTGCTGCGTCGCCGACATGGAGGGTTCCCCACTGTCACTGACCGCCACCCATAAGGTTTGAATCGTCCCGCCCAACGCTACCGGCACCCGCCATTGCAATCGGCCCGTGCCAGCCTCAACACTCAGTCCCGAGCGCGGCACCGCCACCCAAAATCGCAGCGTCTGGGCCGGCTCATCCGGATCCGTGGCACGCAGCGTCCACTCCAACGTCGTCCCCGCCAGGACTTCCAACAAGGGCACGGACTGAAACCCAGGCGGTTCATTTACTGCATTAGTTATACTAACTAATACACCCACCCTCTCCGGCCCCACGCGCCATCCTGTGGCCAAATCCAACGCCGCGACTGCAAAATGTCCCAAACCGCTGAACCCGCTTGGCGCGATAAACCGCACCCGTCGGCCGTCGGGCAACAGCGTGACCGTGCCATTCGATCCAGCGCCCACCTCGTAAGCAAGACCTTCCCACCCGCCCAATAATTCGTGCAGGTCCACCACCACGGATCCGTTCCTGGGACAAATCACCCACGGCCCCGCACGCCAGTTCAAATAATCTTCCAAAGCGGTGTAACCTTCCGGACCCGCCCGATTTCGATCCCTCGCATCCAACGGATTCAGTCCAACGGCCAACTCCCAAAAATCGGGCATTCCATCTTGATCCGCGTCTGCTGGTGCTTCACCAGCCCGTAAGGCAGGCCAGCCTCGAACGAACACCAGGTGCGTACCGTTGACGGATCGAATCTCGTAATCCTGATCCTGCGTCGGCTCACCCACGGCATCCACGAGGCGGCCGGTTTGATTCCGAACAGTTTCCAAGATCCGCCGATCTACTGAATCTCGTTTCCCCGAAGCGCCCCCTCGCCACAGAATCCTCAGAAATGCCGCGCTAACCTCTTCCACAGGCGTCGTCATCGGCCACGGCCATTGGGCAAGCCGCGTGTACGTCCCGCCAAACATCCCCCAGCCCGTGTCAACGCCGTCCCATCGGCCGTTGCGATTGCCATCCAGCCAGTTGTCCTGCCGAAAAATGTACGTATTCGTCGCGCCCCCCTGAAATGCCGTCTGAGGTGTGCGCGTGGAAGGACCGGCCACTAACACATTGCCGACGTATGCCAGCCAGTTGGTGAACCCGCCCAGATTGTCCGCCAGGTCCGAGGATTGATCCCCCGAGTAGCCTGCGCGGCTGCCCCAGTTGTACAGCAGATTGTTGATAAATTCCAAACGAAGACGGTCTCCCAACCGTGGATTTCGACTGTTGTGGTGTGCATACAGGTTGCCATAAAAAGTCAGCACTCCATCCCCGTATCGAAGCAACGAGCCGTATCCGTGCGCACCTTTGTCGTGCTGGGAGACATTCAAACTCTCCGTAATCCAACATCGTTGCACCGTCACCCCAGAGGAATGCGTCACCGACAAACATTCATCGACACTCCATGACACCGACACATGATCGAGTATCACGTTCGTACACCGAACCACCCAAACACCGTCTCCTTCAAAAGTCGGGTCGAGGTCCCCCGGCCGAACGCGAAGATGCCGAATCACCACATCGCGCGCATCGCTGACAATCAGGGAACGACGCCGCAAGGTAATGCCGTCTCCCGGAGCCGTCTGACCGGCAATGGTCAACTGGCTTTTATTGATCCGCAAATCATTGCTCAACGTAATTGTCCCGCCTACCGCAAACACAATCGTGCGCGGCCCCGTTGCGGAGGCAACCCCGTACCGCAACGTGCCAAAGCGCTTTGGATCACTCGCACTTACATAATCGGCCAGGTTCGTCACATAATAGACATCCCCTCCTCGCCCGCCCCGTGAACCCGCCCCGGCACCCACAGCCCCTGGAAAAGCTGGCTGACTTCGTGCTTCCCATACGACATCGCTCCAAACCCAAAACCAGCACCCGACCACTAACTTCTTGGTCAAACAGCCGAGCCACGCCGTCACTTCACCGCTCGGTCCAAACCACGTCCTCCAGCATTTCTTCACCCTCTGGAAACAACCACGCATCCAAATCATAATGTCGTCAATGACGCCTTCCCGAGCACCGTCCACATCCGCCGACCCCAGGATGCCATCACGCTTTGCTAACCCAGAGCCCGCTGAAGTTCCATCGGCCGCAAACGTCCCCTTCCTGACCCACCACCAAAACCACTCTTTCGCACCAGGCAAACAACCTCGTTGAAATCTGCCCCACCTCAGGCCCCATCCCACCTCGATTTTTTGCACAAGGACCCTTCAATTGTGCCCCCCGCAAAGCCTCCTCCACAGTTTCTCAAGCTTGCCAGAAGTCCGAGCCCAGCGTAGTTCCCCTTTTGTTATGCGCGCACAGTCCGCTTCGCTTTCCTTCATTCACTTGTACCTGACATGGGCTCTCTTTGTTTCTGTCATCAACACCGCTTTCGCCCAGCTACGAATGGATCCGCCTGCCCCGACTCCGGAAGGAATGCGCCTGCGCTGGACAAATACGGGATCCAACGCTGTGTACACCGTGCAGACCCGTTCGCGCTTGCATGGTGGCGTTTGGTTGTTGCCTCCCGCACCTGAGCCCTGGCCAATCCCCCACCCCTCTTGGATCGACCCAACGCCACCGCTGTCTAATCGGTTTTATCGGGTCCTGGCCATGCCGGCCGTCCAACGGGGTCACCTCTTGCAACACCAGATTCGAACCAACCTCTCACGCTTGCAAATCACCCTCCTGCTGGCACTTGCCGGCGTAAACGTTGTCCCTTTCTACGATGTCCAGATCTACAAATTTACCTACCAAACTATCGGGCCATGGGGTGAACCCTTCCAAGCCAGCGCTGCCCTGGCAATTCCAACCGGCGCCGCATCCTGGCCACTGCTGAGTTACCAACATGGCACGTTACTACGCACGAACGAGGCCCCTTCCGTCAGCGACATCAGTGGTGAGTTGGGCATCGGTATCCTGTTTGCCTCACGCGGCTATGTCACGATCCTGCCCGATTACCTCGGACTGGGAGAGTCGCCCGGTTTGCACCCCTACCATCACGCCCGATCTGAAGCCACAGCCAGCCTCGACGCCATCCGCGCTGCCCGGAGCTTGTGCCGACAACGCGCTGTCAACCTCAATGGCCAGCTCTTCCTGGCAGGTTACTCACAAGGAGGGCATGCTACAATGGCCTTGCATCGCGAGATCGAGCGATTTCACCTCAACGAGTTCGATCTCACAGCCTCCGCACCCATGGCCGGAGCTTATGACCTATCCGGGGTCACCACCGAAGATTTCCTGTCTGGCCGACCGCAACCCAACCCCTACTACTTCGCCTACCTGCTGGCGGCTTACCAGGAGGTATATCGGTTAACCAACCGACTGGCAGACCTGTTGTCGCCTCCGTATGACATCCTCCTTCCGCCACTATTCCACGGTCACGTCGCCGGCAGCACCCTCAACGCCCTTATGCCGTCCAATCCTCTCCTTATTCTACGACCTGAGGTCCTAAACGCCTTTCGCACCGATCCAGAACACCCGCTGCGCCTGGCGCTGCGTGAAAATGACGTGCACCGCTGGCGTCCTCAACGCCCCATGCGCCTGTACCATTGCTCGGCCGATCAAGATGTCGTCTTCGCTAACGCTCAGGTCGCTCTTGCAAGCTTTCATGAGCAAGGCGCAACCCACGTGCAATTGGTCGAGCCAATCCCGGGGGGCACTCACGCGACCTGCGTCGTGCCCGCTCTGCTCCAGGTCCTGCAGTGGTTCGATTCTCTAAAGCGATAGCATCTGCATGGCTCTCCTCAACGCCTCAGGACGCTCAAAACATCTTGTCCAAAGGGGTCGCGGGCGGAGCCGGCTTCCAATACGACACCGCCCCGTCATCCCGCTTCAACTGCAGCAAATCACGCCCAGACACCCGCAAAAACACACCTAACGGCACCACCACAAGCCAAAACAGGCCTGTCAATACCGCATATCCCAGAAAACGTGCGACCTGAAAACCCGTCCATACAATCATGCGATAGTAGCCCCGAAACCAGCTCGGCCGAACCAACGCTGCGATCAAAATGGCCCCCAATACAGCCAGCAAGGTCACCCACCATTTTGTCCCCATCCACCCTCGCCACGCACAAAAACTTGCCACCAACGCCGGTCCCACCACACTGGCCAACGCAATACGCCGCCACTCTCGCGGATCTTCGCGATACTCCAGCCGCATCTTTCAATCAGGCACCAGCGGACCGCGCCGTTCGACTCGCTTTTTCGGCTGCTCCGCACGCTCCAACACAAAACTGCCCATCACCAGCGTGTCCATTTCCGTGTTGACGAAACAACGATAAGCATCATCCGGCGTGCAAACGATCGGCTCTCCCCGCACATTAAACGACGTGTTCACCAGAACCGGACATCCCGTGACCCGTTCCCACCGCTCCAACAACGCATCGAACAGCGGAAACCGCCGCGCATCCACCGTCTGGATCCGCGCGGACCAATCCACATGAGTCACGGCAGGCAACCCCGACCGATCCGCCTTCAACAACTCCAGCCCGCTCAATCCCTCCGGAACCGGTCGGCGCCATTCTTCCCGAATCGGTGCCACCAACAACATGTAGGGAGACTCAACCGCCAGTTCGAAGAACTCCGAAACCCGATGCCGTCGCACCGCCGGCGCAAACGGCCGAAACGACTCGCGAAACTTCACCTTCAAATTCATGATGGACTGCATCCGGGGCGAGCGCGGATCTCCCAAAATCGAACGACTGCCCAGTGCGCGAGGCCCGAATTCCATCCGGCCCTGGACCCATCCCACCACCTTCTCCTGCTGCAAACGCTCAACCGTGTAGTTCAATAATTCTTCCCGGCTTAGCCGCCGATATACCGCCCCATGTTGACGCAACACCGTCTCAATCTCTTCATCCGAAAACGCCGGTCCTAACAACGCCCCCTGCATCGCATCCATCTCGCCCGCGTCATCTCCAACCTCACCGAGCTCCGTCAACCACCGCTCCCCACCCGCCTCGTGCCATGCTTGCAACGCTGCCCCCAGTGCGCCACCCGCGTCCCCAGCCGCCGGCTGAATCCACAAACGATCAAAGCCCGCCTCGCGCAGAATGCGACCATTGGCCACACAATTCAAAGCCACGCCTCCAGCCAGACACAAAAATCTCAAACCCGTCTGTTCCCGCAACCGCCGCGCCAGCCGAAGCATCACCTCTTCTGTAACCACCTGAATGGACCGGGCCACGTCCATGTGCCGCGGCTCAATCGGACCATCAGGCTGCCGCGGAGGGCCTCCAAACAACCGATGAAACCGCTCTCCGGTCATGGTCGTGCCGCGAAGGAACTCAAAATACTCCAAATTCAACCAAAAAGAGCCGTCCGGCTTTAAATCCATCAACTCACCCAGGATCACCTCCACATATCGCGGCCGGCCGTAGGGCGCCAACCCCATCAGCTTATACTCCCCCGAATTGATCCGAAAACCACAGTACGCGGTAAATGCCGAATACAACAACCCCAACGAGTGGGGAAATCGCAATTCTTCCCGGATTTCAATCCGCTGCTCCCGACCCACGCCCAGCGTCGTCGTTGCCCACTCCCCCACACCGTCCACCGTCAAAATCGCCGCCTCTCGGAAGGGCGATGGATAAAACGCACTCGCCGCATGTGCCTGATGATGGCCGGTAAACCAGATCGGCGTCTCCGGACGCAACCCGGGCAACGCCTTCCGGATGGTCCGTCGCAAGTCCAACTTCTCGCTCAGCCAACTCGACAACACCGGCGCAAACGTTCGCCACCCCCCCGGTGCCACCGCCAAGTACGTCTCCAACAACCGCGCAAACTTCAATACCGGCTTGTCATAAAACACCACCAGATCCAGATCAGCCTCACTCAATCCCCCCTCCCGCAAACAGTACGCAATCGCCTGTCGCGGAAAATCGGGATCATTCTTCCGACGACTAAACCGCTCTTCCTGCGCCGCCGCCACAATACGACCGTCACAAAGCAAGGCGGCTGCCGAGTCGTGGTAGTAAGCCGAAACACCCAAAATGCGCCGCAGCTGGTGCCTCATCATGCTTCCACCACCCCAACCGCCCCCCACACCCCCGTCCTCATCCAAACCGGCATCACATGAACGGATACAACGCCCACACAATCCCTCCACTCGATGTGAACACCAGCACCGCCCCCACGCATAACAAAAGAACTACCAGCGGCACCAACCACCACTTCTTTTCGCGCCGTGCGAACTCCAGGAACTCTTTAAGCAGGGACCACATGGAACCTGCTTCAGATTAAGACACCCGCTGCGCCCAAAGCAACCCCAGGCTGTCTGAACCCATGCTCACCTGGCAAACCCAGCCTGTCCCCCGACCACACACGAACCCTTCCCGCCCCCGCCTCAAGGCCGCCCGCGCCCGACCCCGACGACTCCTCCCAACCGAACTCAATGATCACCCGCAAGTACCGCGGGTCCCTCTGGTCCGTCTGAAATGCCTCAACAATGTGCAATCCTCTTAAGGAAATCCCCGGGCCCTATGCCATCCTCACACTCGAACATGAACTTTCCACTTGGCGGTAGGCTACCGCTGCAATATCCGTCTGGGCAATCAGCCGCTAAAAGCGGGAGTCACCCCGCAAACCTCATCAGACGCAGTCATCCAATGCAGCGGAACTCGCCGGGCCGAGCGTCCTCAAGCGCTGATGTTCGGCGCATGCGTCTTTACGCAGGCACCGGTATGTAACTCCAACAACCCGACCGATCATGTCCAAAGAACCACCGCCGCGACCATGTTGTCAGCAACGAGACGTCCGACGCATCGCTCACTCACGAAATGCAGCCGCCTTGGCCCACCGCCTACCCCCAGACAGCAAACCGACACGCGACCTCATAACTGTGCAAGGTCTCTCTCTGCACAGCTCGGCCCATCTACGCCTGACTGCGAATAAACCTTCTCCTCGTACATATACCCATCCTTTCCCGAATCCACAGAAACTCAGTCGCACCGCCCACTGCGCATCCAGCCCCACCACGAGCCCTTCCTACAACCAGGCCCGCTAGGACCACAGTGAACGCCTCGCCGGCTTTGTTCACAATGCCAACCCGCCAACCCAACACCGGCACATGCAGAGCCAGCCCCACACAAACGCACGATATCATTTGGGTAACGTCCGCCCTCTTGATCCGAGCCGCAATCGCACCAACCCAACTCTCAACCCGCAACAAAGCCACCCTCCCGACTCCATCCCCATGACCCTGAAGCGACTCCTGCAACACACCAGTCGGCTACGGACGCCTCTCCCCAATAACCATCGTCCAGAACCGGCCGGTACCGGGGTGAAGGTAGCGAGCACGCAGGTAGTAAAAGCCCAGGTGCGGATCGAATTGTTCGCCACAGTACAGATAGACAGTCTGAGGCGAACTGTTGGTGGCAATCAAACTTCCATAGGCGTCATAGGCGAACGCGTTGACGAGGTTCCCATTCCCATCGGCCAGCGCCCTTGTGGAACCATGTCCATCGTAGATGAAGTAGTAAATCGCCCCGCTTGGAACCTCGCGCTGGCTGATCAGGTCCAACCCGTAGTTGTAAACCCGCTGCAGACTCGGAGCCCCCCACCAACAGCCTCGTGTTCCTCAAGCACTTGGGCATAACCAGTCAGGTTCCGGTCGTCCACCAAATAGTAAATGCTCGTCGTGCCTACGGTCTTCCTTACCCGTAGCCCGTCGCCATTGTAGCTCAATTGCATGGTCTGCCTGTTCGCCGAAAAAACCGCCATTGGGTTCAACGTATCCCGTTCAGCACAAGCATCTTGCGACGGCACGTAGGCGAAAGCGGCCGCTGTGAGCAGCACAATAATGAGTGCCACCAAAGACTTCATCTTGCATCCGTCCCAAGGGTTCGTGACCACGCGTCGTTGCCAACCTAAAAAATAACTTGACCAAGACTTTGTTGGGGCTGCCATGGCACCCCGGTTTAAGCAGTGTGCTTCAAATCCCCTTCGGATAATTCAGACTTCCTATGCGGCAGTTGGAGCGCGACTTTCTTCTCGCGTGCCTTTTGCCGCGACCCCTGTCTTGGATTTTACAATTTGGGAGGAGCAAACCACCCCGGGCTCGGTTTGCGGCTCGACTTTAATGCCTCTGCTACTTTGGCCGCGTCAGCCCATGTTTTGGCCCGAATTTCATCATCCGATGGGGGATGTTCCCCTGCGAGAAAGGAAACACCGGCTGCTTCCCCGGCTTCTATCAGTTGTTTTACCTTGTCAGAAACAATCAGTTTCCAACCCTCCGCCAATCCTACATCGTCCACATATGCTTTGCCGGTAACTACGCACCAGTGAAGATCGGGCAGGCGCGCAGACTTGCCATAAAAATGGAAAAAAGCTTCGGACGGTTCACAAATCGCTTTCTTCAGTTCACAACCTGAACAACTGTGTTGCTGCAACCTCGTGGCTAGCTGGTGGCTGACAATGACACATGGAAACACTCGCCAGATGGCGCTCCGTGGCATCATGTCAACTAGGCAATGAAACTCCCGAACAACCGGCGGATGAATGCTGGTGTCCATTTCTGTTCTCGGTCCCAGCTCGCCGAACATGGGTAGTTGGACAAAGTAGAACATAATTAGTCCCTAATCGGTGGATCAAACAAGCTCCCAAATAGGTCGTCTCTTTTCTTTGCCTGCTCCAAGAGTTGCTCTTTCGTTACTGTCGGACGGGAAGCGTAAAACTCGTCCCAAAGCTTCCTAATCTGCGACAGGTGAACCTCAGGATTTATCCTGGTAGGAATACCTCGCAAATTTGCCAAAGAGTTTATCTCGGCTTCCGTTACAACGCCGGGATACCTAATCAACGCTTGGTATTCCACGGCACGATGCACCCACACCTTGCCCTCAAGCTCGGGAAAGGCTTGGAAAAATGTCTTGCTCTAATCCTGTCGCCAAAACTTAGAAAAGAAAGCACGAACTGACAAGGCCGCTTGGTATCGAGCTACAGCAGCAGTATCTCTGACGGCGCTTCCCATACCGCGAATCATGCGCCCAAAAGCGGCCAATTCATCAAAAGGCGTCGGGTGCCCGGGTGGAAACCCGTCGAAGATGCCGGTCGCTGACAGCGCATCTAGTATCACCAACGTCTTCTTTGGGCTCTTAGCAGCCCAGCGCGCCGTGAAAAAGCCAAGCTGAATCGCCGTTGCCTTCAGCGTCTGGATTAAATCGGTGTGCCCCAACGGGTCACTGTTATTCACCGGGTCTGCATGGCAATAGAGGTACTTGTGCAGCGAGAGCGGGTCGGTGTGGACGCCCTCGAAGGTGTCCATCGTCCAGAAACGGCCGGTGCCGGGGTTCACATACCGGGCACGCAGATAGTAGAAGCCCAGGTGCGGATCGAATTGCTCACCGCAGTAGAGATAAACAGTTTGGGACGGGCCGTTGCTGGCAATCACACTTCCATAGGCGTCATAGGCGAACGCGTTGCCGATATTCCCATTGGCGTCGGCCAACGCACGTGTTGACCCATGCCCGTCGTAGATAAAGTAGTAGGTCGTGCCGCTGGGAACCTCGCGCCGCCTGATCAGGTCCAGCCCGTAGTTGTAAACACGCTTGAGAGTTGGCGCGCCGCCTCCTATCGACTCATGCTCCTCAAGCACTTGCACGTACCTGCTTGGGTTACGGTCATCCAACAAGGCGTCTGTGAATCCATAAGACCATGCTTGCTGGGCACAAGGCACAAGCAAGGCGAGAATCAATTTGGCCAGGCTGCACATCATGACTGCATGCGTACCTTAACGCTAAGCCACTACGTCGCCAAGATAGAGGTTTCTCAAAACCAGAACGACCACGTTGGCCACAAAAACGCGCAAAAGGTGGAATTCAAATCTCTGCGTTCTCTGGGTTCTCTTGCGGCTTCTCCAGTGGTGCTCGTCCTTGTACGGCCACCCCATTTGCGCCTTGGCGCCAACCTCCACGTACCGCCTGGACTTCTCGAAATGCAAACTACAAAAAACCACCCAATCTCCGATCGCTCTTACCCACACCACACCGTTTGGCGGGACACTTACGTACCTGCTGTCTTCTGCTGCCTTTGCGCTTTCCACAATAAGTAAGATTTCCGCCGGCTTCTCATCACATCGGTCGCAACCCCGTCTTGTTCCAGCAAATCGACCAATTGGACCACAAGTTCGCCAAAACGGTGTTGATTGGCAATTGCTTCATCAGGGGGATTCGCACCGTGCAAAAAGCTACAGTCCACGACTGATCCAGCTCCACCCCAAACGTCGTTTGTATCAAGCACGCTCAACGATTGGCCGTTTGCAATTCGCGCGGCCAAATCTCTTAGAATACCAGCCTGGTGGTAATCCCCATTCTCAGCAAGCAACTGTGCCATTCTCGAAAGCAGGCTTACGTAATCGCTGCGTCTGTTGATTCGTTTTTCGTATGCGCTCATCGTTGTCTCATGTCGTAAGTTTCAATTGTCAAAAGGGGAACTCTTTGACGTTTCGCAACATTGCCTCAGGGTTCTCCATCTGCACTTCAAAGAGTCCCCCACGATTACCGCCGCTGTTTTCTGCAGCCCGCACCAAGACTTGTTCAGTCGTTCCGATTTCACCCCCCCACGACTCGTACTTCACCACGAGCAACCGCATCAGCAATTTTCTTCGGGAGCCCCGCTGCGTCGGCATAGTTTTTGACCTTCCGTGGATCAACGGTAGTCCAGAATTTGCCATATTTGCTGCTCATTCCAGGTACATACACGCGAAACACCTTCGTCCCCAGCGGGAGCCGAGTCGCCACTGCCTCTTTGAACAGATTCGCTCCGGCGGCAACTGCGGCCGCTTCATCACCCAGATCAAATGCTCGGCCGAACACTTTGCCGAGCGCAACCCCGACGGCAGCACCGGTAACCGTTTCGATGACATATTCCGTTAGAATCGCTTCCGCACTCTTTCCAGCTTGGAGTCCAAAGATTGTTTTTTCCAAAGCAAAACCAGTTGAAACCACAACAGTGTCATACATCGAACGCAGACGCATGTAGATCCCAGTAGCGGTCATGAGGCTGATAAAACTTTCACGGCCGGATGGGTCAATCCGGCCCACCGGATTTACATGAGCATAAAGGTATTTGTGCAGACTCAGCGGGTCGGTTTGGACGCCCTCAAAGTTGTCCATTGTCCAGAACCGACCGGTGGCGGGGTTGAGGTAACGGGCGCGGAGATAGTAAAGGCCAAGATGCGGGTCACACTGCTCGCCGCAGTACAGATACACCGTCTGAGGCGAACCGTTGCTGGCTAAGAGCGTCCCGTAGGCGTCATAGACAAACACGTTGACCATGTTGCCATTGCCATCGGCATGATAGTACGCATGCGGTGATTGGAGATTGGACATTTCAGAGCGCGCGAGCAGCCCGCCTATGCCACCAGCCTCTTGAAAGCTCCCGCTCATGTCATTGCCGCGGGTGTAGGTCACCAGCGGCAAATTATTGCCGGCCCGCTCCTCCAACACAAGCCGCCCGTCATACACGTAACGCACTTCGTTCGTTAATTGCCAATTCGCAATAGCCGATGACCAAGTGTATTCCTTGCGAATCCGCCGCCGCATCAGACCGTCATAGGCAAACTCGCTCTTCCATGCGTTGCTTACCAGAACGCACACCAGTTGGTTCTCGTCGTCGTAGAAAAACACGCGCCGACCGTCATTGGTCAAGTTACCGCGCACATCGTAATAACAGGTCACTGTGGCCGGCAAGTTCACCGTCACCGTGTTGGTGTCCCTGCGTCCGTAAGCGTCCTCGGCCACCGCCCTGAACGTATTGTTCCCATCAATCAGCGGCACGTTCTGCCGCGCAAACGTGTTATCCGAATACACCGCCGCCGCCACAGCCGGGTTTGCGTTGTCCTTCACCGTCACGCTGGTCGGCGTCGTGGACACCGCCCCGGCCACCGTCAGCGTCCCGCTGCGGCTGATGGTGGTCAGTTGGTTGAGCCTGTTCACATTGAACGTTTGCACAAGGCTGTTGTTGGTGCGGTAATTTAAATTCCACGCTGCATCATACGCATAGCCGAACTGCTCGTGCAGACGCGCCGTGCCATCGGCTTCCTTGCCGCGCGCAGTCTTGAGCTGGCCGATGTTGTCATACGTGTAATCCACGTAATTGCCCGCTGTGAACGTCTGCTTGGTGCGCTGATGGCCTTGGTTGTACTGGTAAGCGTGTGAATTCAGCACGGTCCAGTTTGCTTTGCAGAGCACGGTCCAAAGCAATCGTCCCAAATCGTCATAATCGTTTTCGATGAAGCTGCCGCCGGGCAAAGCGAGTCGAGTGACGAGCGTCGAGGGTCGAGAGTCAGGGTATTCGTACCCAAACACGCCCGCTGGCGAGGTCACGTTCGTCAACCGCCAATACTCGTCATAGCCGTAGCCCTGCGTCCATGCGGACGCATTGGGCTGTTGCAGCGTCAAAGCCGCGCGTTGTCTTCTGTTGTATGAATAGCTGACCCTGTCACTCGGCCATGGCCCGTCCTCAGCGGCCAATTGGCTTCCGTCGGTCCAGACGAACACTGTAGAGCCAATCCCATCCACCATGTTGGTGAGCCGATTAAGCGGGTCGTATCGCAGCACAATATCAGGCGAATTCGGATAATCCACGTTGGTCAGGTTGCCAACCGCATCGTACCTGAAGGTGGTGGTGATGCCACCAGTTTGCCAGCGATTGGTCAGCCGTCCATTGGGATCGTAGCGGTAGCGGAACATCTCGGCGTTGAGCGCGTCCACCTTGTTGGTCACGCGCCCTTCGGCGTCGTAATTCCAGCGGGTTGTCTGGTTCTTGCCGTCGGTGAGCGAGAGCAATTGGCCGGCCGGATTGTAGGTGAAACTGAGCACTTCCAGATTGGCGTTGGTCTGGTAAAGCACGCGGCCCATAGCATCACGGACAAACCGCGTCACCTTGCCCAACGGATCTGTGTAGTTTGTCAGACCGCGCGAGTTATACTCGAAGACCTCGAGCCCTGACATTTCCTGTTCCCATGCGCCGATGACTCGTCGGTTCACCACACGGTCAAGGAAGTCGTAGCTGTTTGTGGTTGTCACACCGTTACGGTCGGTGCTGCGGATCAATCGCCCATATTCATCGAATTGACGTATGGCCCAATAACGCTGACTGCCGGGGTTGCCCACTTTGATGCCAGTGATCTGGTCGTAATTGTTGTATTCCAGCTCAACCATGTGCCCGCCGTTGTCCAGCACGGTGAGGATGCGGTCCAAGGCGTCGTATGTGTATTCGAGTTGATAGCCGTCGGGGTAAAGGGCCGTCTTGAGTCTGCCCGCCAAGTCGTAGTCAAACAGAGTGGTGAGCCACTTGGTGCCGTCCCACTGCTGGATGAGACTGGGGCTGCCGCATCCGCAGTAATCGTACAGGGTCACCGCGCCGTTGGCGTTGGTAACGGCCCTTAGTCGACGCACCTCGTCGTAGCGATAATAAGTCCAATAGCCCATTCGGTCGCGCGTGCCCACCAAGTCAAGCTTGTCCCAGAGGTTCGACGTGTAGGTGCCATCCGGCTACCATGTGGAGGTAAGCCGGTTGAGGTTGTCCCAAGTGTTTGTTATGCTTAGTCCCAGCTCGTCGGTGTGAGTCTTGACGTTGCCTTTTTCGTAGGTGAAAGAGTTGGTGCGGAAACCGATGTCAATCCGTTGGGCCACAAATCCTCCTGAATCGCCGCCAGAGTAATAGATGTTGGTTGTCACAAGGCCGCTGGGGTAGGTGATACTGGTGACCTTCATGCCGTTGAGGTCATGTGTGTAGCGGAGCACCTCGTTGAGCGCGTTGGTGACGGACGTGAGCAGGTTGGTGACGACCGGGTGATAACCGTAGCCGCGCACCAGTTCCCCGCGCGGTCCGGTAACGGTCTTGAGGACGCGGCCATCCTCGTTGTAAGTCATTGTGTATGTGACCGGTTGCCCATTCGCATAGTAAGTGATGGAAGTGGGTCGGCCCCACTGATTCCGCTCGATGTCGATACAGATGCTGCTGCCCGCGTAGTAATCCGTTCCATTCCAAACGATCCGTGTCACCCGTTTGATTGTGCCTATATGGAATAGAGTGGTTTGCCCCTGGTATTTCATGAAAACCTGGCTGCAACGCGTGTCGCTTATTTCAGGCTGAAGTACGGGGCCGGCCATGGCACTCGGGGTGCCGGATATGAACGGCGGGGCGCCCGGTTTCAGCAGCCAATGTTTAAGGGATGCTTTCCAGTCGTCTTCAACCGGCATGTTCAGCGGGTTCGCTTTCCCGAGGGCGCTGATTTCGGCATATTGCTTGCGGTCCCAGTGGTAGCTGTTCCTGTAAGCTGTAGCTGGGTCGTCACATGCGTAAGTTCCGCCAGCCGAGAAACCGCCAATGATGCCGTTGTCCCGATAAGCATAAAGTTGTTTTTCGCCTGTTGGCTCCGTGATTTCGATGGCCCGGTTTAGGATGTGTCCCCCAACCTCACCTGAAAAATGCCTGAAGCGTGTTTCCCCGTACGGTGTGATCATCTTGATGATTACCGCGCTGGCCCCATCATATTGAAATGAGGAAGACATGCCAGCCATGTCGATTATGTTTGTTAGACGACCCAAGTGGTCATAAACAAAATGCGCTGTGTGCCCGTAAGGGCTTGTAACCGAGGTAATGAGGTGTGGGTACTTTGTGTTTGTATAGGCAATCGTGCATACTCGCCCGTCGCGGTCTCTGATACTATTCAATCGCCAGTTGGTTATTGAACCGATTATGGTGGGCGCCCAAACAAAATGCGTCACTCGCCCGTAACGATCCACTGCATTTGTCCGGAATCTAAAGGTCCGGGTTGGATCGATATTAATGTTACCCACTCTGCCATAAACACTCTTCGCCCCCGTAGGTGAAAGGATGTAAATTGCTTCCCCATCACGGACAACCCTTGAGCCGGGAGGATCATACATTGCACCTCCTGGAACCGCTACTATTATCCGGCCGCCTCCCGGCTTGTGAAGCTTGAAAGTGTCTGGCGTGGTATTGGTGTTTATCATCACCCCGATCCAATTGCATTCCCAGTTCGGCCCAAATCCGGCATAGTTGGTTTCGCGCGGGCTCGAGCGCTGCTTGTAGTTAAGCCTGAGCTGCATCAGCCTGCCACTGGACAGCCGATACTGCAGAGGCACGTCTTGAATCCAAAGGTTTATATAGGGTTCAGAAACACGCCAAACGGGCATGCCAGCAGAGCCATTACCGGAACCTTCGGGTTCACTGGTGTTCGCGCAAGGATCAGAGCCGCCTTCAGGCCCGTCATTGGACGCCGGCGGATCGCACGGATCGTCATCTACTTCCTCCCATGCGTCCTCGTCGTCATCTACCACCGCATTGGTGCAAATACCCATAAGCGTACAGGCGTCCAGCATACACACACCGCTGTTGCGCGATTGCAACAGAAGAGCAAGGGTTAAAAGGCAGAGCATCAGGCAACAGTGCTTCTGGCGAATACCCGACCAGCGTACCAGTTCACCTTGCTGATTTCCGAAACCCACCTGCACCTCCGCCTGAGTCACAGTTTCCGAGTGATCATTGTGGCTATCGTATGCCATAAGCCTTCTTTATGGATTTGGCGGACCAGCTCGGTCTTTCGAATCGCACTATTTCAGTGGTCATGGTACTAACGAGCCCGACCTTGGTCGCGTAATTGTCACTTTTAACCCTAGGTCTGTGGCATCGTTCCAATCGGTCTCGTCCGAGTCCACCAGGCCGTTGCCGTTGCGGTCTTCCAAATAATCCGGAGTGCCGTCGCCGTCGGTGTCAATGGGCTGGCCCTGGGCGTTGCAGGCCACATAGTGATAGCCGATGTCAACCGTCCCGGGTGGGTTGTTATCCTCACCTTCCTTAAGGTTATTGGGTTTGACGGTGTAGTGATACAACCCGGCGGCGGCGGCAGTACGGCTTCCAGCACCAATCAATTGGCTGAGATTGCCGCCAGTGCTCGGATAATAGTAATCACCCAAAGGTCCCGGCTGGTAGTCCACCGCAGTCAAAATCTTGTCCCCGCCCAACGAACCGGCCAGCCGCGTGGTCATGTAATACGCATTGTGGCTATGCCTGAAAGTTGGAAAGTTAGTGTATGCCCCCCCGATTGTGCTTGTATCGAACAAGTTATCGTGTATCCAACGGGCAACCGGCGCTGCGTAGCCATTGTCAAAGTACACGCTGCTATGTCGGACCAAATTGTTGTAAAAATAGATTGGACAGACCCAATCGAAAGTGCCCACATACAAGCTTACCCGTTCCAGAAGGTTATTTGTAAAGGCGACCCTTGTTGGGGCTGAATCGACATTGAACGCGCCCGGACCTATCCGGCAGTCGCGCAACTCCACCTGTTGGGAAAGGCCGGACAAGAGCGCGCTCGGCATAGCCATTCCGCTAAAGTCCGTAAATCGCGCCTGGATCACAGCCGGTGGGGAATAGCCGTACCACTCCATCAGCCACATGGACGATGAAGCTGTATTGTTTAGCCGCACCGGCAGTTCTTGCACCGCTTGATAAAAACACAGTTTGTTCCATCTTGTCGGGCTGCCCCGACTGATCAGCTTCCCAGCATCAAATGTGCTGAGGCCAACTCTACCAAAGCTGGCCACTGCGACTCCTTCTTCCAAAGAGAGCGCAAAATTGCCGGACAGCCTCACGTTGTAAACAAGGTAATCCAACGGGTCATAGTGATAACCCAGATCGGGAACGTCCGTGTCGCGCTGGGCCTGCACAAGCCAAGTGGTCGCTCCTGAAATCGTAATGTTCGACAAGACAACTGGCGGATAGGTCGTTTTCTTACGCAGCTCGGCCAATAGACCCGGGCTGATGTCCGTGCTGCCTACGTTGCGGAACCCGGCTCCATCTACCAGGTAATGAGCACCGCCCCCCACAGTTTGGAACGGATACACAGGGCTGACAAACTGCTGCACGCCAAACTGCGGGCTGTTGAAAAACCCGTTGTGGCTCCCAGATATGCTTTGCGGCGGTACCGAATACAGATTCGTCACATTAGCAAGAATGCAGTTCGTCAGCCGGATATGCGCCCACGCCGCTTCGGCAAAAAAGCCGCAGCGTTCCACGCTCAGATGTTCGCCGCTCAGTATCTGGCCACTGCAGGCTACCGGAGCGACGCACCGGATAAATAAGCAATTCCTCAAGCTCAGGTTTTCACCACCCTCTTGCGCAATTCCATACCCGCAAACTACGAACTGACAGTTCTGCAGTGTCAATCGAGCGGGAAACAAACCAATCCCAATTCCCGCATATGAAAGGCGGATATTCCGGAGTACAGCCTCGTAGACATCAAGCGACAACCAACTGTTGCTTATAGGGTGCCGAACCGGATTCCCAGTGCTACCAGCTATCCGTTCGCCCACTGAGTTGTCATGCATAGAAGTAAACACCGCCGGCCGATACGGGGCAGTCTGACAAACCACTTGACCCGAACCATAGGGTACATAAAGCGTGGCGGAGGTGTTGGTCGAGTACTTAACCACTGTGCCGCCCTCGAAAACAGTGGTACCGTAGAGGGTAACCCAGCCATTTACAAAGTAAGTTGTATCGCCTCGGAACGTGTAATTGCTCAGGCTGCTGTTCAGTGTCACATAGTCCAAAACAAGCGCATAAGCTGGCGACTCGACCGCACTTGCACTTGCCAATTGCATAACTTTGGGACCGCTTTCCTGTCGGTCAGCAGCCTGAGGCAACCGCCGCAGGCTCGCTCCAAGCTGCTGTATGGTGCGCGGGTTCGAATTTGCAATCGGCCGACTCGCCACCGGCAATGCCTCAAGCTCTTCTTGCACTGTGGGTACCGGCACTTCCTCGACCAAAAACCGCCGACCATCCAACTCAAGCCATTGTTTGCCAACTGCCACACCGCGTCCGCGCTGAAGTGCTTCAAGCATTGCAGGCTCGCCCCGCGCACGGCCCAGCAACCCGTCCCTGCCAGCGCCAAGCTTAAACGCTTTCCCTGAGCCAATCTGCATCGAGCGGAAATCCAATCTCTCGTCCACAGCTTGCGGTGCGTTCCCAACCTGAACTGACCGGCGACTCTTGCACGGCTGCGGCGCACTCACAAACTCAGTCCAAACCTGCCGCCGCGTGCTCGAGGGGGCCAACCCGTATGCCTCAGGCCCCAACGGCCGCTCATGCAATATCACGTCCTGCTCGAACCCGGCCCGCGTGTACGTGTACCGCACATCAGCGCGCACCCCATCAAACGCATCCTGGTACAACACCTGGTTCGGCTCCACGATCACACCGACACAATCCTTCACCTCGGCTATCAACACCGTCTTGCCACTGGCAGCGTCGAAATATGCCAAGCCCAACACGTGACTTCGCAGCCGTTTGCCATCGGGCAGTTCCATGTCAATCGCGCCTGCAGTGGCAAGGTTGTATGCAAAAATCACCTTGTGCTGGCCGCACCGCGCAACCGCGCCGCCAGGGAACGACTCGATCAGCTCCTGCGATTCTCTCCATTGGCCCTTGTCCCAGTAATGCATCCCTGTGGCCAGCTCGACGTACCGGAGCCGGTGGGGCACGTGACGCCCGTCAGGGGCCAGCTCATACTCGATCCGTTCCCAGACCCGGTGATGCGGCCCCCGCTCGACAACGGAATAGGCATCAGCGCCAGGGACCGGCGGGCCGGGCTTCTTCAAGGCCGACCCCACCGCAGACGCGCCGGACTGCAAACCACCAACCCGCCCAGATGGCGTACCGGCCGCGCCGCCAAATGAGGTTCCGATGGGGGTGATGCTACGTCAGCGCCGGAGACGACAAAGCGTGTCCCGGCAACCGGATCCGAAGTCGTGGACTCTTTGGCTCCGGCTTGCTGCGCCTGTGCGAGGCACGTGCCCCACATGGCAAGCCCGATTGCGATTGCAAGTTGTTTCATGAGCGCGTTTGTTGGTTGAAGGATTGGCACGGACCAGAACGTTCAGATTTCGAAGTCCACATTTGACAACTTGGTGCCATGCAACTGTGAAGCTGCCCCCGCTGACCTCCCCCTGCCATGGGGACTATGGATTGTCCTCCGCGCATACGACGGAAGGTGTTGGTCTTTCCCGCACGCCAAAAAGGGAGATCACATGGCACTGATTTAGGGCTTGATGAATATCCAACCATCTCCAGCCGCGTTGTCAATGAATTTTTAATAGGCGTATCCTCTCGCGAACAATCAGGGCGGGCGACGACCATGCGCCTGCGTCAATTCCAACCGAAGATGGGCCATTCCGTTCGTAAGTTCATTTAAGTCGTTTGCGCTGTCTGTCGGCTAAAATTCACGGGTGCGCGAACGCTTATATGGCGCGAATTCAAAAAGTCAGTGAAGTTTGTTTGATCCGGCTCCCGCACGGGGTTTCGGAAGCATGCGGGGGCATGCGGCGCTTCATAAGCGGGAAGTGGCGTCTGGGCGACCCCCCGTGTTAGGCTTCCAATCATGATCGCGCGGGTGGCGTTGGAAACAGTCCTGCGCAAGGAACTGGATTATCTCGTGCCGCCGGAATTAGAAGGGCAGATCGAGCCCGGCACGCGGGTGGAAGTGCCCTTGGGTCGGCGCAAGGCTTACGGGCTGGTCATTGCGCTTGTGCCGGAGTCCCCGTACCAGGCACTGAAACCGATTCTGCGGACGGTGGGCGAAAGGGCCCTGGTCAGCCCCACTTTACTGCAACTGGCTAGGTGGGTGGCTGAGTATTACTGTTGCCCGGCCGAAATTGCCTTACGAAGTGTGCTGCCTGAAGTAGTGCGGCGCGCCGAAGCTGGATGGCGACAACGACTCCAGGTTCGGCTGATGCCCGTGTTGGGTTCGCTTCCGCGTCTGACGCGCCGGCAACAAGAACTGCTTCACATCCTGGAAGAGCACCGATGTTTGCCTTTGGCGGAATTTCTGAAGCTTTCCGGAGCCAGCCTGGGCACCCTGCGGCGTTTGGAGGAGAAGCACCTGATCGAAATCGTGCCGCAGATTGAAGAGCGGGATCCCTGGGGGCGGGAACACGTTTTGCCGACCAGCCCCCTGCCTTTGAACGATGCCCAGCGGAACGCGGTGGAGGCCATTGTGGCCGCGATGGACGAGTTGAAAAAGGCAGGTCGGGAGCCAGCCCGCGGGGCTGACCTGAGCGAAGGCCCGGCCAGGAGTCGCGCCGCCGGCGGCCGATCGCAGTCGAAGGTCTTTTTGCTGCACGGCGTCACGGGGAGCGGCAAGACTGAGGTCTATCTTCAAGCAATTGCGGCCGCTTTGGAGCGCGGTCGGAGCGCGCTTGTGTTGGTGCCAGAGATTGCTTTGACGCCGCAAACCGTTGAGCGGTTCAAGGCACGTTTCTGCGCCGGCCCGCAACGCACACTGGTTGCGGTGCTGCACAGTCATCTATCTGCGGGCGAGCGACATGATGAATGGTATAAGATTCGCCAAGGGCGGGCCCGCATCGTGATTGGAGCGCGCTCGGCGGTGTTTGCGCCGGCGCAGCAGTTGGGGTTGATCATTGTGGATGAGGAGCATGAATCCACTTACAAGCAGGAAGAGGCGCCCCGCTACCATGCGCGGGATGTGGCGGTCATGCGCGGCGCCTTGGAAGAGGCCGTGGTCGTGCTCGGGTCCGCGACACCATCGTTGGAAAGCTACCACAATGCGCAGCGGGGCAAGTATACACTGCTCCGATTGCCCGAGCGCGTTGATGCGCGCAACATGCCGCGGATTCGTGTGGTGGACATGCGGCTGGCCTTGCGGGAGGAACGAGGCGTGCCGATCTTTTCGCCTCAGTTGCGGGAAGCGATTCTTCAACGGTTAGAGCGGAAAGAGCAGGTGATACTTTTTATAAACCGTCGAGGCTACGCGACCGCCATGCTGTGTCCCCGATGCGGCTACGTGGCCCGGTGCCCTGCCTGCAGCGTGGCATTTACCTATCATCGGGTTGGGCAGCGCTTGTTGTGCCACATATGCGGCGAGAGTCAACCGGCGCCCCAGACCTGTCCAGCGCCGGGATGCGGGGATCGCGCGATTCGGTACTCGGGTCTGGGCACGCAGAGGGTCGAAGAGGCACTCCTGCGGCAATTTCCGCGCGCCCGGGTACAGCGAATGGACTCAGACATTTTGCAACGCAAAGAGGAATACCGCCGGATTTTGGCGGAGTTTCGGGTCGGGCACATCGACATTCTGGTGGGGACGCAGATGATCGCCAAGGGATTGCACTTTCCCAACGTGACGTTGGTGGGAATTGTGCATGCGGATCTGGCGTTGCATCAGCCTGACTTTCGCGCGGCCGAACGCACCTTTCAACTTATTACCCAAGTAGCCGGCCGCGCTGGACGGGGCGAGGTAGAAGGCGAGGTCATTGTTCAGTCATTCACGCCCTATCACCCGGCCATCCAGTACGCGCGTCGGCACGACTTTGAAGGGTTTTACGAGCAGGAGGTTGCATTTCGCCAACCCTTACACTACCCACCCTTTACGCGGGTCATGCTCCTGACAATTCGGGGGCGCAATGAAGACAAAGTGCGCTATGTGGCAGCGCATGTACGGCGGCAACTCGAGGAACGATTGGTCGGTTGGGATGATTTGAAGATGTCCGGTCCGGCCCCAGCTCCCCTGGAGCGTGCGCATACTTACTACCGTTATCATTTGATGTTGCGGACGCAACGGATGTTACGCTTGAGCCGCGAACTGGCCAGTTGGCTGAGCGAGGTCACATTACCGAAGGACATCCAACTGACCGTGGATGTAGATCCCGTCAACTTCCAATGATGGGCTCGAGCCAAGGGGCGTCCTTCCGATCTTCCCACACGTTTTCCGAAACGCCGGCTTCCGCCAGAAACTGCCGAAACACGGGGAAAAGTGGCGCACGGAACATCCATCGTCGGCCTCGCCATGCGAAGGCCAGGGTGTGGGCATGAAGTGCATGGTAAGGCAGGATCAATCGTGCCTGTTGCGCCGGCGTCAAGGTGTTGCGCACGAAGGCCAAATATAACTCAGGTTGGCCTCCGTAAAGTTTATCGCCCACGACAGGGTGGCCAAGGAAAGCCAGGTGAATCCGGAGCTGATGTTTGCGGCCTGTTTGCGGTTGCAATCGTAGAAGGCTGAATGAGCTGACCAAGGCTCTGTCAGCAACGCCGGTCTCCGGTTCACGTAAAAGCATGCCACGAGCCTCCGGCCACCATCGTGGATCCGGTTGCGGCGACACAGTTCGTTGAAAACGACACAACACGACATAATCTGTAGAGGCTGGCACACCATCGGCCCTGACAGCGTCCATGATGGACACGGGGGCATTCAGACTGGGGCCCAAAGGGGCCTCGATGCGACCCTGCTCTCGGGCAGGATGACCGTGCACAATGGCCAGGTACTGCTTCTCCACGGCCCGTTGTTCCACCAGGCGTCCCAATTCGCCAGCCACTTGTCGGTTTTTGGCCACCAAGACCAAACCACTGGTTTCGCGGTCCAAGCGGTTAACAAGATAGGGCGTGATTGAGCCCGGGCCTCGCTGTCGGAGCCACTCCACCAAACTGGAGCGTCCATCCGGTTTGGTGGGGTGACAGACCAAACCCGGCGGTTTGTTAATCACCAGTAGTTCGTCGTTCTCAAATAAGACATGGACGTCCATTGAATCATGGCCTGCGTCGAACGATCCCAACCCACATGATGGCACAAATCTGGCCCAGATGCACCTGTCGCGAGTCACAGGCCAAGTGGGCAATGGAGGTCGCCGGATCACCAACCACGAAGATCCCATGAATGGGCCCATGATGTTAAACCTGGGAAATAGACCAAGGTTCAACCCATGGCTTTATGGGCGTGCCACGCTGCAGCTCAGCTTGCCACACGCCGCGACAGCGTTCGACAAGGCATGAGGGAAGAAACACGCTTCTCGTTCAAATTGGACAGAAGAGCAGCCTCGGACCTTTCCATCGCCAGACGGCTGGCTATACGCGGGCGCGGGTGGAGTGCAGCAAGCCCCATGGGAACAGAGGCCGTAACTTCTCGAAGTCAACGCAGGGGTTGGCGAAAGGCGATTGTTTTGCTAGCTAAAGGTCGGTGTTTTTTGGATGGCCCAGGAAGGTGCATTCCCTGACGCCCATGGCCCGCTTCGGACGATTCTTGTTGTTGGAACGGGTCAAAAGCGGCGGAATGGCAGAAATCTGGCTCGCCCGGGACGAGGCTCATCATCACTACGCATTGCGGGTGATGCATGAAGGGCTGGAGTCTCAACGAGTAGCTCGACGCCGCTTTCAACACGGGTGTGAAGTGTTGGCTCAATTGCAACCACACCCGATGATCGTTCGGTACTACGAGCACGGCCGCCACCGTGGCCGTCACTATCTCGTGATGGAATACGTTGAGGGCGAAAATCTCAAAGAACGGTTGGCGCGTGTGGACCCTGTGGTGGCTGAGAACGTAGCACAACTTCTCCTCGACATGGCCGCAGCCTTGGAGCACATGCATGTACGTGGCTACATGCATCTGGATTTTAAACCCGAGAACGTTCTAGTCACTGCGAGTGGCAACATTCGGTTGATTGATTTTGACCTCGCGCAACCCATTCCTCCCACGCCCCAACCGCTGGATCGAAATCCGGGCACCCCAAACTACATGGCGCCGGAACAATTGCTGCGCCAGGCTTTGGACCAGCGCGTGGACATTTTTGCCTACGGTGTCACCGCGTATGAGTTACTCACACATCAGAAGCCGTTCGAAGGCACAACCCCGGACGAGATCCTTCGCCGCCAGCAGGATCCGGCCGGCCCGCGACCCCCTCGTGAGCTGAACCCGGACATCCCCCCGGGCCTGGAGCGGATTCTGTTGCGCTGCTTGCAGCCGGATCCGGCCCGTCGTTATGGTTTGATGAGCCATCTGCGACACGACCTGGAGCTGGTGCTATACCGGTAGGGGTCAACCTCGGCGCGGTTTCGATTCGCAGGAACGCACGATCTCGCTGCTGGACGAATAATCATATAATCAGGATGCATTGATGATTTCATTTGCCCTGGCTGCCTCATGTCGGTACTTTCTCGGGCATGGACGCAAGCCGCAGTGCCGCAGAAACTGCACTGGTCTCGCTCCTGCGTCGGCGCATTGTTGTGTTGGACGGGGCCATGGGCACGCTGATTCAACAGCAGGGGTTGTCCGAGGCCGACGTGCGGGGGGAACGTTTTTCGAACCACACGGGTAAGCCTCTTAAGGGCAATCATGACCTGCTGGTGCTGACGCAACCCGCCCTAATTCGGAGCCTGCATCGCCAATATTTGGAGGCAGGCGCAGACATCGTCGAGACGAACACATTTTCCGCCACCACGATTGGGCAACATGAGTTTTTTGGGCCAAACCCCAGGGGTCCGCGCAAAGATGAAGAATACTTTGAGCAGGTGGTAACAGATCCAGGGCTGCGGCAGCTCGTGTCAGACCTGAATTTAGCGGCCGCCCGTCTGGCCCGTGAAGCAGCGGATGAAGTTGCGGAAAGAACCGGGTCGCCGCGCTTTGTTGCAGGCGCCATGGGACCGATGCCTGTAACGGGTAGCCTTTCGCCTGATGTCCAGGACGCCGGATTTCGTGCGGTAAATTTCGATCAACTGCGCCGTGCTTATCGGGATCAGGCCGAGGCCTTGATCGCCGGCGGTGTGGACTTTCTTTTGATTGAAACGATTTTCGACACACTCAACGCCAAGGCGGCCATTTACGCCCTGGAAGAATTGTTTGCCTCGCTCGGACACCGGTGGCCGATCATGATCTCTGGAACCATCACCGACCGGTCGGGCCGAACGTTGATTGGGCAAACGTTGGAAGCTTTCTGGATCTCCGTGGCGCACGCGCGGCCGTTGACGATCGGGTTGAATTGTGCGCTTGGGCCTCGAGAAATGCGGCCGTTTGCCGAGGAATTGGCGAAGCTGGCCTCCACGTACACCTGCTTTTATCCCAATGCCGGCCTGCCGGATCCTCTCTCCCCGACTGGTTTTCCCGAGACCCCCGAGAGCCTCGCCAGCCAATTACGAGAGTGGGCGCAGGCCGGCTGGGTCAACATTGTGGGCGGGTGTTGTGGAACCACTCCGGCACACATTCGGCAACTTGCAGCGGCGGTGCGGGATTGCCCGCCCCGCGAGCCACCAATCTTGCCGCGCACCCTGCGCTTGAGCGGTTTGGAACCCCTTAGTTTCACACCGCAGACCAACTTTGTGAACATTGGCGAACGGACCAACGTCGCCGGATCACCGAAATTTGCCCGTTTGATTCGGCAAGGCGACTACGCCGGGGCCGTCTCGATTGCGCGACAACAGGTGGAATCCGGCGCTCAGGCCCTGGACGTCTGCATGGATGAGGCGCTGCTGGATGGTGTGCGGGCCATGACACGGTTTTTGCGGCTGTTGTTGAGCGAACCAGACGTGGCCCGCGTGCCGATCATGATCGACTCATCGAACTGGGCCGTGCTCGAAGCCGGACTTCGTTGTTTGCCGGGCAAAGGCATTGTGAATTCACTCTCTTTGAAGGAAGGGGAATCACGATTCAAGGAGTTGGCGCAATTGGTGCGGCGTTATGGAGCCGCCGTTGTGGTCATGGCCTTCGACGAGCGCGGACAAGCAGACACCTTTGAGCGCAAGATCGAGATTTGTCAGCGGAGTTATAAACTGTTGACGGAAGAGGTAGGTTTTCCGCCGGAGGACATTGTTTTCGACCCCAACGTGCTCACGGTGGGGACCGGCATTGAAGAACACGCCCATTACGCGGTGGATTTCCTTCGGGCGACCCGCTGGATTAAAGAAAACCTGCCCGGCGCGCGTGTCAGCGGGGGCATTAGCAACATTTCGTTCAGCTTCCGCGGAAACAATCAGGTGCGCGAAGCCATGCACAGTGTTTTTCTTTACCATGCCATCCGGGCCGGATTGGACATGGGGATCGTGAATGCGGGTTTGCTGGCCGTGTATGAGGAGATCCCGGCTGAACTTCGTCAACGGGTCGAGGATGTCATACTGAACCGGCGACCCGATGCCACCGATCGATTGATTCAGTATGGCGAGCAACTCAAAGCCAACGCCGCGCGGAGTCCACAATGCTCCGACAGCACAGGCCTGCCCGAATGGCGTCAATGGCCCGTGGAAGAGCGGCTGAAGCACGCGCTCATCCATGGCGTCGATGCGTACATTGAGGCCGACGCCGAGGAAGCTCGGCAAAAGCTGGGGCATCCCTTGGCGGTGATTGAAGGCCCCCTGATGGCTGGCATGAACATTGTAGGAGACCTTTTTGGTGCAGGGAAAATGTTTCTGCCACAGGTTGTCAAATCAGCCCGTGTGATGAAAAAAGCAGTCGCCTATCTGACTCCCTGGCTCGAACGGGAGAAAGCCGCCCGGCAGGCTGCGGGTGAAACAGTTCAACCGCAAGGCCGCATTCTCCTGGCCACGGTCAAGGGCGACGTCCATGACATCGGCAAGAACATCGTAGGCGTGGTGTTGGCCTGCAACAATTACGAAGTCATCGACCTCGGGGTCATGGTCCCGTGCGAACGCATTTTGGAGACCGCCCGTCAAAAAGCAGTGGACATTATTGGTTTGAGCGGTCTCATCACGCCCTCGCTGGATGAGATGGTGCACGTGGCGCGCGAATTGGACCGGCAGGGTTTTACTCAACCTTTGCTAATCGGCGGCGCCACGACAAGCAAGGCACACACGGCCGTGAAGATTGCGCCCGTGTATCGGCAGCCGGTCATTCATGTTTTGGACGCAAGTCGGGCCGTTCCTGTGGTCAGCCAGTTGTTGCATCCAGAGCTTCGGAACCGTTTCATTCGGGAGATCCGGGAAGAGTACGAGCGGGTCCGGCAGCTTCATCAGACCCGGCACCAACCGCTCTTGAGCCTTGCAGAGGCGCGAGCCCGAGCGCCACAGTTGAACCATTCCGACCGCCCTGTCCCTGAATTCACGGGGATTTGTGTGCTTTGTCCAGCGGGTTCCACGCGTCCCGAGCTGGAAGCCGGGGTTCGTCATGCCACGATTTCCCTGGCTGAGCTGGTGCCGTTCATTGACTGGTCCCCTTTCTTTCACGCCTGGGAGCTGCGCGGTCGGTTCCCTGCCATCCTAGACCATCCCCGGCACGGCCCGCAGGCGCGGCAATTGTACGGGGACGCGCAACGCCTGCTCGAGCGATTGGTGGCCGAACGTTGGCTTGAGCCACGAGGTGTGTACGGATTTTTCCCGGCATTGCGTGCTGGCGACGATGTGGTCCTATACAGGGATTGGTCCTGTCAGAGTGTCTTGACGCGCCTTCATTTCCTGCGTCAACAAATGCTTAAGGACGACGGTTCACCGAATTGGTGCCTGGCTGATTTCATTGCCGCAAGGGAAGAGGTCGGGTCCGAACATCCGGATTTTATCGGCGCATTCGCCGTGACGACGGGTCATGGACTAGAACGGATTGTGCAAGGATACAAAGCCGCGCATGATGATTACCATGCCATCATGGCGGAAGCCCTTGCGGATCGCTTGGCCGAAGCATTTGCCGAGTGGCTGCACGCACGGGTTCGGAAAGAATGGGGTTATGGTCGGAACGAGCAGCTGTCGCTGGAAGACCTCATCGAAGAGCGGTACCGAGGCATACGGCCCGCGGCAGGTTATCCAGCCTGTCCCGATCACACGGAAAAAGCCACGTTGTGGCAATTGCTGGATGTGGAGCACCGGGCGGGGATTCGCTTGACCGAGTCGTACGCCATGTGGCCTGCGAGCAGTGTCAGCGGCCTGTACTTTGCCCATCCCCAGGCTCGGTATTTCGCCGTGGGTAAGATAGGTCGTGATCAACTGCGCGATTATGCAACTCGGAAGGGGCTGTCGGCGGATGAAATGATCCGGTGGTTAGCTCCATGGCTGGTCGAGGAGTAAGGATCTGCCCGGGCCTTGTCTATGACAGGCGAATTGGAATCGCGACGTTTCAGGGGAAGAGTCCCGGTCCATCCGACTGTTGTACCAAGCAAAAGTGTCTACGGGCGGCGGGTCAATGGGCGCCCGATGGCCGGCCAAAGCTCCGTCTACCTTAGCGCGCCGCTTCCTCCAAACGGTCAAACATTAAATCCAGAATTCGCGCCTGAAGATAACTGTTGTCGCTGTTCCAACGTGTGACATCTGGATGTTTTGACCACTTCACTGCGCCGTCAGTGAATAACACGTTGAAGCCACCCTCGCGAAGATGCGCCCAAAACGAAGTCCCTTGGATGACGTCCACCGCAAACAATTTGTGCGGTTCAAGCTGGGTGTCACGACGGTAACGGCGACGCGTGTCGATGGGCCCTGGTCGGTTGCCGGCATTAATGGTTCGCGGGTTGTAGAGGTAGCTAGAGCGCACATCGCCGCCGACATCTGTGGTGAGCAACGGTGTGTAATAACTACTACTAAAGGGTCCCTCCTTGAAGGCAGGACAGAAAAAAATCGTACCGTCGCCGGTGTATTTGAGCGGATAAAGATAGCCGCCATTTTGCCAGGTCCAGCCAGGGACAGGAATATTTTGCGGCGCCAGACTTGAGGCTGGTCCGGTTACGACATACCGGCTGTAATGCGAAGCGCTCAGATCGTCTTCATTGGGCAGGCCCACACGCCAGGGGGGCAACCGACCCTGAAAGTCCTGCACATACATCATGGTGCCCTGCCCCAACTGGCGCAGATTGCTGACGCACGCCATACGCTGGGCCCGTGCCTTGGCTCGAGACAAGGCTGGTAAGAGCAAACCCGCCAAAATGGCAATGATGGCTATCACGACCAAGAGTTCGATCAGCGTGAAGCCAGTGGCAAGACCTCCAGATAGGATTCGACAAACCCTTTCCCGGTTGACCGGCGTGGTCGCCGGAGGATTGGTTGCGGGATTGCAGGAAGGGGCTGTTTTGGACAAGCGTCTCATCGGGGCGTGCCTTGAAGCTGTCTCAAGCTCTCTTGGATCGCCGCGCGTTGGTCCTGGGTCAACCGGGGGTGGCGCAGTAACTTTTGAAGCTGCTCAATCGTCTCGAGACGATTTCCTGTTCGAGCCACTGCAAGTGTCTCTTCCAAAAACACCCGATAGTCTGGCGGGGCATCAGAGAAAGCTCGTCGCAGCCGCGTCGCATCCAAAAGCTTTTCTCCCTCAAGGACTGGCGGGGTCCTGGAGCTCGCATGGGGCCCATTAGGCTGCCCGTGCTGCGTCTTGCCCGGCTCGGCGGCGGTGCTTGATGCAGAGTTGTTCCCGGACCGTCCGCAACTCGTAACCAGCAGCCCCCCTGCAACGCCAATCGATGCACAGACGGTGAGCCCATTCAGAATGCCGCGGATAAAACTGCCCCTGACCAAACGCAAAGGGACGGACTTCTGGCTCTGATTCTGCACTGGCATCCTGATTGAACATAGCCCCGGTCCAGCAATTGACCATGGCCAATTCTGGCCATCAGGGTTCGTCCGAATCCGCAGCAACGTTTAGCAGCTGGGCAGTGATGCGTCCCAGGACCGTCTAGCGGCTCCACCGGCCGCGCTGTGTTCGGTGCGCGCTGAACGAGTCTGTGAGGAAAAGTTATCCGCGCAGATAGATCACGCCTGAGGGCATATCCAATCCGCAACGGCCCCTCTCAGGCAGGCAGGCGCTCAAAATTGCGCCTTCCGCACCCAATTTTCGAAGCCGATCGCGAAGATTCGCCAAGGCCCGCGCCAGATCATGCTCGTCCCATGGTCGGCTCAAGGATGAAGCCAGCCGCCAACTGTCCATCTGGCCCACGCTGGTTTGACGCTGTTCTTCACGAAACTCGTTCAGTTGGTCCAAAGCGTCCTTATATGTCGGAAAAGGGGGCTCATTCTGTTTCAGGCGGGTTACAAAGAACAAGAACGCCAACATTTCCGCCGGCGCCAGATCGCAGACGGCACCATTGATTTCCAACCGTGCCCGAGACACGTCAAGAGTGACCTTCAGGTTGTGGGCCGCGTGTTGTCGGAGCTGACTGCGGCAGCGCTCAATCAATCGGGTAAACGTGCCCGGCTTTCGACCCAGTTCCCGTAATAGGAATTGTCGCAAGGATACAAAGGGGACCCATGCCAGTTGAACCGTGGCGGTCGCCGGATCCAATGGTTGCCCGTCCGCCGTCTGAAGTCGGCCGCCGGGTTGACCGGGGAACCAAAAGTCAGGATGGCCTTCAAAGAGGTCCGAAACCAGCACATGCGTTACGGCATCGGTCTCCCGTCCCACGAGCGTCATACACGCGTAAAGCAGGGCACTCATCGTCTTGCGACCGCCGGCGATCGAAGCGATGAGCCGCGTGTCCGGATTCTCGACCACGCTCCGGACCTGATCGAGCAAATAATCCGCCACTGCCTCATTGTCGGTCTCAGACCGAATATCTGCGAGTTCAACACTCTGGTGGGTTGCCAAATCCATCCGAGTGATTACGCGAACATCGTCGCTGGTTCGACCGAAGCGCAGACGCCCCTCGATTGGCAAGCCTTCTTGCTCCAAAGCACTGCGCAAAGCTCCCCACGGGGTTTGGCCATCCAGCGCTGGACACGGCTCAAAGAGCGTCTCCATTTTTTGACGCCCTTCAGTGGTGGTAACCGCGATAACTCGATGCGGAATGATGGGAGGTTCGCCCTCCCCAGGATGGGCGAGTGCCCAAATCGTCTCGGTTAATATCGCCGGCGACATGCCGGTCACGGCAAGCAGCACGACCTCCTGTGCTTCAAGATCGGAAGTCTGACCCCATCGGGTCACATCCGGGCCCGCGCGTTCGAGAATCGCCGAAGGGCTCCGACCGATGGCAGGGATGGCACGATTCCGTGCTTTCGACTGTGCGGCTTTTGCTTTCATAAATTCAGTTCTCGAACTATCCAGTTCATTCCCGAGAAATCGAGAAATCCTCCGCATGTCAGTTTCCAGGCTCTTCAGAGGATGTGATCGACCCATGCGTTCCAGGGACGCATACACATCCTTTTATTTCCTAATTCACATGTCGTATCCGGATTCGTGGTCAACATCGGCGCGTCAGCCTTCACGGGACGTCTATTGGCCTCGGCAGCCTCCTCATGGAGACGGCTTGTCCGAACACAAGCTATGAATAACAGTCGCCCCGTGCAGATGCAGAAAAACGCTATCGCGCTCGCTGCGCCGTGAATGCCCAGTTCTGCATTTCGCCGAATGCATGATTCGTTTCCTTAAATGCTTCCGCCCGGTATCCCGGGCCGATTAACGTCCTTGGGGAACGGTTTTCTCAAACCGCGTGCTTCTACCGGATTATCCACGTGTCATTCACGCGTCCAGTCTGGGGTCTGGCGACGGTATATGAAAGGCTTCGGACCTCCGAGGACGTCCGAATCTCAGCTGCGAGCGGCGGGGATCCGAATTGAGGACAGAGTTGCACTGAAGGCGTGCCTGCGTTCTTTTAAGGTTGTGGAACTAAGGTTTGATCGCTGCGACCTGAGGCTCGCAGATCCATGGCAAATTGCAAACGCTGCCGTAACGTGCACGCAGGCTGTGTGGATCCTTCAGCTCAAGGATCGGGAAGGCACAGTTGGCTGGGGTGAAGCATCCCCTGCCCCACGATATGGTGAGGACATGGAAGCGGTGGCCACCTTCTTACGCCGCGTGGACCCGAACCGGCTTTCCTTCGAAGATTTGGATGCGAGCGCGCAATACCTGGATAGTCTAGGCCGGGCTCCACTCGCAGCCCGCTGCGCCTTGGATGTGGCCCTATGGGACGGAGCTGCACGGAAAAGAAGCATACCCCTGCATGATCTGCCAGGGTGGGGATTTATAGAGGGGCGGTACCTTAGTTCCTTCACCCTTGGAATCGATACGCCACAAAATGTGCGTCGGAAAGCCCTTGCAGTAGCGCATCACCCCGTGCTGAAGATTAAAATGGGCTCGGCGCAAGACATCGCCTTGTTACAAGCCGTGCGGGAGGTCGCCCCGCAAGCGCGCCTACGCGTGGACGCCAACGAGGGATGGTCCACAAAAGAGGAGGCCCTTCGGAAGCTCGAGTGGTTGGCTCAGGATCCCCTCATCGAATTGGTGGAACAGCCCATGCCGGCCCATCGGCCGCTCGCTGATTGGATCTGGCTGAAGCAACGTTCGCCCCTTCCCATTTTTGCGGACGAATCTTGTCTCACGGCAGCCGATGTGCCCCGATTGGTGGATGCCTTTCACGGGGTGAACGTGAAGTTGGTCAAGGCCGGCGGTTTGTCTGGCGCCCGGGCTGCTTTGCAAGCAGCGCGCCGGCACGGCTTGCGAACCATGTTGGGCTGCATGATCGAGTCCAGCCTTCTCATCAGCGCGGCTGCGCATTTAGCGAATCTGTGTGACTACCTGGACCTCGACGGCAATCTGCTGATTGAAAACGACCCGTTTCTTGGGGTGACTCAAGACGCAGGCTGGCTCACCTTTGCCCGCAGCCCGGAACCTTGGGGTCTGCGCGTGGCGCCCCGCCCGGGAACCCTTTGGAGCTCGTGGATGGCAAACAGTTCACCAGCCGATCGCCAGCGGGCAGGTTCGTTTCGGGCCAACGCCGGAGAGCCATCGTCGTCTCATCTTCCGAGCTGACGGATCGTCTTTCGTTCAGTATTGATGGGAGCCTTGGTGGATGCATACAACCGCAACACAACCGTGAAACATCTTTTAAGCATTGAAGGATTAAGCGCCGCCGACATTGAACATTTGTTGCGTGAAGCGGCTCACATGAAATGCGCTCGGGGCCGACACTCCAACCTGCCGCTGCAGGGACAAATCTGGGCCCTCATCTTCTCGAAATCTTCCACTCGCACACGTGTGTCCTTTGAAGTTGGAATCCGGGAACTGGGTGGCCAAACGATTTTCCTCAATGCCACTGACATTCAGCTCGGCCGGGGCGAGCCGATTTGTGACACCGCTCGAGTGCTGGGCCGCATGGTGCACGGCACGGTCTTTCGGACTTTTGCCCAAGCCGACGTGGAAGAGTTTGCGCGCTACGCACGCATCCCGACCATCAACGCGCTAACGGATGAGGAACACCCGTGTCAAATCTTGGCGGATTTGTTCACCATCCAGGAAAAGCAACCGGGCCGTTGGTCCGAAAAGGTCATTGCCTTCATTGGCGACGGAGCGTGCAATGTCGCAACTTCGTGGATCTTTGCCGCCGGTCGTCTCGGATTTGAACTGCGCGTGGCAGCTCCCCGGCCCTTTCAGCCCGGGCTTGCGGTTCTGGAGCGTGCCGGAGGACGGATTGTTTGTACTGAAGATCCAACTGCGGCTGCGCGCCATGCCGACGTGTTGTACACAGATGTGTGGGTCTCCATGGGTAAGGAAGCCGAAGCCGAAGAACGGCTGCGCTTGTTGCGCGGCTATCAGATCAATGATCAACTGGTGGCGTTGGCCAAACCAAGCGCATTGGTCATGCATTGCTTGCCAGCTTACCGGGGGAAGGAGATCGACGCTGACACTTTTGAAACGCATGCGGGAACCATCTTTGACCAAGCTGAGAACCGGCTCCATGTTCAGAAGGCCATTTTGGCGTGGGTCGTGGCGTGAAGGATTCGCCCGACTCTGCTGGAAATCAGGCATTTCGCTCGGGAAGCGTCAGCTCTCGCTGCTAACGATTCCGACAGGCGCATGAAGGATCGCGGAGCAGGAATCCGACAACTCCTCCTGAAGGAATCGCTCACGCGCTCTTCGGTTTCTGAAACTTTCGCCTGCCTGCTGCATTATGAGGCAGCGGCGTGGAAGTCTCCCAGAAGGACGCAGGCATAACATCAACGTTCAGGTCGCACCCCAGGGATGCGATCTTTCAGTCTTTGTGCAGAGGTCATGGCTCTCCGAAGCTACCAGCCCACGGCCGGGGCGGTTCGTGGAGTCAACGTCTCCATCTTGCCATCGTGGGCTGGCTCAACGAGATTGGATATGACATGCAGTTTCTTAACCGTGTCACCCGCAGCGGCAAAAGAGCAGGCCGGATTCCAACGACCGCACAAGGGACGGCCTTGGACGTCGCAAGCCGGTTACGAATTGGGGAAACGGACAAACCACTTGGAGTATGTACCCCACCGTGCAGCATAACCTCCCTTGGTTTCTGAACGGCTGGCTCCTGCTAATAGCCTGGACGGCCCCGTGGGCGGGGGCGCAGACCTTTCCGCTGATTCCTCCCGCCGCCCCTTGGCGCTGGCTCAAAGGGACGAACGAGGCATCCCGGCCTGACCCAACCTGGTGGCGTATGCTCGAATTTGACGACTCGACCTGGCCCGTGGCTTCCATGCCATTTTGGTACGGTGATCGTCAGCCAGATCCGGGCACCGAACTGACCGACATGCGCTCAAACTACACTTGTATCTTTCTTCGCCGCACTTTCACCGTCACCAATCCCGCCGCCGTGCATGGCTTGCGCCTGTATGCGCTCAGTGACGATGGTTTCATTGCGTGGCTCAATGGTGTCGAGGTGGCCCGCTTCAACATGCCGGGGGGCTTTGTGCCTTTTGACGGCACCTCGCTGCCGGCCCTGCCCGAGCCACTGGTTGGCGAACGTTTTATATTGGGCCCCCCACAAACCCTTTTGCGGCCTGGAGTTAACGTGTTGGCCGTTCAAGCCTTCAATGCCAGCCTCGCCAATTCATCGGACTTTGTCATTCACGTGGACTTGGAAGCAGACGTCGATGCGGTCGCGCCAGTTCTCAGTTTGATCCAGCCCCCGCCTGGGAGCCGGTTGCTACACTTAACACGCATCGAGGTGGCGTTTTCTGAGCCTGTGGTCGGAGTGGACGCCGGCGATTTACGGTTGAACGGCCAGTGGGCTACCAATCTCGTTGTGATTGCGCCTGACCAGTATATCTTCGAGTATCCACCGGCACCACAAGGGACCGTCCATGTAACTTGGTCACCGGCGCACGGCATCACCGATCATGTCGGACTGCCTTTTATGGGATCGAATTGGTCTTACAGCATCGATCCGGTCGCAGCACGCCGCAGCGTCTGGCTCAACGAATTTCTCGCATCGAATAGCGGCCGGCAACCCGACGCAGTTCGTGATGAGCTTGGCAACAGTCCTGATTGGATTGAGCTGTATAACGCTTCCGAGGAATGGATCGATTTGACCGGCTGGGGGCTGACCGATCATGCCAGTCAACCCCTTAAGTGGCGTTTTCCGGCCGGTACCTTGTTGGGACCAAGGGCTTACCTCCTTGTATTGGCATCCGGTCGGAACACGAATGTGCAGGGCCGTTTCCATACCAATTTTCGGATCTCGGCAAGTCCCGGTTACCTCGGGTTGCACGCGCCGGATGGCGTCGCCATCTCCACTTTCAGTCCCCACTATCCGCAGCAATACACCGATGTCTCGTACGGCCGAGACCGTTTTGAACCCGATCGAGTCGGTTACTTCACCCAACCCACGCCCGGATCGGCCAATGCCATTAGCGGCACCGGTTTCGGCCCCGAGATTCGCGCTTCCCGTGTTTCGGGAACGTTCCTGAATCCATTCCAGCTTGAACTCAGTGTGCCGGAACCTTCGGCCTGGGAAATCCGTTATGTGCTCGTGAGTACCAATGTCCCCGCCACCCTGCCGGCGCCCACAAACGTGCCCACTCAATCTGCGGCGCTTTACACAGGCCCCATCTCCATCACCAACACGGTCCTGATCCGCGCCCGTTCCTTTCCGCGGCAACCGGGCTATTTCCCGGGTCCTCCTGCCACTTTTGCCTACATTCGCATTAGTCCTGCTGCCGCCGCCTTCACCTCGCCCCTGCCGATTCTGCTTATTCACAATTTAGGTGGGGGCGCATTTCCCAGCACGCCACCGAGGTTAGATCGGGAATCAATCCTAATGGTCTTTCATCCCATCGGGGGCGTGGCCTCGTTGACCAACCCACCTGCGTTGGTAACCCGTGCGGGTGTGAACGTGCGTGGCAGCAGCACCGCCTGGTTGCCTCAAAAAAGCTTTGCCGTGGAAATCTGGGACGAATTTAATGAAGATCGAGAGGTCGAACTTCTTGAGCTGCCGGCCGAGTCGGATTGGGTGCTTTACGCACAGAACCAGTATGACCCCTCCTTTCTTCATAATCCACTCGCTCACGCCTGGGGCCGGATGCTCGGACGTTACTCGCCCCGCACCCGGTTTGCCGAAGCCTTTGTCAACACGAGCGGTGGTTTGATACAATTTAATCAGCCTGCCGGCGGTGACTATCACGGACTTTACACCGTCCTTGAAAAAATCAAACGCAATGATGCCCGCGTCAACATAGCCCGCTTGGAATCAGGAGTAACTCAGGCACCCGAGGTGACCGGCGGTTACATTCTCAAAATCGATCGGGCAGATGCAGACGAACGCACGTTTTATGATCCCTATCTTGAAACCAGTATCGTGTATGTAGATCCACCCGGTCTGGAGATGGCAACCGCTGCCCGAGCTGCTCAGGCCCAATACATCCAAAACTACCTGCTCGGCTTTGGTGCCGCCCTGACCGGTACCCACTGGACCAATCCTGTTTCCGGCTACGCCGCGTGGATCGACGTGGCCTCCTGGATCGATCACCACATTCTGAATGTGCTGGCGTTAAACGTGGATGCTCTGCGTCTGAGCGCATACTTCTTCAAAGACCGCGAAAAACCGATGGAGATGGGACCTTTATGGGACTTTGATCGTGCCATGGGCACCTCGGCAGACGGGGATCTGCGCGCTTTCAACCCGCGCTCCTGGATGGGCTCAGCCGGATTGGGTGGAGGATCGGATTACGGCACAGACTTCTTTAACAACGCCAATGTGTTTCCCAACGGTTGGTATCGTCGCCTGTTTCGGGATCCGGACTTTTGGCAAGCCTGGATTGATCGCTGGCAAACCCTCCGCCGAGGCCCGTTTCAGACGACAAACCTGTTCCAGTCAGTGGATGAACTGGCAACCCAGATTATTCCAGTTCATTCCCGTCACATCCAACGCTGGCCCGACTCGCGTCCCCGATCGGGATCGGTCAGCTCGGCGGGTTATTCGCATGTATTTACCGGATCCTACGCGGGTGAGGTTGCCTTTCTCAAACGGTGGTTATCGGATCGCGTCCACTTTCTGGACACCAATTTCCTAAACAGCCCAGAGTTGGACCGCGCTCCCGGTGTGGTTCCGCCGGGAACCGTTGTGCGCTTGCGAACGGGTGCAACACCGCCCGGGACCGTGACCTACTACACCCTCGACGGAGTAGATCCGCGAATGCCCGGAGGCGCCATTTTGCCCCACGCTTTCGTTGGATCTGGAGAAATCTCTCTGACCTTGCAGAGCAACGTTTGTATCGTGGCCCGCAACTACAACCCCCAACATCGGAACCTAACGGGGTCGCGCAATCCGCCCATTTCCAGCCCCTGGTCGGGTCCCGTCCGAGCAACGTACATGATCGAAACGCCCTCGCTGATGCTGACCGAGCTGATGTATCATCCTCCGGCGGATGCTTCCGGCCTTGACCCACAAGAATTTGAATACCTGGAGCTTAAGAATACAGGGTTGCGCCCTTTATCCTTGGCCGGGTTCCGATTCACCGCAGGCATCCGCTTCGTATTCAGTCCAACCAACGCGCCTGCGACGTTGGCCCCAGGCCAGTATCTTGTTCTCGTTCGGAACCGGTCGGCTTTTCTTCAGCGTTATCCCGGCACGACTTTGGTGGCTGGCCCATACGAGGGCGCCTTGGCGAACGAAGGCGAACGCCTAACCCTCGAGGGACCATTGGGCGAACCAGTCTGGGAGGTAAAGTATGAAGACGGTTGGTATCAAACCACCGATGGGCTGGGCTTTTCGCTGGTTCCTGTAACGGAAAGCGTCGTGTCTCAGTCGCCCACCAATTGGCGCCCCAGTGCCGCCTTCGGAGGGTCGCCGGGCGGACCGGATCCTGCCCCACTCCCATTTCCGGCCGTTGTGATCAACGAGGTCTTGACCCATACGGACCCCCCGTTGGCGGACTGGGTTGAGTTGCACAATGCCGGACTTACACCTGCGGATATCAGCGGCTGGTTTCTTAGTGATCAACGGAAGGAACCGCGAAAGTATGTGTTTCCCCATGGCACCGTGATACCGCCGCTAGGATATCTCGTGGTGGATGCTTCTGCGTTCGGCGTTGGCCCCAATGCGTTCAACCTCAGCTCTTTGGGCGAGGAAGTCTGGTTGTTCGCCGCAGACGGCGCCCGGCTAACCGGTTATGCACACGGCTTTACTTTCGGAGCCGCTGCTCCGGCTGTCAGCTTTGGTCGGCATGCGGACAGTTTGGGGCGAGAACATGTGGTGCCGCAGTCACTGAATACACCTGGTGCGCCAAATGCAGGTCCTCTTGTGGGTCCGGTGGTGATCCACGAGATTATGTTCGAACCGCCTTCCACTCCACCTTATACAGATTTCCTCCATGAGTACGTAGAGCTCCACAATGTTACGGGGCAACCGGTCCCGCTCTATGATCCGCACTTTCCCACCAACACCTGGCGTCTCGAGGGAGTGGATTTTCAGTTTCCACCCGGGATTATGATTCCGCCCCGCGGTTTCCTTCTCTTGGTCCCGTTTAATCCTCAGTCTGATCCGGTTTCCACAGCCCTCTTTCGGCAAAGATACAATTTGTCACCTGATATAAGCCTGGTGGGTCCGGTGCCTAGACGTTTGGCCAACGAGGGCGAACGTTTGGTGTTGTGCCGTCCGGATGCACCTCAGACTGTTCCGAATCCATACATTGGCTACGTGCCTTACCTCTTGGTCGATGAGGTTAGATATGCGCCTGAGCCTCCCTGGCCCACCGGCGCGGCCGGGACCGGCCGCTCTTTGCAAAAGAGGCATCCCATGTTGTTCGGCAACGACCCTTCTTCATGGGAGGTAGGCCTTCCGACTCCGGGTCAATTGAATGCCACTCAAGCTGGCCTAGATGCTGATCGCGATGGTCTCCCTGATGAATGGGAACGCTCTTGCGGGCTCGATCCGACGCGTTCCGATGGGGCAGAAGGTCCAGACGGCGACCGCGACGGCGACGGAATGACGAACATTCAGGAGTATATCGCCGGGACGCATCCGGGAGATGCGGCCAGCCGGTTTCGTCTGGAAGTACACATGCGCAGACCGGATCTGCTGGAGATCCTGTTTCAGGCTCGTGTAGGTCGGAAATATTATTTACTCACGGCCGCTTCCTTGAGCGGGCCGTGGGAGATCCTCCGATCTGTCACAGCCTCGAGTGGAGATAGTCCCGTGGTTTATTGGGACGAAACGGATCGCTCGGACCAGCGATACTACCGTCTGGTCATAGTATGGCCGCGTTGAGGATCCGTCAAGATGGAAATGTTTGTAAAGAACTGCGGGAGATGGCCTCAAATGACGGAGTTTCCCTTCACAACGTACGTCAGAAGGACCCGATGACTTAGGACGCGCCACGACATAAAGGTTCCCACGTCCCACCAGGGCGATCAGATTTGGTTGTCCGAAGCACTTCTCTGCGGTCTCTGGCCATGCAAGCTTTGGCGCGCCGCATTTGGATTCGCCCCTCCGGGCCAAGGGTTGTCTCATCCCCCTTGCCACAGCGCCTCGGCGGAAAGGTTGCGTAAATTCTGTCGAACCGGCGTGGACCGTACCTGGCAAACGGCTCGATTCAGGTAAATATGATCTGAGCTCCTACGGAGCGCTCGTAGAACTCACCAACCGTCAAGACCTTTTCCACCTCGGGGCAAAAATCGTCCGGTTGCAGATGGAACATGTCCACGGTGGCCTTGCACGCGAATATGTGTCCGCCGGCGTCGTGAATCATCTGCAGGAATTCCGAGACGGGAGGGATGTCCAGCTTTTCCATTTCCTTCTTCATTATCGCAGTGGCGAGTGCCGACATCCCTGGCACGGCGCCCAGCAGGGTCGGCAGAGGAAAACCTTTGGCATGCGGCACGCGAAGCGCGGGATTGCCAACCGTTGCGATGCGCAGTTTGTCTTGAAACCGCTTTAAGACTGCATAAAGACCGAAGAAAGTGAAGAACAAATTGGCTTCGATTCCTTCCAAGCGTGCGCCGTTTGCCAAGATCAATCCTGGATACACACCATCCAACGTGCCGCGGGACACAATGATGGAGACCTTCCGAGGTCGTTGCGCAACATCGTTCATGGTAGCGCCTCCTTTCCCCGAAAGTCACACGCAACTGGTTGGTTTTGGACATCCAGCAATTCGAGCAGCTTTCTTGATGGGGCCATCCGGGAACAACGTATAAAGGTCTTTAATGGCGATGCCGGCCACCTTATTCAGTCGTCGCATACCGGGCACTGCCCCACGTTCCTGATAATCGCGCCGGAGGAACTCAATTACCTTCCAGTGGGCATCGGTCAACTGGATTCCCATTTCAGACGCGATCTCCTGGGCTATGTCACGGTTCCATTGAGCTGGATTTTGCAGGTACCCCTCCTCATCCACGGTGACCGTTTGGCCTGCGATGATTTTTTCGGGCATAGCAACTTCTCCTCGCTTCAGACAATGAACCACATCTAGCGTTTTGACATCGAAGAGGCTGTTTCGGGCGTCCACACGCCTGCAGGAATGACTTTGCCAGCCATGGAAAGCTCGGCTCGCACAAACGGGATGGAACGACCCGGCAGCAACCAGTGCCAATACACCCATTCAAAGGCCAGTTTACCCCAATGGTTAAGTCGTGACTCGCCCAAGAGTGTCATCGGACCAAGCCACGGCAACGGGAACCGGCCAGGAACAGGCTCCAAGCGGTAATTGAAATCCAGCAGGATGGCCTTGCCGAAGCCGGTCTCCACAAAACAGTTGGCGTGCCCGTCGAAGCGGGCAGGAAACGGGTTGCCTCGGATCTGCGCCAAGATATTCTCCGTCAGGACCTCCGCCTCAAAATGGGCCACGGAGCCGGCCTTGGACGTGGGTAAATCCGTGGCATCGCCCAACACGAAGATGTTGGAGTGTCCTTGCGCCTGCAATGTGTGGCGATCGGTGGGGACGTAGTTCATTTCGTCGCCCAATCCGGATAGCTCGATGACCGCAGCCCCCAGGTTGGGCGGAACGGTCACCAATAAATCGTAGGGCACTTCTCGGCCATCCCAGCCAATCAGGGCATGCCGCTCATTATCAACGCGTGCGACAGCAAAATCAGTGACCACCTGAATCCGCTTGTGGTCCAACAAGTCAGTCAATACCCGGGATGCAACCGGCTTCGTGAAAGCACCCGACAAGGGCGTGACATAAATCAGCTCAACTCGGTCGCGCAACCCTCGTCTGCGCAGCCACCAGTCAGCGAGAAAAGCAAACTCCAAAGGTGCAACTGGGCATTTGATGGGCATTTCACTAATGTGCACCACCAACCGGCCCCCGGCCCAGTTCCTTAAACGTTCAGCCAACCGAACGGCGCCCTCATACGTATAGAATTCGAATACCCGATGACCCCAGTCATCTCCCAACATTCCTTCCACCTGGTCCGGTCGCGGTTGGGTCCCCGTCGCGAGGATGAGGATGTCATAGGGCAGCTCCTGCCCTGTCGCCAAATGCACGCGCCGATGCTCCGGATCGATTCTCTCGGCTGCTGCTTCCCAAACCTCCACGCCTGCAGCTATAAGCCGGCGCTTGGGTCGAACCACCTGATTGGGCCTGTAAATTCCGAACGGGAGAAATAGAAAACCAGGTTGATAAAAATGACGCAGCTCGCTGTCCACCACCCGAATGCGCCACTCCGCCGGGCTCAACCGGCGGCGCAACCGGTTGGCCACCATCGTGCCAGCGGTGCCTGCGCCCAGAATCAACAGCTCCCTCATAACCTGAGGTGTCTGATCCGCATGAGATCATAAAGTTACAATTTTTTCGCCATGCCTATGAGCGGCAAGAAACACAACCAGCGTTGGCTTACCCCCAGCGCTACACAAACACCTGAGGTCAGAAGGCTGCCACCAAATTCGAACGTCCAGTCTGACCTGCGATGCAAAGGATCCCACCGAACTAACACAGATTGACTCGAACCAGACTCTTGCTTGTGCCAGCCTTTCGTGGCTGGGCCAGACAGGCGGGGCAGTGCCGAGCCCGCTCTCTCACGGCCCACACGGCTGCTGAATAGTCCGCGACATAAGGCCGTGAACGGACCGGTTCCCGAGCCATTTGTCAGGGCCGCCCCCGGGCAATCCTTCCCACACGAGCCGGCCGCCATGCCGATTCCGAGCCTCAACCCAACCACCAGACCCCTGACCTGATTCACCTCTCAGCGGGCATGGTAGCCTCGACGATCTTTATGAATCAGTGCAGCAATCCAACTCAGATCGATTTAGCAGCCGTGGTTTATGCGCGGCACAGTTCACGCTGGAATCATGAGGCACGCCCTCTCTCCCAATGCCAGATCATGCGCAAGCAAGGCCATACAGTTGCCAGGACAATCCATGTTAAGCGTATCTGTTTGACAGCATTGATTCGTTCAGCTACATGAATGATAGCTATGTGCTTGGAATTTGCAGTGGCCCGCTACCCGACTCCGGTACGGCTTCGTGACGGCAAGATTTGCACGGTCCGTCTCCTGGAATCAGAGGATGCCGATCGATTTTATGAGTTTCTGAAGGCAGTGCCTGAAGAAGAACGGCTGTTCATTAAACCCCGACTGACTCTCCGCCTGATTCGGCGGTGGTGTCGGCAGTCCAAGCCGGACGAGAATCTCACGCTGGTGATGGTTCACAATGATCGAATCATTGGAGAGGCCACGTTGCATCAACGCACAGGCGGTTGGAAACGGCATATTGGGAAAGTGACCGTCCTAACGCACCCACATTATCGGGGCATTGATGTAGCCAAGTTGTTGGTCAAAGAATTGTTAGCGATTGCACCGCATTGTGGCTTGGAGCGCTTGGAAGCTGAATTTAACGGTGAACGGCAAGTAGCCATTCGCGCTTTGTTCCAGCTTGGGTTTGAAGAGCTGGCCCGCATTCCCGGCTATTTGCGCGACATGCGATTCCGGCCCCACGATTACGTCTTGTTGGGAATTCATTTGGTCACCGACGAAGAATATGCCGTGGCAGTTGGGTAACCGTCCTTGAGAGGCTGGCCCAGGCTGACGACGGATGTTACGAAGCGACTCATCGGCCTGAGGATGCAGAGAGAGTTGCCTCGGATGTTGGTGGGTTTCGACGGCGTGTGGTCCGGTGGCCAGGAATTCAAGGTTCGGATGGAGCTGCGTCGGCAGGTGAAAGGTCCGCTGGAACAGATTCAGCCACACGGCGAATCCACAACGCACGGCCCGAGGTAGGATCTACCTCAAGAAGAGCCCCCAGGAGCATGACGCGCTCCCGGGCCACCTCAAATCGCTGGGGACACTGAGTCTGGAACCTGCGGATCACTGCGCTGATTTCCCGACCCAACACACTCTCCTGTGGCCCCGTGAAACCCGCGTCCGTCAGATATGCTGTCCCTCCAGGGAAGATTTGTTCGTCGGCTGTGGGTACATGCGTGTGAGTGCCCAACACGGCACTGACCTGGCCGTCCAGCAACCGCCCGAAGGCAATCTTTTCCGAAGTAGCCTCTGCGTGGAAGTCGATGAGGATGACCCGTGTCTCGCGACGTAGCCGCTCGACCTCGGCAGGAACGACCAAGAACGGATTCTCCAGCACTGGCATGAAGGTGCGGCCCTGCGCATTGATGACAGCCAGTGGAGGTAGACCGTCTTTAAAAACTATGCAACTGCCACGACCGGGGACACCGGGAGGATAGTTAATCGGTCGCAAGACTCGCGGATGTTGTTCGAGCAGTTGAGCGGCTTCTCTCTGGTCCCAGACGTGATCGCCTGTGGTGATCACGTCTACACCCGCCGAGAAAAGCTCCGCAGCGGTTCTCAGTGTAATCCCCGCACCTCCGGCGCTGTTTTCGCCGTTGGCCACCACATAAGCCACATCCAGTTCCTGCCGCAAGCGGGGCAGCAGAATTCGCACGGCCTCCCGACCGGGTCGGCCCACTACGTCGCCGATAAACAACAACCTCACGTGCCCGAACGTAGCGTCTCTTGGGCCAGAGGCAAAGTCTGCTGAAGAGACAACAGCGACGCAGCGTCCTTCGCGGGCAGCCCATTCCCCTTTCAAGCTTTCTATTTCGCCGCCCTTCGTTTGCAGACCTCGGCAATCCCAAGATCCGCAATCGACCGGGAAGCTGCTCAAACTTATTGGCGTTGTATGCGCGGATCGGGTTCCGTACAAATCCCGACTCACCGCTTGATGAGCCTCCCCTTTCAAACGGGTCCTGCTCCCGCAAGCCCGCCAATGATCATACCCTGTCAGTCCAAGAAAACCTACTTGCCGGCAACGCACCCATGGCATGCCTAGTGCAGCGGAGACCTCGGGTTGGAAACCTTGTCGGAATTAGGACCTTTCCTTTTTGCCGTCGTGTTCTCGATCTCTTTCCACGATTGGGTGCGCCGGCCATCCTTCAGCGTGGCCACCTTGACCCGCCCGAAATCTTGGCCGCACCTTGACCAATGAAATTCAGCAGCTTTGATGGGTGAGACCAGCGTTGGGCCGGGAATCAAGCCCTCGACCGGATCTTAGAATGCTTGGCTGGCAGACAATGGGAGGGCCGCCTAACACATTGGGCCAAGCTTGCATTTGGCCAATTAGGATCGGGTTTAATCCCTACGTCACTCGAGAACATGATGAGGCCGAGCACCGTGGGATTTTTCATTGAAGCAGTTCTGGGTTTTCCACTAGGTTAGGCGTATTGCAGGCGGTGCTGGTTAAAACCGCGCTGCATGTGGCAATCCTTGCGACGCTGGGTGTCACATCGCACGCGGTCCTGACGCAGTCGAACGTCTGGATGCACGTAGGTAGAATTTCGATGACAGCCGATTCACCCTTTGTCCTCGCCATGGCCTCGGGCAGCAGCCCGGGGAGTTTGTTGCGTTTGGGGTTTGTTGACCTAATCATTATTGGTCTGTATTTCGTCGTTGTACTGGCCATTGGGTTTTACCTCAAGCGATTCACGCACACGGGCGAAGATTTTTTCCTGGCCGGCCGCAAAATGACCGCGTGGATCGCGGGTCTGAGCTTCATATCTGCGAATCTCAGTTCGCTGGAAACGATGGGCTGGAGCGCCATGGCGTATCAGTATGGCATGCTGGGTGCGCACGCGTACTTCATCGGAGCGATTCCTGCAATCCTGTTCCTAGCCATCGTCATGATGCCGTTTTATTACATCTGCCGCACACATTCTGTGCCCGGTTATTTGAAGTTACGGTATGGCGAGCCTGCGCGGGCTTTAGCAGGCATTACCTTCAGCTTTCTGACGATCTGTGTGAGCGGTGCCAGTATGTTTGCCATGGCCAAGATCCTGCATTTGCTTTTGGGATGGGACATGGACCTGAGCATCTGGGTTTCGTCTCTGACCGTGGCAATTTATGTGGCGCTGGGCGGATTGCTTTCAGCGGTTTTCAATGAGGTACTCCAGTTCTTTTTGATCTGGGCTGGCTCCTTACTGATTCCGATCCTGGGTCTGATCCATGCCGGCGGCTGGCGCGGCATGATGGAGAAAATTCAGGAACATGCACCGATTATTCATCCCACAGTGCAAAACGCTGATTTTACCAGCCTTTGGCGGAATCTCGGCAGCTTTGACTCCAATCCCATGGGCATCGACTGGTTTGGCATGGTTTTCGGGCTGGGTCTGGCGGTCAGTTTCGGTTACTGGTGCACGGACTTTCTCCAGGTGCAGCGGGTGATCGTAGCCAAGGACCTTCGTTCGGCGCAGAACGGTACCATCATTGGGGCCTTCTTGAAGATGATGGTCCCGCTCATTGTGACGGTGCCGGGATTGCTGGGCTTGGCTGTCCTAACGAATCCCGATGGAACACCCATGGTCCTTGTGCCGGAGAGCGATCCCAGAGCGGGTATCACCCATCGCACCTACAATGATGTGCTTCCCTTGCTCATGAGCCAGTATCTGGGCCCTGGGTTACTTGGTCTTGGGGTTACGGCCATGATCGCCGGATTTATGTCCGGCATGGCGGGCAATATCAGTGCCTTTGCCACTGTGTGGACGTACGATGTATACCAACCGTTGCTGCGTCGCAATGCGGAGGACCATCACTATGTCATGATGGGCCGGTGGTCGTCTATCGGGGGCATCCTGCTTTCGATCGGCACTGCTTACTTGTTGTTTCTTTTCTCCAACATTCTGGAATATCTTCAAGTGTTGGTCTTCTTTTTCATTGTGCCGCTGTTTGCGGTGATTCTGATGGGCATGCTTTGGAAGCGGGCAACGCCGGCCGGCGGTTTTTGGGGCTTTTTAGCAGCCATTTTGGCATCCATTGCCATGTGGGCGTACGTCCACACGTTTCCGGAGGGATGGCGCCCGCAACCCAAGGCCACCTTGGCCCCCGGTTCTGTGGTTCGTGTGGAGCAGGATTCCGACGGCCGATGGCAACGTGTCATTGTAGAACGTGGGGAACTGACATTGGTGAACGTGCCAGTGCCGCAAGACCGGAACGCAGATGATCCACTGGACATTCCCGGTTTCATTGAGGAACCGCAGGGTCGGCGTCCGCTGCAATTATTGGCCCCGGCAGTGGTCATGGCCGGAACCGAGCATGCGGCCAAGTTTGGGGTCGAAGGCTTGCCCCTGCAGTTGCGACCTGGGGTGACCGTTCGTGTGCAAACAATAGAGCAAACGTTTGCCCCGGCAGCCTTTAATCCCGACCATGCGCGCGTCATTGCGCGTTCGGAAAAGGCCAAGCCCATGGCCATTAACATGTATAGCGCATGGTGGTCTCTAGTCATCGGCATCATGGTCACGGTTCTGGTGAGCCTGGTTACACGTCCGAAGCCGGAGTCCGAACTGCGCAACCTGGTCATGGGGCTGACCACGATGCCGGACGAGGGACCTTGCCCCTGGTACCAAAAACCCGTGTTTTGGGCCAGCGTTGTCACTGCAATTTTGGTGGCTGTAAACGTCGTTTTCTGGTGATTCCATGCACACATCCGAAAAGCAGATCCCCATTTGGTTTTTCATTGGCTTGGTATTAGCGGTCTATGGCTTTTTGATCCTCCTGAGCGGGTTACACGAAATGTTGTGGCCGCCTCCGGAAGATCAAAGGGTCGCTCTCTGGCACCTGCATGCGCCGGTTTGGTGGGGGGCTCTGATGCTCATAGTTGGCTTGTTTTATTCATGGCGGTTTCGCCCCCGCGGGGGCGAAACGTTGACAGGCCGGGCGTGATCCGGGTCTCAAGGAGAATCCGCACACTTGGCAAAAGTCCGTAGCCCAACGCTGAAGTCGGTTGTCCCATGAAGAGGCTCCATTCTCCTTGGCCCGGGCTATTGGGGCTACCACCAGGTTTGCGGTAAAACAGATCTGCAATCCTTGAAGGCTTTGAGACGTGTCATTTTCCCAAAACGATTTGGCGTTTTTGGGATCAGCCCGAGGTCGCAAAAGGGGTACGATGGGGCGTGTCGAGCACGCAAAATAAGCGACATGGTGAGTGGGATCTTCGCCCCTCCTGTTTGAGGTTGATCGGCGGAGCCGAAGGAGGCGTCGTTTTGTTTCTCGCACTCGCTTGGGAGTTACCTTTCATCGCCCCGGCTTCTCCGGCGGAAGCGCGCAAATCGGTGACCATCGACGTGGTGGCTGCTGGATTCGAGCCGGGGGCCATCGTGGAGTCCGGACCGGACAAAGAGCGGGTCACATTGCGGCTGGTGACGGCTCCTAATCCATGGCCTTTCAACCAAGCTGCCGTTCAATGTGACACGAATACGGCCCACCTGGGCCCTCGACCCGATCTGCCTTATTTCCACGTTCGGTGGGCGCTGCCCATTCCTCCTGATAACGACACAAATCTTACTGGCTGGGTAGCTGGCCTGGCCCCAGAGGTCTGGGCGCACAATCACTCTCCCGGCTTTGAGGTGTTGCCAAACGGCGACGTCCTGGCGGTCTATTTTAGCGCGCGCACGGCCTCCGGGCTGGCGGAAAGCGCATCGGACACACGTTTCATTCAGGCCAGGCTTCGGTATGGAACCGAAGAATGGGAAATGCCGGAGCTCTTTCTGGATTTTGAAGGGTTCAATGACCAGTCGGCTTTATTGTGGCGGGATGGCCACACAACCTGGTTTTTCGGCGGGGGCCGTGGCATCAGCGAGTGGGTTCCGTTCAAGTACGCCATTTCCACAAATCACGGCATGACTTGGACGCTTGCCTTACCCCGGCTCTTCGAGCCTGCTCGAGATTACACTGCACAACCGATTGCCAACGCCTTCCGAACCTTGGCGGGCCGAATCTGTTTTGCCATGGATGCGGCAGCAGACGAGAGTTTTCTCTGGTGCAGTGAGGATCATGGCCGATCCTGGGTGGACCTCGGGGGACGGATCCCCGGTCGGCATGCCACGGTGGTGCCTTTGCGCAACGACCTGCACTTCCTGGCTTTTGGCGGCAAGAATGTCAGCATCAACGGATGGGCACCGCAGAGTGAGTCGAAGGATGGCGGTCGCTCATGGAGTCAGCCTCAACCTTCTCCTTTTCCAGCTCTCAGTAGCAATCAAAGGCTATGCATGATTCGTTTAGCCAACGGGCACCTTTGCATGGTCACGGACAGCGTCCAGCGTCGTTCGGGCCAGTCTCCTTCCGGGTGGGCACACGGCACGGGTCCGGTGGTGGCCCTCTCCACCAATGACGGCCGCACTTGGCATTTCAAAGCCCTTCCTGTGGCTTTGCCCCATGAACGCGACCGCCGGGCGGGCACACTGGGCTATGCCACGGTTCGACAAGCCCCCAATGGCTTGATCCATGTATTGAGCACCATGACTCATCCTTGCTTGCACTACGAATTCAACGAGGCATGGGTCTTCTCCGAGGCGGGAGACATGGTCCCCGAATCCGATGGCGGACACGTGCAACAATATCAAGAAACTTATCCAGATGGTTCGCTCCGCCTCAAATGGAGCGCGCGCATTTGTCCCAATGGACGCTATTTGCTCCACGGCCCCCGCGTTGCATATTACCCGGATGGGCGCCAAGCCCACGAGGTCATTTACGAAAACGGACGCAAAATCGGTCGCGAACGGTACTGGGCGCCGGATGGTACGCTGCTCTGGGAGTGGCACCACAAGCCCCAGGAGAATCGCAGTGTCTGGATTCACTATTGGCCAAACGGGAAAGTCCGCCTGGAATCAACATGGCATACTCGTCCCCTGGCGCGAGATATAACGCGCCGCTTTTACGGCAGACTGGCCGATGGACCTGTGCGCCATTGGGATGATCAAGGTCGATTATATTACGAAGGCCGTTTTGTGGAAGGCCAACTTATCAGCGCCTTACCGGGCCAGCCATGAAGCATCACCTGTTGGATGCCGGGGTCGTCCTGGCCTATTTACTTGCCATGCTGACGTTGGGTTGGCGCCTTTCACGGCGTCAGACTTCGACCGAGGTTTACTTCGTAGCCCGACGCTCGATTCCGCCCTGGGCAGTGGGACTCTCGACCTTTGCCACTTTGATCAGCAGCATCACCTTCATCGCCTACCCTGGATCCGGTTATGCCGGCAATTGGAGCGAATTAGTGCCTGGTATGATGGTACTGATCGTGTTGGCCCTCATCGGTACCGTCGTTATTCCTTTTTATCGCGAGGCAGTGGGTGTCAGCGCGTACGAGTACTTCGGTCGCCGCTTCGGATATGGCGTGCGGGCTTACGCAGGACTGGCGTTCATTGCGGGTCATTTTTCGAAAATGGGTTTTGTCCTGTATTTGATGGCTCTGACCGCCAGCAGCATGACCGGCTGGAATCTATACGTGTTGCTGGTTGGAATCGGGCTGGTCACGTTGATGTATACCTGGTTAGGCGGATTGGAAGCGGTGATTTGGACCGATGTCATTCAGGGACTTTTAATGTGGATCGGTGCGCTGGTCGTGCTGGGTTTGTTGCTCAGCATGATACCGGGAGGGCCCGAAGCTGCGGTGGCTCATGCGGCACAGGCCGATAAGTTCGAATTGGGTCACTGGCGATTTGACCCAGCTGATGCCCGCAGTTTTTGGGTCATGGCTCTCTATGGCTTCTTTTGGTACTTGCAGAAATACGGCGCGGACCAGACAATAGTCCAACGCTATCTTGTGGCACGTACCCACAAGGAAGCGTTCCGCGGGATCGCCTTGGGAGCCGCTTTGTGCGTGCCTATCTGGACTTTGTTCATGTTCCTTGGCACTTTACTCTGGAGTTATTATGAACTCACCGGTCAGGCCTTGCCCGCTTCTCTACACGATGCGACAGGTCAGATTCAGGCCGACAAGGTCTTTCCCTATTTTCTGACGACCCACCTGCCGGATGGACTGGCGGGGTTGTTTATCGCGGCGTTGTTGGGCGCCGGCATGTCAACCCTATCGTCTGATCTGAACTGTCTGGCGGCTGTAGGAGTAGAGGATTATTACCGGCGGTTGCGACCAGATGCCAGTGACTCAGCTCGATTGCAGATGGGACGGCTCATCGTGCTGGCTGCGGGGGTATTGGCCACGAGCATCGCAGCCTTGATTGCCTGGCGTGGGGACCGGGTCCTGGCGTTTTATTATGCGGTTACGTCGATCGTCTCTGGAGGGCTTGCCGGGTTGTTTTTACTGGCCTTTCTCAGTCGTCGTGCAAACCGCCGCGGCGTATGGATCGGCTTGGGCACCAATCTCCTTTTCACGGCATGGGCCGTCTTAACACGTGGCTCGGATCCTTGGATCGATCTCGGGACTTACAACTATCCATGGTCGGGAGTCATGATTGGCATCCTTGGCCATTTTATTGTCTGGATTGTTGGCTATCTAGCTAGTCTTTGCTTTCCGGCCGACCCTGGTCCGGCGTGGACGGTATGGACCTGGCGTGCTGGGCAATACTGTGCCAAGGAACCAACAGGACGAAAAGGTTATTGATGTCCTTCGTAAGAATGCATGCACCTCCCACCTTAGTGGTGGGAGAGGGTTGTGCGCGGGAAGCAGCCCAGTGGTTGATCGGCCGGGGATGCCGTAGGGCGCTCTTAGTTACCTGCCGGTCGGTCGCAGACACCTGTTCGGGACTGTTCGAGAGCTGGGCAGACGCCGGGGTAACGCTTCTCAAACTGGCAGCCACACCCTCTGAGCCCACGCTGCACTTTTTTGAAAACCTGCGTGCCAGTGTGCGCGAATTGGAGCCCGATGCAGTCATCGGGTTGGGAGGCGGCAGTGCACTGGATGTGGCCAAACTGCTGGCTTGTTTGGTCGGTTGCTCGGAGCCAACGGCGCAGTTTTTTGGGATCCATCGGCTGCCGGGTCGAAGATTCCCGCTGGTCTGTCTCCCCACGACCGCAGGTACCGGCAGTGAAGTCTCCCCCAATGCCATTCTCTTGGACGAAACGGAAGGTGTGAAACAAGCGGTCATCAGCCCGTTTCTCGTACCTGACGCCGCCTTTGTGGATCCCGAGTTAACACACAGCCTGCCTCCGTTCCTCACGGCCGCCAGCGGATTTGACGCCTTGACGCATTGCATCGAGGCCTTTGCCAATCGGCATGCGCATCCCTGGGTGGATGCATGGGCGTTGCAGGGCATTCGGTGGATTGGAGCCAACCTGGTCCGAGCGGTCGAAAACGGCAGCGACGCAGAGGCTCGGCGTTATGTCGCCTATGGGAGCCTGTGTGGCGGACTCTGTTTGGGACCCGTCAATACGGCTGCCGTTCACGCCTTGGCATATCCCTTGGGCGGCCGTTATCGGCTCCCGCATGGTTTGGCCAACGCCATGTTGTTGCCACATGTCCTCCGATTCAATCTTCCAGCGGCATCCGACCGTTACGCCGAGGTTGCTCGGGCCCTCGGGATCAGTGCGGGAAACACCAGCTTGGAATGCGCTGGACATGGGGTGGATCGTATAGAACAGATGGCTCGCCGCTGCGGCCTACCGGGGCGATTAAGAGAACTGGGCATTCGAGAAACCGATCTACCCGGGTTGGCTCGGGCCGCCCTCCAGGTCCAACGACTCTTGAAAAACAATCCACGCAATCTCACTGAGGCCGATGTCTTGGCCATCTATAAAGCAGCTTTTTAGGTCAAGCATGAAAACGCACGCCAAGTGGCAAGGAGTGGTTGTTCCCATGGTTACGCCTGTGACACGCCAGGGCTCTTTAGATGTAACCGGTGTGGAGCGCCTGGTGCGGTTTCTGATTAGCCATGATGTGGATGGCCTGTTTGTGCTAGGAACCACCGGAGAGGGCGCTTCGGTTCCGCCGTCCGAGGCAGAACGTCTTGTGCGCCTGACGGTGGCCCATGCCGGCGGCCGTGTGCCCGTGTATGCAGGATTGGGCGAGTTATGGGACCCACAGCCCGGCGTGGGTAACGCTTATCTCGAAGCGGGTGCGGCCATTTTAGTCGCTCGGCCGCCCAAAGGATTGTCCGCCTCTGAACTGCCCCGTTGGACTGAACGTCTTCTGAATGCAGTAGAAGGGCCACTGATGCTGTATAATATCCCTGCTATTCACGGGATGAATTTCCCTGTGGAACTCTTGCAAGAATGGCTTACCCACCCGCGCTTGGTGGGACTCAAGGAGTCCGAAAACGATCCCCAGCGTCTTGAACATTTGCTGGAACGGCTGGGCAGGCGACCGAATTTTTCGGTCTTCGTTGGGGTGGGCGCCCTGATGGCCTCCGGTCTGCGGTGGGGGGCTGATGGGATTGTCCCCAGCGTCGCTAATCTTATTCCCGACGTGTGCGTGGCCATGTGGCGAGCTGCCCAACAGCGTCGATGGGAGGAAGTGGATCGCCACGCCCGTCGCGCGTTGGAAGTGGCAGCCCTCTATCAAAACGGCCGTACGCTGGGCGAATCGCTTGCTGCCCTGAAAGCCGCCCTGTCCGTGCGCAGATTGTGTGATCACTGGGTCCTGCCCCCTTTGTTACCCATGAGTCCCGGTGAGATGGAAGGGGTCCGATCCACCATGCAAATGCTGCAGCTTTTGGGGTGATCTCGTCATGCAAGACCGACCGATACTGGCGATCACGTTGGGCGATCCCGCAGGGGTGGGCCCGGAGCTGGCCGTTCGCACATTGAATCTCCCTGACGTGCACGAGCAATGTCGACCTGTGTTATTCGCGTCGCACGCGGTACTTGAGCGCCTCAAGCGTCAGGGCTTGGGAAGCCTATCGTGGGAACAAGTCCCGCTTGCCACGTGGGATACGATGTTACGGCCCGATCGGCCTTTGATCGTCGATTGTGCAGTGCCGGATGGGGAAGATTGGAGACCCGGTTGTCTCGCAGCCGCTTGTGGGCGGGCAGCCTATGTGTATATCGAGCGCGCCATTGCGAGTGCCCTTCGCCGAGCTGTGGATGGAGTTGTGACCCTTCCGATTCACAAAGGTGCTTTGAATCAGGCAGGTGTTCCCTATCCTGGACATACGGAGATTTTTACTGTCCTGACACGTGCCCCGAGCACTTGCATGATGCTGTATAGTGACCGCTTGATCGTCAGCATGGTTACCACGCACATTGGGTATGCTGAGGTCCCCGCCCGACTTAGTGCCGGTCGGATCTTGGAGGTAATTGAGCTCACCGGACAAGCCTGCACCTGCTTGCTGGAGCGTGCTCCCCGTCTGGCCGTGTGCGGGCTTAATCCACACGCCGGCGAAAACGGATTGTTTGGCAACGGAGAGGAAGAACGATTCATTCGACCAGCAGTTGAACAAGCCCGGCATCGGGGCTGGAACGTGGAAGGACCTTTGCCAGCTGACACTGCTTTTGTATCATTTCAGCGAGAACGGTTTGACGCATGGATCGCGCTTTACCATGATCAGGGACACATTCCTTTCAAAATGCTGGCCTTTGATACCGGCGTGAATGTTACCCTGGGTTTGCCGATCGTTCGGACGTCTGTCGATCACGGCACAGCCTTTGACATTGCTTGGAGGGGCCTGGCGCGCAATGACAGTCTGCGGGCAGCCATTCAAGTTGCGGCCCGCCTGGCCAAAAACCGACTTCATGATCGTGGTTGTGGCAGATGATCTTACCGGAGCGGCAGAACTAGCCGGGACCGCGCATGTTCACGGGCAACCGGCCTTGCTCGCCCGCCGTCCTCCCTGGCCCGAAGTCCAGGGCGTCTTGTGCATAGACACGCAGACTCGAGACCTCCCTGCGCTACAAGCTGCCAGTCAGGTTGCCTGTGTGGTGCGTGAGGTTTCGGAGGCACAACCGAGCCATTGCTACAAAAAGGTGGATTCTGTTCTGAGGGGCGCTGTGTTGGCGGAGGTGGAGATCACGCGTCGCTGCCTGGATCGTACTCGGGTTTTGCTGCTGCCTGCGAATCCCTCTCGCAACCGGGTTATTTGTGATGGTCGGTACTACGTTGAAGGCCAGCGGATTGATGAGACAGAGTTCGCACGGGATCCACGACATCCGAGAGCCACAGCATGGGTCACCCAATTGCTGAGTGAATGGCCGGGTGTGGTCGTCGCCGTGCGCAAACCAACGGAGCCATTCGGTGACGAACAGGTGACGGTTGCCGAAGCCCGTTCACCTGCAGATGTGGCCGCATGGGCCGCCCGTGTGAGCCCTGATATGTTGCCGGCCGGGGGTGTGGATTTCTTCAGCGCTTTACTGGAAGACTGGTGCGAGGACAATGTAGCGACCTCGTCCAACGTTTCCCCCAATCCTCAGTCAGGCGTGCCGGAGTGCTTGAACAAGGCCCCACAAGTTCCAAGCACGAAGCCGTCCCTGTTGCTGGTTTCTGGCACCTCAAGCTCGCGTGCTCTGGCCTGGATTGCCCAATCAAAAGCCATGCAAGTACCGGTGATTGCGCTTTTGGAAGAGTTTGCGCCGCAATTTCTCCCCGACACCTCATTCGACCACACCCGTCTAAGGGGCCGGATTGGTGACCTCACACAAGCAACGCGGGCCGTGCTCTGCTTACAATCCACCGCACCCCGTGAAGCCGTCGTTGCCCCTCTGGCACAAGCGTGGTTGGAGCTCTTGGCGGACACGGCGATCTGCGTCATGGAACGTGCCATGCCCGATCTGGTTCTGGTCGAGGGCGGCGCAACCGCGGGTGCCCTTTTAAATCGGTTGCCCTGGTCGTGGTGGCGAGTTACGAACGAGTGGGCACCCGGCGTCGTGGAGATCCGTCCGCCTGCCCTGGATCGGCCCACCTTACTCTTAAAGCCAGGCAGTTACCCATGGCCGGATCGAGTCTCTAACCTTTGGTTCGGCAGTAAAAACGAATCCGCTTTTAACGAACACCCAGGGCTTCAAGGAGGCTTCTAACCGGACTTCCTGCCCTCTGCACGACGGCCCATGGGGCCATGCGAGCGCCTTCTCTTGGATGAGTTTAAGTCCGCATCTTGGAAACAGAGGACGGAAGTGGATTAAACCCAAAATCCTGAACTCTCGCGTGAGTTCTCTCCCAAGGCCGACAGGGGTTAATATCGGCTCAGCGCAAAACCGGCACACGCAACACCCCAAATGCGTAGGAAGGCATATGAATCTCCGCGGATGCTCCGCTTAACGCCACCGGCCAGTCTTGCGGAGCCACCCGCCTGGGCTGATCAAAACTGTTTTCATCTGCTAAGGTCTCTCCTCTTAAGAGCTGGCCGCGCACCCCTGGCCGGACGCTGCGAATGCCGTTCAAGGAAAGCCCAACCTTTCGCGTATATGGAGCCGCATTCACCAATTTCAGGATGACTTCCCCTGCCGCTTCATCCCACGCCGCGCTCGCGTAAAATCCGTCTTGGACGGGCACCGCTACGTCAACAGCATGAACAAGCTGGTCGTCCAAATAACATTCAACTTTGGGCCCGCGCAAGGTCACGCGTATCGAGTACCAGCGGCCCGTCTCCACGGAGCCGGCCCTTTGCGTTACAAGTCGTTCCTGTCCGCCCAACCATGCCTGAATGGCGTGGCGTGTGTTGTTCCACCCGCCAATGTTCCATTGTACCCGGGTGCCCTGCCAGGCATCTCGAAACACGATCAGAAATCCCTCGCTGCCTGATAACTTACGTGCCTTAACCTCCAAGGTGTATTCGGTCCAGTCTGGTCCTCCTACAAAAACAGTGCTGACGGCGCGCGGGTCTGCTTGACGCAAACTGCCTTCTGTAATTTCCCAACGTCCTTCCGTCGGCCAGCGCCAACCTTCCGGCTTTTGCGACAGGTCTGTCTGATACAAAAGCTCCTGGCCACGGCGGACCACGAGGTCTTTAAACTCGGCCACGGTCCGGTATGTGCCGAGCCCAATCCCGCCTCGCGCCCAGGCCGGGGCAGCGAGATCGCCCTGCAACTGGAGGGGCAGGACCCAATCGCCCCGGTTGCGCGCGAACATCTGCTGCACATAATAACTGGGCGTGCCGAACACACGCAGGTTGTCGAACCAGATCAGGTTGGGGCGCCACTGCCAGCCTTCCACATGACCAAACAGGGGAGCATACGAGGCCATCACCACGACGGCTGCGTTACGTTCCATGCCTGTCATAAAGGCGGCTTCTGAAAGGGCACATTCCCAATTGTTGCGGTTGTGCACACTCACAATGCGATCGCTTTGAGCGGCGTATTCGCCAAAGAACACTTTGGGGCCACTCGGATCGTAAGAATCAAATCGATCTGCATTGCTGAAAAACCAGATGGGATTTGCATAGCAATGCTGATCCACAATCTCGGCTTTCATCTCAACCAGCCGCGGCCAGAGGAAATCGAATCGTTCATCGTGGGGTGACGGCCCGGCGCTGGAAACCAGCACTACATCAGGATAACGCTGCTTCAGTACGCGTGCAAAGGCAGCATATCGCTCCAAATACTGGGGTCCCCACTGTTCGTTGCCGATGCCAAGGTATTTCAAGCCAAACGGCGCCGGATGTCCCATGGCTGCCCGGCGCGCTCCCCATGGTGTTGTGACCGCTCCGTTGGCAAACTCGATCAGATCCAAAGCGTCTTGAATAAATGGCTCCAGTTGGTCCACAGGAACCAGCTCTCCACTGTTAAATTGACAGGCCATACCGCAATTCAAAATCGGCAGCGGCTCTGCGCCCAGGTCTCTGGAAAGTAGGAAATACTCAAAGAACCCGAGACCAAAACTCTGGTAATAATCCGGCGTGGGCCGATGTTTGAATTCATAATTCCAACGATTGATGAGCAACGGGCGTTGTTCCACCGGGCCGATGGTCTTTTTCCATTGATAGCGTTTATCCAACTCGCTGCCCTCGACGATGCAGCCACCCGGAAAGCGCAAGAATCCGGGCTGCAGGTCAGCCAACATTTGCACCAGGTCCGCCCGCAATCCAGCAGGCCGTCCTTTCCATGTGTTTCGAGGAAACAAAGAGACCATGTCCACGTCGACGGTGCCGCCGCCCTCCACCAACACATTGAGCCGGCCCCGCATCGCTGAGGCTCGAGGGATGAAGGTCGTCGACCGCTTTGACCAGTTTTCAGATAAGTTTTCCACCCGGCTCTCCGCCAGGGTCTCCCCTTCCTCATTCACAAGTTCCAATACCAATCGCGGATTGCCGGAGATCTTTCGGACCCACAGTTCCAAGTGATATTCTTCCCTTTCCCGGAACCCCATGCCCCTGAATCCCTCGTTACTCAGTCCCATGGCAGTCGGCGCCAGTGAGAGAATCCGAACATAGCGAGCGTTGGCTGGGTCAAATGGTTCATTCGTCCGAACCTGGATTTCCCCGCGACCGTGACTGGTACGAAGCATGAACCAGCCCATAAGAGGATCAGGGAACTCAAATCCTCGGTTCTTTACGAGCTCGGCATAAAGACCACCATCGGCACCGAAATTGATGTCCTCAAAAAAAATGCCCCACATGGTGGGAGCAATTCGGGCTCCAGGTTGATCCACTTGGACTGTTAAACGCACAGATTCTGCGGCCACAAACCCGACCAGGCCCAATGCCGCAGATGCCTGGACGCTCAACCGGAGAAGGAACCTCAGCATGTGGAAGACCCCTTTTGCATTGAAATTGCGCTTGATTTCGCAACAAACTTCCTCAGATGGCTAAAAGCCAACCCGGCAGAAAACGAAGGCAGGCCGAAGCCTGCCTTCGCGTCCTCAACCAACTCACGAGACCTCGCCTCATTTTGGGGATCGGCGCATCCGCACCAACAGGGTGAGACCGCCCAACCCCAAAATCGTCAAAGCCGAAGGTTCAGGCACCTGAATAAACTGCGATGGGCTTAGTGCCGTGTCACTGAACCGAATGTTGTCCAAACTTCCAAAAATGTGGTCCACAAACAGGTTGTTCCACCAGCCCCGGCCGAACGTCCAAGTACCCGTAGCCCGCAACCGATTGTCATTACTGGGATTCAAGCTCATTGAACCCACCAACTGAAACCCGTTGCCATCCAACTTGTCAGCCCACATCTGCAAGGTGGAACCGTCGCTGACCGCTGCGAGGTGGTACCACTGCCCCGCCTGCGGCGCGAAGTTTGAATCCAAAATGTAACGCTGGCCTCCAACTGTCGAAAAATTGATTCGGAACCGCTGATTTTGGTCATTCTTCTGGAAGTAAAAACCTGCTTCGACTTCCCCAGGTACCCCCGTGCTGCCGTCGCGGCCAATCATCGTGCGCCAACCGGACAGGTTGGTCAGCCTCACGGACAATTCAATGGTCCAAGTCAAGGGCTGCCAATTCACCAAACCCGGGCTGAAGACATATCCATCATCATGGCCGTCATGTAAGGAACTATAACCCACGCCGGTCGGAGTATCGCCCCAAGCGGACCATTCAGGCCCCCAATGGTCATCCCATGCGTACATGGTATGCCCACCACCGGACAAATCTGGGATGGCCGGTACTCCACCGGTACCCCCTTTTGCCATCGAACCTAACGGCACCGGGCTCCCACTTACGGCGCTGTCAAAATCCCAATGAGCCACCGTCGCCGCACGTCCCAAGAGCGCGACCGGAATTGAAATGACCGCCGCCCAAACAGCAACTTGGTGTTTACGCATGCACGGTTCCTTTCCCGAAAAGGTTTCGTGCTTTTCAGTTCGAGTTTTTTATCAAATGATGGGTGGGCGTGTTTTGCCAGGCAACGCCATTTTGCGTCTTTTTATCGCCACTTTGCGAACGAATCGTAAGCCAGAACGTAAAGACGCATGCTCGCCGTCTTCGGAAGCTTCCGCTATTGTTTCCATAAAGGCGATCACGGAGGAGGGGCAACGATGAGCCAAGGGTGACAGGATCGCTCCAGAGGTTCAACAGTGGGTGTCTTATTGTAAGCCAAAAATTTGCTTGCCGAGTTGCTAGCGTTGATGGGGCGGGCGGAACGGGGCAGGCTGAGGGGAATTCGAAACCATCTCGTGAAGTGGAGCCTCAATGAAGTGGAGCTTCAATACGGCGCTGAGGCTGTTTTCTTTGTGCTGCACCTGGTCTTGGAGCCGAAAATTGACCCCGTCGTTACCGACAAGGGGCACCCCCGGGATGGCAGGCTGGGGCACGGACCAGGTTGGCAGGGCCAGTGACGAACGCGGTTTGGCCGGTTAGGCTCAGCACACATCATCCTCCACGGCTGCACGGGCACCCTGGGACCTGTGTCAGATTGAAGGGGAATGGACCTGCCTCATGGCACTTGCTGTGGTAGGTCAGTCCAAATCTTACCGGCCGAATAGGTCAGGATCGCGCTCCGTTTGGAGCCCTGCATCGACTCATGACCCCGCGCTGCAGAATTGCCCTGCCCTGAGCGGCACCTGAGTTTTTCCACTCCCATTATAGCGGGGGCCCCTGTAAGTCGTACCTGAGGTCTTTTTGTTTTTCTCTGGACATCCACAGGGATACCGAAAGATTGGCTGTTCCTATGTCGGAGATCGTTTTGACGTTGGGTCACTCGCCCGATCCGGACGACGCATTCATGTTCTACGCTTTGGCGCAGGGTTTCGTCCCCACGCCGGGGATGCGGTTCAACCACGTCTTGCAAGACATTCAAACTCTTAACGAGCGCGCCCTGCGTGGTGAACTGGATGTTTCGGCCATCAGCTTTGCGACTTACCCACTGTTGTGTGATCAGTACACCCTGCTGCCTTGTGGAGCCAGTATGGGAGATGGGTATGGTCCTCTGGTGGTCGGCCGAAGACGATGGACGAAGTCTGAATTGTGCCGTTGCCGCATTGCCGTCCCCGGCACTCTGACTTCGGCCTTTTTGGCGTTACAGCTCTGGCTGGAGCGCCCCGCAGCCGAGCTGGCCTACCTGGTCGTTCCTTTTGACCAGATTATTGAAGCCGTGACTGATGGCCGCGCAGAGGCCGGACTCTTGATTCACGAGGGCCAACTGACCTATGCCCGCTCGGGATTGGAAGTTTGCGTGGATTTAGGACATTGGTGGCATCAGACGCAAGATGGACTGCCTTTACCCCTGGGAGGCAATGTAATTCATAAGCGTCATCCCCTGGCGCGGCAGCAGGAAGTGGCACGCCACCTTCAAACCAGCATTCGGTATAGTTTAGCTCATCGTGCTGAGGCCTTGCGGTATGCCCTTCAGTTCGGTCGGGATTTGGACGCAGAGCTCGCGGACCGATTCGTGGGCATGTACGTGAATGAGTGGACGCTGGATTACGGCGAGCGTGGCCGCGCTGCTATTCACCGATTCCTCAGTCGTGCACACGAGCAGGGGCTATTGCGTCAAAAGCCTGCGCTGGAGTTTGTCTGCCTGCCCGTGTGAGGATCTCCCCGGTCCAAGGCGGCGACTACGGACGGCTTCAACTCGGTCCATGCTCCACGGTGTCACGTTACCGCCCAAAGCAACCGCAGCCGCAAGTTCATCGTGGATACAGCTTTTCGTACCAACCAAAGCGGCCACGCCGCCAGTCTTGAATGCCGCGCCATATGCCCTGGGCATTTCGCCATCGTCCCATGCAGAGAAACAGCATCATTTTGGCCGGACACACGAGACTGAGATACGACCACAACGTCCACGGGTAAAGACCGATTCGGTGCTGCCGAAGCACATACAAGTTGTTGCGCGTGCTGTAATAGAGTTGGACCGGCCGATTTTTCGCAAGGGTGGTGGAAGTTTTGTGCCACATCTTGGCCTGAGGAAGATAGACGACACGGTAGCCGGCCGCACGAAATCGCAAGCAAAGATCAGCATCCTCGGAGTAAAAGACCAGTTTTTCCTCGAAGAACCCCATTCGCCGCAGGGCTTCACATCGCAGTAGGAAACCGCAGCCAGTCATGAAAGCACACTCACGGATCCGGTTATAACGTGGCGCGTCTTTTTGCATCCAACCGTAATGCCAGGGATGTCCCAGGAAAAAAAACCCACCCGCGCTCCACAATCGATCGGCAGGCTGGTGAAAGAAGATCTTGCATCCGATTACTCCGGCATCCGGATGCGACTCGGCATACTCCACCAGTAATCGGATCGCATCCGGAGCAATTACCACGTCATTGGTGGTGCTAAAAATGTATCCGGTCTCATCGACCAGGGTCGCCATCCCCAAACTGGCGGCTTTGGCGTAACCCAGTCCTTGCGGATGTGCCAGCAGCCGAACTTCTGGAAACTCTTGCCGCACCATTTCTTGGGAGCCATCTGTTGAAGCGTTGTCAGAAACCACGATTCTCAAATCGGGATAGTCTGAGGCGCGCAGCGAGAGAAGCGTCTCACGCAACGAATCGCGCAAGTTCCAGTTAACGACCACTACTCCCACAGGTGGCTTAGTTGCACGACTCATGATAGAGCTGGGCAAAAGCTAGCAGAGAACACTCTCTGAAAACCTACTAAGTTTCATCCGCCATACAGGCAGTTATGGTCGTCCAGTCGCGTTGGAGCCCTGCGAGCTGTCGACATAGGAATGCCCCCCGACGCTGATTGAGCACACATGAATGGGCCGGCCGCCCAAGCGATGTCTGACAACCTCAGCAACGCCTTTACTGAACAGATTCCTCTTCATGGTGTTTGTGGTACGCGCGCATGTCCGCTTCTAAACGGCTCGGAGGCGATGCAGGCCTGCTGGCTCTACGCATAGCGGTCCTCTCGAAGCATGAACTCAGGTTCACAAACCGCCTTGAGGACAAGCCAGTGGCTGGAGGTTTGGAGCAAAGATCGCCACGCGTGCCGCAGCTTCTTTTGACCTTGCCGTCCGTTGAGCGCTATCATGGGTATTCCTGAGCCTTAAATTCCTGTTTCGGCATTTCATCGTCTCCCATCTGGGGAGTCTACAGTAGCATGGCCCGGCTGACTTGCCGCGTGTTGTTCTGTAGCAGGTGGCCGAACAAGAAAGCCGGTGCGGCCGGCCAACGCATCGCACAAACCCCGTAAAGTCCAACGAAAACAGTCCAGCGGATGCTCTTCAAGCAAGCCTGCTTTGACGGCGTCCAGGACCAACCATCCCGCATCCATGATGCACCACAAGGGGAGCCGAAGGGCATAACGCTTGTAAAGATACACCCGATTGCGCGTCCGATAGTAATACCGCCAAGCGGGATGGCTTCGAATGACCCTCCTAAAGGGTCCCCACCCTACCTGACGTGCACGACCAAGCCGATGGGGCAGTCGCAAGCCGCTGACCCGGCAGATTTTGTATCCGCCCAAACGTACGCGTAAGCAGAATTCAAAATCGACATAATCAATAAAGAGTCTCTCATCAAAGAGGCCCACGGTCTCAAAAACGTTGGTCCACACGACAGAACCGGAGCTCATGACCGTCCACACCGGACGACAGGCAAGCCCGACGGGAAGCCGGCTCATGGCATCGCCGGGATTCTCTGCAGCTACATGTTCCGGAGCCAGCACACCAATCTGGGCTCTCCAGGGACACGCCTGATAGGCACGTCGCAAAGCGCCAAGATAAAATGGAGGTACAGCGCTGTCCTGGTCAAACAAACCCACCCAGCGATACCCTTCGGCCAAAACGCGACGGACGCCGACGTTCAGCGCACCAGCGATGCCGACGTTGGAGGGCAACCGGACCACATGTGCCCCACGCTGGCGCAATCCTTCGAAAATGGGTTCGGAGCTAGCGGAGGAGCCGTTATCGAGGACGAATACCTTTCCAAACTGGTCTTTTAATGCCTCAACGTTGGTGATCACATCGCTGGACGGTTGATACGTGACGACCAGAGCCGCCGCCGATTCGATCTCCGAAGAAGAGGTTTTCATTGGGGTTTCTGACAGAGCAGGACACATTCTTCGCCACAAGGTTCACCCCGTCGGATGCGGATCTGTTCGTAATGTTGCATGGCCCACGCCCGCATGGTACGGACCACGGAAATGGGAGGAGGATCGGGCACAATTTGTCCCTGCGCGGCTTGAATGCTCATACTGGCACCCAGGATGACGTCTGCGTGAATCGCACTGGATCTACACTGCTGGACAACAAAGCCCGTCTCATGCGCCAAGCGTCGTAACAATTCAAGGTGAAAGAGGCAAAAGTGGCGAGGCGGTTCCCATCCCCGCCACGCGCGACCAAACTTCTGCCGGCCATAACTTCGAACATTTGGCGTGACAATGCTCAAAAGTCCACCGGGACGAAGGACACGGCTGACTTCTTTGAAGACGGCACGGGGCTCGGGCAGGTGTTCGATCACGTGGTGCAATGTTACTGCATCATAAAAGGCCTGGGGCAGACCTGATTCGAGGAAACTGCCCACGTGCACGTGAATATTCCGGCAGCTCGCCGCTTGAGCCGCCTTAGGGTCCACCTCGCAGCCATGGACTTCCCATCCCAACTCGCGCATGCGCTGCAGAAATCGTCCGTCACCACATCCCACATCCAACAGGCGGCCCGGGCGCACGTTTGCAAGGCCCCGATACCGTATTTCCACCCAATCCCAGTGAACGCCCATCAATTTCGACGCTGCCCGCTGAAAAACCTGGTAGGCTGTGTAAAGCCGATCTCGCATGCAAAACCGTCGCTGTGTTTCGGCGGCGTGGGTGTAGTAACGCTGGTACAACCGGGGAACGGCATCTGCCTCCGGCAAGGGATCCAACCAGACTAGTCTACAATGGTCATAGGGACACTCGCGAAAGCTCCACTGGCCTGCGACTCCGTAAAGGAGATCTTTCATCCCGGTCAGTAGGACGCGGCCCTCCCGCTCACACAGCGGACAACGAACGCGCGCACGGCTCGGAATGCTTTCTTCCTGGCCAGCAAGCATAGACGCAGTTCCTTTTAACGGTACGACTCATTTCCCGTTGACCGAATCTACCCAGCAGAGAAACTGCGTTGTCAACGGCGATCGCCTTCGAGCAGCGATCCCGGCTCCTTCGCCTTAAGAAAGTTGTCCACCTCGGCGCTTAGCCCGAAACGTTCAACCTGACTCTCGCAGGCGGTTGCAATGAGTGGATAGCGCACCTTTTAATTCGAAACGTCGACACTGGCAAAGTGCAGCCAATTGCATGAAAAGCGGATGTGTAGATACAGGACAACAGCCTGTTCACGAGGACCCAATTGGAAAGGAGCGTCCTTCCACGAGCAGGCCGCAGGTGGCTTCCTCGGGATGGGTCGCGGGTCGCTCTGGCCATTCTGCCTATTTGTCTGAGTAGTCTCGTTTGCTGGACCGCCCTTTCATCCTAGAACGTACGCTACAGATGTTTCCTGTCCTGGGTTACAAACCCTGTTGCCAAGCGCGTCGGCATTTGGCCTTGGCTGGGCCGAGTGGGCGCTTATGCTCGACCCAAGCTATGCAAAGTCAATCAGGAGCTGGCTCGGCGCAAGAGCGTCGTCGGGCGACCCTCGTTGGGGTCGTGGTAGTTTTGGCTGCTCTAGGCATGCTTTTCTGGGATAATTTCCAGCCAGACCGCGTGTTGTTTTCCAATGATGCTCCGTATGGAGCCATGGAGGCAGATCATGCGTCAGCATGGAAAACGTTGACCGGTTACTGGCATGATCTGAACTGGCTAGGTTACGGAGCGCCAGCAGCCTCGCCCGGGATCACCACACTGCTTCGACTGATTACCAGCACGCTGACATTCTGCAAGATCTATGCGGTGTTTGCCCTCTTGTTTGTGGGTTGGGCAGCATGGGTGTGGGCACGTCAGATGCGATGGTCCCCGTGGGTGGCCGTGCTTCTGGGCCTTTTGACAACATTGAATGGCGACTTTTTTGCGACGGCCTGCTGGGGAGTTTGCGCGCAACCCATTGCCTTTGGCTGCAATTTTCTTGCGCTGGCCGCGTTGGCGCGGCCCGATGCCCCGCGCCCCTGGCTGCGCAAGGCACTGGCCGGATTTGCAGTAGGTCTTGGGGTCGTGGAAGCGTACGATATTGGCGCGCTTTTTAGCTTGGTGATTGGCGCATTTGTGGTGTTCCAGGCCGTCCAAGGAACTGGGGCATGGCCGGTACGTCTGAGCAGAGCAGCGGGGGAGTTAGCGTTGGTGGCCATCTGTGCAGGTTTGATTGCTGCTTCTACGATCAACACGTTGCTGGCCACGCAAATCCGAGGTGTGATTCAAACGGAGCAGCAGCACCTTTCGGCAGAGGCGCGTTGGGCATGGGCTACACAGTGGAGTTTGCCGAAAGTTGAGTTTTTCAGTCTGCTCGTTCCAGGGCTGTTTGGCTATCGCATGGATACGCCTGGTGGCGGAGATTATTGGGGCCGAGGCGGTAGTGATCCTGCGTGGGATTCGTACTTGGAAAGCGACCGACAAGGAACGCCTCCACCAGGGTTTTTTCGGTATGGCATGGGCAGCGGTTATGCCGGGCAAATGGTCTGGGTCTTAGTGGCCTGGGTGGTTAGCCAACTTTTTCGGCGGGAACGCTCTGTCTTTGACCCTTCGGAGCGCCGCGTCGTGCTCTTTTGGCTTGTTGTCGCCATTGGAGCGGCGCTCTTGATGTTCGGCCGCTTCGCTCCCTTTTATCAATTCTTTTATGCCATGCCCTACGCATCTGCGATCCGCAACCCTGCCAAGTTCATGCACATTTTGGAGTGGGCCCTGCTGATCCTGGCTGGTCACGGCTTGCAAAGTCTGTGGCGCGGATGGATGCAACCGGGCCTAATCGCAATGGATCTGCGATCCAGGGAACAATCTTCGGGGCAGCGGCGCACGACCTGGGAAAGACAGTGGCTGATCGGCAGTGCGCTTGCATTTGCTTTGGGGATCTTCGCTTGGTTTTTCTACGCCCAAGCCCGACCGCGCTTAGAAGCGCATCTGACAGAGATGCATCTCTTAGAGATGCGCGCACACGGGGCGCAAGAGGATGTGGCGGCCGCTGCGGCTCGAGCACGGGGCCAGGCGGCTTTCAGCATCAACCGCGTGGGACGGACCGTGTTTTTCCTCGGTCTGACGCTAGGTTGGATGGGCTTAGCCGTGACGGGCCGGTTCCGAGGATCGAGGGCGGCGACAGGTGCTGCGCTGGCATGTGCAGTGGTTGTATGGGATCTCGCGCCCGCAAATCGACCCTGGGTTGTCACTTACAACTGGCGGGAACGGTTGATAGAGGTGACAGCGAATCCCGTATTTGAGCTGTTGCAACAGCGGCCCTGGGAGCATCGAGTGTCCATCGCTGAGCCGTTTTTGCCACCGCGCTATGCGGTACTGGCCCAGCTTTACCGTGGGGAGTGGATGCAACATCAATTCCCCTATCTCAACATCCAGTCGCCCGACATTGTGCAAATGCCGCGGGTTCCGCGGGAGGTGGAGGAATTTGAATCTGCGCTGACCCGCCGGCCGGAGCCGGGCGAGAATCTGACGAATTGGGCTCAGCGAATTCTGCGGCGCTGGGAATTAACCAGCACCCGGTACCTGTTCGGCGCAGCCGGGATGGCGGAGGCGCTGAATCAACAGATTGACCCGGAACGACGGCGATTTCGGCAGCTGATGGCCTTCGAGCTGCAGCCGAAAGGACCGGAAGGTCCGTGGTTCATTCGCACCAATGAGAACGGGCCATTTGCTTTGGTGGAGTTCCTAGGCGCTTTGCCCAAAGTAGCTCTACACAGTCGGTGGGAGGTCTTGACCAACGAATCGGACGTATGGAGAAGGTTGCCCGATCCCGATTTTGATCCACATCGGACGGTTCTGGTATCGGATCCGATACTGCTGCCGCCTGAGCCGTTTCCAGGGGAACCGTGCGGCACCGTCACCTTCGAGCATTATGAACCCAAGCTAGTGGTATTGCATGCCAAAGTGAAACGACCGGCCGTCTTGTGCCTTAATGACAAGTTCGATCCTCACTGGAAAGCTACCATTGGCGGCCAGCCAGCCCGAATACTTCGCTGCAATGGCGTGGTCCGCGGGGTCTACCTAGAGCCCGGCGAGCACCGGGTTGAGTTTCAGTATCAGCCGCCTGCCGGGCCTCTCTATGTAAGTCTAGTTGGCATCGGACTGGCCCTCATTCTGCTTTGGAAAGTGCGGACCGGAGCCATCAATCCAGGTCATGTCAAAACATGACGTGACAAACGGCCAATTCCACAACAGACTTGCAGATGGTATGAACAGCAAGAGGCATCAACCTCACGGGATCAGTCGACGTCAGTTCCTTTCTACGGCTGCTGCAGCCGTAGCGTTTCCAACCCTCATACCGGCCAGCGCCCTCGGCGGGGCCGGCCGGCCTGCTCCATCCGAACGAATCACGGTAGGTGTAGTTGGATGGGGCATGCAAGGCCCGAGCAATACGCGCGGACTGCTCGTGGAGAAAGACTGTCAAGTTGTTGCCGCGTGCGAGGTCCACAAAGGCCGACTCCAAGCGGCTGTGGATACCATCAACCGACACTATGGCAATCAAGACTGCAAGGCTTATACCGACTATCGCGAATTGTTTGCGCGCAAAGATATCGATGCAGTCATGCTGGCAGTGCCTGACAACTGGCATGGTGTCATGTCCGTGGAGGCCGCGCGTCAAGGCAAAGATATCTATGGGGAAAAACCTCTCGCTCGCACCTTGGTTGAACAACAGGCTATTGTACGCGCCGTTCGCCAGTATGGACGCATTTGGCAGACGGGTTCCTGGCAACGATCCGAGCGTCACTTCAGGTATGCTTGTGAAATTGTGCGCAATGGATTGATTGGCAAAATTCGGCGAATCGAAGTGGGTTTGCCCGCAGGTCACCACGATTTCGCGCGGACCTTGCCGGCTTTTCAAGAAAAGATGGCGCGTGTGCCCGGAGCCCCCAAGAATCCCGCAGAGGTGGTGCCTGGCACAGCAGCTTGGGAAGCGGCCGTGTCGACGCCTCCACCCGACCTGGATTGGGACATGTGGCTGGGGCCTTCTCAGATGGAACCATACATTGAAGTCCGCGTCCACATGAATTGGCGCTGGAACTACAACGTTGGAGGCGGCCAACTTCTGGACTGGATCGGTCACCATTGCGATATTGCGCATTGGGGTCTCGGCAATGACGACCGAATTGGTCCCTTGGAAATTGAAGGCGTCGGCGAGTTTCCCCCCGCCAAGGCCATCTGGAATACCTGCACAAGATACCGCCTGACTGCCCGCTACCCGGGGGATATCGAGGTCGTCATCGCCGGAGGACATGACGACATCCGTCAAGGTACGAAGTGGATCGGTACCGACGGCTGGGTTTGGGTCAATCGCAACAACGCCTTTGAATCGTCGAATCCCGAGTGGAACGACCGGCGCTCATTGCCAGACGACGTTCGGAAGATTCAGCTCTACGAGTCCCCCGGCCATTTCCGAAATTTCCTCGATTGCATCAAGTCGCGCAAACCGACGATCACCCCTGTCGAAGTGGCGCATCGTTCGGCTGTGCCCGGCCACTTGGGCCTGATTGCTCTTTTGTTGGGCCGGAAGATTCGTTGGGATCCCAATCGCGAGATCATCCTGGGCGATCCCACAGCCAGCAAGCTTCTCTCCCGCGAGCTTCGACCTCCTTGGCGACTGAGCTGAAGCTGTCTGCAGTTTCGCCGAAAGCACGATTGAAAAATCCGACCTGGCCGGTAAAGAGAGCATGTGCGGGCTGTGACCCACCGTCGTCATTGGTCGACTGGGGGTTCATCAATGCCCCGGCCGGAGTCCGCGCTGGCCCGGCCAGAGTTGATAGGGGACTCGCATCCTGCGCAGCGGCCAAAAGGCTCTGGGGAGCGTCCGGGGTTAGCAATTTCATCTGCGCGCAACCCAAAGCGCGTTTGATGCTCATGCATTCACTCAAGTCCCCGGTCGGTGAGCTCCTCCTCGCTAAGCCCTAGGTAATGCCCCAGTTCGTGCAGGTAGGTGGTTCGAACTTCTTGCCGATAAACATCCTCATCGCCATCAGCAAATTCCCAAAGATTCAATAAAAACAAGAAGATCTGAGGGGGCAAAGGAACAAGGCCCTCGTCCAAGAAAGTGGCACCAGAAAACATGCCGAGTGTATCGGGTGCGTAACCCTCAGCCTGGAGCAAGCGGCCGGGACGTCGCTCAAAGGTAACAGCCACGGACCGCGCCCGCCGACGCAATGGCTCGGGCAATGCTTCCAAAGTGGCCTCAACCTCTTCCAAAGCCACTCGTTTTAATTTATCCCAACACGGCTTCATATGGCCACAGTGAGGGCTCGCGCTGGGAGCGATCCCTGCGACTCTGCTTCCAGAGTAACCGCATCACTCCCGATCGTCTGATCGTTAAGTAAGCCCGATGACGGGTTTGGCAAAAGGTTTTTCAGGAATCCTTCGTCACCGGTGGCGGGGCGAAAGCCAACCCGTCCACGATGCAGATAATTTTCCCCTCGCTATAATCAGCCACTGCTGCAAGTCTTGCGTGATCCAAAGCAAGGGTGCCAAACGAGGTCTCAAACCTCGAACTGCGAAGGCATGTGCACCCCATCCGACGCGAGCATCCGCCCACGCCGTGTCCCCCAATGGCGGGGCATTCCATCACCTGCTTAACCTCCTTTGGCTACCCAAGACCCCAATTTGTGGTGTCAACATCGCCTGAGCCGATGTGTTCCTTCCTGGATTTGAACTGCCTTCAGGTCCCACGACCTTCCGAGCCTTGAACCGACAGGCTAAGAACACGGGCACTTTTTCCCTCGCCAACTGTCCCCTGCAATTTGCGCCAACAACGCCAGCCGCATCCTGTGATTGAGCCGTGGCCTCTCGCATGGGGGCTTTCCTCTCAAGTGCCCCGAATCCCAGCGCGCGACCAAGGGCAGACGGTCTCAAAAACCCATGGGCCAAATGACGTGAACAACTGCGAAGCCACATGATTTACACGTCCGGATTCTTCGTGGATTGTTGAGAGAAACCGAGCATGGTATTCTGTCTCTGATTCCGAATGGGTTCGAGGGCTCAATGTCCGTTGCCCTGCCCGGCCGCCCTGAGGTCATTTCCTTCAATGATTTCGTTTCTGCGCGCCCTCGGAATCGGATCGGGTCAGCCAGTCTTCTCCGACCCTGTGAGAAACTTGGGCAGGCGGCAAAGTTTCCTCTGGCCATGCGCAACTGAGGACAGCATGCTATCTGAAGGAGAGTGGCTTATGTCAAACCATTCCAGCCAAATTCACATCCAAGAATCGCTGGGGCATAGATCCCCCACCGGTTTGGTCACTCGGACGCTTCCCTTGTCTCAGGTTGCAAACCGTGAACCAAATATCCAGGCGCACGATTCTCTGAGGTCCATAGGCCTAAAGACGCTCTCCCGCAGGGCCTTTTTGCGTCATAGTGCCGCCGCGGCTGCTTCGATTTGGGCGGCTCCTCAGATCCTCTCCCCAAGGGTGTTGGGGGCAACGGGTCAGCCCGGCGCTAATGAACAGATCGCCGTGGGGATTATTGGCATGGGCCGTCAAGCGGGATACTTGTTACGTGGACTGCTCCGCCTTCCAGAAGCGCGTCTGGTCGCTGTGGCCGATGTCAATCTTCCCCGAGCCCAAGCGGTCACTCGGGAGCATGGAGGAGACGCTTACCAGGATTTTCGTCGGTTGCTGGATCGAGCCGACATTGACGCAGTCATTATTGCCACGCCCGAACATTGGCGGGCTTATATTTGCATCAGCGCCTGCCAAGCTGGAAAAGATGTTTACGCGGAAAAGCCGGTTTCGCTCACCATTCGTGACGGCCGGCTTATCGTCCAAGCAGCCCGGAAATATAACCGGGTGTTCCAAGTCGGCAGTCAGCAACGGTCGATGTGGATTGATATTGAAGCCTGTCATGCGCTGCGTCGCGGCGATTGGGGCAAGATTCAGAAGGTTCTCTACATGAATTACCCTACCCCTTGGGAATGTGCTCTGCCCGAGCAAAAAATTCCGGATGGATTGGATTGGGACATGTGGTGTGGACCGACCCCGGTGGTACCATACAACGAAGATCTCTACCTTCCGCGAGCCAATCCGGGTTGGCTTTCATTCCGACCTTACTCCGGTGGTGAAATGACCGGTTGGGGCTCGCATGGATTTGACATGGTCCAAATGGCTCTCGGCATGGACGACAGCGGCCCGGTGGAAATCTGGATTGAAGGTGAAAAACTCATTCCTCCCGTGTACACGAAACCGGAGCCCAAGGATCGTGGCGACCAGATTTGCAGTGCTGCCCGCGTCTTTTTCAAATACGCCAATGGCGTGGTCATGGAGCCCAGTGACAATCCCCGGCCGCCAGGATTCGGCGCCATTTTCGTCACCGACCGCGGCCAGTTCCGGATCGATCGCGGCCGAGTTGAATCGGATCCGGAAGAATTCGCCATCGAGCTGCTGCGGCGCCGTCCCCGCGGGTTCAGCGACGATCATTTGAAAAACTGGCTCGACTGCATCAAAACCCGCCAGCGTCCAAATGCAGACGTCGAGATTGGGCACCGCACCGCGACGGTCTGTCACCTAGGCAACATTGCTCGCTGGGTGGGGCGGCGCCTCCGCTGGGATCCCGTGCGTGAAATTTTTCCGGATGATGCCGAGGCCAATCAGTATCTCGAGCGAGAACGCCGTAAGCCGTGGCAGCACCCGGAAAAGGTATGATCAGCGAAACAAAGGCAGCCCGCACCACGTACGGTCCATCTGGTTCCACGGGGATGCGTTCCCTGCGAATAACCATCCCAACCGCCGCGGTCGCGACAATCATTCTGATCTGTGCGTGCCAAAATTCGGGTTCCCTGCTCGAATCTCGAACTCGGATCGCGTTCCAACGCAACGATGCGCAGGGAGAATTGACAGTTCTCATTGAGGGACGTCCGGCCTTTGGCTACGTTTACAGCCGCGAATGGGACCTGCCACATTTCTACCCGATCTTCAGCCCGTCCGGTCGCTCGATGACCGTCCAGAAGGCCGATCCATACCCGCATCATCGATCGCTCTGGATCGCGGATCGAGTCCAACTGGCCGGGCATCGCGTGGCGGATTTTTACAATGCTTGGTACACAGGTGAGGGCTCCCCTCCTCATCTGCGCGCACCCTTTCGGGATCGCATTCGTCATGACCGATTCACGTACCAGCGTGCCCGGCCGGGGCGTGGAGTTCTGGGCTGGAACCTCATTTGGGAAATGGACCACGGGCGTATCCCCATCTTAAATGAAATGCGTCAACTTGAAGTGGTTGCCTTGGGGCGCGGGGAGTACTTCCTGGATCTGACCTTTACGCTGACGGCTGCGTACGGCCCGGTGACATTTCGGAGTGACGCAGTCCATTACGCATGGCCTTACGTGCGCCTGAACGACCAATTCAATACAAACGGCATGGCTCAACTGGCCAATTCCGAAGGACAGTTCGGACAAGTCGGCACAAACGATCGACAGGCCCGATGGGTTGACTTCTCACAAAGAGGCGCCCCCGAACCGGAGGGACTGGCACTATTCAGTCATCCCTCTAATCCTCATCCCCACACCTGGTTGACCCGCGACTATGGAACGTTTGGGCCACGACGGGAAGCATCTCGCAACGGGAAACACTTTCTGCTGCCCCAAGGCGGGTCCATTTCCTACCGCGTGGGCGTGCTTGTACACCGTGGCGATGTCCACGCAGGACGTGTGGCTGAGCGGTACGACGCTTGGGCCGCAGGACGTTTATAAGTTGGAGTCAGGCGCGCGCAAGGCTGCCATTCAGCCATGTCGTCCAGAAATATCATTCGATGTTGCGAAACTCAGACCAAAAATTGCCGCGCTTAATTGGCTCGGCTCCTCTCTGTGTCTTCTCACCCGCCTGGTCTCACGACGCCGCTTAGATCCGTTGATCCAGCCACAAATGCTCCACGCGGCAATTCCCGTCGGCCACCTGCAGCAGTGCCACACTACGAGGTTGGTGAAAACGTGGCCGGCCACCATAACCTGGATTCAAGAACAGCACGCCATGATGCCAACCTTCATAAGGGCGATGAGTGTGGCCGAATACAACGCCTTGAATTTCGCCCCGGACAATCTTTTCTAAAATTGCCTGCCCCGGGCAGACCGGGTTGACAATGTGCTGTAGCAGAAAACGCAACCCTTTGGCCTCGACCAGTTCCGTTTCTCGTAACGGCAGGTCCCAGTCGTTGTTGCCCTGAACCGCTGTTACGGGTGCAATCTGTTCCAGCTCCGTCAGAACCTGGAGTTGTCCCACGTCTCCGGCGTGCCATATCGCGTCCACTCCAGCAAAGTACTCCTCAATACGAGGATCGAAGTGCCCATGTGTGTCCGAAATGACGCCTATCCGCATGCAGCCCGATTATTGGGGTGTTTTTGGATCTAGAGACCCGGTCCAAGGGCGAGACCGCGAGCCTCTCAGGCCGATTGTGTGTTCGGCTCAGTTTCATCCGGTCGTTCGGGCTCGGCCGGCGCAGGAATCGGTTCCTTCTCTGCAAGGGATTCTTCGGCCGAGGCCGTTAAACGAGCCGTCACGGCGAATAACGCCGTAAAAAGGCCGCTGCTTAAGAGTGTGTTACGGAAAAACTCCCACGTGGGCGGCCATCCCTGGGCCCCCAATGTCAACGCGCGGATCCAACCATGGAGCGTTTTGGTGTACTCCGGGTGACCGAACGGATTGAACCACCACGCGGCTGTGTTCGTGATGAGATAAAAGAGGACCGCTCCTAGCAACCCCCCGCCAATCAACCATAGCAAGGAGGTTCGCGGACGAAACCGGCGCCCCAAAGCAATCAATGCCACATAGGCCATGTAATTAAAGCTCAGGCAAAGGAGCGCAGAGGGCGAAACCACTTCGTAGCCCAGCTTCCACGTGTAATAAGCCGCAAGCGCTGCATCCGTCACAGCCAGGGTTCCCAACGGGAACCACCACGTCATGCCCCCAGGGAAAAACACTCCCGCGCAGAACGCGAAAGCGTAAGCTGCGCTGAAGTTCGGTGGGAACAAGCCCGGAATCCGCGTCAGCGCAAAGACGCATGCAAATAACAACGGCCAGCCAAGCTTTGCCATCACCCCCATCATACGGCAAGCAGGCCACTTGACAAGCGACCCGAAGGGAAAAGACCGGCGCGCAGCGCTGAGGAATCCTTCTCAAACCCATGCGCGTTAGTCGGCCATCAGTCCGGGATCACCGCTCCAGACAAAGAGAGAGTCCCCGCCGCCGAAGGCCAGCAGTTTGGACTCGTTACGTCATGGCCAGTCGATGCGGTGAAACGGCAAAATCCGCGACAGCCACTTTTGCGTCCGAACCACGCGATCGCCTCGAATCTGATGCTTGCCTCGGGCAAGTCTCGTAGTCCAAGCTCGAATTCGTATGCTCAGTATGCCGCGGCTGTGGTAAACTTCCATGCGTATGGAAGTGTGTGACGGCTTGGTGGGTTCGTCCCCATGTCAGAACTTGTGGCTATGCACCAGCCGGTTTCCAAATCCGACGGGCATACGTCCCAGATGGCTTGGATGTTTGTTTGCAATCTGGGCAATGCACCTGCAGGCGCTCCCCCCCGAATCGGCAGCGGACTCTGTCGAGCCCGTGGACTGCGCAAGCCTGCTGGAGCCCATTCGCTCAGAATTCCGTTTGCCGGCGCTGGCGGCCGCCTTGGTCAATCAAGATCGACTGATCAGCCTGGGGGCCGTTGGGCTGCGTCGAGCGGATACCTCCGCAAGAGTGACACCTACGGACAAGTTCCATCTCGGTTCACTGACCAAATCCATGACCGCCACGCTGGCGGCAGTGTTGGTGGAGCAAAGGCGGATTCGATGGGATACAACCCTAGCGGAAGTCTTTCCAGATCAAGCCAACCAAATGCATCCAGGCTACCGGCCTGTCACTTTGGAACAGTTGCTAGCACATCGAGGCGGCGTACCCGCGGTGGTTGAAGGCGATGGCCCCGGCTTGCAGCTTCGAGACTTACCCGGGCTGCCTCGGCAACAACGAATGTATCTATTGATTCAGGTAACCAGTCGGTCGCCGGCAATACCGCCCGGTTCTCGGTTTCTATATTCCAATGTCGGTTACGCCATTGCCGGTGCAATGCTGGAACAGGTTATGGGCGCACCGTGGGAAGACCTGATGCTAACACACTTATTTAAGATGCACGGGATCCGGTCTGCGGGCTTTGGCCCGCCAGCTCTTGCAGGAGCCTTGGACCAGCCGTGGGGACACATTCGGCATGGCCTAAACTACGAGCCCGTCCCCCCCGATCCCCGTGCGGACAATCCACCAGCCCTGGCCCCTGCTGGTGCGGTTCACTGTTCGCTCCCGGATTTGGCCCGATACGCCATGTTTCACCTTCGCGGGGCCCGCGGTCAGGAAAGCCGACTCAAACCTGCATCGTTTGCCAAGCTCCACCATCCTTTCGGGGATGAGATGTACGCCCTGGGTTGGCTGGTCGTCCAGAGGGAGTGGGCTGGCGGGACGGCGTTAACGCATGCAGGTTCCAACAACACTTTTCACGCTGTGATCTGGCTGGCGCCCGAACGAAACCTGGGCGTCCTCGTAGCAGCCAACGCGGGTGGAACCGCAGCCGAACAAGCATGTGACCGTGCGGCATGGACTCTTATTCAAGACTGGTTGCAGTCCCAGACACAACCGGGGCATTCGCGCCATTCAGGTGCGTGGGAACCACGCCGGGCCATGTGGAGCGCCAATCCCTGATTCTTATGAAAGCTCGACTGCAGCCTTTTGTATCATGGATTTTTCTCTCAACTTGGATTGCAATGCGACAGCTTCTCAACCTACAAGGAGCGCATGCATGATCGGTTGCACGGCAAATGGGTCCTCATCACCGGAGCCTCCAGCGGATTCGGGGCGGCTGCTGCCCGCGCTTTTGGTGCCGTGGGGAGCCGCCTGTTGTTGGGGGCTCGCCGTTTGGAACGGCTCGAACAGGTAGCAGCCACAGCTCGAGCCGCTGGTGCCCTTGAGGCACACGTTCATCCCCTGGATGTTACCAACACATCCAGCGTGGAATCGTTCTTCCATTGGGCACGAAACCGGTTGGGCACCGGCACTACCTCTGCAGCCCCTCTCCATGTGCTGATCAACAACGCGGGCGGCGCTCTGGGATTGGACCCAGTGTTAGCCGGACGCGTGGAAGACTGGGAAACGATGTTTCAGACCAACGTACTGGGCCTGCTTCGTGTGACCCGGGCCGCACTGCCCCTGATGCTCGGCAATCCGGGTGGCGTGATTATAAACATAGGGTCAGTCGCCGGCCATGAGGCATACGAAGGCGGGGCTGCTTATTGCGGAGCCAAGGCCGCCGAACATCAGATTACTCGCGTATTGCGGTTAGAACTTTGCGGCTCCGGGGTGCGCGTCTGTACCTTGGATCCCGGCATGGCACAAACCGAGTTCTCCCTGGTGCGTTTTCGCGGCGATCTTGCACAAGCCCGCAAAGTGTACGAAGGCGTTGAACCCCTGACGGCGGAGGACGTGGCCGAAGCGATGGTCTGGATGGCCAGTCGGCCATCCCATGTTTGCATTGACGAAATGGTGATCAAGCCGACCGATCAGGCATCAGTCCACAAAATTCACCGTCGGGTTTGACACGAGGTGATCCCCACAGCTCTTGCAGAACATGAATCGGTTCCATCCTGCGAATCGCCGAGCTTGAGATGGATACTCGAAAAGTTTGCCCTCAAAAGCCGGAAAAAGCAGGGGGCACCGTTCAGATCTGCGAATAACTCGTTGGCCGTAACAGATAGTTAGTGATATTGGTCACAATCTCAGCGTCAGAGTAGCCCGGTGTGGTGCTGAGCTTTTTCCATTCCGGATCCCCCACGAACGTACGCCACGCAGCATCGCGAGTCGCCAGATCACCAAAGACTAACATGTAAGTCAAATTCGGTAGCCGCGCCCCTATCAGCGTCGATCCGAAAAACACCGGACGCAGACCGGTCCGCTTGAAAATGGCCGTTTCACCGATGTCAAACATCTCGACTTTCTTACGGTGAGCCCGTTCGTTGTGACTCTCGTAAATCCGAAGCTCAAAGATGCGCGATGCACCCGCCGCTGTTTGGGGTGGAACTTCCAATTTGGGCATGCCCGGAAACGCTACCATAAGTGAGCTCTCATACCGGACGTACGGCGCCCGATCCGGCATGGCTTGGTAGAATTCGTGTGCTTGAGCCCTGGGATCGCCCCACAGAATCTCTTGAGCTTCCCACCAGTGCGCAAGCGAGCGACAGGGCAATAGGACGTAACGGGTCGGATTCTCTGGCCCTATTGCCACGTCAAAGACTCCGACCGGCCGGATTCCCACACGGTTCCAAATCGGAATGGCTACCCGCTCCAAAAAGTTGTCCAGTTGTCGGGTCATGGGACTCCGGCGTAACTCATACCGTCGCAGCTCGTAGAACTCACGGGCCGTACCTTCCGCCGATTCGGCTCCCGTGAGGCGCATCGGTGATAAGGAAACGCCCAGACCCGCCCAGCCCAAGGAATGGAGGAATTCGCGTCTTCGCATGTGCACGAGCATGATGCGCCTCCCGATTCCGCGCAATCCGTTTGAGCAACCCTGACTGTGCGATGACACCTCGCACTTTCACAACCTTCCGGGCCTGCCATTGCCTATACCACAACGAGTTCGGCCCGCTTGTTCCTCCCAACCACTCCGCTTTGCGGACCACGGTCCCATCTCCGACCCCTGAGGTTGCTTCGACCGCTCTGCTGCTTGGCCCGGAACGGCGTTGTACTCGAATCCCACTTCCCTCGCGTCCTACCATGAGTTTCCTTCCATTTCGATTCCCGGACATCCGCATTCCTTCTCGTCTGCACCTAAGGCCCACGGAATCGGGCCTGGCCACCCGTATCCTAGCCAACCGTTCTCAAAAATTCCGCTAAACCACTCCTCGTAAAAAACAAACGGGCCGGGTTTCCTAACCCGACCTCCGCTTCAATCCCTTACGGTCTTCCCTACACCGCAGCGCAGAGCCAAACCTTACCTACCGCACCACCCGGAAGTACTTCGCACTGCCACTGATCGGTATGACCGCCGGATTCTGCGTCGTCTCAAGCTGCCACCCGGCCCCGGGCCCCAACACCGTACTGCTCTCCAACTGACCCCGGCCGGACTCCACGAAATCACAATGTTGTTGCCCTGCCGACTCACCACCAACACCGGCCGCTCCACCGCCGCCGGCTCCGCCATGTATCCAATCAACGCGCCCACCAACCGTGGCGCATCCCCATCCATCGGATCCGGCTCCGTCAACAACTTGTACGTCACCGCTACATTGTCCTTGCTTCTTTCCCGATGCGCCGCCTCAATCCAATCCCGCTGCCCCACCTCCAGGGGAATCCCTCCAGCATACGGCTGCGTCACACCCCCATCGGGCGTCCACAAATCCGACCGCCGCTGCGTCGAGGCAAACGGCCCCCCACCATGCGACACCCAATTGTTCCGCCCAGCCCAACCCTCCTGCTGCGCAATCAACCGCTTGCTCGCCGGACTCGCATTGGTCCCCAAATACAAATCCGCATCATCATCCGCAGCAATGAAAAATACATAATTCCCCGTCGCCTGCGGCACAAATCACCCACTCACCCGACTCGCATCATCGTCCGCAAAATTCCACGGCGTATCAAACGAATCGATCGCACGAAGCTGCGACGGCCGTCCATGGTTTCCTGACCGCAGGTCTGTCAGGCCGCAGTTGGGATAATAGGCCCACTTGAGCAAGCCGGGCGTCTCCAAGCCTGGAAGGACCGTTACCATTCCAGTCGGACTAGAAATCGACATCGCATCAACCGTGGCCCAGCAATAGACCGTAAGCCCACTTCGCACCACGCTCGGCATTAATGGGAATTCAAACCCCGTGGCGCTGGAAACAGCTTGGTCATTGACGAACCATTGATAACTGCCAGAGCCTAAGAAAGCATTAGGCACCGACCGGTTGGTCAGGATAAAACGAAAGGACTGAATGCATCCTTCGACTGCCGTCAGATCCTCAACGGTATTGTAAACCACAGCCAAGTTGGGCGGCGGGGGAGGCGCTTTGGCTGCCCTATAGGCCACTGCGTTCAGAAACAATTGTGGACCGATTCCGATCCGGTCGTACATGCCGGCAATTTCTGATCTCTGACCGAAAAAAACAGGATCAGACGGCTGCAGCACGCGCGATCATAATTCAACACTAATAGTGTCCGGAATGGTTGTTCCCGTGGTAAATCCCAGCCGGTTGTTTCCAAGCACCTAACCGCCCAACACCATGACGGGCACGCGCAGTCCGCACCAAGCGGCGTTCTCGCTGGCGGTTTCATAACAGATGCTCGGCGCCGACCGGCTGATGATCACCAAGTCGCATTGATTGAAAAAGCCGACCGAGTCCACGGCAGCATTGTGAAAGGATGCAACTCGAGTAACGATATGGCCGTCGGCCCACAGCAGTTGCGTGTTGAGCGCGTCTGGTGAATTGGTAAATCCCAACTGGCCGCTCCACTTAGGGGGAGCAGCATGATCAGCCACGTGGAAGCGGATCCATGCGATGTTCGTAAACCACACTGGGGAGACACGCATCTCGATACGGCTGCATAGCGCAGAGCAGAGTGCTTTGATGCTCAGGTTTTCGCGGTTGGATATCTGGACAATTCGCTGTTCTCCGCGGGTGGTGGATACGAACGCCGCAGCGGCAGACACCTATGGTAGCCTTGTCGAACGGGCAAGTGGGAGGGCTTTGCCAGTGACAAAGGACGTCTTCGAGAGGCCGTGCGGGAGTTGTCAATGACATTTATGGCGTGGACGTCCTAAGAGTCGCCAAGACTGATCGGACCGCTCCATGCAATTAGCCATGTTTCCCCGCTTCGGTCGTGCGAGATAAAATGCATGGCTCAGTCGAACTTCCCCCCACAGATGCAGGTATTCCCGGAATAAACAAGGGACCCGACTGGGGCCTGTCACCCAATTCAAGCCACTTACACCCGGTGGCCCTGCCATCGAGCTGATTGTGAAATGGAACCGCGCCCCAAGGCAGCCCGGTTTCCACGCGCTCTCGAAGCGTGCCATCTGCTCTCATGGTAAAACGTCCGGGCTAGTGGCACTAATTCGCCATTAGGCCACCAATGGGCAGATTCCGTTCGCCTCGGTGCACCTGGCTCATCCTTGGGAAGCTCATGATGGAAAACCTTAACCGAGTCCTTCAAGCCCTGCGGCGAGGCAAAGGGAAAGACAACGTGATTCCACCAACCGGTCCCGGCATGGGAATTCCCAGCCCGGAGCTACTGCTCACTTTTCACATGCCTCCATTGATTCCCGGGTTCTTCTCAAGCCAATGCCAACGGAACGAACACGACCAGGCGCAGGGCTGGAATTTTGCCGGTTTCAGGCAACGTCTTCCATCCGGCAGGTCCAATTTATTGTCGCCTTGGGTTTCAACATCCGTCCTCAAAGGCTGTTTCTACAACCGGTGCATTGATTGCTTCGCTTCGTCGCGCGCTCTTCCCGGACACGCCCCGAGTTCCAATCGCGCTGCTAGGCACTTCACGCTTGCGTTGGTCGGCTAGGGGGCGGTTTATTGATGCAAACGAACCTTTGCCCATGACGTTGCCAAGTCCCAGCCGAGCGTTTGAGACGAAGAGTCGTCGGCCCGTGGTTTATGCGGTGGACGACGAGGTGATGATCTTGGAATTAATCACCATGGTGCTGGGCCCGCACGGATACGAGGTGGTACCCTTTGATGATCCCGCCCGAGCCTTGGAGGCATTGCGGGCGGATCCTAAAGGCGTGGCTTTGGTGATCACCGATTATGCGATGGATACGATGAACGGAATGGAGTTCATTGAGCAGTGTCGGGCTCTGGCACCCGATTTGAAAATCATTCTGGTCAGCGGCACTGTAAACGAAGAGATTTACGCGCACGCGGCCGCGAAGCCAGACGGGTTCCTGTCCAAGCCCTTCCAAACAGCCCAACTTCTTGCCACAGTGCGCAAGTTGGTCAACCTGCAAAGGTAAAGACCCCCGGCGTTTGCGGGCGGAAAAGCTGCTATGACTCGGCGACAGTTCTTGCAAATGGCCTTTTTTGCCGCGGCCAGCCTACGACTGGAAGAGTCCACGCTGTTGGCGTCAAGACCACGGGAGCTGCCGGAACCACGCGCTTCCCGACTCCCGCGCTGGCGTGGATTCAATCTCCTGGAGAAGTTCATCGCTCGTCCGGAGGGGAATCCCCCGTTTCGGGAGTCAGACTTCGAATGGATTGCAGAGTGGGGATTTGATTTTGTTCGACTGCCCATGTCGTATCGTTGCTGGACCACGATCGAGAAACCGCGGGAGTTAAAGGAAGACCAATTGGTTCATGTGGATCAGGCTGTGGAATGGGGCCGGCAATACAAGGTCCATGTGAATCTCAATCTCCATCGTGCGCCCGGCTACTGCGTGAATCCGCCCAGGGAACCATGGGACTTGTGGACCGACACCTTGGCCCTGGAACTTTGTGCGCATCAATGGGCGCACTTTGCCAAACGGTATCGCGGCATTCCGAACCGCTATTTGAGCTTCGATTTGCTCAATGAACCGCCAGACATTTCGGAAGCGACCTACACGCGGGTTATTCGACACTTGGTCGCAGCCATTCGTGCAGAAGATCCGGATCGTCTGATTGTCGTCGACGGTTTGCGCTGGGGCCGGGATCCGGTCCTTGACCTAAAGGAGCTTGGAGTCGCCCAAAGTACCCGGGGTTATGATCCCATGGAAATCTCGCACTACCGGGCTGCTTGGATTCCGGGCTCAGACCAGTGGCCGGTGCCCACGTGGCCGCTTCGGCGAAAAGGTCAGGTCGTGGACAAGGAAGTTCTGCGGAAAGAGCGGATGGAACCGTGGCGGCAATTGGAAGCCTCGGGTGTGGGGGTCCACGTCGGCGAGTGGGGTGCACACAACCAAACGCCACATACTGTCGTGCTGGCCTGGATGCGCGATTGTTTGGACCTCTGGAAGCAGGCCGGCTGGGGATGGGCCCTATGGAACTTGCGGGGATCGTTCGGTGTCGTGGATAGCCACCGGGCAGATGTCAAATACGAAAGTTTCCGCGGGCACCAACTCGACCGCGCGATGCTTGACTTGTTGCAAAACGGTTGAGCCTCGCCCTGCTTCGGTCGACCTTGACGGAGCCGTCCGGCCACCGCGAGTCCTTGCCGCCTGTGGACATCAGCGGGTGTCCTCGTTATTACGAGGGGCGCGTTTTGCTCAGCGCGCTTTGCGTGAGGCTTATTACCGGCGGACCACGCGGACGCCAAACACCCCACCGGCGAAATTGCCCGGATGAGCTTGGAACCGGACCTCCACCCGTTGCTTGCCGCGCGTGAGCCGTTCCGGCAAGGGATAGACCTTGTCCCAGAACTCGTTTGGTCGGTCCATATGAAGCCGTGTTGTGTCGATTCGCTCTCCATCGACCAAGATGTCAAACGTGCGGTTCCCGGTTTCACTGCCCCAGTAAGTCACCACCAGATCCGTGGGGGCATCGGGCAAGACCGCCACGTCGAAGGCGAACCAACCACCATCCCAGGCATGTCGGAACTTGCGACCGTTAAACTCGCCCGGACCCGTGTTTTGCCCCCGAAGGTTGTGGTCTCGCTCCGGTTGCATTTCCCCGATATCAAAACGGTCTACCGTGCGTGCCTCCAGCTCGCGCAACCGAACTTGCTCGGCTTCGTAAGCTGCACGGCGCTTTTCCCACTCGGCCTCGGTGAACAGATCCCAATACACCATGTGGCGAACGTCGTAGGTGGCATAAAAGGGCTTGAGAAAGAGATCGCGTGGACGACCCACTCTAACCGTTCGAAAGACCAAGGGTTGTCCCCACGCCGGCTGAATCCATTGGTCAACAGGCTGGTCCTCCGTTACAAGCACAGGTAACGGGTCCTCGGCCCGCCACGTATGCAACTGGCCTGCCAAAAGGATCGGTCCATAAAAGATGGCCACCCGGCGCGGGTTGTCTGGCATGCTCTCCAACCGCAGGGTCAGTGGCAAGTGGACCCGGAGCACATCGTCTGGCTGCCATTCTCGTTCGAGGCGGGCATATCCGCCCGGTCGGCTGAGCACGGGAATGGGGAGTCCATTGAGCTCCAAGTTAAAACCGTTGGTGGCCCAGAATGGATGTCGAATATGCACAGCCAGACGCACGGGTGCGTCTGCGCGAAATTGCAATCGCACTTCGGGTTCTTCCGGAAAACGGGTCTGCATGCGCACGCGCAGCCCCTTGGCCGGCCAGTGCAGTTCAGACGCGATGAACTGATCAATCCACAGCGTTGAATCGCTATGAAAGTAAATGTTTTCGTTGTAACGCGCGTGATTTTCCATGCCGGTGCCGCTGCAACAAGTAAAGGCGTGATCGTCCATGAAGGTTTTGCGCCCACCGAAGTTCAGGGGAAGGAAGTACAAAACTTGGCCATTTTCAGGATGTTGCGATGCCAGGATGTGGTTCCATAAGGCGCGCTCGTAATAATCACCCAGCGCAGCGTCAGGACGCCAGCGGTACAACGCCCGAGCCAATTTAAGCATATTGTATGTGTTACAAGTCTCTGCGGTAGCCGGACCCAAACGGTCGTTCAACCGTCCGGGAGGACCGAAATGCTCGCCCAAACTGTTTCCGCCGTTGGCGTAGGTATGGTGGTTGACCACAATGTGAAAAAAGTTACTCGCTACATTGGCGTATTTGGCGTCTCTGGTCAGTTCGAAGATACGAGCCGCGCCGATGGCTTTGGGAATCTGGGTGTTGGCATGTTTCCCATTCAGTTCATCACGGCCCTCGGCTAACGGATCCAGGATGGCTTGGTGATAGAACTTGCGGGCCAAATCCAAGTAAACGGGCTTGCCCGTGCGCGCGGCCAACTCGGCCAATACTTCGTTCATCCCCCCGTGTTCACAGGCCAGCATCCGCTGCCACTGCGTTTCGGTAAGATTGCGCGTGACCGTGTCTACCCAGTCGCCCAATCGGGCCGCGATCTGCAGCGCCTGGTCGTTGGTGCAGTACGCATGAGCATCGAGCAAGCCGGCAAACAATTTGTGGAGGTTGTACCAAGGGACCCATGAACCGTTCAGATCAAAACCGCTCGAACGAATTTCCCCTCGCGCAATCTCGGCAAAGACACGACGGCTTTCCGGCATGCCGCCGATAAAACCGTCCTCCCGGGCACCCTGGCAGAGGGCCAGTTCGTCCACAATGTAATCCACGCGTTGCTTAAACTGCCGATCCCCCAACGCCTGGTACAAACGGGCACACGCGGACAAGTAGTGACCCAAACTATGACCGGAAATACGCTGGGATTCCCACCCCCCATACGCGGGGGCTTTCAAGGGCAGGCCGGCCTCCCTCCGATAAGGGGCCAGCAAACGGTCCGGCTCCAGTCGCAACAGCCAACGGGCGTCCATTTCCTGGGCCAACCGGAAAGGCCCCTCCAGCAACCGCACCTGTCCGGGAGTAAACGGTCGGGCCTGCCACTCAACCGATCGAAGGGGCGTCTCAAACCACTCCAAACCGGCTACGCCGAACACGCCGGAGCAAAGCCCCCCAATAATCCAGCACTTCATGGTTAGCCACCTCTTGCCACAACCCAACGAGTTCCGCCTCCTGTTTGACAGGCGGTTATATGCGACCCTTTCCAGTGTCCATGACACGAATTGCACCTGGCGGTTTTTCATCCACATGGTCAATTCCGGCGGCTGAGCATTCAGGCGCTCCACTGAATGGCCCGCTTGGGGACCACCTGACCCTGAACACCAATACGGGCGCAGGTTGCGGTGTCCAGCAAGCTTTTCCGATACTCTCGCATTTCCAAAAGTTCCATCGACGCCGCTGAAGCCGGCGGGATACCCGGTTCACCAAGGGCCATTCACGTCGGCTCAATTTTGACTTCATTCCGATCGCAGGGCGACGCCATTTTCCGTCTTTTTCCCGCCAAATTGCGAATGGAATCCTGCAGCCAAGACCAGTGTGAGTAACGAAAAAGAGGGCTGACGATACCGTTCTATGATGAAACCGAGGTTCGAACTCGATCACACTGGTTGGGTCAGCCTTGGAATGGAACTCGGAGTCCTTGCGAATCACACAGGAATCCCGAGTCGGAGACAATCGTCCGGACGGGGGCCAAACGGTGGAGATTGACTCGAATCATTTCGTTCAGTATACGTAATCTTAGAATGCTCACGCCACAAGACACTCTAATTCACACCTTGGGTCCGGCCCCAGTGCCTTCACCTTTGCGTCTCTGGAGACCTGGCCTTTTGGGGATGCCTGTATTCGTTTCGGAAAGGGTCCGAGTTCGTTTTCTCGCAGAATGCGATGTAGACGGCCTCCCGGGCGAGGAGGTGTATTTTGAAAAGGCTGGTCCTCGGGAGAAGTTGTTTTTCGATCCGCGCCGCACACGAGCGGCGATTGTCACATGCGGCGGGTTGTGTCCCGGTCTCAACAACGTGATTCGGTCGGCTTTTCTTGAACTTCATTACAACTACGGCGTGCCGGAAGTGCTTGGAATCCGCTACGGGTATGCAGGGCTCAATCCGGCTGTGGCGCAACCGCCTCTGAGGCTTACGCCGGATTTAGTGGACACTATTCACGAGGAAGGCGGGACGATTCTAGGCACTTCACGCGGCCCACAACCTGTGGACGTAATGGTGGATTACCTGGTTGCCCAGCGTATTGACCTGCTACTATGCGTGGGAGGTGATGGAACGCTGCGCGGAGCGCGTGCGATTGCAGAGGAGGTGTTGCGTCGCGGTTTGAAGATTGCCGTGGTGGGAGTGCCCAAAACCATTGATAATGATGTGATGTACGTGGAAAAGACCTTTGGCATGCAAACTGCTGTGGACAAGGCCCGCGAGGTTTTGAATGCTGCCCACAGCGAAGCGAAAAGCGTGTACAACGGCGTGGGCTTGGTCAAGGTAATGGGCCGCGACGCCGGCTTCATCGCAGCCCTCGCCACGTTGGCGAGCCAAGAGGTGAATTTCACTTTGATCCCTGAGGTGCCCCTATGCTTGGACGGCCCGAAGGGTTTCTTGGAAACCTTGCGACGAAGACTGGAAACGCGCCATCATGCCGTAGTCGTGGTTGCAGAAGGGGTGGGACGCGATCTGCTCGAAGGCGAACCTACCGAGGCGGACGCTTCGGGGAACCCTCGCCCACCCGATATTGGGCCCTTTTTGAAGAACCGGATTTTGGCCTACCTACGACAACTCAGCGTGCCCGTGGATGTGAAGTATTTTGATCCCAGCTATTTGATTCGTAGCGTGCCGGCCAACAGCGAGGATGCCATTTTCTGCGATGCTTTGGCCCGTAACGCTGTTCACGCCGGCATGGCAGGAAAAACCAACGTTGTCGTTGGGGTCTGGAACGGGGTCTTCACGCATGTGCCCATCCCTCTGGCCGTTTCCGGCAAAAAGCAGGTAGATCCGGCTGGTGCCTTGTGGAAGAGCGTTTTGGCTTGCACCGGCCAACCTCCTGCTTGGAGTTGATCCTATCTACCGGGCTGGTCTCTGCAAGTCCTCTTCGTCTTACTCCTGCTCGAGCGGTCCGCACCTCATCCTAACCAAAAGCAGAATTACGAGAGATTCCCCCGCATGGCTGATTCTGCAATTCAGTTGCCGAAACGAGCCTAGGCTGTGTAATCAGCGGAGGATCATACGACTCTTGCAGAACCCGTTCAACGCTTCCTCTACCAGAGAGCGTCTCAGCGTATGGCCTCCAGTCTTCAGTGAATTGAACCGCAGTCGGCTTTCAGAGTGGGAACTCTTTACTGGGATGCGTCGGGCGCTTAGAGTCAGCTCATGCCAGCAGTGTATGACGCGTCGGAGTTTGTGGATCCGGATGCTCAATTAGAGCGTCTCGGCCGAAATCCGGAGGGAGGTCGTCGGGATGCAACACCTCGCGTGCTGACGCGGGAGGAACTGGAGGCCAAAGTATTAGAGACCCAGCGGCGCTTGGCGGAGTTGAAACAAGCACAAGAAGCGCTCGAAAGGGAACGAGCCGCTCTGGAAGAGCTGCGGCGGCGCCAACTGGAGTTCCAGACCGGCCGCAAGGAAATGCTCCACAACCTGACTCGGGGCATCGCACTGCTGGAGGAAGCCGAGCAGGAAACACGTCGACATGCTGAACAAATGGCCTCCACCTTGGAGGCGTTCCGATCTGCGTTGGAGAAGATTCGCGCAATTCAGGAGGAGACATGGACTCCGGACAACCTGAGTGTGGAACTGGCACGGGCGCTTGCGATTGTGCAAAATGCCCGGATGGAATGGAACAGTGCCCTCGTAAAATTCCCTGTCTTACGCTCCTCCGATCAGGCCGCAGCAGAGGAGGAGAGCCAAAGAGCTGTTCCGAGGTCCGCACCGGTTTGGACAGGGTTGTCTTTTGGACGACTCTGTCAATACGGACTGGCGTTGACCTGGCCGGTTGCCCTGGCCGTTCTGGCCACAGCCTTACTGGTTCTATGGCTGCGATGAGTATCCCTGAGCGCGTGAGCAAGCCAGCATGAACCAACGATTAACCAAACTGATTCTTGGATGGATGTTCATGAGCAGTGGTGCCTGGGTTATGCTTGAGGCAGGCATGCCTCTCGCGCGATGGCCGCGATCGAATCTGGGGCTGGGCTTGCAAGGTTTGGCGGGTTTTGGCCTGCTGGCTCTCGGGTGTTGGTTGCGCCGGTGCGCGTTGCGACCGTCTGACAAATCGCTTGGAAGCGGTCGGAGGTAACCAGGAGTCTGGAGGAAGCGGAGCATGCGTTTCTGGAAGCGGCCCGACGATCCGTGGGCGCAGCGCCGCCGCGAGTTGGCGGAGCAAATCGCGGCTCTGGAGCGGGAGATTCGCTTTTTGGAAGAGCAGTTGCGACAGGCCGGGCAGGTGAACTCCACGGAGACGACCGTCATGCGCACGCCGAAGCCGACCTCGTCGGAAGCGTCTCGCCCAGCCGATGCATCCATCCACCGTGCACGAGCCGTTCCGCACACGACTCCCGGATCGCCTTTGATGCCATTACAAAACTTGGGCGGACTTGCACCGCACCTCTACAATGAGCATGGAACACCCCGGTTCGATTTGCCGGCGCTCTGGCGCTCCTTGCGGGATAAGCTGCGTGCAAGCACACCAGCGAATCCCGAGCTGTTGAAGCTCCTGGCTGCCGGTGGATCGGCCGGGCTTCGGCCACTCCGCTATGAACGCCGGATTGCCCGAAACCGTTTTCTGGCCCTGCTGAGTTTGCTCTTGTTGGTGATCGTGGGCATCATGCTCGCTCTTCGTCGTGCAGTCTAGGGACGCAACGATCGGGGCAACCAGCGTATGCATCCCAAGTCGAACATGGTCCTGAGAGTGCGTGCGGTGTACGGGCCGCTGGCTTTAGAAACGCAATGGGGAATATTTGCTGCCCGATATTCGGAACACGGGCTTATTGAGCTGCTGTTTCCTTCGAGCAAACGCAGTACCTTTGTGAGTCTAACGGATGTTCCGCAACCGGTGCGGTCTTGGCATGTTCGCACGAGCCTGGTGATCAGAGCCTTGCTGCAGGGTCGAAAAACGGACGTGCCAGAGCCGCCGTTGGATTGGTCGGCCGCCACTGCATTTCAGCGGCAGGTTTGGGCCGCCCTGCGGAACATTCCCATTGGAGAGGTTCGGACCTACGGCGATGTGGCCCGAGCGATCGGTCAGCCCAAAGGAGCACGAGCCGTCGGCGGGGCTTGTTCGAAGAATCCCATCCCTTTGCTAGTGCCCTGTCACCGGGTAATCGCGGCCAACGGTCGTCTCGGCGGGTTTCAGCCCGGTCAAAGATGGAAACGCCAGCTCCTGAAAGTCGAGATCCAGGCACGCCGGCGCGCCACTTTCGGTCCCTCCGGCGACGACTGAACCGGTCGAAAGAAAATTCAGCCGCTTCGATGATGGCGCAGCAACCTTACGTGCGATGCGGCTCAAGAGGCGCGTCCGCCCTCAGATAATCTCCGGATGTGGTTTGTCTGGGTCTATCCCGAGATCTCGGATGGCTTGAGCTACAAGAACAGGTTTGATCTCGCCCTTGCGTGCCAAGGCCCACAAGGTGGCGACGACAGTGCATTCCGCGTCCACCTCAAAGAACCGGCGCAAACGTGCCCGCGTGTCACTGCGACCGAAACCATCCGTGCCCAGAGTGGTCAAGCCGCCGGGCACCCATGGGGCAATCTGATCGGGCACAGCTTTGATGTTATCCGAGACAGCCACGAAAACTCCCCTCTCCTTCTCCAACACTTCCACTACATAAGGCTTCCGTGGCGGTTCGGCTGGATGCAGCATGTTCCAACGTTCGCATCGCAATGCGTCATTGCGGAGGGCCTTGTAACTGGTGGCACTCCATACATCCGCAGAAACGTTGTAGCGTTCGGCCAGGATTTCTTGGGCGCGGAGGGCCGAACGGATCAACGTTCCGCTCCCAAAGATGTGAGCTTTGAATTTGAGCCCCTCGGGCCCGGCCTTGTATCTGTACAAGCCGCGTAAAATTCCCTCTTCCACGCCAGCCGGCATCGGAGGCATGAGCATGTTTTCGTTGTAGAGCGTGATGAAATAGAACACGTCTTCCTGTCGTGCGTACATGCGGTGCAGGCCATCGGCAATGATGACAGCCAGCTCGTATGCAAAGGCCGGATCATAAGCCAACAACGTAGGGATGGTGCTGGCCAACAGCAGACTGTGGCCATCTTGGTGCTGGAGACCTTCGCCGTTCAAGGTGGTCCGACCGTAAGTGGCTCCAAGCAAAAACCCGCGCGCGCGAATGTCCCCCGCCAACCACATCAGATCCCCGACCCGTTGAAAGCCGAACATCGAATAATAGATGTAGAACGGGATCATCGGTAGACGCAGGTTAGCGTAGGAAGTCCCGGCCGCGATGAACGAGGACATCGCGCCGGCTTCGGTAATGCCTTCTTCCAGAATCTGACCGTCCTTTTTTTCGAGGTAGTACAACAATGATTTCCGGTCCACCGGCTCGTAGAGCTGGCCTTTGGAAGAGTAGATTCCCACCTCCCGAAACAATGCATCCATGCCAAACGTGCGAGCCTCATCCGGAATGATGGGGACGATTCTCCGACCAATTTCCTTATGACGCAGCAGCAGGCTCAAGATGCGCACAAAGGCCATCGTGGTGGATACCTCGAGGTTGCCCGAGCCTTTGAAAAACTCGGCGAAAAAGTCACGATCGGGAACCGCCAAGGGTTGAGGCACGACCCGCCGCTGAGGAAGGTAACCCCCCAACAGGCGGCGCCGCTCGTGCAGGTAAATCATCTCTGGACTATCGTCCGGCGGCCGATAAAACGGCGTTTCAGCAATTTCCTCATCGCTAATCGGGATGCCAAAGCGGGTGCGGAATTCGCGAAGTTCCTTCTCATTCAGCTTCTTCTGCTGATGCGTGATGTTGCGTCCCTCGCCAGCTTCCCCAAGGCCATAGCCCTTGATAGTCTTGGCCAAAATCACCGTGGGCTGCCCCTTGTGGTTCCAGGCTGCCGCATAGGCAGCGTAAACTTTGACCGGGTCATGCCCGCCGCGCATCAGTTTATGAATTTGTTCGTCCGTAAGATGATTGACCAACTCGAGTAGCTCCGGATACTTCCCGAAGAAATGCTTGCGCGTGTAACTGCCGGGCTCAACAGAGTACTTTTGGTAATCCCCGTCCACAGCTTCCTCCATGCGCTTGAGCAGTAATCCAGACTTGTCTGCAGCCAGCAGTGGATCCCAATCGGAGCCCCAGATCACCTTGATCACGTTCCATCCGGCGCCTGAGAAAACAGCTTCCAATTCTTGAATGATCTTGCCATTGCCGCGCACCGGACCGTCCAAGCGCTGGAGGTTGCAATTCACCACCCAGAGCAGATTATCCAGCTGTTCCCGCGAGGCCAGCGTGATGGAGCCGAGTGTCTCGGGTTCATCTGTTTCTCCATCGCCCACGAAGCACACCACCTTGGGTTCCGGCCCGCTGAAGAGACCCCGATCCCGCAGGTATCGAATGAACCTTGCCGTGTAGATGGAAACAATGGGCCCCAGCCCCATGGACACGGTGGGAAATTGCCAAAAATCCGGCATCAAATAGGGATGCGGATACGAAGAAAGCCCGCCGCCCGGCGCCAGCTCTTGTCGGAAATTGCGCAGCTGCGTTTCCGTCAATCTTCCTTCCAAAAACGCGCGCGCGTAGATCCCTGGCGCCGAGTGCCCCTGAAAAAACACAAGGTCGCCCACGAAATCCTCCGATGGCCCGCGCAAAAAATGATTGAAGGCCACCTCGTACAAAGTGGCACTGGAGGCGAAGCTGGAGATGTGTCCTCCCACATTCGTGTGGGCGTTGGCCCGCACCACCATGGCCATGGCGTTCCAGCGGACCATGCTTTTAATGCGCCGTTCCAATTCTCTGTCTCCGGGAAAGGCCGGTTGTTCCTCTGGTGGGATAGTGTTGATGTACGGAGTGCTGACTGGACGGAATCCGCCTTGGCCAGGCGGAATCAGACGGCGCGTCAGGCTTTGGAGGAAACGCCCTGCCACTTCGGGGCCATGAGGCTGAAGCGCCTTTTCCACCACGGCATCCAAGGATTCATACCACTGTCGCGGCCGCCCGACGGCTGCCACTGCAGAAGCCATCTGATGTTTGTCTGGCGTTTTCACGTTGAAACCTGCATTCCTTTCATGCCCCGGCCTCCAGAGGCGCAACCTCGATGCTGACATGGCGCCTCGTACCGAGGCACGCTCCAAGCGAAACCAAAAATGGCCGCCTTGTCAGGTTCAAACGTAGCACAGAATGGAAACCGTGAAACACCTGGACTGGAACCTGGACACGCCAGAGGGAAATCTTGCAGCCGATGAAGTCCTGCTGGATTGGTGCGAACGACGGGCCGAGCAGGGCGAGGCACTTGAGTTGCTCCGTTTTTGGATGTCCGATCGCCCATTCATTGTGGTCGGCTATGGCCAGCGGGTGGAGCACGAGGTGCACCTGGATGCATGCAAGCAACTCGGCGTGCCGGTCTTGCGACGTTGTACCGGCGGCGGCGCGGTGCTTCAAGGACCCGGTTGCCTGAACTACGCGCTGATTTTGCGCCTTGATGCCCACGGACCCACCCGGTCCGTCCGCACCACCAACTCCTTTGTGTTAGAACGGCATCGTCAGGCCCTGAGCAAGCTATTGCACAGTATTTGTGAGCCAATATCGCTCCGAGGCGAAACCGACCTTGCACTGGGCAATCGCAAATTCTCCGGCAACGCTCAACGACGCAGGCGGCGCTACCTGCTTTTTCACGGAACGTTTTTGTTGCAGCTTCCTTTAGAGTTGATGACAGCAGTTTTGCCCATACCGTCCCGCCAGCCGGACTACCGACAGGGGCGGTCGCATGCCGAGTTCCTAACAGCTCTACCGTTGCGCTCAGATCAGGTGCGCCAAGCGCTGATCGAGGCGTGGAATGCGTTTGAAGCCGCGCCCCCACCTCCCATCTCGTGGGTAGAGCAGCTCATCCAATCCAAATATGGACGCCCAGAGTGGATTCTCCATCCGCCGGGCGGAGGCGACCCGACAATGTGCGATCGCGGGCCATTCCAACTGTCCACACAAGGTTCATCTGGTTTGACTTCCCCCTTTTCTGGGCCACGTTAGATCGGTGCCAACATTTCGAACCCATCGGACCATGCAAATGCTGGGGCTGGTCTTGACGACCGGGATTGTGTGGGCTCTGGCCGCACAGCCGACGAACCCGTCACCCGGCCGGTCCGTCTCGAAGTCATTGAAACCATTTATGAGTTTCCCCGTGCAAAAGTCGGAGGCCGAATGGCGGCGCCTGCTAACTCCCGAGCAGTATCGCATTTTGCGTCTCAAAGAGACGGAGCGGGCGTTTACCGGCGCCTACTGGAATCACAAGGAGCAAGGAATCTACCGATGTGCCGGCTGCGGCGCAGTGTTGTTCACATCGGAGGCCAAATACGATTCAGGTTGCGGCTGGCCCAGCTATCATTCGCCCGCCTCGCCAGAGGCTATTCGAACCCAGCCGGATTACAGCCATGGCATGGTACGAACCGAGGTGGTCTGCGCGCAGTGTGGAGGTCATTTGGGACACGTTTTCCCGGACGGTCCCAAGCCTACTGGTCTGCGGTATTGCATCAACTCGGCCGCATTGCATTTCCAGAAGACCGTGCAAGGCAAGCGTTGAGTTTTTTCCTGCGAAACCCCGTGGCTCCAACCTCACTCGGAAGAGCTGCGGCTGGCCGAAATCCGATTGGTCATTGAGACAGACTGACTCTGTCGCCGGCTTAAGAGCAGGCCCGTGAAGAAGATTGTAAGGGTGCCCAGCACTACGGCTAGAAACGGATGCAACTGGCTACGCCATGCCCCCCACTGGTCCGGTAAATATCGAGACAGGCTAACCCAACCGATCGCGAAGACTCCAGCGAGCACTCCGGTAGCAGCTGCGGGTTTCCGAGATCGCGTCGTAATTTGGCCGAGCAGGAACAGACCCAACATGCCGCCGCTAAACACACTGGCCAGCTCCCACCATGCGTCCAACGCACTCCGAACGCGTGTCATGGCCAGTGCCACACCGATACCGACAAAACCGTGGAACAGCGTCGCTGCGCGCAGCACGCGCAGCGACTCACGGTCATCCGCATGGGGTCGCAAATACCGACGGTAGCCGTCACATAATGTGAGCGTGGCGCAGCCATTCATCGAGCTGGAGAGGGTCGATTGTGCGGCCGCAAAAAGGGCTGCAATCACCAGCCCGGTAAAACCCGCCGGCAAGCCCGTGCGTAAAAAATGAGGAAACACGAGGTCCGGCTTCTCCTGCCAAGGCACCGCGGCTGTCCACAGCTCCGGTTGGACTGTGTAACGCACAAACAGGGCCGTTCCGATCAGCAAAAACAACGCTGAGGTGGGCAGATACAGCCACGCACTGAGCCAAACACTGCGCCGCGCTGCCGTTTCCGACTCTGCTGCGACATATCGCTGCACATAGTTTTGGTCGATGCCAAAATTTTGCAGGTTGATAAATAGGCCGTATAACAATACCACCCAAAACGTCGGCTCGCTCAGCGCAAGGGAGAAACTGCCCAACCCGAATTTCCCGTGATCCACCGCCACCTCGCAAAACTGTTTCACACCGCCCGGCAACTGCACAAGCAACAACCAGGCACAACAGATAGCGCCCAGTAACAGCACAATGCTTTGCACCACGTCGGCCCAGATCACCGCCTCAACCCCACCCGTCCAAGCATAAAACAGGGTTACCAAGCCGGTCAGCACAATCAACACACGCACATCCCAACCGGTCAGGGGCGCCAAAGCCAAGGCAACCAGATAGAGGATCGTGCCCATGCGGGCGAGTTGGGTCAGAACATAACAAAGCGCCGCATAGGACCGCGCCCATGCGCCGAAGCGGGCTTCCAGGTGGTGATATGCAGAGACTTCCCCTTCTGCCCGATAGAATGGCACAAACCACCGTGTCGCGACCCAGGCCGCTACGGGCAGACTCAAACTGAAAACCAGGGCATTCCAATTCTCCGCAACAGCTTTGCCGGGCAACGCTAAGAAGCTAATACTCGAAACATACGTACCGAAAATGGACAATCCGACTGCCCAGCCCGGGACTCGCCCGCCGGCGCGCATAAAATGATCGCTCGTGATGTTACGCCGGCCAAAGACCAGGCCCAGGCCCATCAGGCCCGTCAAGTAAATGGCCAACACCGCCCAATCCCAACATGGCAGGTCCGATGCATTCATGGTCCCAACGGCAACAAGCCCGGCACTGCGCACCGGGCATTGCAGAGCGGACAACACACCGCTGCATGGTTACGAAGTTGCAGGTTCCCCTGAAAGGAGTCCAATTTCTTCCAGGACTTGTCGAATCCGACCTCGTTCAGGTTCCCGAAAAGGTTCGAACGGTGGTGCCATTGTGTCGCTGCAAATGCCCATCCAGCACAGAGCACACTTGAGTCCTTTAACCACGGCGGATGCATGCCGGCCCACAGTATAAATACCACCCAATTGGCGGATACGGGTGTCCCAGGCGGCCAAGGAGACACCGTCCCCTGCGCGATGCGCCTCGAACAGACTGACAAACCACCGCGGGGCAATTTGCGCGCCCCCGCTGATGCCCCCGTGACCGCCCGATCGCAACGCTTCCGCAAGCCGATCTTCCGGGCCAATCCAGACCCGCCAGTCGGACCTGAATCGGGCCAGTGCCACAGCTTGCCGGAAGTATTCCATGTCGCCGGAGCTGTCTTTCAAACCCACGATCTTCTCGAACTGCAGAAGCGCCTCCAACGTGCTCAGCTCGAATCGCACCTTAGTCATTTGGGGCATGTTATAAAGAATCAGAGGCAACGGTAATTGCGCCACCAACATGCGAACGAAGTGAATCAATTCTGGTTGCCCTGCGGGGAAGTAATAAGGCGGCGCAGCCACCACGGCCTGTGCTCCCGCATCAGCAGCCACTCCGGCCAGCTCCAACGCTTCCACTAAAGCGGTATCGGTAATGCCCACCCAAACCGGCACACGACCCCGGACCAGGGCACACGTGCGTTGGATCAGTTCTTTGCGCAGCCGGTAGCCGAGACAAGGCGCCTCGCCACAGGTGCCCAAAATAAAGACCCCGTGCACACCGCCTCCCAAGACATGTTCCACCAACCGCTCTAACCCGGCCACGTCCAGCTCATTCGGTCCCTTCAGGGGAGTGACCAACGGCGGAATAATCCCTTCAGCAGGAATCCAAGGTGCGTTCATTTTACAACACCGATTCTTGACGAGCGGCTTGGCGGGTTGCATGCAGGTTGGGTCCCGCGGCTGCAGTGTCGCGGGTTGTTGTGCTCAGGCCAGATGCCGTCACCGGACACAAGATCAGCCAAGCGGACTCCGAACCCCGCCGATGCGCTCCATGCCTGTCCAAATCCCGCCTTGTGTGGCTCTATGCAGGCAAGTGAGCCATTACCGGACAGGACCGATTGGGCCACGCAACTCCGATTACCGAAGGACGGCTCGGAAGAACCGCGCTGAGCGCTCTTCAGGTTCCGGCAAGGCAAACACCATGTTGTGACCAGCGTATACTGCATTCGTCCAGGTCTGCCAGGTTGTCAGATCCCGGCTGCTTTGAATCTCTGCCCTGCGGCCGGGAGGCACCGAAATGCTGAGCCTCCACCCGGCAGCTTCTCGTGAGATTGCCAGTCGAGGCGGTTCGGACGGGCGCGGCATGGCTATCAGACGAAGATGGATGACATTGGTCCAAGCGTGTCCGTCCGCGTCCAAAACGCTGAAGTGGAAGCGGCCCAAGGCATTGGTGCTGACGGAGGACAGGAACCGGGCGCGGGTCCGGTCCACCACGCTCACCGTTCCGTTCAAAGGTTCAAAAACCCAAAAGACCGGATTGCGATTGGTGAATCCTCGCGTCAAGACGCTCAGGTCAACCTCCAAGGGCACACCATTAGTGCAGTCAAAGTGAGGCCGCGCCAACCAGTCAAGATACTCCTCAAGATTCGTGAAGTCGTCTCCATCGGTGTCTCCATTTGCATCCGAGAAGTCACCCGGCGCGGATGAAGGATTCAGCCCGTGAATCTCTTCCCACCAGTTGGGCAGGCCGTCGTTATCCGTGTCCCAGTCTGGCGGGCGACTCACTGCAGGATACTCATCCCAGCCGCCAACATCGTTTTGAGAATCGGGCAGGCCGGGGTCACCGCTCATGCTGCCCCGGTACGCAAACGAACCATTGATCACCTCGCCGATGATTCGCAAATCATGGGCATCGGGCTGCGGTAGGTTGCAGCCTACATCCGACAACACCTTTTTATAGGCGTTGGTTACTTCATCGATGATGGCATGGGACGGGAAAAACGGCTGACTGACCCACGGACTGTAATGGACAGGCACATATCCTGTGGCGCGTCGAGCCAACTCCTGTTGATTCGTCTGAAAGTACCCGGCCAGGACGTTGCCGGCAAAATAGTACTGTTGTGTGCCGGGGAAATTGTCATATTGCGCCGTCAAGATGTAGAAATGCCGTGAGGCCGGGCCCGGTTTGTAAAAATTGTTCACGAAATTGACCTGGTGGGCACCTCCATCCGTTGTCCGGCTGCGCCAGTTGTAAACGACGTTGTTGAAGATATCCAATCGTCCGGCAAAACGGCCGGCACCGTCCAGGCCACCAGCCAGGCTCCAATTACGACCCTCACAGTGGGCCAACAGATTATGATGCAAAGTAGCGATGTCGCCACCCACACTTGCCGCATACCCGTGTCGAGTGCCGGGAGGGTAATGATCGTGTCCGGCAATATTGAGGGCCTCCGCGATGAGGCACCATTGCACCGTGATGTTCTTAGCGTTCCGTGTGCTCAGCCCTTCATCCACTCCCCAACTGATGGAGCAGTGATCTAGAATGCAATGATCGGATCCGGCCAAGCCGCAGGCGTTCTGGGTTTCTCCACTCAGGTCTCCGACTCGCACACGGAGAAAACGGACAATCACGTCACGCGCGCCGCTCAGGCCGAACTGATGCTTGCGCAAGCAAATGCCCTTGCCAGGAGCGGTCTGCCCCGCGATGGTGACATACGGTCGCTCCCCCCCAATGATGAGGTCCGATTCCAATGTGATCAGACCTCCCACGTCGAAAATGATTGTGCGCGGTCCGTAATTGCCCTCGATGGCATCCCGCAAGCTCCCTGGGCCTCGGTCCTTCAGGTTAGTGACTTTGACAACCACGCCGCCGCGGCCGCCCCGGGCAAACCTGCCGTAACCCTCAGCTCCTTCGAAAGCCAACCGACGGGCGCGAAACATCCAGACGCTTCCCCGCGTCAGGCGACCGGTAGCATCCACTTCGTCCACACGCCAGTAGTAAGTGACCTGTCGGCTGATGGGTGCCAATCGATACGCCGTCCCGGTTAACCGCCCGCGATACTCCGGCGCGGCCGTGGAGGCCAACCGAACGAGGTTACTATCGGTCCCCACATAGAGGTCATGCGCCACGGCGCCGGGCGCACTGTTCCAACGCAACCACAGTTCTCCAAGATCGGTGTCCACATGTTCGTCCTGATCAGGCGGCCACGGCTGAGTGGCGCGATGATCAGGATGAGGCACGTTCAGCTCGAACCCGTTCAAATACACGTTGCGAATGGCTGCGGGGACATTGGTCGAGGCCTGAAACAAGATGACTATTGCCTGACCCTCAATGGCCTCGAAGGTCAACCAAGCAGTGGATGCATGCAGATTATTGGTTACACGCACCGTTTGCGGCACGCTCGAAACCGTCAGGAGGCCGTTTACATAAACGTCCAATGGCGCAACCGGGGTGGCCATGTGATTGTCCCAGTCATTGTGATACGTCAAGAGGCTGTGCCACCCTGGGGAAAGTCCGGTGAGTCGCATTTCGATCTGGGCGCCAGCATCACCTCCGTTGACCTTAATCCCGTCGGCTACAAGCTTCACATCGTAGGCAGCGTTCTGCACACCCTCTTTCCAATAACCGGGCTGAAGAGCTGTGCCTACTGAACCGACGCGACGCAACGTAACCGTTACCGGGCCAAACGTATTGGAGATGACGTCTCCGCCGGCAAACCACGAAGAACTAGTTGACCAGGGAGTGTAACCAGGCTGTAACCCCTCCGCGACGGGTCGATTGTGATTGTTGATATCCACTCTGAGTTCCTGAGCCATCAGGACCATGGGAAAGGCTAAAAGGCACATCCCCCAAAAAGGAGCCGATCCGTCGGCGCACCTCTTGGCTATGCCAATGGGCCTCATGTTCCGCAATCCGGGCGACCCCAAAAGACCAGGAAGGAAGACAAATCTTGCCCAGGCATGGCCCGGCCAGAACATCCCTCCTGGCACAAACAAGACTGAGGAGTAGCGCGATGCAATTTCTCTTTCATGCCCCGCGACACAAGAGCATGAGAAGGCCTTGGCAAATCCGACAAGTGCCTTCTCTGCCAAAACTCATGTTATTGCTGATTTGGGTTGTCTACGCGCTCAAGGTATGGGAAGGGGGACTCAAAGCCTGAGCCAGCACACTGAAGATCTGCCGTGCGTGAATCAACACCAGGCAAGGGGGGTCAAAGGAGGCTAGGCCAAATGAGAAGCCCGGCCAAAGAGGATCACGACCCCAGAATTCTGCGTGACACACGAAAGGTTTTCGCTATATTGCGTTCGACGCTCGACCCTATCGTCTAGCGGTTAGGACACCACCCTTTCACGGTGGTAGCCCGGGTTCGAGTCCCGGTAGGGTCGCCAAAAGCCGCCGGGCCGTGGCACCGTTCTCCTACCTGCATACCATAGTTTGGGCAAATCGGTTGTCCTCCAAAATGATTCGCCTTTCACAAAAACTAGCGTAAGCCCCTTGGGCATGGCGGGCCTTGGATCACGTGCATCCGTTGGTCAATATGTCAACAGGTCGATCAGTCGTTGTCCATACACGCTCAAGTTCCACTGTCCACCTCGGAGAACCAGGATTCGTTGGCAGGTTCGGTGATGAACTTCGTCTTCATTGACCTCCAGTACCTTGTATAGGGTACAATCTCGCATCTCGTGGTCGAGTTTTGGGACGATGCGAATGGGTAGCCCTTAGAAGCTGAAAGTCACGTCATAACCGACCACGGGCTGCAGTCCGGCGGGTGCCGGCATCACGAGAGCCGGATACTGATGCACCCACGGAAAGTGGCTCCGGCGGATTCTCACTGTGCAGAGCGGTGTCTGATGCTGAATGTACGCCAAAAGGGAGAACCGTGCGCCCAGCTCTCGTTGCCTTAGGAAGACTTCGGCTGGGTCCAGACCAATGAAGTTTTGGCCGTTAAAGTTGCCGTGATCATTCCGCTGCTTCGGTTCCACCTTTCGAAACCAGAGATCGAACCGGTCAGAGATTTGTAGGGCCATTTCGAAATGCAAGTGGGCCCGTTCTTTGGCAATGGGGGTACGTGTGTTGGTACTACGGCCGAGTACACCGATGGTCTGGCCGCTCCGAACCGGTTGGCCGGGACGTAAGTCTGGAGCCACAGATCGTAAATGCGCATAAATTGTCCACACGACCAAGCTCTCGATCTGGTGCTGCACCACGATGCAGCGACCATAATTGGAAAGAGCTGGATTGGTGTTGATGTATGCAACGCGCCCATCGGACGCCGCAAATATAGGATCGATGGGTTCACCCGTGCCGTCGCGCTGTGTCGCCAGGATGTCAATGCCCTCGTGCCATCGGTCACCATCACTCCGCGTGCAGCCAAATGTCCCTGCGCTCCAATCGCCTCCTGGTGTCCGCGCAAAGAAGCGACATTCCCCTCCCGGCTCAAACAGGGCCGTGTTGGGCGTGGGCAATCGAAACTGTCCCCAAAGAGGCCCGGGCGCAATCAGACTCGCCGCCAGCACGCATGCATAGACCCAACACGCAAGCCAGGTTCGCCACATGAGGGATCAGAAATCGCGCGCTTTGCGCCTGGCTACCAAATTATTCAGGCCTCGCACGATGCGTTCAGCCTCCTCCCGGCTTGCATCGGGCGTAAAGACAAGAAAGCCATCGGCAATGCGCTGTCGGATCAACGGGGCTGCCAACCATCGAGCCCGATCTGGCTGTTTACCAAACTGGCTGAAAATGGCCATGCGTCGGCCCCGATATGCAGTTGTGTACTGTTCGAGCAACCAAGTGCCGGAACGATTCAACTGAATCTGGATGGTCGGCACGCCAAAAACTTCCACCAGCTTGGCCGAAGCCACATGGACCTCGGTCAAGAAGGGGGATTTCTCAATGGTCAGTTCCACTGGGTTTTCCCGGAACACGGTAATGGTATCAGTTTGACCGGTGGGTTCAGGACGAACTTCCAGATGCACCCGCAACGTGGTGATCTCCTTGCGCGCCCGCGATTCGGCTGTTTGGCACCCTGCCAACGCCAGGATCAGGACGCCAATCCCCAAATAGAGATTGAACTGATGCCATTGTCGGCTCATATTGCTCGGCCCAAGCAATCGCATTCGAGCGGGGTTGTAAAGGAACTATGAGCAAGCAATACAACAAGATTCTGAAGCGGCGTCGGCGCCAACGCTACATCAAGCGCAAGAAGTTGGCTGCCAAGCAGGCCCGTACAGCCACAGCCGCGAGCACCGCTGCACCAGCCGCGCCGCGGTCACACGGAGGAGCATCTGACTCCGCATCAGAACCGACCACGTTGGGAGAGTCGGGGACGTCCCCGGGTTTGTCGGCCCAGACCGCAACGAACCCGACGGCGCCTGGCACCTGAACATGCATCGGTAGGTAATTGGAGACCATACATCCCAGAGGTCAGCAGCCACAGACGGTCCATCGTTTTAACGGCCGCACGCAAGCACATGCAAATGGAATACCGTGCTACCGACCGCGACTGAAAAGTGCCCGCCGATCAGCTATTGGATTCACGACGCTTCTTCCCGTAATCTAGGGGATGCCAGGAGTCACCAAACGGCCGCATTCCGTTCAACCGGGAAGGATCCAATGGGCTTCTGTTGAAAGCGATTCGGGCTTATTGTACGGATGTCTCACCACCCCTTCCCTTACCAAGTAGCTCGTTTCGTTTGCAACGACGCAACTCTGCGTGTGCATATCACTCAGCTTCAACGAGTCTGAGCCTCCAAGCATGCAGAGGCTCAGGCTTGGGCCAAGGCACGGTTCATGCGTTCGATGGCCTCGTCGATCTCTTCAGTACTGGCGAAGCCAATGGTAATGGCGTCCACGAGGTCTGACTGCATGACAAAACGGATGGATTTTTCGCGATCTTCAGGAGAACGGAATTCACCGTTGCCCACGATCTTCATGCCGATGATGCCCCGTCCTTTGGCGCGCATGGATCGAATCTCTTGCACAACCCGGGGCAGCGTGGTCTCATTTCCGCTCTCGTTCCAACGATCCGAAGTGCCGTCAATGTGTCGGCCTTGCGGATTCAATCGCACTAAATGCACCTCCACCCAGTCCACTTGCGTCGCCCTGCAGAGCGCAGGCAATCCGTGGCAAGAAACCCCTTTGGCCCGGATCATTCCCTTTTGTTTGGCCAGTTCAAGTGCATCCAATACACGACGCCTTTCGTCATCCCAACGTGCACTGGTAGCGCAGTGTGTGAGTACACAGTCTAGGTAATCCACGCCCAATTCCCGCCGGTATCGGTCGAGAACTTCCAATGGCTTTTCGGGCACGCCGGGAATCTTTGTTAGGATAAAAAGCTTTTCCCGAGGCAATCCCCGGATCGCCTCTCGGATGTACTCGTGAGTCTGATAAGCCTCGGCAGTGTCAATGTAGGTCACGCCGCGATCAAAAGCATGCCGGATGAGCCGTTCGAAGCCCGATCGGCCCAATCTCCGTTGGACCTCGCCAGCATTACTGCCCGTACCCACTCCCAACCGGCTGATCGTAAGGCCGGTTCGCCCTAACGGGACCAAATCGGAGGCTGTCCTGCGCGGTGTCTCCGCAGCACCGAATCTGGGGGGACATAGCGCCCATCCGGCAATGGCTACCGTGGTGGTCAGGAAACGACGTCGGGTCCATTCGTGTGGTTTCATGAGGATTCCCTTTCCAAAGCTCTCACAGTCAAGCAAAGCACCAATTCTGGGGTATGGCAAACGTTCCCTGTAGGACATGATCAGCGGGCTTCGTTGCTTGCTCCTGGAGGAGACTCGAAATGCTGCGGTCCAACGGTGCCTACGAAGGCAGTGGCTACTTCTCTCAACCACTCCAAAGGTCGCTCTTCAGAGTCCTGAGGGCGTTGACCATGAATTGCACGGCAACAGCCGCCAACAACAATCCCATGATTCGAGCCAAGATATTCAGGGCGATGGGATTTAAGAACCGGCTGCTTCGGGCGGCTGTGTGCAAGATCGCGTAGCTGGCGAGCATAACCGCCGCGATGACCGCATAAAGCACGGCTTGCAGCGTCCAACCCTTGGCCTGGCTTTGAAGCAAAATCACCGTGGAAATCGCCCCTGGCCCCGCCAATAGTGGGATCGCCAAGGGAGTTACGGAAATGTCCTCCTTGGCTGCGCCCGCCTCGGTTTCCTCCCGGGTTTCCTGCACACGGGATCGTTGCGCTTTCAACATGTCCAGGGCGACCATCATCAACACGACACTGGCAGCGATCTGGAATGCTGGCAAGGTGATCCCCAAGAACCGAAAGATCCATTCGCCTGCGGCCGCGAACAGCACCAAGACCAATGCGGCCACCAAGCAAGCCGTGCGGGCCATTTGAATTCGCTGCTCCGGCGTGTTTTGGGGTGTCATGGCCAAAAACGCTGGCGCAGTGGACACTGGATCTACGATCACAAACAGCGATCCAAACGCCAAAAGTCCAAATTGCATCCAATCCATCATAGACCCACCGCGGCTGGAACCTCTACGGCTACATCCATGCCGTGAATCAGCTTTTTGTCCAACGGACAAATGGTCACCAACACGCCCCCCAGTTGCGTGCGCGCTTGCTCGCGTTCCCCAAGAACGAAGTAATACGGACAAAGCCGCACGCGTCCCTCTGCTTGCACGAGTTGGTTTGCGTCAAAGTCGTACCAGACAAACGGATGCTTTGAGGGTGCATGATAACGTTGCAAGACCCATGGATTGTGACGAAAGTCCTCCAGAGCGCGGTCGACCACTGCTGCCCAGTGTTCCTGAGACAGATCGCTGCCAAGGTACACCCCGCGCGCGCCCCACGCCCGGGGCGAAAATCCGGAAATTTTGAGGATCAGCTGACGCTGACGTTGCGACAACGTTTTCAGTTGCCGCCAGTCGGTCAAACCCAGTTCCGGAATCGCGGCGTGCGGGGGCAGCGGCGTCGGATCCACGACCCATGTATAAGGTACCCAACTACGCAACCGGTCAAAGAATGCTGCACCCAACTCACGCCGCCAGAACTCTTGCAGGTTACGATTCCAGAGGAGTGCCAACCACAATTTTTCTTCCAGGGCCGGTTTGGGCGGCGGGGTGAGGCGAATTTCGCCTCGGGCTGCGCGCGCGAACAGTTCTGAAGCTACCGGGACATTCGCAAGATCAAAAAGCTCGAAAAACCGGTATACGGCCCCGCCACTGGGAAAGGCGCGCGGTTGACAATCAAAGACGGCGAATCGATCTCCCAATCGCTTAGCAAGCCAGTGCATTTCCGGTCGATACATGGCCGACTCTTCGGACACGAGAATGGATACATGTGGCGCCTCTCCAAAAATGGCAGCGAATCCATCGGCCATGCCGGAGGCCCCGCCGACCAAACGCCCGGACAATCCGGAACCATCGCTGGGTTGATAAGCCGTTTGCAACCAAGCTGTTAAGCCAATGCCGCCAGGCACGCTGTCCAACTCCGTAATTTTGATTCCCTCTGCCGTCAGAAGAATATCGGGCCGGATCACTCGGGGCAGTTCGTGCCGAAACCCCGCATGCCGTTGCCAGGCAATCAGATCTGCCGGTTTCCCTTGGTCCAGCAACGCAGCAATCCAACCCGGTTGCTTCCCACTTGTGGACTGTCGATACAGCAGGTCTGCAGCCCGGTAAAACTGAAGTAGAATCCGGCCCATTTGCTGCAGCTCATCCGCCAGGGCCATTGGGATTTGGAAGGGTTCAGGACTGATCCGCCACTGTTGGCCGGCGAACAAGCCCTCGGGAGGAATCTGGCTTCGAATCCAGAGGGCGCGTTCTCTGGCGCCTTGCTCATGTTTCCGCGTCATCATGAGTTTTTGGTCTCGACCCGACAAACTGCGGAACGCAAATGTTCCTCCCGCATCCCTTGCACGACCGTACGGTAGGATCCCACCTACCGGCCCGATGAGCGACGCCGAGGACATTGCATCGCAACGGTGACACCCCGACACGATAGCGCTAAACCCGCTTGTTTGCACAAGTTGCGAGTCGGCATGCTTCCATGCCTCTTCCGCGTGTCACTCGGCAAGCTAACTCGGCCCAGAGCGGTGAGCGCCGCCTGCGACCACGAGTCTCTGGTGCATACGTTCGAAGCACTTGCGAGCCTACGGCTTAATGGCCATAAAGCCTTATGTCGCGGTAGAACCCCGCGTGACCATCCATCATAAGGCGATTCCGGCCCCTTGGATGCGCTGCCCGCCCGCGCCATTCCGGCGGGGCGCTGGTGAGATTTCCGGGAAAGTACACGTCCGCCACCAACTCGACCTCGGCCGGTCCCTGAGGCCGGCCTGCCATGGGATGTCCCGCTTCGCCAAGCATCGCAACACATTTCGACTCCTTCCGGCCCCAAAAATTATCGGCAAGGACAGGCTCATCCACTCGATCGAATCTCCACATCCAATAACGCACTATCGGTGCTGACGGGTTCGCTCCTCCCTGCTGCTTGACCTGAGGCCGGTCGCCCAAGGGAGACCATCGGGCCCCAGGACAACTCCAACTCGCCTCTCCAGTAAGAGGATCGGCCAAGACCACAGCTGCCCGCCCCGCGCGTGGGTCGCTTGGAGGCCAATCCGAGCATGGTCGATAGCCTGATGGGAGGGATGTTTTCAAGTCCCGGCGGTCGGCGAAACGCGCCCCGTGCTCGGCCAGATACATGTGCCAAGCCATGCCTTGTTGCCGCAAATGGTTTAAGCACCCGATCCCTAGGGCCAGTTGGCGGGCACGCGGCAGACCAGGCAGTATGATGGCTACTAACACACCGACGACCAAAATGACCAAGAGCAGTTCTAAAAGGGTAAACCCAGCAAGGAATCTTGGAAGACAGGCGCCGAGCGCCAGGCGCGAGCATCGCATTTGTGGTTGCAAGGTCCGGTTAGCCCGCGCGGAACATGCAGGAAAGGTCACCACAACTTTTTTGGAGCAACCCCGTTGGGCAAGGCCAGTCCGGCAGATTGGGGCTCCTTCTCGAAGTCGATAATCTAGGCAACTGAATGCCGAAACCAGTTTGCGCATTCTGTTCCCAAGGTTGTGGATCGGGCATAAAGTGACAAGACCCAGAACGAATCTGACCCCACTTGCTTCCCCGCGGGACCGAGCCTGTCGGATTTGACCAGGTGGCATCTCATTCGAAGACCAGGTTCGCCCTCAGGCTGACCCAGGAGCCAAAAGCTTCGTTGGCGTTAATCCAGAGGCAAATCGGTCCTGTCGAAAGCCACAGAAGGCCCGCCCATTTCCCTTCTGGCCGACCTTCCACCTGTTGGGCTATGTTGCACTCATGGCAATGGAGCTTTTCCACAAAATCCTGCAGAAGGCTGTTGAGGCCGGCGCCTCCGACGTGCATATCAAGATTAATGCGCCGGTGGTGTTTCGCATCAACCGACAACTCATCACGGTAGATGCCCCGCTGCCCACCTACAACTGGATGGAAGAGGTCGTTCGAGCCGTCACCCCGCCTCATTTGAAGCACCGATTGGAGAACGAACGCGAAATCGATTTTTCGTACTTTGTGCCCGGGATTGGGCGGTTCCGCACGAATCTGTTCCAGCAACGCGGCCAGTGGTGCCTGGCCATGCGCTATGTTAAGACGCAGGTACCGGGTTTTGAAGAGCTAGGGCTGCTGCCGCAGATCAAGACCATTGCCGAATCTCCCCGCGGGATCGTACTGGTAGCCGGCTCCACTGGTTGCGGCAAATCCACAACCTTGGCAGCGATGATCGAGCATATCAATGCCAATTTCCGCAAGCACATTATCACACTGGAGGATCCCATCGAGTATGTATTCGAAGATAACCAGTGCATCATTGAGCAACGCGAGGTGGGATTGGACACGCTTTCCTTTCATCATGCGCTCAAGCATGTGCTGCGGCAGGACCCGGACATCATCATGATCGGTGAGATGCGCGATGCCATCAGTTTTACTGCTGCCATGAGCGCGGCCGACACGGGTCATCTCGTGCTCTCGACCCTCCACACCACCAATGCCGCACAGTCCATCAACCGGATTCTTGACTTTTTCAAAGCCGACGAACGGGAACAGATTCGTCGCCAACTGGCCGGCACGTTGCAAGCCGTCATTTGTCAGCGCATGTGCAACACCGTCACTGGAGGCCTGGTGCCGGCATTCGAGATTCTCATCAACACGCCGACCGTAAGGAAGCTCATCGAGGAAAACCGGTTGGACAAATTACCGGCTGCCATTGAAACCGGGACCGATGATGGGATGTTGAACTTCAACCAGTCCCTGTTCCACCTCGTGCGGGAAGGCATCATCACGGAGAAAGAGGCCTTGTCCAAGGCGAGCAATCCACAAGCCCTTGAAATGAACTTCAAAGGCATCTTCCTCGACGAAGGCCGCCGCATCCTCGGTTAAGCAATTCTGGGACATGCCTGCTCGGCGAAAGCCGCTGCGTCCAAGTCCGACCAGGTTTACCCTTTCGGCAGCCAATGACACTCAGGGCGGTTCAAACCGGATCAAAACCGAAGCCGAAACCCGCCTTGAAAAACCACCTCGGCGAGGGTTACCGCCAAGAACACCACACTGATGAGTGCATTAAGACGGAAGAAAGCCGTTTGAACCCAGTTCAAGCTTCGGCGGCGGGCAATCCAATGTTCCAACAGCACACACACGAGAATGATGAACCAGCCCGCCAGATAAGCCACACGGAACCGGCATAACAACCCGAACAGTAACAGCCCGGCCATCATCAACATATGGCTGAGAAACGCTGCCAGCAAAGCATTCTTGGGCCCCCAAGCCACCGGCAGTGAATGCAAACCATGTCTTCGATCAAATTCGTAATCCTGCAACGAATAAATGATGTCAAAACCCGCAACCCAAAAAACCACGGAGCCTGCCAGAACGAACATGCGCAGACCGTCCAGCCAGGTCACATCCCCGCCCTTTACGGCCAACCACGCTCCCACGGGGGCCAAGCCCAAGGCGGCCCCTAGAAACAGGTGCGTATACGGCGTAAAACGTTTGGTCACCGAATAGAAGCAGATCACAAACAGGGCAACCGGGGACAACACGAAGCAAAGCGGATTCAGCCACCAACTAACGGCCACCAGACCGGCCCCGCTTAACGTCCAGAGCGTCCATGCGGCCGTCAGGGAGATTCTTCCCGTGGGCAAGTGACGATGGGCCGTGCGCGGATTCAGTGCGTCAAAGTGCCGGTCCACGATGCGGTTAAATGCCATGGCGCAAGTGCGAGCGCTCACCATAGCCGCCAGGATCAAACCGAAGGTTCGCCAGCCGGGCCAACCCCGATTCTCCCGGGCAGCCACAGCCATGCCAGCCAGAGCAAAGGGCAGCGCAAAGACTGTGTGAGAAAAGCGTATAAATGAAAGCCACTCAACCACAGAGGAGACCAACCCCCTCCAAAAACCGCCCGGGCGTGGCCGGAGCTGGGGACCAACCCGGGAGGCAAGAGTTGCGTTAGACGTGCGCTCACTGTTCATTCCGGTTCCTCGGCCCACCGGGGCACCAAGTCATGCGGCACTCCCAAATGATCCAGCACCCGCGCCACGACGGTATCCACCACCGCCTCCACCGTGCTGGGACGCGTGTAAAAAGCAGGATTGGCCGGCAAAATGATGGCTCCGGCCTGCAAGAGCAGCTCGAAATTTCGAACGTGAATTAAATTCAGCGGGGTTTCCCGAGGAACGAGGATCAACTTGCGCCGCTCTTTCAACACGACATCGGCTGCTCGCAGCAAAAGATCCTCGCTATACCCATGGGCGATCCGACCTAAAGTGCCCATGGTACAGGGAATAATCACCATGGCATCCGGCGGATTGCTGCCACTGGCGAAAGGAGCGTTCATGCTGCGAGGATTGTGCAGCCGGGCACCCGGCGGCAGGCGCAACCCGCCCGGCAATTCTGTGTCGATGACCTGGGGCGCATATCGGCTGAGCACCACATGGATTTCATGCCGGACCGGATCCAGATGATCCAACAATCGCTGGGCATACAACGCGCCACTGGCGCCCGTGATCGCCACCAAAAATTTCATGACCCATGGGAGAGATTTGACCACACGTGGCCAGGGGCCATCCCACAAAGCAAACGACAAATCGGAGCCCCTTGTCCGAGAGCAAAAGTGCTCGCGCGCCAACCAGGCCGGTCGCGCAGCATTTGCGAGGACGCGTGGGGCATCATGTACGCGGTCGTCGCTCTTGCCGGCTCATCGCGCGACGCATCTCGCGGTCCAACTCCCGTCGCTTGATGTCCTCCCGCCGGTCCACTTCTGATTTTCCCCGAGCGACGGCAAGCTCGACTTTGATCCGGCCGTTCTTCCAGTACAATGCGAGTGGCACCAAGGTATGGCCTTTGGCAGCCAACTGACCCTGCAACCGGTGAATTTCGTGTCGATGCAGAAGCAACTTCCGATCAGCATCTGGCGGATGGTTAAGCCAGCCGCCGGGACGGTATTCTTCGATTCGAGCATTCCGTAACCAAACCTCTCCTTTCCGCACTTCCGCGTATGCCTCGCGCAGACTGACCCGCTTTTCGCGGACCGCCTTAACTTCCGTGCCACGCAGCACGATGCCGGCTTCAAACGTATCCAAGATGTGATAGTCCCGCCGCGCTCTGGGATTAGTTACGATCGGCTCCATAAACTACAACTGCCAGAAGGTTATCCTCCTGGCCAGTTGCCACCTCTGCTCCGAGAAAAAGCACCCGCTTAACCCCGCCGGGTGCGCCTGCGGGGCTTCTCAACGGCCAAGGGTTCCTCCGGTTCTGGCAATTCCCAAACCAACTTCCCTTCCGCAATCTCCAACAAAGCAATGTCAACCGGGCTCAGATTCTCGGCGTTGGGGACGAGAGGCCGGCTGAGTCCGCCCGAGCCTGACAGTAACTGTCGGACTCGTCGGGATACCACATTGATCAAAATGTTCGGGTCGCCAACCTTTTCACTAGCTCGCTTGCAGAGTTCTGCGTTCATGCTCGCGTTCCCATCGGTCTCGAGACGGAGTACATTACGCAATCTATAATTCGGTGCAACTCCGAAAGTCCGATCCTTTCCCGGTGCGCGGCCATTCTAACCCAAGACTATCCCAAGACCTGCACAAGTTGGTCAACGGTTGCACCTCTTCTCGAGCATTCGACCAGACCTGACGTCCTCGGCAATCGTCCGCCTTTGCCTCGGCGGAAGCAAAAGCTTCCTCGAATTTTCCTCTTCTGTCCATCCAAGGCGTTCGGAGGTCTGCATCCTTTTGAGTGACAGTCCCTTGAGACTTGGCGTGCAATAAAAAATCCAAACGACTCACTCCCTTCAACCTGTCAATCCCACCCCTTCGATTCTCAATTCTTTGAAAAGCACCCTCAACCAGTCTCTGGAGGCGGCTTTCACCAGTCACAGAGCGAGGAGATTGCGCCTACTACTCCGTTGGTGCGCTCCTGTTTGATTCCGTGGTCGGATCAGGGTTCGACAGCCACCCGATAGAACCGAGTTCTCTGGCCGCGTGCCTCTGGGTCTCGGATTCGGGCTGCTCCATTGGTGCAGTCCACGCGGAGCAACAGTGACCAGTCTCTCAGGTTCGACGATATCTCCACACGATAACCTGGGCCATCCACCCCATGTAGCCACAGCGTCGGACCGTAGGACGCCTCATATGCAACTTGTGTCAAGCGTGGCGGCCAATGCAACCGACGACCCACGATCGCTGTACTGAAATCGTCCCCGGCAGCAACGCTGACGACCGGGCCCAATCCCTCCGGCACCCTACATTGACCCTCGGTATTGTCCCCCCAAGCGACCACTGAACCATCAGCCCGGACGGCAAGGCTGTGTTGCAGTCCGGCTGCGATCGCTACAACGTTGCTCAATCCTGCCGGCACACGAGCTTGATCCACTACTACCGGTATGCTTAAATGACGGGTGCTTCCCCACCCTACCACTCGGCCGTCTCTGGTTCGAGCCAGCACGTGCCTACCCCCGGCCGCAAGTTCTAAGCCGTTGGTCACCACCAGCGGAGGGAGAACGGACATTTGCATACCAAGTTCCAATTCGGTCACGAAAACTCGTCCATCGAGACCGAGCTGGGTCGTAAAACCCCACCCCCAGCTGCTGCGAGGATCGGTGCCAGGTTCGTTCCGCGAAATGATTGATATGCGGACTCATCTCCCCAGAAAACAATCGAGCCGTCTCGCCGTACCGCTACACTGTGATTGCGGCCAGCGGCAATCTTGACGACATCCCTCAGCCCATTCGGAGGAGTCGCCTGGCCCATCCGATTCTCGCCCCATCCCACTACCGATCCATCATTCCGTAATGCCAGGCTGTGGTATCCACCGGCAGCGATGGCTAACACATTACTTAGGCCATCGGGCACGATGCACTGTCCACGGGAATTGTCGCCCATGGCCAGCACGGTCCCGCGATCCGTCAACGCCAGCACGTGAGCAGCCCCTGCAGCAACGGCCATAAACTGTGTCTCAGGTGGAAGTTCAGGCAAACGAAGAGCACCCCAAGCAACCAAACGATTCTCACCGGCTTGGCTCCACGACGCGAAAAACCATGCTCCTGTGACCAATCTGCAGATACATTTGAACTGGCCTGCACTCTGGTTTGCTGCCAATCGGGGCCAGCAGACATGCGTCCCCAATGAGGGTCCCAGAATTCCTCGCAGCATCGTTAGCATTTGAGAGACTGTCTCAGGGCAGCAGCGCATCACAGCAGCACAACCAAGGCCACGCATAACACGATCGCAAATTGCCCGCACAGGGCATGCAGCCCATTCTGCGGTTTTGTCCGGAGAGGGCCGCGTTCCAAGAAAAACGACCCTCTGACCAAGTTCTCGGTCAACTCAGAGGAAAGCCAGCAGCTTTCCAATCCTAGGTCTCACAGCAAGCATTAGAACGGAGCCGACCGAAGGACGCAAAAGCGCTTCTTGCTCAACCGCGTTGGCCATGGCGAAAATCCTTTGCCCCAGAAGTCCGCAGCGCCGACACTCACGACGTGGAAACGCCGTCCGAAGCTTGGAAAAGACCCAAGTAATGAACCACTGAGTTGGCAAGCTGTGCATGTACGCGCCGCAGGTTGCTTTTCTGAGGTCTTCGGTTCGAACCGCAACACCCGGTAAACCTGCCGCTGCGTCCTTCGATGGTGGCTGGGGTGGAATCTTTCCTTTCACTGGGACTCTGTTTGAGCGCGAGAAGGTCCTTCTCGAATTGGCGTGTTCCAATGCTTTCCCCACGAGTTTTGCCTTTTTATGCTCCCGAGCGCAAGAAAAGGACGGCGGTTGATTCAGGGATTATGACCGTGGAAAGACAATCTTCCGACCTGCTTCGGCCCGGCCGCATAGTGCAGCGCTGGCGCCGCACCGCTCTGTACATAGTCTTGGGATTGGTTTTCGCCAGTTTACTTCTGCTTGGCTTGCGACCCTCTCCGGCTCCCGTCGAGGTAGCCTCTGTGGTCCAGGGCCCCATGGAAGTAACCCTGCGGGAGGAAGGCAAAACACGTCCCGTCCGTCGTTATTTAATTTCAGCTCCGGTGGCCGGGAATGTGCAACGAATTGAACTCCGCGCTGGGGACGCCGTTCAAGCCGGTGAAACCGTTTTGGCGGTGTTAGACCCATTGCCAGCAGCTCTGTTGGATGCCCGAGCCCGGGCCATGGCGGAAGCGCGGCGGGAAGCTGCCCGTGCCGACCTGGAAAGAGCACGTGCGGCTTTGAACTGGGCAACCCGAGAACGAGAACGAGTGGAGCGGTTGCATGCCGCAGGTTCTGCCACGCCGCAAGAATTGGACGCGGCCGTCTGGCGGCACGTGGACGCGCTGCACCAGGTAACCGTGGCAGAAAATCGTCTGCGAATCGTAGAAGCCGAGTTGGAACCGTTTGTTCACGCATCGGATTCCAAGTCGGCGGGCAGGCCCATCCTGTTGCGTGCCCCCATCGATGGCCGTGTGCTGCGCGTGTACGAGGAGAACGAGCGCGTCGTTGCTGCGGGCACGCCTTTAATGGAAGTGGGCAATCCGGAAGAACTGGAAGTTGTGATCGAAGTGCTTTCCCAAGAGGCGGTAGGGCTTCAACCCGGGCAACCCGTCCGGTTGGAGCAATGGGGTGGTCGCATGCCGTTGGAAGGTCGCATCCGTCGGATTGAGCCCTCCGCTTTTACCAAGGTTTCGGCTCTTGGTGTGGAGGAACAAAGAGTCCGAGTAATCGCAGACGTGGTGACGCCGGCGCAGGATCGAGCCGGCTTAGGAGACCAGTTTCGAGTAGAAGCCGTGATTGTGCGCTGGCAGGCGCCGGCAGTCAGGAAGGTCCCGCTCGGTGCTCTGTTTCGGCGAGGGTCAGATTGGGCGGTGTTTGTACTCAAGGCGGGCCGGGCTCAATTCCGGCGGATCGAGGTTGGCCATTTGAATGAGCGTGAGGCCGAAGTATTGAGCGGGCTCCAAGAAGGCGAGAAGGTCATCCTCTATCCCGGAGAACGAGTTCGAGATGGTCAGAGGGTTCAACCCGTGCAAATCGCCTCTTGAGCTGCTCCTTTCACGTCTCGGCCAACGAATCGGCTCCAGACTCATTTGACAACGCCGCAGCCAAGACTTCGGCTAACCGGCGCGCAGCCCGTCGAGCCCGGCATGCCAACTTCACCACAGAAGGCCAAAAAGTGGGACGGACCATAACCGCGCGCAAGAAAGCTGCTCGATTCAAGTGACCATCTGGCCCCAACCACCGGGCGAAATTCACGGGGAGACTTTCACTGGCAGCATCCGAGATCACTCGAACCACGGCAAACGGGATCTTCCTGCCGCAACAGAGTGCCGCGATGGGCTCCGATTCCATCTCCACTGCGTCGGCGCGGCTGCTTTGCCACAGCTGGCTCTTTTCCGACGCACTTGTGACCATGCGCGGCAAGGTGAGGAAACGTGCCGGCCGAGCGCCTGCTTGCAAAAACCGATCCCGCCAGTTGCAGTCCTCGGTCGCGAACAAGACAGTCCCGACGCTCAGGTTGGGATCGAGGGCCCCGGCAAAGCCACAACTCAACACGGCACGGGGTCGCACCAACTCCAGTTGTGTCTCCAATGCCCGGCGGGCCGGTTCGGGCCCCACTCCGGTAACCAAGACGTGGACGTCGGGTCGTCGGCGCAACCACGATCGACGAAGACGCATTTCTTCCGGCAGCGCGAAGCAAAGCCAGACCGATTCCGGGAGCGGATAGCTGACGGAGACCGAACTCATGATCCAGGGTTCAGGGACGACCCTCAGATGAAGCCGCACGAACCAGCGTACCCGAGGGTTGGCCTGAAAGCGAATCCCGCGTGGCCTTTGCCCCGTTCATTTGATGCCTGCTAACCGGTCCCGCCAGATCCGATACAATTCCACAGTGGCCCTTACGTCTCGCAAGCAATACTCGGCCAACGTACGGTACTGTCCTGCTGCCAGCAGGGCGCCAACATCCCGGCCGGTGACGCCATGAGCTTTCGGGGAATCGATGCCAAATGCCTTGCAATAAAAATCCAGATTAAATCGTCGGGCTGCCCCTTCACGTCCACTGACACCGTAAAAGGTCAATTGTTCTGCCAAATCGCAATGGGGTGCCGTGGCATAGCGATACCCTAACCAGTCCTTTCGACTGATGGGGACGTTGAGCAGCGCAGACCGCAGATACAGAAACGGCACGTCAAAAGTGCGGCCGTTGAAGGTAACCACCTCTTCGTAATGTCGGGCGACATCCCAGAACGCGGTCAGCAGTTCGACTTCATCCATACAGGGGACGAACTCCACGGGGCCGCCTTCGGAGTCTTCCTCGTAATCTTCAGCCAGAAAAAGCACCTGACCGCGCAAGGTTTCGGCGTTCAGCATGGCAATGCAAACCACACGGGCTGTTAACGGCCAAAGACTCATTTGCTGAAGAATCTCCTCCTTCCGGGCAAACCGGGCAGCTTCATCAGGGATCCGTTCTGATTCACGAAACAAGAATGCCTGTTGCGCCTCGTCGAACTGATCCAGTGGCAGCGCCGCTGTCTCGATATCGAAGACCAGACAAGCCATGGTTTTCGGACAAAAGAAAACCAGGATGGGAGACCGGTAACCGCTCCGGCCTTCCATCCTGGTATTCGTCAGCCCTTACTTCTTCTTGGCCGCCTTTTTCTTGGCAGCTTTCTTCTTGGTTGCCATCGCGTTTCTCACCTCCATTCCAACCACGGTTGATGGTTTTGCGCGAGAAGGGCAGGAAAGCAGATGCTGGTTCAATAGAACAGAGGTGGCGTGACTGCAGGATTTGCGAGCTGTGTGCGCTGTTCCCATCGCTGTCCAGTGGCGCTTTTACAAAACCTTGTCACGATATGGCAACAGTTTTTTTGCAAGCTGATACAAAAACCGTTGCGCTCCGCGACGGCCGGGCAGTGCTCGTGCCGTTCGATTGTTTCCTTGCTTTCACGGGCACGGCGGTTCAGGCGCCGAACTTATCCAGCATCCGCGCATGCGCCTGCATAAGCCGGATCAGAAAGCGAGCCTCGAACACGCCGAGCGATCCGCCGTTGGCTTCGGCTTCTGTGAAGCGTACGCGTCGGTCCGTGCCGCTGTAGCGAGAATGCAGAAGCACCGGCTGGGGATGCCAAGAATGGCCACGAACAACGCACGGCGTAGAATGATCGCCCGTAATCACCAAGACATCCGGCTTTTTTTGCAGCAGGATTGGCAAGGCTGCGTCCACGTCTTCAATGGCGGCTTTTTTGGCTTCAAAGTTCCCGTCCTCGCCCGCCTTGTCCGTAGCTTTGTGATGAATGAAGAAGAAGTCGAAACGGTCGTGCTCGTCCAGATAACGCTCAAACTGTTCGCGCACGTTACGCGGGCCCTCCAGTTTCGTCATGCCCACCAACTGGGCCAGGCCTTTGTACATGGGATACACGGCCAGTGCCGCCGCCCGCAACCGGTAACGTTCTTCAAAGGACGGGATGTAGGGTTGATGGGCAATGCCGCGCATGAGGAATCCGTTGGCAGGTTTTGCGTCCGCCAGCAGGGGCAAGGCTGCACGATAAAAGAGTTCGATTAATCGGGCCATTTTTTGCTGACGCGGGTTGTCCGGGTCGCGAGGCAGGGCTTTCGGAATCGGCAAACCTTCGCGGTTGGGATCCGCATCGGTCAGTGGTCCTTCCAAACCCGGCCCACGGAACACCACAACGAACCGGTGCTCTTTGCCCGGTCGGATGATGACACGGGTATCCTCTAGATGCTGGATTTGCTGCTGCAGTCGGGCGCAAAGTCGTTCGCATACCTCGGTGGGAATTCGCCCTGCCCGACGGTCGAGAACCACGCCTTTGTCGTCCAAGGTGGCGAAATTGGCCCGAGCACAAACGTCTCCGGCTTGCAACTCCACTCCTAATCCCAGTGCTTCGATCACGCCGCGACCCACCTGGTATTCCAAAGGGTCATAACCGAACAAAGCCAGGTGACCCGGCCCACTCCCGGGAGTAATGCCCGGAGCTACTGGGATCACTCGGCCTAAAGCAGATTCCTTTGCCAAGCGGTCCAGGTTCGGGGTGGCGGCTGCCTCCAAGGGTGTGATCCCTCCTTGATCGGGAGTTGCGACATCCCCCAATCCGTCCAGCACCAACATGACAAGCTTGGCTCCCGTTTGAACCGTCAATTCGGAATACAATGCGTCCAGTTTCATCTTTGCGATTCCCGTCACTGCCCCAGGGTTGCCTTCGGCCGCCGGAGACACTCCGACGGCGTAACCTGGCATCTTCAGGTATCTTGGCCGCAGTGCAGAAGGGCGGTCAAATGCATTCCTGGGTTTGGCTTCTGACTAGAATTGAACCATCAGCTCGGCGCCACCGGTTCAAGGCCGCTTTCGGCTTATGATTCACTTGCCGCACCCCACGTCCTGAACGGCGGATTTTCATCGTTCCAAGAAGCAGAAAGTCACGCCGGACTTGAAGTTTGGGAGCCTTTTTCGTCGTCTATGGAGTTAGGAAGTATGAAAACGTCACGACGCCGATTCCTCACCCTCACCGCATTTGGTCTCGCGGCCACGACCTCACCGGAGCACGCTTTCCCTCAGCGTGTGCCTAAATCTCCGCAGCCGGCCCGCTTGCGTCTCTCCTGTCAAGAGGGGGTGGCCCCGGGCCGAAGTCTCAACGAAAAACTCGACTTTCTCGAGGCTCATGGATTCGAAGGGATTGAGCCATGGGGGGGAGGCCTTCCAGGGCGGGTTGAGGAATTCCAAAAGGCTTTACAAGGAAGGAAGATCCGGGTTAGTGCCGTATGTGCCGGGTTTGAAGGCGTGCTGATTAGTGAAAACGAGGAAGTTCGGCAAAAGGCCATTCGTTCGATTCGAGAGATCTTGACCGCAGCAGGAGCCTTGGGCGCCGTTGGGATGATTGTGGTGCCCGCATTCAACGGGCAAACCAAGCTCGGCCATGTGGAAGCCCGCGAGCTATTGGTCCGGCTGTTGCCGGAACTGGGTGAGCACGCACACAAGGTGGGCACCCGAATCCTGCTGGAGCCCTTGAACCGGCGGGAGGCATGGTTCTTGCGCCAACTGGCCGATGCGGCCGCGATTTGTCGAGACGTGAATCACCCGGGAGTGGCCATGATGGGAGATTTTTGGCACATGACGTGGGAGGAACCCAGTGACTTTGCCGCCTTCGTGGCGGCTGGCCCCTATCTCCGCCACGTGCACATTGCAAGCCGGAAAGAGCGAAAAATGCCGGGCGAAGACCCAGGCGATGATTACACCGACGGCATGCGCGGTTTAAAATTGATCGGTTACCAGGACTTCATCAGTTTCGAATGCGGCAGTAAGGGCGATCCGCGTCGCAGCATCCCGGAGGCGGTCCGTCTTCTGCGGGAGCAATGGGAAGCGGCTTGAGAATGCGTACGCAGGTGATTCCACCCCGTTTCGAACACCTCCCGGGGTCGGAGGTTCCTCTGTCACTGCTTTCACTTCCGGCTCGTCAATGGGAGTCCTGTCTTCAAAAGCGGAAAATTAGGAATTCGCTCAACCTCGGGATGACTCGGGAGAAGGCTGCGAGCCCGGGGCGGCATCCTCCACTTCCGCCGAGACTCTAGCGGTCATACCGGCTACAACGAGCGACTCTGAACCGGGCCCCTCCGGGCGACCCGCCTCCGATGGAGCCAGCTCTACGGGATATTGCGGCCGAGACTGCGGTCTCTCGGATCCATCCCCGGAGTCGGTCGGTTCGCCCGATGTCTGATCCAACCGGTGCGGCTCTGTTCCGCCCGTTTGGGACAGGCCGAGATCAGAGGGCGCCACGCCGGGAGCAGAATCTGCTGAAGGCGCGAACCCTTTCGGCAAAGCCGCCGTGCGTGATCGGTCCGCCTCAACTGCTACCTGACTATCGGGCGTCCGTTGTCGGTAGGGACGGATGGCTTCGATCCGGTGACGATGCAGCTGGCCGTGGACTTCGAATTCCACTTCTTCGCCCGGCTTGTGTCCCATTAATGCTTGGGCAACAGGTGAAAGGTAACTGATGATCCCCCGATCGGGGTCGGAGTCCCATGCTCCCAACACCGTGAGGGTCTCGCGCTGACCCGATGTCAGATCCGTCAATTCAACCACGGTGCCCGGTCCTACCACGTCGAACGGGAAATGGGAGAAGTCCGTACCCCGCGCGCGAACCAGTTGGGCTTCCAACTCTTCCTTACGGCGCAGCAGGATTTTTTGCATTTCCTTGGCGGCTTTGTATTCATGGTTTTCACTGAGGTCGCCGTAACTGCGTGCGATGGCAATCTCGCGCGAGTTGGCGGGGATGCGCTTGTGGACCAACTCATCATACTCTGCGCGGCGTCGTTCCAAACTTTCCCAGGAGACCCAAAAGCCTGTGTCCTGACGCGTCTGCTCTCCGCTGATGATGGATTGAATGGCCGGATGACTTTTGACAATGCGGGCCAGGAGAGATCGTTTGTCCATGTCGTCGAACACCGGCGAGAATTGCAACGCTCGTGTGAGGTCCTTAATGACCTCGATGTCCGCCGCAGCAGTGAGGTCTGCAATGAGTTCAGCATCATCCAGAATAAAGTCGCGCAACCGACTGGTGCGCTTTTCATTAAACTGATCGCGCTCCAACGCGGTTAACATCGCGCGCAACACCTCAGGACCAAGAACATCGGCAAATGTGTCACTTCGTTCTCGACCCAACCAAAGCAACAATTCGCTGCTGGCGGTATGGTGGCTGATGTGTCGCGCCAGGACTTCTTTAAGGGCGTCCAAGTGACCGGCCTGGACCAAGAGTTGGACCAGCTCCCGACAAACCCGGGAAGAGACCTGATTGAGAGCGTCCAGCAACATGGATGCCCATTGATCCGGCCATGCTTCGCGAAATGCCTCCAAAGCCCGCCGGTGCTTGCTGGCCGGCAGTGCCTCTAGGATCGGACCGGGCTGCGGATGAGCTTTCCACAGAGCAGGCGCGGTCAACTCGGTGTTTTCCGGAGGAACACCTGCCCAGGCACGGAGCTCGTCTCGGACAAAAATGGCCTCCATGGCCAACGCGGGTTGAGTTCGTTGATGGGACGCAATGTCCTCGTTGAGCGTCTGGACCAATTGCCGCACCACGGCCGTTTTATCTTCCAAATCAGAGAGGTTCCGAGCGATTTCGGCAACGACCCCTAAACGGGCTTTTAAACCCTTAGCGGCCCGGAAACTCTCCACCAACTGGTCATCCAAGGAGCGCTCGGCCTCCTGGTAAATGACAGGCTCACCCTTTTTGAGCGGCAGATGGAAATGGCCATCCTTTTTCATCTGCCGCCGCACCTGCTCCCACCAGGCTTTCCAGTCAGAAGTGATAACGTCGGGCACGAGCGTCTGCTGGATTTGTTCGACTGTTGCTCGCCCGCCCAGGCTTTCCAATACGATTCGAACCAGCTCCAGAGGTCGGGTGGCAGCCATTTGCCGTAATCCCTCTAGATCCAGGGCCTTCCGAGCCAAGACGTGGGTGGGCGGAAGGGGCTTCAAGGTTTCGGCGGCAAATGCCAGGTCCATCGTATGCCCTGGCCGACTCGGGAAATCGATGGTGAAACGCGCGAACACCGGGTCCATCGACCGGATGCGTCCGAACCCCCAGCTCCGGTGCCAGCAAAAGCCGCAAGTGGCCAACCGCACCAACGGATCAATATGGCGGGGTTCGATCTTGCCCGCCCGGGCCAGTTTCTCGAATTCTTCTCGCATAGAACGGGTTTGAGGCTGTCTCGGCCCATGGGCCTCTTGGACAGCCACGTCCAAATTAAAGGCCGTGAGCGCGCAAAAACCAAGAGAAATTGCCGTCCGGATTTTGCAACAGCATGGCCGTTCCGGTTGTTACCTCGAGACCCTGCTGGAGCGGGAGTTTGCAAACCGTGCGCTTTCGCCGGCTGACCGACGCCTTTGCCAAGAGCTGGTGTACGGAGTGACCCGGTGGCGCGCCACGTTGGACTGGCTCATCGGGCGCAGAACCGCTGCGCCTCCGCAACCCGCGCGTCTGATGGACATCCTAAGGCTTGGTCTCTACCAAATTCTTTGGTTGGACCGGATTCCTGACCATGCGGCCGTGCATGAAACGGTCGAACTTGCCAAACGCCTTGGATTGAGCGCCCAAGCCGGATTCGTAAACGCCATCCTACGGGCCTACCTTCGCGAGTTGCACGTGACGCGCGACCTGTTAAAGGAACTACAAATCACAGCCCCGCACTTGGGCTGGTCGCATCCCGAATGGCTGGTCCGGCGCTGGTTGGACCGATGGGGTCCGGACCGCACGCGTCAGTTGCTTCACTGGAACAACACGCCCGCGCGCAATTACGCGCGGATCAATCGGCTCAAGGTCCAGCCCGCCGAAGTGCTGCAACGATGGCGGAACCAGGAAAACGTGGAATGCGACGTATTCGCCCGGGACTGGTACGAGGAGGATCTGGTTTACGAATTACGTCGGCATCCACCGCTGGCGAAAATGGATACTTTTGTCGCAGGCTGGTTCTATGTTCAAGACCCCAGCACACTGCTGGCTCCCTGGTCTCTCCAAGTTCAGCCGGGCCAACGTGTCCTGGACGCCTGCGCAGCCCCCGGCGGCAAGACGACTTATCTCGCCCAGTTGCTGGGAAATGAAGGACGAATTCTGGCGCTGGACACCGACCCCGAACGGCTCCAGGTGTTGCGCGACAACTGTGAGCGCTTGGGTGCCAGTTGTGTAGAGGTCCAGCCAGCAGATGCGTCTCTGCCCGACTGGGCTCGGGATGGCTTTGACCGAGTGCTGGTGGATGCGCCCTGTTCCAATACCGGCGTAATGCGGCGCCGGGTGGACCTCCGCTGGCGTCTCCAGGGTGAGGACCTTCACCGGCTGCCACCGAGGCAACTCCAACTTCTCCGACAGGCGGCGTCGCGGGTTCGGCCCGGTGGCCTGCTCGTCTACAGCACTTGCAGTTTGGAACCCGAAGAAAACGAGCAGGTTGTCCGCGCCTTCATGCAAACCGTACCGGGCTTTGTCTTGGAACATGAGCGCATCCTGTTGCCGTTTGTGGACGGCGTCGATGGCGCGTACGTAGCTCGGCTACGGCGGCGGAGTTAAGGACCAGTGCCTCGTGTCGGAGGCATCCGCAGTTCTAGGTGCAACTCGCGCAACTGGCGGGGCTCGACCGGTCCTGGCGACTCCGTCATCAAACAGGTCCCCTTGGCTGTTTTCGGAAAGGCAATCACATCACGAATGCTCTCGGCACCGCACAACAAGGCCATCAAACGGTCAAAGCCCAGTGCAATGCCGCCATGCGGCGGGGCGCCGTATCGGAATGCCTCCAGCATGTAGCCAAAACGGCCCTTCACCAAATCGGGCGGCAACTGCAGCACATCCTCGAAGACGGTCTTTTGGAGGTCAGGTTGATGGATGCGAATGGAGCCTCCACCCAACTCCACTCCATTTACGACGATGTCATAGTGCTGGCCTCGAACCCGACGCGGATCAGTCTTGAGCCATGGAATGTCCTCCGGCACAGGCGCCGTAAACGGATGATGACTCGAATACCACCGGTTGTTTTCCTTGTCGAAACTCAACAGAGGGAAATCTTCCACCCACAGAAAGTCGAAACGTCCTGGCTCGACCTGCAATCGACCGGCTTGGCGCGCCCAGTCGATCACTTGCAGGCGTAAGCGTCCTAATATTTCGCACGCCTTTTGCCACTCGTCGGCAGCAAACAACAACAAGTCGCCTTCCTCGACCTTCAACCGGTTTTGAACTTGAACCCGCTCAGCCTCACGGAAGAATTTGACGATCGGTGATTTCCATTCACCCCCTTCGACCTTGATGTAGGCCAGTCCCTTGGCTCCGGATTCGCGCGCGAGACCTGTCAGTTGCTCCATTTGCCCCTGCGTCAGCCCCGCCATCGCCTTGGCATTGAGCGCCTTGACCACGCCTCCTTGCGCAATGGCCTGTTGAAACACCTTGAAATCACTCCCGTGAAACGTCTCGGTCAAATCCGCAAGCTCCAGTCCCCATCGCGTGTCCGGCTTGTCAATGCCGTAGCGGTCCATAGCGTCGCGAAACCGCATGCGCGGAAAGGGTCGTTTCAATTCAACGCCCAGGGCGACCCGCCAGATGCGCTGCAGCAACCCCTCGACCACAGCATATACATCCTCGCGCTCAACGAAGCTCATCTCGAGGTCAATCTGGGTAAATTCAGGTTGCCGATCTGCGCGCAAATCCTCATCGCGATAACATCTGGCTAGTTGGAAGTATCGTTCCACTCCGGCCACCATCAAGATCTGCTTAAACTGTTGCGGCGACTGGGGCAACGCATAGAACAACCCGGGGTGATTCCGACAGGGCACGACAAACTCTCGCGCACCTTCCGGTGTGGATTTGAAAAGCGTCGGCGTCTCAATCTCTAAAAAGCCCTGCTCCTCCAAATACGCTCGCGTCGCCATGGCCACCTTGGAACGCAATTTCAGATTGCGCAGCATTTCCGGTCGGCGCAAATCCAGGTACCGATAACGCAGCCGAAGCTCTTCATTGACTCGGGAAGCCGTTTCCGGATCGTCTACAGCAAAAGGCAGCACCTCAGCTCGGTTCAGAATCACAAGCTCCCGGGCCAGCACCTCCACTTCACCCGTGGCAATGCGCGGGTTGGTCGTTCCTTCCGGCCGGCGTCGAACCAGGCCGGTGATCGCTACCACACTTTCCGGACGCAGGGAGGCAGCTTGTTCAAACACGGCTTTTGAGACCTCGGAAGGATCAAAAACCGTTTGCGTCCGTCCCTCCCGATCCCGCACATCGAGGAAAATCACACCCCCTAGGTCACGACGGGAGTGCACCCAGCCCATCAGCGTAACGGTTTGCCCCACATGTTCCAGACGCAACTCATTGCAATGATGTGTGCGCTTCATCGACTTCAACTTTGGGAAAAGTGGAACGCGAATCCAGAGCAAACCGAAGAGTTGCGAAGCAATCAGCCCGCTCCACCGCCGTTGAAAGATGTCGTTATTCTCAGAACCAAGGTGGCACCTATGGTCGGAATCCCCAAATCCGATTTGCCCCTTGTCTGTCCCCGGGATCGCGGTAGAGTGATCTTTATGCACGGCCATTGCGTGGCCAGCATGGATGGAACGCAAGATAGACGCCGGCTTGTTGGGAGACAGGAAGTGCCGGGCATTTCCATTTTCGGTGACCATCCCGCCACGGGAGTTCGTCGGCGGAAAGGGGCGCTTGCTGCCTGCTTAGCCTGCGTGCTGCCCGCAGCCGCGCAACTCACTGTGGAGGTGGATCTGCAGCAACAGCAGTTCCTTCCCGGGGAAAGCCTGCCCGTGGCAGTCCGTATCACCAACTTATCTGGGCAACCGTTGCGGCTGGGGGAAGAGGAAGACTGGCTTAGCTTCTCGGTCGAGGCAGAAGATCAGCGGGTCGTGCGGCGTTTCGGGGAACCGGTCCTCCGAGAGCCGTTCCGCTTGGAATCTTCGCAGCGGGCTACCGTCCGGGTGGATTTGGCGCCGTATTATGACCTGTCCCGTCAAGGCCGCTACCGGGTCCAAGCCACCGTGCGGGTGTTAGCTTGGGACCGCGAATTTAGCAGTCTTCCAGTTGACTTTTTCATCATTACCGGAGCCCGACTATGGGAACGCGAGTTTGGCCTCCCTGGCTCCGATGCGGGACGCCCCCCGGAGATGCGCAAGTACATCCTTCAAGAAGCCAACTACCTGAAGCGCAATTTGCGACTTTACCTTCGGATTACCGATCCGACAGAAACGCAAATCATCCGAGTTGTACCTTTGGGGCCGATTGTTTCTTTCGGGCAACCACAACCGCAGCTCGACAGCGCCAGCAATCTACACCTATTGTTCCAAAACGGCCGTTCCACGTTCGTCTATCACGTCATCAATCCGGACGGCGAGATTATGGTCAGAGAGACCTATGAAATTGCCGGGTCACGCCCCCGGTTGGGGATGGATGCCACCGGCCGCATCACCGTGGTAGGCGGACAAAGGCGTTATGCAGCCGATGATGTGCCTCCTTCTCTATCGGGCAGAGGTCCACGTGCAGTTGGACAAGATGATTCGCCTCGACGTGCATCGGATGATTGATTGCGGCCGCATGGCCGACGCCCGGCTCGATCCCTTGAAACCGGTACGGACGGATTTTGACCTGACAACCCGGCTTGTTCCTAGAAAAGGGCGGCATGCGTGACCGCCCCAGTCTTCACAGCCGAAAAAGGTTATGCAAGACCCACGATACACACAGCTCGCCGATTTGGTGGTAAGCTACTCGGTCGCCGTCAAACCGGGAGATACGGTTCTCATCGATGTAACCGATGTTCCCGATGCCATGACGATCGCTTTGATGCGGGCGGTCCGCCGAGCAGGTGGTATTCCAGTGGTGGAAATTCGGCAAAGCCGCGTCACGCGTGAAGCCTTGCGTGAAACCGACCGGCGCCACGCCACTCTTCTACGCGACCTTGAACTGGCCCGCATCAAGAAGATGCACGCTTACATCGCCATCCGCGGAACGGAGAATATGAACGAGACCGGCGACGTTCCGTCCGATCGTCTCGCACTTTTTTCCCGGATCAACCGGCCTGTACTCAACTGGCGGGTCAACAAGACCCGTTGGTGTGTATTACGGTGGCCCACGCCCAGCATGGCGCAAAGCGCCGGCATGAGCACAGAAGCTTTTGAAGATTTTTATTTTCGGGTTTGTACACTGGACTATCGAAAGATGGCTCGTGCCATGGTCCCCTTGTGGAGACGCATGCAACGGACCGACCGCGTGCAGATTAAAGGCCCGGGGACCGATCTGAGTTTTAGTATCAAAGGGATTGGCGCCAAAATGTGCAACGGCCTGCGAAACATCCCCGACGGAGAGGTCTTCTCCTGCCCCGTGCGGGATTCTGTCAACGGCGTCATCCAGTTCAATGCCCCTACGATTTATGCTGGCACCCGGTTTGAGAACGTCCGATTGGTGTTCAAAAAGGGCCGAATCATAGAAGCCACTGCGAATCACACCCGTCGTCTGAACGAGATTCTCGACACCGATCCGGGAGCCCGTTACACGGGTGAGTTCTCACTGGGATTCAATCCGCATATTCTCCAACCGATGTGCGACATACTCTTCGACGAGAAAATCGCCGGCTCGCTTCACCTCACCCCGGGTCAGGCTTACGAGGATTGCGACAACGGCAACCGCAGCGCCATCCATTGGGACATGGTGCTGATTCAACGTCCAGAATGGGGCGGAGGCGAGGTTTGGTTTGATGGCGAATTGATCCGCAAGGATGGTCGGTTCCTTCCGAAAGACCTGCAAGGACTAAACCCCGAACGCCTCCAGTAACAACTGGCGCCCCATCCTCAGACTGGCACCGACTCCTCTGGCCAAACCCGAATGGCGCGTTGCTGGGTGGCCCGCTTGCGCTTCGTTTCGTCCAAGATTTTTTTCCGCAGCCGCAAATGATGTGGAGTGGCTTCCACGTACTCGTCCGGACCGATATATTCCAGGGCACGCTCCAAGGTCAACTTGATCGGTGGGCTCAGTTGGATGCCCTTGCCCTCGCCCTGCGACCGAATGTTTGTCAGGTGCTTGGTTTTACAAGGATTGACCAAAATGTCCTGCTCGCGGGAATGTTCGCCCACAATCATGCCCTTATATACCCGGTCCCCGGGTTCGATCATCAGGCGACCCCGCTCCTGTAAGGCATCCAGAGCATAGGCCGTGGCCACGCCATCCTCCATGCTCACCAGTGAACCGTTTCGGCGGGCGGGAATCTCCCCGCGGTCTGGTTCATAACCATGGAAGAAGTGACTCATTACTCCCAGCCCGCGCGTGAGATTGACCAGGTCCGTTTCAAAGCCGATCAACCCCCGCATGGGGATCAGCGCCTCGATGGAGACTTGATCACCGTAAGGCGCGATCTGGAGGATTTCGGCCTTACGCCAGGCAAGGTTCTCCAAAACTGGACCCATATTCTCTTGGGGAATATCCAGAAAAAGTTTCTCTATCGGCTCCAATAGTTGACCCTTTGCATCCCGCCGCCACAATACCTCTGGTCGGGACACCAGCACTTCGTAGCCCTCCCGACGCATTTGTTCGACCAAAATCGCGATTTGCATTTCGCCCCGACCACTAACGCGGAACACCTTGGGATCCTCCGTGGTTTCCACCCGCAATCCAACGTTGGTGCGCACCTCCCGTTGCAACCGTTCCCAGATGTGCCGTGCGGTCACCAACTTGCCATCCTGTCCGGCCAAGGGGCCGTCGTTTACGGCAAATTCCATTTGAATGGTGGGCGGATCCACCGGGATAAAAGGCAGGGCGCCGCGCTCCGGGCTGTCGGCCAGCGTCTCGCCAATGGCCACGGTCTCAAAGCCACACACTCCAACGATGTCACCAGCAGGAGCTTCGTCAATGGGTGCCTGCTTCAAACCCTCGTAATGAAAAAGTGCCGTCACACGACCGACAGTAACCCGGCCGTCGCTATGCATACAAACAGCCGGATCCCCTACCCGAATGCGGCCCGCCATTACTTTGCCCAACGCAATGCGGCCCAAGTAATCCGAATAATCAAGATTCGCCACCAAAAGCTGGAAGCCTTCCCCCCCGCGGGTCCGGGGCACAGGGATGTGGCGCACAATGGCTTCAAAAAGAGGTTCCATCGTCGTGCTCGAGTCATCCAATCGCTCCCGCGCGTAGCCCGCCTTGGCCGAGCAGAACAGATATGGAAAGTCCAGTTGTTCGTTCGTGGCGTTCAGGGAAAGGAACAGATCAAAAACCTGGTCGAGTACCTGTCGCGGACGGGCATTCTCACGATCAATTTTGTTGATGACCACAATGGGTTTGGCGCCAGCCTCCAAGGCCTTACGCAGCACGAACCGCGTCTGGGCCTGAGGTCCCTCGGCCGCGTCGACAACCAGCAGAACACCGTCAATCATGTTCATGATGCGCTCCACTTCGCTCCCGAAATCGGCATGGCCGGGCGTGTCCACCAGGTTGATCCGATAATTTCGGTAACGAAACGCCGCGTTCTTGGCGCGAATCGTGATGCCCTTTTCCCGCTCCAGATCCAACGAATCCATGATCCGCTCCTCGGCGGTCTTGGCCTCGTTGGGCCGGAACGTTCCGGACTGTTTCAATAAACAATCCACCAACGTGGTCTTCCCATGATCCACGTGTGCAATGATGGCAATGTTCCTAATATGCTCCATGTCCTATTGTCTTCATCCCACGCCGCCGGATCCGGGGCCGTGCAACTTGAGGCCGACAGGTCCAGTCCCGAACGACTCAGTGGGCCGACCAAGGGAGGCTGTAAAATGCCTGCTGGGGAGGCTTCGTCAAGTCCGGCTCTGAAGCAACGTCAAGGATGCACGTCAGGCACAAGGTGGCATTCCAAGTTCCGGGAATTGGCTGCTCCCGACGAGCGGCCCTGCCTTGCCGAGCGCGCGGTTCCCCGGTAGTTTAGGCTTTAGTGCAAATCCGGCTCGCCTGTATCGGTGGGTCGTCCCCGAATGCAGGCAAAAGGCTAGTGGGATGCGCCGTTATCCAATGCACGGACGGCAAAGGTCAGCACCGGTAAAATCCGGCTGCTGTAAACTCAAGCTGTGGGATCCGACCGTTCCAAACCTGCACCAACCATGAACTCCAACGCGCCCAATCCTGCTTCGGGCTTAGCTAACCCGGTTGAATGGCCTGCTCCGGATTATCGCACGATGGTGCTGCTGGTGGATGACCAACCCGTGGTGGGCGAGGCGGTTCGTCGAGCCTTTGCAGCCGAAACGGACATCGATTTTCACTACTGTTCCGACCCGCGTGAAGCCGTTGCGGTCGCGGTGAGTTTGCGGCCCACGGTGATTCTCCTCGATCTGGTTTTGCCTGGCACGGACGGTCTGACGCTCCTGAACCAGTATCGAGCGCACCCACTGACGCGCGACATCCCTATTCTGGTCCTTTCCGTTCATGACGATCCGGTGATCAAGAGTCGCGCCTTTGCCCTGGGTGCGAATGACTATCTAGTCAAGTTGCCCGATGCGATCGAGCTGGTCGCACGCATCCGATACCACTCTCGCGCGTATATCAACCAAGTCCAGCGCGACGCCGCGTATCGGGCCCTGCGTGAAAGCCAACAAAAGCTCATGGAAAACAATGCCGCGTTGGCCACCCTCAACCAAAAGCTGCAAGAAGCCACGCTCGCTAAGACCGAGTTCCTGGCCAACATGAGCCATGAAATCCGCACTCCCATGAATGGGGTAATCGGCATGGTCAACCTTTTACTGGCGACCGAATTGACCGAAGAACAGCGCGAATACGCGGAAGCGGCGCGCAACAGCGCCGAATCTCTCCTAGCCATCGTCAACGACATCCTGGATTTTTCCAAAATCGAATCTGGCAAGCTGGAACTCGAGTCTCATCCCTTTGAACTGCACGCCTGTATCGAGCAGGCTCTGGAACAGGTAGCGCCACGAGCGGCCGAGAAGAATCTTGACCTGGCTTACCTGCTAGACGACCGCCTGCCCCGCGTTATCCTGGGCGATGCAACACGCCTGCGGCAAATCCTAGTCAATCTCTTGAGCAATGGCGTCAAGTTCACCGCCGCTGGCGAGGTCGTCATTGAAGTTCAATATGCCCTTACCGAGCCAGATCCAGTGGCCGGTCCGCCTCATTCGAGTCAGGACACCTGCCTGCTCCATTTTTCGGTACGCGACACAGGCATCGGGATCCCGCTGGAAAAGCAAGACCGCTTGTTTAAGTCTTTCCAGCAAGTCGACGCTTCCACGGCCCGTCACTACGGAGGCACGGGATTGGGTCTGGCTATCTGTCGTCGCCTATGCGAGTTGATGGGAGGCCGGATCTGGGTAGAGAGCGACGCCGGCAAAGGTGCCACCTTCCATTTCACGGTCCGGACTCGGTCGGCTCCCACAGCCAGCCCGGCTTTTTGGCAGTGTGCTCAGCCCATGCTTTCCGGCAAGCACCTCTTGCTGGTCGAAGACAACCCAACCAACCAACGTCTGGTGCGGCATCGCGCTCAACAATGGGGCTTTCGCGTCAGCACTGCCGCCACAGCCGCCGAAGCCCTGCAACTGCTAGAGCAGCATGTGCCCATCCATGTCGCGTTGGTGGATCAACAACTACCGGCTACCGACGGTCTGGCATTGGCCAGGCAAATCCGGGATTATTCGGGCCCTGCCGGTACGGTGGTGGTGCTTCTTTCGTCGCTCCCGCTTCGCCAAGAAGATCGGCAAGCAGCTCGTGCCGGTTTCGAGTTCATCGTCCATAAACCGATTCGACCCGCGCAACTGCTTGACACCCTTTGTCGCGCTCTCGGAGTGCCGATCCAACGCGAGCGGCGCGGCCCGCCCACGCCCTCGTTGGACGCCACATTGGCCCAGCGACTACCCCTACGCTTATTGGTTGCAGACGATAATCCGGTGAATCTCCAAGTGGCCCGTACCATCCTGCGCAAACTCGGTTATCAGGCCGACGCAGCCACCAACGGACGCGAGGTCCTCTCGTCGCTTGAAAAAAACGATTATGACATCCTGTTCTTGGATGTCCAAATGCCCGAACTAGACGGGTTGGAAGTCGCCCGCCTGATCCATCAGAACCGGCCCCGGCACAAACGACCCCGGCTCATTGCGCTGACCGGCGCAGCCTTTGCCAGTGACCGGGAAAAATGCCTCGCGGCGGGCATGGACGATTACATCCCTAAGCCCATCCGGCTTCAAGACATCCAGAATGCTCTGGAGCGTTGGGGCCCCACATGTCTGCGAGAGTTCGACACCACGACTTTTCTGGCGCGGATGCCCCAGGCCGCGCCGGAGACGCTGCTCGACCGATCCCTGTTGGAAGAGCTGCGACAAATCCCTGCGGGCGAACACCTCAACATGTTGCAGGAGTTGATTGACCTTTACCATCAGACCGCGCCGCAGCAACTGCATCAGATTCGACAATCGGTGGGTGACCCCATCCAATTGGCCTTTCAGGCACACTCTCTCAAAAGCACCAGTATGAGCCTTGGAGCGCGCAAAGTAGTTGCCCTTTGCCAGCGCATTGAACGCGCTGCGCGCAGCAACCAGATCGATCACGTCCCCCCACTGCTTCATGAGCTGGAGTTAGCCTTGCAACGAACTCTGGATGAACTCCATTGCCTCCGCGACTGAGCAACCCTGACAAGATTGCACCATCTGCATCGTCCCCTCCATGCCCTTGCGTCCTCCACGGCTCGAACCCGGAGATACCATCGCCTTGGCCGCGCCTGCGGGTCCGATCCTTGACCCGGTCTGTCTGGATCGGGCCGTAGCCCGCCTCGAACAGCTCGGCTACCGCGTGCTGGTTCCTGCCCGTATCCACCGCCGACGAGGCTACCTCGCTGGCAGTGATCGCGAACGCTTGAGCGAGCTTCACCGCTTGTTTCGGCAACGGCGGATCAAAGCCATCCTTTGTGTCCGGGGTGGTTATGGTTCCGCGCGCTTGTTACCCCAGCTCGATTACCAACTCGTCCGGGCTCACCCGAAGATCTTCGTGGGCTACAGCGACATCACGGCTTTGCATTGCGCCCTTCAAAGCCAAGCTGATTTAGTCACATTCCACGGTCCCATGGCAGGGCCAGACTTAGGCCACTCCGAGCTGCCTGAGTTCACCCTCCAAAACTTTCTGCGCGCTGTGACCTGGGTCGAGCCAATTGGGGTCATCCGGTCTCCCGAAGGCTCTTGCCAAATTCGCACCCTCTACAAAGGGCGCGCGATCGGACGCCTCGTGGGAGGCAATTTATCCGTTCTGGTTTCCCTGTTGGGAACCCCTTTCCTACCGGACTTTCGTGGCCGGATCCTTTGCCTCGAAGAGGTGGGGGAACCGCTCTACCGCGTGGATCGGATGCTCACCCAACTTGATCAAACCGGTCTGATCCATCAGGTCGCCGGAATCGCCATTGGTACCTGCGAACGGTGCGAGGACACTCCATCAGTCCACCCCGGCTCCACAAAAGCTACATTGGAACAAGTCTGCCGGGAACGTCTGAAATCTCTACGCAAACCCGTGCTTTTTGGCCTACCCTTTGGTCATACAGCCTATAATGTAACGCTACCGCTCCATGCGTTGGCCGAACTCGATGCCGACCAGGGTAGCTTGCGTATCCTAGAACCAGGGGTAAGCTGAAATCCGCATCAGCATTTCAGACCCGGCTTCACTAATCGCAAGGCCTTGGAGAAAAGCCAGCCTGACCGGTCGCAGCATCAAGGGAGAAGATCGAAGCCATCCCTCTTTTTCTTACTCATCGATGCGGCCAACCTAAGCCGTTGCGAGCAAGCTGAGCTTTTGTGACATCCACCCTGAAATGGAAAAGCCCAAGGGCCACGAGCCAAGGGCCACGAGCCAGCCCGTGAGCAAAATCAGGCCTTATAAATGAAACCCCGGTAAGGCTCTTCGGACGTCCCGATCCTCACCTCTGGCCGGCGGGAGCACGCCGCTCCGTTCATAGCCTCAGCGAAGAGGCAGAATCTCAAGATTGCGATAAGCCACCGGTCCGTGGTTGCCTTGGAACATAAGGGGTCCCTGAGGCTTTTCCCGACCATCCAAGCCGCCGGGTGTGGGCCCGGGCATCTCCACGTTCTCGTGAATCACCACGCCGTTTAGGATCACCTTCTCGAACCGTGCGTTGGTTACCTTCTTTCCGGAGGCGTCGAAACGCGGCGCTCGCCAGTGAATCTCATACGTGTTCCACTCACCGGGGGCTTTATATTTCGGTCGCCGTGGAGGTTGCGCGCCGTAGATGGCGCCCATGTCGCCCGGCCCAGGTCGTTGCTCTCGCCCGAAACTGTCCAAAACCTGGATTTCGTACTCGCCCATGACATAAATGCCGCTATTGGACTCTCGCGGCACCATGACCTCCAACCGGATAATAGCATCACCATGCAGGGCCTCACTGTAAAGGTCCAATCCCTCACCGTGACCCGACACTGCGTTGATCAATTCGTTTCCGCCCGGCTCTACTACCAAACGTCTGGGATCAGCCGGATCCAGTTTGGCCTGCCCCACCGTCCAATAGCTTCGCTGGTTTCCTTCCGGCCGCGTCTTCCAGCCCTCAAGGTTCCGGCCGTTGAACGGGCGTGTAACGCCCTCGGGCTGACCGGAAATCGCCGCAGTATAGCCGAGTGCGAATACCAACATTCCCAAATGCAAGCTTTTCATAATTCTTCCAAAGGTTTCTATCCTGCCACTATCGACGCGAGCCCACGATCGGTGAAGGTGGCTCGCGCATGCCCGATTAGACGATGAATCAGGCCGGCCCCTTCAGAATGCCCCACTCAAGTCTGCAAACAAGGCGGCGCGCCTGCAGTTACGGTGGAAATGTCTCAGCGGCCGTTCTTTAGCTCCCGACAGTAGCGATCGTATGCCTCCTGCAATCGGCGCGCATCTACCGATCCGCGATGAATCCAAATTCGGTACCGCGCCCGGATCGTTTGGCCGGCCTCGAACGTCGCCTCGCGAACGCCGGGCCAACCCAGACACAAAACGCCATAGTGTCGCAGCAACCACTGCGGCGGGTAATCGGGGTGATCCGGAGCCACAAAAATCGCTGCGCCGCTGGTCTGGCCAGTTGCATCCCACAATCGACTCAGACCCGCCCAAGGGAGATTGGTCATGGGAAGGTCTTGTGCAATTTGGCCGGCCGGGATGATGATGGTCGTGTTGGTTCCTGGGGCGAAACGCAAGGTGAGGCCTCCGTAACTTTTGCCTTCTGCGCCTTGCAAACTCAAAGGCCCTTGCAGCACCTGCCATTCAAACGCAACATCCACGGCCCGCGTTCCCCCCTCCACAGGATGCACGCGGAACTCCACTCGTTCAGCCATCACTTTCTCAGATCCCGTGTACCAACCGTTCTCCACGGCCAAGATTGCTTCCGGACCGGAAACCTCGCGACGGAGCCACCGTTCAAACTCCTGTCGAATGCCCCGCAGCTGCCACAAGTCATAGTGGAGCTGACCCACTCGCACATGCGGCCACGCCCAAAACAGACCACGATGATGCAAATGATCGGCCGGAAAATCATCGGTTAAAACCTCCCCGTCCACCCCATACAACGGATGCACATAGGTGCTGCGAGCCAGTCGCTCAGGCACGCCCGGTTTGCGAATGATTCCGTGGTTGTACACTAATACCGGGCGGTCTGCCTCCCACAACCCGAGTGAACGGTCGTCCAAAGAGGCGAATCGGAACAATGAATTTTCCGCTGCGATGACCCCGGTAAACGCGCCAAACCATCCCACACCCGCCAGCCATTTTGCCACGTCAAAGAGCCAGCGCAGGCACCCGATCGGCCGGCCGTTGGGCAACTTGATGTCACTCATGACTGCGTTCTGCCTCCTTCGCACAAGCTGATCCAACGGTTCACGCAAAATCGTAAACCTTTACGTTCATACACACACGTTTAACAACGCTCTCCACAAAATCCACGTGAGCCGGATGCACCTGGTACGCATCCTGAGCCGCCTTGTCCACGAACACGATGTTCAGTCCTACCTGATAGCTCTGATCCACCACCGGTCGCGTACTCGGCACCATACGCCCAACGTGGAAATGTACAACACCCGGAATCGGTCGGAGCAAACGCTCCGCTGCTGCGATCAGAGTCTCCGCCGCATTCGGTTGTCCGGGGTCCGTCCAGAAAAGCACGATATGGGAAAACATCTCGCGTTCCCTCCGCCAAAGCCGGGCTTCGAACCGACTGCACTTCAGCTTAAAGCGGGCTCATCCCGCATGGCAAATTCAAATCCCAACTTACTCGCAGGGATCCATTTGGCTCAACGCGTGGTCGGGGCACAAGAGGTTGGACATTTAACAAAAGCTTCCTGACGGTTGCGTGTCCACCGGTTACCGCTGCCACTTCACGCGATAGAAAACCGCCCGACCGGACTCGGGAGCCTCCCCTGACTGCGACACTGAAGTAGACCATGAAGTAAGAAAGTCGTCGGCGGTCAATTCCGCCACCGGCTCAAACCCAGCCTCAGCGCTCCTGCTGGACTCCACCGTGTATCGTTCTCCCGGCGCAGAATTCCATTTCAGTTCCAACTCCAGTCGGGCCGAGCCATGATTGGTACGGACCATGGCTTCCAATCCTGGGCGCACCACGCGTGGCACTACCGCAGTGTCGAAGACCTGACCGAACCGGTCGCGTGCCACCACGCGCAACTCATCGCGAGTGAGTTCACATTCCAAATGATGAAAGATGACGGCAAAACGCTCGCTTAACGCATCCCGTTCCGTGAAACCGTAAAGGGTGTACCCTCCACCGCCAGTCGTCCATGCATGCAATGGGCCCCATGCTCGGAAACGTTCATACACATGATCATGACCAAAAAAGGCCACCTGCACGCCGTAACGCCGAAAGATCGGCAATAGCCATGTTTGCAATTCCAGCCGGTCGGCAACACCGTTGGTGTTCAGATCGTCAAACCGGCGGCCGCCGGAACTGAACATGGGACTGTGCATGAACACAATGCGCCACGGCCGATCCGTGGAGGCCAAGTCCTGCTGCAACCATCGTAGCTGGGCACTGCCCGGCCCCAGTTGATAAGGTTCCGTGCCGGGAAATGGCAACAAAGTGGGCACAAACAGGCTCACAAAATGCGCCTCGCCCATGTCGAAGGAATAAAAGTGACCGGTGCCGGTCACCTGGTTGGTCGGCGGATCAAAAGACTCAAAATACGGTGTGCCTGGTGGATCCCGATACAACGTATTATAAAGCTCATGATTGCCGACTGTCGGGTAGAGAGGCACTCGCCGCAGGAGGGGTGCGTACACACTCAAGCATCGCAAGTCCACCAGCTCGCGCGTCAGCTCGGGATAAACCAAATCCCCCGTGTGAAGGATCAGGTCCATCGCAGCCGTAGAAAGGCAGGAGGCCACCTGCAACATGGGCAACGTGCCGGAACCAGTGTCGCCGACCACGACAAACCGCAACGAACCGCGTTCAGGAGGGGTCCGAAACGACCAGATCGGGGTTACCGCCGCACTATTGGAACCGGCCAGCTCAATTCGATAAAACCACTCCGTAGCGGGCTCCAAATTTGTAAGGATCGCCACATGACTCGTACGTGGCTCCGACCAGACCAGCTCCCGATCCAACCCGGTGTTCATGCCGTATCGCAGCCGGGCCGTCACGGGCACGGGTGTCCGCCATAAAATTCGGACACTTCGAGGCTGCATTTGCTGCAAAAAGGGACCGCGTGTGAGGTTGGCCCACAGTTCGCCAGACCAAAACAGGGAGGCGGGATTCGTCGTGTGACTATGAACTTGGACCGCCAACACGTTGCGGCCCGGACGCAACAGATGTCGAAACGCGGTCAGATCAAACTCTCGCGTGTAAAACCGCCAGGAAAATGTCACCACTTGATTCCAGACAGATGGAGGCTCGGGCAAACCGGTTCGCCTGACCTCCTGACCATTTAACCATACTGCCAGTCCACTTTGAAAACCTGCGCGCAGGGTCAACCAACGAATGGAATCCGGTTGATCCACATGGAACGTAGTGCGAAAACAAGCGGAAACCACATTGGTCCGATCCACGACCGTAGTTTCATCACCCAGCCCGCTGCCGAATCCAGATCTCCCACGGGGCCAGCTTGTGTCATCAAATTCCGGCAACCACCATCCGGAGGGAGGCCCTCCTCCATCGAGCCGGTTTACATGATACGCCCAAACCGCGCCGACCGGTACCAGGATGGGCTCCTGACCCTCGATGATTTGGCTTCGGCATTCGGCCAACGCGGCAACGGACAATCCCACCCAAACGCTCCACCCCTTCTGTCCTAACCTTGCCCGCATAAATCGCTCCCCTAACTGCCCTCGCGCTGTACTTTCGTACATCCATCGCCAACGGCTCATGCAAGTTCAGCCCAAGCATAATAGGGCTCGACGGCTGCCCATGCGTCAATATAAGCGCACACGATAGAAGGTAGGTTCCGATGGCGGCGGCTCCACCGACAAGAACTGACTCCCAGAGATTGTGCCCGGGCCCCATCGGCGCCATTCCGTCCATTCCTCCAAATCGTGCGAGACTTCCAAAACCACACCGGCTTCCGGATCCACCTCAACAACGCGCAGTCGCCATCCACTCCCAGGATCGGGGCGTTCCCAAGTAAGTCGCGGCGCCTGCACCACCAGCAAATGAACCGGCGGGCTGGTCACGGATCCACCCAGGTTACTCGCCACCAAGGTGTAGACGCCCCTTTGCGCCCCCGACAACTGTTCCCAACGCAACCAACGGTTGGTTGCACCCGGCAATGGTGAGCCGTTAAACCACCACTGGTAACGCACGGGCCATGCGCTGGAGACCGCCCATTCCAAAGTGGCAGCCTCACCAGGCCTTCGGACCACACGGTGCAAACTGGATGTTAACACGGGTGGTGGCACTCGAATCCCAACCACTTCTGCGTCCAGCCACAACTCCGGCCTCTGATCGCTGAGCCGACGCCGGAGACTCTCGTAATACAAGCTTGTCCGTTCTGTGTCGCTCAAAACCCGAGGATACAAAAAAACATCATCCGCAGCCAAACCGCCCAACGGACCGTACTGCCGCAACAACCGAACCGGATCATTGCCGACGGCGGGCCCTTGCGCCAGCGCGCATTGAATTGGCCCGTTGTCCACCTGAATACATGCGTTTGTGCCATCAAACCAGCCGACCACAAAGCGCCATTGGCCGGGCACCGTTCCCGCTGTTTGATCCTGGACCTCGCTAGCCCCCACCCGAAAACGGTACCGATTGGTGCGCGTCCCCGCGTAATACAAAACAAACTCGCCTGCTTTTTCCACCGCTGCGCTGGGCGGGTCATCGCCACTAACCCGGTTGTAAGCGAACCAGCCACCCACGGTAAACCCTGCGCCCAATGACCAGGCGACACTCTCCGGTGCTTCCAAGTAACTTCCGGTATCCGATGCAAGCGCAGCCAGTCCCCACCGCCCCAGCATGGAACTTAGATTCGTGCCCACCCACCGAAGGGGTTGACCGGTGATCTCATTGGTCCAGAGGGCGGGGTCGTCGAACGACCAGTAACCCAGTGGTTGGTTGTCAGGCCAATCGGCCCAAACTGCGATCGCGAGCAAATTCGACCCGGGCGCCATACCCGGCAACGGCACGTGCACCTCTGGATTGGGACCTGTGCCTGCAAGGAGGTCGGCCTGCGCCAACCGTTGTCGTACACTGAGCAGGCCAGGGTTGCGCGAGCCGGCCACCTCAACTCCATTCCACCATACCTGCCACCGCAAACCTGCTCGCAAACGCAGCGTGGGAGCCGCCAGTCCTAAACCATTTTCCGAGGATCGGATCCAGCCACGGACTGCAACCGCCGAAGGTTGGTATCCCAAAAGTCTACCAAGATCGGCCACCAGACCGTTACGCCCGTAACCTAGAGGCGATGCGACTTTGAGCCACCCCTGCTCCGGAAAATGGCGCGTCATCCAGGGCATCTCATCCACCTCCGCCAGGTCTGTAACAAGCCAAGCTCCCTCCGTCAGGATTAATGACTGCAAAGAATGAGTTGGAGCCGTCAAGGTCAACCATGCCCGGGCTGCAACCAAGTTGCCATCGCCTCCAACTTGGGCCACCACCTGTGTGGTCAAGTTCATGCCCGCCTCAGGATAGGCCACCCGCCAACGCAGCCAGTCTGTGGCTGGCTCAAGATAAGCTCCAAGTGAACCCATGAGGAGAGTCCGCCACCGCGGCCCGTGAAGGCTGCCAGGATCGGTTCCCGAAAGTGCCAAATTCAAATACTCTCCAGCCCGCACAGCGACAATCCGCGACCAATCCGGTTCCGGCCATGGGCCGGGACTGCTCAAACGGCTGGAGGCAAAGCCCCATCCGCCGATGAAATCGTTGTTGCCTGGGCTCCGATACCGGAATTGGCACATCGACCCGGGACGCACCACTTCAGGGAGTCGGAACCGATAAACTCCATTGGTCGGCCTCGGCCAACTCAGGTTTGTCCAACCTGCAGCTCCAATTTTTACTTCCAAGGTGGCCCCCGTGGTGACCGATCCAGCCAACAACAGGAACTCATCTGCGCCCGGCACCAACCAATCGGAGGGGAAGGACCAAATTAACTCTCTTGTGTAGGCGTACCACTCAATGGCGTCATGTGCATTGTAGGATGTAACCTCCGGAGGCCGCCCGCGAGCCTTTAGCCGTCGCCACAACAATCCCGGACTATCTTCAAAAGCCGGCGCATAGGTCTCCGCAGCCTGCCAATTTGGCGGACCGATAATGCGAAAACGCCCGTCATGTAAATGCCAATAAATCACGCCCCGGATTCCGTTACTGAGACAGAGCAACGCACACCCTGTATCATAACTTCGGCCATTGGTCGCCAGGGGATTCGACGTCCCCACCACCATGGAGGCCACACGAGCCCGGCCCAAGCGATAGGTCCTCAACGAATAAGCATGCTCATGACCGCTGACGGTCCACACGATTCCGTCAAAGTCTCCGACCACGTCTCGTATATCGAGCGCCAAACCCCGATACGCCACGCGTTGCAAAAAAGGCGCAATGTGGATCAAAATTATGCGATCCATACCCCCGGGAGTGGCCTCCCAAACCTGGCGGAACCAATCCCGCTGCAGCGCGCTGCGTCCACCGTAGTTACCGCAATTCATGAGGAAAAACCGCGCTCCGCTGATGTCCATCACGGCGCGCACCGGCATCTCCGGATAAAACATGCGGTAATAATCTGCGTCGGTCTCGGAATCGAGCTGCTCATGATTCCCCGGAATCCACAACAGGTCGCCCTCCGCCACATTCGTAAGCGCACGAACTGCCTCAGACCAGATGCGCATTTCGTTCGTGCCATAGCGTATGGTCCAACTCAGCGCTGGCCAGCCGGGCATGGGCGCGAGCGAGGTTGTGAAGTCGCCCAATACCACGACCTTGGTGGGCGGCGGATTCATGGCGTTGATCATGGCGACAAGCCGCGTATCCAAATTGGTGGTGACCGGCATTTGATCCGGCCACACATTGATGTGCGGATCGCCAATCAACACCACCACCGCACTATTGCTCTGCCGCGGATCAAAACCAAGCGCGCCGTACGCCGCTTCCAGCGTCGGAAAAAACAATTGACCGGATTGAGCCTGAACCCCGGGGAGCCCGGAGGCCATCAGCCCTGCCCAAGCCCACAGCCCGCACAGACGGGCGCGCCAGCGCAACCGCTGTGAACGCATCAATCTGCATGGCCCGCCCTGTCGCCTCATGAATGTCTTTTTGTCGCAACCAAACGGCTTTTCGACCAATCCCGACAGCCAGTCACGCTTGAGGATTCACGTCCGGGCTGCGGCCAGAACAGAACCGCCCCCAACCGAAATAGCGCAGCAAGGTCCGCATCCGCGCCAAGATTCCATTTGGAATTCCGCCCTGACTCGAGAACCAGCCCCCGATTTCCAACGACGCAGCCAAGCACCAGCTGCTGGGCAATGTGCCCGGCGCACGCAGACCGCGTGTTGGCAACCCGACCGTCCCAAAAGCCCCAGACAAAACGACTCGGTCTGCGCGCAAGCTTGTTCCCCTGTGTCAATGGCACTTGGTTGCTCAAAGACCGCGCATGCCACGAGGCAGAGCCATCGGCAGACCAACACCCCCTCGCAAGAGGGGCTCTCATTTCTCGAAATCGGTCCCCGCAGCAGTAATGCCGACGGTTCCACGATTCCGCCGGGCGACACGCCCGCTGCTCCCCGTGCATCGCCTGCTGATTTGGAGGATTCATAGCCCTCCGGGAGGGCTCCTAGCTCATCGGGATTTCCGGCCCAGTTTCATCACGGAGCCCATGCTGCGATCTCAGTTTGCCACAGTCGCCACAGCAGGCAAGCGCTGGTCATCACCGCAAGACCAAGCTGCTGTCTCAAACACAAGAAACTCGCTACCAGTAGGTTATGATGAACTGCGCGCCGAACGCCTACCGTGACATCTGAATTGTTTCCGCTTTTTGACCCGGATGACACACGGGTTCGAGCGGCGGCTCATCAATCGTCAACCGAATACGGCCGCCAGGACCGCCCCCGTGGTCGGGTCCATTCAGTCGGTTGGGAGGCGGAGAAAAACCGATGCACTCACCCGAATTGAAAGTCTTAACAAAGCCCTAAATGTCAGCGTGCCTTTATTTGCCCGCTCACAATTTTCGCAAATCAACGGAAGGGGACCATCCACACTTCTTAGCCGGGTAACCGAAAGGCGCATGATCCCTCCAAGCCAGATTTCGATGTTCTAACTACCTGAGCTTCAAAGTGGGCAGTTGCAATGGGATTCATCTTTCGCCGGTGGCATGCCAGGACGCGAGGTTGCCGGGAGCGATGGCTGGTAAGACCCGTGAGCCGATGCGCACTGAAGTCGCAACCGCCATGCGTGCCAGACTGTGGGCACATTGGTTAATGGCCGATTCAGAGCCAAAGTGATCAGAATTTCCTCCACAGAGGATACCACCACTAAAGGCATCAGGGCTCGCAAGACCCAGCTAGGACCACCGGCAAAGAAGACCAGAACAGCCACCGCCGCCAACAAGCTAAGGGTCTTACCGCTCCAAGTGTGATACGCCACCAGGCAACGAAATTTCCACCAACCCACCACGACGGACAGGAGATAACAAGCCAGCCCTGCGCAAAGCCAGGGCAACTCGGCATGAAGAGCATCTGGCCGGAGCCACCATCCACAAATCGGCAGGGCAAGCCAAGTAGACAAATCAGCCCAACTATCGAGTCGTGCTCCCGTATCGGAGGGCTGATCCAACACCCGGGCCAGAAAACCGTCCAAAGCATCGGAAAGCAAGCTCACGGTCAGCAACCAAAGAAAGGCGGTCTCCCGTGCCACCCACGCCAGCGCCACCAACCCGGGAACGGCACAGAGGCGAAACAGACTTACCACGTTTGGAATTGTCCAGAGGCGATCCATAGCACGTTTTACACGCTGGTTCGGAAGGACCCCGCAGCAGCGCCCGCTCGGGCTCGTAGCAACCGCACCAAGTCATCCAGATCACCCGGCCACGGCGCATCCCACGACATCAGTTCTCCCGAAATGGGGTGCACCAAGCTGAGCCGGCTGGCATGCAGCATCTGTCGCGGAGGATCGAAACCGAGTCGCTCGGACAACCGCCGATTGGCCCGGGCGCCATAAGTCCGGTCGCCCACCACCGGATGCCCAATATGCTGAAAATGCACGCGGATTTGGTGAGTCCGACCCGTATGAAGCTCCGCCTCGACAAGTGTAGCCTCTGGGAGGCGTTCCAATACTCGGAAGCTAGTGTGCGCCAGTCGGCCGCGCTCCTCAGAGACGGTCATGCATTTGCGATGCGAGGGGTGACGAGCAATCGCAGCATGAATCTCGCCATGATCTTGCTGCAGCCAGCCACAAACCAGGGCATGATACACCTTGTTGACCTGCCGCCGGGCAAATTGACGAGCCAAACCCAGATGCGCGGCATCCGTTTTCGCTACGACCATGACCCCACTGGTGTCCTTATCGAGCCGATGCACAATGCCAGGACGGCAGACGCCACCAACGCCGCTGAGCCGACCGGCGCAGTGATGCAACAATGCGTGGACCAACGTGTGGGTTTCATGACCGGCGGCAGGATGAACCACCAAGCCCGGGGGTTTGTTGAGGACCAGCAACCATTCATCCTCGTACAAAATGTCCAACGGCATGAATACCGGCTGCAATGTGGCCGCAACCGGTTCCGGCCATTCCACTTCCACCAGTTCTCCGGCACGCGGCGTGTGCGTTGGTTTGACCCTCCGCCCGTTGACACGGATGCAGCCCTGCTCCATCAACCTTAAAATGGCCGAGCGAGACATGGCAGGATAACGCTGGCGCAAAAATACATCCAAGCGCTCCCCGGGCCGCGATTGCTCAATGACAAATCGTTCCAGCGACGGCATGCCAAACCTCACCCTCCGAACGGAGTCTAACCCGCTTGCGGGGGCCCGGCCGTATTAGAATCGGCAGCATGCGCGCAAAAGGCAAGCCACGACCGGTCATTCCGGTGCAGATGACGACGCGGAGGAAGGAGTCGTTGCGGGCCTGTCCTCCGAAGGCGCGGGCGAGACAGAGTTTTTCTGCGGCCGGGTGCTCATACGCCAGGACAGCCAGAAAAGTGCGCCTACGCCCAGACAAATGGCACTGTCCGCCACATTGAATGCCGGAAAGCCCAGCTCGGACCCGTCCGCCTTTGGCATGTAAAAATACAAAAAATCCACGACGTGCCCGACGCGCAAACGGTCCAGTAGGTTCCCCGCGATGCCTCCCAAAACGCCGCCAAATGCAATCTGGCCCACCCAGCTCCGCAGCTCGAAGTGGTGCCGGTACCACCACAACAGCACCAAAGCCAGGATGGCCACAAGGGCTAACAAATCGTTGTAACCGCGCAGCAGGCTCCATGCAGCGCCCGTGTTGCCCCAATGAACCAGTTTGAAGAATCCTTCAACAACCACCTTCTCGTGAGCGTAAGGAATACTCCCTAAAACCGCTGCTTTGGTGGCTTGATCAAGCGCAAACAGGCCCCCTGCGACGAGGGCAATGCGACGCCCGGGGCTGCTCCACAGGTGCTTTATCCATCGCATGACAACCCTGTGTCAAATGTAGCCCAATCTCGGGCGCTCGGACAACTTTTCCCATGCCCCATCGGCCGAGATCGAGAACAGGCTGGCAGAGTTTAACGGGCGCCAACCGAAATAATGCGCTCTTTAACCTGCACGTCGGCAAATCAAAGAAGCGAACCGGGCAACCTGTCTTTCAGGCGGGCTTGATCGCGAAAGGGAAAAACTTGGATGCAACCAAAAGCCAGCGGACGCTCAGGCACGTTCGATGTACTTGCCCGTTCGCGTGTCCACGCGGATTCGCTCGCCGCTTTTAATGAAAAGCGGCACCTGGACACTCAAGCCCGTCTCTACTACGGCCGGTTTCATGACGTTATTGGCCGAATCGCCACGCACCCCCTCGGGCGCCTCGGTCACTGTCAGTACCACGCTGGGGGGTAGTTCTACCATGACAGCCCGATCCTCCACAAAGGTGATCGTCACGGGGCCGTTTTCCACCAGATACAAGCGCGCTTCACCGACCAACTCGGGCGAAAGCGTGACCGTCTCGAAGGTCTCCGGATCGGTGAACACGTAATCTTCGCCGTCCTTGTAACTAAATTCCATGCGCCGACTGATCAGGGGCACCGTTTCCACGCGTTCAGTGGAACCAAAGCGGACGTCGGACGATTTTCCCGTGCGGATGCTGCGCAACGTGGCCTGCACAAAGGCGCGAAGGTTGCCCGGCGTGCGATGCTGCACATCCAACACCACGCAGATATCCCCGTTATAGTCAATCGCCATTCCGCGGCGCAGGTCGTTTGCTGCAATAGCCATAGTCGGTTCAACCATTCACGGATACATGTCCGCCTGATGGCGGGAGCGGTTACTATAGCTCCAAACCCACCCAATGCAAGTCTCCCCGGCCTGGGCCGTGGACCTTTTCCGCGCACGATCCACTGCAGCCGCCGGGTTTGCCCCCAATCGTCAAAAACGCGGCCCTGCCTTGTGAAGCCAGCTTCGACAGGGCATACTGATAAATCCAACGCAAGGATCTTCAACAGTCGGAAGCAGCGGACAATCATCCACCTGATCCGACCCCTGAAAACCTTAACGAGTCCAACAATGCACGGTTACGCGGGTGTTGACCGGAAAGGTCACCGGCACTTCGACCACCGCCGGGTTCACAGTGGTGTTGTCCACTTGGGCGTCCACTTCGATGCGCGGGCCGCTGTCCGGCGTGAGCACCACCCGGATGGGCACGACCCGGCCAAAATCGCGCGCTTGAATCTTGACCGTGCGCTCCGGCGAAGCCCCAAAGGGCAGTGTAACCGTGCCCGGATTGCTGCCCTCGGGAAAAGGTGTGCCGGCCACTTCGATCGTGTCCAACCGCGGGATCACCGGCGGCAGCGCAAAAAGATTCTGCCCCACCGAACTGACTCCCTGAAAATTGAACGCAATGCCATCGCGCTCCAGCGTGTCCACGCGAATGCGGCCTCGACCGGCCCGATCTTGGGGGCCACGAACATCGAGCAAGCCATTGCCCTCGACTCGCAGCGCCACCAGCCGAATGGCCCCGCCGCTACCTTCCCCAAGCTGTTGAAAACATGCGTTCCCGGCGCCGCCTCGCGCTTCGATGGTGCCGTTGACCCGGATCCGCGTGTTGGAGGCCAGCAAGATGGCCCCGCCGCCACCCCCACCGCCTCGGCCCGGCGAGCCGTTCACTCCCCCGCCGCCCGAGCCGCCGATCATTGGGGTCAGCACGGCGTTCCCATACGTCGGCGCAAATGGCGAGTTGTTACCCGAATTTCCATAGGCCCCGTTACCGGACCACGTGGATGAGTCACAGGTATCGTTCCCCCGCCGACCGCCCCCGGGGCCTTGACCGTCGCCGGCCGGGACGGTGCCAAAGCCGGGCTTGCCCCCGGCGAAGCCGCCCGGGCCGGGCGCGCCCCCGTCGGTGGTCGTGCCGGCGGCGCCGTTCACGTCAATGACCCCGTTCACCACGATGTCGCCCTGGGACAGGATGAAAACGGGGGTGTTGCGGGCGTTGCGACGGAAGTTGAGCCGCGCGCCGGAGTTGACGGTGAGGCTGCGGTAATGCA
>JANWVC010000032.1 GCA_025057755.1 Limisphaera sp. | reverse complement strand
GGAGCCTTTCTTGCCCATCATGCTTGTGGCATTCTTGTTTCGATCGTAAAAGTAATGCAGCATGATTCGGCGAATCTCGTCATTGGTTCGTTGTGATGCTGCTCGCTTACGCTTTGTCATTTCAACAATCCCTTTCAGTTTTTCACCGAGAGTGTGTGAAACAGCGACACTTCCCTTTTCCGCAGCAGCAACTGCATGCCCTCCAGGCGATTCCGCATCGCCTCGGCAGACACTTGGAACGTGCCGGGCAAGGGTCGGATGGCATTCTCCAAGACCAACTCGTCGGTTCCGAAGTCGCCGACCACCGCCCGCAGGTCGGGCAGGTAGATTGGATCCATGCTGCCACGCTCGCCTCACCATTTCACGCGGCATGAGCAGGCAGCTAGCAAAACGATTGGCCTGATACTCGAGTGGATCACTCTGCCGCGAGCGCAGCACGTGATCGGGAGGTGCTTGACCGGACGGGAATAGCGTCTGGTCGTTCGCTCGTTGCAGGTAGAGGTGCCGGTGCAGCCGCCAGTGTGCCAGTTCATGCGCTAACGTGAAACGGTATCGGCCGGGCATGGCCGGGTTGTCCTCGCCGATGCTGTGGCCCATGCAGGACATAGCCGCACACCGGTCAATTCGAAGCGGAAACCGGTCGCGCACTCGGGCCACACGGTCAAGACCTCATTCAGGAGACTTTTTCCATGAACCGAAAACCCCTCGGAACCGAAGCCCGAACCGGCGAGGTCTGCCCCGAAAGCGGCGTGTGGCAGGTCAAAGGGCAACCGGGTGCCACGGCTCCAATCGCGAAGGGCAACCGCATGCCGCCTTATGACGAAAAAGCCGTAACCTGGGTCCTCATGCGGTACGCCTAGTCAAGCATTGGGCCTTTCCCACTGCACGCTGCCTCAACGAGATGACAACTTAGCGGTGGTCAGCCGTACCTTGGCGGGTCAAACCGCAGGGCCGCATTGAAGGGCTGGCGATTGCTTTTCCTTGTGTGTAAACAAGAAAGCCTTCCACGGTGTTACAGCCGTGGCCGAATTCGCTGGTTCACTTGCTGGCCACCGCTTCTTCTACGGCTCCAAACACCCGATTTCCCAGGGAGTTTTCAACGATGACCAATTACAGGCGATTACTGGCTGACGGTGGCTACCCAGGTGAACCAATCGACTTCTACCGAGAAGTCCATCAGCTGTTCCTCAATCACTGTCCGCGGTTCAAAACGGATGAACAATTAATGCGCAATCCCACTGACGCATTAGCCTTCTGCAATCTTTTCCGAACTGCGATGAACCTCCCAAGCCTACCAGATGACGCAATTCTCGGTGCCCTGGAGAATCATCGCAAGATCGGTCGACGAAGGATGGCCAAGATTTAGCTCGCCGCCTTCGAATCCAACTACGACACGAGCGCTTCTCTAGGGAATAAACCATAGGACCGCTTGCGGACACCAGCACTCGCCGGCAGATGGTACTTGGGGCTGTCGTAGCCTTCAAGCTAACCAGACTCAGATTCCTGGCGAGGCATGATCTGCGACTCCAAGCCTTGGGCAAGGATGGATGGCGGCGAGTTGGGTGAGGCGTTGTTCGGGGGTGAGTTCTGAGATCGGCCGATCCAACATGCCGACAGGCTCCGTGGGATGGTGACCTGTCGGTTATGTATGCTCGCGAAAGCCGGGCTGTCCGGGGAGCGAACAAATTGTTG
>JANWVC010000029.1 GCA_025057755.1 Limisphaera sp. | reverse complement strand
AAGGGCAGATCGGACTCTTCGAAGGCTTCTCTGAGGCGGCGGAGCGTATCAGCAGGCAGTGCTTTTTCTCCGACAACGACCAGGTCGAGGTCGGAGTAGTCTTTTGCCGTCCAATCCACGCGCGAGCCGAAAGCGCGGACTTCACAGTCCGGCACGTGCTCGCGCAGGATGCGCTTGATCGTTTCAAGATGATGTGGGTTAACGTCAATCATTCCGCGCTTCCAGTGCCTTCAGCAGGTGTTCTGCGTCGTGTGCGAAATCAAGTGCCGCGCTGTAAACCCTTTCCGCCGTCGCAGGGTCATACGTATGGGATGTTTCGTTTCGGGCGAAGTGGTAGTGCATCCATTTGTCCACATCGGCGATGAGGCGATGCTCGGCCGCCAGGCGAAAGAGTTCCCGGCGCGACACGCCCTCGGCCAACGATGGGCTGACGTTCATTTCTATCCAACGCTTCATGAACTTCCAGCAGAGTTCGTAGGTGAACTCAAAATGCTGGATGACGCCTGATTTGATCGCGTTTCGGGCGACCTCGTCGAGGCTGTTCATGAACTGCGTATCCTCGCTTTTCGCCAGCACTTGCTTCAAGGCGGCTACGGCTCTTTGCAAGCTGTCCAGTTCCAGCGGCATTTCACTTTTCCTCTAGGGGGAAACCCAACTCCTTCAGATTGGCGGCGATGGCGGCGTCGAGTTTGGCCGCCTCGGCCTGTTGCTCGCGAAGTTGCGCGACAAGTCGCTGCATCTTCTGGGCGAAAGGTTCAGCGTCCTCAGCCTTCGGCTCGGCGCCGACGTACCGACCCGGGGTCAGCACATGGCCGTGCTTGCGGATCTCTTCGAGTGTCGCGCTTTTGTAGAAGCCGGGCACGTCGTTGTATTCGCCGGCTTCCTTCTCGCCGCGCCAGGCATGGTACGTGCGCGAGATCTTTTGAATGTCCTCGTCGGTCAGCTCGCGATGCGTGCGATCAACCATCCGGCCGAGCTTGCGCGCGTCTATGAACAAGACCTGGCCGCGGCGGTCGCGCAGTGGCTGCTTTTGCCCGGCGGGCGGCCGGCCGGTTTTGTCCCGGGCCAGGAACCACAAGCAGGCTGGGATTTGGGTCGAGTAGAAAAGCTGGCCGGGCAGCGCGACTATGCAGTCCACGAGGTCCGCCTCGACGATGTTTTTCCGGATTTCGCCTTCGCCAGATTGGTTGGAGGACATGGACCCGTTGGCCAGCACGAATCCGGCGTAGCCGGTGGGCGCCAGGTGGTAGATGATGTGCTGCACCCAGGCGAAGTTGGCATTGCCTACGGGCGGGACACCAAACTGCCAACGTTTGTCCTCGCGCAGGCGTTCGCCGCCCCAGTCCGAAACGTTGAACGGTGGATTCGCGAGGATAAAGTCGGCCTTCAAGTCGGGGAATTTGTCGTTGTGGAATGTGTCGCCGTGCGCGATTTGGCCTTCGATGCCGCGAATGGCCAGGTTCATTTTGGCCAGGCGCCAGGTGGTGTAGTTCGATTCCTGGCCGTAGATGGAAATGTCGGCGCGGGCGCGGCCGCCATTGCCGTTGCCGGTGGCGTGGGCACGGATGAATTCGACCGACTGCACGAACATGCCGCCGGAACCGCAGCAGGGGTCATAGACACGACCGCGAAAGGGTTCAAGCATCTCGACCAGCAGCCTGACGACGCAGCGCGGGGTGTAGAACTCCCCGCCTTTGCGACCCTCGGCGCTGGCAAATTGCGCCAGGAAGTACTCGTACACGCGCCCGAGCACGTCTTTGGCGCGGGCGTCTTCGTCCCCGACCTTGATGTTGCTGATGAGATCAATGAGCTGACCGAGCCGTGTTTTGTCGAGTGCGGGGCGGGCGTAGTCCTTTGGGAGCACGCCCTTGAGGGCAGGGTTGTCGCGCTCGATGGCGGCCATGGCGTCGTCCAACAGCCGGCCAATGGTGGGCTGGCGGGCTTGGGATTTGAGGTAGGGCCAGCGCGCCTCGGGCGGAACCCAGAAGATGTTTTGGGCGCGGTATTCGTCCGGGTCTTCCGGATCGGCGCCATGGGCGCGCTCGGCTTCGAGCCGGGCGCGGTAATCCTCAAATGCGTCGGAAATGTATTTGAGGAAGATGAGGCCGAGCACGACGTGTTTGTACTCGGCTGCGTCCATCGAGCCGCGGAGTGCGTCGGCCATTTTCCACAACCGGGCTTCGTAACCCAGAGTTGTGCCGTTGGTGGGCTGAGGCGATTCAAATCGCTGGCTCGGCATGGGATCAGTCCTTTCACCTTGCTGAGTGGGCAACATTGTGAAGTGGGGTCGGATGCGAAGTCAAATCGGGCACACCCCGGCTTCTGCGAAGAAGATGCCTGAGCGCGTTGGCGCAGGAAAAACCGGAACGAACCTGCGGGCAGGATCGGGGTGGTGTGGCCACCCGAGTCAAAAAAATAAGGGACGGAGTTGTGGTCCGTCCCTTGCGGGTCTTGTATGAAACGTTGGTTTGCCGGTTGGGCTCTGTTGCACCGGTTTGCAAAGGCCGGTGCTGCGCCCGTTACATGGCTTCTAGCGTTCCAACCGGTAGTATTGTTGTGTCCCGGTGAGAGGCACGGTTACTTGGATTTCATTCTGATTGGTTGTGGCCGTGCCAGTGACAGGCGACCACGTGATAGCCGGCAGAACCGGGCTGGTCACCAGTCGGAAGCCCTCTGCCCAGGTAGGCCAAGAGAGCACGGCCTGGTTGGCTTGCAGCCGGATGCGGAGTGTGGGTCGCTGGACCGGTAACAAGGACGGCCGCACGGTGTTCGGCCCGGCCGCGTAATTCGCTGCGATATCGGCCGCGCTGAGCGCACCGGCGTAGATGCGGAATTCGTCGATGGTGCCGCTCAGGCCGGCGTCGGCTGCGTACAGAGACCGGCCGATCCAGCATTTGACATCGCGCAGGTTGGCCAGCTGTTTATTGTTCATGGGGCCCGAGGTTAGCAATGCGCCGTTGGCATAGAGAGCCATCTGATTGTTGGGCCCGTCCAAGACGGCCACGATCTGGCCGTTGAATCCTTCGAGCGAGAAGGTGCCTGCGTCGAGTACGACCTCGGAGGCAGCGGTGACACCATCGGAGAAGACCAACCGTGTAGGCGTGGCCGCCCACGGCCGGCTGAGGAAGATGTAGCTGATGCCGTTCTGGGCTCCGCCGCTGGTGTGGTCACCAATGTCGAAGACGCGGACCCAACTGCCCTGCGGGCCGAGGTCCACCCAAGCTTCGATGGTGACGGCGTCGAGACTGCTGACCAGACCCGGCGGCAATTCGACGTAAGCGTTGGCCTTGTAGGTGCCGTCATTCACCAGCGAGACCTTTCCGTCCACGATGGTGGCCGCGCCCGCCAGGAAGCCATCCTGCGCGCCGATGACGTCGGAACCGTCGGTGGCAAAGTTGTAGCGATGCAGCAGCGCGACCTGTTTCTCGACGACGGTGACGGTCTTGGTATCGCTCCGACCGCCGAGATGCGCGGTGATCGTGGCCGAGCCCGGTGCAACAGCCACCAACCAGCCACCAGGCGCGACGCGCACCACACTGGGATTGCTGGAGGTGAGCAAAATCTCCTCGATCGAAGAACGGAGGCGGATTGGACCGGTCTGCGGATAAGTGGCCACCACGTGGGCCAGTCGCCGCAGACCGGGCATCATGATCGAATCAACGTCCAGTGTGATCGAGGTGGGCGTGCCGGGGTTGAGCACCACTGCGTTCGGTCCTGCGGCGCGGTTGATTGCGATTTGATGCGGCGAGAGGACTCCGTCGTAGATGCGGAATTCGTCGATGGAGCAAACGACGAACTGATTGCCCGGAATGTTGGCTCCGAGCCGGCTGACTCCGTTACTAAGAGCACTGAGAGAATAAGTGGCTGAGACGCCGTTTTCCCAAGCGCCATCAATGTACAGATCAGCACGACCGCCGGCGGCGTTGAAGATGCCCACCACGTGTACCTTGCGGTCTGAAGCGATGGTGCCGCCGCGGAGTACTTGTGCATTTGGCAATCCGAAGGCGCGGAGGAAGGTGTTATTCCCACCGGTGCGCGGTGTTAAGCCCACCTCGTTTACGTCGTGGGTACCGCCGAAGACGAACAGCCGAGCGGCGGTGTTATTGGGTGTGGTGGAAGCCACAGTGACCCAAGCTTCAAACGTAACTTGTTCGTAGTTGGTGATGATGTTGGGCGGCAGTTCCACGTAGGTGCCGGTGGCACCATCCAAGACCACGGCCCCCTGGCCGTCAAAGGTTGCGGTTCCCATCAAGGTGCCGTGCCGGCTGCCCACGCTGTCGGTGGCGGTGGTGCCGGTGGTTTCGTTAAAGCTCCAACGATGGCGCAGCACCACCGGCTTCAAGGTAACCGTGACCAACTGCGAATCGCTTTGGCCGCCATATGTCGCGGTGACGAGTGCCGAGCCGGCGCCGACAGCTGTGAGCTGGCCCGTGGCATCCACGGTGACCACGTTGGTGTTGGAGGATTCATAGAGGGTGCCGATGCCACGTGTGATGTTCACGTTGGACACGGTGGTGAAGTCGGCCAGAACGCGTGCTTGTTGGACGCCGCCCCGGACCATGTTGGGCGTCAGGATCAGGCGGACGCGCTGCAAGGGGCCCGGGTCAGAGGGTGCGATGGCATCTGGGCCAACCGCGCCGTTAAGGGCGATTTGCAGGGGATTCAATTCGCCGCTCCAGATCCGGAATTCGCTGATCGCACCGTTGAGGTACGCATCGGCGCCGTACAGGGATCGGCCCAGGAAGCTATAGACATTGTTCAGCGAGTCGAGCGGTTTTCGCGTGGTGGTCTGGCCTTCCAAGACGCCGTCCATGTACAAGGCCAGGATGGCGCGGTTGGGTTGCGGATTGTAAACTGCGACGATGTGGAGGTTAGTGCGCCCCAGGATGTTGGGTCGGAAAATTTCGTCTTCCGAGCGCCAACCCGGGGTTGAATCCGAGACAGCCAGGTTGGCGTCTCCTCCGTTAGCGGCAGTGTTCGGCGCGAAGAAGAAATTCTTGCTGCCGACCGAGCCCACGATGTTGCCGAAGTCGAATAGTCGTGTCCATGCACCGTTGATCGGGTAGGTGGTAATCCAACCTTCGAACGTAACCGCGCCATGAGGAATATTTGTGGGTGCAAGCAGGTACGAGGGCAATTCGACGTAAGCGCTCACGCCGTCCAAAAGGACCTGGCCTCCGCTGATGGTGGCTCCACCCTGAAGCGTGCCGTGTTGATTGCCAACGGTGTCGCGCGCGTCTGCGTTGAAGCTGTAGCGATGGCGCAATACGGCTGGCTGATTCACCACCTGAACGGTTTGCGTGGCTGAGAGAGAGCCATGACGCGCGATGATGGTGGTGGTCCCTTCAGCAAGAGGTGTGACGACACCGGCGGAATTGATTTGGAGAATGGCCGGTCCTTGGACCGTGTACGTCACATGCGGACTGTCGGCGATATCGACTGGTTCGGGATTGCCGTCGGTATAGGCGAGCAACTCAAGCGGCCGGGAGAAACCCAGGTAGAAAGGATCGCGAATGCGAAACTCGATTCTTGAGACGTTCGGTCGTGTGGGTGCAGCATCGGGGCCGGTAGCGAAATTGGCCCGTACCTGCAGGGCATCCATCGTTCCTTGGTAAACACGGAATTCGTTGTAACTACCCACAAGGTAGTCGTCGCCGCCCCATTGCGAGCGGCCCAACCAGTTGTTGGTGGTTGACCCTAGTACAGGCGGCGCATTGCTGAAGGCCGGGTTTACGTCTACCAGCACGCCATTAACGTAAAGTTTGGCGATCTGATCGACCCCGTTGATGGTCAGGACAATGTGATTCTCTGAATTATCCAGCAGAATATTGTTGGCACGCAACCAGTTGCCTGCCCGTCCGGGCGCAATGGATTGTGCCTCGGGCCCTGTGGAGGCGTTACCTGTGGAGAGGAAAAGGTAGGCTGCAGTGCCGTTGCCGAAGTCCCAGACGCGACTCCACATGTCCCCGATATATGGGGTCACCCATGTCTCCAAGGTAACGTTTTGGTACGCGGCCAACAGACCTGCAGGCAGAGCGATGTACTGCCCGTCGGGATTGCTGGAGTCGTATCCGGGCGAGTTGTTGAGCAAGGCTTGTCCATTAAGAATCTGCACGTTGTTCATCAACGTGCCATGCCTGCCTCCGACCGAGTCCGATGCATCGGTTGTGAAGCTGTAACGATGAACCAGCGTTTGGGCTGCCAGCGGCACTTGGCTGGTCAGGAGGCCGGCCAAGGCCATCAGCAAGAGTGGCGAAATTGCGGACGAACGGGTTTTCATGGCATCGCTCATCATGGGTTTGAGGTTGACCCATCCTTGCGTGAGCATGCCTTTCGCCTGCCGCCGGCGGCTTTGGAGTCTCCCCGGTGGGCGACCTCCGCGGGGTTGCCGCGGACCGAAACCAGTTGTACCGCCGACCGGCGCAAGGACGCATCACGAGTCTGGGTCTAGTCAATGAGCAAAGTGACAAGGAAGTTACGAGCTCGCAACGCCAATTTGCGAAAAAAACTCGCCATTTTGCGAACACATGCATGGTTTGAGGTTGTGCGGTGGTTCGTTGGGGCGTGGGGGGTGCGAGGTGAAATGCGAGGTGAATATTGTAGGCGGCGGGAGTTGGGCGCTTTGGACGGACGTGAGTCCTGCCTGTTAGGGCTTGTTAAGGTTGGAGGGGGCGGTGTCGGGTTTAGGCTTGGTTCGGTTGGTGCGTTGATATGGTGGATAGCGTCGCATTAGGCTGCGGGGCGCTGACGGCCGGCTGCATTTGGATCTGTATCTGATCGAGCTTCGCTGCTTGTTGTATGGAGGCCCGGTGATGAAAAGTTCTCGGAAAAAACCGGCGGCCAAGTCCTTGACTGTAGAGGCTCGCTCGACGGGCGCGTGTGTGCATAAAACGCACGGTCCGGTGCTTGAGGGCCGACTTTGGTTGTACCGTTTTGCGGCGGTTGTTTTGATCCCCGGGGTGTTGCTGGGGATGGCCGAGATGACGCTGCGGTTGGTGGGTGCGGGTTATCCCACGACATTTCTTGTGCCTTTGCGGGAAGGATCGCGGGAGCTTTGGGTTCAGAATGACCGGTTTGGTTGGCGGTTTTTCGGCCCGGAGCGGTCGCGGGTTCCGCATCCGTTTGCAATTCCTCAACGCAAAGATACCAACGCGGTACGAATCTTCGTTTTTGGGGAATCTGCGGCTTATGGCGATCCACATCCGGCGTTTGGTTTGCCGCGGATGTTGGAGGCGATTCTGGAGCTGCGACATCCGGGGCTGCGTTTTGAGGTGATCAACGCCGCGATGACGGGACTCAACTCGCACGGGGTGTTGGCTATTGCAGAGGATTGTGCGCGTGCGGAGGGGGATGTGTGGGTGGTGTACATGGGCAATAACGAGGTGGTGGGTCCGTTTGGAGCCGGCACCGTGTTTGGGGGGCAAGTGCCGCCCTTGCCGTTGATTCGGGCTGTCCTGGCCCTAAAGACGATGCGCCTAGGTCAATGCGGCGAGTTGGCTCTGGCGCGTTTGAGCCAGCCGGCTGCGAATGAGGCCGAGTGGGGGGGTATGGCGATGTTTTTAAATCATCCGGTGCGGCTGGAAGATCCTCGCATGAAACGGGTTTATCATCATTTTCAGCGGAATCTGGCGTCGCTGCTCGGAGTGGCGCGGCAGCACGGAGTCCGCGTAGTGGTGAGCACTGTAGCGGTGAATTTGCGAGACTGTGCGCCGTTTGGCTCGGCCCACCGTTTGGGGTTGTCGGCTGCGGATCGCCTTGTCTGGAGTAACTTTTGGGAACAGGGGATTGCGGCCCAGGCTGCAGGGGCGCACGAGCGAGCTTTGGAAGCTTTTGCCCGGGCGGCGCAGGTGGATGAGACCTTCGCGGAGTTGCGGTATCGCCAGGGCAGAAGTGCGTTGGCGTTAGGTGCGCAGGCGGAGGCGGTGGCGCATTTCCAAGCTGCGCGTGATTACGACACATTGCGGTTTCGCTGCGATGGCCGCTTGAATGGGCTTATTCGGGAAACGGTTGCTGGTTGGGATGCTTCCATGGTTCGGTTGGTGGATGGGGAAGCGGTTCTGGCCAGGCTTAGCTCGGCGGGCGTTCCCGGCCGGGAATTTTTTTATGATCACGTCCATTTAACCTTTGGGGGGCATTATTGGTTGAGTCGAGCCATTGCTGAGGCGGTCGAGGAGTTGCTGCGGGGTGGGAACACGGCGTTTGGCGGATTGGACCGGCCCTGGCCGACGCTTTCGGACTGTGCACGCCGCTTGGCATGGACGGATTGGGCGCGGCACAGCGCACTTTTGGACATGGTGGCTCGATTGTCTGACCCGCCTTTCCCAGCGCAGATGAATCACGCCGAGCAGATGGAGCAACTCCGAGCGGAGTTGGAAGCTGTTCAATCGAGGGTGGAGGGACCGGGTTTGATGGAGTCCCTGCGTCTTGTGGAGGTTGCCCAGGCCGAAGCGCCGCACGATCCGTGGCTCCATTTGCAGCGGGCCCGACTGTTGCAGGCACGAGGCGAATTGGACGAGGCCGGACGCGCGGCCGCGCGTGTGGTGGAGTTGGTGCCCGGTGCAGCGGAAGCATGGTCGTTGCTGGGATTGATTCAAGCCCAGCGACGGCAGTTTGAGTCGGCTTTGGAGGCGTTCGATCGTGTAGCGCGGCAGAATCCGCAGCATGTTTGGGCGCTGCATAACAAGGCGCTGGCGTTGGCTCGACTCGGGCGTACGAATGAGGCGATCCGTAACTTTGAGAGGCTGTTAGCCTTCAAGCCGCACTTTGGTCCGGGTTGGCTGAGCTTGGGGATGTTGTTGGAGGCATCCGGTCGTGCCGAGGCGGCGCGCCCCTGTTTTGAGAAAGCCCTGAAAAACCGGATTCGTCGTCCCGGTGACCTTGCGCTTTTGGCTCGTTTTTGCAAGGCGCGGGGCTGGTGGGAGGCAGCGGTGACCAATTATCTCGACGCCCTGGCATTGCATCCGGCCGATGCCCAATTGCACATGGAGGTCGGCCAGTGTTGGGTGCAGTTGAATCGCCGTGCCGATGCCGTACGACATTTTGCTGAGGCGGTTCGGCTGGCACCTGGCTCGGTGCAGGCTCGTTTCCTGTACGGGCTGGAATTAGCCCGCAGCGGTGAAGCTGCGGCCGCGGAGCGGCAGTTTCGAGAGGCCGTGCGAATCATGCCGGACCTGTTGGAAGCGCGCTTGAATCTTGCACTGACGCTGATGGATCAGGGGCGCTTGACGGAAGCTTTGGCGGAGTTGGACGCTGTTTTGGCACGGGATCCTCAGAATGCCAGCGCCCGGTCCTGGCGAGACTCGATCCGGGAGCGACTGGCCAAGAATCTCGACCCTCCCGGATCTGCCACCGAGCCGTAATTTGCACGCTGGCCGGTGCCAGCAGAACCGTTTTAACGCACATCCTGCGTTCCTTGGTGCCAGATCCGACGAAGGCGATGAACCGATTGCGCAGTCGGATGCGCTCCGACGTGGTGGATTCCGTTCGATTTGACGCGGCGGACTTCTTGGGATTGGGTACACAGGTGACGATTTTGCAATGCGGCATCCCGCTTCGTGGGTGCGAGGCCAGACAGCTTCGGTTCCGGCGATTGTCCCCGGGGCCAAAACTTACACTGTGGCGCGCAAGGCTGGTTATCCTCGGAAATTTGTTCCGTTTTTGCGTAGAGCCATCAGGCTCAAGGACCGAGGAGTCGGAAGAAAACGGTGGGTGCGCGCGGATCTAATGGCACGAGGATTCCACTAGGCGGGTTGCCTGGGTAATCCACCCAGTTGGTTCCCAGTCCGACGTTGAGCGAGTTCGTCTGGACTTGGAGGCGATACGGGCCGCGCCAAGATAACTGAAGGCCGTTCGGGAGCCGGAGCCATTCGATCAACGCCTGGTCTTCGACCTGAATCACGCCGAGCGTGCCGTCCACGGCCAATTGGGAGGTATCCCAGGCCAAACCCGGGGCAGGCGTGGTGGGTTCGACAGCCTCGAAAGCACCGGTGTAGGTGCCTGGAGCGTCGAAAAGTTTAAACCGTTGGCCGGGCGCAAAATTTCCCTGGAGTTTGATGATGCGAAGTGTGCCGCCATAGGTTACTGACCAGAGCCCCACAATTTGGTCGCTGAGGCCGGAGGCGGCATTCACTTCGACCTCGATACGGCTGCCTGCCGCCAAGCTGAGGTGATTGGCCACGGTGAGTGTGGCAATGCCCGGCCCGGGGGCCAAGGTCCCGCCGTTTTGGACCTCCACGGGGCCATGCAGCAGGCCCGTTCCGGCCAGAGTGCCGCCTACGACGGTGACAGTTGTGACACCGAGAGACCCGTCTACCTGCAAGATGCCAGATTCAATGCGCGTCGGTCCGGTGTACGTGCTGGTGCCAGTGAGTCGGAGGGTGCCAGGGCCCACCTTGGTCAGGGCGGCGAGTCGACCGCCGGCGGCGTCGGCGATGACGCCTTCGAAAGTGCTCGAGGGTTCATGTGGGTTGGAACCGATCGTCCAAGTGAGTGTGCCGCTGCCGGCACCCTGACCTAGGACCTGTGTGTTGGGGCCGCCGCGCAAGCTGCCCACAAACATGGTGCCTGCATTTCGGGCTTGGAGAGTGGCGGTGTTGGAGCCCAGGTGGATCGTAGCATTGGGGCAACCCAACGTGGTGTTGCCGCCGCCGCTGTTGAAGCGGAAAATGCCGGCACTGTCGCCGAGAGCAAACGTGCCGGTGAAATTGGTGAGATCGCCGTTCAAAGTCAGGACGGTGCCGGATGGGATGCTCAAATGCAGGGTGTTTGAGCCGCTGACAGGTCCATTGACCCGATTGTTGAGGGTTCCGCTGAGAAGACGGCTGGGCGCGGTGACGGAGAGGGGATTGGGCAGCTCGTTGTCACTGGGCAGAGTCAGCCACAAGGTTCCACCAGCCAGTTCGATGCGATTGGTTCCGGCGGAGCCGGGCACGGCAAGGCGCACAGTGCCCTGGCGGATGCTGGTGGGCCCTTGGTAGGAATTGGGCGAAAGTAGTGCCAGCGTTCCGGGTCCGGTCTTGGTCAGGCCGCCCGGGCCGACAAGCGGACCACTCCAAGAGAGCGTGGTGCTTTCAAGGGCTACTTCCAAAACGCCGCCCGGTTCCTCGAGCGTGGCACCGCGATCATGGGTTAGAGAGAGCCCCGTGTATCGCAGGGTTCCGCCGCTGAACCGTAAGTTGGTCGGGTCTGCAGCGGCCGCGCCCAGGCCACTGGGCACACCGCCGTTGGCCAGGAAGGGCGTCTCTAGCACGCCGTCGGCGATTCGGGTCGGGCCGCTGTACGTATTCGTGTTTTCTATGACCAGGGTGCCGCGGTTGGCTTTGACCAGCGACGTAGTCCCGGCGATGTTGCCGGTGCCGACGAAGCGATAGCTTTGGGTTGTGTCAACCCAGACAGCGCTTGGGTAGACTGGCTCGACTAGTTGGACCGTGCGGTGAGCGGCTCCTCGATCGTCGAAGCGCACCGAGTCGCCGGGCACGAATTGGTCCAGCTGCTGAAGGCTCAGATTCAACCAGTTTGTTCGGCCGAGGTTGTCCCAAATGTTGTTTTGGGGGCTTCCGATCCAAGCCAGGCTGGTGGGCGCTCGTAAGGCCTGGGTGATGACCAGGTAAAGGCCTTTGGCTGAGGAGGTGTTGTTACTGATGATGCCGGTCAATCCACTGAGTCGGATGTGAGCCGGGTCTCCGGTGAGATTGCCCGTGAATCGAATCAATGGGTGTACACTGCCGGGTGGTCCCCCGCCGGAAAGGCTGAACGTGACCTGGCCTGCCAGAGTGAGGTCACCTTGGACTTCAAGGCGTTCTGCGTGGGCCGCAGTAGGATTGGCTGGCAAGTCCATTTGACAAACTGCGCCTTCGCCTAGCGTGAGGCTGCCCTGGATCGTCAGCGCGCCGGGCTGACCGGTGAAGCCGGGAGCCAAAATGCCCCCGCTCTGCACGGATAAAGGCCCTTGCACGGTTCCCAATCCGGTCAAACTGCGTGGGCCAGCCCAAGTTAACCCGGGCAATAAGGTTACGTCCAGGACAGTTTCAGCAGCCAGCTCGACCATGGGAGTGTTGAGCAAGGCATCTGAGTGACGGAGCTGCACGCGGCCTTCACGCAGGAACGTGCGACCGCTGTACAGAGCAGGGCCTTGCAAGGAGAGGGTGCCGCGGCCGGTTTTGACGAGCGAGCCATTGCCAGTGAGCGACCCGACGATGCTGACTTCATGCGGATTTCCGGCTGGATCGGCGGTGTGAATCGTGAAGTTTTCGCCGGCCAGAATGACGTTGGCTTGGATCGAAAAATCGGCCAATGCACCGAGGGTTCCACCGGCGAACCAAATACGATACGAGGTGTTGGCGCTGCCCACATGGGCGAGCAATCCACCACTGCCCAGCCAGAGGGTGCCGTTATTTGACAGAGCCAATGTAGCGTGGGCATTCTCCAATGAACCATCACGGATGAGGGTTACCTTTTCGGCAAACAGCTGGCCGCCAGTGATTTCCAGAGCGGCGCCGATTACACTGTCTCCGGCGGCGCCTTGATTGGATTGGTTGGCAATCACGATACCGTCCGGATGAGTGCTCACCACCGTGCCGCCACGTACGAGGAATCGAATGCGACGGTCACCACTGGTCGCGCCGTTCGTTCGGTCGCCGATCGTGAAGACGCCGGTGTTGGTGAGCGTGCCGCCATAGATGGTGGCGTATGCGCGTGAGTTGTGAGTGCCCACCCGGAGACTGGATGTGGTTACGGCTCCGTTGCTGAGGATCAGCCCTCCCGTGGGAGTTGCTCGGGAAATGCTGAAATCTCCGAGCCAGGCGGTCCCGCCATCGATCAACCAAGGCCGTTCCTGGTCATTGGATCCTTCGTAAACGCCGCTTGCGCCCCGCAGCTCCACGGTCCCGCCTCGTTGCACGAATCGACTGAACCGCCCGCGCAGGCGAAGAGGCAGTTCGGTGATGAAGCGACCTCCCAAATTGGTAAGGCCCACGCCGTTGTTATTGCCGTTCACCCCGGCATTCCACACGGGAGCGGAGGCGGTGTGGTTCGTCACAAAAACGCTGCCTCCTTGCAACAAGAGGATGCTGTCCGTGCTCATGGACAATGTGCCTGCGTTTGTGATAACCAGTGCGCCGGCGGCACTGACTTGGAGCAAACCGCCGCTTTCAAGAGTCAAGCCGGTGACACCGTTGCCATCGACCCAGAGGCCGGGACTGGCGACAGAGAGCTGGCCGCTCAGCCGGATCGGCCCTACCAGATCGCCTGGGAAGGGTTGATCGTACAACACCACTGCGCCAGCGCTGATGACGACGTTGGTGCCCGGGCCGGGTAACGCGGGCCCGCCGAGAGTATCCAGATTCCAGTTCAACGGATCGTGCCAACGATTGTTGCCCGCGGCACCAGTCCATGCAGCGGTTTGAGCCACGCCGGGCGTTGCCAAACCGGCGAGCGCACCCATTCCAACGGCGAGCAAGCGGAGTGTCCAGGCTCCGGGTGCAAGTAGGGCCAAGCGAGAAGAACGGGCGTTCATGGTCGGGGTTTGAGCATCGTTCGACGTCAGGGGCTGGCTTTCAGCCATGGTCGCTGGGTTGGTCCGGGCCTCATCCCTCTGTGGGGCGCGGGAGAGCGCTCTTTGTCTTTCAAGAACGATTACACGATGATTCCGGTTGCCCGCAGTTTTCAAATTGTGCACGGGATCCTGAAAAATTGGCACTGGCGTTAACCGATCCGATCGGGCGAATCATAGTCGGCGTGCGCATGGGACGATGTCTGGCCACGGCCGTGGAGCAGCCACAGCCATGCGTGAGCTGGAAAAGACCGCGCATCAGTCAAATGCGAAACGCCCGTCGGAGCAGGGCGAGACTCTTGGGCACGGCAGTCTCGGGGTCTTCCTTTCCTTCCATTTCGAGTGAGATATAGCCGGTGTACCCGGCTTCTTCGAGAATGCCCGCGATGCGGCCGTAATCCAGGTGCAGCGTGTACCACTCTCCGCCACCCGGGTAGGTCTTGGCTTGTACAAGCACCGTCAAAGGGGCGATCTGGCGGAGCTGTTCGTAGGGTTCTTCCAGAAAATTGCCCGTGTCCATCAACACTCCCAGCCAGGGTGAAGGCAGCGCCCGCACGATGCGCAACAGGCCTGCAGCCGTACGGCCTAATCCCCAGTGATTCTCCAGGGCGAGGATCACACCGCATTGTTCGGCCTTGTCCAGACAGCGTTGAATGCCGTCGATGCACCAGCGGAAACCATCCTCTTCGGTATGACCTGGAAGGACGGGCTCGACGCCTCGTTGGGCCATGAGCATGTCGAAACTGCGGATGGTACCCCACCGACCGGTGTTGATGCGAATGCACGGAATTCCCAACTCATAAGCGATTTCAATACATTTGTGGGTGTGTTCGACATTGCGCGTGACGACTGCTGGATCTGGGCTGACGAAACTTTGATGGGTGGACAGGCAGATTAAATCCACCCCGTTCCGAAACGCGTGACGCTTGAGCCTGCGCAGATAGGCACGTGCATTTGCGTCCAGAGGCGCCTGTTCCGGAATGTCCATCTGACGATGCAGGATGTCCACGCCGCTGACGCCCAGATCGGCCGCTTTCTCAATCACTGTCTCGATGGGCACTCGCTCCCTTCGGAAATGCCAGTAAGAATACGTGGAGATCCCCAATCGCCAGCGCTGTCGCGCCACAGGTGCGCGGCGAGGGAGACCTGGAGAAGCCAGCACCGGCGGGGTAACAGCTGCCGCGCTTGCGGCGGCCAAGAAGCGACGTCGTGTCATGCACATGCCTGCATTGCAGGCGCATTCTCGGCCGGACTCAACGGCAAAGTGGCGAGGAGTTTTGGAGCAAAGTGGGAACTGATCCATGGCCGAGGCAGATGCACAAATTCAACTGTTGGATCCAGATCAGCGCTCCACGGAGGGACTTTTGGGTTGATCCATCGGTTTACCTGCGGCACGCCGGGGGAGCCGGCAGAAGATTCATCAACAAGTTGACACCAGGCCCACACCCAGCGATCAGGGGGCCCGGCAGGCCGCAGGAACTATTAACGCTTCGGGCTTGCGACGGACCCCCGACGCCACAAAACGACCGGTCCGGCCCGACCGTTCGGCCCGACCGCGCGAAGGCACACGATGCGTGCCTGCGGAACACGCCAGGAACGGGTTTCGCTGCCGAGTCGGCGGCTCTGCCAGCCCTCCGGCCCCAGCACCTGCAGATACCAGAATCGAACCTGAGTTCTGTCTCCGGGTTGCCAATGCAGATGCACACGAGAGGCGCCTGGTTCTGTCCCGACTTCCAACCGTGGCCGCGCTGGACCTGGACCGGTGCTGTCGGGCAAGGGCGGTACCAGTGCGGCATCGCGGTACAGCTCGTGTTTGAGCCGCCAGAGCAGATTGGTGTGCTGGAGTAGAGCCGGTAGGTGCCAATGAATGTGTCCGGCGCTTGGAGTGCGGCGCGTGAACCGAACTTGTTGGATGATCTCGTCAGCGCCCCAATCCATGGCGCGGGCGGTGTTCAGGCCGGGCCAGACGTGTCGCCTTGGGCGATTTTGCTTGTGCCACCATGCTAGTAAATCCGCAAAGGGCTGGTCCCGGGCCGTGGTGGGCCAGTACAGTTGCGGTGCGCAATAGTCCAGCCAGCCTTCCTGCAGCCATTTTCGTGAGTCCGCGTACAGGACATTATATGCATCCAAGCCGCGCACACCTTTGGGATGATCCGGCCGCCAAATGCCGAAGGGGCTGAGTCCGACTCGAACGGTCGGACGCGTTTCTTTCACGGCTTGATATAGCCGCTGAACAAACCCGTCTACATTTCGCCGGCGCCAGTCATCCCGGCTCAAGCCTGCAGTTCGACCGTGTCGATCCCAGCTGGAATCGTCTGGGAAGGGCACAAGCTGCTGATCGTTCGTCCGTTCGGGGTATGGATAAAAGTAGTCATCCAGATGTACCCCGTCGATGTCGTAACGTCGCACCACATCAAGCACGATCTGGATCACATAGTCTGCCACGGATGGTTCGCCCGGATCGAGCCAGAGATACGGCCCGTAGGAACGGACCCATTCGGGACGCACGCGACTAATGTGTTGGGAGGAAACAGCCGGGTTGGTGGCCCCGACGCGCACCAACACGCGAAAAGGATTGAACCATGCGTGCAATTCCAAGCCGCGCGCGTGCGCTTCGCGAACGGCAAAAGCCAGAGGATCATAGAACGGTTCTGGTGGCTGACCCATTTGACCTGTCAAATAGGGCGACCACGGTTCGATCTCGGAGCGGTAGAATGCGTCGCCTGCAGGGCGCACTTGCAAGATCACAGCATTCAGTCCGGATTGCGCTGCGGCGTCGAAAAGCCGGCGCAGTTCAGCTTGCTGCGCGGATGGGGCCAGACCAGGTCTCGAGGGCCAGTGCAAATTCCGCACGGTTGCGATCCAAGCAGCGCGGAATTCGTAGGGCGGCTCGGGTGGGTCGGGCAACGACTCAGCGCTGGCCAGACCCGGAGCAAGAATCCGCACCAGGTAAAGAAATAATTGAGACGTGAGAGCCGATCGCATCATGCAGCCCGGTCAGAAAGCCACCTTCATGGATCTCGCCGCGGCAAGGCAAGTCTCAAGCTCATGCTCTCCCTTGCACGGTCGACGAGGGCTCCCGATCACGGCTCAATGGTCTGCAGGGTAGATTTGCTGGACCGGATCAATTGTGCCAACGATGGTTCGTATGCACAGACTATGGTGGCTCCTGGCAGTAGGCTGGCGATGCGCGGGACACGCGGACCCAGCCCCGATCGCGTTTCGTGCCGAAGTCGTGGATACCGAGATTGAGATCGGCTACGGCGTGACGGTGGCGGACGTGGATGGAGACGCTCGGCCGGACATCCTTGTAGCGGACCGCCATCGGATTTTTTGGTACCAGAACCCGCGTTGGAAGCGTCATACCATAGCTGAGCGATTGACGCAACGCGATCACGTCTGCGTGGCGGCGGTGGATCGAGATGGAGACGGTCGGGCCGAAGTGGTCGTGGGCGCGGGTTGGGATCCAGCCGACACCACCTCGCCGGGAGCGCTCTTTGAACTCCGGCCACCAGCTGATCGCACAGCGCGGTGGCACCCTGTGTCATTGCCGGCGGAACCCACATTGCATCGCATCCGATGGGCCAGGGACGAGCACGGGGATTGGACATTGGTCAGCTTGCCCCTGCACGGACGGGGTGATGACCCGATGACTGGCACTGGCGCAGGGGTGCGCGTGCATCGGTACCGACCGCCCGGGCCGGGGAAAGAGGAGTGGACCTGGCACGTTTTGTTTGAGGGGTTGAATCAGACGCATAATTTCGACGTGACAGCTTGGGATAACGACCCGCCCGACGAATTGGTCTTGGCCTCTAAACAGGGCCTGTTTTTGTGGGATCCGGCGTCGGATGGAACCGCGCGACTGGTGCTGTTGGCGACAAACGAATGGGCCGGCATGGGGGAGGTACGGGTGGGCCGCGGCACGCAAGGGCAACGATTTCTGGCTGCTGTGGAGCCAATGCACGGGCACCGGTTGACCGTGTACCGACCCAACCCAGGAGCAGCAGCCCACGTTGTCCTGGCAACGAATCTCGTCGAAGGACACGCGGTGGTTACGGGCGACTTCTTGGCGTTGGGCCACGATCAGGTCGTGGTGGGCTGGCGAGGTCGAAATCGCGGCCTGACGACCGTGGGTATCTGCCTGTTTGTCTGCCGCGACGCGAACGGGCGGTTGTGGGACTCGGTCTCATTGGATGATCAGATGGCGTGCGAAGATCTTGCGGCTGCGGATTTGGACGGCGACGGAGACCTGGACCTGGTAGCTTCCGGCCGGGCTACCCGAAATGTGAAGGTGTATTGGAATCGCCGACGTTGAGACAATCGGTCAGGCTGGAAAGTGGCGAATCCTGTCGGCGGGGTTCAGTCAGATGCCCGGGAGGTCATCAACCATCGGCGCAGCTCCTCCCAGGAACGGACAACGCATCGGACCGGAGGTTGGGAAGGAGCAGGTTCATTGCGTGGGTTAAACCAGCACGTGTGCCATCCGAAAGCCGCTGCACCGGTGATGTCTGCTTCCCATTGGTCTCCAATCATCAAAACCTGCTCAGGCCGAGGCCGACCCAACCGTGTCCACGCGGCCTCGAAGAATCGACGATCCGGTTTGGCAGCCCCAATCTCCTCAGAAACAACCACAGCTTCAAACAAGGGCATCAGGCCGGCGGCACGAAGCCGTGGCCGCTGAACCGCCTGCAGTCCGTTCGTCAAAGCGGCCAGTCGGAAGCGGGCGCGCAAAAGACGCAGCGTGTTCCGACAACCGGGCCAGAGTCCATGCGCACGTGACAGTGCGTCCAGATACCAGCGACCGAACTCTTCGGCAGAGGCCCGGATTCGGGCCAACTGAAGAAATCGTTCAAAGCGCAGCGTCTTGAGATCTATGGCCTCGATCTGGCCCTGTTCCCAAGCGGTCCAAAGTTGACGGTTTACCTGCCGATACAGGGCGTGCCCCTCGGCCGTGAGCGTGTATCCGAAACGCTGCAGCGTTTTTGACAAGGCCTCGTGCTCGGCTCGGTCGTAATCGAAGATCACGCCATCGAGGTCAAAGCACAGCCACTGATACATGACCCCGTTGGCTCCTGCTTTGTCCATGGCTTCTCATCCAACCCTTTTTCGGCCGCGCGCGCAATCGCGCACTGGCCGGACCGGCCGGATGCAGGCTCGAGACTGCCACCCACTTTTTACTGCCCCCGCCAACCATGGGTGCGGTATTCTGCGGACGGGTTATGCACATTCAGGATCATCGCAAAGCGATTGACCGGATTGATCAGCAAATCGTGCGGTTGTTGAACGAGCGAACCCGGCACGTGCTGGCCATTGGGGAGTTGAAGCGCAAGATGGGCCAGGAAGTCTACGCGCCGCACCGGGAGCAGGCGGTTTTGAAGCGCGTTTGCCGACTGAATCGCGGGCCCATAACGGACGAACAGTTACAAGCCATTTATCGGGAAATTATGTCCAGTGCCCTGGCGCTGGAAAAAACGCTGACGGTGGCTTACCTGGGACCAGAAGCGACCTTCACCCACCAGGCCGCCATTCAACGGTTTGGCTCCAGTCTGAAGTACGTGCCGCTGAAGACGATTGCCGATGTCTTTCACGAAGTGAGCAAACGCCGCGCAGACTACGGAGTGGTGCCAGTGGAGAATTCCACCGAGGGCGTCGTCACGCACACGCTCGACATGTTTGTGGACAGTGACCTGAAAATTGTGTCGCAGATAGTGCTGCCCATCCAACATTGCCTGCTGAGCCGCTATCCAAAGTCCAAAATCCGCAAGCTCTTTGCTCACCCACAATCGCTGGGACAGTGCCGAACCTGGGTGCAAGCCAATCTGCCAGAAGTGGAGATCATCGAAACCTCGTCTAATGCGCGTTCCGCTGAACTGGCTCGTCAGACACGTTACGCTGCAGCCATCGCTGGCGTGTTGGCGGCTGAGAAATACGGCGTCCCTGTGGTGGAGTATGACATTCAGGACAACGCTACCAACGCGACCCGTTTTCTGGTGCTGGGCCGTCAGACAACGCCGCCCACGGGAAACGACCGCACCAGCCTGATGATCAGTGTGATGCATCGGGTGGGGGCCCTACACAGCGCCTTGGCGGCTTTCCGACGGTACCGGATCAACATGACCAAGATCGAATCGCGTCCCAGTCGGCGCAAAGCTTGGGAATACTTCTTCTTTATTGACATCGAGGGCCATGCGGAGGATCCACGCGTGGCCCGCGCATTGAGGTTGCTGGCCGAGCATTGCAATTTCGTGAAATTATTAGGCTCCTATCCAAACACGGAGTAACAAGGATCCACCCGCCGCACGCAGGCAGCATCCTTCGGTCTGCTCGGGGTCCTTGCAAGACTGCTTGGGAGAAGCCTGCGAAGTGGGAAGGATCGAAAAGCGACGCGGTGCGCCAGACTTGTTCCCTCGCGTCAGACCCCGCAAACTGCCATGGATGAAGCGATGGGGTTGGCAGGGTACGGTGGCCGTTTTGCTTTTGGCGATCGGCAGTAGAGCGCAGGCCGGAGACTGGTTGGAGTTGTTTGACGGTCACAGCCTCGAAGGCTGGCGGGCGAGCGAAAATCCTGCCACATTCCGAGTCGAACAAGGGGCCATTGTAGCCCACGGACCGCGGGCTCATCTCTATTACGTCGGCAGAGGGCCGGCAGAGCCCGAGTTCAAAAACTTTGAACTCGAAGCGGAGATTTCTGCTGCCCCAGGGGCCAATTCCGGTCTGTATTTCCATACGGCTTGGCAGGAAACCGGTTGGCCGGCTCGAGGTTTTGAAGTGCAGATCAACCACTCGGCCCAGCCGCACCAAGGTTACTGGGAACTGAAGAAAACCGGCAGTCTCTATGGATTGCGGAATGTACACAAACAGTTGGTGGCGGACGAAGAGTGGTTCCGCTTGCGGATCGTTGTGGAAACTCCGCGCGTGCGGGTGTACGTGAACGATCATTGGGTCGTGGATTATGTAGAACCAGAACCGCCAGCGCTACCGGGTCACCGGCCGGGACGCCGCTTGGGTCAAGGCACATTCGCCCTCCAAGGCCATGATCCTGCAAGTCGTGTGGCCTTCCGACGCATTCGCGTGCGACGCTTGCCAGACGAGCTCCCCCCAGGCATCCAGCGGCCCGTGGCAGATGAAACCTGGCGCCGAATGATCGAGTTGGGCATGGCCAATGTGCCCCTGGTGGATTTTCACGCGCATCTCAAAGGGGGATTGACGCTGGAAGAAGTGCTGGCACACATGCGCCGCACTGGCATGAATTACGGTCTGGCGGCCAATTGCGGCCTGGGATTTGCCATCACCAATGACGCAGGTGCGATGGCATATCTTCAGACGCTGCGTCACACCCCGGTGTTTGTGGGCCTGCAGGCCGAAGGTCGGGAATGGACACGCTTGTTCTCCGCCTCCACGGTGGCGCAGTTTGATTATGTGTTCACGGACGCCATGACTTTGTTCGATGCGCGCGGCCGGCGGACGCGACTCTGGTTGGCTGAAGAAGTTCAGATAGAGGATCCGCAAGCTTTCATGGATCGCTTGGTGGACACGATCGTGCACATTCTGGATCATGAGCCCATCGATTTTTACGCCAATCCCACTTACCTGCCGGATGCGTTGGCTTCACGGTATGACGCTCTTTGGACGCCCGAACGACGTCGTCGGGTCATTGAAGCGGCAGCACGCAACGGGGTGGCGATCGAGATCAACAGCCGACTGGAACTGCCCAAACCGGACTTCATTCGAGAGGCCAAGGCTGCCGGGGTCAAGTTCACCTTGGGGAGCAATAATCCCGACCGGGCGTTGGTCCCCCACACGTATGGATTGCGCATGATCCGCGAATGTGGCTTGAGCTGGCAGGATTTTTGGATGCCGCGGCCGGACGGATCCAAACCGGTGCAGCGGCGGGGATGGCCGCGATGACCAAGACCGGTTTCAACAGTTTGTTAGTCAACGGTCGCCGACGCCTCCCCCGGAAACAGGCGGGCTTGGCCCTGCCGCAGGCATCCCATACCCTGACCGTATGAACGAAAGCAAGGACCCGGCAGCGGGGCCGACCGGGGCAGCGACGCCCCACCGGTGCGGGCTGGCGGTGCTGGTAGGCCGCACCAACGTGGGGAAGTCAACCCTGCTGAATGCCCTGGTAGGGCGGAAACTCTCGATTGTCACGCCCAAGCCGCAGACCACACGTGACCCTGTTCAGGGCGTGGTCAACCGGCCGGAGGGGCAAATCGTCTTCGTCGATACGCCGGGCTTTTTCAAAACCCACGCCAGCCGGCTCGTGGACCGCTTGCACGAGCGCGCGCGTCGCGCTTTGCAGGGCATCGACGTGGTGGTCCACGTGGTGGATCCGTCCCGCGCAATTGGGCCTGAGGACGAAATGGTTTGGGAGACATTGCGCGACGTTGCGCAGCCTCGGTTGCTCTGCCTTAATAAAAGCGACTTGCCGGAGCGGCCCTATGTTGATGCCTGGAAAGCCCGTCAACACGCATACGCCGGATGTTACGAGGTCTCGGCCCTTACGGGTCAAGGTTTGGAAGCACTTGTGCAGGGCATTCTGGCCCACCTTCCGATAGGGCCCCCCTTGTATCCACCCGACCAGATTACCAATGCCCATCAACGCTTTTTGATCGGCGAAATCATTCGCGAGAAGGTTTACCTCCTGACGGACGATGAAGTGCCCTACCGAACTGCCGTCGAGGTCCATGCAGTGGAGGAGAAGCGCGACAAGCAGGGCCAGCCCCTTTGCCACATCAAGGCGTCCATCCTGACAGCAAATCCGCGGTATCAGCGAATGCTGATCGGTGCGGGGGGGCAACGAGTCCGGCAAATCGGGCAGGCCGCGCGGTTGGACCTGGAAAGCTGGCTGGGCCGCAAGGTTTTTTTGGACATGGATGTTTTGGTAGACCGGAGCCTGGGGCGATGAAATGTCCCGGCCGCCGGCACACACCCCTTCCCCCTGCAGTCCGGATGCAGTCGGGCCGCAATCTACGCGGCAGCCGGTTCATCGGTCTTGCGCTGCACGAGCGGAGGACATTCACCCCGCACCACTGCGCGTGTGATTTTGACGTGAGTGACATCCTGATGGCGCGGGACGTCATACATGACGTCGAGCATCAGCTTTTCTAACAGACTCCGGAGCGCGCGTGCGCCGGTTCCCTTCCGCACAGCCTGAGCTGCCAGTTCCTGAAGGGCGTCGTGCGTGAACTCCAGTTCCACCCCCTCCAGCGCCAAAAGCTTTGCATATTGACGGGTCAGCGCGTTGCGCGTGGTGGTGAGGACGTCAATGAGCTGCGCCTCGGTCAACTCGTGAAGCGTGGCGATGACGGGCAGCCTGCCAATGAACTCGGGGATGAAACCAAAGCGTAGCAGGTCTTCCGGTTCCACCAGGGGCAGCAAGTCCCCCGGTGCGTGGGTCACGGGAACGTTGGCCGCATGGAATCCCACGACCTGGTGACCCAGGCGACGTCGGATGATGGATTCCAATCCCACAAAGGCACCTCCACAAATGAAGAGGATATCCGTGGTATCCACCCGGATGTATTCCTGCTGGGGATGCTTGCGGCCGCCCTGGGGCGGCACATTGCACAGGGTGCCTTCCAGGATTTTGAGCAAAGCTTGCTGGACGCCTTCGCCCGAAACGTCCCGCGTGATGGAGACGTTTTCGGTTTTTCGAGCGATTTTGTCGATTTCGTCGATGTAAATGATGCCTCGCTGGGCCCGGGCGACGTCGTAATCGGCGTTTTGCAAAAGTCGCAAAACGATGTTTTCTACATCCTCGCCCACGTAACCGGCCTCGGTGACTGTGGTGGCGTCTGCAATGGCAAATGGCACATCAAGGATGCGGGCCAGCGTGCGGGCCAGCAAGGTCTTGCCGGAGCCGGTGGGCCCGATCAGCAGAATGTTGCTTTTTTCCAGCTCCACGTCGGCATGCGGGTCTTTCTCTGTTCCGGCCGGAGTTGGGGTGACGGCGCGGCTGCGGCTGAGGATGCGTTTGTAATGGTTATGAACGGCCACGGCCAAGGTTCGCTTGGCCTGTTCTTGACCGACGCAGTAGCGGTCCAGCTCGCGTTTGATGACGTGGGGTTTGGGAACAGCGAGCGTGCGCTCTGGCCGGGCCTGCATGGCCTGCTCGGCGTCCAGCACATTCTTGCACAACAACACGCAGTTGTCGCAGATGTACACGCCCGGGCCAGCAATGAGTTTGCGCACCTCGCGGGCGGTTTTGCCGCAGAAACTGCAGACCGCGGATGAAGAGGATCGAGCCACGAGATACCGGGCGCCGCAGATCGACCCAGGGGGCAGAAGTCTCAGGTCGTCCGCTCCTGCGCAGCAGGGATTTCTCTGCGGGATTGCACCACGGCATCCACGAGGCCGTAGTTGCGGGCTTCCTCGGCAGACATGTAGAAGTCACGATCGGTGTCCTTGGCCACTTCTTCCACTTTTTTCCCACAATGGAATGCCAGGATTTCGTTGAGCCGGTCCTTGAGCCGGAGGATTTCCTTCGCTTGGATGCTGATATCCGTGGCGGCGCCTTGCACACCTCCCCAGGGCTGATGGATCATGATGCGGGCGTTGGGCAGGGCAAAGCGTTTGCCTCTGGTGCCTGCAGCTAGCAAAACCGCACCCATGCTGGCGGCCTGGCCAATGCAGTACGTGTTTACGTCGCACGTCAGGTATTGCAACGTGTCGTAAATAGCCAATCCGGCCGTGACGCTGCCGCCGGGTGAATTGATATACAGGTGCACATCTTTCTTGGGATCACTCATCTGCAAGAAGAGCAGTTGCGCGATGACCAAATTGGCCACCATGTCGTCAATGGGTGTGCCAAGAAACACAATGCGGTCAACCAGCAACCGCGAATAGATGTCATACCCGCGTTCGCCCCGGCCGGTTTGTTCCACGACCATGGGCACAAGGAAATTGTTCAGGTACATAGGCGAATCTCCCACGTTACGGCCGAACCTACGGGAGGGGGGAGGGACCGTCAAGCCAACGTGGCTGAGAAGCGAGTCTGTCGAGTCCGAAAGCGCACGCGCTCCATGGCTCACGCCCTGACGCTTGGTTTTTTGAAAGAAGGTCGGCCGTAAGCGAGCCAATCCACACGACACTGCATAGCGGGGTGCATGGGCTGGAGCCAACTCACGCGCACACAAGCTCGGGTGCGATCTCCCCGAGGTTTTGGACCAGCCAGCACGGCCGGTGCAGCCTGAGGTCGTCCAAGCCGAATTCCCCCGTCGCCACCGCCAAGATGCGGGCCCCGATCGCGCGCGCGCACTCGATATCGTGCGGCGTGTCGCCGACCACGAGGATTTCATTGTCATGTAAGGGGTGTCCGAGTCGCCGTTCTCCGCGGCGTCGCGCCAGGGCTGCAATGACGGCTCGGTCTTCCGCGTCATCGGCAAAGGCGCCAATCTGGAACCGATCCCACAAACCGAAATGCCGAAGTTTAATTTCTGCGCCGAGTCGGATATTACCGGTAAGCAGACCGACCACCGGCACAGGTCGGAGCTGTTGCAGACCATCCAAGAAAGATAACACCCCGGGAAGAATCTCGCCCCCCAGCCGCTGTAGCCGTTCCTCCAAGAGGAAAACATAGCGGTCAAAAAACCGTTGGAGATGTTCAGTCGTCGCATGAATGCTATGAGCGTGTAGGATTTCGCGAACGAGGCTTGTGTCGGTGCGGCCGGCAAACCGAAGACGGTCCATTCCGTCCCGAATGCCAAATTCGTCCGCCAAGGCCTGGATGAAAGCGCCGACGCCTGCTCCAGCCGTGCGAATCAATGTTCCGTCGATGTCAAATAGAATGAGTCGGACCATGGAGCCCTGAGAGTATGCGGTTTGCTGAAGCACGGCCAGTTCAGGTTCGTAACAAGATGGCAACGGGCAAGGTGTCCCGCCCCCGTGCTTGAAGCTTGATCGAGCCTTTGCCAGACCGGATCTGGTTTTCCCCCGCCAGATGTCGAAAAAGGGTCTTTAGATCGCAGGCGCGAGTGCCGATTCCTGCCAAACCGTTGTCATAGGATTTGGGAATGCCTTTTCCGAATGCAGCGGCATGTGCGGGGCAAGATGCGTCACCGGGCAGCGAAACCGGCGGAGATCGCCATCGCGGGCGCGCGGGCCGTAAACCGCCCGGGCGGGACGGACCTCATCTTTGATCTTCTCGTTGCCGTCGACTCGTGGTTAGGTCGGGTTCGTGACAGGCACCTTGGCTAATATGATCGGGATCCTGCTGGGTGGCGCAGCGGGATGGGCCATGCGACGCGGTCTGCGGCCAGCTACGGAAGGTTGGCTGAAGATCGTGCTGTTCATGTTGACCGTGTACTTCGGATTGCGGCTGACATGGCGCCACCTGGACGGTTCAATCCTGGCCATTTTAGGACAGCTCCTACTGGTGATGATGGCGCTGGCCCTGGGTCGGTTGACAGGTCGGTGGTTGCACCTGCAACGGGGATCCAATGCGCTAGGGCGCTATGCTCGCGCCAAAATGGAAGCAGCTAGCGGGCGCGCAGGGGCACATTGGACGGAAGGTTTTGTGGTTTGCACGGCTCTGTACTGCGCGGCCCCGCTGGCGATTTTGGGGCCGGTGGCAGAAGTATTGGGAAGAGATCCATCCCCGCTGTTCTTGAAGGCAGTTATAGACGGCTTGGCAACGATGGGTTTTGTGAAGATTTGGGGCGTCGGCGTGATGCTTTCGGCCGTAGCAGTGCTCGCGTTTCAGGGCACACTGACGTTGGTTTTGTGGTGGATGGAGCCGTGGTTGGAAAGCGGAAATGCGTCGGCAGCGGTTTGCGCCACGTCCGGTCTGTTGGTGTTTTCAGTGGCGCTTTTAATCCTGGAAGTGCGCCGGATTGAAGTGGCGTCCTATTTGCCATCGTTACTTTGGGCTGGCCTTTTGGCCTTTGTCTTCGGTTGGTGACTTCCCCTTGTAACCCGATTCATTGGTCTGAGCGCGACGAAGCGGCTGCGTGCGCTTCAGAGGCAGAGCCACAAGCTTCCGGAGCTGTAAGCCGGCCGCCAGCTTCGATGAGCACGGAATCCAAGTCGGGGGGCGGAGGTGCACCAATCGGGCTGTCCAAACAGGCCCGAATCACGCGGGCCAAGACCCCCGGCCGATAGGGTTTGGGCAGGAACCATCCGTCTCGAAGTTGAAGCTGACGTCCAGCCAAGCTCCCGCTGTAGCCGCTGGTGTAAATGACCCGTAAATCGGGCTTGCGTTGGCGGAGCCGTTCGGCCAGTTCGTGGCCATCGATTCCCTGTGGCATGACCACGTCCGTCAACAGAAGGTCCACACCACCGCCGATGCGATCCCATAGGCCCAGTGCTTCAAGCCCAGTGGCCGCGGTGTAGACCGTGTACTGGCAGGCCAAGAGCACTTCCTGCACAAGCTCACGCAGGTCCGGTTCGTCTTCCACCACCAGAATGCTTTCCTGCCGCCGGCCGCGAGGTCGGCGCTGAAACTCTGTATCTTGTGAAACGCCGGCGGGGCCGGAAGCGGCTGGCAGATAGACCCGAAAGGTACTGCCCAGGCCAACCTGACTGGTGACTTCGATCCAACCCTGATGCTGTTTGACAATGCCGTACACGGTGGCCAGACCTAGGCCGGTGCCTTTGCCGGTCTCCTTGGTGGAAAAAAACGGCTCAAAAATGCGGGCCAGCGTCGCGGCATCCATTCCGCAGCCGGTGTCCGTAACCGTCAGGCATACGTAAGCGCCCGGCCGGGGTGCGCTTCGGCGGACGACTTCGGCTTCCTGAACGGAGACAAGGCTTGTCGCCAGACGGAGCTGGCCGCCCCTGGGCATGGCGTCGCGGGCATTGACGGCTAAATTCAAGATTACCTGCTCGATCATGCCCAAATCTGCATCAATGGGCGGAATCGATTCGGTGCAATCCAGTTCCAAATGGATGTCTTCGCCCAGCAGTCGGGACAGCATGGGCGCCAGGTTGTGCAACACCTGCCCCAGATCCAACCGCTTGAATTGCACCACTTGTTTGCGGCTGAACAACAACAGTTGTCGGACAAACCGGGCGGCACGATCGGCAGCCGCGCAGATCTGGCGAACGGAACGTTCCTCGGGCCGGCCCGACGGGATGGCTTCGCGCAGCAGTTCAGCGTGACCTTGGATGACGGTCAGCACATTGTTGATGTCATGCGCCACACCGGCGGCCAGTTGACCGATGGATTTCATCCGCTGAGACTGTCGGAGCCGCTCTTCGAGGTGGACTCGTTCGGTGATATCGTCCACGGTGACCACCAGGCCTTCAATGCCTCCGGCAGGGTCCATCAAGGGCGCTGCGTTGATGGAAACGATCAAACGCCGTTGACCATCGTCCCACAGACCGCGCAAATCGTGGACCGGCCTGCCGGTTTCCAAAGCCTGTTTCAAAGTCACTCCCGGGGCATGCGCAGCGCCACTTTCGGCGTTCAGCAACGGCCATTCAGAAAGGTGGGGTATAACGGCTCCAGCTCCACGGTTTCCGCCCAGCACCTGCTCCGCCCTCGCATTCGCGAAGGTGACACGACCCAAGCGATCCGTCACCACAATACCCACCGGGCTGGTCTCCATGATTCGACCGATGAGGTCACGGTCCCGTCGTAGCCGTTCCTCGTTTTTGCGACGTTCCAACGCATAGCGAATGGCACGATCTAGCCCCTCGGCTGTGAGTTCCGATTTGATCAAGTACTCCACAGCCCCGGCCTGCATGGCGGCCAGATCTACAGAAGGGTCGCCTTGGCCGGTGAGAAGAATCACCGGGGGACGTTGATGCAGGCCACGAGTTTCTTCTAACAGTTCCAGCCCGGTCCGCACTCCCAGGCGGTAGTCCAACAAGCAAAGATCGAATTCACCCCCACCCAAGGCTTGCCGCGCTTCTTCGTAGTGCGGGCACCAGTGCAGTTCATAACGAGTGGTCAAACCTGGCCGCGTCAACAGCTCCCGCGTGAGGATGTAATCGTCCTCATCATCGTCCACGAAGAGCACATGTACGACCGGAAGTGTCATGGGAGCTGCTCCTCATTCTTCCGGAGGTAACTCCACAACTTCAAACCAATAACGGCCGAGAACGCGAACCAGCTCAACCAAGGAAGCGAAAGTGACCGGTTTGGTAACGTACGAATTGACCCCCAGATCGTAACTGCGCAAGATATCTTCCTCAGCTTTTGACGTGGTGAGCACGACGATGGGGATTCGCCGCAATTGTGGGTCGCTCTTAATCTTCCGCAGTGCTTCGCGTCCGTCTTTACGCGGCATGTTCAAGTCTAACAGGATCAAACCTGGCAAAGGCGTGCCGTTAAGATGGGCAAACCGGCCTCGACGATGCAGATAATCGAGCAGGGCCTCACCGTCTTCGACCGTATGAAACTCGTTGGCAAGCCGACTTTCATGGAAGGCCTCGCGTGTTAACTCGCGATCGTCCGGATCATCGTCTGCCATCAGGATGATGATGGGTCGTTCCTTGCCTTTCATGGATGGGTCGGTTTGGGTTGGTGGACGGGCAGGGTGACGATGAAGGTAGCGCCTTCTCCCGGCTGGCTCCGAGCGGTGATTTGACCGCCGTGCCGCAATACGATTTTGCGCGCAATAGCCAGACCGATCCCACTGCCTTCGTATTCTCCGCGACCGTGCAGTCGCTGGAAGACATTAAAGATCCGGTCGAGATACTTTTCGTCGAACCCGATACCGTTGTCTTTCACATACACACGACAGAGAGACTCAGCGGGTGCGTCCGGTCCACCATCCGGCCGCGGTCCGGTAAAACACTCGGCCCAAACGCGGATTTGCGGGCATTGGTCCGGCTTCCGAAATTTGAGCGCGTTGCTCAGTAAGTTTTGGAAAAGCTGCCGTATCTGAAGGGGATCCGCCTCGATTTCAGGCAGAGCCTCCACCGTGATGACTGCCCGTGTTTGCTCAATCCGGGCTTCAAGGTCAGACAGAACGTCCTCGAGAACCTGTCGAAGGGCCACGCGCTCAAAATCGCGCGCGCGAGTGGTCACACGCGAGAAGGCCAAGAGGTCGTTGATGAGCGTCTGCATGCGCTGGGCAGCCCGGCGCATCCGCTCCAAATAGTCCCGCGCTTCCGGCGGCAATTGCGAGCCGTACCGCTCCACAAGACGCTCGCCGAAAACCACGATCTTGCGCAGCGGCTCCTGCAGGTCATGCGAAGCCACGTAGGCAAAGTCCTGCAATTCCCGGTTGCTGCGTTCTAACTGCGCAGCAAAGAGACGCACTTGTTCATCCGCTCGCTTGCGTTCCGTGATGTCCACACCAATGCCAGCCAGCCCCACAATCCGGCCCTGTGCATCGCGCAACGGCACTTTTGAAGTCAGCAACCAGCCCTGGGACCCGTCCGGACGCGTGATGCGCTCTTCACGATTAAGCACCGGTTGTCCCGTGGTCAGAACCCGCAGGTCATCTGCGTAAAACGCCTCCGCCTGCTCGCGCGGGAAGAATTCAAAATCCGTGCGCCCCAACGCCTCCGCCTCGCACTGCACGCCCAAATTTCGTTGGTCCACAGGGTTGACCAACGTCTTACGGGCGGCAGTATCCTTGAGGTAGATGGCGACAGGCAAGTGATCCACTAAGGTGCGGAGGATCGACCGCTCGGTGGCAAGCCGTTCCTCCCAACCTCGGCGCTCGGTAACATCCTGCACCGTGCCCACCACCAAACACCTCCCCTCCACAACCAGGCGCCGAAAATAAACCTCCACCCGCAACGCAGTCTCATCTCCCGTTGCCAGCCGTCCTTCATACCGGACCGTCCCTTCAGACCCGTCTTGAGCCAATGGGAAAGCTTCCAGAAACCCGGGCCGGTCGGTCTCAACCAACCCCGAGGCCAGTTCCGAACACGCTTCCTCGCCAAGGACGGGACGACCCCAGAGGTTTCGAAACGCCTCGTTGGTAAAGAGAAGCCTCTTTTCTTCACAGACAAACAACCCGACAGGTATGGCCTCGGCCAATAACTGAAAGTCGATGCCGTTTACCCCAAGGTCGCCTGCTGCCGTCCTTGGCTGAGGCTTGCCGGCCACGCACGGTTCCGTATGCCCCGACGCAGCACCCGGCGATCCCCCTCGCGATTTGGCGTCGGGGTGACCTGTCTCCCGCCCCGCGGCTGCTTTTGTTTGCATCGGCGTCATGTTGCAGCCTTTCCAAAATCCGCTTCGGATCCTCCCCCGTCAGGATGAGGGCACTAGCCTTCTGGGGCAGTGATAGCATAAGACGTGCCATGCTCGTTGGCGCAGTGACTTTGATTTGATCAAACCTTTACCCACAATTCCTTGGGTCTATAGTCAGGCGCCGGCCCAAGATGTGACCCTTTTGTTCAGGCTTTGCCCAATGCCAGATGCCAAAACGGGACACCAAGCTGCATTCATTGCCGATCCCACTTCGGGATCCAAGCTTGCGCGAGGACCCTAGATTTGATGCAGTTTTAGTGCGGCTCATGAAAACAATGGTCGTTGCATCTGTGAGGGGCCGGCACGCACAGGCTCGGATTCAATCGAGGTTGGCTCGGGCCTTAGGGATCGGCACTTTTTCGGCGGGACTATGGGTGAGCATTTGGACCGCGGAGGTAGCTGCGCAGGATTGGGCTCGGGCCAGGCTGGAACAATCGCCGCGGCACTTGGAATGGGTGAAGGTTCAAAGGGATACACGAGCCGTTCAGTGTTTTGTGGCCTATCCGGAACGACCGAAGCCAACGGCGGCCGTCATTGTCATTCACGAGATCTTCGGATTGACGGACTGGGTGCGTAGCGTGACTGATCAATTGGCCGAGGCTGGTTACTTGGCTGTGGCGCCAGATTTGTTGTCCGGCACGGCACCCGGCGGAGGCGGAACCGCCGAATGGGGCGGTCCCGATGCTGCGCGTAAGGCTGTTGGGGCGTTGCCGCAGGAACAAATCATCGGCGATTTGGAGGCGGTGATCCGATATGTCGGCCAGCTGCCCGCCTGTAATGGCCGAGTCGCTGTGGCCGGATTCTGTTGGGGTGGCGCTCAGGCCTTTCGCTTGGCGACCCTGAGCACGGAGCCGCGGGCGTTTTTTGTCTTTTACGGAACTGGTCCGGACAAAGAGGAAGAGCTGGCACGGATCCAGCGACCTGTGTACGGATTCTACGCGGGCAATGATGCGCGTGTAAACGCCGGTTTGCCCGCCCTGCGTCGCACCATGGAGCAACTCGGCAAAACTTTTGAAGTGGTAGTGTATGAAGGGGCGGGACACGGCTTCATGCGGGCGGGGGAAGCGCCGGATGCTTCGCCAGAGAATCGTCAGGCGCGGGCTGAGGCTTGGGAGCGTTGGAAAAAACGGTTGCAAACCCTCTAAGCGTGGTTCAAGTCCCGGTACTTCCCAAATCGGCCGGCGTGCGTGCCCCTTTTGAATGTGGACTCGTGTTGCGGGTGCCTGCCTTGACTCCATCCACCGAGCGCATTCCCGCTTCCAGAGCCCGCAGAACCACTTTCCCGAAGCCATTGAGCCAAAGTTCGGACGGCATCAGGGCCGGTATACATGTACCACTTCCTGGGCAGGACGCCGCGGCGTGCGGGGCGGATCTTCAGCCGGCCAACCGATAGGCAAAAGCGCCACGGGGCGTAGCTCCGCTCGGAGTTTCAACCGTCGCGCAAGTTCGACCTCGTCAAATGCACCAATCCAGCATGTGGCCAATCCCAGAGCCGCCACCGCCAGCTCAGCATAAGCTGCGGCAAGGGTCGCATCTTGCACGGCGTAAAGTGTTTCACCCTTCGGCCCGTACCGGTTGGCTGAGCGGGCTGGGTCAGCACAGAAAACCAGACCAGCCGCGGCTTGGGCAATGAACATCTGGTTGTAGCAAAGCCGCGCCAGGTCGTGAAGTGTGGCCGCATCCTGCACCACCACAATTTCATATGCCTGGAGGTTCCCGGCTGAAGGTGCACGTTGGGCTGCTTGGAGAATCCGATCCAACTGACCCGGCTCCAGCGGGCGGTTTTGGTAAGCCCGGATGGAGCGCCGATGCTCAAGCACTTCAAAAAACTCTTTCATGCATCTCCGCAGCAACATAAGCAGGCCATTAACGCCTGCAAGGTTTCAGCCCGACCGGCGAGGAAGCTCCGCCCTGCCGGACAGACCTCTCTAAAACTCCAAGTCTGGCACTTGTAGGGCTGCGGGGCTTAGCGTACTTTGGCGACATGCAAACAACCATTGCTCAGTGCTCACCTGAGCAAAAGGCTTCCGGACCAACTTCGTCCGACGGGGCGACGATCTCGGCTGCAAAAGGGGCTGCGGTGGGGGAAGGGGCAACACCGCGAGCCACTTTGATGGATCCGGCTGAAAGTCGCAACTTGATTGAAGCGCTCTTGCGTTCCGAGGTCTATCAGGAATATGAGCGTGCCTTCTCGGAAGCCACAGGTCTGGTGGTTTCCCTCCGACCGGTAGAAAGTTGGCGGCTTTCTCATCATGGGAAACGGTACGAAAGCCCATTTTGCAGCTTGATGTCGGAACGCAGTCGGACGTGCGCGGCCTGTTTACAGGTGCAGGAACGCTTGGTTGCCATGGCTGTAGAAGGAGCGCGCACCATCAATTGCTTTGCCGGACTCAGCGACACGGCTGTACCGATTCGCCTTGGGAATCAGGTGATCGGTTTTTTACAGACCGGACAAGTGTTTCGGAAGCGACCCACTCGCAGGCAGTTTGCGCGTGTATGTCGAACCTTGGACGCATGGGGCTTGGAATACGACCGACGCCGGCTGGAGGAGGCCTTTTTCCAGACGCGCATCATCCCACCGCGTCAGCATGAATCGGTCGTGCGGTTGTTGACCATCTTCGCCCAGCACCTGGCGATGATCAGTAATCAGGTGCTGTTGCAGCAAAGAAATGCGGAACCACCGGTGATTACGCGGGCCAAGGAATATATCCTGGAACACATGGCCGAGGACCTTTCGCTGAGTCGGGTCGCTAAGGCTGTCAACACAAGCACGTTTTACTTCTGCAAGGTTTTCAAGAAGTACACCGGCATCAATTTCACGGATTACCTGTCCCGCGTGCGGATCGAAAAAGCCAAAAACCTGTTGTTGAATCCGAATTTGCGAGTCAGCGAGATCGCATTTGAAGTGGGCTTTCAGTCTCTCACGCATTTCAACCGGGTCTTCAAGAAGATCTTGGGACAGTCGCCCACACAATACCGAGCCCAACTTCTCGGACGTTGACAGCACGGCGCCGGTGCCCCGATTTGCCCCCGGAGTGGTGGCTTCGATGGCGCGGCTGAGGCGGCCCAAAGGCAATCCCAACGCGCTGTGGATGCACGTTCCCCCGCAACGGGCCTCTTACCCGCTCGGCGGCCGGTGAGATTGGATCGGCGTTTCGACCGCAAGCTGTTCACCGTTGAGCGCTAGTAGGAGGCAAGGATCTCTCCAGACCAGACAGCGACCGCAGTTCAGGGCACAGCTCCGGCCAGTGCGGCTGTTTCCGGGTCGTCCGTGGTAGACACCGGGGTCGGAGACATCGCGGGCTCGGCCAACGAAACTGGACTAGCCTCCGTAGCAGTAGCTGACAACGGCTCTTCTTGCCGAAATCGAACGCTGACGATCTTACTCACGCCTCGCTCCTCCATCGTAATCCCGTAGAGAGCGTCAGCCATGCTGATCGTGCGTTTGTTGTGCGTGATGATGATGAATTGTGACTGGCTTAGGAAGCGTTGTAGGATCCGGAGGAACCGGCCAATGTTGGCCTCGTCGAGCGGGGCATCCAACTCGTCAAGCACACAAAACGGGCTGGGCTTAACCTGGTAAATGGCAAACAGTAGGGCTACGGCCGTCATGGTCTGTTCGCCGCCAGACAAGAGACTGATGGTTTGAAGCTTCTTGCCGGGCGGACGAGCCAGGATGTCAATGCCAGATTCCAACACGTCGTTCTCGTCCAGCAGCCGCAAATCGGCCTGGCCGCCACCAAACACCTCGTTGAAAAGTTGGGCGAAGTTGCGTCGGATCCGCTCAAAGGTGTCCAAAAACATTTGGCGTGTTTCCGTGTTGATTCGCTGAAGCACTTCCAACAGTTGTTTCCGTGCTTCCACAAGCTCTTCGTACTGTTGCGAGAGGAAATGATGACGCTGCTCGGCTTCTTCGTATTCCTCGATGGCGACAAGATTGACCGCACCCATTTCGTTAAGCCGTTTTTGCAGGTCCTCGACCTGGCGGGCGACCGCCTGCCAGTCCGTGGCTAGACCGGCTTGGGCCATCTCTTCGGGGGTCAACACCTGCACGCGGGCCGGCCCTTCCTCTGCGTAGGTAATGGAAATACATTCACTCCGTATGTCTTGCAGGTGGACCTGGTACTTCTCCAGGATGCGCTGAGTGAGGTTTTCAATTAGCAGTTGGCTTTGGGCGCGCTGCAGCTCGAGTCGGTTGCGTTGTTCCTGCAATTCCGCCAAGCGACGTCGTTGCTCACGCAATTGCTGCTCGGTTTCCGCGACGGCAGTTTCCAGAAAGGCGCGTTCCTGCTCCCGTGCGGCCAATGATTCATTAAGATGCGTGAGCCGGGCTTGCAGTTGGTCGCATTCCGCCTGGGCGACCTGTCGCTCGTGCTCCACTTGAGCCTTGAGCCGGACACTTTCGGCCTGCTCGTGCCGGATCCGATCGACACGCATCTGCAGATCCAGCCGCCGCCCTTCCGCAGCGGCCAATTGTTGTTGAACCGCCGCCAAACGTTGCTGATTGGCGGCCAGAGCCACTCGGGCGTCACTGACGGCTGCCTGGGCCTGCTCGCGTTGTTGACGCAACTCTTCGAGCCGGGCCAGGTGATCCTCAACCTGCGTTTTTAAGGCGCGTTCTTGCTCCTCATGAAGAGCAATTTGAGCGGAGAGCGCCGATCGCCGTTGCTGACCTTCCGTCAGCTGCCGCTGCAACTCCTCAGCCTCGTAAGCAGCGGTTTGCAGCTTGCGCGCCAACAACTGTCGAGCATTCTGCAGGGACCTCCATTCGCTTTCATGCGACGCCAGGGTTACCTCATGTTGGCGCAGGTCCGACTGAGCTTCCTGCAGCCCCGCTAACAAGGCGGTTTGTTCGCCAGCCAGAGCGCCTCGGCGTCGCCCGGCTTGAGCCACAGCTTCTTCCAAGCGCTGAAGCTCCGCCCGCAGCTCGGCGATCTGATTTTTCCGTCCGAGAATGGAAGCCGGCCCACGGCCCTGTCCCGATCCGTTCAGATAACCTCCGGTGAACACGCCGTGACGACTCAGCATTTCGCCTTGCAACGTCACAAAATCGCATCCGGTATGGCCATTGCAGAAATGATGCACGGCAACCTTTAGGTCGGAAACAATGTAAGTCCGACCAAGCAGCGATCGCACGAGCGGCGCGACGCGTGGATCAACTTCAATCACATCCAGGGCCGGGATCAGCAGACCCCCACCTCCGAGTCGGTCGCCTGAACCAAACTCCTGCATGGCCGGTGGCTCTGCAAAGGCCGGTATTCCCGAACGCTCGGAATCGGAAGAGGACTCTGCACGTTGGATCGCCAGCGCAGCCACGCTGGCGCGACCGGCCTTGTTCTCAGCCAGGTGGGCCAAGATGGCTTGGGCCGAATCCGGATGCTCGGTCAATACCAGTTGCAGGTAATGGCCGAGGGCTTGCTCAATAGCCACGACGTACCGATCTGGCACCCGCAAATGATCTGCCAGTGAACCGAGGACGTCGCGTGACTGTCGGAGTGCGGCCAAAGCGCCCGGATCGTAGCCTTCGCGGCTCTCCTCAAGCTGTTCCAGTACACGCAGCCGCGATCGCGCGGCTGCTTGGGCCTGCAAAAGCCGATCCAATTCAGCCGTGGCCTGAGCAAGTTCATCCTGCAACTGTTGCAGGCGCTGCTGCTTTTCGACGACCTGGCGTCGGCGGGTGTCCGTGTCCTGCTTGTGCTGCACGAGAACTGCTTCAAATTCCTGCAAGCGCGCCTGCAACCGGTCATCCTCGGTACGAAGCTGAATCTGTTCAGCCGCCAGCTTTTCCAGTTGGGTCGCGCGGCTTTGTTGCTGGACCTCCACCTGGTGGAGTTGATTGCGCAAACGGGCCAGCTCGTGAGCCAATGTCATCGCGGCGGATTGTGCCTGCCGCAGAGTTTCGTTCTGCAAGCGAAGTGATTCCTCCAAGGCGCGAAGAGATGCCAACCGCTCGGCATGCGCGGTTTCCAGCGCATGGACCGATTGTTCAACTTCCGAGAGCCTTTCTCGGAGAGAGGCCTGCTCCAGCGACGCCGCCTGCTGTTGTTGCTCCAGTTGAGCCAGGTCGGCATGGGCTTGTTGATCACGGCTCATGAGCTCTCGGATCCGCTGCTCGGCGAACGCGATTTGTTGCATCCGTGCGTCAATAGACGCTTGAATCCCAGCTTTTGCCTGATGCAGTTGATTCAATTCTTCCGTGTGGCGGCTCAGGGTTTCCCGGCGTGCCACCAGCTCGGTTTCCCGGGCTGCCACAGCGGCTTCCACCCGGCCGATCGCCTCCTGACACTCAGCCAAAGCGCGTTCACACTCCCTCTGTTCAGCTTGCCACACGTCGTATTGATGCCGGGCCAATTGGGTTTCCAAATGTTGCAACTCCGCTTGCAATGCCCTGTAACGCCGGGCCTTGCCCGCCTGGCGTTGGAGCGATCCGATTTGGCGTTTGACCTCGCGAATGAGGTCGGAAATGCGCACCAGGTTTTGTTCCGTGGCCTCCAACTTACGCACTGCCTCCCGCTTCTGCGCCTTGAATCGTGTGATGCCGGCCGCTTCTTCAAACACCATGCGCCGGTCTTCCGGTTTGCTAGAAAGCAACTGCGTGATGTTGCCTTGGGCCATAATGCCGTAGCTAACCCGACCCATGCCAGTGCCGGCAAACAACTGCTGAATATCCCGCAATCGGCAGGGCACTCGGTTCAGAAAATACTCGCTGCCGCCGTCCCGATAGACCCGGCGCGTGATGGTCAGCTCATGAAAATCCAAGTTGAGTCCAGCGGTTCGCAAGGCCGCTTGATCGACCCCGCTCAGCGTCAGGCTAACCTCAGCCATCCCCAACGGCTTGCGAACATCCGTGCCGTTGAAAATGACGTCAGCCATTTCGTTGCCGCGCAAAGCGCGCGCCGACTGCTCGCCCAAGACCCAGCGAATGGCATCGGCTATATTCGACTTGCCGCAACCGTTCGGCCCCACAATGGCCGTCACGCCCGGTTGGAACGTTATGGTCGTCTTCTCGGGGAACGACTTGAACCCCAACAACGTCAGACTCTTCAAATACATGCGCTGCTTCAGCGAATCAGAGCTAACCCCATCCGTAAAGCGCAAAGCCACAACAGAGTGGGGTCCGGTTGTTGTCGGAGCACAATCTATTGAGGAGAGGAACCGATCGGTCAAGTTGTGCCCTCAACCTTCAAAAGAACTTCATTAGCCTTTGAATGACAACCACTATACCAGATTCCCGCTGCAGACGCCAGCCCCGACTCGGGCAAGCAAACGAAACGATTTGCATTGTGCATTCAATCCCCGGCACCTAAGCCCGTCTGGGGGGCTCGGACCAAATAGATATCGGGATGCTGATAGTCGGTAGTCCCCCCGCCACGGCACTTCAGGATGAACCGACAGAACAAACCGGGACGCGCACCGACGGGGGTGCGCTCGGGATGCAGCTCCAAAGGACGATCAGCCACGAATCAGGCATGCCTTTACGCTGGTTAGCTATTTCCTACATCCCAATCCGTGAAGCTTAGGTTGGACCGTGGGGCCCAGAGTGCAAGGGCTGGGTGGGGCATATGGCTCTTGGTGGTTGTCCCACTTCCCGAAAGCATTATCTCCCCGCAGAGGTTACAGTTTGCGGAGGTTGTCTCCGCTCAGACGCTGCTGCCAGGACGATGCCTCCCCGCCGCCCATGTCCTAAAATCACCCACCAGACCGACTCCCGTGCCTGTAGTTCTGCATTATCGAGCACTCAGACCATGAGGTGGAGGGGGAGGACGACCTCCCGCTCTTGATTTGCACCCGTTTGGCAGACACGGCAGAAGAGGCCCCTTGACTTTTGGTGCGCTACGGAAGGCTTGAATCTTTGCACAAGGGCTCACGGGGGCTGGCGCCCGTGCTTCTCAGTGGGCTCGGACTCAAGTTGCCGGTTGGATCGGTCGATGATAAAAGCGACATTGGCCCATGGTTTGGCATGGGGGATTTTGCAAATAGCTTGCAAAAGTCTCTATTGTCAACTGAGCCAAATTGTGGTCGGTTCGTGTTGCTGTGATGAGTTGCATGCAGGCACCCATTCGGAAAGCGCGAAGTCTGCGCACCTGCGGCGCAGGCAGTATGTTGGCGCTGTTCCTTTGGGTGTTGGCCTTGACGCAGTTTGGGGCGCTTCACCATGAGGTTTGCTCTGATGCAGACCAACCCGATCACACGTGTGCTGCCACACTTTTGGCCGGCGGTCAGGTGGAGCTGGCACTCTCCCATGTGAGCGTTGAATATGGGGGAGGTGTGGCCTCTTCGTTATTTCCCGTGTACGAGCGGCCTCAAGGCTTGGTCGCTTGCCAGCTTCCGCCCTGCCGGGCTCCGCCCGAAATTCTTCCCTGATCCCACTTGAATGGCAGACCGCCTCCCGCGTGGGTTTAGGTCTGGTTGTTGATTGACTGACGCGGCGGTTGCATCCGCCGGTGTTTGCGGCCGGCCCATTACGGTCCCGACTTTGCCCGTGAGGCGAACAAACGCAAAGCGTGCTGTATGTTTGAGGGAAGATCTATAGGCCGGCGGTCGGGGTTTACATTGGTTGAGCTTATCGTAGTCCTGGCCGTCATTGCCCTTTTGGTGGGTCTGTTGCTCCCCGCGCTGGGTCGCGCTGCAGCGCGTGGTCGGCAGGCAGCTTGCATGAATCATTTGCGGCAGATCGGCATTGCGATGCAATTGTATGCCGATGATCACGGTGGTTGGCTGCCCACGACCACGCACGGGAGGGGCAGCCAGGAGTCCTGGATTTTTCAACTCTCCGATTACTTGGCGGGTGTGGACCGGATTCGCATTTGCCCGTCGGATCCGAAAGGGCCGGCCCGGCGGTCCAACCAAGCGTCCAGTTATGTTTTGAATGAATTTGTATTCGTGGATCTTCTGGATCCTTTTGGCCGTGTGCTGGAATCCCGCCGTCGGTTGCAGACCATCCCAAAGCCGGCCCAGACGATGACTGCCATGGAAATTGCGGACGGGGCCGGCGCGCACGTGCTTAACGACCATGCCCATTCGCGGCGATGGGATCAGGGTTGGCCGGCTGTGCTGGCTGATATTCAGCCCGATCGTCATGAAGGCTCCGCAAATTATCTCTTTGCAGATGCTCACGTTGAAGCAATCGCCGCCACCAAGCTCCGGGCGCGCTTGGAGGCCGGCGATAACCCAGCCCGGCCTCCGCGATAAGCTGGGTCGGGTGGCGCCCACAAAATCATCGCAGGTAAGGTTATGACACAAACGCAGACAGTTATGCATGGGATCTTGCTCCGGGCCGCCCGGCATGCTCGGCGGTCGCAAAGTGTGCTCCTGACGAGCGCTGCGGGATTGCTCGCGGCAGTGTCGTTGTCCGGCCAGACGTGGCTTTGGCATGGCCACGCGGATTTGGGTGTCAATTATCAAAATGGAGTCTGGGAGTTACACATTCATCACGGCAGTTTGGGTAAATTTGAGCCCGAGGAGGTTGTGCTGAGTGTGGACGTAATCGCCGCCAGCAACACGGTCCCGACTGGTGCAGTCTGGAGCTTTTTGGGATCAGCGGGCAGTCCCGTCTGGATTCTGCCCCAGAATCACGATCCGAATCTGCTGTTCTTGGGATTGGGGGCGGAAGAGCTCGGCACGGGCGTTTTTACCGGAGATCAAGTCATGTTGACTTTGGAGTCCGTACAGGGACCGGGTCAGTTTGCGTTATACGAGACCGACCCCTTTGGGACACCGCAGCTATTCATGAACTCGGGCGATGGCGTCGACGGCAACGATCGGATTCCGTTGACAGCAGGGCAGCATCGTCACGCTCATTGGGCTTTTACTGCGCCGGGATCATATCAATTGAGCTTTGTTGCTTCGGGCACCTTGGCAGCAGGGGGTGGCTTCCTTGCAAGCGCGCCTGTGGCCTTCCGATTCGAGGTGGCGCCTGTGCCTGAGCCGGGTTTAGCTGCGTTGCTGAGCGTTGGCGCGGCGCTGTGGTTTTGGTTGCGTAACCGCGCGGCAGCGGGCCCGGACAATGGGCGTTGTCTGGGGACGCAGGGAAGCGTGACCCGACTCCACCCGATCCAATCCGCTGGGATTCAAATTGGGCCGCGGCCAACTTGTATGGAGGGGCCTTTATGAGGACCTCTAAGTGGTGGACCTCCTCTTGCCGCTGGTTTGGCGCACGATTCTTGCGCTGGCTGGGGATTCTAATGGGGAGCACGATCGGCTTGCATGCTGTGTGTGCATATTTCACGCGGGAGCATGTCGATTTGTTGTTCGTGCAATGGAACCGGATTGACGAAACGCTCGGCCTGGTGGCGTCGAGCCGAGGCACCGGGGGTGGCATTTTCGCCAGCAACGAGTGCGCTGTAGTCTGTCCGGAGTGGATGCAATTCCGCTTGCCGGCTGGGACAACGCTTGGTCGCGAGGGCGACCCGATCTGGATTTTGCCGCAGAATCCCTACCCTGAGGTTCCGTATGTGGGACTTGCCGCTGAAGACTTGGAAACTGAGCACTTTCCCGAACCACTGACGGTGCGTCTGAAGGGAGTGGAAGGCCCAGGCCAGTTTTTGTTATGGCAGGCGGAGGCTGGCGGCCGGTTGTTGGTTTGGATGGACACGCGGGACGGGGTCGACGGAAGCGATCGGGTCTTGTTGCCCGCTGGCGGCCATTTGCATTTGAACTGGGGCTTTACCGCCAGCGGAACTTATCGGCTGCTTTTTCAAGCTGAAGGCCGACTTGCGGATCGGAGCCAGCTCATTCGGACGCCGGTCACCCCTTTTACGGTTCACGTCCTCCCGCTCCGTCCGTTCGAACGTTGGGTCACCAATCATTGGCCCTGTGCCTGCGAATCAGACTTGATCGGCCCGGGGGCTGATCCAGATGGCGACGGGATCCCCAATATCTTTGAGTATGGTTTCGGCTTGGATCCCCACGTCTCCATGCGAGCCCGGTTACCGCAGGCCTTGAAGGTCGTGCGTGATCGTGTGTCCTACGGCGCTTTGCGGTACTGGCGCTCCTTGCAAGCCTCCGACCTCGAGTGGTGGGTCGAAGTGTCGGAGGACGTGCAGCAACCGGTGGGCTTGCGGCTGAATGGCAACGTCCAAACCGTGCAGGCGGACATGTTGGAGGAGGTCATTGTCCAAGATCCGCGGCCGGTTTCCGACGGGGCCTCGAGCCGATTTTACCGCCTTCGGATTCGCCTCTTGATGCCGTGAGCAAGGTCGCGGATCGTCTTGGCCTGGCCTTGGAGACTTGTGCCCGGCTGCGGATACGTCTGACCCCGGTGCGCCGGGCGGTGTTGGAGTTTTTGGCCCGACAAGACCGCCCCATAGCGTTAGCCAATCTCTTGGCGGCAGATACGCTGCGAGGCCGGTGGAACAGCAGTACCGTGTATCGAACCGTTATGCTTCTGCAAGCAGCTCGAGTGATTCGTTCGGTCGGGATGCCTCCCCGAACGAGCTTCTGCATGCTCAACCTGTGGCAGGAGCCCCAAGTGTTTTTGATATGCCGTTGTTGTGGAGCCATCCAGCCTGTGTCGGCCGAACCTGTCCTGACCGAGGCGCTTCAGGATCAAATCAACCGCGCAGGATTCGGCGCTGGTCCTTTCGACGTAGCCTTACACGGTTTGTGTGCCCTCTGCGCCTCTGCTCAAGAACAGGCGGTCTGCCCCTGTAAACTCGCCGCCGTGCAACCGCGCCGGCGAAGGTTGACCTCCAAACCAGACGATCGGGCCTCGAACCACCAACTTTGTTTCCCGGCGTCTGCGCGCGCCGCCAAGAGCGATCATGCGCCGGGCGTTCCCACGGCCCGCTCTTCTGGCAATCGGCTTTAAACCAGCTCGGCGCCCACCAAGGGGAGCCGCCGCGGCAAACTTGTCAACTGCCACGCTGTAAAGGGCCTGCGCACGGTCGGTTGCCGGATCCGAACCGCGCTCACGAGCCGGCGGTTGGCTATTTATTGCCCGCGACCATGCGGCGACTACCGATAGCGGGAACCAGTCGTGTCGAGCAATCGGCATGCGGAGGATCCAATCGTGGCAGATGCATCGGTGAGAGGCAATCAATGTGGAGGCGTGCTGGGTTGTCCTTCAGCGCGCGTGGCCGGGGCTCTTTTCTGCCCTGCTTTGAGTCGTGGCTTGCGGCGACGATCGCAGATGGGAGCAGGAAGCAGCCATGGGGATAAGTCGCCCCCAACCTCGGCACCGGCCTCGGTGCCATTGAGACCGCTCACGTTCCGCGCCGCGGCTTGTGATCCGCAGGGTGTTGGGGTAGCAAGCTTCGAGCCCGGCAGGGTGCACGAAATAGAGCTGGCCCACGGAAAGCAGAGTGGTTTTGCCATCCTGTTGCTGCACGCTTTGTCTGGTCCGTAATGCGAGGGACTGAGCCTGATCCCTGCGTGTCGTGGCATGCTCTTGTTGTCCTCTTGTCCCAAACCCTCGAGCCTGGGTCGGGATGATGGGGCAAGACGCTGCGAAAAACTGATCGTGGCATGCGAGGGGACTCATCGCCCGCCGCCGGCGGCTCGGCGAGGCTTGGGTTGGCAACTGGGCAGGGGTAAGTCCGCGTAAAACCCCAGCCCGCGGTACCGGCGGGGGCAGGAACGGGAGGTCTGACGGATTCGGCCCCGCGTTTGTGCTTCGGCAATGGTTTGTGCAAGGGGTGGCGGCGCAGCTGGTGGGATTGGCTTGCAGGCCGGGCCAAGGTCCACTAGTTTTACGCGGTTTTTAGGGAGCGGGTGTCTCCGATGCAAACGACTACAGAAATCGGATACAACTCGAAGGTGGAGGGCGACGTAGTGATCACGCGCCTGGAAGCCGCATTGAACTGGTTTCGGCAGTATTCGCTCTGGCCCATGCCGATGGGCTTGGCTTGTTGCGCCATAGAATTGATGGCTACCGGCGCCAGCCGGTTTGACATCGCACGTTTTGGCGCTGAGGTCATGCGGTTCAGTCCCAGGCAGTCTGACGTCATGATCGTGTCCGGCACGGTCACGTACAAAATGGCTCTCGTGGTGCGACGGCTGTATGAGCAAATGGCTGAACCGAAGTGGGTAATCGCCATGGGTGCCTGTGCCTCCACCGGCGGTATGTACCGGAGTTACGCTGTTTTGCAGGGTGTGGACCGGATCCTGCCGGTGGACGTGTACGTGGCGGGTTGCCCTCCGCGGCCCGAGGCTCTTTTGGATGCTCTTTTAAAGCTACAAGCCAAGGTGAGGAGAGAACCCGTTTTGCAGACGCTGAAGCGGCCGGGCCCGGCGGTGCCGGTGCGGCCACCGGCTCTACAAATGGAGTTACGTCCATGACGGCTCGCGAACTGGCGCTGCAGTTGCAAGAGCGCTTCGCAGATATACTGGGTCCGCCTTCGGAGTTCCGCGGCGAGATCAGCTTGGAGCTTTCAGATCCCGAACGCATTGCCGAGGTTTGTCAGGTGGCACGCGATGTTGGGGAGTTTGACCTGTTGTTGGACATTACCGGCGTGGACAACTTCGACCGGTCACCCCGCTGGTTGATTGTTTACCACCTTTACTCCCTCCGGCATCAGCACATGTTGCGCTTGAAAACCTGCGTGCCCGAGGAACGATCTGAACTGCCCACGGTCACGGGTGTGTGGCCCGCCGCGGATTGGCACGAACGCGAAGTTTACGACATGATGGGCATCCGTTTCCGGGGTCACCCTGATCTGCGGCGCATTCTCATGTGGGAAGGTTATCCATATTATCCGTTGCGGAAAGATTTCCCCTTGGGAGGATTGCCGAGCGAAGTTCCGGGCGTGGCTTTCACCGAAGTCGCGCCGCTTGAGGGCGGACCTTTTGTCACAGCTTCGGGCGCTCCCGACGCGATTCATCGCGAGCCCCGAGCCAAACCCGGAGGCCCGGGAGATTAGTGGGGTGATACCCGCGGCAGGAGGCGAACCGCCGGGGGGCATGGGGGAAGAACGTGCATGAGCACCAGGCAAGTTTTTGAGTTCGGTGACGCGGGCGCTCGCGTCCAAACGGCGCAGCCTGATGTGGCGCCGCCTGCGGCTGTTGATCAGGAGCCATGGGAGGAAATCGCGGGCGAACCCATGGTGCTAAACATGGGGCCTTCACACCCGTCCACACACGGCGTGTTACGCATCGTGCTAGAACTGGACGGTGAGGTGATCACCAAAGCCACGCCGGACATTGGTTACCTGCATCGCGGCGATGAAAAGATCGCCGAGAACATGACTTGGACGCAGTTTATCCCCTATACCGACCGGTTGGATTATCTGGCGCCTCTGGCCAACAACGTCGCTTATGCGCTGGCGGTGGAAAAGCTTTTGGGCATTCACGATCGGTTACCGCCGCGATGCCAATACATCCGCGTGATTTGCGCCGAGCTGGCACGCATCTCGGCTCATCTGTTGGGGCTGGGCAGTTTCGCAATGGATGTGGGGGCGGTAACAGTCTTCTTGCACACATTCACCGAACGGGAAAAAATCTACAACCTTTGTGAAGCTTTGACCGGTGCCCGTTTCACCACCAGCTACACGCGCATCGGCGGTTTGTCCCGCGATACTCCACCCGGTTGGTGCGACGCTGTAGGACGATTTGTGGATGAACTCCTGCGGGCAGTGGATGAAGTAGAAACACTTTTGACGCGCAATCGGATCTGGGTGGACCGCACGCAGGGCTTGGGGGTCATCCCGCCCGAGATGGCGGTGGCTTACGGATTGACCGGTCCCAATTTGCGGGGCAGTGGCGTGGCACATGATTTGCGAAAAGCGCACCCATATTTGTGCTATGCCGAGCTGGAGTTCGATGTCCCCGTGGGTTCGGTGGGGGATTGTTATGACCGTTATTTGGTGCGGATGGAGGAAATGCGGCAAAGTGCACGGATCATCCGTCAATGCTTGGATCGGATGCCGGGTGGACCAGATAACGCCGGTGGTGAACCAATCTGTGTGGACGACGGCAAGATTGTACTGCCGCCCAAACACAAGGTTCTGACTTCCATGGAGGAGCTGATTCATCAGTTCATGCTGGTGACGCAGGGTATCAACTGTCCGCCCGGCGAGGTCTATTTTGGTCACGAGAATCCGAAGGGCGAATTAGGCTTTTACATTCACAGTCGAGGGGGCGGTACGCCGTGGCGGCTCAAAATCCGCTCGCCCTCATTCTGCAATTTAAGCATCCTGCCGCGGTTGTTGCCGGGCCACTTGCTCAGCGACACGACCGCGATCTTAGGGTCGTTGGATTTCGTTATGGGCGAATGTGATCGGTGAGCCCGATACAAAGGCCGGGCGGGCTATGTGCAGGCGTCCACCTGGCTTGGACGGCTGCCGCAAGGGGAAACAGACAGCCATGGGTTGGACCGTACCCCAGTCGTTGGAGGCCGAAATTGATGCGTTGGTGGCGCGTTATCCGGTGAAACGGAGCGCGTCTCTCATGGTCTTGCATGCGCTGCAGCGACACTTCGGCTGGTTGTCGCAGCAGGCTATTGAATGGACCGCCCAAAAGTTGGGCTTGCAACCCATTCACATTTACGAGCTGGTCACGTTTTATCCCATGTTCCGGCAGGAACCAGTCGGCCGCTGGCAGATCAAAGTCTGCCGGACCCTAAGCTGTTGGCTGGCTGGATCGCATGAATTGCATCGGCGTCTTTGCGAGAGACTCGGATTGGATCCTCATCGGCAGGGTCCTCAAACTACGGCTGATGGACGTTTCACCGTGGAGTTTGTGGAGTGCCTGGCCTGTTGTCACACCGCCCCGGTCGTCATGATCAACGACGATTTGTGGGAGCGTGTCAGCCTCGAGCAGGTCGAATCGTGGCTGACCCGACCCGAGCAGCTTGCCGCATCCGCGCCCGCGCAAGCCTCATGAACCCAACCTCTGATGTCCTTTGTGCGGAGGAGCTTCCCGGCGTGTTGAATGTCCGGATTACAGCCGAGCCCAGACATGGCTGGCGCGGACGAATTCACACAGGGCGACGGGGAAAAATGGCTGCCCGACATGGATTCGAACCATGACAAACAGATCCAGAGTCTGCTGTGCTACCGTTACACCATCGGGCAAGCCCGTTCTACTGGGAAACTATGGGTTCTAGTGCCGGAGTCAAGCGGTCCTGATCGGAGTTGAAGAGCGAACCATGCCGGCGGAATATCGGCTGATCTTGAAGCATGCTTTGGAACCGGGTTACACGCCGGACCTGGCCTGTTATTTGCGGCACGGGGGTTATGAAACCTTGCGCAAGGGCCTGACCCTGCCGCCGCGGACGTTGCCAGACGGACGGAGTCTGTCGCCTCAGGAACAGATTCGTGAGGAAGTCGTCAAGTCTGGGCTACGGGGCCGAGGCGGCGCGGGTTTCCCATGCGGTCTCAAATGGAGTTTTGTGGATCGCAGGAGTGGTAAGCCGATTTATTTAATTTGCAACGCTGACGAATCCGAACCGGGTACGTTTAAAGATCGACAGATTATTTACCGGGATCCCCACCAGTTGCTCGAAGGGATGATCTTGGCCTGCTTTGCCAATGACGTGCATCTGGGTTTTATATATATCCGCGGCGAGTTTACCGAAGGCGCTCGAATCTTGGAACGGGCCCTGGCTGAAGCGCGGGATCACGGACTCCTCGGAAAGAACATTTTGGGAACGGGCTACGACTTGGACATCCTCGTACATCGCGGGGCGGGTGCGTACATTTGCGGCGAGGAGACCGGCCTGATCGAGTCCTTAGAAGGCAAACGACCCTATCCGCGTATCAAGCCCCCATATTTTCCCGCTGTGTTGGGCCTTTACCTCTGCCCGACTATCGTCAACAACGTGGAGACGCTATGCAATATCAAGCATATCGTGGCCATGGGCGGATCGGAGTTCGCCAAGATTGGCACTCCCAATAATACCGGCACGCGCCTGGTCAGCCTCAGCGGACATGTACGTCGCCCCGGTTGTTATGAGATTGAGACCGGCAAGGTGACGCTGGGTGAACTCATCTTTGATCCGGCCTTCGGGGGCGGATTGCGGGAGGGCCGTCAGTTGCAGGCCGTCATTCCAGGGGGCGTATCCGCCAAAGTGTTCCGGGCGGGTGAACGCGTCAGCTTGCGCCGACGCGGCTTGGACGGCAAAGAGGTCGTTGAGGAACGGGACGTATTAGATCTGCCTTATGACTTCGACACGCTGATCGCCGCCGGTAGCATGTCAGGTTCCGGTGCGGTCATTGTGATCGATGATTCAGTTAGCATGGTAGATGTATTGGCGAATATTAGCGCCTTTTTTGCCCACGAGAGCTGTGGACAATGCACACCTTGCCGTGAGGGGTCGCTGTGGATGGCCAAAATCTTGAAACGCCTGGCGTCCGGCCGGGGGCGGCCACGAGACGCAGAGGACCTGTTGCACATTGCGGACAATATTCCGGGCGGCCGGACGATTTGCGCCTTTGGTGATGCCTGTTCCTGGCCCGTGCAGAGCACCGTATCGAAGTTTAAAGAACAATTCCTGGCCCGGGGTGCCGAAGGTGAGCCGTACCGGAAGGTGGCGCAGCCCGCGGCAACCTCGGTCGCTCGGTTGTCCGGCACCGGGGGCGGAGCGCATCCGGCGGCTTCCGCCCTGGCCTCGTCCGTTTCCACTGCTTCATGAGCACTGCAGCGCCAGCCAGCCAACTTATGGGTGATGGTGTCCGTCCTGCCACGGAAACCATTCGGATTCGGGTGAACGGTCGCGAGGTGGAGGTTCCCAAGACCATGCCGGATTGGCAGGGCAAGCCGGTGCCCACTACCATGCTCCAGGCGTGTGAATGGGCGGGTGTAACGGTGCCGCATTATTGTTATCACCCGAAATTGCCCGTGGCCGGCAATTGCCGGATGTGCCTGGTGGAATACGGGACTCCTGCGCTCGGCCCCGACCGGCAACCGATTCTAAATCCGGACGGGACTCCGCGCATCGTAAAATCCCCACGCCCAGCCATTGCCTGTGCCACGCCGGTGACGCCTGGTATGGAGATTTACACGGACACTCCGGGGGTAAAGGCGATGCGGGCAGGAGTGTTAGAATTCCTGTTGATCAATCATCCGCTCGATTGCCCCATCTGCGATCAGGCGGGTGAATGTAAATTGCAGGAATATGCGCTGGACTACGGCGAGGCATTCAGCCGGTTCGGAGAGGCCAAGGTCCACAAGCCGAAGGCGGTGGATTTAGGGCCGCGCATTGTCTTTGATGCTGAACGTTGCATCCTTTGTACGCGCTGCATCCGGTTTACGCGGGACATCGTGGGTGACGATGCCCTGGGCATCGTCCACCGGGGCAGCTATAGCACCATTGCTACTGCGCCCGGCCGTGCTTTTGACAACAATTATACGCTCAATACGGTGGACCTTTGTCCTGTGGGGGCGTTGACGTCGCGCGATTTCCGGTTCCGCATGCGCGTATGGTTTTTGAAGGAAACCCCCAGCATTTGTCCGAGCTGCGGGACGGGGTGCAACATTCGAATCGGTTCCCGTCAAGGCCGCATATACCGTTACACGCCGCGGCCCAACGATGCGGTGAACAGCCACTGGATGTGTGATTACGGCCGGCTGAATTATAAGTGGATCCACCGGCCGGACCGACTCCAGAAGGTCGAGATCCGAGGACGGGTCTCTTCTTGGGAGCTGGCATCAGACCAGATCTTGCAGCAGTTGCGCGTCGCTTCCCCGGGCTCGGTGGGCCTGGTGGCCTCGGCCCGCTTGAGCAACGAAGAGCTGTGGCTATTAAGCCGGCTGAAGGCGCGCCTTCACGCGCTGAGTGACGCTGTCCCGCGGGAAGGGGAGGGCGATGCATTGCTGCTGCATGCGGATCGGAATCCCAACACCCAAGGAGCGCGGTTGACCGGGGTGTGTTACACCGAGATGGGGAGTCAACTGCCCCTGATATGGGAACGCATTCGGACCGGCCAAATCCGCATTCTGTTGGTCTTCGGAGAGGATGTCATCCGGCAGGGATGCGACCCGGCCTCGTTGGACCAGTTAGAGATGCTTGTGGTTTGCGACGTGTTGCCGAACGCCACCACGGCAAAGGCCCACTTCTTGCTGCCTGGATGCGCCCCGGCTGAAAAGTCCGGCACGTTCACAAACGTTCATGGACGAGTGCAACGTTTTCACGCGGCCATTCCGCCTCCGGGGGAAGCGCGACCGGAATGGCAGTTTCTGGCAGAATGGGTGACCCGCCTCACGGGCGAGAGTTTGCCGGGCCATTTGCCGGGCCTGTTCAACCGAATGGCCAGCGAGGTGCGGGCCTTTCAAGGACTGACCTGGTCTGAACTGGGCGATTTGGGCCGTTTAGTGCCGGTCTGACAGGGCCGCAACCCGAAGACGCTCATGGGTCTGGTACGGTCAATGATGAACAGTTGGGGCCAATTGGAACCGGTGACGCAACAGGCGCTCTTGACCCTGGTACGTGCCGTGGGCGCCTTTGCAGTGCTGATGTTTCTTGTCTCGTACGTGGTGCTCATCGAGCGCCGGGTCTGTGCCTGGATTCAAGACCGGCTGGGCCCCAATCGTTGTGGTCCGTTTGGATTGCTGCAGCCGGCGGCGGACGCCATCAAGGCGTTTTTGAAAGAGGACTTCACACCGGCTCACGTGCGGCGCGTTCTATTTACGTTGGCGCCGGCCCTTGTCATGTTGCCCGCGATTCTGAATCTGGCTGTAATTCCTTTCGGATCGGCGCCCGGGACGGCGTCCGGTTCCTGGGTCGTGGCGGATTTGAACGTAGGACTGGTGTACGTCTTCGGTATTTTGTCCCTGAGTGTGTATGGGATTGTTTTGGCCGGCTATGCCTCCAATTCTAGATATCCGCTGTTGGGCGGGTTGCGCAGTGGCGCGCAGTTGATCTCGTACGAGGTTTTAATGGGTCTATCGGCGGTGCCGGTGTTTCTCTGGGTGGGTAGTTTGAATTTGAGCGAGATTTTGGCGGCGCAAACCGGCCGGCTTCAGTGGGCCCCCTCCTGGCTGCCGTTGCCCAATTGGCTGGCCTTGCAGAGTCCCATGTTGTTGTTGTCGTTATGCCTGTTTTTGGTGGCTGCCCTTGCTGAAACCAATCGAACGCCCTTTGACTTGCCGGAGGCGGAACAAGAGCTGGCCGGCGGTTATAACATCGAGTACAGCTCCATGCGTTTTGCGCTGTTTTTCATGGGGGAATATGCAGCGATGATTTTGGCCGCTGCCCTGATGACGACCCTTTTTTTCGGAGGTTGGACGCTGCCGTGGTGGGGATTGGATCGGCCGGCGCAGACTTTCTTGGGGGGCTTGCTTCATGTGGGCATTTTTCTGGCCAAGGTTCTGGCTCTTCTGCTGGTGTTCATCTGGGTGCGATGGATGTGGCCCCGCTTTCGGTATGATCAGTTGATGCGGCTAAGTTGGTGCAAATTGATTCCGCTGGCTTTGCTCAACATTCTGATCACGGCCATATGGTTGTGGTGGCAGAGCTTATGACGGCACAGTCCGGTCCAAAACCTTCTCTCTTGGGAAGCGCCCGGGTCGCTACAACGGCAGGGGCATTGGGTGCAACGCAGCCTCTGCGGAGCCCTGCGGCCCGTGCAGCCGTGCGCGTGGTACCGCGCAGACCGCTCCGTGTGTGGGAACGGTGGTATCTGGCGGCGATCTGGGGTGGGTTGAAAGTGACTCTGCGCCATTTTTTCCGCAAGAAGGTGACGCTGCAGTATCCGGAGGAACGATGGACTGTGCCAGAGGGGTATCGAGGTGCGCCGTATCTGGTGCGAGACCAAGAGGGACATACCAAGTGTGTGTCTTGCCAGTTATGCGAGTTTGTTTGTCCTCCGAAAGCCATCCGCATTGTGCCCCCTGGTCCGGACGGGCCTCCAGCCGATCGGCCCAACGCCGAGAAGATGCCTCTTGAGTTTGAGATCAACATGCTGCGATGCATTTTCTGCGGCCTCTGTCAGGAGGTTTGTCCGGAGGAGGCCATTTTTCTGATGAAAGATTATTCACTCACCGGCACCAGTCGGGAGGAGATGATTTACAACAAAGAAAAGCTGCTCGCCCTGGGAGGCGTGCACGCCGGAATCCAGAAATGGAAACACAAGTTGGAGGAAGCGCGTGCGCAAGAGGAGTTCCCGGTGCGCACCTGAAGATGTACATGCGGCGTGCGACCGCACTGCCCAATGAGTGTTAGTCCATGAGCTTGCCTGACCTATTGTTTTACGTGTTCGCTGCCGCGGCCCTGTTAAGTGGTGCCTTGGTGGTTTGGAATCCGTTCAGTCGGAATCCGGTTTACAGTGCGTTGTTTCTGGCGGTAACGATTCTCGCATTGTCCGGCTTGTTTGTACTGTTGCACGCCTACTTCGTTGCGGCCGTGCAGGTGTTGGTCTATGCCGGAGCGGTCATGGTGTTGTTCTTGTTTGTTCTGATGTTGCTGGATTTGCGGGAAGAAGCGCGGCGTCGGCTGCGGTGGGCGGGGCTTCTTATTGGTGTGCTCGCGGCTGGCGGCGTGACTGCCCTTCTCCTGCGTGCTTTGTGGTGGACACAACCGGGGCGAGAACTGGCCGCGGCTCAAATGGAAGGCACGGTGCGACTTCTGGGGCGGCTCTTGTTTACGCACTACTTGCTCCCCTTGGAGATGATGGGTCTGTTGCTGTTGGTGGCCATGGTGGGCGTCATCGTTCTAAGTAAGAGGGATGTGCCATGAGAAAATCCGGGCTCATGTGTGGATCGTTACGGACAGAGGCCGCTGCGGTAAGGGCCGTCGATTAACCGACGGGGGCAGGACGAACGTGGAGGATATTGTATGCAATGGACACCCGGGCTGGAGCATTATCTGACGGTGAGTTTTTTGCTTTTTGGACTTGGATTGTTGGGCGTGGTCGCGCGTCGGAACTTATTAATTATATACATGTCTCTGGAGCTGATGCTGAACGCGGCGAACCTGGCCCTGGTGGCTTTTGCGCGTTTTCGTGGAGAGCTTCAAGGCCAAATGTTGGTGTTTTTTGTGATCACTGTGGCAGCAGCCGAAGTGGCCGTGGGCTTGGCCTTGTTGGTGGCCTTGTACCGGCAGCGGCGGACGGCGCATGTTGAGGATGTCAATTTATTGCGTTTGTGAGACGGCCCGGTCAAAGCGGACCAAAGGTGGGCAAGGGAAGCGAACTCTTTGATTGAGCGCCGGGTCGCGACCCGACGGTGTGGGAATCAAACCATGAAATGGGAAGCGCTACTGTGGTGGATTCTGTTGTTGCCGCTGGGTGCGGCCGCGTGGATCACGTTGGGCACATTACGCCAGCCGCGCCGGAGTGCGGCGTTGTCCGTCGGCGCCGCGCTGGGGAGCTTCGTGCTGAGCGTGATCTTTTGGAAATTGAACGGTTGGACCTCGGGTTCCGTATCGGTCTCCTGGTGGCAGGTAGGTCCCTGGGCAGTAACATTCGATTTGCAGGTGGATCCCCTGAGTCTCTTGATGCTCCTGGTGGTTACCGGGGTCGGGAGCGTCATCCATGTGTATTCGATCGGTTACATGCGTGGCGATCCCGGCTTTTCGCGCTACTTTGCTTGTTTGAGCCTGTTTATGTTTTCCATGCTGGGCATTGTGCTCGCCGGGAATTTTCTCCAAATGTTCGTATTCTGGGAGTTGGTCGGTGTGTCGAGCTATTTGTTGATTGGCCATTGGTTCGAACGTCCTTCGGCTGCGGAGGCGGCTCGGAAGGCATTCATCACGAATCGAATTGGGGACCTTGGTTTTCTGAGCGGGCTTTTGTTGATTTGGGGCCTGACTGGAACCCTGGACTTTAATCGTTTGGAAGAGCAGTGGCCAGCTCGGATGGCCGATCTGGGGGCCCTGGCTACCCTGGCCGGCCTCCTGGTTTTCTGCGGCGTGGTTGGCAAATCGGCTCAGTTTCCCCTGCATGTGTGGTTGCCGGATGCCATGGAAGGTCCGACGCCGGTGAGCGCGTTGATCCATGCGGCCACGATGGTGGCAGCCGGTGTGTATTTGTTATGCCGGGTCTTCTTTTTGTTTACGCCAGAGGCTCTGACGGTGGTGGCTTGGACGGGCGGTTGGACTGCATTGATGGCAGCTTTGATCGCAATTCAGCAGGATGACATTAAACGGGTTTTAGCCTACTCGACCCTTTCGCAACTGGGTTACATGGTGTTGGGGGTGGGATTGGGAGCACCGGCTGCGGGGATGTTTCACTTGGTGACGCATGCGTTTTTCAAGGCGTTGTTGTTCTTGGGCGCCGGCTCGGTCATCGTGGCCCTGCATCATGAGCAGCATATTTGGCGGATGGGCGGGTTGTGGCGCCGCATGCCGGTGACGTTTTGGACCTTCTTGGTGGGCACGCTGGCTTTGTCAGGTGCCTGGCCTTTGAGCGGGTTTTTCAGCAAGGATGCGCTGTTGGCCGTTGCCTGGGAACGGAACTTGCCATTGTTTCTGCTGGCCGTAGGCGTAGCCGCGCTAACCAGTTTTTACATGTTTCGATTGGTTTGGGTAGCGTTTGGGGGTTCAGCCCGGCAGGACGGGGCCGGCCATGCCGCGGAGCCAGGGCAAGAGATGTTGTGGCCGCTGCGGATTTTGGCGGCTTTAAGCATCGGGGCGGGTGTGATTGGAATCCAAGCTATGTTGCAGGCCACTCTGCCGGGATTGGAGGGAGCGCAAGCTTCGGCTGGATGGGCCCGGCTTGTGGAACCTTTTCATCACGCGCCGGTGCCGGCCGCGGCCGGTTTGATCGCGATGCTGGCCGGGCTGGTGTTGGCATGGCGCATGTACGGACAAGCTGGTGAGGACCCCGTAGCGCAGCATTGGCCACGCTTGGCGCGCTGGCTGCGTCAGCGGATGTATTGGGACGAACTCTATAACGGCACGGTCGGGGCATTTCATGAGGCATGCGCGGCGCTTGCCGCAGGGGTGGAGCGATGGATTATTCAAGGTTTTTGCCACGGTTTGTTGAAAGGTGGCACTGCGGTTCTGGGTGAGACTGTCCGACTGGTGCAGTCGGGGAGTTTACAGACCTACGGCTGGGTTTTTGTGGCAGGTTTGGGAGTCTTGTTGTGGTGGGTGTTGGGGCCATGAGGCTTGAGTAATTGAACACGTTTGAGGGGGCCATCCATGACGATGTTGGGCGGGTTGGTAGGGTTGCCACTGCTAGGGGCAGTGGCCATGCTGTTAGTGCCGCGGGACGCCGCGCGCGCATCGCGACGACTGGCTCTGGCCGTGCTGGGACTTACGGCCTTGTTTGCGGGAATGGTGTTCGTGCACTACCCGCAAGCAGCCATAGAAGACCATGGATATCGAATGGTCACGCGTGTTCCGGGGCTGGGTGCCCCCGCCCTGGGCATCGAGTGCCGGTTCGGCGTGGATGGCTTGAATGTGGGCCTGTTGTTGATGGGAGCCCTGGTGGCGTGGGCAGCCGCTGCCTGTGCGCGGGACGTGCACGAACGGTCCAAGGAGTTTTACTTCCTGCTTCTGCTGATGACCGGTGGGATTTTAGGCGCGTTTGCTTCGCTTGATCTGTTCTTTTTCTACTTTTTCCATGAACTGGCGTTGGTCCCCACGTTCATTATGATCGGTGTTTGGGGTCGGGGGGAGGACCGGAGCACGGCAGCGTATCAGATGACGTTGTATCTTTCGGCAGGAGCGTTGCTGGTCCTGATCGGGTTGGTGGGGGTGTACTTGCAAGTGCCCGCACAGCTGCGCACCTTTGATATACCCACCCTGACACAGTATTTCCGTGAGAACCCGTTGCCGGCAGATGCGCAGGCCTGGCTCTATCCGTTGCTGTTGTTTGGATTCGGGATTTTGGTGTCGTTGTGGCCGTTTCATGCCTGGGCTCCGACGGGTTATGCCTCGGCGCCGGCCGCCACCGCAATGCTGCATGCCGGGGTACTGAAGAAGTTTGGGTTGTACGGCCTGATGCGCGTGGCTCAACCGTGGATGCCGCAGGGGGCTCAGGATTGGATGCCGATGCTGGCCGGTCTGGCTTTAGGAAATCTGCTTTACGGTGGTTGGGTGGCCATGCGGGAGCAGAATTTGGGTCGCTTGTTGGGGTATGCGAGTGTGGCCCACATGGGTTTCGTCTTTTTGGGACTGGCGGCGTGGAATGCAATTGGTGTGACCGGGGCGGTGGTGGTCATGGTGGCCCATGGCTTTTTGGCAGCCGTGTCGTTTGCCCTGGTGGGCCATTTGTATGGGCAGGCCGGTACCTTGTCGATGGATCGCTGGAGCGGCTTGGGTCGGGTCATGCCGTTTTGGGGCGCAATCTTTACCATGGCTGCTTTGGCGGGTTGCGGGTTGCCCGGGTTTGTCAATTTCGTGGGCGAGGTAACAGTCTTGTTTGGACTATGGCAGGTGCCGGAGCTGCGTTGGGTAACCGTGGGCGCGCTGTTCGGCGCGCTGGTGGTGGGAGCAGTGTACATGTTGCGCGCGGTGCGTCAGGTGGTCCACGGGGCACCGTCGCAGACTGCGACCCGGGGCGTCGATCTCTTGGGCTGGCAACAGCGTTGGCCTTACGCGCTTTTGGTAGCGATATTGCTGTTTTTGGGTTGGTTCCCGCAGGTGCTGGTCAGCCGGGTTGAGCCGGCCGTAGCGGGTCTGATTCCGCGGGAGTTGACCGCTGTCGTAACTCTGCGAGTTGAGTGATGCTGCACGCGCATGTGCGTGCGACATAGTCTCCGGAATGAAGCCGCGTCAGCGGCTGTGGGTCCGCGTCCACTCTTCCAATCGTTGCTGGAGATCGTAGGCCAGGAGGGGCTCGATGACTGGATCGAGTTCTCCGTCGAGAATCGCTCCCAGGTTGTAAAGGGTTAGATCAATGCGATGGTCAGTGACACGGTTTTGGGGAAAGTTGTAGGTCCGGATCCGTTCGTTGCGTTCACCGGTCCCGACCTGCGCGCGGCGCTGGGCTGCATAACGCGCGCTTTCCTCGGCTCGTTTGGCTTCCAGCAAACGGGTGCGGAGCACGCGCAAGGCCTTAGCCTTGTTCTTTTGTTGGGAACGTTCATCAGCACAGCGAACAATAAGCCCGGTTGGTTTGTGAAGGATTTGAACCGCAGAGTCGGTAGTGTTGACGCCCTGCCCACCCGGTCCAGATGCCCGGCAAACTGTGATTTCTAACTCGTCCGGCTTGATCTCCACGTCCACTTCCTCAGCCTCGGGCAGGACTGCCACGGTGCAGGTGCTGGTGTGAATGCGTCCCTGCGCTTCGGTGACAGGCACGCGTTGAACTCGATGAACCCCGCTTTCGAATTTGAGACGTTGATACACGTCCGAGCCGGTAATGAGAAAAATGATCTCTTTAAAGCCGCCCAGGTCGGAGGGACTTGCGTCGATGGTTTCCACTTTCCAGCCACGGGCTTCGGCATAACGGGTGTACATCCGGTACAGGTCGGCGGCAAACAATGCAGCCTCCTGACCTCCGGCTCCGGCTCGGATCTCCATAACGATATTGCGGTGATCGACCGGATCGGGTGGCAGCAATCCGCGTTGCAACTCGCGGGTGCAGCGGGCCAATTCCGACTCGCATCGGGCCATTTCTTCCCGAATCAGCGCGGCCCAATCGGATCCAGGGGGTTCCTCCGCCAGCAGAGCACGATTCCGCTGCAACTCCTGCTCGGCCTTCAACCACGCGTCGCCCGTGGCCAGCAGGTCTTTCAAGCGGGCGTATTCGCGTCCCAACTCCTGCAGGCGGGCCGGTTGCGTGGCCACGGCAGGATCGCTCAGGGCGCTCTCAACCTCTGCCAACCGGTTGCGGAACCGGTCGATGTAAGGTTTCATGTCCATGACCGGAGCGAGACGTAGCGTTGCAACCTGCTCTGGGTAAGCGACCGGCAGTGGGGAAAGTTTGGGCAGTCCTGGCAAAAGCAAACCGCCCGCAGGTGAACTGCATGTCCACGCGCGGGCGGTCGTCCCAAAAAGCTTCTAACGCTTCTTTTTTTTCTTCTCGGCCAACGCGGCTTGCAGCGCGGCTGTTTTGGCCTGACGTTGCTGAAACTTGTCCACGCGACCGGCTGTATCGACCAGTTTCTGCTGGCCGGTGTAAAAAGGGTGGCAGGCATTGCAAATGCCCACGATGATCACCGGTTTCGTGGAACGCGTTTTAATCACGTTGCCACACGCGCAACGGATCTCTGCGTCCACGTATTTCGGATGAATGTCCGCTTTCATAGATTCGAGAACCTTCAAGCTATCACGGCCAGCCAAGCTGACAAGAAGGAAAGGCACAAATGACCGCGGCGCCATGCGGCTCCCTTGAAGGCCCGCGGGTTCGGCATGCATGGCTCCGTGCATTGACAAAAGGCCTGTTTCCGAGGCTTACCAATCAACCTTTTGCTTGAGGCGTGCCGATCAGAAAGAGCAAGGGTAACCGGAACCCGCGTCTCGGGCCTTTTGATGCCGAGTGCCGGATTGGGAGAGCTCAAGCTGATCCTGCTATGCTTCGTGCGACGCAGTCTAGGCTTTCCCCTGGCGGATCTTTTCTTTTCGGGCTTCGAGTTCGTCCTGCAGTTTGCGCCGTTCCGCAGCCAGCTGCTGTTCCAGCTCCTGAGCACGGGCCAGGTCGCCTTGTGCTCTGGCTGCGGCAATTTGCTGCTGAATGGTGATCTCGCGTTCGGCGATGCGCGCTTTGAAACGTGACTCAAGCTCAGCGATCTCTCGCTTTTGTTCTTCTGTCAAGGGCGGTAGCGGCGCAGTTCGATTGAGCCGCTCCATAGCCAGTTCGTAGGCAGTTTTCATACCTCCTGATTTCGTTGGTGGCGCGGCGAGAAGCCGATTGCCCCCATGCAGTTCCGCTCTTGTCTTGTCGAAGTTAAAACGGCGGATGCATTTGTTCAAGACGTCCCATTTGGCGGGCCGAGGATTTTGCCAGCGGGGAGCCGCATATGGTTGCGGGGGGATGCGACTGAAGTGCGCCCCAAGCGCGGGGAATTTGGTTGCAGCAGGGAGGGTCAAAGTTGGACTCGCTTCCCGTTACGAGTTAGCCTTACCTTGAAAAACGGTCAGATTTGAGGTCGCAAGGTGGATCAGCACGATTTTCCGGCTGCGCTGGAGAATGGCCCGCCCGCGACCTGATCGGTAGTTTGAATACGCCATGCGTGTGATGACATCTGCTGAAATCCGGCAATCGTTCCTCGACTTCTTTCGGTCGAAGGGCCACACCATCGTACCCTCCTCCAGTCTGCTGCCGGATGCGCCCAACCTGCTGTTTACCAATGCGGGCATGAACCAGTTTGTGCCCATATTTCTCGGGCAACAACCCTGTCCGTATGATCCGCCCCGTGCCGCCGACACGCAGAAATGCATCCGCGCTGGAGGCAAACACAACGATCTGGAGGATGTAGGCCTGGATACTTACCACCACACGTTCTTCGAGATGCTGGGGAACTGGTCCTTCGGCGATTATTTCAAGCGCGAGGCCATCGAGTGGGCGTGGGAATTGTTGACCGAAGTGTGGGGGTTTCCCAAACACCGGCTCTATGCCACCGTTTACCAACCTGAGCCGGGCGACCCTGCTGAGTTTGATCAGGAAGCTTGGGAACATTGGGCGCGGTTGTTTCAGCAAGCCGGATTGGACCCAGCAGTGCACATCCGAACGGGCGGACGCAAGGACAACTTCTGGATGATGGGCGAAACAGGCCCTTGCGGACCGTGTTCAGAGATTCACGTGGACCTAACCCCGCAAGGGGATAGCCGCGGGGCCTTGGTCAACCAGGGACATCCGCTCTGCATCGAGATTTGGAACTTGGTCTTCATCCAGTTCAACGCCAACGCAGATGGATCCTTTTCCCCGCTGCCTGCGCGGCATGTTGACACTGGCATGGGCTTTGAGCGGGTCGCGGCGATCATCCAAGGTACGCGCAGATTTCAGGACTTCACCCAAGCCCGGATCTCCAACTACGAAACGGACGTGTTCCGACCGCTGTTCGAAGCACTCCAGAGGCTGAGCGGGCGTCCGTACCAAGCCACCCTGCCGAGGCCCGGCACCGCGGGTGCCACCGAGCAGGAACGAATCGACGTGGCCTTTCGCGTGATCGCTGATCACATTCGAACCCTCGGCTTTGCCATTGCCGACGGCATTCTCCCTTCAAACGAGGGCCGGGGCTACGTGTTGCGGCGCATTTTGCGACGGGCTGTTCGGTACGGACGTAACCTCGGTTTCCGGGAGCCCTTTTTCTACCGCTTGGTGACGGTGCTGGCCGAAACCATGGGCGATGTGTTTCCGGAAATTCGCGCACGCCGAGAATATGTGGAAGAAGTCATCCGTCTGGAGGAGGAAGCATTTAATCGGACGCTGGATCGCGGTCTGCAGGTGTTCGAGGAAGAGGTGCAAAAGCAGATCCCCCCGGACATCGGCATGGGCCCGGCCACCGTGTCCGGCGAGTTTGCCTTCAAACTTTACGACACATACGGATTCCCCTTGGACTTAACCCAATTACTGGCCCGCGAGCGGGGTCTGAGCGTGGACGTGGCAGGCTTTCACAAGCTCATGGAAGAGCAACGCAACCGCGCCCGTGCCGCCCAGAAGAAGACCCTTGTCGAAGTGACCCACATGGAGGCTACCGCGCCCACCCGGTTCATAGGATACGAGCACCTCCACAGCGAAAGCCGTATCCTCCACGTGACTCGGATTCAAGATCGGTGGGTGGTCGTCTTGGAGATCAGCCCGTTCTACGCGGAAATGGGCGGACAGGTGGGCGATACCGGTCAGCTGCAGCAAGGAGACCACACATGGCGCATCGCGGATACCCGCAAGTCGGGCGACGTCTGGCTTCATTTCTTGGAAACGGATCCTCACGCCACGCCGGAGCACCTGCCCCAACCGGGTAAATCAGCCCGCCTGCAAGTTGATCGAAATCGACGCTTGGCTATTCAGCGGCACCATACCGCAACCCATCTGTTTCATTGGGCGCTGCATGAAGTTCTGGGTCCCGACCCCGTCCAGAAAGGGTCCTATGTCGGCCCGGACAAGCTCACCTTCGACTTTAACAGTGCGCCGCTGCGTCCGGATCAAGTCCGGGCCATTGAGCGTTTGGTCAACGAACGCATTCTCGAAAACGCCCCTGTCTCGGCGACCGAGGTGAAATACAGCCATGTGCAGCACCGCCCGGACATTCTCCAATTCTTTGGCGATAAGTACGGGGAATGGGTGCGTGTGGTCCAAATCGGTGGTACCCCGGGCGGGTTGGATGGTTACTCCATGGAGTTGTGCGGCGGCACCCACACTGCGGCGACCGGAGAAATCGGTCTGTTCCGGATTCGTAGCGAAAGTGCCGTAGCAGCCGGTATTCGGCGCGTAGAAGCCGTGGCCGGTTTGGCAGCTTGGGAACAGGTTGTGGCGGAGGAAACCTTGCTACGCGCAGCTGCCGCTCGCGTCAACGCTCCCGTGGCTGAACTCGAACGTAAGCTCGAAGCCCTTCTCGAACAGCAGAAGGCCCTCGAAAGACACCTGCGTTCCCTCCAACAAAAGCAGTGGATCGCCACTGCCGAAAGTTTGGTGCGTCAGGTCGAACGCATTGGCAATCTGCCGGTGTTAATCGCCCGATACGACGCCGACGCCGAAACGCTGCAAGAGATTGTGAACCTGCTCCGATCCCGTTTGGAGGGCCTCATCGTGCTCGGCGGCGTGGCCAACGGCGCCGTCACCTTGATCGCTGCGGTTTCCGGACCCTACGCTCGACGCGTGCATGCTGGGCAGTTGATGCAACAGATCGCACCGGTGGTGGGCGGCAAAGGTGGCGGTCGAGCAGATTTTGCCCGAGGCGGCGGACGTGAGAACGACCGGCTGGATGAAGCCCTGAATCGAGCACGCGCCTGGGTGGCCCAGTCCGCTTGAACCGGGAGCGGGATGTCCTGTTTTCATCCGTTCTGAGACAAACCTCCATGCTGTTGCGGAAGAAACGTGGCATTCCGCACGGTGACTCCATCGGTCCGACCAAGAAAAGGGCTCGGTTAGTCAATCGGCAGAGACCAGCAGGGAAATTACCAAGTACGCTTGCCCTTCATTTCCCGCTGATCCTGTGGCACAGACGCTCGAGGGCAGAACCAGATTCGAAGCGGAGCTCACCCTCTTCGGCACTCGCCGCAGGGTTGTCAAAAGGTTCATGCGCGCAGCCGCCGCTCGATCTTTCCGGCCTGTTCTTGGTGGCGATCTTTGGGATCGGGGACCCTCAACGTCACAGGATCCCTCGTCGTGGTATTGCTGAATCCTGCCGCCCCTTCGCCAATTGCTTTGTTCAGACCCATCCGCCGCGCCCGATGCCGTCTCGGCAGAAGATCCTGTGCGAACCACCCGGCAGGATCGCAGAGATCGCATGCAGCCCCGTTGGTGCTTCCGGGCGAGAGATGCGCGATTTGCCGTGTGCCCAACTTCGACGCAATCGAGACTCTCCCGGCTCCGTCACGGCTTGCTTAAGCACGCTTGCCTAAGGCAGAAACGAGCACAGCCAGGCATGGGTCGTTTGACCGCATGTCCAGGAACAAGATCATCCCTGTCACGCTTAAAACTGGGTGTTGAACAGCTACGCCCGACCATGGGCAAGCCACCCGGTCTTCTTAAATGCAGCCCTGCTGCAGCCTTTCAGGCAACTCCGTGCGATCCTCCATGGCCTGGGTTTAGAGAGTCAAGGTGGAACGCGCGGCCATGCATAGCCTGCCCTCAACCTCTTGCTCCCTTACCGCTGGCGGCCCTGACCTCCGGGCGAATATCGGTCATGCAACGCAGCCGGATTGATGCCGCTGGAATCGATGGAATCGTTGGTCCCCTGATGGTTTCGATGTGCCATGCCAGTAAAATTGAGAAAGACCGGCCCTCTTTGCGAAAGGTACATTTGCAAACGCGCTGATCCGACTAGACGCCCTGCTTCCCGCTGGGACGGTTGCACGCCCATCCTAAAGGGCAGTCTTTCAAGCTTGCATCGTGTCCCAAGTCCGGCCACTCCGCTTAAAACGGGCGCCAATTTGCAAGCCCCATCCCCACACGCTGATCGCGTATTCCGTTGCATGCCTGCGTTTGCTCTCCAAGTCGCATCCCAATAGAAAGAGTTGCGATCCGGATTTTCACCGCGTGCCCATCGTTTTCTTCTGTGCACAGAATAGGAGCGCGCAAAGACGGATCGGGCCGGAGAAAAAGCTTTCCTGAGTCCGGCGGCGGGCTCAGCAGTTGCGAAATCGGAGCAAGCCTCCCTTTCGTGGAAACACATTTGTTCCAAAAATAATCCCTGACCAACCTTGACGGCGTGCGCGCCGCGCCGCATATTGCCGGCGCTGCCGCGTAATGGTGGAACCCCTATATATGGCCAGGACCAAATCCAGCCCCTTGAATACTCGTTCCTCCGCCCGTTCCCGTCGCCAGGGTTCTTCCCGGAGCCGTTCTCGGTCCGCCGCCTCCGTTCCGGCTGATGCAGATGCGCCGACCTCGCAGACTCGGGCCCCCGAGGAACCAACTCCCTCGGGATGGGCCAGCGCGTTGCGAGCACTGGTGCAGCTGGCGCGGGAACAAGGCTCGCTAACCGAGGCAGATTTCCAGGAGATTGTCACCCAATGCGGGCTTGGCCCGGCTGATGCAGATCGCCTTTGGCAGGAATTGCACAACCTGGAAATTCGCATCCAGGATGCGGAGATGCCCGATGCGGAAGAATCCAACGATGAAGACGAAACAGCGCCCCCAGCCGAGCGCTTGGAAAGCCTGGATGATCCCGTGCGAGTGTACCTGCGGCAAATGGGCACCGTTCCATTGCTGACTCGGGAACAGGAGATCGAAATCTGCCGGCGCATCGAGGCCGCCGAAACCGACATGCGCGAACTGCTCCACGGATTCGGTTTCACAGCCAAGGAATATATGGCTCTGGCGGAAAAGCTGCTGAGCATGCCGCCCAAGGAACGATTCGACCGGGTCATTCAAGATCATAAGCTCGAGCAGCGCCTCCGACATCTCCAACAAATGCGTCGGCTCTTACGGGAAGTGCGTCGATTAGACTCCGGGGCGGATCATCAGTGGAAACTCGCCCGGCAGACCACCTCGTCTGCGGTGCAGACCCGAGCTTTGCATCGCTGTCAACATTTCCAAACCAAACTTCGATCGCTCTTCCCCCGGTTCGCCTTCAAACAAAAAGTGTTGGAGGAAATGCTCGTCGTGGCTCGCAACGTGGCCGATGAAATGCGCCGCCACCTCCAGCGCATCGAGACATTGTCAACCCACCCGACCACCCCGGAATCCGAGGAAGAGCGGCAAGCGCATAGCCAACGGCTCCGAGCCTTGGAAGACCTGGTCCGCATGCCGGCTGACAGCTTCCTTCAAGCCCATCAGAAGCTGGAAGAAGCTGCCGACCGGGCCGTACGCGCCAAAACCGAGATGGTCGAAGCCAACCTGCGCTTGGTGATCTCCATTGCCAAACGCTACACCAATCGCGGCCTTTCATTTCTCGACCTCATTCAAGAAGGCAATATGGGCCTGATGCGGGCCGTGGAAAAATTCGAATACCGCCGGGGTTATAAATTCTCCACTTACGCAACCTGGTGGATCCGTCAGGCCATCACACGTTGCATCGCGGATCAGGCGCGAACCATCCGTATCCCTGTCCATATGATCGATGTCATCAATCGTGTCCTGCGAGCTCAGAAACGACTGTCCCAAGTACTGGGGCGCGAACCCTTGCCGGAAGAACTGGCCGACGATCTTCAAATGCCTCTCAGTCGGGTCCAAAACCTGCTCCGCATGGCGCAACAACCGCTTTCCCTCCAGGCTAGTGTGGGCGAGGACGAAGACGCGACCTTCGGCGACTTCATCGAAGATCGGAACGCCGAAGATCCGGCCGACCTAACCGGTTTCAACCTCCTTCGCGAACGCCTCCAAAAAGTGCTTGAAAGCCTCGGCGAACGTGAACGCCGAGTCCTGGAACTCCGTTTCGGCTTGTTGGACGGCTACGCCCGCACCCTGGAAGAGGTCGGCAAACAGTTCAATGTGACCCGCGAGCGCATTCGCCAAATCGAGGCTAAAGCGCTGCGCAAAATGCGGCATCCCGCACGGCTACGTCTGTTGCACGGCTTTCTCGACGCAGATTGGCTCTCCGCCCTAACGCTGCGTTGAACCCGGTTTTCGCCCTCGGGCCAACGTTCCGGTAGATGCCCCGCCGGGGCCGTGATTCGTTGCCAGCCGGAGTTTTCGCGTCCCATCCCCGGGCCGACCCCGACCGGCAAAACGCTCGTGATCAGAAGGAAACTTCAACGTTTTCACGCCTGCCAAAGTTCACAAACCCAACCCCGTGGCGGAATGACCACCAACGAACACTCACTCCCGCAACCCCCCGGAGCAAACCGTTCAGGCCGTCTCGGAAGGCACAGCGGCGCCCGGCCCCTACGTCGCGTCGGCCAACCGCAAAAAGAGCATCTCCATCGTTATTACGATTCTGTGTTGATTTCATACTCAAAAAAGGTATCCAAACAGCTCGTGGAACCGCGCAGCAAACATGACGAAACGATCCCCAGGTCGCCGGCTTTCGCAGCCCATCGTTGCGGCATCGGCCCCGCGTGGCTTGTAGGTTTGGGAGGCATCGCAGTGGCGATGAGTGCCGAGCCAAAGGCCGCGCCCGAGCGGTGGCCCGCCGTGGTGATTACAGGCCGCGCAGACAGTTTGCTCGGCGCAGCCGGATCGGCCTCCGAGGGGGTAATCGGATCCGATCAAATCCGAGATCGGGTGACCTTCCGGATCGGAGAGATCTTGGAAACAATCCCCGGGACCATTCTCACCCAGCACGCCGGAGGCGGGAAGGCCAATCAATACTTCCTGCGCGGATTCAACCTGGATCACGGAACGGATTTTGCGATCACGCTGGATGGCATGCCCATGAATCTCCCCACGCACGGCCATGGACAAGGTTATGCCGACCTCAACCCGATTATTCCCGAGTTGATTGAACATATTCATTATGTCAAAGGGGTCAGTTTTCCAGCTTGGGGTGATTTTAGCTCCGCCGGGGCGGCCGCACTGTCCAGTTATCGTCGATTGCCGGCGTCATGGATCCGCGCGGAGGCCGGCATGTACGGTTATGCGCGTTTTGTCACCGCATGGAATGTCAATGTGGATCAGACCACTTGGCTGCCCGCCTTGGAATTCTTGCATCACGATGGACCGTGGCGGAACAAGGACGACTTCCAAAAATGGAACGTTCACCTGAGCTGGGCCGGCGGCGACGCTGACACACCGTGGCAACTGATCTGCCGCAGCTACCACGGCCGATGGGATTCAACGGATCAAATTCCGGAAAGTGCTTGGCGTGAAGGTCGCATCTCACGGTTTGCATCCCTCGACGATACAACCGGCGGTCAGGCTGCTCGACACAGTCTTCAAGCCCGATTCGAACGTCACACGCCTGCGACCCGCTCCCGTTTCCAGTGGTATGGGTTCCGCACCGATTTGGATCTATGGTCGAATTTTACGTATTACTTGGTAGATACGAACCGGGGAGACCAGTTTCAGCAAACAGATCAACGTTGGGTCACCGGCGGGCAGTGGGACCTCCGGGTGGATCAAGTGATTGCCAATCTGGAAACCATTCACACCGTGGGACTCCAAGCACGTCTGGATGCCATTGAAAACGGCTTGTTCCAAACTTGGCGCCGACGGCGCGTGGATAAGATCGATGAAATGGGCCGGATCTGGCCGGCGGTCATGCGCCGAGATGATATCCTGCAAACCTCCGCCGGGCTGTTTTACGAGGCCGAGGTGAACTGGACCGATTGGCTTCGCAGCCGGAGCGGCGTGCGCGGGGATCTTTACCACGTGGAGGTGAAAAGCCGGCTGCCGCAAAACAGCGGTGAACGCACGGCCGGCCTGCTGAGTCCCAAAGGCGCCATCGTTTTGGGCCCATGGGAAAATACCGAGCTGTATTTGGAAGGCGGATTCGGATTTCATAGTAACGACGGTCGAGGCGCCACCACACGGGTGGATCCTGTCACTGGTGACCCGGTGGATCCGGCCGATTTGTTGGTGCGCACTTACGGGGCCGAGACGGGCATCCGCACGGTGCCGCGCCCTGGATGGCAGAGCACCCTCGCAGGGTGGTGGTTGGACATGGATTCGGAACTGCTCTTTCTGGGCGATGCGGGGACTACGGAAGCAAGCCGACCCAGCCGGCGTTATGGCGTGGAATGGGCGAATTACCTGGCCTTCAGCACTAACTGGGGGGTGGAGTTGGACCTAGCCTGGTCGCACGCGCGATTTCGGGACGAGGATCCGGCTGGCCCACACATTCCCGGCTCGGTCGAAACCGTGGTAACGGCCGGCGTTTCTTATGATCCAGCTCGCCGGTGGTTTGGAAACCTTCGTCTTCGCTTCTTCGGCCCGCGCGCATTGCTGGAAGATAACAGCCTGCGTTCTGAGGCCACGCTTCTCCTAAACCTGCGCTTCGGTTACCGATTCTCGGATCGCGCCGCATTGGCGGTGGAAATCTTCAACCTACTCGACCGTCGGGACCACGATATCACTTACGCCTATGAATCGCGGTCTGCTCCGGATGCGCCGGTCCGTTTGGAGCGGCATTTCCATCCGGTGGAACCCTGGCAGGCGCGCGCTGTGTTCACCGTGCAGTTTTAGAGGACCGCGCCCTAGTGATCTCAGGCGCGCCCCTGCCCACGCGGGGGTAGGTTGGCATTTGCCCATGGGATTGCACCCGAGGCAGGGCAGCGTGAACGATTTGAGACCGATCCGGTCCGGCCTCAGTGGGAATTTGATTTGGGGAGGTGACAATAAGGACCGGATCGCGCTGATACCATGAACGGGAAGCACGCCCGGCAACCCGCTGTGCCTCGCAAAACCAGCCAGTGGGATTTCCGGCCAACATGTGGACGGACATTTGGAATACTCGGTTCCTCCAACCTGTGTCCTCACCACCTCCTTGGCTTGCAACTAAACAGTGTGATACGGAGGATGGCCGCGGTCTGCTGGGGCAAAACCGGCCCACCAAGATCGCGGAACTGGGTTAGCCTTTCCCTTGCGCGCCCCAACGGCCGCCTTTGCACCTCCAACAGGTAGCAGATGATTTTGCTATCTTAACATCAGCAGAATGGAAGCTACAATCTCACGCCAGCCGGAACTCCTACCTCATCCTGGCCACCACAGTGCTGTGCAAACCTTCAGGACGGATCGGCATGTCTCCAAAAATCAAAGCCCCTTTGGATCGGAAGAGTCTGAAGCCATTTCGCATTGCTGCGGAGCCACCGTGCAAAGTTGTCCGGGAGCTTGCTTGCGTCTAATGACAAGTTCGTCTTGCGTGGCACATGGCAGCCAGCGCGTTGGGCATAGATCCCTTGACTCCACGAGCCCGTGGGAATGCCGTGTGGTCGTCCAGGAAGTGGCTCGGTTCGAACCGACTCGTGATCTCAGTCGGCCGCTGCCGAGGGCGCCCCCAAGAGACAAGCCACTCAATCGCGCGACGGGATTGGTCTCTTTGCAGCGCTCGTGCTACTAGTACGCTGCATGAAACGGGGCAAACATGGACTGCTTACGGCAGCCCGTCAGGCCATCGTGGTACAGGGCGCGCGTGAACATAACCTTAAGAACTTGACCGTAGTTATCCCGCGCGGCCGCTTCGTGGTGATCACCGGCGTCAGTGGCTCGGGCAAAAGCACTCTGGCCTTTGACATTCTCTTTGCCGAGGGCCAACGCAGGTTTCTGGACGCGCTCAACGCTTATGCAAGACAATTCGTCGAACAATTGCCTCGACCCGACGTGGATCGCATCCTGGGATTGCCGCCTACGGTGAGCATCGAGCAACGCACCAGCCGGGGGGGTGGCAAAAGTACGGTGGCCACGGTGACCGAGATTCATCATTTCTTGCGTCTGCTGTACGCCCGTCTGGGGATTGTGCATTGCCCGGACTGCAACCATCCCGTCACGCCTCAGACCCGACTGCGCCTTGTAGAACAATTGCGTCGGGAATCTGCCAATCGGGGCAAACTGGCCCTATTGGCCCCGGTGGTGCGGCATCGCAAGGGTTTCCACACCGAAGTGGCCCGCTGGGCGGCTCAGCGAGGATTTCGGGAGCTCCGCGTGGATGGACGGATCTATCCCGTGGAGGCGTTTCCTTTACTGGACCGCTATCGAGAACACGAGATCGAAATTGTGGTGGCTTGGTTAGAGCCGGGCATGGCCTCCAAGCAGGACCGACTCGTGGCCTGGGTTTCCACGGCTCTCGAAATGGGTCAGGGTTTCCTCTACGCACTAGATCAAACGGGTCAAGTAACCGTTCACTCCACGGAGCGGGCCTGCCCGCGTTGTGGCCGATCGCTTCCGCCGCTAGATCCCAAACATTTCAGCTTCAACTCGCCCCTCGGCTGGTGCCCGCGCTGTCGCGGATTTGGTGAACTGTTCTATCTGCCTGACAGCGACCGCGGCGCTGACGCCGAAGAAATCGAAGAAACGTGGTGGAGTTGGGCCGACGAACGTGAGCCTTGCCCGGAGTGCAGCGGAACCAGATTGAATCCTGTCGCGCGCGCCGTTCGATTGCCACTGTCCGGCGTGCCAGCCGGGTTGCCCCATCAACCCACAATCGTGGAACTAGGTCGCATGTCAGTGGACCAGGCCGACCGCTTGTTTCACTCCCTGCGCTTTTCCGGGTTAGCCGCTCGGATTGCGCGCGATATCCTGCCGGAAATCCGCGTGCGCCTACGTTTCCTGCAGGAAGTTGGACTCGGTTACCTGCACCTGGACCGTTCCGTGCCCAGCCTCTCCGGCGGCGAAGCGCAGCGCATCCGATTGGCCGCGCAATTGGGCTCCAACCTTAGCGGCGTCTTATATGTGCTCGACGAACCGACCATCGGACTGCATCCGCGCGATAACGAACGTCTGCTCCAATGCTTGAAACGCCTGTGCGCCCGAGGGAATTCCGTCGTCGTCGTCGAACATGACGAGCAAACAATGCGAGAAGCCGACTGGATTTTGGATTTGGGCCCCGGGGCCGGAATTCACGGGGGACAAATTGTGGCTGAGGGACCTCTTCAAATAGTGCGCCAACATCCAACCAGCCTCACAGCGCGCCATCTCCGTTTTCAACCCCGCTACCCACGGCGAGGCACCCGCCGACCCGTGCCCTGGCCACCCGAACTCTCCGACAATCCGCCACCAGACCAGCCCGCCTGGTTGTGTCTCGAACGGGCCCGAAAGCACAACCTCCAGGACCTCACCGTTTGGATTCCCCTCCAGCGCCTCGTCGTGGTCACAGGCGTCAGCGGCTCAGGGAAAAGCACCCTCGTCCATGATTGCTTGCTGCCAGCGTTGCAGCACGCTCTGGCCGAGCGAAGAAGCCGTCTTTCCGCTTCCGACCCTTCTCCCCAATCTACCACCGACCAACCCTCTGTCCACGGCCATCAAAACCTCCGCGGCGTGTACGAGGTCGACCAAAGTCCAATCGGACGAACGCCGCGCTCCATCCCCGCCACTTACGTCGGCTTTTTCGATGACATTCGGGCCCTCTTTGCCGCCACTCCTGAGGCACGTATGCGCGGATTTGGCCCCGGCCGATTCTCTTTCAACAGCCCGCAAGGCCGCTGCCCTGAATGCGCGGGCGCAGGCGAAATCCGATTGGAAATGAGTTTCTTGCCCACAGCTTTCGTCAAATGCAACACCTGCAACGGAACCCGGTTCAACCCCCAAACCTTGGAGGTCCACTATGCAGGCAAGAATATCGCTCAAGTGCTCGACCTCAGCGTTGAGGAAGCCTTGGCAATGTTCCATGCCGTTCCTTCGATCCGGCGCGCCCTGGAAGCGTTGCGCGACATCGGCCTGGGCTACCTCAAACTCGGCCAGACCAGCCCCACCCTCAGCGGTGGCGAGGCTCAGAGAGTGAAACTGGTCGCTCACCTCCTCGCAGGCATGCCGACTTCAACCCGGTCAAACCGGCGCGAGCTTACCCGCCGTGTGCCTGGCCACTTGTTCATTTTGGAAGAACCCACCATCGGACTCCACGCCGCAGATGTCGAACAACTGGTGGAAGTCCTCCAGCGACTCGTAGACACAGGCCACTCCGTCCTGGTCATCGAACATCACCCGGGCCTGATCGCCGAAGCTGACTGGGTAATTGACCTGGGCCCGGAAGGCGGCGAAGACGGAGGCCGTCTTGTCGTCTGTGGTCCACCCGAAACTGTAGCTGCCTGCCCGCAAAGTCATACCGGCCGTTTCTTACGGCCTTTGCTCCGCCACTCGGCTTCGACCAAAACTCGGTAAATAACCTTTATCCAGCAGCGACCCAGCATCCCGACCGGTTCGAACATGACTCGACGCACCTCCGAGCCATTCCAGCTCTGCCACAGTTCATTCCTGGTTAGCGCTGTCCGTTGCTTTAATTCCATAGGCCCCGGCCTTCAGTTTTAAGCCATCCCTGTTGCGGCGCTTGCCCCGCATCCAATTTTGCAGGGTCCTTCAAACTTGCGATTCCCTAATCCTGAAACTTCGCAATCGGTTGAACCGATCCCATCCGCCGCATTGCCGAATCCCCCGATCGTGGTGTTGCGAAAGGCTGAATCCGAAGCTGATTTTGCTCCGTTGGCTTCCTCTACCGCCTGCTGGTGGCTTGCCATCCAAGCCTGCCTGGCTGTGCGCCGCTGCGCAACTTGAAAGCCCCTCGAATCGCAAACCCGTCTTCGAGTGCCTTCTCTGGGCCACCCCACATCTTGGCACCGGGGTTTCACAAAACCGCGTCGCACTGCGGGCCTCGCGGTAAATGACAAGAACATAAACGCAAACTTACTTTGCTCTTGACTGGAGCATGCAAATTGGGTGAACGAGGGAAAAGTACCCCTCTCGGCTAAGCTCTGGAACCCGTTATGCGTTGTTTCTTAGCAGAGACGCGGATTGATGAGAGGCTTACCAGAGGACCGCTTGTCGCTCTATTCCGCCGCGCTGCCAGTAGCTCGCCTTCGGTAGTGGTTACGGCTTATAGGTCGGCCCTTTCAGGGTCAGGCAATGGCACGGGGGTAGTGAGGGATCTGTGCTCCAGGGACCCAGTGTGGCTTTCATGTGAAATGGTTGGAACGACTTTTAATGGTGGTTGTTTGTGCTCGGCTGTTAGTAATACAGGCCGGGACTATGGACGTGACTGCTGAGGAGGCTCTGATTAAGGCGGTCTTGGTTCCCTGTCCACTTTGTCTAAGGCGCTGTGTCGGAGGTAACATATGAACGCGAATCGAAAGGTTGGGGGCGCGGTTGTCGGCTTGACGTTGGGCATATGGGTCGGAGGCTGCTGTGGGTCAAATGGTGACGTTAAGGGGCCTTGGGTGTCGGGGCAGGAGCGTTTGTGGCGATCGGTACGGTGGGCTGGAGTTGCAACTAATGGGCCGATGCGAGGGGAGACTTGGGAGCACGTGGGAGGAGGGGGCCTCAAGTGGGAGCTGCGGGAGGGGCGGGCTGAGGCAGTGGGTACTCGTCATGGGGTCAGGGTGGGTCGATTGGGGCATCCGGAAGGTGCAGTTCAATGGAGAGTCGGGCCTAATCGGCAGGTGCGGGCGCGACCAGTAGCGGTGGTGTTGTGGGAGGAGGCACTGAGGCAGAGTGTGGTGATTGGGCAAGTATTGGACCGAGTAGGGCTCGGGTTATCAGATGGACTGGTTGTGTACACCAATGCCCTGGAGGGGTTGCCTGGTCGGGTACGTTTACGTGTGGGACCCAATTGGGTGGAGCAAGATCTGCTATTGGAAGGTTGGTTGGAAAGTTTGCCAGCAGGGTGGAAGTTGGATCAGGTTTGGCTGGAGGTCTGGACGGAGTGGTGGGGTGAAGAGGGCCGGGTAGTTGATGAAGTGCCGTTGGAATGGTCTGCTCAGGGTGCAGGACGGTGGGAGGGGATCGATGCAGTGGTGGAGTTGGGCGGATGGCGATTGGTTTCCGGCCGGGCATTTGGGTGGCCTCAAGAGGAAACCGCAGGGTGGGTGCCGGTGGCCAAACAGTGGATCCAAGGGCCTGGGGATCGACAGTACCTGGTGGAGCGCGTGCCATTGGGTGCGGTGCGGAACAGGTTGGAGCGATTACCGCGCTGGCGCCTTGGACCGGGGATGGTGGTTCGATCGGGCCGATGGGAACCTGGACACGATTCTCTAAGCTGGAAGGGTGGAGTCGACTTAGGTGTTGTAGCAGTTTCCGGAGCATGGAAGGAACACGGTGAAGCTTTGGTAATGGACTGGCTGTTGGTGGGGCCGGTTCCTATGCCCGCGGGGTGTGTGGCATGGTGGCCACTGGCAGGCGATGGGCGCGAAGTGGTCAACGGACTGACAAGTTCGACGCAAGGCAGCATAGGTTGGGGAGCAGGTGCGGTGGGGCGGGGGCTGATACTGAGCGGAGCGGGAGGATTGACCGTCGCGGATGCCGGACCACTTAACGGAACCACGGGCCTGACATTGGAGGGCTGGGTGTATTGGATAGGTGGTGAAACCCGGCCTTTGCCGGTTGTGGCCAAGGACGGTCCGGGACAGCAGCAATACAGTTTAGTGGTTTGGTCCAACCGGATTGAGGGCGGCGTGGAATTGACAGGGCCAGGGTGGGTACGCATCGCGTACGCCGGCGCATTGACTCCGGAGCGATGGCATCATGTAGCGCTGACATGGGACAGTGAGCGTTTGCGACTTTATGTGAATGGTCGGGAGCAGACCAACCGCGCGGCCGTGGGGACCTTACGTGCGACAACCCAGCCGGTGACGCTGGGAGCCATCCCACAGTACGGTTGGTGGGGAGTGGGCCGGCTGGACGAGGTTGCAATCTACGGCCGAGCATTATCAGCTTCAGAACTTTGGGGGATCTATCAAGCGGCCGGGGCCGGGAAAGTGTGGCCAAGTTGCGGAGAGCCGCCGGCAGGGCTTGTGACCTGGTGGCCCGTGGACGCTTGGCCTTGGGACCTGGCCCGGACCAATGCGTTGCGTTTGCGCAATGGATTGGGCTTTGGCCCGGCGGTAGTGGGCGGTGGACTAGAGTACGACGGGGCGGACGATGGAGCGGACGCGGGGCCAGCATCGTTGTGGGACGTGGCTGTAGGGGAAGCCTTTTCGGTGGAGCTGTGGGTGCGGCCGGAGTTCAACATCACGGACTTTGGTGTGATGAGTCTGGTGGGAAAACGATGGGCCTCGGACGTCGGAAGCGCATTGGGCTGGGAAGTGTTTCTGTTAGACGGACGATTGGGTGTTCAATTGGCTGACGCGGGAGGCTTTGCCAATTTCATAAGCAGTGGGCCCGATTTGCGGGACGGGGGGTGGCACCATGTGGTGTGGGTGCTGGATCGGCAGGCTTCTGATGGCGGCCGGTTGTATGTAGACGGCTTAGAGCGACTTCGGTTTAACCCACAAGTGCGACCGGGCAGTCTGACCAACGGGGAACCGGTGCGGGTAGGAGTGCATCCGCAGGAGGGTTTTCGAGGCTTCTATAAGGGCGGGTTGGACGAGATACGGCTTTATCGCCGGGCGTTAGCCGCGGTCGAGGTGGATGCACTCTATCGGCTGGGGCCAGCCGGCTTGTGTAAGCGGGATAGCGACCGCGACGGTCTGGCTGATTTGCAGGAGACTTTCTTGGGCACCAACCCGATCAACTCCGACAGCGACGGCGATGGCGTAGAAGACGGAGTGGAAGTGGCCCAAGGCCGGAATCCCGGCGTAGCGGGGGCAATTGTGGATGCGATCCACGTGCACTTGCGCGTGGATCGACCTTGGTAGCGAGGAGGTGTCCGATGCATCGCACGAACCAGCTCGGTTATCGAGATTGGCCGGTAGTTGCATGGCTGGCGCTCCCCATGTGGCTGAGCGGCAGTAGCCTGGGTGTGGGGCAGTGTCCCTCGATCATGCCTGAAGCAGTCTTTGTGTCTGCCAGCCGGGGCAAGGTCGGCTTTGTCTGTGGCGACTGTCCCAAAAGGTATTTCTTGGCGCAGCTGTACGGGTACTCCGGTGCGTTTGATAACCATGGGCACGGTGTTTATCGCGGGTCATTCGCGACGGTCCAGAGTGCAGGCTATACGAGCACTGGCGGCAGCTTCGTTGATCCCCAGAAGTTGCCAGATGGAACGATTCGCACTCGATTACCTGAGCACGATGGTTGCATTCCCGGCTTTACTACAAATTTTTCAGGATGGATGCAGTTTTATTATTATAGTTGGTATTATGACAGTTATGAAAGCAGTTATCGTTGCATCGAGACTGCCAACGGCAGTGATCCGCCTGGATGCATACTTGGGGTGAACTTGAATTGCAATGAATGGTTAGGGGATTTCTCCTATTGGGACAATTGTGTTTCCAGCAACGCCGTTTACAATCCATCTCATCCTTGTAACACTGCCGTTGCCAATGTCATCACTTGTTGGAGTAGTTGGTACATTGACGAACACTTTCACGCCCATGGCCGAGCTTCCTGTTACGAGTCCCATGATGGGTTGTACTTGGGAGAGTACACCACCGAGGCGTTGGTAACTTTGGTCAGCAGTTTGTTGCGGGAACGGCAACCTGCTGACTTTGGGCAGGGTGCCTCCTCGGTCACACCCTTTGCCAACAATAACCTTTCCGCCGACGAATCCTGTGCCAGTGCTGTGGGGTGCCGCTGGCGTGCCCGAATTAGCGGCACCATTCAGGGCGAGCGATACAAGATTCGATACACCCGTGTGGAGCAGCAGATCGTGGCAGGCCAGAGGCGGTCGAGTCGACAACGCGTCGAAATGGTGATGGAAGCCCCCGGGCCGGAGTGGTGGTTCCCCTCTGAGAGCGGGGAATGGTTGGCTGTGGAAGCCTGGCCTGCAGCTAATTGTACCACTGGGTGTGCGGGTCATGCGAGTATAATGCTGGTGGACTTTGCAATCGAGCCCGCGGAAGAAGCTGCGCCGCCGGGTGCCGGGGGGCCGGGCGGATGCGAGGCTGGCGGTCCTGAAGACGCGTTGGATGGTCGGGGCCTCACACGGGAGTGGGGTTGCGCAGATTGTGGCGCAGGTGCCAGCGACGCCATGGTTAACCCTTGTTTGCACCTCAGCATGGGCGTGGCGCAGGGTGGCGGCAGCGCCGGCAGCTTTTGGGCTGGAGAGAGCTCCACTGGCGGGCTGGCAGATGTGTTCAACCTCTCATTCGGCGGCCAACACGGGCAGGGCGGAGTGCAGGTCTTGTACGTGACCAACCAGCAGAATCGCGGCGGCCGGATTGTTTCCCGCGAACGGTTAAACTAAGTGGTTGCCCCTCAGGCGGTGGCCAACATAGATCGGCTGTCAGGAGACAGTGGTTATCAAGTAAGTTTCTACAATGTCATGGCTCTTACGAGCCAAAGGGACGAGACGGGTCGGTATGTTTTGCAAAATCCGGAGCAGCATCGGATTGTTACTTGGACGGTCGATTACCCCGACGGTCCGGCGGTCACGAACCGGATTCGAGTCCGGGAACAACGACCTGGAGCAGCAGACCGGGTGTGGATGTATACTTGGGAGGAGCAGGCCGGTCTGTGGCGGTTGTTGGAACCGGACGGTCGCACCGAGCGGCGTGTGTGGCAAAGGTGGCACCATGCACCGGACGGCTCCCTGCTCCGGACGCTGATGCTGCAATCGGGGCTGGCCGGTGGGGAAACGAATTTCCAGATGCAGCGCATTTATCAGCATTTTCCATGGGGCGAAGGCCTCATTCAGGAAATCATCGGCTCGGGGTCGGAGGCACAAACCAATCGATATAGCTATTATGACACCAACGAGGTGGTTTACACGCCCTCGATGCACTTGCCGCCCTTGCGGCGGGTGGAGCGGGCCGATGGGAGTTGGGTGGAGTATGACAGCTATGATGCGCAGGGTCGTCCCCTGCGCATCCGGTCAACCTGGCTGGATACATCCCCCTTGTCGAACCCCGGGTTGGTGCGAGTGGTAGAATATAGCTATGAACCGGTGGCAGCAGGCGACGACGGCTCTTTCGCGCTGCGGAGTCCTCGTACGGTGATCGAGCGGGTAGGCTCCGCAGAAATCGCTCGCACGTATGCATTATATGCCCCCACCGGGAGTGTCACCCTACGTGTGGCAGTGCCCGGACTGACTTACAGTGAGGCTCTGGCGAATGCGGGCACCGAAAGAACCGTCACGGTGCGCGACCCAATTAGCGGCCGCATCTTGGCGACTCACCATCCGGATGGTACGGTCAGCCTGTTCGAGCGGATCGAAACGAACGGCTGGGTTGTGACCGTCACAAGCACCGGGCAGCCAGATCACCCCCAGAATCCGACATCCATCATCCGAGGCCAGCGCGCCATCAGGGTTAAAGGTTCCCATGGAGAAACAGTGTTGGAGCAAACCTATTCTGTCGAGGCCGGCCTGACATGGTTAGTGGATCAGCGGAGTTACTCTGATTTTGATGCCTTCCATCGTGCCCGGCGGATTACGTACCTGGATGATTCTTATGAAACCTTCAGTTACGATTGCTGTGGGCTGCACGCCGAGACCGACCGAGACGGCGTAACCACGGTGCATCTGTATGATGCTCTGCGCCGGCGGGTGGGGTTTCAGCGTAATGGCATCACCTGGTCCAATCTCCTCGACGCCGCGGGACAGGTCCGGGTGCGATACCGGGTGGGACGGGACGGTAGCCGACATGTGTTAGAGGCGAACCTCTATGACACGGCTGGCCGTTTGGTGCGCCAGACCAATGCCTTAGGAGGCGTGACTGTGTATTTCTACACTAATACCCCACAAGGCGGCCGGGAAATACGTATCACCTATCCCCACCAGGCCACGCGGTTGGAGAGTTATTACCGAGATGGCAGGCTCAAGAGCGTGCGTGGCACAGGAGCGCTCTGGGAGTCTTACGTTTATGGAGTCAGCCAGGGATCATTGTGGAAACGGACCATCCGCGGCGACTTTGGCAGCCCGGAGTGGAGCACCGAATGGACCGACATGCTGGGCCGGTCGATCCGGACCCAGTATCCCGAAGGGGAGGAATGGCGCATGTATGACGCTGCCGGCCGCTTGGTTCGAAGCGTGGACGCCGACGGCGTGCAGTGGCTGTATGTGTATGGAGCGGATGGACAACTGGAGCGGACCGTCTTGGATTTTGACCGCAATGGCCGGATCGACCTCGATGGTTCGGATCGGATGAGCCGGCGCGCCCAAACGGTCGCCCAAGAGCAAGGTCGGGTGTGGCAGATCCACCGGCAATGGGAATGGGACGGTACACAAGAAATTATGGTTTCCGAGGAACGCGTCAGCAACAGCTTCCCGGAAACCCGCGTGAGTGTTCAAAATAATCGGACCACGACCACGGTGACCACACGACTGCCGGCTCAGAGGCAGCGTCTGGTCACGATTACTTACCCAGATCACTCGCTGATGGAACAACTCTATACGAACGGTTTGCTAGCGCGTGTCCGTTTGTGGAGCAATACCAACCGCAATACTCTGCTCCAAGTAGTGCATTACGGTTACGATGCCCATGACCGACAAACGCAGGTCATCGACGGACGTAACGGCTTGACTACCCACAGTTATAACGAAGCGGATCTGCGGGTTCAAACCATTCAGCCTGATCCAGATGGGCCGGGACCATTGTCGACAGGCGTCACCACCTGGCAGTATGACCCGTCTTTGCGCGTCACGAACGTGAGTTACCCTGGGGGCCGTTGGGAACGCACCGTTTATAATGCTGTGGGCCAGATCCACCGGACTTGGGGCAGCACGGGGTGGCCGACGGAATATGCGTATGATCACGCCGGAAGATTGACCAATTTGGTCACATGGCAGCAGTTCAACCTCAACACAGGGCAAGGTGTGAGCGGGGTTTCCCACACGGCTTGGTTTTACGATGCCAACGGCCGGTTGAGAAGCAAGTGGTACGCGGATCCAAACACCGGGTTGCCTGCGCCGAGCCGGGCCGTGCTCTATGCTTGGTCGCCCGGCGGGCGGCTGATCAGCCGTCAATGGGCTCGAGGGGTGGTTACCTCTTATGTCTACAATCAAGCGGGTGACTTGGTAAAAGTTCATTATAGTGACGGAACGTTGGGGTATACCAACCACTACGATCCTCGTGGCCGCATCCGAGAGGTTGTGCACGGACCAGCTACCCTGCGGCGATGGTACACACCAGCGGGAGAGCTTCACAGCGAAGCCTGGATCGGCGGACCATTAGACGGAGTGCGGGTCACCAACATCTTGGATCAAGCGGGTCGGTTGCGTACCCGCGAGGTCTGGCAAGGGTCGAACCGGCTCAGCCGAGTGGATTACATGTGGGACGGCGCCAACCGGTTGCTCAGCGTGGCCGATGAGTTGGGGAATCGGGCTGATTATGAATGGGAAACCCTGGCACCGTTGGTGCGGCGGATCAATTTCCAATCCTCGGGTACCGGGCGCATGAGCACGATCCGATCGTTCGACTTGTGGAACAGGTTGACAAACGTTCAATCCAGTGTGGCCACAGGCCTGGTTAGCCGCCTAAGTTGGACATATGATACCCGTGGCCAGCGGGTTCGGGCTCTCACAGCCGACGGCAGCTACTGGCTCTATCGATATGATGCTTTCGGACAGTTGGAATCAGGTCGGCGTTACTGGGGCGACGGTCGCCCGGTGGCTGGCCAGCAGTATGAGTACCGGCATGATGCGATCGGGAACCGGACCCTGAGCGGCTGGGGCGGCGATGAGCGAGGCCAGTCGCTGCATTGGAGCACGTTCACCGTCAATCGGCTCAACCAGTACACCAGCCGCACCGTGCCTCCAGTGGTCGCAGCCTCGGGAGTCGCGGCGGAAACGGCCACAGTGACGCTGTGGTGGGACACGAATGCGTGGACCTCGGTAATTCGACAGGGGCGGTTGTGGTACGGTGAAGTCCCGGTACAAAACTCCACGGGGGCGGTATGGGTGGTGATTACGAACGTGGGAGTAGTTCGTGGCCAGCCGGATCGGGTGCAGACGGAAGTGCGGCGGGCCTTTGTCAGTCCCAGCCCGGAAACACTGGTTTATGATCTGGACGGGAATTTGGTTCAGGACGGTCGGTGGCGGTACCGATGGGATGCGGAGAACCGGCTGGTGGGGGTGGAGAGTATGAGCCTTACGCCCCGGGCCTCTTGGCGTCGGGTGGAGTGGCAGTACGACGGGCTGGGCCGCCGCGTGCGGCAGATCACGGCTGACGGAAGCTCCGGGACGTGGCAAGTGACGGAAGACCTGAAGTGGGTGAGCGATCCTATGTTGTTTGGCCGGCACATCGCGGAGTTGAACGCTACGAACAACGCGCTGGTGCGGAGCTATGTGTGGGGTTTGGACCTGTCCGGCACGCTGGATGGCGCCGGGGGAGTGGGCGGGCTGTTGTGGGTCACGCAACACTCAACCCCGCAAGCCGCAACGCACTTTGCCGCCTACGATGGGAACGGCAACGTAGCTGCGCTGGTCCAAGCGCAGGACGGGACCGAGAGCGCCCGTTACGAATACGGTCCGTTTGGCGAGCCGCTGCGGGCGACCGGGCCGTTGGCCAAGGAAAACCCGTTCCGGTTCTCGACCAAGCGCACCGACCCCACGACCGACCTGGTCCTTTACGAATACCGCCCCTACAGCCCCGGCTTGGGACGGTGGCCAAGCCGCGATCCCATCGGGGAACTTGGCGGGAAGAACCTGTACGCTTACGTTGCAAAC
>JANWVC010000013.1 GCA_025057755.1 Limisphaera sp. | reverse complement strand
ATAAATAGGTAACACAGGGTTACAAAGGGAGTTCCGCTTGCTGCCAGAAGGCCCGAATCAAACGCTGGCGCCGCTGGCTGCGCCGCAACTGGCGCCGGGCCTCCCGGCTCAGATGCGGGATGTCTCTGGGACAGAAGTTGGCCAGGGCGTGGCCTTTGAGAGGACCCCAGATGGATTCGGCCGGATTGAGTTCCGGTGCGTAGGCCGGCAGCTGCGCCAACACCCCCTCCCCAGCCAAGCCTTCCACATAAGCGCGCACGCGCCGACTGCGATGCACCGCCAGCCCATCCCAGATGACCAACAGCCGACCGGCCCCCTGCCGACGCAGATGACCCAAAAAGTCCACCGCCTGCGCCGCTTTGATGCTGCCCCGATAGAGCCGAAAGTAGAACTCCCACCAACTGATGCCTGCGATCACCGAAAGTTTTCCCCAAGCATGACTGAATGTCAGTTGGGGCGTCTGACCCCGCGGCGCCCAGGTCCGCACCACACTGGGCCGTTCCGACAGCCCGCTTTCGTCCACAAAGACCAGCGTACGGCCTTCGGTCAGGGCTTTTTTTTTAGCGCCGGCCAGGTGTGTTTCTTCCACCGGGCAATGGCCGCCTCGTCCCGTTGCCTGGCCCGGGCGGCCGGTCGTTGCAGACTCCAGCCCAAGCGACCCAACAGTCGCCAGACATGCCCCGGATGCAAGCGGACGCCGCTCTGGCGGCGGATCACTTCGGCCACCCGGCGCAAGGTCCACAGATCGTTGGGAAACCCGTGCGCCTGCGCGCCCTGCAGCAGGGCCTTCTCCAATCGCTGCAGGTCGGCGGCCTTGAGCTTGGGCGGACGCCCCAATGGCCGGCGTTTCCAGGCGCCGGGGCCGACGCGCCGCCGCCGTTGTTCCCAGCGCCAGACGCTGACGCGACTGACGCCGCAGCGCCGGGCCACCTCCGCCTGGCTCAGGCCTTGGGCCAAAAGGCGCATGCCCTGCTGCCGCCGGTGTTCCATGCCTTCGAGATCCCGCTTGATCTGGGTGTTCATGCGGGAGGATTATGTTACTTATTTATGCGAATGTCGATAGCATCCGAAAAACGGGGAAGTTCAAGGATAAGCGTGGAGGAAAATGCTGTGATGCGACACTCGATCGAATAATTCAATGCGCGGACCACTTCAAGGCTACGTGGGAGGGAACGCCGTATCGCGCATTTCGTAATTGCAGACATTACGTTTCCGCCATCATTTCGTCCTGCGGTTTGTCGCGCGGAGCGACACGACACGAGCAGGAAGTTGGAGGCGTCCAATGACCTGCGAGGGTGGGCCACAAGTTCTGCATCGGCGAACCGTCAACAGCGCGGCGGCTGGCTGGCTGGTTCTGCTCGTGCGTATTCTGTGCGTGCTCATTTTAGCCGGTTTCGGACTCGGTGCATATTTTCGCCTCAAGGCAATGAAGCGAGCTTATCGGTACAACGCGCATGTCGTCTTGCAAAAAGCTCGGCAACGTTATGTGACTTACGGGGTAATCACCAACCCGCACCCAGCAGTGGCTGACGTGTTTCCCTTCACAAACCACTTCAGGGTGCAGAACACCAATTACGAGTGCGTGCTTGGGATGTGGTGGGGGCACAAGGCAGCGCAAAACAGCTAGTAGGTGTAACCAAGGAGGGCATTACGCTATGGCTGGAGAGAACACATGCACCAGAGGTGCTGGTGTTTCATAGGTCGAGCGTTGTTTTATCAAGAGATCAAAATAATAATCTGGAGGCTCCCTGCCTTCGCCAAGCGCTTCGGCGGACTGGCGGGTTGTAGCAGGGAAGCTCGACCACCCACCGCGCCGGGCGGGATTGCGGAGCGACGATTTGGGATGCCCGCGCGGTTATAGGGTTGCCCACCACCACTCTTGTGTTGCCTCGTCGTTGAGGGGTGGGGCTTACCATCAGCGCAGCGGCGTTTAATTCCCGAAAGATGAAAGCGCTGACCGCATGCTTTCGATCAAACGTAATGTTGTTTAGTGGTGTAGGAGCTAGCGGGCACCACCTTGCAGGGCAAAATCGTGGACGGAGCGTTTGCAAAATGTGAAAGAAATGGTGTCCCTCTGGGTGGAGGAATCATCCGTCCCTGTTTGCCCCGGAACCAGTGTAGTGACGTTTGGGGTGGAAGATCCCTGGGCTGCCCTGGGTGTTCGCGGATGGGCGTGTGAAGGATTGGAGTGGGCGGGGTTTCTCGAGCCGCCGTCGGCGGGGCATTTGGGCAGTGCGGGCTTCAGATGGGGCGTTTGGTGCAATTGAGATGCGACTCTTGTAGAGGGCTGATGCAGGCGTGTGTTTCGGACGAAGCGGTGAGGGAAGCCGGTCGGAGGATGGTTGGAGGGGCCAGGGGTCATGGTCATTGAGACAAGGTTAGCTTTGGGGTCATTGGACGTTCGACAAGTCAGTGAAGGCGGTGCATGCTGCGGTGTATGAGGTCCATGACGGGACATGGGCGCGGTGTTAGTCAGGGGCAAGGTTTGCGTGTGACGGTGGAGTTGACCTCGGTCAATCGCCGTCAGGGTGAGATTCATCTCGCATTGCCGCGGGACTGGGATGTGTTGGAGGGTCCGATGCGGGAATGGATCGGGCGCCGGGTGGAGCGGGGGCGGGTGCAGGGTCGGGTGGTGGTAGAGTTTTTGAATCCGCGCTGGTTGGCCCCGCGATTGGATCCGGTTGTGGCGGAAGCCTGGGTCCGAGCGCTGCAACGGCTGGCGCGGCGGCTGGGATTGGCCGGGTCAGTGAGTTTGGATCATTTGATGCGGGTGCCGGGTTTGTTTCAGAACAATGGGATGGGGGTGGCATGGGCCAAGCTTTGGCCGGTGGCTCGGAAGGCGTTGGACCAGGCGTTGGAAGGATTGTTACGGATGCGGGAGCGCGAAGGGGCGCATTTGGAGAGGGATTTGGTGCGGCGGATCGAGCGAATGCGACGTTCTGTGGCCCGGATCCGGGCGCGCGCAGCAGGGGCGGCAGAGCGGTATCGCAGGCAATTGTTGGATCGGGTTCGAGCCGCCGGGTTGCCGGGGGTGAGCGAGCAGGATGAGCGTCTGTTGAAGGAAGTCGTTCTGTTTGCTGAGCGTTGTGACATCACGGAAGAGTTGACGCGACTGGAGAGTCATTTTCGGCAATTTGAGCAGTGTCGGAGGAGTCGGCAACCGGTGGGCCGAACACTGGATTTTTTGGCACAGGAGATGTACCGCGAGGTAAACACACTTGGGGTCAAGGCCAACGATGCGAGCATCAGCCGGGAGGTGGTGCGGTTGAAGGCCGAGTTGGATCGTTTTCGCGAGCAGGTACAGAACGTGGAATGATGCAGTACGAAGAGGGTGAGTCAGGAACCGGGGCGCTGCCGGAGCCGGCTCGGGAAAAGTTGGGTCCGGTCGGCAAGGGCACAGGGAACATATTGTTGTTATTGTCGGCGCCGTCGGGGGCGGGCAAGACGACGTTGTGTCAGGAGTTGTTAAAGCGTCGGGCTGGTTTGACGCGCGTTGTGACTTGCACTACGCGGCCGCCGCGTGCGGGGGAACGTGACGGCGTGGACTATCATTTCTTGGACGCGGCATCGTTTGCGCAGAAGCTGGCGGCTGGGGAGTTTTTGGAGCACGCCACGGTGTATGGCCATGGGTATGGCACGTTGCGCCGGGAGGTGCAGGATCGGTTGGCCTCGGGTCGGGACGTGTTGTTGAACGTGGACGTGCAAGGGGCGGCTGCTATTCGGGCACGGGCGCGAGAGGAGGCCTGGCTGGGCCGGGCGCTTGTAACGGTATTTTTGACGCCGCCGTCGGTGCACGAACTTGAAGCCCGATTGCGTCGGCGAGGGACGGAATCCGAGCCTGTGATTCAGCGGCGGTTGGCGATGGCGCGAACTGAAATTGCTCGGTGGCGGGAATTTGATTATCTAATTTTGAGCGGGACCATTGCGGAGGATGTAATGCGGTTGGAGGCGATTTTGGAAGCGGAGAAGTTGCGTACGTTGCGGCAGAAGCTGTCTGGGTTTTGACAGGGCTGAGACCGGGCAGCTTGGGCAGGGTCGGGTGAGGGGTGGCATGAGGGCGGAGCGATTTCGGGTGGCAACGCGGAATGGTGGCATGAACAACCGTGGCAACGTGGTGTTGGGTGTAACGGGCTCGATTGCAGCGCATCGGGCGGTGGATCTTTGCAGTTTGTTGGTGAAGTCTGGGTGTCAGGTGCGGGTTGTTTTGACGGCCGATGCGCAGCGTTTTGTGACGCCGGTGCCGTTTCGGACGTTGTCGCGAAATCCGGTGGTGACGGATCTGTACGACGCGGCGGAGGGTTGGCAGCCTACGCACATTCAATGGGCGGATGAGGCAGATCTTTTACTGGTTGCGCCGGCGACGGCTCACACATTGGCGCGGCTGGCTCACGGGCTGGCGGACGACGCGTTGACCTGCGTGGCATTGGCGTTGCCGCCGGACAAACCGGTTTTGGTGGCTCCGGCGATGAATGGCAAGATGTGGTTCCATCCGGCGACGCAGGCCAACGTGGACTTGTTGCGACGTCGTGGAGTGGAGTTTCTGGGGCCGGACAGTGGTTTGTTGGCTTGCGGGTATGAAGGCATCGGTCGGCTTTGGCCGATTGAGCAGATTGCGGCGCGTGTATTGGAGCGGCTCGGGACCGGTCCGGCGGGAGCCGGGTCGTGTGGCTTACCGGCGGGATGACTGAGGGTTTGAAAACCTGGTTGGTCCGGCTTTCGCGCTTGTTGGAGGCGCCCCAGGTGGCGGCTGCGCAGCAGGACGGGCGCGTACAACGATTGCAGCGGGAGGTGATCCTACCGGCCAAACTGGTGATTCTGGCGGCGGTTTATCATTATTTGCTGCGGGCGCCATGGACGGATGAGCCCGAATCTTCGTTTGGCGTGGTGTGGGAAACGCTGCGAGAGTTTTTCTTTGTTTATGCGGGTTTGAGTGTTGTCTCTTGGCTGGTTTTCTTCTGGGTTCGCCGCTTTCCGCCGGGCACGGTCCAGTGGTTGTCGTTTGTGCTGGGTTTTGCCGACGGTTTGTTTCTTGGAGGGTTGACTGTTCTGACGGGGGGTTTTGATAGTGTGTTGTATTGGGTTTTCCCGGCGTTGATTGTGTTGAATGCGATTTGCATTCCGCTGGCTACGCCGCAGGTGGTGTTGAATTTGATGCTTAGCGGTTTTTTTTTGGTGGCCGGGCTAGTGGAGCCGGGTTTACGGAGTCAGGAATTGCCGGTGCCGCAACTGCCGCCTCGTGCGCAGCGGAAGGCGATTCCCCCGGTGCGGCCGCAGGACATTCCTGATCCTTACGCGGTGGTTGCGCGTTTGGAGTTGTCTCAAGACACATTAAGTCGGTTATTGTGGCAACGGTTGAGTGAAAGCGCACGCGAGCGGCTGCGGGGGCTGGCACGGCAGGTGGGGCAGGAAGAGGCTTTGCGCCATATGTTGGCAGAGGAGTTAAATCGTTTGCTACCGCTTTCGCGGTATGTGGTGCAAACCGAACCTGCGGTGGAGGTGGCAGGCGAGCCATTTTTATTGCGATTGGTGATTTTGTGGTTGCTGACCTTCTGCTGTTATGGTGTGCAAGTATTGGCGGCACGACAGCGTCAGGCGGAGGAGGAAGCGAAGGAGTTTGCCGCTCGGACAGCCCAGCTGCATGCTGCGGGTCGTTTGGCGGCAGAATTTGCGCATCAAATCAAGAACCCGCTGGCGATCATTAACAATGCGGCTTTTGCCTTGCAGCGGCAGGTTAGTCAAAATCCCGCGGCTGTCACTTCGCTGGAGCTGATTCAGGAAGAGGTCGAGAAGGCGGATCGGATCATTACCCAGGTGATGGGTTATGCGGAATTGAGCGAGGGACGCGTGGAGAAAGTGGACGTGCGCGAAGCGGTGGAGCGCGCTGTGGCGCGCGTATTTCCTCCAGGGTTGGAGACTGGCATTCGGGTGCGGGTGGAGCTCGAGGATCCCTTGCCTGTGCTATTGATGCAGCCGCGTCATTTGGATGATATTTTGACGAACTTGTTGCAGAACGCGCGGGATGTGTTGGATGGCGGGGGCGAGGTAGTGGTGACGGCCCGGTGGTGTTCGGAGTCGATGCTGGAATTGTCGGTGCGAGATAATGGTCCCGGGATCCCTGCGGACAAGGTGGAACGGATTTTTGAACCTTATTTTACGATGCGGCCCAAGGGCACGGGTTTGGGTTTGGCTATTGTGAAACATAATACTGAGCTATACGGCGGGCGGGTTCGGGTGGAGTCGGAGCTTGGAAAGGGGGCCCGATTCACCATAACGTTTCCCATCCGGACCACAATAGACGCGCGAACGGAGCGCGCGGGGTCGGCAGGGTGAAACCATGGTGTGCGGGATGGGGCGAGGGACTGAGAGTAAAGTGGAACTGGTGCAGTCGGATGATTGCAAACAGGGAGACTTATGGGATGAAACCTGCGTTGCCACCCGTGTTGGTAGTGGATGATGAGCCCAACTTGCGGCGTTCGTTGCGAGCCTTGCTGGAGCCCGAGGGATATGATGTGCGGGAGGCGGAATCGGCGGAGCAAGCGTTGCCGTTGTTGGTGGAGGAGGAGTTTTTTTTGGTGATTACGGACGTTCGGTTGGGTGGGATGAACGGGTATGAGTTTTTGACCCGGCTACGTCAACGGTGGCCTCATGTACCGGTGTTGATGATCACAGCTTATGCGACACCGAAGCAAGCGGTGCAGGCGATTCGTGCTGGGGCCTTTGATTATTTGCCCAAGCCTTTTGCGCCGGAGGAGCTCCTGCATGCGGTGGGGCGCTGTGCCGAGCATTGGCGACTCAAACAGGAGAATCAGCGCCTGCGGAGTCAGGTGGGGGTGGTGACGGACTTGAGTCAGATTGTTGGCGAGTGTCCCCGGATGCGGGAGTTGCGGCAGATGATTCAGACCGTGGCGGCGACGGATGCCCGGGTCTTGATTTTGGGCGAGAGCGGCACGGGCAAGGAGCTCGTGGCTGGTGCGTTACATGGGTTGAGCCAACGGAGGGATTCTGCCTACGTACGGATCAATTGCGCGGCGATTCCGGATACCTTGTTGGAGAGCGAGTTGTTTGGGCATGAAAAGGGCGCCTTTACGGGTGCGTTGCGACAGAAGCCCGGTCGGGTCGAGGAGGCGGACGGAGGCACGTTGTTCTTGGACGAGATCGCTGACATGAGCCGGCCGTTGCAGGCCAAGCTGCTGCGTTTTTTGGAGGATGGGACGTTTACCCGCGTGGGGGGCAATCAGGAGTTGCGGGTCAATGTGCGGGTGATTGCAGCTACCAATCGTGACATTGTGCGGGCGATTCATGAAGGACAGTTTCGGGAGGATTTGTTTCATCGTTTGAACGTGGTCCAGTTTCGTCTGCCGCCCTTGCGGGAACGGGGTCAGGATGTTCTGATCTTGGCAGAGCATTTTTTGCGTCAGTTTAATCAGACCCTGGGTCGAAACGTGCGGGGGTTTACAGCAGCGGCGCAAAGAAAGCTTCTGGCACATTATTGGCCGGGCAATGTGCGGGAGCTGCGGAATGTGGTGGAGCGGGCTCTGATTTTGGAGACCACCTCGGAGATTCAGGCTTCCAGCTTGCCGGATTTTGAGCTCGAGGCACGACTTCATGCCCGGGCTGACAGTGAACCGGGAGTGGTCATGCCGGCTCCGGGCCAGAGTCTGGATGATCTTTTGGCGGCTTATGAGAAGCGGTTGATTCTGGCCATGTTGGAACAGTGTCAGTACAACATGGGGCGGGCGGCCGAGCGATTGGGTTTGAGCCGGCATGCGTTGCGATATCGGATGCAGCGTTTGAACATCACCACGGAAGCGGAGAGTGAACCTGCTGCTGCAGAGGAACATTCCTCGTCACCATGATCCGTTGCCAAGCGCTTGTGTTAGTTTTGGCCTCCCCTCCGTTGGCGCCGCTGCCTGCGGCGGCGCCGGCGGTGCCGCGCTGGGGCGGTTATTTGCGGGATTTTTTACCCATTTTGACGGCGGTGGCGGTGCTGACGTTGATCTTGGTGGTGTGGCTTGCCCTGGTGCGGGCGCGCCGGCGTCGGCGTCGGTACGGGTCTGAAGGAGGTGTGACACTTGTCCGTTATCGCCGGCCGAAGCTGGAGGACACGGGTCTCTTATCGCTGCTGAAGCCCCGTCGGCGGAGACGCCGGAAACATCGCTATCATCATCGCAATCCGACGTTGGCTGAGACGGGCGGTTTGCCGCCGATTCGACAAGCGGCGTCCGCTGCTCAGGGTGAAGTTGGGGGCGCGGTCGCGGGCGTGCCTGTGACGCCGATGACGCATGTGCCTTTGGCAGGGTCTGCAGGCGGGCAAGGTGGGAACACATTGCCGGTGTCGCACCCGGGGTCGGTGGGATCGCCGGTTGCGGCGCCTCCATCTTCCCCGTCCTTGCCTAGTGGTGGTCCGCCGACTGCCGCAGCTTCTTGAGGCGGCATGGAGCAGAGCCGGAGAATTACCCGTCGGAGCGCGTCAAACTTGGCTCTGGCATTTTGTTTATTGCCGCGGAGCACCCGGGATGACATGGCGGCATTGTATGCATTCTGCCGCCAGGTGGATGATGTGGTCGATCGTGGGGAGGAGGCTGTGGATCAACGTCGATTGCGGTTGGAACGGTGGCGAGAAGACATAGGGCGAATTTATTCTGGATGCGTTCCGGTACATGCGGTGTGTCGGGAGTTGCAGCCGGTGATTGAGTGGTATCGGTTACCTCAACGACTGTTTGAAGAGTTGTTGCTGGGTGTCGGCATGGATTTGGAGAGGAGCGGTTATGAGACCTGGGTGGAGCTGGATTTGTATTGTTACCGGGTGGCGTCGGTGGTGGGGTTGTTGAGTTTGCCCATCTTTGGATGTCGGCATCCGGATTCGGAAAAATATGCAGAGTGGCTGGGGCGAGCCCTTCAATTGACGAACATTCTGCGCGACGTCGCCACGGATGCTGCTCGAGGGCGCATTTATCTGCCTTTGGAAGAGATGCGTGCCTGTGGAGTGACGTCGGATATGATTCGATCCGGCCGATGGACCACGGCCTATGCTGAGCTGGCCCGACGCGTGGCACGTCGGGCGCGTCGGTATTATCGTCGGGCGCGTGAGGTGTTGCCGTCAACCGATCGGCGGGCCCTGGTTGCGGCGGAGTTGATGGGGGCGGTGTATTGGAGATTGCTGCAAAAATTGGAGCGGCGTCAGTTTGATGTGTTTGGCGGCTCGCCGGTACGGATCTCGCGGTTGCACAAGGCATTTCTGGTGATGCGGGCTTGGTATCGTTCGGCCACATGTCAGCCAAGTTCCGATTACGGTTGGGATTGAAACGGCGGGAGATTTTAAGGCGGGTGCACCGGACATGGATGCAACCTCAGGGATCGGCCCTTGCGTGGCGCGGAGGGACCGGTTTTTATCCTGTGGTTTGTGAGCAACATCGTGTATTTTGACCTGGAGACCCAGCGGTCGGCCGGTGAAGTGGGGGGATGGCACCATATTGGCCGGATGGGGATGAGCGTGGGGGTGACCTACAGCACAGCACGCGGAAGTTACTGTATCTATGCGGAACAAGACGTGGAGGCATTGATTCGAGACTTGCAGCGTGCGGATTTGGTGGTTGGATTTAACATACTTCGCTTTGATTATGAGGTGTTGCATGCCTACACCCCACTCGACTTGCGGCAACTGCCAACGCTCGACCTGCTGGTTGATTTGCAGGGGCATTTGCAGCATCGGCCGTCTTTGGACGCGCTGGCCATGGCCACGTTTGGCTTGGAAAAAACGGCGGACGGTGTTCAGGCGCTGGATTGGTACAGGCAAGGGCGTTTGTTGGAAATTGCGGAGTATTGTTGCTACGACGTTAAGTTAACGCGTCTGTTGCATGAGTATGGGCGTGCGCACGGGCATGTGTATTTTAAGAATCGGCTGGGGCAGACGATTCGCATCCCAGTGAAGTGGTAGGAGGCGAAAGCACCCCTTGAAGACTGAAATCTGTTGAGCTGGCCGAAGGCGGAATTGTGTCGGCTGATTAGGGCGCCCAGAGGCTTCCCGTTGGACGTTCCTGATCTTGCATCCCAGCAACTGAACGGTTGTTTAGGTAGCACGTTTTGGGCTCGACTGGACGTGAACTTATGTCCCTTGGCTTGGAGCGGAGATCCTTGGCAGCGCGCAGGTGCAAGTGGAGGGCGTGCGCGTTGCGGGAGTTGGGCCAGGACGGCTTACGAGACCGATTTGGATGGGTGGTTCGGGGCTCAGGGCGGGCGTTGACGACGTGCAATTGCTGACCTAGGGTCCGTTTTGTGGAGTTCAAATTGGTGGCGCCGTATGAGCCGGCGGGCGATCAACCGCAGGCGATCGAGAAGCTGGTGGAAGGGTTGACGGCCGGTGCTCGGCACCAAGTGTTGCTGGGTGTGACCGGTTCGGGGAAAACGTTTACCATTGCGAACGTGATTGCCCGGGTGCAACGCCCGACCTTGGTAATCTCGCACAATAAGACACTGGCGGCGCAGTTGTATGCGGAGTTCAAAGGATTTTTCCCGCACAACGCGGTGGAGTATTTCATCAGTTATTTCGATTATTACCAGCCGGAGGCGTACATCCCAAGCACGGACACGTACATTGAGAAGGATTCGAGCATCAACGAAGAGATTGAGCGCATGCGGCTTTCGACGATGAGCAGCCTGTTTGCACGGCGTGATGTCATTGTGGTGGCGAGTGTGTCATGCATTTACGGGATTGGGAGCAGGGAAGATTACGAGGCGATGCTGATCCATTTGCGGGTGGGTCAGTCGCTCGGTCGCGAGCAGTTGCTGGAGTGTTTGGTGGCGATGCAGTACACGCGAAATGACGTCGCGTTTGAGCGTGGGCATTTTCGGGTGCGTGGAGACACAGTGGAATTGCGTCCTGCCCATAGCGAAGAGGCGGTGCGCATAGAGTTTTTCGGAGAGGAAATCGAGCGGCTGACGCGGTTTGACCCCTTGACAGGTCGAAAGCTGGAGCAGGTGGATCAATTGACCATTTTCCCGGGGAAGCAATTTGTGACGCCGGCCGAGAAGCTGCAGCGTGCGCTGATCAGTATTCGGGAGGAGCTGGAGGAGCGGGTGGCTTGGTTTGAAGCGCGGGGCAAGCTGTTGGAGGCGCAGCGCCTGCGGATGCGGACCGAGTATGATTTGGCCATGCTTGAGGAGATGGGGTTTTGCTCGGGTATCGAGAATTACTCGCGGCACATCTCCGGTCGGCCTCCCGGTTCGCGTCCGTGCACCTTGTTGGATTTCATGCCGGCAGATTACCTGTTGGTGATTGACGAGTCGCATGCGACGATTCCGCAGTTGGGCGGGATGTACGAGGGCGATCGTTCGCGGAAGCAGACGCTGGTGGATCACGGGTTTCGGTTGCCGAGTGCGCTGGATAATCGTCCCTTGCGTTTCGATGAGTTTCAGGCCTTGCAGGGGCCGACGATTTACGTCAGTGCTACACCGGGGCCAAGGGAGCTGGAATGGGCGCGGCAGGACGCGCTGCGGCGGGGATTGACCGTCTGCGGGAGGGCCACGGAACTGGTTGTGATGGAGGGGGCTGCCGCCCGGACCTTGGTGGGGCCGCAGCCTGGTGTGGTGGAGCTGGTGGTGCGGCCCACGGGGTTGGTCGATCCGAAAGTGACTGTTAAGCCGTTGAAGGGGCAGATTGATGACTTGATTGAGGAATGTCGCAGGCGCGCGGATGCCGGGGAACGGGTGTTGGTGACCACCTTGACCAAGCGGACGGCGGAGGAGCTGACGGATTATCTGCGCGAAATTGGCCTTCGGGTGCAGTATTTGCACAGTGAGATTGACGCACTAGAGCGTGTGGAGATTTTGCGGGCGTTGCGCAAAGGCGAGTTTGACGTGTTGGTGGGGATCAATCTATTGCGCGAGGGACTGGATCTGCCGGAGGTTTCGCTCGTGGCGATTTTGGATGCAGACAAAGAGGGCTTTCTGCGCAGTGAAACGAGCTTGATTCAGACGGCGGGCCGGGCGGCGCGGCATTTGAACGGGGAAGTGATCCTGTATGCGGATGTGATGACCGAGAGTATCCGGCGGTTTCTGGCCGTGACGGAATATCGTCGACAGAAACAAATGGAGTATAACCGTCGTCATGGGATCACGCCTCGGAGTGTGCAGCGTGCTGTGGAAGAGAGTCTCGGGGAACGAGCCCATCGGCACGAACAGGCCGAGTGGGTTTTGAAAGAGGCTGGGGTGGACGTGGATTTGAGCGAGACGATCTGTGAGCTGGAGGCCGAGATGTTGGCGGCAGCGGATCGGCTGGAGTTTGAAAAGGCGGCGTTGTTGCGAGATCAGATTCGGGAATTGCAGCGGATGATGGGTTCAGAGCGGGTTGGCGTCGGGGCAAAGGGACGGTTGGAGACTGAATTGAAGACTACGAACGCCGCGGGCGTGAAGTACCCGAGACCTCGGTTGGCGCGGCGCTCGCGGCTGCGGCGGGGCACGCCATGAAGGACCAAGCCCGGCCGGCGCCGGCTTCAAGCCGACGGCCTACGGATGCGGGATAAAGTCTTTGGAGGGATGTCGGTGGCCTGCAGCACGGGTTGGAGAGCACGGCCGGTGTAGCTTTCCTTACATGCTGCCACCATTTCGGGCGTACCGGTTGCCACAATTCGCCCGCCTTGGTCGCCTGCTTCAGGCCCTAGGTCAATGATCCAGTCGGCGCATTTGATGACTTCAAGGTTATGTTCGATGACGATCAGGGAATGGCCGGCATCGACCAAACGTTGGAAAGTTTCCAACAGGATGCGAACATCGTCGAAATGAAGCCCGGTGGTAGGTTCGTCGAACAACAGCAGGAGGCCGCGGGAGTTTGGTTGGAGATCGGCTCCAGCGCTTGCGGTGAGGTTTGGCAGGTCGGCGAGATGGCGCACGAGTTTAAGTCGCTGGCTTTCTCCGCCGCTGAGTGTGTTGAGCGGTTGACCGAGTCGGAGGTATCCAAGGCCGACCGCCTGGAGCAGTTCCAGCGCATGCAGAGCCTGGAGCGCAGGTTTGACTTTGCCGAAGCCACGGAGCCACTCGATGACTTCTTGCACGGTGGCTTCCAACAAGTCGGCGATGGACCATGCGGAGGACCTGCCGAGCGATTCGGGCAGGTGTGGTGGGGCGACCTTGATGTTGAGAATTTCCGGTCGGTAACGGCGTCCACGGCACTCGGGACAGCGGATGTACACGTCGCTGAGAAACTGCATTTCGACTTTTTCAAAGCCGGCACCGCGGCAACGTTCGCACTGGCCGGCCTGAGAATTGAAGCTGAACGCCGCGGGCTTGTAACTGCCGGCGCGTGCTTGGGGACTTGAGGCGAACAGTTCACGGATTGGTTCGAATGCGCCGGTGTACACGGCGGGGTTGGACCTGGGAGTGCGGCCCAAGGGTGATTGATCCACCCAAGCCCAGCCGCGGAGTTGTTCCCAGCCTTCGAGGATAGGTCTGGTGGCTTCGAGCGTGACCGGGTTCTCTGTATCTTGTGTTGGATCGTCCTCCAGGGAATCTGGTTGCCATTCGTTGGTCTGGCTGGAGCCGTTGGCCGCCGGCAGATGTCGGGCCAGGGCGGGCACGAGCACTTCGCGGATCAGGGTGGTTTTGCCGGAGCCGCTTACACCGGTGATGCAGACGAAGCGGCGCAGTGGAAAGTGGACGGTGAGATCCTGGAGGTTGTGGCGTTGCGCGTGCCGAAGTGTCAGCCAAAATGTCTGCCCGCGCGACGGCAGCGAGCCTAGGTTGTCGTCGGGATTGCAAGCGGGATCGGGTCCTGGTACGCGGCTCGAGGAAGGTGCTGGTGATAGGGTTTGGCCGGTCAAGACGGGACGCCGAGTTGGAATGGAAATGGAACGCTGACCGGCTAGGTATTGGCCAGTGATGGATTTTTTGGCGCGGAGCATTTGGCGGTAGGTGCCTTGGAACACAAGATGACCGCCTTCGGCGCCCCGTCCGGGGCCGAGTTCGACAAGGTGGTCTGCCGCACGGATGATTGCGGGTTCGTGCTCAACCACGACCACGGTATTGCCCGCGTCGCGAAGGCGCTGCAGGATACGGATCAGGCGATCCGTATCGCGCGGATGTAAACCTACGCTGGGCTCATCCAGGACGAATAGCGTGTTGACGAGGAGGGAGCCCAGGCAAGCGGTGAGATTCACCCGTTCGGTTTCGCCGCCGGAAAGGGTTCGAGTGGGCCGGTCGAGGGTGAGGTATCCGAGGCCCACTTCCTCGAGGTATCGAAGCCTTGCGAGCACCTCTTCCAAGGCCACCGTGATGGGGTCGTGTTTGTGACTGCGGTGTTGATGGGCGATTTGCTCCATTAAGGCGAGGGCATCGCGAATCGGCAGATGGTAAAAGTCAGCGAGAGACAGGCCCGGCAGTGCTGGCCGGGACTGGGAGTGGACCGCATCTGGCAGCAGCGATATCGGCATGTTCATTGGGTTATTGGGGGGAATCAAGCGGTAGAGCAGGGTATGCGCTTGGAACCGCGTGCCGTTGCAGGCGGGGCACGGGGCATAAGCGCGGTATCGAGACAAAAGCACGCGAACGTGCATTTTGTAAGCCCTGGTTTCAAGCCATCGGAAGTATCCGCGGAGCCCGTACCAGGCGCGCGGCCATTGATGGTCTTCGTCTTTGCCGTAGTCCGGATCTCCCTCGAGGATCCACTGTTGCCATTCGGGTTTGAGCTGTGCAAACGGGATGTTTGTTGGAATGCCAAGCGTGCGGCACATTTGGAGCAAATCGCGCTGGCATTCGCGTCCAGCACCGCTTTGCCAAGGTCGGATGGCGCCTTGGGCGAGGCTTCGGCGGGGGTCTGGAATCGCTCGTCGGTAGTCGATTGTGATGATCCGACCGAACCCTTTGCATTGTGGGCAGGCCCCGAGCGGATGATTGAAGCTAAATTGGGCGGGCGAAGGCGGTGGAAACGTTAGGTTACAGCGTGGACAATGACGTCCTTGGGAGAAAGGCAGTAGTTTGTGAACTGTCCAGGCGGCTGAAGGATCACGGGGCCGAGAGGCCAATCGAACCATGAGCTGACCGTGGCCGAAGTAGTACGCTTGTTCACATGCTTCGAGGAAGCGAGCTCGCACACTTGGACCGGGTCGCATGCGATCTTGGACAATTGTTAGGTGGGCGGGGCGGCATGCAGCGGCAGCAAGGTGTGCAGTAAAAGCCTCGAGATCCATGATTCGGTCTTGCCACCAGAGGCGTTGGTAACCCTGACGCTGGACCCACTGGAGGGATTCTTCCATGGTCATGCGGTTCGAAAGTGGAAGGTCGAAGGTGATGACCAGCTCGCTGTCGGCGTGTGAGGTCAGGTGAGGTTGCAGGGCGTCCCAGATGCGGATGGGGGTGTCATTGAGCACGGCCTGAGCGCAGCCGGAACAATATAAAGTGGCCAGATGGGGCCAGAGGAGTTTCATGTAGTCACAGATTTCCGTCAATGTGCCGACCGTGGATCGAGTGGTTCGCACGGTGTTGCATTGTTCAAGGGCGATGGCAGGCGGAATGTTTTCGATCTGATCCACGGCGGGTTTGTCCATGCGGTCGAAGAACTGACGTGCGTAGGGCGAGAAAGTCTCGATGTATCGTCGCTGACCCTCGGCGTACAGGGTGTCGAACGCCAGGGAGCTTTTGCCCGAGCCGCTGAGTCCGGTGATGACGATCAACTGGTGTTGGGGCAGGTCCAGATCAAACCCTTTTAGGTTGTTTTGTCGGGCTCCCCGCAGGCGGATGGGTGGCATGGAGTTGGATCGGTTCATGGTGGCGTGAACAGCATGGCTGATTGGAACGAGTCAGGCTGACGGCGCATCAGCCTTGCGTGCCGACAGGTTCTGTCCGAGATCGCTGGAGCAGCCATTCGAGATACGGGAGGTCTTCAGGTCGAGTGAGCTTGGGGTTGGCGGCTGGGTGAACGACCAGTTCGACTGGTTGGCCGATGAGTTCACAAGCGGCCGTATCGTCGGTGATTTCCAAGTTGCGCCGTCGAACTTCGGCGAGGGCGCGACGCAGGGTTTCCGTCCGGAAGGTTTGCGGCGTCTGTACGGCCCAAAGACGGGATCGATCCAGGGTTCGGCTGACGAATCGGCCGTCGATCGATTCTTTGATGGTATCCACCATGGGCTGGGCTGCCACGGCGGCACCCGTGCGTCGGGCTGCCTCGAAGCAAGCCTGGATTAACGCCGGGTGTGTACAGGGGCGCGCAGCATCCTGAACAGCCACGTATTCTACGGCCGGGCTGCAGGCTTGAAGGCCGTTCCAGACGGAGTCTTGACGACGCAGCCCGCCGGCGACCAGTTGGAAGGGTTTGGAAAAACCGCAACGGCGTGCCAGTGCCTCGCAGGCAGACCAAGTTTCCTCCCGAGTCACAAGGATGATTTGGTGGACTGATGGGAGTTTGTCCCATGTGGCCCATGTATGAGCCAGCACCGGTCTTCCGGCCAGCTCTAGCCAAAGTTTGTCGATGCCTTCGCCCATTCGTGTGCTACGGCCGGCAGCGACCAAAATGGCGCAGTTCATGGATTCAGTTTAGAGTTGGGAATGCTTGCGCCAAGGGACAATGTGGGGTTCCAGAGCTTTGCAGGCCGGGTCAGTGTGCATTAGTGGTGCGGGGATCGGTTGGTTGTGGAACTGCGCGCCTTGAGACGCGGGTTTGGGCCATGAGTCCCATTGGATGCTTTAGTCAATGGACGATTCCCGGCCCCGGCCCATTCGGCTGAGCACAGTTGTGCATCTGCGTTGCAGTCGTCGGGTGGTGCAGGTTCGCTGTGTTTGACTCGAGACTTGCGGAGGCAAACGCTGGCGGTGCGGGATGCAAATGCAGCTTTTGGGCGGGTTACAGGCGCGGTGGAGGTGAACGGTGGAACTGATTCGAGATCTGGCAGTGGTGTGGTTGGTGGCGGGTGTGGTTGCGTGGCTGTGCACGCGACTGCGCTTGTCGGTGGTGGTGGGGTATTTGGTTGCGGGGATGGTCATTGGGCCTCACACGCCTCCATTTGCTCTGGTTCGGGATCAAGCGCGGGTGTCATTGTTGGCCGAACTGGGTTTGGTGTTTCTGGTGTTTGGCATCGGGTTGAATCTGAGCCTGCGACGAGTTCAGGCGTTGGGTTGGTCGGTGGTTGTTGCGACGTCGGGCGCGGCCTTGTTGATTCTGCAGGCAAGCCGTCTGATGGGGTGGGCGCTCGGGCTTGATGCCGTGGGCGCGATGTTTCTGGCGTCAGTTTTGATGGTATCCAGTTCAGCGGTTATCTCCAAAGTGCTCCAGGAAACCCAGCAGACGCATGATCGGCCGGGACAATTGGCGCTGGGCATGACGTTGTTGGAGGACTTAGTGGCGGTGGTGATGCTGACAGTGCTGACCTCGTTGGTGCGCATGGACGACGGGGCCACGGGTGTCGGACGGGTATTGGGTGGTATGATCGGCTTTGTAGTGTTGGTGGTTCTGTTGACCCTGTTGGTGGCACCGAAGCTTTTGGCGGGTCTTGCCCGGCAGGGCGTCGTAGAGATTCGGACCTTGGTCGTGGCAGGGACATTGTTGGGGCTGTCCTGGATAGCGGTTCAGGCCGGTTATTCTGCAGCCCTGGGTGCGTTTTTGTTTGGTATGATTGTGGGCGGCACTCGATATCGCGCGGAGGTGGCGCGGGCGTTTCAAGGGATTCAACATGCATTTGGCGCCCTGTTTTTTGTGGCGATTGGGATGCAGGTGAATGTGTGGCAAAGTTTGTCCACGTGGCCGGCTGCGTTGGGGTTGGCGGCGCTAGCCTGGGTGCTGCGGCCGTGTGCGGCGGCTGCGGCTTTATTAGCGATCGGCACGAAGCCCCGAGAGGCCTTGCATGCTGGGTTGTTGTTGACGCCATTAGGGGAGTTTTCCTTTGTGCTGGCTCGGTTGGGAGTGGATGCGGGAGTGATGCCAGAGGCGTTTTATGGAGCGGTTGTAGGCGCCGCTGTTTTGACGGCTCTGACGGCTTCCTGGATTACGCGAGGTTCTGAGAGTTGGAGCTGGCGACTGATGGAGTATCCCGGGGTGGGAGCTATAGAATGGTTGGGCTTTTACAGCCATTGGTGGGCCCGCCTGCGCGCGCGCATGGGCGGACGCGTGGTCTGGCGACTAGTGCGACGGCCTCTGATGCAGGTGTTGGGTTGGACGGCTGTGCTGTCAGCCCTGTTGTTGACGGCGCCACAGTTGTGGCGAGTAGCCAGGGATTGGGTGGGACGAGGCCAACCGGTTGCTGGAGGGTGGGCGTGGTTGTTTACAGCCCTGCTGGTGTCGTTGGCCTTGCCCATCGCTGTGGCTTTATGGCGGAGTCTGGGTGTGGTGAGTTTGTTGTTGGCGGAAGCAGCCACGTCCAGTGCAACGCGGGGTCGACTTCGGAATTTGTTGGAGGGATTGTTGCGGGGCCTGGGGGCGGCAGGGATTTTGATTTGGTTGAGTTTGTGGCTTCCACCTGGCTGGTCGTTGGTGGGAGGCGCTGGCATGACGGTGGTTTGTCTCGTACTCGCGGCTGTGTTGTTTCGGCGCAGTTTGATTCGATGGCAGACGCGCTTGGAGTGGGAACTGCGGCGTGAGTTTGGCAGCGGTAAAGTCCCCGGGCGGGGGGTTCCACTGGCGGCTGTGGCTGACTCGGGTGTGTGGCCCTTGGATGTGATGGAGGTGGAGCTGCCGGGCGACACTCTGCATGCTGGTCGTAGTCTTGCGGAGTTGCGGCTGCGGGAAAGGTTTGGTTGCACGGTGGTGGGTGTGGAACGCCAGGGCTGGCCGATTCTGAATCCGGACGGTGCTTGTCGCCTTTTTCCGTATGACCGATTACTGGTTTTGGGTGAACCAAAGGCCTTGAGGAAGGGGCTGGGCTATTTATGCGCCAGCCAGTCTGGTGACAGGTCCGCAGGATTTGAGGAACTGGTGTTGGAAACAGTGTGGGTGCCGGATCAATGTGGATGGGCGGGCCGAACGTTGGGTGAACTTGAATTGGTTCGACGATTTGGGATTCAGGTTGTGGGCATCCGACGAGGCGGAAACTGGCGCGGGGTGCCGTCAGGCGGCGAACGTTTGTCGCCGGGGGACGAATTGTTGGTTCTGGGCACCCACGAGCGGATTGGCGAATTTGTGACGCAACTGAATCGGGGTGAGTGAGTTGGAGTCCCTCTGAGGTTTTTAGTGAGGGTGGTCGCTAATTCATCTCGCGATTGGACGGCTTCAGGCGGGTCGCCAATCCAAAACGCGAAGTCGGACTGCTCCGTGTCCGTCCCATGTGTGCCAATAAGGTGCCACTACCAGATCGAAGGAACCGATGGGAAGTTGCTCCTGGAGACCACCTGACCACCAGACGGCCTCTCGCACGGTGCGGCCGTCTGTTACCCAGAGCCGGACGTGTTGAAACGCAGTTCCGAATCGCTGCAAGGGACGGTGGGACTTTAAGCCGCGGACCAGTAGATGCACGGGCGGATTTCCCGGACCGGCGGGCTTGAGACGATCGAGTTCGCGGACCGCAGATGGGGTAAGTTCTGCGAGGGCGACTTCGGCATCGATGTGAAGAGCAGGTTGGAGCGCTTCCGGAGGCAACCAGCGTCGCGCAAGCTCGTTCAGACGCGCACGGAGGAGTGGGAGCCGGGTAGGGTCCACACTCAAACCTGCCGCAAGCGCGTGGCCTCCGTGGCGCAGCAATAGATCGGAACAAGCACGGAGTCCGGCTGCCAGATCGAAGCCGGGGATGCTTCGGCCGGATCCACGCAAACAATGTTGATCTCCTCCGAGGACCACGGCTGGTCGATGAAACTCCTGCACCAGTCGCGCAGCGACCACCCCGACCACTCCCAGATGCCATCGGGGATCTGCCTCGACGATGACATAGTGGTTTGCAGGGTCGAAACCGTCTTGAAGACGTTGATACACTTCTTCCAAGATCTCGCGTTCGATGCTCTGCCGTTCGCGATTCCGCGCGTCGAGCTGTTCGGCCAACAGGTGGGCCGATTCGTCGGATGGGGCTTGAAGCAATTGCAAAGCTATGTGAGCCGTTTCCAAGCGGCCGGCGGCATTGAGCCGTGGAGCCAACTGGAATCCCACGCTATAGGGATCTAAAGGCCGGGCGCAACGTGCGACCTCGCGAAGGGCGTGGAGTCCGGGACGCTGGGTTTGATTGAGTCGAATCAATCCGGTCCTAACCAGGATCCGGTTTTCGCCCGTCAGGGGCACGACATCTGCGATCGTACCTAGTGCGACCAAGTCCAGCCAATGGCGGAGATCGAGATGCTGAGCCTCGGGGCGGCCTTGCTGCCGAGCCTGTTTGACCAGGGCATGAGCCAGTTTGAAGGCCAACCCTACGGAGCAAAGCTCAATGCCGGGAGCCTCGCAAGAATCAGCGCCAGCAGCCAAACGCGGGTTGATCAAAGCTGTGGCCGGAGGGGCTGGATCCGACAACTGGTGGTGGTCCAAGATGATGACGTCCACGCCCTGTGCCTGCAGGGATTGGACGGTGTTGTAGGCGGTTGAACCGCAATCCACAGCCAGCAGCAAGCGCGCCGGATGCTGCTTCAAGCAATTTTGAACGGCTTCGACGCTCAGTCCATAACCTTCGTCCAACCGATGCGGCAGATAGACGGAGCAGGACCAACCCAGTTGCTGCAGTACCTCTGACAACAAAGCCGATGCACTAACCCCGTCCACGTCATAGTCGCCAAAGATTACCAACGGCTGTTTACAGGCGCGGGCTTGTTCCAGCCGTTCCACGGCAGCGCGCATGCCGGGCAGTAGAAAAGGATCTCGGAGCCGCGAAAGTCGGGGCTCTAGAAAATGGCGACCGGTTTCGGGGTCGGTCAGTCCCCGATTGATCAGGCACTGAGCTAATACGGGTGAAATGCCGAGCTGCGCGGCCAACCTGCTTGCCCACAGGGGTTGAGGTTGGGCTAGGACCCACCGGGCTTTCAACCGGCCCGGTGCAGCAAGCGAACCAGGAGATCGAACCATTCGACCAGGTGCCACCCGATGAGCCCTGCCAATATAATGAAGTAGCTGATGGCGACCAAGCTCATTAGGTAAGCCACAAGGATCATCCAGCCGTCTTCTTCCATCAGGCTGAATGCCAGCAAAATGATGGCATAACTGGGCAGAGTGTTGGAACCAAAAAATGGTGGCGACGGCAAGGGCAACGCCAACAGCCCTCCCAACACTGCAATCAGCCATCCGTGCATGCGACGCACCCAGGGCAGGCGTAACCAGCGGGTTCGCCTGGGCCGAATTACTTTCTCGATCCAGCAACATACTCGCAGTCCGCCGGTGAGAATCGCCTGCCGTGTCTTGGGGTTCAGCGGCCGATCGCCAAACCGGGCGGGCAGACGTGGGATGCGCCCGTAGGCCAGACGTAGCGCCAGGATGGCAATCATCGGCCCAGCCAGCGTGCTCAAGCCGGGCACCGACACCCAGGCGACGAAAGGCAAGGCCAACAAAACCATGACCAGCCACGCGCCGCGGCCTCCGGTGGCTGCCAGCAACCGGTTGGCTGTAAACGGTCCCTCCCCTGGTTCGTTTAGAAGACGTTCCAGTTGACGGGAAAGAGGCTCATGCGATTCGTGCGGCGGAGGCATGGCCCGGGCAAGCTTCCTTTAAAACGGGTCGAATGAGAAATGGCACCGATTCCGGGGAAGACATTCCATTAACTGTCGGTTTGGCCGGGGGGTGAGGAAGCAGATGCTTTTGGACTGGCCCGCCGCTCCCACAGCCCGTGGATAAGCGACGCGAGGATCGATCCAGAAAGGATTGTAGCTACTACGAGCAACGCTGTCGTCGTGGGGAGGTCGTACTGCCACCAGCGAGCGGGTTGCCCATGGGGATCCACTAACATTTTCACACCAATGAATACGAGTACCACGGACAAGCCAGTTTTCAGGTAGCGAAACAGGTTAATCAAGTTGGCTAATACAAAATAGAGGGAGCGTAGTCCCAGGATGGCAAACACGTTCGAGGTAAAAACGATGAACGGTTTGGTGGTAATGCCAAAAATGGCCGGGATGGAATCGACGGCGAAAATCAGGTCAGTGGTTTCCACCATTAACAGGACCAGCATCAAGGGCGTAATGGCGCGTCGGCCATTCCAGCGTGCGAAGAATTGCTGGCCCACGTAATCCGGTGTCACGGGAAACCATCGCCGCGCCGCTCGGATGACCGGATTTCGTTCCGGGTGCACCCCTTCCTGACGAGAGAAAAGCATTTTGATCCCCGTGACCACCAAGAAGGCCCCAAACACGTAGAGGGTCCACAGGAACTTCTTCACCAGCGCTGCTCCGGCGGCAATCATAATTCCGCGCATGACCAATGCGCCCAAGATGCCCCAAAAAAGGACCCGATGCTGATACTGCGGAGGCACGCGGAAGTAACTGAAGATCATGGCGATCACAAAGACGTTGTCCATGGATAGGGATAACTCGACCAGGTAGCCGGTGATGTATTCGACCGTTTCCTGGTGCGTCCACCCTTCCACCATCCGCGGTGCGATCAGAAAACCGAACAGCAGAGACAGGGTGACCCAGAGCGAGGTCCAGGCCAGCGCTTCTCGGAAGCCCACCACATGAGCCTTGCGGTGAAAAACCCCCAAGTCGAGGGCCAGAAAGAACAGAATCACCACAATAAACACCGCCCATTGCCAGGGCGGAACGCCGATCCAGGTCGCCATGGTTCAGGTTCGCGAGGGTGCTGCCTGAAGGGTTGCGTTGGAGCTGACCACCGGTTGACCGGCTACGGGTTGTCCAATCGCCGGCCGCTGTCCTTTGTACCACCAGAGCACGAGGGCGCTGGCGATGTATATGCTGGAGTAAGTGCCGGTAAGAATGCCCACGAGGAAAGTGAAGGCGAAGTCGTTGATCACCGGTCCCCCCAAACCGTACAGCGCCAAAGTGGCTAAGAAGGTCGTGCCCGAGGTGATGAGCGTGCGGCTCAGGGTTTGGTTCAGTGCATGATTCATGATGTCTCGGAAACTTCCGCGCATGCCGAGTTTGAGATCTTCCCGAATCCGATCGAAGATCACTACGGTGTCGTTGACCGAGAAACCAATAATGGTCAACAGCGCCGCAACGGTCGTGGCATTCATCTGGTGCTGGGCCAGGAAATACCACCCCAAGGTCATCAAGAGGTCGTGCACAATGGCTACCACTGCCCCCAAGGCGAAGGGAAACTCGTAGCGTAAGGCCAGATAAATTAGAATACCGAACATGGCCAACGCCGCCGCCCACACGGCTGAGCGCAGGATTTCCTGACCGATGACCGGACCGATGGTGTCCACGCTTAAGACCCGCCACTGGGCTTGAGGAAATTGCTGCTGCAGCGCTTCTACAAGGCGTTGGGCCAGGCTGGCCACTTGATCTTCAGATGCATTGCTCGGCACGCGCGCCGTGATGCGCAAGGTTTCCGTACCCGTGCCGAGGTCTTTCTGGTAACCGACCAGTACGTCGCCGCCGGTTGCAGCCGTGGCCGCAGTTCGCAGCCGGTCCACTTCTACCCGGTGAGCTGGGTCGAATGCGAGCGTGACATTGGCGCCGCCCGTGAATTCAACACCAAGGACATCCTGGCCGCGGATGAATATTCCGTAACCGTTGCCGATGAGGATCAGCAACCACGACGCGATAAACGCCGGTTTAGCCCAGCGCAGGAAGTCGAATCGGGTGGGCCCAATCAGCTTCAGCATCCGCAGCGATCGCACCCAGCCACGATCGAGGAGTGTGTCAAAAATCAGTCGGGTAACCACCAGGGCGGTGAACATGCTGACGGCCAGGCCGATGGTGAGGGTCACGCCAAACCCTTTGACAGGTCCTGTGCCCATGTAAATGAGAATGACAGACGCAATCAAGGTCGTCAGGTTGGCATCTAAAATGGTCCCGAAGGCCTTGTCATACCCGGCGGCGATGGCACCGCGCAAGGATTTGCCGGCCGCCAGTTCCTCCCGGATGCGCTCGAAAATGAGCACGTTGGCATCCACGGCCATCCCCACCGTCAACACAATGCCAGCGATGCCGGGCAAGGTCAGGGTGGTGCCAATCGAACACATCACGCCCAGCAGCAGCATCAGGTTCAAGCAAAGGGCGGCGTTGGCCACCAGACCAGCAAACAAGTAATAGACGAGCATGAATGCACAAACGGCAATTCCACCCACGATGCATGCGCGGATGCCACTTCGGATGGAGTCGGCTCCGAGGGTGGGATCCACGTCCCGGGTTTCCACCACTCGCAGTGGGGCGCGCAAAGGGTTTTCCAAAACATTGGCCAGCTCCATGGCTTCCCGCAGATCAAAATTGCCGGTAATACTACCGCTTCCGGTCAGAATCGGCTCGCGAATGACCGGCGCCGAATAGAGCACCCCGTCTAACACGATCGCCAATTGGCGTCCCTGGTTCTCGCGGGTGATTTGCGCGAAAAGTTCGGCCCCTTCGCGTGTTAGTTGGAACAAGATTTCGGGTTCGCCTAAGTTGCCCAACGTGACCATGGCGCTCTTTACGTAGGCTCCGGTCATGCCGCGCTCGGGGCGTTTCTTCACCAGGTAGCGCCGAAGAGTTTTGGTGCCGTCGGGATTGCGTCGTTCTTCGGTCAGTACCTCATAGCCCGGCTCGATCAAGCCCTCGCGTAACAACTCGTCACTGCGTTCGTGGACCAGGCGAAATTCGAGAAAGGCAGCCCGCTGAAGTTGACGTTGCGCTGCCAGGCGGTCCGCTTCTGACAAACCGGGCAACTGGACCAGAATCCGATTGCGACCTGCTGGTTGAATCACCGGCTCGGCGACTCCGAATTTGTCGACGCGCCGGCGCAACACTTCGACGGCCTGAGCCAAGGCACTTTCCACCTCGCTTTCGCTCAGGTAATTGGTGCGGAATTCAATTTCGCCCGTTCGGTTGGTCACGGTTTCCACGGTGGCCAACCGGTTCGTGTCCATTTCGAGCAGGAATGAGGTGCCCCCCCGCAAGTCCAGCCCGAGCCGGATCTTGCCTGCGGCCTCTCGTTGCAACCGATTGAGGATGGCCAGGGTGGGCTGAGCTTCACCTTCCACGTTGAAAAACGGGAAATACCGGCGGATATCGTTGGTGCCGATGGCATCCAGCAAATTGCCATAGGCGCGATCCGGGCGCTGTTGCTGCAGTTGGGTGACCTGGTACCAAATGTTGGAAAAAGTGGCGTCTTTATTGACGGCCCGTTCGCGAAAGACCTGTACGAGGTCTCGACTGGTCGGCGGGTAAAGGCTGTACAACGATCCAGCGGTCACCAGCAGGACCACCAGCCATTTCCAAGTGTACCGGCGCATGTTTGAACAGAGATCGGATTCTTTCGGGCAATCGTCCAATCCGCTTAGGAGCCGGACGGCTGCCGAATTTGAACGACCGAAGACTTGAGCACCTCCAACTTAGTGTCTTCCGAGCGCAGGATAACGCGGTCGTCCTTGACCGAGGTGATCCGGCCGATGATGCCGCTGCTGGTGACGACCTCGTCTCCTGGCTTGAGCTTTTTGAGCAGCTCAGCGTGTTCTTTTTCACGTTTCCGCTGGGGGCGGATGAACAGGACATAGAAAATGATCACAAAGAGCACGATGGGCACCAGCGACGTCCAAATGGGCGGCTGGTGTCCCTGAGGCTGCGCCTGGGCGAAGAGACTCGCTGTATGGACCATGGATGCATTCATGCCGAGTTCCACAAGTGAGGGCCAAAGTACCGGGTGGCGACGCTTTGGCAAGTGTTATGCCATCGGGAGCCTGGACGAGGACGCCGGAACTGCCGCCGGAAGGATACCGCCGGAATTGACCCCGCCCCGTCTGCCGATGCCAAGAGGGAAGGCTTTGGGTTTGATTCGAACCTTGTGTCGGAGAACGCATGGGGCTATCCACTGAATGCGGCTGAATCGGGCCGTCTGAATGACTCAAACTCTGGTCATCGTACCCACGTATAACGAGCGGGAAAACTTGCCCCGCATCGCTGAACGCCTCTTGGCTCTGCCCGTCAAGGTGGATCTGCTGGTTGTGGACGACAACTCACCAGACGGCACGGGTCAGGTGGCTGATGCCCTGGCGGCACAACATCCAGAGATCCACGTGTTACATCGGAAAGAAAAGGCTGGACTGGGACGCGCTTACATTGCCGGCTTTAAATGGGCTCTGGCACGGGGGTATGAGTATATTTTTGAAATGGACGGGGATTTTTCGCATAATCCCGACGACATCCCCCGCTTTTTGGAAGCCGCTGCAGAGGCGGATTTAGTTCTGGGATCCCGGTACATTGGGGGGATCCGAATCATGAATTGGCCGTTGAGTCGCCTGATGTTGAGCAAAGCAGCGGCGACGTACGTGCGGTTGGTCACAGGGATGCCCTTTACGGATCCCACCAGCGGTTACAAGTGTTTTCGGCGCCATGCCTTGGAAGGGCTGGACTTGGATGCGGTGCGTTCCAATGGATATAGCTTCCAAATTGAGCTGACGCACAAGCTCTGGCGTCAAGGGTTGAGAGTGATCGAGATTCCCATTGTCTTTACCGAGCGTCTGCAAGGTCATTCCAAAATGAGTGGACACATCATTCGGGAAGCATTTTTCATGGTGTGGCGGTTGTGGTTGCAAAACGGTATGCGGCGACGCCCTCGGATGCAACCTCTCCCAACCGCTCTGGACGCCCGGGCTGTCCCACCTCCGGTCCCGCCGCCATCTCGGCCGCCTTCTTGCTAGGCAGTGGGCAGGCACAGTCAGCTCTTTTAGAGGGCGCAACAGGAGCCGGAATCAATCTCTTGGGATTCGCTCAATATGGGGCTCGGATCTACGCGATCCATAGCTCAGCCTGAATGGATTGGGAGGCAGATGGGATGGTCAGGACGGCCTCAGCGGCGCCACCAGCTGGTCTTGGTCTTAATTGGTTGCGTGGCGGACTTGGAAGTAAACTGTTTGACCAGTAACTGGCTGCGTGCAGCGGTTAGAGCCATGATCAGATCGTCATAGCTGAGAAACCGGTCCGAGGGGTTTTTGGCCATCATTTTGCTGATGGCATCGCTGGTCGGCTGCGTGATCTCGGGCAGAACCAGATGAGGAGGGGTTAGCGGCGTGTGGACGTGAGCTGCCACCAGTTCTTCCACGGTAGGGGCCTCGAAGGGCACGTGGCCAGTAATGGCGTGGTAGAGGGTCCCACCGAGGCTGTACATGTCGGACAAAAAGGTTTCGGATTCGCGTTTGACTTTCTCCGGGGCCACGTAGTAAGGCGTGCCCCAGGCGCCGTCTTCATCGGTGACCGATGCATCAGCGCGCCGGGCCAAGCCAAAGTCCACCAGTTTGGGTTCGTTGTCCGCATTGAACAAGATGTTGCCTGGCTTGAGGTCCCGATGGATCAGGTTGTGCTTGAGCATCAGGTCCAACGCAGAGGCAATCTTGATCCCAATGTCGAGCACTTGCAGTTCAGGCAGGCGATGGTGTTGCTCGATCCTTGAATCCAGGCTGCCTTGGTCTGCCAACTCCATCACCAGGTAGAGTTGCCCCTCGTGTTTGCCGAAGCTGTAAATATGAATAATGTTGGTATGGTTGAGTGAAGCACAGATACGAGCTTCGCGGTAAAAGGCTTCCAGTTGTTTTGGGTCCTCTGCCAATTCGGGTCGCATGAGTTTGATCGCCACCATACGCTCCAACACGGTGTCATAAGCTCGATACACCTTGCCCATTCCGCCCTTGCCAATGACGCTGCGCAGCTCGAAGTGCTCGAGCATCATGGGCATCATGATGGGATGGCCACACTTGGAGCAGGGTACAGTGGACAGTGGCTCAAGGTCACCCGGGATAAACACTTTGGTTTGGCAACCGTAACAGGTGACCATCTTCAACGGCTTGGTCGAAGTTTGGCTCACAAATGCATTCTAACATCGCACAGGGCCGGAACAAGCATGCCCTCCGTGAGATAGCGCGCCCTTGCCGGTTTGCCTCCGATTGGTCGGATGAAGGTCTAGCGCAAAACCATCGTTTACCTACGCCGCAGCCGATAGAAGCGCGGTCCTGTTGTTGCGGAAGAATCGGTAAAGACGGCCTGGCTGTAAAATGGTCCTCCTTCCCTACTGGGCGTGACCGTGCCTAACCGCTGCCATTGGCGCAAATCTGACGACACTTCCACTTCGTAGGTTGTAAACGGCATACCGTGAACCCGGAATTGGAATTGGTTGGGACCTGTTCGCATGGGATGGCTCAGGCCGGGCGTTGGCTGGGGAAAGACGACAAAATCCAGGGTTGTCTCGCTGTCCAGAAACTTCACTAAAGAGGAAGGTGCGCAATTCAAGCCCGCATCCAGCAAGTCATCGCAGTGCAAATGCACCTCACTTTGTTGGCCGGCCAAGGACGTGAAGTACCGACCGTTTGGATCGGTAACTGTGGAACCGTAAAAGGCCTGTCCTGAGAGGACGGTCCGATGAATCACTGTGATCCCGGGCACAGGCTGTCCCTGTACATCCCGGACCTGGCCGGCGAGTCGGTTTGTTGCTCGCGCCAACTGGAAATCCGCAGCCACTGCCTGCCCGGGACCAAAAGACTGCTCGAAGCGCAGTCCAGAGACGACCTGATTGGCAAGCAGTGGATTGAGCTGGAAGTCAGGCACCACGTTCCACCACGTTGATGTTCCGCCGACGGCCATCCCCACATACCGGCCCTGGTCATCCGTGACCGGATCGTGACCATCAAACCTGATGCCGTCTGTAAAACCGTTGACCCGCAACCGGAAGCCTGGCACCGGCTGACCGAGCGTATCCAGGACACGCCCGAAAAAGGCGGCGTTGGCGGGTTGAGCCTTGATTTGGATACCGGAGACGTGGCCGGTGCTGGTCAGGTACTCCTCCTGAGATTCTGCAAAAAGAAAGCCGTGGAGGGCCAAATCTTCGTGCGCAGGCTCGATCCGCCACCTGCCGCTGCGAACCGCCACGGTGAAGTTGCCGTTGTTGTCCGTCCAGGCAGGCGCAAACAGACCTGAGTCCGAATCCACTTGCAGGAAAATCGCTGGCAATCCGAGGGCGGGATTTGTGGCGTTCACCAATCGGCCTGACAACCAGCGCGTGGAGGTTAAAAGCTCCAAATCCGTGGAGGCCATTTGTCCTTCGGCAAGCTGGAGCAAAGGAGCTGCCTCTATGTCTGTCACCCAGCCGGGCTTGGCGGCCAGGAGGATATACAAACCGGGCGGCAATCGTAGCTCGTAGCGACCAAACGCATCGCACAAAGCCGAGCCGGCCAGTGAGACGTCGTGAAGAACGTCCAGAGCCACAACCATTGCACCTGACACGGCACTGCCCCCGGATCGGACCACCCCCGATACGCCTTGGGACATGGGAGCAATCGTGAACACTTGGGTGCGGAAAAGGGGGGCAAATCTGCCGTTCGGACTGGAAAGTTCCCAAAGATGCGTCCCGACTGCATGGTCTAAGTAACGGGTGTAGTAGTTCAAAAGGACGCGTACGATTCCCGCTCCCGGATCCTGGTCGAAAGGGCGGCTCCAGTTCGTGACGCCGGCTAGCACGGGCACAATGTTATCTGTGATGCGAAGTTCCACCACGAGCAGATCCTGATTCGTCTCGAGGACCCCGTTGCCTTGCACATCTAACCAGCGGCGTAACAAAACAGTTTCGCCCGGCTGCAGCCCTTGGGCAGTCACTTCCACCACTCCCGCATAATTGCCCGGCGCGCTGGCAGGATTCACGGTAAACTGAACCGCAGCGGATACCGGGTTGGGGGGCACTCCACTGCCAAATGCACCAAGGAGCAGAGCAATGCATCGGACATAAAGCCGGAAACGCTTCGCGCAGCTCGCACGAGGGGTTTTCATAAGTGAAATCGATGAATCATGTTTGCAGTATGTGATGATCTTACATGGAAACGGTAATGGCGTCCTCACGGATGTCAAGCGCTATGTAACTGCGGCACAGGTTGAAGCGAAGAATCATGTATTTCAGTAAGCGAGGTCCTCATGAGCCGGTCATGAATCAGGCCTGCACGGTCGTCTGGATGGACTGGAAGGGAGATCGAGAGCCGCGATTGCGGTTCTGGCTTGCACAGTGCGGACGTGAAGCTTGTGCCCCTTGGGCAGACTTCCGGCTCGGTTTACCAGGTCGCACGGGGACTTCAGCCCCGACGGGGGCTTCTTTGGTCAGCTAGGATGCAGGGCCGTTCGATCGATAGGCCTGCCCCCCATCCATCGTGGCAGGATCAGTTTGCGAGAAGCGGAGTTTTCCAGCAGAGATGGATTTGAAGAACGCTCACGTCACAGGTTCGAACATAGCAATGGGTGTCTCAAAGCAACCTGTGACTCGGACATGAGGACTTGATGGGCTCCGGATTAACGGCTCCATGAAGACTTTGCCTCCGAAGGACGGCAGGAAGCGGCTTTTGCCTGGGCAGCGCGATTGCGCGCGCCTCTAACCCTGTTTACATCCGGGCATAGAAATCGTCTCGAAAAAGCATGCGGGCTGGACACCCAAGACCAGCCCGCGTTCGAGAAGAGCCTTTCAGCACCAAAATTGTCTCAACTCGGAGTCTGCGCAGCAGCTCGTTAAGTCTTCGCTTGGTTGCACACGGTCGCGAGCTGCCTTCAGCACCGCAGCTAAAATAATACTGACGTCTTGCAGGTTTGTTGGCTATCCCCATTTCTGGTGACACCTGAAGGTGGCACTCGTGGGTATCAAGGAGGCTGGTAGAGGGATGTTTGTTGTCCGTTGCTTGCGGGCATGCCTTGATTTGGCTAGCGTCGGGACATGACATGGGACTCATCGGGTCGACCGGTTGAGGGCTCTTGGGGCACGCCGTTTGCCAGTGGATCCGGCAGTGAAGGCGGAATTCCCCCAGTGATTCGGGCGGCACCTTGTGCCTCTTCGGGTGGAGGCCGGAGGCGTCGCTTTTGGCTCTTGGTATTTGTCATGTTGGTCCTCGTCGTTGGGGTGTGGATGATCCTGAGCTTGGTTTCGAGTCTGTTTCATGTGGAAGCTGTTAGCATGGGATCGGTTCGCACGGCTGGGCCGCGTTTGGAGGAGTTGCTGCTGGAGGATCACGAAGCCAGTGCGAAAATTGCCGTCGTGGATTTGGAGGGGATTCTAACTAGTCAGTTTGCGGATCCAGTGGGATTTGACCTAGTGGATCTTGTGCGAGCTCAACTCAAAAGGGCCGGGGAAGATTCACGTGTGCGAGCGTTGATTCTCCGGATCAATTCTCCGGGGGGCGAAGTGTTGGCGTCGGACGAGTTGTACCGGGTGATTCGCGAGTTCCAGCTGCAACACAAAAAGCCGGTGGTCGCGCTGCTCGAGAATGTTGCTGCTTCGGGTGGATATTATGTGGCGGTGGCCAGCCGGTGGATCGTGGCCAATGAAATGACTTTGACCGGCAGTATCGGGGTAATATTGTCCACTTGGAATTATCGTGGCCTCATGGACAAGGTCGGCATCCGCCCTTACACATACAAAAGTGGTCGGTTCAAGGACATGCTCAGTGGCTCGCGGGACCCGGCGGAGATCCCGCCCGAGGAACGTCAAATGTTGCAGGCGTTGATTGATGAAGTGTTTGCGCGCTTCAAAGAGGTGGTGGCGGAGGGGCGGAACGCAGCAGCTGAAGCGAACGAGCCGGAGGGGCGACGGCTGGTTCAGAATTGGCAAGATTTCGCCGATGGCCGGGTTTTGTCCGGTAGTGAGGCGTATCGGCTGGGTTTTGTTGATGAGTTGGGCAACATTGAGACAGCCAAAGCGCGCGCGTTGAAGTTGGCTGGATTGCAAAAGGCCAACTACGTTCGGTATCAACGCCGTCTTACCTTCTCCGATCTGTTCCCGTTGATGGGGCAACGGCGTGCGCATACTGTGAAGGTGGATATGGGCTTGGAGTTGCCTCGGCTGGAAGCGGGGCGACTGTATTTTCTGCCGCCGGCTTTGGTTCCTTGAATGGTCCGATCCGGGGAGGATTTGGGACTTGCGTCACTGTCGTTCGGCATCCTCTGATCCGCCATAATCTGACGTTGCTGCGCGACCGACGCACTCCGCCGCAGGCGTTTCGCGGGCTATTTGCGAGGTATCTGCTCTGATGGTGTACGCAGCGAGCCGTTCGTTTCGGGGGAAGGCTTCTGAGTTGGAGACACTTTGAGAACGCCTAGGGGCCACGGTTGGCGCGGGACGTTGTCTTGGTGCCGGTCTTGTGGACCGGATTGGGCATGCTTGGAGGGTAATTCTACAATTGACCTCGCATGCGAGGGTGGGCTTCGTGGATCTGCGGCGCGTAGAGGGCATCCTGCAGCAGTATTTTACCGTGAAAGTCCCCCGAGCCTGTGGAACCGTACGAGTCCTTGGTCACGGATCCGATGGTGGCCACGGGCGGCAGAGCGTTGAAAGCCTTGGATAGGTTGCGTCAGACGGGGGCTTGAAGATTGCGCTTGATCCGTTGGGTGGCAGCGCCCGAAGGTATTCGGGCCGTGCGTGAGCGGTATCCACGCGTTCCGATGTTTGTGGCGGCCGTGGATCGGCAGCTGAATCCCCGGGCTTCATCCTGCCAGGCTTGGGCGATGCAGGGGATCGATTGTTCGGAACTTGAATTGGGTGCATGTAAGCTAGCCAGCATGAACGCTGTTGTTGGAAGCTCGGAGCCGACGCAGCCGGGAGGTGGAGCGGTGGGAAGCACACCGGAGCCGCCCCGGATTGAAGTCCTCGGTTTGATTGCCGGCAATCGATCGTTGCCCTTGATGCTGGCCCGTCAGGCCCGGGCAGCCGGAGTGAAGCGGCTTGTGGCCGTGGGCTTCGAGGGTGAAACAGAACCCGGCCTGGCCGACTTGGTAGATGAATTGGTCTGGGTCCGAGTGGGGCAGTTAGAAAGGATGATCCGGGCCTTGCGCGACCGGGGCGTGCGTTGGTGCGTCATGGCCGGCCAGATTGCTCCCAAGCGATTGTATGAAGTGCGTCCGGATCTACGAGCGCTGACGGTGTTGATGCGGCTGAAGGAGCGGAATGCACATTCCATTTTTGGTGCGGTTATCGAAGAACTGCGCAAGGACGGCATCGAGGTGATGGAAGCCGTGCCCTGGCTGCGTCCGTTGATGAAGGGACCGGGTTACTGCCTTGGACCGGCTCCCACGCCGGAACAACGATCGGACATTGCATTCGGTTTCCGCATGGCTCGGGAAGTCGCCCGATTAGAGATCGGGCAAATGGTCGTGGTCAAACAGGGAACAGTGCTGGCGGTCGAAGCATTTGAGGGCACGGACCGCTGCTTGCTGCGAGCTGGGGAACTGGCTGGTCCTGAGGGCGGGGCCGTGGCGGTGAAGGTGGCCAAGGAAGGGCATGACATGCGGTTTGACATTCCCTGCGTTGGGCCCGGCACCCTGGAAACTTGTGCCCGAGCGGGTGTGGCGGTGTTTGCTTTTGAAGCGGGCCGGAGCCTTGTTTTGGAAGAGGAGGCTTGCAGGGAGCTGGCCCGGCGGCACAAGATCAGTTTCCTGACGGTTGATCCGGCATCTGAACCTCTGGAACGATCCGGAAGACCGTTCGAGCGGGTGGAAGGTTCATGCTGAAGTCACACGAATTGATTGGGTTCATGTCGCCAGGGCTGGCGGCAGACATACTGAACTTTGCATTTGAAGAGGACAAGGCGACCTATAAGGCCACCTTGGCTGCTGTGGCTGAGGCGCGGCGGTTGCGGCCCGTGTATCTGTTACGGCAGCCCCGGGCCCAGCGGGATGTTACGATTTTGAACACCTTGACCCGGCCCTCCCTGGACTCGGCGGCGGCTGCGTTATTGCGGGCCTGGTTGTTGAAAAAGCACAAGGCGATGCTGGTGGATTTTCTGAATTCGCTGGGGATTCCTCACGAGGATGGGGTGGTCGAGACGCTGCCCGACAAGGTTGAGGACGACAAGCTGCAAGCAGCAGTGGAGATGCTTCTGGGGAAGTATCCTTCTGAAGTGGTCGCGGTGTATTTGCACGCGTTCAATGAGATGAACGAGGTCAATTGGGAAAACCTCACCCGTATGCTGAATGCTGACCCGCGCCTGCAGGTGGGAGGATAATCTGCATTGGGCATTCGTGCTGGCGGGCCCTGGAGGCATTTCAGACAGAACCGGCCGCTCAGGCTCGTCAGGAACGGGTCTAGGTCAGTGAACTGGAAAGGCGATGGGCAAGCCCGGCTTTGCCAAACCGGGCAAAGGTAAGCCAATTGCGCCGAACGGCCATGCCTTGGGCATACCCCTCGCCTTGACACGATACATTTTTTTTGCGCCTGCTGTCAGCTTGGATTATCCGGTGGGGTGTGAGAAGACACTGGGCGCGCTTAGGCATAGTCATGGTAGCGATTCTCTGGGCCGTGCCGCTTTTGGGGGAGGTTTACCGTTTGTCAGACGGCTCCAGCTTGGAAGGATCGCCGGTCTCGGCCAACGAACGCGGCGTGGTGTTCCGTCTGCCGGATGGCCGGTTTTCGGATCGCGTGCCGTGGGATCGCTTGGCGCAAGAATCTTTGCGGGAATTGGCCAAGCAGCCGCGGTTCGCCCGATACGCCGAGCCATACGTGTTTGAAGAAGAGAACGTCAAGCCTACGAAACCGCCATTGCCCAAGCCGCAGCCCGTGGAAGGCAGGCTTTCTCGTCCTGACAAACCCTCAGTATGGGGTGGTCTTTGGGGATCGCCCCTGGGTTTGGTAGTTTTGCTGGCCCTTTACGCGGCCAATCTTTACGCCGCTTACGAGGTTTCTATTTTTCGGGCGCAGCCGGCGGTGTTGGTCTGTGGTTTGGCGGCTGTGTGTCCGGTGATTCCACAAGTCGTTTTTCTCGCCATGCCAACCCGGATACCTCCGGAAGAAGCAGAAAGTCAGGCTGCCGCGGAGGCCGCTGCTGCACCGGCTTTGGGAGCCGGCCTCCACTTGGTGCGCGAGGCGCCTTCAGGCGCTGCAACCGCCGCAGCGGCTCAGCCTACCGTTTTCAAACGAGGTGAGTATGCTTTCAACCGTAGGTTTTTTGAGACCCGGTTCAGTGCGTTTTTCGGAATGATCCGTCGTGATAAGAGTCAGGTGATGATTCTCAAAACTTCGAAGCAGCAGTATACAGTGAATCGGATTACGCGCATCACGGGTACCGACATGCATGTGGAGGTGCAAAAAGGTGCGGCCATAGAGGAGATCCCCATCTCCTTTACGGAAATTGTAGAAGTGGAATTGCGACCATCTGGCGGTCGTTGACGCCCGGATCATCGAAGGGCTTCTCGAGGCCATGAAACGACAGTTCGGTGATCTTACGGCCACCGAGCTTTACTGCCCCCAATGTGGTCGGGCACAACCTGTGCGGGAACGTGTCCTTCTGGTTTTGCCTGAAGGCCAGTTGCATGACTTCGTTTGCACCCGTTGTGGATCCTCGCTAGGGACACGCACCACGCATGAACCGAGCCGATTCGTTGCTCACGGGCCGGAAGGACGGTTGGACCTGAACTCGTAACCCAGCGGTGGCACGGAGGGCCCCGGGTCTTCCTTTAGAGCGAGCCTTTGGATGCCGTAGCTAGGCCTTCGGAAGGCGTAAGATGTTTGATTCGAAACAACGGCCCCGTTGAAGGTGGCTGATTCGGCATCCTTCGGTCTGGGTTACGCGGCACGCAGCCATGGTGTTTCCAGGGCTTCGAACCATCCCCGGAGCGCAGATGCCTGGCAAAGTCCCTCTTTTGGGAAACCTCGTTTCAAGCGCTGCGATCATCCAGCGTAGGTGGACCGTTTTGGGGTTTTCGTCATTGTGTAGATCTTGCGGGAATCCCCAACCCTCTTCGCGTCGCTTCTAACCGCATGAGGACAGGCAAAACCCACTTGGCGACCCTGCTGAATCAGCAATTTCGAAAACGTTATCTCGGGTTTCGGCAAGGTGGCTGCGTGGTTGTCTGTCAGGGGCGGGCTCCGTGCGGAGATTCTTGGGTTGGCCCGAAGATCCCAGGCATTAGGACACCGCCCACGTTACTGACAAGGGACAAAACTGACTGTGGAGGGTCTCGCAAGGTTCCGTCATGGAGGGGATCGCGGTGCCTGGTCAGGCCCGGGGCGCCTTTGCGTATTTTTACTGCTTGTAACATTTTAAATCCTTGCCTGAGAGGTGGGTCGGGAAGAGCCTATGGTTGCTGCGGATGCCTCAAAGGCTGGCTGCAGGGCCGGGGCCATGTCAGGGCGCTTGAGGCAGTTGTGGAAACCAGGGCGCGCACCCAGCCCGGCGTCAGGGGCAGCTTCAGGTTGGGAGCCGACCATGACGAGGTGCGGTTTGGTCAACAATCCATTTGCAGCGAAGGGCTTTTCGTATTAAATACGCTCGACCTGCCCATGGTGGAAAACGGGCAGGCTCAAAGTGCGGAGAATGAGCTCTGGAGACATGTCGCAGGAAGCAAGCCGAGTGCTGCGGGAAGCCGGACCGGGTTATCCGCCCGCTCAAGGCCTTTATGATCCACGTTTCGAGCACGAGGCATGTGGCGTAGGGTTTGTCGTCCACGTCAAGGGTAAAAAGTCTCACAGCATCGTGACGGACGCCCTTGGCATTTTGGAGAACCTGCGTCATCGCGGCGCTTGCGGATGTGAAAACAACACCGGTGACGGCGCGGGTATTCTGCTTCAAATGCCGCACGCCTTTCTGCAGCAGGCCTGTGACGAAATCGGTCTGCGCCTCCCTGAGGAAAAGCAGTATGGCTGCGGGCTGGTGTTTCTGCCGCCGCAGCGTGAGGAACGTCAGCGGTGTGAGGCTGCTTTTGCGCAAGTCATTCGCGAGGAGGGTCTGGAGTTGATTGGCTGGCGAGATGTACCGACGAACAACGGGAATCTTGGAGCCACGGCCAAAGCTTGTGAACCGTACATGCGGCAGGTGTTCATCCGTCGTCCGGCAGCGTTGAAGGACGATCAAGCTTTTGAACGAAAGCTGTACGTGGTTCGGCGCGTGGCAGAGCAGAGGATCCGATACGGGAGCGAGCCGTGGGGTCGGTGGTTTTATGTTTGCTCCCTGTCGCATCGCACGCTTGTGTACAAGGGAATGCTCACCGCGGAGCAGTTGCGCACGTATTATCCGGAATTGAGTGATCCGTTGATGGTGAGCGCGCTGGCGTTGGTTCATTCTCGCTTCAGCACCAACACGTTCCCGAGCTGGGATCGAGCGCATCCCTACCGATACATTGCGCACAACGGGGAGATCAACACGCTACGGGGTAATATCAATTGGCTTCACGCCCGTTCGGCATTGTTTCGATCCGAAGCCTTTGGAGCGGACCTGCCGAAAGTGCTGCCTGTGATTGCCCCGGACGGCAGTGACTCGGCCATGTTTGACAACTGCCTCGAGTTGTTGGTGTTGGCCGGACGCAGTCTGCCCCACGCCGTCATGATGATGATCCCGGAACCGTGGCAGCATGACCCGTTCATGAGCCCGGAAAAACGGGCCTTTTACGAGTTTCACCGGTTTCTCATGGAACCTTGGGACGGACCGGCCTCAGTGTCATTCACTGACGGCGTCCGGATTGGAGCCGTGTTGGATCGCAATGGGCTGCGGCCTTCTCGTTACTATGTCACCAAAGATGACTTGTTGATTTTGGCCTCGGAGGTTGGAGTGCTGGAGATCCCTGCGGATCGGGTGGAATACAAGGGCCGTCTTCAACCGGGCCGAATGCTCCTGGTGGACACAGAACAGGGACGAATTGTTGCCGACGAGGAACTCAAGCATGCCATCGCCACTCAACGGCCGTATCGAGAATGGCTGGATCGTTATGTGCTGCAGTTAGACGACCTGCCCGAGGCTCCGACGCCTCCTCCCTTGCCCCGGCCGGAGCTGATCCGACTCCAGCGGGCCTTCGGTTACACTTTCGAAGATGAACGGATGATCCTAGTGCCCATGGCGACCGATGGGGTTGAGCCGGTCGGCTCCATGGGGAACGATACACCGCTGGCTGTATTGTCGAATCGGCCGCAGCTTCTATACAGCTACTTTAAGCAATTGTTCGCTCAGGTTACCAACCCACCTATTGATTACCTTCGGGAAGCCATTGTGACCTCGACCGAGACAGCCATCGGACGGGAAGGCAACCTGTTGGAACCCACGCCGGAAAGCTGCCGATTCATCAAGCTCGAAGGTCCGATTCTGACCAATGAAGAGCTGGCGCAGATCCAAAACGTGCAGCGACCCGGCTTCAAGGCCGTAACCTTTCCGATTCTGTTTGCCGCTGCCGACGGGGCGCGAGGCTTGGAAAACGCTCTGGAAGAGTTGTATCAGAGAGCGGAAACGGCCATTGATGCCGGAGCGAACATTTTGATCCTTTCGGACCGCGGCCTAAGTGCGGAGATGGTGCCGATTCCAGCTTTGTTGGCTGTCTCAGGATTGCATCATCACCTGATCCGTCAGGGCAAACGGACTCTCTGCAGCCTGATCTTGGAATCGGGCGAACCTCGGGAAGTGCATCACTTTGCGCTGTTGGTGGGGTACGGCGCCAGCGCCATTAATCCTTACCTGGCTTTCCACACGTTGGACAAGCTGATCGAGGACGGTCTGTTGCAGGTGGACCCTGAAAAAGCGCACAAGAATTACGTCAAGGCCGTGGTTAAGGGCATCCTCAAGGTGGCCTCCAAGATGGGGATCAGCACCCTTCAGAGTTATCGGGGCGCCCAAATCTTCGAAGCCATCGGACTTCGGCGCGACTTTGTGGACAAATACTTCACCTGGACACCCTCGCGCATCGAAGGGGTGGGATTGGAAGAAATTGCCCGTGAGACCTTGGAACGGCATCAGAAGGCGTTCGCTGACCGTGCCGATGGAACCTTGGCACTGGACCCGGGCGGTGAATACCAGTGGCGCGCCGATGGGGAGTATCATTTGTTCAACCCCGTCACCATCCATAAGTTGCAGCAGGCTGTTCGGAATAATGATTACCAGGCCTTTAAGGAATATTCGCGGGCGGTGGACGAACAGGCACGCAACCTTTGCACCCTGCGCGGCTTGTTCGAGCTGAAATACGCTCCCAAACCTATCCCGTTGGAAGAGGTGGAGCCTGTCGAGAGCATCATGCGCCGATTCAAGTCCGGCGCCATGAGTTACGGGTCCATCAGTAAAGAAGCACACGAAACATTGGCCATCGCCATGAACCGCATCGGCGGGAAAAGCAACACCGGCGAGGGCGGAGAGGATCCGGAACGATACAAGCCGCTGCCCAACGGCGACTCGAAAAACAGCGCCATTAAGCAAGTGGCATCGGGCCGGTTCGGCGTGACCAGCTTATACCTGGTTAATGCGCAGGAAATCCAGATCAAGATGGCGCAAGGAGCTAAACCCGGGGAAGGCGGGCAACTCCCCGGCCATAAGGTCTATCCATGGATTGCCAAGACGCGGCATTCCACTCCTGGCGTGGGGCTGATCTCTCCGCCGCCGCATCATGACATTTACTCCATCGAGGATTTGGCCCAGCTCATCCATGATCTGAAAAATGCCAATCATGAAGCCCGCATCAGCGTGAAACTGGTGGCGGAGGTCGGAGTGGGAACCGTGGCCGCCGGTGTGGCCAAGGCTCATGCCGATGTGGTACTGATCAGCGGCCACGACGGGGGTACGGGCGCTTCTCCCCTGACTTCCATTAAACACGCCGGCATTCCCTGGGAGTTGGGCTTGGCGGAAACGCATCAGACCCTGCTGTTGAACAATCTGCGCGGTCGTATTGCCGTGGAAGTGGATGGCCAGTTGAAGACAGGTCGCGACGTGGTGATCGCAGCGTTGCTGGGGGCCGAGGAGTTTGGCTTTGCCACGACCGCCCTCGTATCCATGGGATGCATCATGATGCGGGTTTGTCACAAAAACACGTGCCCCGTTGGCGTGGCCACCCAGGACCCGCAGTTGCGGGAGCATTTCATGGGCAAACCGGAGCATGTGGTTAATTTCATGCGCTTTATTGCGATGGAGGTGCGCGAGCTGATGGCCAAACTGGGCTTCCGGACCCTGAATAATATGATCGGCCGAACCGACAAGCTCGACGTCAACCGTGCGATCGAACATTGGAAGGCCCGTGGATTGGATTTCTCGAGCATTTTTTATCAGCCCGAGGTATCCCCCTTTGTCAAACGGTTCTGCCAGGAATTGCAGGATCACGGCTTGGACCAGACCTTGGACCGTCAGCTCTTGTTGCGGCTGTGCGAACCGGCGTTGGAACGCGGCGAGCCGGTGCGTGCCGTGCTGCCCATTCGCAATTGTCACCGTGTCGTGGGCACCATGCTCGGCAGCGAGGTGACACGGCGTCACGGCGAGGCGGGCCTGCCGGAGGACACCATCCGGATTCATTTCAAAGGCTCGGCAGGCCAGAGCTTCGGCGCTTTTATGCCCCGCGGCATCACATTTGATTTGGAAGGTGACGCCAACGATTACTTCGGCAAGGGCCTGTCCGGAGCCAAACTGATTGCCCGCCCGCCCCGGGGATCCACCTTCGCCCCGGAGGAGAACATCATCATTGGCAACGTGGCTCTGTACGGTGCGACCAGTGGGGAAGCCTACGTGTGCGGGGTGGCAGGCGAACGGTTCTGTGTCCGCAACTCCGGCGCCGTGGCCGTCGTGGAAGGCGTGGGCGACCACGGATGCGAATACATGACCGGTGGTCGGGTGGTGATTTTGGGCCGCACCGGCAAGAATTTTGCCGCCGGTATGTCCGGAGGCATTGCGTATGTGTTGGATTTGGAGGGTGACTTTGCACGGCGTTGCAATCTGGAAATGGTCCTGCTTTGCCGCTTGGAAGAGGAAGAAGAGATTGCAGAGGTGCGCCGCTTGATTGAGCGTCATGAAGAATACACGGGCAGTCGTCGCGCTGCTACGGTGCTTGTTTCTTGGAAGGATTACCTGCCCCGGTTCGTGAAAGTCCTGCCCAAGGACTACGCGCGCGTCTTGGCCGCCATGCGCAAGGTCCGTGAGGCCGGCCTCAGCGGAGAAGAAGCCATCATGGCTGCCTTCATTGAAAACACGAAAGATGCCGCCCGGATCGGTGGAGGTTGATTCCGGGTCAGGATCGCCATTGCGACTGCCGAATCGAAGATTGAAGCATGGGCAAGCCAACCGGATTCCTCGAATACGCCCGCGAACTGCCGCCGGAAATGCCGCCGTTGGAGCGGATCCGCCACTGGGATGAGTTCCATCTGCCAATGGATGAGGCCCGGTTGCGGGCTCAAGGTGCGCGGTGCATGGATTGTGGCACCCCGTTTTGTCATACGGGGCTGACATTAGGTGGGGCTGCCTCAGGTTGCCCGATTCACAATTTAATCCCGGAGTGGAACGATTTGGTTTACCGAGGTCTATGGCGGGAGGCACTGGAACGTCTTCACAAGACCAACAACTTCCCCGAGTTTACCGGCCGGGTTTGTCCCGCGCCCTGCGAGGGTGCATGTGTCTTGGGCATTATCCGACCCCCGGTGGCGATCAAGGCCATCGAATGTGCCATTGCCGACCGCGGCTGGGAACTCGGGTGGATCACACCGCGGCCTCCGCGGACGCGCACGGGTAAGAAGGTGGCCATTGTGGGGAGTGGTCCGGCAGGCTTGGCATGTGCAGACCAGCTCAATCAAGCCGGTCACTGGGTAACCGTTTATGAACGAGCAGACCGCATTGGTGGTTTGCTGATGTACGGCATCCCTAACATGAAGCTGGACAAACGCATCGTCCAGCGGCGCGTGGACTTGCTGGCTCAGGAGGGAATCCGCTTTGTTCCCAACTGCGAGGTGGGACGAGACTTGCCAGCAGGCAAGTTATTGGACGAGTACGACGCCGTGGTGCTTTGTTGCGGAGCGACCAAACCGCGGGACCTGCCTGTGGAAGGTCGTAATCTTAAGGGCGTGCACTTCGCAATGGAGTTCCTAACCGTTAACACCAAGCGGTTGCTCGACCCGGGTTGGAATCGTGAAGATTCCATCCATGCACGGGGTCGCGATGTGATTGTTGTGGGAGGCGGTGACACGGGCACTGACTGCGTGGCCACCGCGCTTCGTCAGGGGTGCCGTAGCGTGCTCCAGCTTGAGATCCTTCCAAAACCGCCGGAAACGCGGGCGCCCGGTAACCCGTGGCCTGAATGGCCGCGCATTTTCCGCGTCGATTACGGGCAGGAAGAAGCGGCTGCGGTGCAGGGTGAAGATCCGCGTCGATACCGGACCACTGTGGTGCGATTCTTGGGGGATGAGACCGGCCATGTCAAAGGGGTGCGCACGGTCATGGTTGATTGGCAGAAGGACAGTCAGGGCCGCTTCAGCCCGGTGCCCGTACCCGGGACCGAACAGACGCTTCCGGCGCAACTGGTGCTGTTGGCCATGGGCTTTTTGGGGCCGGAAGACACCATTTTGGACCAATTGGAGCTGGAACGAGACCCGCGCGGCAATGTGAAGGCGGAATACGGACGGTTTCAAACCAATGTACCTCGCGTGTTTGCCGCTGGGGACATGCGTCGGGGCCAAAGCTTGGTCGTTTGGGCCATCAATGAAGGGCGCGCTTGCGCGCGTGAAGTGGACCGGTTCCTCATGGGCCGGACGGTTTTGCCCTAAAAATGTCCATGAAAGCTGTCCTGGCGCTCGAAGACGGCAGTGTTTATCACGGAATTGGATTTGGGGCTCGGGCTTCCGCTTGCGGGGAGGTCTGTTTCAACACCGCCATGACGGGTTACCAAGAGATTTTGACCGATCCGTCCTACAAGGGACAGATCGTGACGATGACCTATCCGCACATCGGAAATTACGGCGTCAACGAGGATGATGTGGAGTCATGGCGGCCGCACGTGGCTGGATTCGTGGTGCGCGAACTTTCGCCGGTGGTTTCCAATTGGCGCGCCCGTCGGTCTGTCTCCGAATATTTGGCTGAGTACGGCATTCCCGGCATTCAGGGCGTGGACACCAGGGCGTTGACCAAAAAACTCCGAGTCCGGGGTGCGCTCAATGGCTTTATTTCCACAGAAGACGTCTCCGATCAAGAGGCGGTGGAACGAGCCCGCACTTGGCATGGTCTGATCGGCGTGGATTATGTCAAGGAGGTTACCCACTCCGAGCCATTTCGTTGGGATGAAAATGACCGACTGAGCCGCCCGTTTTATCTCGAAAATGCCAATCCCCATGTCCGTCCGCCGAGCCTGCCTCCTGCTGAGATCCCCATTGTCGCTTACGACTTCGGTGTAAAGTACAATATTCTTCGCCAACTGCGGCAGCAGGGTTTCTTGGTCCAGGTGGTGCCCGCGCACACACCAGCCGAACACGTTTTGCGCTACAAACCTGCAGGCGTTTTTTTATCGAACGGGCCGGGCGACCCTGCGGCGCTGGGATATGCGGTGCGTGCCGTGGCTGAATTGCTGCAGACTGGCATACCGATCTTCGGCATTTGTTTGGGACACCAGATCCTGGGCCAGGCATTCGGCGGCAAGACTTTCAAGCTCAAATTTGGCCACCACGGCGCCAATCAGCCGGTGAAAGATCTCGAAAGCGGTCGGGTGGAAATCACCTCGCAAAACCATGGATTCGCCGTGGATCCCTCCACGTTGCCATCCGAGGTGGTGGTCGATCGAATCAACTTGAACGATCACACCGTGGAAGGAATGCGGCATCGCACAAAGCCCGTCTTCTCGGTCCAATACCATCCAGAAGCATCGCCGGGTCCGCATGACGCAGCGTCGTTGTTCGCCCGGTTTCGCGAAATGATCGAGCGTCATTGACACGCGGGACGATGCAGGACGCGCGGCATACTCAGCCACGCGCACACCGCGGTCAGCGTGCAGTTTGGGCCCTTCCTCAGCCTGCGGTGAACTTGCAGGATCATGTCTGCTCGTCCCGCGCAGTGGGGCAGAACGCGACCGGTTTCACTCCGAGACGCACACAGTGGCGATGCGATCTTAGGGCTGGGGTGCAGGAATGAAGATCTTCTGACCAACCTGCAACCGGTTGGGGTTCAACCCGGGATTGGCTTGCAGTACTTGCGTGAGGCTTACCTGAATTCCCTGCTCGCGATAGGCTTGCAGAATGGCGTGGAGCGTGTCGCCAGGTTTCACCACGTATTCGTAACCCACCTCAGCAGACTGGGCTACAGTTGAGGTCTTCGTGCCGGAAGCGGAACGGATCACGGAGGGCCGCTCTTCAAGCCCCCGAGTGGAAGTCCGGGACGGCGGCGCCGGTTGAACCAAAACCTTGGCCAAATGCTGAATCTCTTGGCGAATTTTTTCGAAATCCTCCCGGCGTTTCCGATCCACCTCTTGGACCGCCTCGCTTAAACGCCGCAAATCGGCTTGCGTGGCGCGGTCGCCGTTACCGGCTCGAATCTGCTCCCGCAATTCGTCCAGTTCGCGCACCAAGGTGTTGATGCGTTTCTGCAAATCAGCCTGGGCTGTCAGCAGGTCACGGATGTGGCCTTCCATCCGATTGAGCCGCTCTTCCAGAGCTGCGTCCTGTCCAGCACCGGCCACAACAGCCCCGAGCAACATCGTGATCCCGAAGTAGCGCCACTGGCTCATCAACCGGACAATAGGACTCACGATAGAGCGGCGCAAGCCACGAGACGGATCAGCTTCGGCCTTCCGCCGGGTCGAAATACCGATGTAAACATGGTAGGTATACTGCTTGCCAACGACTGCCGGACGCGTCAACAGGGGCATGGGTGGATCCATTCACCTAGGAGGCGCTTGCTTTTACCATGCGAATGCCGGTTGCCCCCCAGCCGTCTAAGAGGAGGGAGCAGGTTGATTGACCTTTTTCTTGAAGCGGATCGGACACTGTGGTTGTGTAAGCGCCAGCGGGATCAGAACCGCGAATGCAGCCGGAGCAGATAAAACATGAAAAATTGGATCCGATTGGTCTGTGGAGCAGTGGTCTTGGCGGGGGCAACCGGTGCAGCCCTGTGGGCACAGGAAAAGGTCCCGTTGGAGCTGAAGCTCCCGGCGCCTACGTTGAAGGGTACGCCAGAAGATTTGCCTAGCGGCCCGAACATTGAACCTTTGTCTGACAAGCCACGGGCACCGTTCCTCGTCCCAAAAGGCGTTAAGAATGTTGCCCTTGGCAAACCAGTCACCGCTAGTGTGCAACCTTTCACGGGTGAATTGAGTCAAATCACGGACGGAAAGAAAGAAGCCTTTGATTACGATGCCGTTGAGTTTCGACGCGGGACACAGTGGATTCAGGTGGACCTGGGACAGCCTCACGAGATTTACGCGGTTGTCATGTGGCATGATCACCGTTACATCCAGGTCTTCCATGATGTGATCGTCCAAGTTTCAAACGATCCGGAGTTCCGTGAAGGGGTCATCACGCTGTTTAACAATGATTCGGACAACAGCTCCGGCTTGGGCGTGGGGACAGATCGGGAGTATTTCGAAACACACGAGGGCAAGATTGTCGATGGCAAGGGGGTCAAGGCACGTTACGTACGATGTTATACACGGGGCAGCAGTCAAAGTGCGTTGAACTGCTGGCAGGAACTTGAGGTGTACGCCCTTCCGGCCTCATGAGCCGCCGTTGGGCGTGGGCGTTTGTCTGGATTGCCCTCTTGGGCTTGGGGATCCGTTGCTTTCGGCTGGATCTTCGGCCCATGCACAATGATGAGGCGGTCAACGCCATCCGGCAGGCCGCCGCATGGAAACAGGAGCCTTATCGTTACCATCCGGGCGAGCATCACGGGCCGACGCTTTATTATTTTTCTCTTGTCACCATCCGCTTGTTGGGCGTCCAGAGCTTCGGCGAACTCGATGAGGCCACCTTGCGACTGACCCCCGCATTGGCGGGAACGGTTTTGATCCCATTGCTCTGGCCACTGCGCTCTGTAATAGGGGGGGCAGCGGTGGGCATGGCCGCCCTTTTTACAGCGCTTTCCCCCGCGCTGGTGTTCTACAGCCGGAACTTCATCCATGAGATGTTGCTGGCGTTATTCACTTGGATCTTGGGATTAGCTGTATGGCACTATGTCAAAAGCCGGAAAGCGATCTGGCTGATGCTGGCCGGCGCCGCTTTGGGACTGATGCATGCCACGAAGGAGACCTTTGTGTTCCCTGTTGCCGCGCTGGGCGTGGCCATTTTGGGGGTGGCTTATTGGGAGGGTGGCGTCGGCGCGTGGACACGACTGCGACGTGCTGTTGCCTTGAACCATTTGGTTTTGGGCCTGGCTGTGGCCTTGGCGGTATCAGTCACCTTTTACACGTCGTTTTTTTCCCACTGGCGGGGCCCCTTGGACGCGCTATGGGCGTATTTACCCTGGACACAACGGGCCCTGGGCGATTCGCCCCATATTCATCCCTGGTATTTTTATCTGGAGCGGCTTCTCGGATATCAGCGGCCGCGAGGACCTTGGTGGAGTGAGGCGACCATTCTCCTGTGGGCCGCAGTTGCCGCTGTGGCCGCGATTCGAGGGACCGGTTTGCATGACTTGCCCCGACGTTGGTTGCGAGGCCTGTTGCTGTATGCGGCGGCTCTGACCTTGATCTACACGGCGATCCCTTACAAGACCCCATGGTGCCTTGTCGGTTTTTGGCACGGTTTTGTGCTCCTGGCCGGGGTGGGTTGTGCCGTTGCTTGGCGTTGGCTGGCGCATCCTGGGGCGCGCGTTGTCCATGTTGCGTTGAGTGCCGCCACCGCTCTGCATCTGGGTTGGCAATGTGTCCAAGCCAACTTTGTCCGTTACGCAGACTGGCGCAACCCTTACGTGTACGCACAGACTGTTCCAGATCTGTTGCGCATGGTGGAGCGGGTTCAAGAGTTGGCCCGGGTGCATCCGGAAGGTCTGCGGATGCCAGTTCAGGTATCGGCCCCGCGGCACGAATACTGGCCTTTGCCTTGGTATTGGCGGACCTTTGAGCGGATTGGATGGTACGATCACTTTCCCGCTACTGTGTTTGCGCCTGTGATCGTGGCGGCTGCTGAGTGGGATGTGCGGTGGGATGACCGGTCCAACCGGCGGTGGCTTATGGCCGGACTTTACGAGATTCGGCCTCGCGTGTTTCTCGAGCTGTACGTGGAAGTGGAGTTATGGAAGCAGTGGCTGGCTCAACGGAATCTGGCGGCGTCGGCCGGTCCCGATGCTTCGCACGACTCCGCACGGAGACAGGAATGACAAGACCCGACTCGCATGCGCCGGACACAGCGCGTTCCGCGCTTGGCTTTTCCCCTTCATTTCTCGGGGGCTTCGTCTCGGTGCGCAGTCGAGGTTTCTCGCGGCAGAATGCCCAATTCTCGAAGGAACGGTTCCCGGCGCACCGGCCGGCCGAGGAATCGTTCCACGGAAAGGTTCACGTCGCGCGAGTCGCCGGGCTCATAAATCTCCCGACGTAGGCGGCGCCCTGCCGTGACATCGAGATATCCCTCGGGCGCCTGTTCAAACACAGTGGCCATGTCCGCTGCGATGACATCCGCCCAGGCATAGCCGTAATATCCTGCATCGTATCCCGTGAAATGGCCGAAGTAAGTGAGGAACGCCGTATTTTCTGGCACCGGGTAAAATACCTCACTCAGGACACGATTGCCGAGCACGATGGCCTCGCTTGCGTTGGTTTCGCCGACCTGCATGTGCAGCACCAGATCCATGATGCCAAAGGAGAACTGCCGGCGATAAAAGTGCGCAATGCTCGCACGCTTCGCCTCCTTCAACTGCTGAAGAATCTCTGGGGGAATCTTCCGCGAGGGATCCCGATAGTCGGCGGCAAAACTGTCCAGGACGGTTTTGTCCCACACCCAGTTCTCCAACATCTGCGAGGGCGCTTCAACAAAGTCCCGTGGCACACTCGTGCCTGCAAAACGGCTGTATTTGGCCCGCGTCAGGATGGAGTGCATTGCATGACCGAACTCGTGGAACAAGGTCTCCACTTCTGCGTGAGACAACAGGGACGGCCGGTCGGGCCGGGGCGGCGGGAAATTGCAGACCAGTGCCACGGTGGGCCGTTGGTATCGGCCGTCGGGAAGTAATTTCCCCTCAATCAGACCGAATTGTGCAAAATGGCTAAACTTCCCTTCCCGTGGAAACATGTCAAGATAAAACAGACCCAATGGTTCGCCCGTAATTGCATCGCTAACGGCATAGAGCTGAACCTCCGGTACCCATCGCCACGGCGGCTCGATTGGATCGAATCGCAATTCAAAAATGCGCTGATAGATGCGGAACATGCCCTCGAGGACCTGTTGGTAGGGGAAATAGACGCGCAATTGTTCGGCGTCTACCTGATATCGCTCTTTCCTGAGTTGATTCGCGTAGTAACGCCAATCCCATATGTGGACTGCGGCGTTGGGGGCGCCGGTGTCCCGCGCTTTCATGGCTTGGAAGAGGGCCTTTTCCTCGTCGAATTTCGATTGCAGCGCTGCTGCGGTCTCTTGGAGGAAAGAAAGGGCACGCGCCGCGGTTTTCGCCATCTTCGGCTCGATTTGATAGTCAGCCCAGTGAGCGTAACCCAGCTCCTTGGCGATCCGATCCCGCAATGTGAGAATGCGACCCACCAGCTCGGCATTGTTCTCGCGGGCCAAACGGTACCGCTCGGTCTCGACCCGTCGGCGTACCTCTTCCCGACGCGCATTTTCCATGATCATCAAGTATTGCCAGGTGACATTCACCTGGATGGTGCATTCATCCGGTCCGCTGCGGATGCCCGGCTGATCCAGGAAACTCTCGGGTACGCCTTCCAGTTCCGACCGCCGGAAGGTCAAGACCTTGCGCGCTTGCGTGACATGGGTGTCAAAGTCGGTACACAGCCGGGCCAATTCCTTGCGCCATTGTTCCACGCGATCGCGCTGCGGCTTGGGCAGATGCAGACCGGCTCGACGATAGTCGCGCAAAGTTTCTTCCAGCAATTTGGCATCCTCGCCAAAAAGCTGAGGACGTGTCTCGGCGTAGGCGCGGATGACCTGATAAACATCTTCCCGATACTCGATGCCCACAGCCCATTCCTGTAATGTCTTGAGAGCTGCCGTGGCTGCTTGTCGCAGCTCAGCGTTCGGGCTGGTCTCTTTAAGAAACGCCAGTCGGTTTGCGGCCGTGCCGATCATGTGATGCAGGTCATCCAAGGCCCGCACGGTGTCGTCAAACGTGAGCCGGCTCCGGTCTTGGTGCGCAATTTCATCCAGCGCCGCATTGCCGGTCTGAATCGTGCGCTCCACCAATCGTTGGATGGCCTCTGGCGTCGTTTCAAAAGCGGGCACGTCCAGTACAGCGCCGAAATGTTCCGCCCGGGCCTGGGCTTCTTTCAGCGATCGGATTGGAGTTTGAAAAGTCTTCTTCCGGTCAGCGACCGTACAACTGGTCATAAGGATCATGAGGCTCAGAATATGGCCGATTTGGACAACCATGGTCGGGTCATCCTAGGCATGGCCGACCCGTGGTGCAAGCGGCCACCTTCGGCGACCGGTCGGCATGCAGACGGGTTCGTCCGCTGCCGATACCACCAAATGTGCCATGATGAAATCGCGGCGCTCAAGTGTGTTGCGGCCGAGATAAAATGCCAGAATGGCGCTGGTTTCCGATCGAGACGCGTACTCCACCCGGCTGAGCTGCATGTCCGTACCGATGGAATGGGCAAATTCTCTCGGGCTAATCTCGCCCAAACCTTTGAACCTTGTGATTTCGGGGCTGCCGCCCAGCGCCTGCACGGCAGCATCCCGCTCCGCTTCGCTGTAACAATAGAGGGTTCTTTTCTTGTTACGCACGCCGAAGAACGGGGTCTCCAATACGTGGAGATGGCCGTCATGGACCAGCGCATCAAAGAACCGGAAAAATAAGCCATCATCAGATTGCGAATGTGTAAGCCGTCCACGTCTGCATCTGTGGCCGGGATCACCTTCTCGTACCGTAATCCGTTGATGTCCTCCTCAATATTCAGGGGTTCCGTAGGGTTATAGAGCTCGTCGTTCTTGTACATGACATCCCGTTTCAGCTCCCATGCATTTTATGGTTTGCCCTTGAGCACGAACACTGCCTGGGTCTCTACATCACGGCAACTGGTGATGGATCCGGGAGCGGATTGGCCCTCACAGATGAAGAGCAGCTACCTATGCCCCGACCGGTTCGTTTGTCGTCATGTCGCCGACAATCCTTGAGTTGAGGGATGTGGAGCGTGATCGCCATGGCGCGTTCCCGAGCGAGCTTTTTCACTGCTTGCAACTCCTTGCAGAGTTGTTGGGTATCGCGAACCTTGGTGAGGTCGCTTCTGCAACGGAGCGATTGCGCGGGAAAAAATGGAGCAATGCTTCGCGTATCTTGTTGACCCATTCGGTCCGGATTTCGGTATTCCCAAGCTTATTTTCGTCTGCGATTCAAAATACCGGATCCTTGAGCCGCACTGCCACCGTGCCGACGAGCGACTCCCGCACGTCCTCGTCTTCGAATCGTGTTTCGGCAAATTCATTGATTGCCTTGAGCAATCCTTCCCGGAACGCGCTTGGGTGGGTGCCTCCGTCACTGGTGTACTGGCCATTCAAGTACGAATAGACAGTCTCGCCGAAATGGCCTTGGGCGTGGGTGAAGCAAAACCCAAGCATGCGCGGAGTGTAGTAAAGCGGCGGATACAACCGCTCACTGCCATCCTGGCCGAGTTCCTCCATCGCGAGATCCGTGAGCCCCTGCCGGGATGAAAACACACGAGCGGGTTCGTCGTTCCAGTGCGGGACCAGTTCGGCCAGCTGTTCAGATAACTGTAATGCCGCAACCGCCGCTCCACATGTTCCAACCGGAACCTCCAATCCTTGAAAACCTCCGCGTCCGGCTCGAACTCCATCAAGGTCCCATCTGGCGAGCCTGGGTTCCGCCCTTTTTCTTCCCGCACCAAGCGGCCCTGACGAAAGGTTGCCTCCACCAATTCGCCCGCTCGATGGCTACGGACGGTGAACGCCCAAGACAGCGCAATGACGGCTTTGGCGCCCACCTCGTTCAGACCCACGCTGAATTGGAAAACCTCGTCATTATATTTGGCGCCGGCATTGATCATGGACACGCCGTCCACTACTTTGCCCAGCGGGGTTCCGCGTCCATGATTTCGGACCCGGACGCGTGGGCCGCTGATGGCCAGATCAATTTGGCGTCCATATCCCATGATGAACGCGTCCACCGCGTTGTCGATGACCTCCTTTACTGAAATGGAGCCGCCATCGTCGTAGGGCGCTCCGTTTCCGAGCCGACCCATGTACACGCCGGTGCGCAACCGGACTTGCTCCAGTGACAATAGCGTTTTGATTTTGCTCTCGTCGTATTGATGAACGGGACGTTGGGAACGATCCGTGTCAGCCATGTTCAAAAGCCTCGTGCAGCAACACCCGGGAAACTTTGAATGTTCGGGATCTCGAGTTCAGCATTTCCGGTGAAGCTGGTGCACGATCAATCACGTCACCGAGCGTGGCAGCCCAAGTGGGGCCCCTCTTTACGGCAAACTCGGTGTCTGTTCTTTGCCCGCCGGGTCAATGCTGACAACCGCAACCACACCCCCCTCCGACAGAGGTCTCATCCGGACGCCGAGTCTGACCGGTCGAGGATGGTTGTTGCGCCGGCGTTTCCTCTTCTTGCCCGCTGAGCATGGACCAGATCAGGCTCATGCCCAATAGCACAACCCCCACGGGCAGCGTCACATAGGCTCCTACCGCTCGGCCCACTGGAATCAGACCGATCACAAGCAACAAACCGATCCCCGTCAATGCGAGCCCTAACCACAACAGTGTTTTCGCCATAGATGCTTCAGTTCCGTTTTACGGCCATGGACTTTGAGTGATCTTAACCCGGCCGACTTTCAGAATATCGTCAGACAACGCGTTCGCAACTCTGCTTGACCCGGATCAAATGAGCTCTTCGGCATTGGCGCTATCATGCGCTTCATGCAAGAACCGTCAGTCTTAATGCCAGATCAGGCCGCAGTGTTGCATCTTGCGCAAGAAACGCGCTTTGCCCCAAACGGAATCGTGAGTCGGACCCTGTTGAGCTTGCCGCAGGCTCGAGTGGTCTTGTTCGGCTTTGCCGCCGGCCAGGAATTGTCCGAACACACCTCCACGCGCCCTGCTTGGATCCAGGTTCTGACTGGCGCATGTGAATTCCCCCTGGCTGGAACGAAACACTGTCTCAAGTCGGGAGATGCCGTGTACGTGCGACCGGATATGCCCATGCGCTGCGGGCGTTGGAAGACTTTTCCATGCTGCTCATCTTGCTGCCGGCGTTGCCACGAAACTCCAACGCGGCTTGACACCGATCCACCACGCCGGCGGTGGAGCCAGAGGTGACAGCACTTTTACGCGGGCGGCCGCGATCCAGTGATCCGTGGGCTGACCCTTGGGGCTTGGAAGCTGTAGGTGGAACCAGAAAGTCCCTGGCTCTTGCCCTAAAAATACCGGTCAGTCCGCAGAGAACCTCCCCTCCCACAACGCCTGATCGTTTCGGGCCTATGACGACACCAATGGCCGCGCGACCGGCGGCAAAACGCATTCCGTTCAGTTCCATTGGTCTGTTCCGTGGCCTTCTGTTGGTTCCTTGCCGCCATGAGCTACGGCCCGCATAATGCTGCTCGTGCTGGACATTAAGCAGATCCGCGAAACTCCGGATTTTGTGCGCCAACGGCTGGCCACGCGAGGTGCGGGCGACGAGGCCTTGGTGGATCAAATTCTTGAGATGGACGAGCGCCGACGCCGTCTCCTGACCGAGGTGGAACGACTCAAAGCGGAGCGAAATCGGGCCTCTAAAGAGATAGGCCGCATGTTGGCTGAAGGGAAAACGGCCGAAGCCGAGGTGCGCAAACAAGAAACGCGTGTGCTGGGGGACCGCATCGCGGAACTGGACCGGCAGGTGATGGAGGTGGACCAGCAACGGGATGCTCTGATGCTGCGGATCCCGAACCTGCCTCATGAAACGGTGCCTCTGGGTCGGTCTGCAGAAGAAAACCAAGTCGTTCGGGTGCATGGGGAGCCGCCGCGGTTTGAGTTTCCCCCTCGCGCGCATCTCGAACTGTGTGAGCGTTTGGGTTTGGTGGATTTCGCGCGTGCTGCCAAGGTTGCTGGCAGCGGCTTTGCCTTGTACATGGGGCGCGGCGCGCGTTTGGAACGCGCCCTCATTCGGTTCATGCTGGATCTCCATACGCGGGACCATGGTTACACCGAAGTATGGCCGCCTTTGATGGTGGGCCCTGCCTGCTTGGAAGGGGTAGGCCAGTTTCCAAAGTTTAGGGACCAGTATTACGGCGTAGCCGAGGGCGATGATCCACTGCAGTTGGGCCGGCTTTATCTGATTCCCACGGCCGAAACCGTCGTGGCAAACTTGCACCGGGAAGAAATCCTGCGCGAATCCGAGCTGCCGATTCGTTATTGCGCGTACACGCCTTGTTTTCGGGGCGAAGCGGGTGCGGCCGGCGTGGGCACGCGCGGCCTGATCCGCATGCATCAATTCGACAAGGTAGAGCTCATTCAGATTACTCGCCCGGAGGAGGGTTATGCCGCGCATGAAGCGATGGTGCAGCATGCCGAACGGGTGTTGCAAATGCTGGGTCTGCATTACCGCGTGGTGCTGTTGTGCAGCGGCGATTTGGGCTTTGCCAGCGCCAAGACGTATGACCTCGAAGTCTGGGCGCCCGGTCAGGGCTCGTACTTGGAGGTCTCCAGCGTCTCAAATTGCGAGGAGTTTCAGGCACGTCGCATGCGGCTCCGCTTCAAGGATGCCCACGGCCTGAATCGCCATCCGCACATCCTCAACGGCAGCGGGACTGCCCTTGCGCGTTTATACGTGGCCCTGGTGGAAACCTATCAGCAAGCCGATGGCAGTGTCCTGATTCCGCCGGCTTTGCGTCCTTATTACGGAGAGGAGCGGATTCTGCCGTGAGGGGACCGGCTTCGACGCTCTCGTCAACCACATTGCGCGTGCTGATTGCCAGCAGCGAGGTTCATCCCTACTCCAAAACCGGCGGGCTGGCAGACATGACCGGTGCCCTAGGCCGGGCCCTGGCCCGTGCGGGTCATCAGGTGGGCATGGTCAAACCGTTGTTCCGGGGTTTGCGAGAGCGAGTCCCACAGTTGCGGCGGCAGGACTGGCGATTTGATCTGCCTCTCGGGAATCGCCGCGTGGACGCAGAGCTGTGGGTGCACGAACCCGAACCACGGCTGACCGTTTATTTTATCGGGCACGACCCTTACTTCGACCGCGCCGGCCTTTATAACGAAAACGGACGAGATTACCCCGATAATGCTGAGCGGTTCATTTTTTTCTCAAAATGTGTGGTCCATCTGGGCCGGTATTTGCCGTGGCGCCCTGAGCTGATTCACGTGCATGACTGGCAGACGGCGCTGGTGCCCCTGTTGGTACGTCATCAACGTCGGCACGAAGGATGGACGGAGGCGCCGCGAACCTGTCTCACCGTTCATAACCTGGCCTATCAAGGATATTTCCCGGCCTGGGCTTATGAACTCACCAATCTGCCGTGGGATTACTTCCATCCGGATTGCGCAGAAGCGTACGGTCAGCTTAACTGCCTAAAGGCCGGCATTGCTACCTCTGATCGCCTCACCACGGTTAGCCCCCGTTACGCTCGCGAGATTCTGACTGAGGAGTTTGGGGAGGGACTTGCCTGGTTGTTGCGACGGCGGCAGAGCCATCTGCGGGGCATCTTGAATGGCGTGGATTACGACGAGTGGAACACGGAACATAATCCCCACTTGCCGGCGTCTTACTCCTGGCAGGACCTGCGCGGTAAGGCCCTGGTTAAACAAGCACTACTGCAGGAAATGGGATTGCCCGGCTCTCCCGAGATGCCGTTATTTGGGACGATCACCCGTCTGGCTGAGCAGAAAGGCCTGGACATTCTCTTGCCTGCGTTGCATGAAATGCTTGCGGCGTCCATGCGCTTCGTGTTGTTAGGCAGTGGGGAAGCACGGTATGCAGACGCCCTGCAACGGCTTCAAAAGCTGTACCCACAAAAGGTCGCCGTGCGGATCGGATTCGACGCCGGGCTGGCTCATCGCATTGAGGCCGGCTGCGATTTTTATCTCATGCCTTCCCGATTCGAGCCATGCGGCTTGAACCAGATGTACAGCCTTCGTTACGGCACCGTGCCCATCGTACGCGCGGTGGGCGGTCTGGATGACACTGTAGTGGATGCACGTGAGTCGCTCTCACGTGCCAACGGGATCAAATTTCACGAATACAGCGCGGCCGCGCTGGCTCATGCCATTCGCAAGGCGATGGTGCTATACCGACACCCCGACCTACTGCGGCAATACCAAATCAACGGTATGAAGGTTGACTTCAGTTGGGATCGGACTGCGACCGAATACACGCAGGTGTATCGGGAAGCCCTGGCAGCACCGCTTCTGGATTGAATCCAGCTCCAATGCCATCGCGCCGCGCTTTCGGCTGTCATGGATTCGATTCGAACCTCGTCCGCTAGCTACCTCGGATCCAGATCATCGGCCGAAGACAGTTTCGCAAAAGGAGTGGGGGCTCTGTCGGATCCAAGATGCCCTCACGCCAACATCGTCACGCAATTCCAAGTAACGACCACCGGATCCCCAACCGGGCGCGTGCTTGGCCACTCGGGCGTCCTTTTCAACACGAATGAGATTCGGCAATGGACTCCCGGTATATCTCAAACCCCTGCTATGAAATCATAGCGGTCATCCGGCCGAATCACTGGAGGGAGACCTGTGCATAGACCGGTAAATTCCGAGGATCGTCGTTTTCCACCCGCACCTGCAGCGTCGAACTTGTAAGAGCCGCAGACGTGGTGTTCGGTCTCCTTGCCGCAAATGGTCGGAGAGTCTGAGTCCCATTGAGGAAAAACTTGGTCTCGTCTTCGCCTTACCACCCGGTGCTGCAAACCTCCCAAAGCCAGGTCCTTGTCCAGCCAGTGACCTCAACCCTCGACGCTGTCGAGAGTCTCGTACAAACCCGGCTCTTCGATTAGGCCCCCCACGCTGGAACTGAGCGTGAAAGGAGGCCGCATCCGGCGGAACCCCGGTCATCACAGGGTCAATCTGATAAGAGAGCGTGTGTCAGGCCCTCGTTCAGGTTCTCCAACATGACCCGCGCCCGTTTGCGAAACGGCATGGGCCCATAACAATGAAAGGCACTGCCAAGATTTGCGTCCACTGTTAGGGAATTGATTCGCAGCGCCGGGCCCACCACGGGCAAGATATCCTCCTTAAGTGGCACTTCCACAGACGGTTCGGCCTCGCCGTCCCTGAAAAACTGCAGGTGCATCCAAAGGGCACCCTTCAACGGCGCCGGCGTGAACCAGATACACTGGATGCAGCTCCGCCCTGGATCGCGCGCGGCTTCGCGCACCGGGCTGTTTGCCGAGATGCTGCCCTTGCGTTTCTCAATTGTAAATTCGGACGATCGAACGCGAACTGGCATAGAAAAACTCCGCAGGTTATCGACCTCCGCGCCGATATCCTTGAAGGGTGCTTCGGCCGCTTTGGCCACAATCACCTCGCCCAGACAGCTCAAGAGACAACAACAGATTATGGATGCTTTCATGGATGCCTAGAATCGGTGGAGGTTGCTTGAGGTGGCTTTCTTGCGCTCGCAGGTTGCCGGTCTTGAAGTGACCGGGTGGTAACGGCAAAAGCAATTCCGTCACCCTTGTTCCCCGGACGCGGCTCCGAAAACAGTCCCTGCGTTTTTCCCAGCCAGGGCCAGGTCGCTTCGACCGGGCTCTGGAGTCCCATGCATGCTGGGATTCGCAAACAACCGCATCCCAAGTAATGCCGTAGCCAACCAAGGTACTTCCGGAGCGTGGCTCTGCGCTGAGGTTCTCACAAGCGGGATGCACGGTGTCATGGTAAGCTCAGGCAACGACACACGCTCGGCACGTCGATTTTGCCGCGCCGATATCCCCACGCGCGAGGCATTGTGTTATCGAGTGCGCGTTCAGAGATGGAAAATTCTCGGAAATTACACGGCTTGCGCTTGTGGGCTCTGTTCCCACAAATCGGCTCGTGAATACATCAGTAGCCATCTTCCGCCGATGCTTCTGGCCTGCCAGTTTCGAGGGTCTTTTGATCCCTGCTCCGTCGTTGCCATACACCACACGTTGGAGATTGCCACGGAAGAACGGTGCTGTCTTCGCCACGGACCGCGGCCCAGTCAGCGGCGTCTAAGACGACGATCAGACTTTGTAACCTGGGCAGTTTCGCACGCGTAGGACTGGGTGAACGGATCAAGAAAGGACTCCGGATGAAGAAAGGTCTCCTCCGCCCCCGGCCCCGGATGTGGGTTTTGGGGATGCTCATTCTTGCGGTGCTGCCGTTGCTGTTTGCAGCATGCACACGCGTGGTAGTGCGGGCGCTGGCGCCAACGCCTCCGGACTATCCCTGCTTTACCAACCGGCAGGAGGTCATAGAAGAGGCCTGGCGGATTTCGCGCGCCTTGGAAAAACACATCAGAAGTTGGCTGGAAGGGCATGCGCCACCGGAAATTCCGGAACGGCTGATTCCCGGTGGGGTGGATTTGCGTGAGATCGGCCCATTCACATTGCGTCGCCCTGAAGAGGTGGATCCGGATCGACTCTGGTGCGTGCGCGAGGCCCACGACATCGATCTGCGAGCGCTTTACGGTTACTTTGCTGACCCGCACTGCACCTATCTTGTGCTGCCCATTTTTGCGCCCTTCGGTAGCCGGATCATAGTAGAAGGGGAGTTTCCGCATTGCCGGTTTTTCAGTCTGCAAGTCACGCCCTCATTTCATCCGGAGGCCTATTATTGCGGATGGATCGGCGCGGCCGAAGTGCCCATTGTTGATGTGGACATCGAGCCCTGGCCGGGCCATGTCAACCCGTTCCGTGTGGGTGCCGATCGGACGGCGACGAATCGCCGGTATCGGGTGACGTTTGAGCTAGCAGTTGGCAATCCCGTGGCGCTGAATCCTGGCGCGTTTGAGCCGCCTCGGTATCGGGCGCCGGGCAATCGCCGGGTCGGCAGTGCCATTGTTTATCAGGGTCCTTGGGGCAGGGCGTTTCATGATGGCCCCGGCGGGGGTCGCTTTAACATCGGAAGCATTTGGATCCGATACTATGCGCCCGACAAGGCACGAGGACCTCTGGCCGGCGTGGCCAGGCCTCGGGTGTGGGCGGAGCTTCCTGATGGTCGCCCGTATTATCTTGAGGTGGACGGTTCGCGTTGGATCCGAAGAATGAACCGAACCCGCCCGGCCAGGGTTACCGCACCGGTAGAGCCGAAGCATGCAGACGCAGGATGGGACAAGATGTTTGGCATCTTCCGGTCCATTGTTTCGGGCATTGCTCGCGCCACGGGCGCATTGACGCCAGAATATGTACGGGCATTGGACAAGGGTGTAGCCGGTCGGGGCGAGGATCTTCCGCCGCCAGGCAACTACGAGCCCGGGGCAACCTGTTGTACACACATCAATTATCTCACACGAGGGATGTCTCTGGGTAAGGGCAAGGTGGCTGTGCTGACCGGCCGTTTGCCGACGACTCCTCGTACCCGTGACGGGGAACCCGTAATGACGGCGGCGCAAGCACGGTATTGGTCCTTGACGGGCTATGACCAAGCCTGGCCTGAGCACGATGGATACGTCGGGGCCGCCGTCCATTCGATCATGGACGACGAAATCCTGACTGACACAAATGGATGGTATGTCATCGTCTTCTCTCGGGCGGAGGATCGCCCTACCAATGCCGTTCCCTCCAATGGGGTTACCTGGGTGAATTGGGGCCCCACCGCAGCGCAAAGTTGGACGCTGCGTTGGTTGAGCGTGGCACCCGAGTGGGCGTTTGAGAAAACGCCGGATGAACTCCGTCTGGACTGGCGTACGGATTGGGCCAGCACCGTGTATGATGCTCGCCTTTTGGGCCGAAACTCTACCAACGGTTTTCTAGGCGATTACCACCCGGTAGTGCATTACCTCGATCGAACCGAGTTCGAAAAACTCCGCGGGCCGATTCGGCCCAGTGACATCCCATTATGGTCTCAGTGAAACTGCTTCAGCGAACGGGGGATTCCTAATAGAAGTTGACCAGGAGGACTTCAATCCCCTTTCGACGCTTTTCGGAAGCTGCCGATTCGCTGAAGCCACTCGGTAGGCGTTTTCAACCGGCCAGAGAGGCTCGAGAAGCGTCATTTCGATTCGAATCGTCGCGGCTGTTGTGTTGTGGCCCCAGCCTGTGGTTTGCACACGCCCTTCTGCGAGCGGCAGCTTCAGGGCGTGCATGAGGCGATGCCCGGGGCCCGTGCTGGTTCAGAAGCGACAGCGCGGCCCACAGAATGGTAAACCGTGGCAAGCGCCGGAGTCGTTCTTTGGTTGTGTTATGCCCTGACCAGCGGCGATGGGAGATCCCCTCAGCATGGTCGATCTTCGGCCGCGATTCATCGCTCCACTCGGGCACTGCCGCCGGCCACGAGTTTCTCCACTTCTGCCAATGTGGCCATGGACGTATCGCCGGGCGTAGTCATGGCCAGAGCTCCGTGCGCGGCACCGTACTCCACAGCCCTTTGCGGATCCGTACCTGTCAGGAGTCCGTAGATGAAGCCCGAGGCAAAGCTGTCTCCGCCGCCCACACGATCGAGGATCTCCAAATCCGGATAGGAGCGACTTTGATAGAAACGGCCGTTGACCCAGGCCACAGCGCCCCAGTCGTTGCGAGTGGCGGTCTTGGCGGCACGCAGCGTGGTTGCCACGGCCTTGAAATTCGGATATTCGCGCACGACTCGTTCAATCATCCGTTGAAAGGCCGAAACATCCAAGTGCAACAGGTGGGGATCGGTGCCTTCCACCTCGAAGCCTAAGCAGGCCGTAAAGTCTTCTTCGTTGCCCAGCATTACATCAACATAACGCGCGATCTGCCGATTCACCTCACGTGCCCGGGTTTGTCCCCCGACGGCCTTCCACAAACTGGGTCGGTAATTGAGGTCATAGCTGACGATCACGCCGTGTTCTCGTGCCTTCCGAACGGCTTCCAGTGCCAGAGCCGCCGTGGTTTCACTCAGACCGGCAAAAATGCCGCCTGTGTGAAACCAACGCACGCCGATTCGGCCAAAGATTTCGTCCCAGTCGAAGTCGCCGGGGCGCAACTGACTGGCCGCTGAGTGGCCGCGGTCTGACACGCCCAACGCGGCCCGCACGCCGAAACCGCGCTCGGTGAAGTTGAGTCCGTTCCGTGCGGCACGACCCACGCCATCAAAAGGCCGCCATAGAATGAACTGCGTGGATACACCGCCCTGGAGGACGAAATCCTCGAGCAAACGGCCGACCTCGTTGTCCACAAATGCGGTGCAGACGGCCGTTCGCATTCCGAAGCAACGCCGTAACCCGCGCGCCACGTTGTACTCGCCGCCTCCCTCCCATACGCGAAACCACCGTGCGGTCCGAATCCGCCCCTCTCCGGGATCCAACCGCAGCATGATCTCGCCCAGTGCCACGAGGTCGTAAGTACACTGATCCGCTGGTTTACATGCCAGGATGCTCATGGCTGCCGTGCTCGTTGTAACTAGCCTTTCGCCGCCAAATCTGTTTGCCTCACAAATTGCGCTGGAATCCGCTCGGGATTCAAACGGAAATCGTTTCGCGCGGTCGACGGCCGGGACGATCCCGTTGCCTGAGCATCGAGTCGGCCTCAGCATCCGGATGTTTGCCCCAAGTTGAGCCGAGCTGGCAGTTGGTGTCTGTGCGTCGGAAATGCCAGGAGCACATGCAACGGGCTTGCCCTTCCGCTTTTTCTAAGGAGGCGGCAGGGCATTTAACAGAGCGTGTCAAACAGACAAAACACCCTTGAGGGCGGGCTGGGCAACCGTTGCGGGCTCGCTTATGGCAGGCTCCGCGTAAACCACCTAGCGCCCGGCTGGGCCGGTCCGGGTCCCGCGTGCAGGATCCGGCGCGAATTGATGCTGCGTGCGATCCGGCAGAACAAACACGGGCGTGGTGAGTTTCATGGGAACGTTCATGGGACCGCCAAAGGTAAGTTCGATGAAGCTGGCGGTCCAACCCTGCGCGGGCTCACGCAGTCGGACCGAGTATTGGTCATTGGCACCGCTCAAGGTCGTGGCTGTCCAATGGGTCCCAAAGGTCTCTAGACGGAAATCGCGGGCTTGTGGATTGGTAGCCTGCCAAAGGAGAACCTGGCGAGCTGGGGTTTCTACGTGGACCATGAGCAAGCCGTTGGGGTCAAGACGCCAATGGAATTTGGGGCGCGGTCGGTTCTCCAGGATGGAAGCGTAGAACGCCTTGAGCGTATCAAAGGCATCACTACCACGCAGGGAGTGATCAGCATTGGGTACGTAGCGCAAGTGTTTTTCCCCCGGCAGCTCCTCGAAGTAGAACCGGGAGGAATCCGGGAGGAAGAACTGGTCTCCGGTGGCGTTCACGATCAGCTTGGGCATGCTCAGGCGCTGGCGATAATGATAAGGATCCTCGATGGCCATCAGGGCATCCAACTCCCGCGAGCCCATCCAATTCATAATCCCGTGAGCGACATAGTCCCCCACCGCGGGCGACCAAAATCCATACGCCGCGTAGTGATGGCGCATGGAGGCCTGGACGTTGAGGACATCAATTACAATGGGCACGATGGCTACCACACGATCGTCTACCGCGGCGGTGGTCCAGCTTGTCCAACCGCGTTTGGATGCGCCTGCCACAACGAACCGGTCCACGGTGTGGCCACCGCCGTCGCGGGATGCGCAGAATGCTTCGATAACGTCCAGCGCTCGCACAGCGGCTTTTGTCATGGGCAATCGCGCTGGCCAGCGTTCATCGCCGGTTCGCAGAAACTGGTCCCACGTGTAGGCAATCAGGTCATCCTCCAGACGTTCTCGTCCGTCATAATGGAACACCAGAGGTTGATTGGGTACGTTGCGAAGTTCGGCCACGACGGACCGCGTTTCGACTGCCAACCGGGTCAGATTCGAATCCATCTCAGCCGGCGGCTCGGGTCGGTTCCGGCCACCGCCAATGAACAACAGACCGACTCGATGAGCCACCTGTGCAGGGACGGCGACCAGTAACCAGTGCTCCCAAACCGTGCGGTTGACCTCTTCTGAAGTACGCCATGTTTGGGAAATCATTCGGAGGACGTGAATTTGTCCGGCCGAGGCATTGCGGGTTTGGACCCGTTCCCATGTAAAGGCAGGGTCGATCGCAGCGACGTACCGATCCAAGGCGGTCTGCCGGGAGAAGTCGGTTTCCCGCAGGCCGGCTCGGCCGGGCCAAACGCAACCAAACATCAGAAGCATTCCGGCATAAAACCACTCTCGGCGCACCTTTGGTCGTGACCGTTGCGCGCATGTGGCTCTGTGGACTCGTGCACAAGAACGCTGGGTGCAAAACGGGCTGCTTGATGGATTCGATGTCTCCCTGCAGAGGCCGGACATGGGCAGGCGCGACGAGGGTCTCAGGGGTTTCATATGGATTCGATGCCGGTCGGTCGGGACTCGCTGTTATTGGAAAAGCAGTATACGACAGATGAGAAACACCGAGCAAATTGAAAAGCAGTTAAGATGAGTTGGCGCTCCGCTCGGGTCTCTGTCCCCGTTCGAGGCTTGACGCTCCGAAGCCCCTGCCTAGAATGCCCACTTCTGCCGGCTGATGGCGGCGCGCCTGAAAGCGCACTGGTCCAACAATCGGTCGGCGTGCCAAATCACGAAAGGACCTAGACTGTGAACGTTTCGGTGGAAAACGTTGCGCCCTGTCGCAAACTGGTGCGCGTGGAGGTCGAGCCGCAGAAGGTCGATGAGGTCTTCGAGCAGGTCATTCACGATTTCCGGAAGCGGGCTGTGTTGCCCGGTTTCCGACCGGGGAAAGCCCCACGGGACGTCGTGGAGCGGCGCTTCCAGAAGGATATCGAAGAGGATGTACGCCGGGAATTGCTGCGGGACTGTCTCGACCACCTAATCAAAGATGAGCACTTGCGGCTGTTGCGAACGGAAAACATTGAAGTTTTGCAGTTCGGGCGGGGTCGCTCATTGCAGGCTGTGCTCACGGTGGAGACCGAACCGGAGTTCGCATTGCCCGAATACAAGGGGCTTCGCATCAAACGAGAGATTCGTTCTGTGACCGATGACGATGTGAATCGTGCGTTGGATCTGTTGCGCCGGCAGCGGATTCAATACAACAAAGTGGATCGCCCTGCAGCCACGGGTGACATCGCGGTGATCAATTATCGGGCCACGGTGGAGGGCCGACCATTGTTGGAAGTGGCTCCAGAAGCGCGTAGCCTGGCCGAAGCCAACGGCTTTTGGGTTACCGTGGATAGCAAGTCCTTTCTGCCCGGCTTCGGCGAACAACTGTTGGGTGCCCGTGCAGGTGACCGGCGGACGATTCACCTCTTATTTCCGCCGGACTTGCCGCATCCGCCGTTGGCAGGTCGTCCGGCAGCTTTTGAGGTGGAGGTATTGGAGATCAAGGAAGCAGTGTTGCCCCCGTTGGATGACGAATTGGCGCGCAGCTTTGGGGCGCAGAATTTGGAAGAACTGCGGGCTGGCGTGCGTCGTGACCTGGAGAACGAACTGAAACACAAGCTGGAACGTCAGGTGCGCGTGCAACTGTTGCGCCATTTGTTGGATCGTGTTCATTTCGAGCTGCCCGATTCTGCACTGGAACGCGAGACCCGACAGGCCGTGTACGAAATCGTCCGGGAAAACACCAAACGAGGCGTCAGCCGAGAAACCATCGAAAAAGAGAAAGACATCATTTACGAAGCGGCCTCTCGCAGCGCCCGCGACCGCGTTAAGATCGGCTTCATCCTACAGCGCATCGCTGAGAAAGAAGGTATTGGGGTGACGGAAGAGGAAATTTCGCGTCGCATTGTTGTCCTGGCAGCTCTGCATCAAGTGCCTGCTTCCCAATTGGCCCGCGACTTGAAGGAGCGCGGCGCGCTGCCAGAGATTTACGACGAGATTCTGCGCGATAAGGTCTTGGACTTTCTCCAGAAACACGCGCAAATCGAGGACGTGCCCCCCGATCAACTACCAATGGGATTAGCCATCGGGTCCTGATTTCATCGGCCGGACTTTCTTGGGGAGTTTGTTTCGATATGGTTCGGACGAATCGTTTCTAGGCAGGCATCGTCGGAACGCCCGGACGCAAACGCACGACCAAACGACGTAAGCGGGGCTTCGGCGCAGGAAGTTGACTGTAACCACGAGAACGGCCCTACGGCGCGCCGGGTGTTGCTGACCCGGTGCGTCACTTCAACACCGATCCCACGCACGTGATGAGTCACGGGGGGTTGACCTTGTCTGGGCCGGTGCCCTTTTACTCTGACATCCCGCCAGTACGGAGCAGGCATTCATATATCCGGCTTTTTTGCGCGACACGCCTGCGGGTTTTTGTATGATGAGGCCACGTGCTTATGCGTCCGCGGGATGAAGTTGTACAAGGGTTGACGAATCCAGGGGTCATCGCGGTTGTACGCGCTCAAACCCGGCAGCAAGTCTTGCCCCTGACCGAGGCCCTGTTGGCCGGAGGGATACGAGCGATTGAGATCACCTTGACCACGCCGGAGCCGTTTCAGGCCATCGAGGAAGCGCGACGTCGGTTTGAACCCGATGCCCTGATTGGGGCCGGCACGGTGTTGACACCGGACCAGTGCCGGGCGATGTTGGGCAGCGGCGCGGAATTTGTTGTCACGCCTCTGGCGCGCCCAGATTTTGTACCCGTCATTTACACAGCGGGTGCCGTGAGCGTGATTGGCGCGTTCACGCCCACTGAAGCCCAATGGGCACATGAGGCTGGGGCCGACTTTATTAAGTTGTTCCCGGCTGAAATCTTGGGTCCCGGATTTGTCCGCTCCGTGCGCGCGCCGATGCCGCACTTGAAATTTATCCCCACAGGGGGCGTAACGGTGGAGAATCTGGCCACATGGTTCGAAGCCGGTTGCCCGGCCGTTGGCGTGGGCTCGGCGCTGGTCTCAGCTGACATCCTGGCTGCAAACAACTGGGCGGAATTGAAACGTAGGGCCGCGGCTTATGCTCAAGCAGCCCGAGCCGCGCGGCCACCAAGCTAATTCCACCGAAACACCAGTCGGGGAGGTCGCCATGCCTGGCACCGATCTGCGGGTCCGACGTGCAACGGTCGATGACCTGAGCCAATTGCGATCTCTCTGGCAGTCTCAACTGCCAGACGCCTCCAGTTTGGAACGCAGAGTCACCGAATTCCAAGTGGTCGAGGATGGCCAGGGCCGCATGCTCGGCGCCGTGGCTCTTTGCATGCTGGGCGGACACGGCCTGATTCACAGCGAAGTCTTCGCAGATTATGCCGAAGCCGATCGGTGCCGAACCGTGTTGTGGGAAAGGTTAGAGCAGGTCGCGCGCAACCACGGACTGTATCGGCTTTGGACCCGGGAAGAAGCCCCGTTTTGGAGCCGATGTGGCCTGCGCATGGCTGACGAATCGACGCTGCAATTGTTGCCGCAAGATTGGCAGTCGCTGAAAGGGCGATGGTTAACCCTGCAACTGCGCGAACCGCCACCCCAGGGCCTCTCCGTTGAAAAGGAATTTGAACTGTTCATGCAGGCGGAACGACAGCGAACGCAAGCCTTGCTCGAACGTGCCCGTTGGATCAAGCAGGCTGCCACCGTGCTAGCGATTCTCTTGGCTGGTCTCGTATTGGCTGCGGTTTGGTATCTTTTGCAAAACCGCAGCACAAGCGGCCCTGTGCCGTGATCCGCCATGGAGGCGGGGGGGCCGTCCCCGGCATGCAAACTGCCGCCTGCACCAAAATTCACAGGCGATTCAGGAATCGGAGGGCATCCTCCTTCATGCTCACGTTGTTGAAAAGCACGTAAGCAGGGCCACGCCCCACTCTCCCCTTCAGCTCATCCAGTTCCTCGTCCCGGAACCGGTGGGCATACCCGCCGATTCCGTGAAGGCGGTAGTAAGGCACTTCGCCTGCCAGACACGGCCCACGGAACGGATCAACAGCGTGGGTCAGACCCAATTCCACGCACAAGTCTCGCACCAGGTCTGTCGGCCACATGCCGCGAGGTTCCCACACCAGATCCAGTCCAGCGCGGTCTACGCTGCGGAAAAACCTTTGCAGCTGTCGAACATGGTCGACAGTCGGGGTAAAACGGGCCGGACACTGAAAGATAATCCGCGTCGCTTGCAGAGCCCGTGCCACCTCGACTGTCCGGACCCACGCAGTGTGGACTATTGGTGAATCTTGGAAATGCCCGCACTGCCGGCGTTGCTCCGGCCCCAAAGGCATGCGCAGCCGCCGGTACGTTGGGCTTTCAGGGGTGTGCGTGATTAATTGCCATGCTTTTAACGTGAATTCGAAATCCGGCGGTGCCATCGCGCGCCAGCGGCGTGCGGTCTCCACCCGGGGTGGTTCATAAAAGGTCTGTTGAATCTCCACCAGCCGGAATGTTTGGAAATAATCGCTCTGCCGCCCGGCAAAGCCGCAACAACCCACCTTGAGCACGTGGGCCCCCAGCATGGATCGTGCACTCTGGGCACCTCTCTCCGGCATGGGCCTTGCCTCGATCAAGGGATATAGAGATCACCTGCCCGGGTCTTCTCCTTGCACTGTGACTCATAAACTGGCTCATGCAAGGGAAATCAGTCGGCCCGGGGGTCGGTCAAAGCTCGGTCTCTGGTTCCTTGGCTGCATGGAGCGCAGACTTTAGTTCCCGAGCCGGAGGCTGTGGAGCCTTTGCGAAGCCGCGGTTCGCAAAGAATACCAGTTTCCTTTGAAGCTGTCCTATCGGTCCAAAGGTTGGAAAGCTCAGTGGGAGCAGGGCGGCCCTCCGCATCATTGCGTTGGCAGGGATGGGCATGGATCCAGCCGGACCAGCGACATGCCTTCGCTCCGAGGCCATTGCTCTGATTTTGACTGGAGGCTCGGTTTTCGGAGGATGCGTTTGGGCCGCACTCTGAAAGTGATCTCCGGTCCGAGAGGAGCGTCATCGGCCTCCAGCGTTGGATGAGGCGGCTGAAAGGTTTGGGGGGTGGCTATGGCTTAGGTCGGAGTTGCGGGAAAAGGATCACGTCTCGAATGCTTTCCTGGCCAAGCAGGATCATGCAAAGGCGATCGATGCCTAACCCCAGCCCACCAGCCGGCGGCATGCCGTGTTCCAACGCGATCAAAAAATCTTCATCCAGTTTTTGTTGCTCGCCTCCTGCCTGATGTTCCAAGCGATTGCGCTGCTCAATCGGATCGTTCTGCTCCGTGTACGCAGGGGCGACCTCCTGTCCGTTGATGCAAAGCTCAAACACTTCCACCGTGGTGGGATCCTCGGGCGACACCTTCGCCAAGGGGATCAGCTCCTTGGGCAAGTGCGTCACAAATACGGGCTGAATCAATGTCGGTTCAATGAGTTTTTCGAACACGGCCTGAGTCACTTCAAAATCTTCGTAGTTGGGGCCGATTTCCGCACCGAGTTGTTCGGCGCGAGTCTGACGCTCTGCCCGGCCTAGATCGAACCAATCCGGACCTAACCGTTCCCGGACGAGGTCCTTGTAACGCACACGCGGCCAGGGTGGGGTCAGGTCAATGGTCCGCACCACTTCGCCTTGTGGGTTACGATGCTGGATATGCAGTGTCCCCAACACGGTTTGAGCCACATACGCGATCATGCTCTGCACCAGTTCCATCATCGTCTCGTAGTCGCCATAGGCCTGGTAGGCCTCCAGCATCGTGAATTCCGGGTTGTGACGACGCGAAATGCCCTCGTTGCGGAAGCATCGGCCCAGTTCGAACACGCGATCGAACCCCCCCACCAACAGGCGCTTTAATGGAAGCTCAAGAGCAATGCGCAGATAAAATTCACAGCCGAGCGCGTTATGCCAGGTTTTGAACGGCCGGGCAGCAGCGCCGCCCGGAATGGATTGCAGCACCGCTGTTTCCACTTCGATGAAACCCCGTTCATGAAGAAAATCTCGAATGGCTCGAACAATCTGGCTGCGCTTCCGAAATACCTCCTTAACCTCCGGGTTGGCCATCAGGTCGAGATATCGTTGGCGGTAGCGAATCTCCGTGTCTTCCAGGCCATGCCACTTCGCCGGCGGCGGCCGCAGCGCTTTGGCCAATAAGACGCATTCGGAGGCCCGGACCGAAATTTCTCCGGTCCGGGTAGTAAAGAGGCTCCCCCGTACTCCTACAATGTCACCGAGGTCAAGCTGCTTGACCCGCTCATACTCTTCGTCACCAAGCAGGTTTTTCTGGATGTAGATTTGAAGACGGCCACTGCCGTCCCGTATATCCATGAACAGGCTTTTGCCCATATCCCGTAATGCCATGATCCGCCCGGCTACGGCCACCGCCCAATCCTCGGTGTACCGAGCACGAGCTTCTGCACAACTCACCGTAGGCGAAAATTTGTTCCGGAACGGATCGCGCCCGGCTTGCCTTAACGCCGCCAGTTTTGCCTTTCGCTGTTCGATCAGCGCATGTGTGTCGTCCATAGCTGCCAGCGATGAAACACAAGCCGGCCACGGAAACCAAGCGCGGGATGGTGGAAAAACACGCCGATGGAAAGGCCTCTGGCTCCTCGACGACCGGACCGCCCTCTTGGAGCGTGGCGGATTGCAGGGAACCGCGGTCGGACCTACATTGGCGCATGTCATGAATGACACTTTGCTGGCGTCGTTGTTGGAGTTGATCCGGCGCACTTCTGCGGAGATCCCGGGCGATGTCCAGCGCGCGTTGTTGGCCGCGCTGGAGCAAGAGCAAAAGGGCACGATCGCCGAGTCCGCTATGCGTATCATTCGGGCGAACATCGAACTGGCCCGTCGCAAGTCCCAGCCCATCTGCCAGGACACCGGCAGCATCCTTTTTTATGTGGATTGCCCGGTGGGTTATGACCAGCTGACCTTCGAGGCAGTGGCGCAAGAGGCAGTTAAACAGGCCACGCGCAAAGGATACTTGCGGCAAAACTCTGTGGATTCCCTCACTGGCAAGAACGATGGCACAAACGTGGGCCCCGGTTCTCCTACGATCCACTTTCACCAACATCGCCAGCCCTACATCCTTGTTCGGCTCATGCTGAAAGGTGGCGGCTGTGAAAACGTGGGGGCACAGTACTCCTTACCGGACGAGCGATTGCAGGCGAACCGTGACCTCGCCGGTTGTCGCAAGGTCATCCTGGATGCCGTCTTGCAAGCTCAAGGCAAAGGGTGCGGCCCGGGCGTTCTCGGCGTGTGCATCGGAGGTGACCGCGCCACGGGCTACGAATTCAGTAAACAACAGTTGCTGCGACCGTTGGATGACCGGAATCCCAATCCTGTTTTGGACCAATTGGAACAGGACATCGTGCGAACCGCAAATGAGCTGGGCATTGGCCCCATGGGATTTGGCGGACGCACCACCCTGCTGGGAGCCAAAATCTGTGCCGTCAATCGGTTGCCGGCTTCCTACTTTGTTAGTGTCAGTTACATGTGCTGGGCTTACCGACGGCAGGGCGTCAAACTTGACCTCGAAGGGCAGATCTTGGAATGGTTGTATGAGCTTGGCTAACCCTGCTTATTAAAAGTTGCCCTCGGCCAAACGTCGGTCTCCATCCAAGTGCGCGCGATTCCGACCTCCTGCATGGGAACTCCGGAGCTCTCCTTGCGGGTTGCCTGAGCCAAGGCGGGTTTTCGGCAGTCAACAGGAAGCACTTTTGTCATTCGGTTTTATGGACGCTGCATTGTGCAAGCAATCCGTCGGGCTCCCCGTGCTTAATCCCGGCCGACTGCATTCGCTCATGGCAAGGGTAAGGCCCGCACTTGAATAGCCATCGTTTTTGGCAATTTAATTTGCACACGGCCAGGTATCGGACACGGCTTGCGAACCTTGGGAGCGACTGCTTCAGGGGTTTTTGGCTTGACTCCTGCGCAAGCCGTTCGTCAGGGGCTACCCCGGTCTGCTTGTGCCGGATCGAAGTCGATGGCACCGCTTCTGTTCCGCTCCTTGCCGGGCCAAACGCATATGGCCACAATGAGGGGGTGATGCACACCGGACAAAGCGGGGCACACAAACCCTCCCGAATCCGGCCTTCCATCGCGGCTTGGCAGGTGGGGATTTGGCTCGCGGCGGCTGGGACACAAATGCACGGAGCCTCTCCTGGTGACCCTACCTATTTCTTCGAGCTTTGGGGGACAGATGAGGGATTGCCGCAAAGCTCGGTTGCAGCGCTGATTCAGACCTCCGACGGGTACCTCTGGCTTGGCACTTACGGAGGATTGGTCCGCTTTGATGGCGTGCGCTTCGTCGTCTTTGACGCCGGCAACAGCCCCGGCCTGGCCAGCAGTCGCGTCACAGCTCTTTGCGAAGATGATCAGCGGCGCTTGTGGATCGGGCATGAAAACGGCAAGGTGACAATTCGGGAGGCCGGACGGTTTCATCTCGTGCCGCTGCCGGAATCGTGGGGAACGGGAAAAGTTTTGGCCATTTGCACGGATGGTCAAGGCCGGGTGTGGCTGGTGGATGAAGAGGGGATGTTGTTCGAGCCTTTTCAGCAGCAGCGGCAAACGCCCCCGAGCGGCCCAGGCCGTGGCCTGGTTTCGGTTGTCCAAACCGACGATGGCCGGATTTGGATTGCGCGAAACGGGCAGGTCTCAGTCTTGGAGAACGGCCGATTGAACCCGATTTCATTCGGCGAATCGCAGGAGGGGGCGTTTGTGCAAGGCATCTGTGCCAGTCGTCAAGGAGGCTTGTGGGTCTCGTGGAATGGGCAACTCCGTCGTTGGGCAGGTGGGCGCTGGGTAGAAGATCGCGGTTTGGCACCGTGGGATGGCACTGGTGTGCCAGTGATGTTGGAGATGCAGGATGGCACCTTGGTGGCCGGGACAACCGAGAGGGGATTGTACTTGTTGCCCCGAAGCGGGCCACCTTTGCATTTCACCCGCACCAACGGGTTGCCACAGGATTGGATCCGATCGGTTTGCGAAGATCACGAGGGTAATCTATGGATCGGCGTGGGCAGCGCGGGTCTGATGGTCGCCCGGGCGAGTAGGGTGTGGGTGCCCATGCCACCAGATCGCTGGCAGGGGCGCGCCGTATTGACTGTCTTTCACGATCGGGACAATGCCCTTTGGGTGGGTACAGAAGGGGCGGGCCTCTACTGCTGGCAGGATGGACAATGGAGTCGGTTTGGCAACGAATCGGGTTTGGCCAACTCTTTCATTTGGTCCATTGCCGAAGACGAATCGGGCCGCCTCTGGGTCGGCACATGGGGCGGCGGTGTTTTTGTGCGCGATCAGGATGGACATTTCCGACCGCCCGTCGGGCTCGAGCAGATGAGTTCGCCTGTGCTCGCCATGCTCCGAGGGCGTGATGGGACCATGTGGCTGGGGACAGGGGATGGATTGATGCGCTACCGAGAGGGCCAGTTCCAGTTGTACGGGCGCCAACAAGGGTTACAGTCTCCGGACGTGCGCGCATTGTGGGAGGGGCCGGACGGCACCATTTGGTTTGGTATGTCTGGCGGCGGCCTGGGCTGTTTGCGAGCTGAAACGCTCCGTCAGTGGCTCCGCAAGGATGGACTGCCCAGCGATTACGTGCAGGCTCTTTGGATGGATGAACATGAAACCCTTTGGCTGGGTACGGCCGGAGAAGGTTTGGTCCGGTTCCAGCACGGTCGGTTTGCCGTTGTAGGGCCCGCCCAGGGCCTGCCCAATGGTGTCATTGGCCATATCGCGCCTGATCATGTGGGCTCGCTTTGGCTGAGTAGCTATGGAGGCCTGTTGCGGATTACACGGACCAACCTGGAGGCGGTGGCTAACGGTGCAGGCGTCCCGTTGCAAGCGACCGTGTACGGGCGGGCCGAAGGCATGCCCACCTTAGAATGCTCCGGAGGTTTGCAGCCAGCCGGATGTCGCACGCCCGATGGCAGGCTATGGTTTGCCACCAGTAAAGGCTTGGTCGGCGTGGACCCCGCGGTCATCAAAACCAATTCACAGCCACCACCCGTAGTGATCGAAGAGGTCCGGCTGAACGGGCGACTCTTGGCCGAACCAGGCGTGCGACGCGAACCGGTTCGGATCCCTCCCGGCCGTCACAGACTTGAATTCCGATTTTCCGGCCTGAGCTTTACTGCCCCTGAGAAAGTCCGATTTCGATTTCGACTCGTAGGGGTGGATCGGGATTGGACAGAAGGCGGGCGCGAACGCAGCGCCGTGTATCAATATCTGCCGCCGGGCGATTATCAGTTCCAGGTCACGGCCTGCAACAACGACGGCCTTTGGAATCCCATCGGCGCCAGCGTGGCCTTCTCCATCGCGCCATGGTTTTGGCAAACATGGTGGTTCCGTTTCGCAGCCGGTCTGGCGGGCGCCGGAGTCGTGGCCGCATCAGTCGCAGCCCTGGCCCGAGCCCGACTCCGCCGCAAACTGAAACGACTCGAGCGTCAGCAGGCCTTGGAACGTGAGCGAGCTCGCATCGCTAAGGACATGCACGACGAATTGGGCGCCGGCCTGACCCGCATCAGCTTGCTCAGTCAAACCGCACGGTCGGAGCTGGACGACCCGGAAGCTGTGACAGTTGCGCTCGATCGAATCTATCACACCGCGCGGGAGTTAACACGGGCCTTGGATGAGATCGTTTGGGCAGTGAATCCGAAACACGATACACTCGATAGCTTGGCCACTTACCTCGGCCGGTTTGCTCAAGAGTTTCTCGCCACAGCCCGGGTCCGTTGTCGCTTGGATGTGCCCGTTCAGCTCCCGCCGTGGCCGGTCACCGCCGAAGTGCGACACAACCTTTTCCTGGCTTTCAAAGAAGCCCTCAACAATGCCGTCAAACATGCGCAGGCCACCGAGGTCCGCATTGCTCTCCAGACCGATACGAACGCATTTACCCTTTGTATCGAAGACGATGGCCGTGGATTCAATCCCTCCGTTCTTAAGGGGGCTTCCTCTGAGGCCAGAAACCGAACTGGCCACGGCCTGCAAAACATGCATCAGCGCATGGCCGACGTGGGTGGCCAATGCCAAATCCAAAGCCGGGCCGCCGGCGGCACCTCCGTCCTTTTCATCGTTCCACGAGGCGCCACTCACGCCTGATTTGTCCGGCAGCGCTCCCAGATTGATCGCTTCTGGAAACCCTCACCGTGGCTGACTCACGGCGTCCCGCATAACGAGACAATTCCATCAACTTTGTTGAACCCACAAAAGAGTCCGCAGGTTCGCGTGCCGTCATGCTTTTGTCCGCCCTCAACATGGATCCAAAGCATCGACGCCATCGCATCATCCGTGGCTTAGAAGAATGAAAGGCCCAAGACTTCCGCTTACCGAACCGAGGGTCCCGCTCTGTGACCGCGAGACTCGCCCACCAGGCGGTTGTGAATTCGAAGGCTTGACCCCAAGACATGGCCGGCTGTTTTTTCATCCCAACACAATGTTCCTGATCTTCAAACTTTGCCGGGTCCTTCCCTCTCTGCCGCACCTGGGCAACGGATCTGGCTTAAACCTTCGCTCTGAATAAGGATTCGAAACGCGAACTCGCAAAACGCAAAAACTCTGGTCTGCCTCATGATCTTCCAGTGTTCGCCCTGCCCTGCACCGGCACAGTTAAATCAAGCCCCACCCGGTTTCAGAACTGCGGCACTTTTGGAATCAGCCAGGATCAAACCCAATCCGCGGATGCCTCTGCTGCTGCACTCGGCTTGTGCGACTGCACGTCCTCCGTTCTGGCTCGCAATCCGCATCAAATGGGGCAACCTAGGAATTACGCTCAATTTTATCGCTGTGCGAGCGAGTTCATAGCTTGACACCGATCCCATGATGACCGCGAGAAAACTTATCCTGCAACGGATGGCCTCCTACACATTAGTGATCGTCATGATCACATGCTATGGGATTAGTAATGAAGTTGACTCCGCGGCTGTACCTGCGGCGGGCATCCTTCGACTCCCAGAGCCTCGACGGCACGGGAAACTCTCCTTGGAAGCAGCACTCGAGCATCGGCGATCTATACGAGAGTACAAAGCTGAGCCAGTGCGTTTACAAGAAGTATCCCAGCTTCTTTGGGCGGCTCAGGGCATCACCGGAGCGGACGGACGACGCACGGCACCGTCTGCAGGAGCGACCTATCCCTTGGAATTGTACCTCGTGGCAGGCAAGGTGACCGGATTAGCCCCCGGCTTCGATCGGTACCGCCCGGTGGAGCACGCCCTCATTCGCATCAGGGGCGAGGACTTACGCGTGCCGCTCGCCAAAGCCGCACTTGGCCAGGACTTGATTCAGCACGGACCGATGGTTTTCGCGGTGACGGTTGTCATTGAGCACACAGCACGCAGGTACCGCTCACGAGCTGAGCGATACGCGCACCTGGAAGCCGGACACGCCGCGCAAAACGTGCTCCTACAAGCCGTGACCTTGGGATTGGACGCTGTCTCCATCGGCGCATTCCACGACGGCGAGGTCAAACGTCTCCTCGCACTTACGGAGAACGAGCATCCGCTCTATCTCTTACCAGCGGGTAGGCCGTCCGACCGGTAGAACGTTTCGTGCTGGCCTCCGTGCCACCTGCTATTGGTGGTTCGGCAGATCGCCCGCCAGTGTCACAAACATTATCCAAAGCGTTCGACAAAAAAGATCGAATTGGTAAACGAGCCTCAGGCACTACCCCAGTCCAATTTTCCTACAAAGAGCGGTGATCCGCCGCTTTCGTTGGATAGAGGCCGCCCGCTGAGATATGCAAAGCCATCGAGCGATGTTGTTTCAAAGGCTGCCAAGAATCGTCGTTCGGAGCACGGAATTCTGCAAAGTGCAGATGCGTCCTTCACGATTCACGCGGGTTCATCTCGCTCTTGGTTGATCTCTCTGCTCTTGGCTAATGGGTTGACATGGTGCAGCTCGTTCCTCCGGGATAACTACCGTATGGGGCAACGATCCAATCGGTCACCTCGGTTTTGGCCTCAAATAGGCTTTATGCATGCTGAGGTGAGGAAACCGCGTGGAAGGAAGAAAGGGGCCTTTGAAGATGCCAATCGCTGAGCGGGTATGTACAACGGTAGAATCCCGCGAGGGCTCTGACATGGCTTCGGCATCATCTATCCTTTGAAATGATGGATTGTAACAAGGCGCACGGGCGTGTAGGACACGCTCGCGATCGTTCTGATCAGGGCGTCCGGCATTCTCCCGCGACCATATTGCATTGCCAAAGCCACCGGGCAAAACCAACCCGGTGAATGAACACATCCGAGCCGTAGCGGAACGGCTTTGAGAGACACCAGAAACCTTGACTGCATGAAAAAGCAAAATGGGCTCCTCGTTGGATGCAAGTGCTGCACGTTGCTTGGCACTGCAAAGCCACTTAAAGGGGCCGACCTCGATGCCCTCCCTTGGTGGCTCGTCATAGGCGACGACATATGGTCTCTTCTCGAAATGGTGGGTAGCTAGAGCGCTGGAGTAGAGATTGTTAAGCGTCGGACACGACCTTCTCGGCGCGTACATCGAAGCCTGGGGCATGTCGTGACGCAATGCCTTGCGCTTTTAGATCCCGCCTTTCTTTTACATGGAATTTGGCACAGTCCTACATCAGACACGAACTGAGCAACGAGTTTGCCTAGGGCCTAAATGCCTCCATCCGCTCGCCAAGGAGATTGTTCGATGGGCGGCGGCATTTCGCACGGAAACCGGGAGGCGAAAAAAGAGGACGCCCAAAAGAGGAACGAGGCTGACAGAAATTAGGTTCCTTTAGTTTGTAAGGGCCTGAATGCGCGGATCAGTAAGGGCCTTTGAAAGCAAGGAATTGCAATGTTGCACATCAAAAGGGTGTTAAGGCACATCTTTAGAACAACTGATCCATTGACCTGAACATAGAAGACGATGTAGGGTGCTCTTGTGAGGGAGAAGGTCTGGGCCATGAAAACGGCTATCAGCATAGGTGTCAGAGTCGAGGGCCAAGTCTTTCCGGTAAGCAATCCAGGATGGATGCTTCGGGATTGGGGACTTTTGCCCGTGGTGGCGTTCATAATGCACTTCGGAACCACGGCCTTGGGTTGGCAGGTCACAGGATTATTTAACACTGGTGTAGACCACACTGGCCAAGTGCTGCCTGCAACAAGTCCGGATCCCCACTACACAGTAACATTTGTGGGTTCAGCCGGACCGGCATACGTTAGGCCTGTCGTTTATCACTTTGGTCTTCTCACCTGGCAGGCATGGGCAACGCCGCCCGCTGGCTCGGCCTGGGTTGGTCCTACAGCAACGGAATCGATTTATCCCTATGACGATCCTGGCTACTACGTGTATTGTTTGCGATGGTGGCTGGATCCCGGTGACGCAGATGTGTCGGCGTTTCGACTGCGTGGCCTCTGGGCCTCCGACAATGATTCTTGGATTTACTTAAACGGTTCCTATACGGGCCACGCGCGCTCCTTATGGGGGTTCGAGCATTTGCTTCCATTCGAGGTGGGAGGCCTGCGGCCGGGCGTCAACGAACTGTGTTTCCACGTGGCAAACGAGTGGGGGCCTACGGGGCTGTTGGTGAGCGGGCTCCACGTGGTCGGTCCTGTGCATGCACGGGTCCCTGAGACGGGTTTGACGCTTCTCTGGCTGGTGGGTGCGTGTGCGGTCCTTCGATGGTGGGGTCAGCGCAGCGTTGTTCAATAAGACGAGGTTTCCAAGACTTATCCAATACTTCTCCACGGGGGTGCAAGTCGGTAGCGATTAGAAATGGGAACTCAATGGGGACCTGTGCACCGTCGGCAGTGGCTCGGTGGGATTTCACACCAACGGACCCAGGTACCCCATGGAACAGTCTGAACGGTCTCTGGGCGATTCGAAACGGTAAACCAAAAAGCAATCGGTATGTACCAACCCACCCATGAGGTCGGCTTGTGCATCAGTAGCCGTTGATCCAAAAAGCCTCTTCTTTGCCCAACTGAGAACAGAGGGATGTGGAAAACGTCGCTCCGCGTGCCATCGGTGACGGGTGTTGTGTGCCTTTTACAGGCCAAATGCGGCAACAGTCTTGCCTTTATCGATCTCGCCTGATGAAGAGCGTCGCTCACGGTCTTTAAGTTGCCACTCATGGTATGAGGGCGGACACAAAGATCTGAAGTGGTGCTGGCCGGTCTGCCCATTTAAGACTTGCCGAATTCTCCAGCTGGTCGTGCGCCGTTTGTGCGCGTGTCATATGATTCGCGTTGTGGGGCCCCAAGCAACCACTGTTGGCCGGGCTACTGATTGCCGGCGAGTATGGTGGGATGTCTCCGGAAAACCGGGCCGGGCCATGGTGGGGACGTTGTGGTCTGCCGTCATGAACAAAAGATTCAGAGTTTGTGCGCGATCAAAACCAAAGGCTGTCTGCAACCGCCCGCCGTTGATGCCCGCCTGTGCCCTACCGTTGGCGGATTGTGAATCCGGTAATGACCTGCATGCAGGGCATCGGAACTTTGGAGATCGGTGCGCCAGAAGGGTCTGCAGGAGCCGCATCCGAAGAGCATCAGACGCTGCCCTGAAGGATGTTGTCCATGATTGCGGGTGAGGCCATCGCCTGGTCATGCCGGGTATGGTAAGTTTATTTGGGTGCAACCTGCCAGTAACCGAAGTGAAGCCCGAATAGCGTTGCTTGTTAGCGATCTGATGGCCCGAGCACTTTGGATTCACCAAGCTTACGACCTTTGTGCTGTTCGGCGGGGGCTTCATGAGCGAATCCCATGTTCCATGGATTCGACCGGCAGCCTTGATAAAATTTGGATTCGGAGAACGCTCCGAGGTCGAAGCGGTATCGTGTGAAGCAAGGGGCTCGAAAGGCGTGTCATATGAACTCATGACACCCGAGATGCGGCTCAGTAGAGTAGCTTGCATGGGTAGGGTGAGCATTGCCGTAGCCATCATCGAGGATGATGCGCCGGCGCGCGAGATTCTGGTGCGTTGGTTGCGTCAGGCAGACGGGTTCCGATGCGTGGGCGAATATGAATCGGCGGAACGCGCGCTGGGCCATCTGCCTGCCCAGGCGCCGGATGTGGTTCTGGTGGACATCAATCTGCCGGGTCTGAACGGCATTGAGTGCGTGCGGCGTTTGAAACCGCAGTTGCCACAGACGCAGTTTGTCATGCTGACGGTTTACGAGGATGCAGACCACATTTTTGACGCGCTGAAAGCCGGTGCAACAGGTTACCTGTTGAAACAAACCACGCGGCAGGAATTACTGGCAGCCGTGCGGCAGGTCCATGCCGGTGGCTCTCCCATGACCAGCAACATCGCGCGTAAGGTCGTGCAGTCGTTCCAGCAAAAGCCAGCCCTGCGGCCGCTGCCGCATGCCGAGTGGTCCGAAACGGCAGAACTGTCGCCCCGGGAACGCGAGGTGCTCGATCTACTGGCACGCGGATACTTATACAAAGAAATTGGCGATGCTCTTCACATCAGCCTGCCCACGGTCAACACGTATATCCGCCGGATTTACGAAAAGTTGCACGTCCGATCTCGCTGGCAGGCCGTGGCGCGCTATGCCCACCGCTCCAGCCCGTCTGACACCCCCGAACGCGGCGCGCCCGGAGTCAGTTAGACCGCGAGTGAGCCTGACCGCAAGCCACCCGTGAAAAACCCGAGCGGGGCCTCACTCGGCTGTGATTGCTTGAAGCCCTTCCTAGCGCCATTGGTCGGCAATGGTGTTCTTTGCGTATCTCGGTGCTGCCCGGCACGGCCGAGCAACTGGCTGGTCCATATGCGAAATCCCAGCCCGGCTCCATTGACTTGCAGGCTGAGCATCAAAGAGGCAGGTTTGCCGGCACGACACACCGCTCATAACGACCCAAGGGTCATTCTGAACGCGGACCAAGGCAGAATTCAGCGCCTGTATGGAAGAAGCATTTCTGGCCGTGCATGCCGACCGGCCAGGAACCTCAAAGGCAATGAATCTTGGTTCTTTCCACCAGTTAGGCCCGTGCGCGGAAATGGGTCAAAGAGTAATCGGGCCTCGATTGCGTCGCTACACGGCTGTCGTGAAGAACATGGGGACGGGCAAAGTTCCCAGGTGCAGACGCGTTTAGCAATTTCCGGACGCTTTTAGTGCTCGCGCCGGATGCATGTGCTCAATCGCGACAGAAAAAGCATTGCGTATCCACGCGGCACCGCGAGCCGGGTTTGGGTCCTGAAGGAATTCGTTGCGAGCTGGTGGGACAACGTAACCGATGCAACCCACTAGCGCGGACAGACCAATTCGGCAACAAATCGCATCCGACCCGTGTAGCCTGCCCGTCGAAAGCAAACGAACTCCACGGAATGCAACCGTGAGAGCCTGAGATGAAAAAGTGTATCGCATGGTAAGGGCTCACTATAACAAGCCAAAAGCGCCGCGCCTTCTGCCACTCTCACCAACGATCTGCAATCGCAGTGACCTTTTTCAGCCCAGTTTCGCTTGTTAAAAGGCCCTCGTACCCATTCATGATAGGCCTTATCCACAAAAGCAGCGCGGTCTGCTCAACGCCTTGACAGCAAACCGTTGTCCAACGCGGAGCGCGTCATCCGGGCGCAGACGGAACAACTCGTTGCGAAACGGTTCCGACCAACAACTCCTCGGTTTTATCCATGCCCGGACGAAGCTGAGCCGAGCGGATGAAGCCAGGTCCATGGAGTGGGCACCATCAATTAATTAAAGTCAAAACACCTCGCGGAATTTGTAGGTTTGATTGCGAGGTTTCCTAAAAGAGAGATCGATGGTCTTTTTGGCCTCATGTCCCAAGGAAACCATCCCTTCCCTTGCATGGCCCAGACGAAGCCTATGCCATCCAACTGGCTGGGCTGAACCGCAGTGGGAGGACGCACGGAGTAATGCTCAAGCTTCAGAATGGGGGCGAAACCCTCTCATCGCCTAAGACGCTGCTGTCCAGTGGTTTACTCTGCATCCTGCCCTGCGATATGAAAGCGCGCTCTACAAGCGATGTGCAACCTTGGAACAGGAACGAACGCTTTGTTTCTGTATCCTCCTGTTTCATAACCACATATGGCAGTCAACCCTCGTCCAGCTGGGTGGTATGACCCTGCCTTCCCCCTTTGCGTGGGCGAAAGGCCGTGGACTACCGACCTAACGGTCCATGGGGACGCGACATGCCCACACACGTTGCTTCTTTGCACTATAGGAGAACGGATTCAGTGCGAGAATGCAGACAAGGCGGGAGGCGTTGCTTTAAATCATTCGAATGCAGGAGCTTGTGTTCTTTATCGGATCAGGGATTTCTTGCGTGAGCACCCTGGGGTGTGCCCTCGGGATCGGGAGTGCGGCGAGTACGCCGGCCAGCGTCTTGGGGCCTTCGCTTTGAGGCCACAGTTGGCCGGTTCAAAAAACGTTCAAAATCGTTGTTCAAAAAGTGTTGACAAGAAACAGTGACTCTGGGAAAGTGGCGGTGCACACGGTACAAAACCGAGAACAGTACAGAGAGAGCCATGAGAACCAAAGCACTACTTGGAGCTGCGGCTTTCGCAGCGGGCCTCGCCGCCTCAATGGCGCAAAACGTGTACTCCCTGAACGTAGTGGGGTACTACAACGTCACAATTCCACCGAATAGCTTCGCGCTGATTGCGAATCAGCTGAATACGACCAATAATACCTTAAACAGCTTGCTCCGATCTGTTCCCGACGGCACACAGATATTTAAGTGGACTGGGAGCACTTTTTCGGTGGCTACTTTTGAGGATCCTGGGACGGGTGGGGAATGGAGCCAGAATCTCACCCTGAATCCTGGAGAAGGTGCGTTCATCCGCAACAATAGTGCTACTCCACTGACAATAACGTTTGTGGGAGAGGTGCTACAAGGTGCTTTATCCAATCCCATCCCCGCAGGTTATAGCATCCGGTCTTCAATGGTGCCGCAATCTGGACGTGTTAGCTCAGTGCTGGGGCTGCCAGCCGCTGATGGCGACCAGCTCTTCCGCTGGACTGGATCCTCTTACAGTATTGCTACTTACGAAGACCCGGGTGGGGGTGGCGAATGGTCCCCCGCTGAGCCAATCGTAAATGTGGGTGAGGCTTTCTTCATCCGCAAGGGAGCTCCAGCTAACTGGGTTCGCAACTTTACTGTTCAGTAAAACTGCTTGCCGGTTGGTTAGTTACCCAAGAAGAGAAGAAACCCTTTAACCGATTACATCGACTATGAAAACGCTTGTGTCTGCGGCAGTACTGTGTGGTCTCGCGGCAAACGTCTTTGCCCAGGGGACGATCATCTTCAACAATCGCGTCACTGGCCAAGTAGTAGCGCCTGTTTATGGGCCCTTAGGCCCTACTGATACTACGGCGCTCACTGGCAACACCCCATCAGGTTTCCCTGCTGGCAGTCAGAATTATGGTGGCCGGCCTTTGTTAGCTGGGGCTGGTTATTATGCACAACTGTTTGCAGGCCCGCAGGGAACACCGGAAGCGAGCTTGTTGCCAGTGCCAGGGACATTAGTAACCTTTAGGACCGGTGGTTTCGCTGGGTTCATTGCGGCGCCAACTGAACCGGTGAGTATTCCTGGTGTTCCGCAAGGCCAAGTCGCCACCATGCAGTTGAGGGCTTGGGAAAATCAAGGTGGAAGTATCAGCACGTGGGCTGCTGCCGAAGCCTTGTGGCTTAGTGGGACCATCGCTGCCGGTAAATCGTTGGTCTTTGATTCACCGGCTCTGGCGGGAGGGATCACACCGCCTCCAAACCTCCTTGGTCTTCAAAGCTTCAACATCTACTACATTCCTGAGCCGGGCACGTTGGCGTTGCTGGGTCTTGGTGCGCTGGGCTTGATGGTGTTCCGTCGCAAGTAATTCGTCTGCTCGGTGGATTCCAAGGCCGTGCGGCAGAGCCGCACGGCCTTTTTGCTTGGGCCAAGAGATCGGCAAGGCTTACAGCAATGTGCCGCGTAAAGGTTATTTTTGAATAATTTTTTCAAAGAGCTCGGTTCGCCCAATGGGGAAAATGGAAGACTGCCTGATCTTGGACCGATCATCGGCAACTCGAGTCATCTTAGATCCAAAACCCGTGCGACTGGGTCTTAGGCATGTTTTTAGGTGCAACTGTTTGCCTGGGGAAAGGGTACTGTCATTTTGGTAACCTTGTTGAGGAACATTTCTTGGTGTCAAAAGCTTTGCATGGCTGTCCTTTTGTGCAGCATGTCCTATTGGCTCGGGCTGTTGAATGCATGAGGTAGTTTGCCAGGACAGTTACGTGAATGTCAGCGTTGAATTTCCGTAGTTGCGCAGAGCTGGCCATGCTGGGTTTGACTGCCCTCCTTAAGGAGCGATCTTCAATCCTAGGTCGTCCTGCCGCGGGCTTTGTCATGGTCGCAGGGATCCGGAAGAAGGCCATAGTACGGCTTTGAGATGTTCCGGTTTCAGAGATGGCTCGTTGGTGGCGGCATAAGATTGCGAGCCTGGTTCAAGCAGCTCAGGGTAAGCGACGAGGGGACGATCAAGCTTCAAGAAAGAACTTATCAAATGCAGTTTCCTGGAACTCAAAGTTTGTGCTGGTGGTTACGAAGTACGGAATCCAATTCGAAATATTGCAGACTTAAAGGGAGACAGTCTTACCCGAGGAGTTGCGACGATGAGAACGGGGCATAAGACGTTCAAGCCTATGGTGGTGTTGCTCGACTGGAATTCAAAGTCACATTGTTAGAATACCTTTCTGCACTCGGCAAGGTCCCTGAATGACGGAGACCGATTTTGAAAGAGAAAGCCAAGGTCGTCCGGTAGCTTTTTCATCTAACTTGAGCTTCGTTCACGTAAGCGGTGTGCGGTTCATGGGTTGTAAGAAGAGGGCGCGGTTTGCATGGATCATAGATTGTGAGAACGCAGGTTGAGGGCGGCGCTTCTCGGGGAGAAATGGTTCATGAGGAAATGGTCCATGAGCCGAGGTGATGCACGGGGGGTTGGGTGATTGTGCTCTCCATACAAAGCCAGGAGTTGGACCTGATGCGATGAAAGGTTGGCCCCGGAGCCCTTAAGAAGTTTTTAACGTGCTGAGGGCGGTGGGTGTCCAAACCTAAACCCCGTTAAATGATCGGGAAATCCGGTTGCGCACTTGAGACCAGGTGTCTAAAGTGCCCATTGGCAGCACCGGAGGCGTTGACACGGCAGGGGACAGGGCATGAAACCGAAAAAGAAAGCCGCCAAACGGGCTTCGTCACGGAAAACTGAATCAAGGACTCGGGCTCGGAAGGCGACCACCGTTGGGCCCAGATCGGAGGCAGCTTCGTCCAAGGTTCCTACAGAAGGTCGGCCAGAACAAAAGCAGGGTGGACGCGTTCGCGCTGGGGGCCGTGGTCGAAAGCAGGCGGGCGTTGGTTCTGCGCCCGGGTCTTCGGAGCCGGGTTCGATGCGGATAGAAGGCACTGTGGTGCCCCGGATTTTGTTGGAGGGGGATCGGCCGACAACGCCCGTATGGGGCGGTCCTGGACAACGATATGTCCTTGGGCCGGGTGTGGTGGAAACAGCAGAGCTGAGTGCGGAACCGGAATTGCCGGAGGCGTATGGGACCAAGGCTTTGTTTTTGACAGCGTGCGAGCCGCGCGGCTTATGTGCCTACTGGGATTTTACGCGTGCTCAATTACGATTTTACAATCAGCGGGCCCGGGGGGGGCATCTAACATTGCGTATTTATCGCGAGGTTATAGGTGATCAACCTCATGTGGAGGTGTCTTTGTACCCAGATTCCCGATACTGGTTTGTTCCGGTGGGCCATGCGGGTGCGCGTTATGTGGGCGAGCTGGGTTATTACCGGAAGCGCGATGGCGCATGGGTATCTGTGGTTCGTAGCGAGACGGTGATGACCCCGCCGGAGCCAGCGCGGGTGACCCGTGAACCGGTTCGATTCATGTTTGTGCCGGCTCAGGTTCCGCTTTCGCGTTTGGGGGAAGAAGCCGAACAACGCGTGCGTTTGCAGCCTGCGTTGGTACACGCTGTAGCGGAGGCTCGAGAGCATGGAGAATCCATTGTGCCTGTGGTCTTTGCTACGGAACCGCCGACGTGGACTGCCGGCCAGGAAGAGAGGGTCCGGCCCTTGGTGGAGCATGAAGAGGTCAGGCGCGGTTGGGCTGGCTCGGTCGAGTTGATGGAATTAGTCCGGCGTGGTTGGCAAGGGCTTCCTTCTTCGGCAGAGCTGGTGCGGCAACCGGTTGTGGCTTTGGAGCAGGCGGTTTCGAGTCCGGTTGGGGGCGCAGCCGCACAACGGCCCGGCTTTTGGTTTAACATTCATGCAGAGCTGGTGGTGTACGGCGCGACGGAGCCGGATGCACGCGTGACCCTCGGGGGCCGACCGTTAGTGTTGCGTCCGGACGGTTCATTCAGTTGCCGGTTTGCATTGCCGGACGGCCGCTATGAGTTGGAGGCGGTGGCAGTGAAAGCCGATGGATTAGAGCGGCGCGCGGCGGTTTTGACGTTTCAAAGAAGCACGCGGTATCAGGGTGAAGTGATGCAGGCGCCGGCAGATTCCTCTGTATCACATCCGCCGGAGGCGCCAGCGTGATGGGTACGGCCGGTAGCCGAGGCAGCGGTTGTGAATCCGTACGCAAAGGTGCTGGCCTCGTTGATGCGCGTAATCGCGGTGGGGATGATCTTGCTGGCGGCGGTGTCGCTTTTTTTGGATTATTTGCGTTCCCGAACGGGCCGGGAGGAGGTGCGCTCGGATGGCTGGCCCGTGGCGTGGTTGGTGCTGGGTTTGGGGGTTGTGTTATGGATGGGCAGCGGGCCTTGGGCTCGGCGTTGGACCCGGCATTGGGATGAATAGCAAACCGTCCGAGCCGAGGTTGGGAGGGTAACCGGTGTGGGTCCGGATTAAACCCGGGGCGCCGGTCTGAGGCATATTTTGAGGGCATGCAAGGGTATTTAGCCATTGTGTTGCACGCACATTTGCCGTTTGTGCGGCATCCGGAGCATGAAAAGTTTTTGGAGGAGAACTGGCTGTTCGAGGCCGTTACCGAATGTTATTTGCCTTTGTTGCAGCGGTTGGAGCAGTGGCGTCGGGACGATTTGCCGGTGCGCCTGACACTTTCGCTGTCGCCCACGTTGGTGAGCATGCTGCGCGATTCCCTTTTGCAAGCTCGTTACAGTCGGCATTTGGACGGTCTCATTGAACTGACGGAAAAGGAGCTGCAACGGACCTGGTGGGATCGGCCGTTGCATGAACTGGCCGGGTTCTATCATCAGCGTTTGTTGGAGTTGCGGGAGTTATATCGATCCTATCACCGGGATGTGGCTCATGGATTTGCCCGATTTCAGGAAAGCGGTCAGTTGGAGATCATCACCTGTGCGGCTACGCATGCGGTGTTGCCCTTGTTGCAGCATCAGCCTTCGGTACGGGCCCAGGTTTTGATCGCACGGGATTTTTATCAGCATGTATTGGGACGGTCCTGTCGTGGTTTCTGGTTGCCCGAATGTGCTTACGATGAGGGGGTGGAATCGGCTTTGCAGGAGGCGGATTTCCGATGGTTCATCGTGGATGCGCATGGCTTTTTGGGTGCGCGGCCCCAACCCCGTTACGGCGTGTATGCGCCTTTGTACACGCCGGAGGGATTAGCGGTGTTTGGCCGGGATCCGGAATCCTCCCGGCAGGTCTGGAGCAAGCAGGAGGGTTATCCCGGCGATCCGGTGTATCGGGATTTCTATCGAGACATTGGCTTCGATTTGGATCTGGATTACGTGCGGCCCTATCTACCGTCGCCGGACCAAAGGGGTTTTACGGGCATCAAGTATTACAGCATTACCGGACCTGGATCCGAAAAGCGGCCTTACGACCGGGTTTTGGCCGTGCGTCGGGCGGGTGAACATGCGGCGCACTTTTTGCAGGCGCGGCTGGAACAGTTGCGTCGGCTTGAGGGACTTTTGCCGGATCCACCGATCATTGTGGCGCCTTATGATGCGGAATTGTTCGGACACTGGTGGTACGAAGGGCCGGAGTTTTTGGACGCGTTGGTTCGCCAGATGGTCCAGCAGCGGAGTTTGACCTTCATTACGCCCTCGGAATATCTCCAGCGTCATTCGTCACATCAGGTGGCGCGGCCGATGCCCTCCAGTTGGGGTGAGGCCGGTTACTGGCAGGTGTGGGTGAACGAAACCAATGCGTGGATCTTGCCGCATCTGCGGGTGGCCCAGAATCGGATGACCCAATTGGCGCGCAGACATGGTAGAGCCCGGGGCGTTGTGTCACGGGCGTTGCAACAGGCGGCGCGGGAGTTGTTACTGGCGCAGGCCAGCGACTGGCCGTTTATTTTGCGCACGGGCACTAGTCCGGGTTATGCACGGCAACGGGTCAAGGACCATCTGCTGCGCTTCCAGACTTTGTACGATCAACTCATGCATTCGCGGATTGATGCACTCTGGCTCGAGCAAGTGGAGCAGCGGGACAATCTGTTTCCACAAGTGAATCCATCTTACTGGGCTTGAAAACTCTGTTTTGGGTGCTCGGGAGCGTCTTGCATGCCATGGACGGTGGACGCTTGTGGGGGTGGGGACATCGTTTCTCGTATTGGGACAACCGATCTGTGACGCCGCAACGAAGGACCTCACGAAATGTGTTTTAATGCGCAAACGCGGGCATGCATCAAGATAGACGGGCAATGGGCATGGAGGATATGCATCTGGTTGGGGAAACCGTTGGCAATGCGTGTGCAGGCGTTTCATTCAGGTTGGTGGAAATGTTATCGCTTCGGTTTGTGAGAATCGGCAGCCGGGGGCAGCGCGTGGCTGGAGGCCGAATCTGGTTCCGATCGCAAATGGGAAAAAAGGGTCCAAAGCAGAAGCGGTAACAGCTCCAATCCGATCCCAGGTGTTACCCACGGTAGGCCTGCTGCGGCGCGTCCAGCCAGGACGCGCAAGGCCAGGCAGAGCAGATGGGAAACGAGCCGGAACGTTGCCGGCCGAGTGGGACACCAGTTTCCACTGATGGCCAAGCCGGCATAAGCTACCAAGCAGAGGATCGTTTTGGGAGACACGGCCGAAGCGAGGGCCATCCCTGAGATGATGCACAAGGGTGCTGCAGTGGTTGCCCATGCGATGGGCAATTTCCCGGTGGCAACTGGCGGACGTGTTTTTATGGGTTGGGCTCGGTCTGCATCCACGTCCATCAAGTCATCCCATAGATACGCACCGGAGGCGCATAGGGTAAAAGCCAGGAAGGCGATTAGAGTATTCTGCCATACGGAGGGATCGGAAACGCTGACCGGATGGAAGAGCAGAGGTAAGAACACCCACAGGTTGCGCATCCAAGCGCAGGGCCGAACGGACTCCAAAAATGCGGTAAAGGGACGAGGGGGACAATCGAAGATGCTCACCGGCTTGCCCCACCGAAGGACTTTTCGAATCAATCGTCGGGGTGCATGCACAACCAAGATGGCGCGCGCCATTTGCCAGACGGGCAGGTCAGCAGATGAATTGCCTGCGTAATCGAAGCCTTGCATTCCGAAGCGCGTTGCCAACGTTCGGGCCTTCGTGTGGCTACGCAAGTTGGTGCAGCCGTCGCTTGCAAGGACGTCTCGAAAGAGACCAAGATGGACGGCGACAGCACGAGCGGCATGTTGATCCGATGCCGTGACTAGGTAAAGGCTGCGGCCCTTGGCGCACTCGCGCCGTACGTGATCGAGAAATTCCTCATTCCAGGGCAGCGTGGAGATGGGGATCAAGATGCGGCGGGCCACCTCGGCTTTTAGCCGGGCGCGACCTTGGAACCACCATTTTAAAGTTGTTGCGAGATAAAGCGGGCTTTGTCGCCACAGTCGAATCAGTCCTTCCCAAAGGAGATCCGAACGGATGAGGGTGCCGTCAAGATCCACGCAGAGCGGGATTGACAATGGATCTGGACGCACAGGTGCTGACAGCGGCCGATTCACTGGCGCTGCACAATAGGCCAACCGGTGGATCGGAGCAAGTAGGGCGCCGGTGCGGCTTGACATCCCGATGGGCGCTTGCGGACGATGCGGCTCATGCAGGTTTCGGCGTCGCTCGCATCGCAGGACAAATCCTCCACGGGGGAACCGGTTACCTGGTATCATTGGTTGGTCGTCATCATTGCGTCGGCCGGGTGGTTGTTTGATTGCATGGATCAGCGTCTGTTCGTGCTGGCGCGGGAATCAGCCCTTAAAGAGTTGCTGGGGCCGGAAACGGCTGCTGAGATTGTAAAGAAATACATTGGATATGCGACGACCTCGATGATTCTGGGTTGGGCCACCGGGGGAATCCTTTTTGGAATGCTGAGTGACAAGTGGGGACGGGTCAAGACTATGGTGGCTACGTTGATGGTGTATTCCGGTTTCACCGGGTTATGCGGACTAGCGCAGAGCTGGGTGGACTTTACGATTTATCGGTTTTTGGTGGGCTTGGGGGTAGGCGGCATGTTCGGGGCGGCCACGACGTTGGTGGCGGAGAGTGTTCCGGGACGGGTACGCGCGGTGGCGCTGGGGACGTTGCAGGCATTGTCAGCGGTGGGGAACATGATGGGTTCGCTGATCAGTTTGTGGATTCAGCCGGGGGCGACGCATTTCTGGGGGGATTGGAGCGGTTGGCGTGTGTTGTTTTTTGTAGGGATTCTACCGGCATTACTTGCGGCGCCCATGTTGTTGGTGTTGCGGGAGCCGGAGGCGTGGAAACGGGCGCGCGAGCTGGCGCGAAGCGGGGTTGGAGAACGGAAGGTGGGGTCCATCCGCGACTTATTCGGGCATTCGCGTTGGCGCCGGCGCGCAATCATTGGTCTATTGTTGGGTGTTTCCGGAATGGTGGGTCTGTGGGGGATTGGGTTTTTCTCGCCGGAATTGATCTCCACGGCGTTGAGAGGCGCGCCCCAGTCCACGGTGGACACCGTCCGGGGTTGGGGGACCTTTTTCCAGGATCTGGGTGCCTTTGCGGGGATGACGGCTTTTACAGTCGTGGCCGCCTGGTTGAGCCGTCGATTGGCATTTTTCTTGGCCTTTATGCTCTGCTTGATTACGACGGCGTTCGTTTTTCTGAATCTCCGATCTGCGACGGATGCTTACTGGATGCTGCCCATGATGGGGTTTGCGCAACTGGCTGTTTTTGCAGGTTATTCGATTTACTTCCCGGAATTGTTTCCCACGCGGTTGCGGGGCACGGGCGTGGGCTTTTGTTACAATACAGTTCGATATCTGGCTGCACCCGCGCCGATGGTGTTGGGGCAGTTGAGCGCGAGTCTTGGCGCACACGGTGTGGCGGAACCGTTCCGAGTGGCGGCGGTGATCATGTGCAGCGTGTATGTGATCGGGATTGTTGCATTGATCTGGGCGCCGGAGACAAAGGGCCGTCCCTTGCCGGAGGATTGATCCGGATCTCAGGCACCCAAGAAAGGTTTAAACATCTGTTCAGCGGTGGGCCCAGATGAGGCCGGGGGCTGGAGCAGAGGGAGCGGGGTTTTGTTGCAAACGGCTGCCGGCCGTTGAGGCTGCAGCCCGATCATTTGTTGGGTTGAAGGTTTGGGCTTGAACCTGGTGCGGGCGTATTGTGGTCAAGTTGCGCGGTGTGTGAAACAGCCGGGCGTGGAAAAATGGCGAATCGAGGGTGGTGGGGCTGTGGTCTGTTTAAGGAGCAGGCCGTGCCATGGAATAAAGTCGGGCGGCGACGAGGTCTTTGAAAGGAGTCGAGACTGGTGCGATGCCCCAGCGATGTCGTGGGGCGAAGTTTTCGTCGGGCTGTAAGTGGCGACATTGTCAGTCGTGTTGAGCCTCTGGGTGCGACTCAGGGTGGGTGGCGGTGGAGATTGGGTTCGTTATCATGTGGGCGCCCGTTTACGATCGAATTGCCGTTGCGGATGAATTGGCGCGCTTTGGCAAGACGAATCTTGTGGACGCCTTGCAACACCGGGCGGTGGCCGTTGCACAGCAGAGATTTATGGAGCTGAGTTTCAATTTGCTGGCGGCCATCACAAAGTCAGGTTTGAGCGCAGCGCTGCCTTATTGTTCCGAGAAGGCGTTGCCCATTACCCGGAAGTTGGCAGAGAAACACGGTGTGGAACCTCAAGCGGATCACGCACAAGCCGCGCAACCCGGCAAATCGAGCCACTGAAGAAGAGCAACGGTTGTTGGAAAGGTTTCAAGCAGAGGTACGGGCGCAGCGCTCGCCCGGGCCTGTGGTGGTGCTCCATGCGAACAGATCAGTTTCAGTTTACGTCCCGATTGTGATTCCGAACGCGTTGTGTCTGATGTGTTATGGGAAGCCGGGCACGGAATTTCGGCTGGGTTGATGGCAATCATTCAAAAGGTTTATCCGCACGATGAGGCTACTGGTTTTGCGTTAGGAGAATTGCGGGGTGGGTGGCGTGTGGATTCTGCGCCGATCCATTCACCTGGTTCGAATGCTTTGGGCTTTCTTGAGCGGGGCTCCCTGAAAAGTGGGTTTGGCAGAAAGCGCGGAGGAAGCCGTGGCCCTGCACCAGGGGGATGGGGCTGCTGCATACCGCCATGGATCCGGTTGTGGTGCAATCCTCATGCGGGGATTTAGGTTGATTCAACGGCTTGCAAGGCGTGGGTCGATCGAAGTTAGGAGGGGCTTCGTGGGGGCATTCCCCTGAGATTTTAGTCGGGCAATCGAGAACGAGGCTGGGTGTCGCATACCCGGCGCTCCATGTGAGTCTCCGTTCGAAAGGATTCTCTGGCGGGATGGGGCACCGGTTCTCTTGGGTCTGTGTAAGGCGTAGGATTCGGAATTGGTATCAGGGCTGGGCAGTAACCCGAAGCACAGCGACCCCGGTGAGCGGGCACTTAGGCTTGCGGCGGCGAAACGATAACAAAAAGGTTTGGTACCCCCACCCTGAATCGAACAGGGATCCGCGGTTTAGGAAACCGCTGCTCTATCCATTTGAGCTATGGGGGCACCATTCTGCGGGTAACCCAACAAGAGATTAGCGGAGATGGGCAGTTCCGTAAATCCTGGGTCGACGGGTTGAAAAAGTAGTAGGCTGACCTGTTACGGGCTTCTGAACGCCATGCGCATGAGAAGGGGCACGAGCTTAACTTTCCGACACACGTTCAATTCGGGCGCCCAGAGCGCGGAGTTTGCCATCGATGTTCTCGTACCCGCGGTCGATGTGGTAGACACGAAGAACGCGGGTGGTGCCCTTGGCTGCCAGGCCGGCGATTACAAGAGCGGCGGAAGCGCGAAGGTCACTGGCCATGACGGGGGCACCACTGAGGGGTCGGCCGCCTTTGACGATGGCGCTGGGACCTTCGAGTTCGATGTCGGCGCCAAGTCGGGCCAGCTCGCTAACGTGCATAAACCTGGATTCGAAAATGCGCTCAGTGATGATGCTGATGCCCGGTGCGAGCGTGAGCAGCGCCATCATTTGGGCCTGGGCATCGGTGGGGAAACCGGCGTAGGGCAGCGTGGTAACGTCCACGGGTTTAAGCCGGCCGCCGCGCCGCACTTTTAGATCGGGGCCACGCCGTTCGATTCTGACTCCGGCTTCTGTGAGCTTGTCGATGACTGCTGTGAGATGACCCGGGTTGGATCCACGGATCGTGATTTCTCCGTCGGTGGCGGCTGCAGCGATGGCGTAGGTAGCAGTTTCAATGCGGTCGGGGATGATCTCATGTTCAGCCCCATGAAGTTCTTTGACGCCATGGATGGTGATGGTAGGGCTGCCGGCGCCGACGATGCGGGCGCCCATGGCGTTTAGGAAATTGGCCAGATCCACGATCTCTGGTTCACAAGCGGCGCTTTGGATAATGGTGGTGCCTTCGGCCAGCGTAGCGGCCATCATCACGTTGGCAGTGCCGAGGACGGTGGATCCGGCGCGGCCGCCGAGGAAGATTTCTGTGCCTACCAGTTTTCGGGCACGCGCGTGAACGTATCCGCCATCGATATTGACCCGGGCGCCGAGGGCTTCGAAGCCTTTCAGGTGCAAATTGATGGGGCGCGCGCCGATGACGCAGCCGCCGGGGAGGGAGACCGTGGCACTTTTCAGCCGTGCCAGCAAGGGCCCCATGATGCAGATTGAGGCGCGCATTTTTCGGACGAGGTCATAATCGCCGATGCCCTGGACTTTGCGTGCCTCAATCCGGAGCGTGTCGCCTTCGAAGGACACTTTGGCGCCGAGCCAGGTTAGGATTTGGGCCATGAAACGGACGTCGGTGAGGTTGGGCACGCGATGGATGGTACAGGGTTCGGGGGTGAGCAAAGCGGCAGCCATGATGGGTAGAGCGGCGTTTTTGGCGCCGCTGATAGTGACTTCCCCGTGCAGGGGCATGCCGCCTTTAATGATCAAGGTATCCATGCAATGGTTTTGCCGGGTGTGAGTTGGCCCTGGTTGTGTTTGGGGCGGCCTTACTTAGGCCGCGCCTCTACGAACCGGGGACGATGAGTGTAGTCGGGGTGAATGTGGGCGACAATCCAGTTGTGCTGAGTGAGCAGGTCGGCCACGGTTTCAGTCTGCTCGTCCCCGCATTCGAGGAGGAGCGTGCCATTGGGGCGGATTCGGGCCCGTGCTTCCGCGGCCAACCATCGGAATGCATCCAAACCATCGGGCCCACCGTCCAAGGCTAACACAGGTTCATGAAGCCGAATCTCGGGCTGGAGGGAAGCCAGTTGGGCAGTGGGAATGTAAGGTGGATTGCTGATGATCAGGTCGAACCGAGGCTGGGGCGGCACGGCGGTAAGTCGATCGCCAAGCACCAAGTCAATCCGGTCGGTGAGCCCGGCCTCGCAGACGTTATAACGGGCCACCTCTAACGCCTCGGCTGAGCGGTCCGTAGCGATGCATCGTGTTTCGGGGCAGTGTTCGACAAGGGCGATGGCGATGCAACCGCTGCCAGTGCCGATGTCGAGGGCCAGACGCGGGGCGGGGCATTGCAGCAGCCGTGACCAGCCGAGTTCGGCGAGTTGCTCGGTCTCGGGTCGGGGGATGAACACGTGTCGGTTGACCAAAAGGTCCCGCCCGCAAAAGGCGGCGCGGCCGATGATGTATTGCAACGGTTCGCGCAGGCCGCGGCGACGGACGAGATCACGCAAGTGATTGATCTCGTTTTCCGTGAGTTTACGGTCGAATTCGAGGTAAAGTTTCAGGCGTGGTTTTTGCAAGACGTGAGCCAGTAGGAGTTCGGCTTGCAAACGGGGCGAATCTACGCCTTTACGCGCGAGGAAATCTGTACTCCGTTGAATGGCCTCCAGTACGGTCACGGTAGGCAAGGATGCCACGTGGGGAAATGGGATTCCACAGTTCGTATTCGGCGACGAGATCGTGTGCAAGAGGCTGTGAGATCAACGCTGGCGGTGATACTCGACTCGGCCGTATTTGACCGCGACCAATTCTTGCATGAGACGTTGCACGAAATCAGGCGGCTCGAAGGTCTGCCATCGGATTGGCCAGAGTTGAGAGGCTGTAGCAGAAAGAGCTCGATGCCATGCGTGTCGATTCCAGGCTGTGACGGGCGGCTGGATGGATCCCTGAATGAGAAGACCTTCTCGTGTGCGTCTTTGGGCAGCGCCCGCGATTTTGTGACCGTGCCAGAGCAGGTCATGGCGTTCGTAGCCTTCGAAGCAGCAACCGGGTTTTTGGTGTCGCGCTTCAGGGGCGAGGTTGGTGGGGATGCCCATCAGTTCAAAGGCTGCTTGCAGCCACCGATGCAGGCGCAGGTAGCTGGCTTCGGCTCGAAGCTTGTGCCAGTCGTGACCAGCGGGAATGACCAGCGCGTATGTCCAGTCTGCGGCATGTGGCACGAGGCCACCTCCGGTGGGCCGTCGAACGAGCGGTCGGAACGGCGTGGTGCGAGCTACCTCTTCGTAATGTTGGAAGTATCCGAACGAGGCGGCCGGCTCGGACCAACTGTACAGACGCAGAACGGGTTGACGGAGTTGGGGCATGCTCCGTAGCAAGGCTTCATCCCATGCCATGTTTTGCGCGGCCGATTGGGCTGGACACTCCCAGATCCACCAAGGTTCGGTTTCTTCATGCTGGTATGCTGGTTTCGGGTGGCCTGGGGGAAGTTGTGATGGCCAGATTTCCATCGGATCGGCCAAGTTCAGCGGAGTTTGAGCTCCGGGCTCCGACTGCGGATGTGGCGGCAAAGCGTTCACGACGGACGTTGCGCAGTGGCGTGACACCAAGCGGCAGGGCACCAGGAGCGAAGTTCGCAGTGCCCACAATCTGGGTTGCGTGCCGTGCAACGGCGGCGGCCATGCCAGATCAACCAGTGGCCGAATTGGGTCCAGAGATTGCGTGGTACAAGGCGCATGAGATCCTGCTCAATTTTTTCAGGGTCATCTTGCTGGGTGAGGCCGAGCCGTTGGGCCAGGCGGCGGACGTGCGTATCGACCACGATGCCTTCGTTAAGGCCGAATGCGTTGCCCAGCACAACATTGGCAGTTTTTCGGCCAACGCCGTCGAGTGCGGTCAATTCTGCCATGGTTTGAGGGACCTGTCCGCCGTGACGTTCTACCAAGGCGCGGCAGCAAGCTTGGATGTTGCGAGCCTTGTTGCGGTAGAACCCGGTGGGTCGAATGGCGGCCTCAAGTTCGCGCAAAGGGGCTTGGGCGTAATCCTCAGCGGTGCGGTATTTGCGGAACAGGGATCGGGTGACCTCATTCACCCGTTTATCAGTGCATTGGGCGGACAAGATGGTGGCTACGAGCAACTCCAGCGGGTTCGAGTATTGCAGCTCGCATCGGGCGTCTGAATATGTGCGTTGGAGGGCCGCCAAGATTTGATTGATGCGCTTCGCTTGATGTACGGATGGTTTTTCTGCCATGTCAGATCCAGTGTGCAGTACGGTTATGCGGCATCAAGCGGACAACAGGAGACCCCGACGCGACTGGGACAATCGGCTTTTATCCTTGGGCCTGGCCCATCGTGTCTTTCGCCCGGGCACACAGCGTCCCTCAGGGCGAGCCGGGGCCGGGGCCCCTTGGGAGACCAGCTCTTAACTGACCAAATATATAAAACCCGCAAAGTAAGGCTGTGTCAGGGTTTCTCGATGGGAGCGCCCACTAGATTGCCGTATTCCGTCCAACTGCCGTCGTAATTCCGCACCTCGGGGAATCCGAGCAGGTACTTTAGTACAAACCAGGTGTGGCTTGATCGTTCTCCGATGCGACAGTAGGCAATGGTAGGCTTGCTTGGATCGAGGCCCTTTTGTTCGACATAAATGGCGCGTAATTCGGCGGCAGACTTGAACGTGCCATCCGGGTTCACGGCCTGGCTCCACGGGATATTTTTAGCGCCCGGGATGTGTCCGCCGCGCTGGGCGGTTTCCGTCATGCCCGGTGGCGCGATCACCTTCCCAGTGAATTCATCCGGGCTGCGCACATCTACCAGGTTGTAGTGACCCTTTTGGGAAGCCTCGAAAACTTGGGGTAAGAGTGCCCGAAGCTCAGTGTGCATGGATTGAACCTTGTAATTACTGGGAGGAAAGACCGGCTTTTCGGTAGTCAACGGTTTGTCCGGTTCATTCAGCCATTTGACGCGGCCGCCGTTCATCAAGCGCACGTCGCGGTGACCGTAGATTTTAAAGAGCCAGAACCCGTAGGCGGCGAACCAGTTGTTGTGATCTCCGTACAGGATGACGGTGTCCTCGTTTCGGATGCCGGCCTGTCGCATGAGCTGCTCAAAACCTTCGGCGCTGAGGATGTCCCGTCGGACAGGGTCTTGCAGTTGTGTTTGCCAATTGAATCCGACAGCGCCAGGGATGTGACCGGCTTCGTAGGCCTGGGTGTCCACGTCGATTTCGACAATGCGGATACCAGGCTGGTGCAAGTGTTGTTTGACCCAGTCGGTGCTGACCAGGACCTCAGGTTGGGCGTAGGATTCGGTCGTGCTCATGTTGCCTTTGAGGGTTGGGGCCTATTCGTTGGTTCAAACGCGGGAGGCAGGTGATTCAAGTCCTTCCTGCAATTCCCGCACGTGCTTGCGAAAGTTGGTTGTGTATTTGAATACGTTGTCGGGAAAGATCATCACTCCCAAGCCATTTCCGTCCCGTTGGATAATGCGCCGGGCTCCCTCAAGAATCAGGCCCGAGCTTGGGCCGGCTAACAGACCCTCTTGCCGGCACAGTTCCAAGGCGCGCGTGTAGGCCAGTTCGGGCTCGATCTCAAGGATTTCATCAATCAAGGAGGGGTCAAAAAGTTTGGAGACCGCCAGTTGATCGAGGTTGCGCAAGCCGGGTACGTCATGGCCAGGCCCCGGTTGCACGGCGATAATACGAATGCGACGATTTTGCTGGCGTAAGAAACGGCCTGTGCCAGTCACCGTGCCGCACGTGCCCAAGGACACAAACAGATGGGTGATCCGCCCTTCGGTTTGGCGCCAGATTTCCGGTCCTGTTGTCCGGAAGTGTGCCTCCACATTGGCGGGATTCTCGTATTGGTTGGGCATGGCGTAACGATCGGCTTGAGCCCGCGCATGTGTTTTGGCGAGGTTGATAGAACCGTCGCCGAGGCCCGGTGCCGGGCACAATTCATCACTGACCACATCGAGCTCAGCGCCCACGATTTTGAGAAGCAGCTTTTTTTCAAGGGGAACTCGGTTCGGGACTACGGCTCGCATGCGATACCCGCGCGCCCCTGCCATGGCGGCCAAACTGAGTCCAGTGTTTCCACTGGTGGGTTCCACGATGCCTCGGTGGGCGTGGACTTCCCCGCGCTGTTCCAACTCGTGCAGCATGGCCCAGGCAGCGCGGTCCTTGACCGACCCAAATGGATTGTACCACTCCAATTTGGCAAATAGCTCAAAAGTAGGGGAGGGGTTGAGACGACGGACCCGCACCAGAGGCGTCGGGTTCTCTACGTCTGGAAGCAACTCGAAAATGCTGTCGTAAACCCGCGTCGTATGATTCATGCCGGGTGCCTTCTCCCAAATCCGATTTACAAAACTGCTCAACCTAATAGGACTATGCCGAAAACATGTCAAATCCGGCAGGAATTTGAGAGTTTAGTCTTTTCGAGGGTTGATGCAGTGGACGTATGGCTTGAGAGCAGTGGGGGCAATGGTTTTGATGGATTTCGGCTTGCATTCTGCGCAGGAGAGGTTCTTTTCGGGCGGTGGGTGAGAGTGGATTAGGCGACTTCCGTTTGCGGTGGGCCGGCCTCTTTTTCTTACATGCTTTGGCGATGGGCATGTGGTTTGTCCCCTTGAGCCTTTTGTTGCGGGCAAGTGGGCATGATGCATTGCGTCCTTATGCATTTGCAGCTTCAGCCCTGGCGGCGTTTGTCTCTCCCTTGATGTTTGGGGCGGTGGCGGACCGGCATGTGTCTCCGGTACGGGTGTTACGTTGGTTAGCCGGGGGGACGGGCGGGATGATTTTACTGACGAGTTGGTTCTTGGCGGCCGGTGTGGGCTCGATTTGGGCGTGGATGATGATTCTCGGAGTGGCTCTGGCCATGGCCCCTACGTTTGGTCTCACGACGGCTGTTGTGTTATCGCAGCTGCGGGATTCCGGACGGGAGTTTGGGCCGATGCGGGCTATGGCGACTGTGGGTTGGATGGTGGGTTGTTGGTTGACGAGCGCTTTTGGGGCAGACGGTTCTTTGCGTTCGGGTTATTTCTGTGGATGGGCTTGGTTGGGCTTAAGTGTGTTCACATGGTTGCTGCCCGAGGTGCCGCCTCCGGCGGTAGAGGCTGGAGGAGGTTGGAAGGCTTGGTTGGGCTGGGACGCTCTGGGGCTGTTACGGGATCGGGACCATCGCGTGATGTACGTTACGGCCTCGTTGTTTAGCGTGAGTTTGGCCGGTTTGTATCCTTACACTCCGCCTCATTTGCAAGATTTGGGGTTTGTCCGGCTGAGTGCATGGATGTCCTTGGCGCAAGTGACGGAGGTGCTCGCTTTACTGATGTTGGGCGGTGTACTGACACGGTGGCGTTTGAAATGGACGGTGGTGATGGGGCTTGTCCTGGGGGCGCTTCGGTTGGGGCTTTGTGCTTGGGACCGCGTGGTGCCGGTGCTGGTTGGCGTTGCTTTGCATGGTGTGGCATTTGCCTGTGTTATGATCACGACGCAGGTGTATGTGGCTGAGCGGGTCGATGCAATTTGGCGAGCGCGGGCGCAAGCGCTGCTGACACTCATGACCTCTGGTCTGGGCAGTCTGGTTGGGTATCTGGCTTGCGGTGGATGGTTTGCCTGCAGTCACTGGATTGGGGGTGAGTGGCGTTGGACATGGTTTTGGGGCGGTTGGGCGGTTTGGACATTGGGCGTTCTGCTGTATTTCCTCAAAGCGTATCGGGGTCGCGGTCATGGTTTGTGCAGGCCTTCGTCGCGGGAGCGAGAGGTGTCCGCGTGTGCACCGATGCTTGTTGCATCGGTACGTCCACTCCGTTTTCAGTAAGTGGGCAGGTTGGTTAGGCAGGTTGGCGCGGGAGGGCTAAGTATCCAAGCGTCCGTATCGGCGGACTTCGGGCCAGAGCCAGGCTACGGCTAACACTGTCAAAAGGGTTCCTACTCCGCCAGCGACGACTGAAATGATCGCGCCTGTGGCGATACTGTTGCCCAGGGCTGGCCCGCACCAGTGAGCCACGGTGCCAGCACGGAATCCGCCCAGTTCGTTGGATGTGCCGATGAAGAGGCTATTGACAGCCGAGACCCGGCCGCGTTTTTCGTCCGGAGTTAGCAGTTGAACCAGCGTATGGCGGACCACCACGCTGACGTTGTCCGCCGCGCCGCAAACCACCAGCAAAGCAAACGAAACCCAGAACCAGGGTGACAAACCAAAGGCAACGGTGGCACAACCAAATGCGGCCACAGCTTGGAGCATTGTCCGACCTGCCCGTTGGAGAGGAGGGCGATGAGCCAACACAAGGGCACATAGAACCGCTCCGATGGGCATGGCTGCCTGAAGCAGGCCGAGTCCATCCGGTCCTGCTTGCAGGATGTCCCGGGCAAAGATGGGTAGGAGTGTTGTGACGCCGCCTAGGAGGACTGCAAACAGGTCTAGCGTCAAAACGCCTAGCAGAACACGCTGTTGGAAAAGGAATTGGAAACCCGTGAGCAGATTCTGAAGGTTCAGCGGTTTGGGAGTGCGGGGAATCGGGCACACTCGAATGTTCAAAAGCAGAATCAGACAAAGAAAATGCGCTAGGGCATGGAGGGCGTAGATGACCGAGGGTTGATGGGTCCAAGCGAGCACTGTACCACCGAGAGCGGGTCCAACCACACTGGCGATGTGAAAGGCGCCGCTGTTCCAGGTGACCGCGCGCGAAAAGAGATGGCGGGGCACCAGTTGAGGGAGTAGGGCAGCGCTGGCGGGCCATTGGAAGGTGCGGGCCACACCTGCAATCCAGAGCAGCAGGTAGACCCAGAAAACAGGGGCATGAAAAAGGCTAATCAGGGCGAGGCCGGTTCCTGATAGTGCTAACACCGCGGTGCAAAAGATGACGATGCGTCGGCGATCGTAATGGTCTGCCACATGGCCGGCGGGCAGCGTGAAGAGTAACATGGGCAGCATTTGGACCAAACCAACCAATCCGAGGGACCAGGCCGTTCCCGTTCGGTCATACAATTCCCAGCCGATAGCGACCGTAGCCATTTGTTGTCCCAGGACCGAGACGAGCCGTCCTGCCAGGTAGAGTGCGTAGTCGGGATTTCGCAGCACCGCATAAGGATCCGAGGCAGGCTCATCGGCCGGCCGCAGCGGATCTTCGTCGGGAGCGGCCATGGGGGTCATTTGAGGCACGAGCCGGTTTGGAGGCGGGTGGAGGAAAGTTGCCTGGCTACTCCGCGGTCATTAGCACGTATTGCTTTTTGCCCTTGCGCAATAACAAATGCCGACCAAACAAAAGGTCTTGGATTGTGATGGCCCGGTCGATGCGGATTTCGCGGACGTTGTTGATGTAAATGCCTCCGGCTTCAATGTCTTTCCGAGCCTGGCTTTTGGACGTTGCCAATCCGGCTTGGATTAGTAGCTCTGTCAGAGGCAATCCGGAGCCTTCCAGACGGGTTCGGTTCAGGTGGAGCGTGGGGACCTCGTCCATGATTTCGCGGAAGGTCCCCTCAGGGATTCCCTCCAGTTTCCCCCCGAAGAGGACCTCGCTGGCACGAACGGCTTCTTGAGTGGCTGTGGGACCGTGCACCAATTCGGTCACGGCACGGGCCAGCGCGCGATGCGCTGTGCGCGCGCCGGGGTTTTGCTGATGCTGTGTTTCCAAGGCAGCGATTTCCTCGGCAGGCAAAAAGGTAAAGTACTTTAAGTATCGGATTACATCGCGGTCGTCTGTGTTGATCCAGAATTGGTAGAAGCGGTAGGGGCTAGTTTTACGTGGGTCGAGCCAGACGCTGCCGGACTCGGTTTTTCCGAACTTTGTGCCGTCGGCCTTGGTGACCAATGGCAGGGTGAGACCATAGGCGGCGCGCCCGAGCTTTTTGCGGATCAGATCAATCCCGGCTGTGATGTTGCCCCATTGATCGCTGCCGCCGATTTGAAGTTGGCAATCATAATCGCGACATAGCACGTAAAAATCGAAGGCCTGAAGCAGCATGTAGCTGAACTCGGTGTAACTGAGGCCGGTGTCCCGATTTTCCAGTCGCGCCCGCACACTTTCCTTGGCGAGCATTTGGTTAATGGAGAAGTGCTTGCCGATCTCTCGTAAGAAATCCAGATATCGAACATCTGCCGTCCAATCCGCATTGTCCAGGAGGCGTGCCGGATTGACCGAGGTTTGGAAATCCAGCAAGCGCGCCAATTGAGGCCGAATGGCCTCCAGGTTGAATCGGATCTGTTCCGGACTCAACAGAGGCCGCTCGGCGCTTTTGCCGCTGGGATCGCCGATCGCTCCGGTGGCTCCACCGGCAACCGCAATGGGATGATGACCGAATAATTGAAAGCGTCTCAATGCCAGCAACGGCACCAAATGTCCGACGTGAAGACTGTCTGCGGTTGGGTCAAACCCACAATACACGGTCAGAGGTTGAGTTCTCTGACCGAGCGCAGCGGGGTCGGTACAATCCGCGACCAGTCCTCGCCAGTGTAATTCCTCCCAGATATTCATGGCCATCTCAGCGGTGCAGGTTAAAAGGACTGGATGTCCTTGCCAACGGACAAAGCTCACCCAAGAGCTGAGAAAAGCGCCCGAAGGCTCGCTGACGGAACCGTCCTCCATGCGCCCCGAGACGATTCTTCGCGCCAAGCCGCATTTGCACCCGGTGCAAGCCCGTCATGAAAGAGGCAGTGGATCTCCAAACGCTGCAAGGAGAGGTTGGGCGCGCACATGAGGTTTACAAGACATTGTGGATCAGCAAGATATGTATGGCATGGCTGGAGGGTCGTCTGCAAATCGCCGTTGTGCTGAGAATGCGAATTTTTTATGATCAGGGCAGTCGGGGACAGACAAATGGCATTCGGTTGCGGGACATTTGCTTATGCCTAAAGAAGTGGTCCAGATGCAGTCAGTGGCTGGCGGGCCGTCTGTGGTTGAAGCGGATCCGTATGACGCTTCTAAGATCGACAAATTGGAAGGCTTGGAAGCGGTTCGCAAGCGGCCGGGCATGTACATAGGGGACCCGGACGAGCGCGGGTTGCACCACTGTGTATTTGAGGTGGTGGACAACTCGATTGATGAGCATTTGGCCGGGTTTTGTCGCAGGATTGAGGTGACGTTGCACGTGGATGGTTCGGTCTCTGTACGGGATGACGGTCGGGGCATTCCTGTGGATATCCATCCCAAGTGGAAGATCCCTGCGGTGGAGCTGGTGCTGACCAATCTGCACGCTGGTGGGAAATTCGGTCAGGGTGCTTACAAGTATTCGGGCGGCTTGCATGGCGTGGGTGCCAAATGTGTCAACGCTTTGTCCGAATGGTTCAAGGTGGAGGTGAGTCGGGACGGCAAGGTTTATTCGATGGAGTTTGCCCGCGGCAAGACAGTGCGGCCGTTGGAGGTGATCGGCAAATCGCGGCAGACGGGCACGTTGATCACCTTCAAGCCCGATGCTGAGATTTTCACGATCACTACCGAATTCAAGTTTGACCTTCTGGCCAACCGGCTGCGCGAGCTGGCGTTCTTGAATCCGGGCTTGGAGATCACGCTGACGGATGAACGGGTGGATCGCACGGAACGGTTTTATTACCGGCACGGCATTGAGGAATTTGTTCGTCAGATCAACCAGAGCCGGCAGGTGTTGCATCCCCGGCCCATTGTGCTGACGGCCCGGCGGACAATTGAGGTGGAAGGTCGGCTCGAGGAGGTTTTCATCGACTGCGTGCTGCAGTACCACGACGGGTATAGCGATCAAATCCTGTGCTTTGCCAATTCCATTCCCAACCCGGATGGCGGCACGCACCTGACGGGGTTTCGGTCGGCCCTGACCCGCGCGGTCAATCAGTATGCGCGTCAGCAGGAGCTTTTGAAAGAGAAGGACCCGGCCATTACGGGGGACGACGTGCGCGAGGGATTGGTCTGTGTGCTGAGTGTGAAACTGCCGAATCCGCGTTTTGAATCGCAGACCAAGGTGAAGCTCGTCAACACGGAAGTGGAGGGCCTGGTGGCATCGGTGGTGTACGACGGCTTGATGAGTTATTTCGATGCCAATCCTGCCGTGGCTCGTAAGATTGTCGAGAAGGCCCTGTTGGCGGCTCGAGCACGGGAGGCCGCGCGTAAGGCGCGTGAAACGGTGCGGAAGACGGCGCTGACCGGCGGCGGTTTGCCCGGCAAACTGGCGGATTGTTCCGAACGGGACCCGGCGCAGACCGAGTTGTTCATTGTGGAGGGGGACTCTGCGGGTGGCTCAGCCAAACAAGGCCGGGACCGTCGGTTTCAAGCGATTCTGCCGATTCGAGGCAAGCTCATCAACGTGGAGAAGGCGCGTTTGGATAAGGTTTTGGACAATGCCGAAATTCGCACGATGATCACCGCCATTGGCACCGGCATCGGCGACGGCGAGGGCGAAGGCGCCTTCAACTTGGAGAAACTTCGGTATCACAAAATCATTCTGATGACTGACGCTGATGTGGACGGGTCTCACATCCGCACGCTGCTGCTGACATTTTTCTACCGGCAGATGCCTGAATTGATCAAACGCGGCCATGTGTACATCGCGCAGCCGCCGTTGTATCAGGTCACCCGCAAGAAACGCGTCGAATACGTGGAAGATGAAGCCCAACTGAACAAGATCCTCATCCGTCTGGGTGCCGACGAGGTCCGTCTGCGGAATCTGTCGGATCAACGCGAGCTTACTCAGAAACAATTGGAAGAGACGCTGGAATTGTTGGATGCGCTGGATAAGTATGCGCGTGCCTTGGCCCGTCATGGTGCCAATTTCGCCGATTACATTGAACACCGGGATCCCAAAAGTCAGGAATTGCCCCGCCATTTGGTGCGGGTCCGGCAAGGGAATGAAGAACGGGTGCACTACTTCGTGACCGAAAAGGAACTGCGTGAATTCAGCGATGCCAATCCGGATCTGCGCCTGTTCGGAGATGACGAGGGTGAAGCTCCCAGCGGTGAAAAACCCCGAAACGGTTCCAGCCGGCGGGCCATTCATGTGGAACTCCATGAAAGCAAGGCTGTGGGCGAGCTGCTCCGCAAATTGGAGCGGAAGGGTTTCCATTTGGAACATTATGCGGCCCAGGACCACCCGCTTTTCGAATTGGTGGAAGGCGAGGGAGACCGTGCCACTGTGCGGCCGCTCTTTTCCATTCCCGAGATCCTGGCTGCGGTGAAGGAGGTGGGCCGACGCGGCCTGCAAATTAAGCGGTTCAAGGGCCTTGGCGAAATGAATCCGCGCGAGCTCTACGAGACCACCATGGACCCGGCACGACGCAAACTGTTGCGGATCGAGCTGACGGATGCCGTTGAGGCCGAACGCATGTTTACCACCCTGATGGGGGAGGAGGTGGAGCCTCGTCGTCGCTTTATTGAGGATAATGCCCTGAGCGTGCGGAACCTTGATATTTGAACCACCCGGGGTCGCGCGGGACCAGACCGCAAGCGGCCCTCGTTTCCATTCTTGATCCATGGCTGAGACTTCTGAAAAAGCGGCGCCTTCCTCGGGCGGAGAACGAGTCGCCACCGTCAATGTGGCGGAGGAAATCAAGAATTGTTTCCTCGACTATTCCATGTCGGTCATCATTTCGCGCGCCCTGCCGGACGTGCGCGACGGGCTCAAGCCTTCTCAGCGGCGCATTCTCTACGCCATGCATGAGCTGGGCGTGTGGCCGAACCGCAAGCACGTCAAATGCGCCAAGATCGTGGGCGAGACGATGGGGAACTATCACCCGCATGGGGATCAGGCGATTTATCCCACGTTGGTTCACATGGCGCAGCCCTGGTCTATGCGGGAGGTATTGGTGGACGGACAGGGCAACTTTGGGTCGGTGGAGGGCGATCCTCCGGCTTCTATGCGCTACACGGAGGCGCGTTTGGCTCCGTTGGGTGCCCTGTTGATGGAAGACATGGACAAGGACACGGTGGAATTCGTGCCGAACTATGATGACACCCGTACCGAACCGTCCGTCTTCCCCGCAGCGTTCCCCAATTTGTTGGTCAACGGCGGCACCGGTATTGCAGTGGGCATGGCCACGAACATTCCACCGCACAATCTGGGTGAAGTCATTGACGCGGTGTGTGCGCAGATCGACAACCCGGACATTTCCGTGGAGGAGCTTATGCGGTTGATGCCGGGGCCGGATTTCCCCTCTGGTTGCACGATCTGCGGCTTGGAGGGCATTCGGCAGTATTACGAGACCGGCCGGGGTACGCTGAAAGTGCGTGGTCGCGTGCATGTGGAAGAAATTAAGGGGGGGCGCGAGCAGATTGTGATCACCGAGATTCCTTTCGGAGTGAACCGGGCCGCACTGGTGGAACGCATTGCGGAATTGGTCAACCAAAAGACACCCGGCCTGGCTGACATTACCGGAATTCGGGACGAATCCGACGAGAACACGCGCATCGTATTGGAGATCAAACGGGATGCCGTCCCGAAGGTGATTATTAACAACCTGTATCGGCTCACCCAGTTGGAAACCACCTTTGCTGTGAACATGCTGGCGATTGACCGCGGCCGGCCGCGAACCCTGACGCTCAAAGATGCACTGCACTGTTATATTGAGCACCGGCGTGAGGTGGTCCTGCGCCGGACGCGGTTCGAGCTCCGGCAGGCCGAAGAGCGGGCTGAGATTCTCGAGGGTTATCTCATTGCCCTGGCTAACCTGGACGAGTTTATTCGCATCATCCGCGGCAGCCGAACGCGGGAAGAGGCTCGCGTAAAGCTCCTGGCGTTTGAATGGGCCCGTGCTCAAATCGAGTCATGGCACGTTCATCTGCGCAGCGAGGATCGTTTGGTCAACGGCCGTTATGCATTGTCCGAGGCGCAGGTGGATGCAATCTTGGAACTCCGGCTTTATCAGTTGACCGGCTTGGAGATGGAGAAGGTTGTCGGCGAGTATCGGCAGTTGCTGGATCGAATCCGTGACCTGCGGGACATTCTGGCGCGAGAAGAACGGGTGTTGGGCATCATTAAGCGCGAGCTGCAATCGGTCAAGGACCGTTTTGGCAATCCGCGCCGCACGCAGTTGGTTGGAGAAGAAGGCGAAATGGCCATCGAAGACTTGGTAGCCAACGAGCCGGTGGTTATAACGCTCACTCATGCGGGGTTGATCAAGCGGACCCATCTCAGTTCGTACCGCACCCAACGGCGGGGCGGTAAGGGCGTGATCGGCATGACGACGCGCGAGGCAATAAACGCCGAAGGCCAGAGCAGCGACTTCATCGAGCATCTTTTTGCCGCCAGCACGCATGATTACCTTATGTTCTTCACCAACACGGGGCGGGTTTACGTGGAGCGTGTATTGGAGATTCCCGACATGGGCCGAGCTGCCCGTGGGCGGAGCATTGCCAACCTGCTGGAACTCAAGCCAGAGGAGAAAATTGCGGCCTTGATCCGAATTCCCTCTCGCACTGATGCGGCCCGGCAGGATGTCACATGGACCCAACCCGGGTACTTGTTCTTCGCCACGCGTTTGGGCACGGTGAAGAAAACGGCCTTGGAAGAGTTTGCCAACGTGCGCAAGGGCGGCATCATCGCCATGGCCATCGAGCCCGGCGACACGCTCATTGATGTGAAGTGGACGTCCGGTCAGGATGAAGTGGTGTTGATTACCCGGCAGGGCATGAGCATCCGTTTTCGTGAAGAGGAGGTTCGTTCCATGGGACGTCCTGCAGCTGGAGTTCGTGGCATTGCGCTGGAGCCGCAGGATGAAGTGGTGGCCATGGCCATTGTGCAACCGGATGCCACGCTGTTGGTGGTGGGCGAACGCGGTGTGGGCAAACGTACGTCGTTTGAGGAGTATCGCACGCAAGGTCGTGGGGGTAAGGGCATCATCACCATGAAAACCACGGAAAAGACCGGTCAAGTGGTGGGGGCATTGACCGTGCGGGACCACGACCAAATTGTGCTTATCACGGCGCGGGGCCAGATGTTGCGCACGTACGTGCGTGACATTCGGGAGGCTGGGCGCAACACGCAAGGGGTGAAACTAATGGAATTGACAGAAGAGGACCGCGTGCAAGCTGTGGCGCCCGTTATTGCCGAATCGGACGAAGACGAGGCTGTGGATCGGGCTCTGCCTTCTTCCGGGTTGGGATCGGGCGGTTCCGATTGAACTTAGAGACCGCTGCGTGGGGAGCCGGCCCCATGGCCATGTAAGGGCGCCGACGGTTGGCCTTTGTGGGTCCGGCATTGTCGAGTGAGCCGGCCATGAGCCGCTTGAGATATGCTGGCGGGGCCTTTATGGACGTACGGACCTGGTTGCATTTGTCGTTGGCCGCCAACGTGCTTTTGGCCGGAGGATGGCTTGCCATTTGGTTGAAGCGTCCCTCGGCCAACCCCTCTGTCGGACTGGCCCCAGCCGTCGTGACTTCGCAGGTTCCCGTAGCGCGGACGAACTACATTCCGCGCCGCCAGTTTTTCCATTGGAGCGAAATCGAGTCTCCCGATTATGCCATTTACGTGGCCAACCTGCGGGCGATTGGTTGTCCCGAACAGACCATCCGCGACATCATCGTAGCGGATGTCAATGCACTTTTTGCACGGCGACGCGCCCTGGAGATTTGGACGCCGCTGCAGGAATGGTGGCGGGCGGAACCGGATCCCGACAAACTGGCAGAGGCTCAAGCCAAGTTGGCGGCGCTGGAGACCGAGCGTCGGGCATTGTTGACCCGTTTGCTGGGCCCTCAGTGGGAAAGCGCCGATCAGGTCAGTCTGCCCCGACCTGCACAACCCGGTTTGGCTCTCGATGGCCCACTGCTGGGAACCCTTCCGCAGGAGATCAAAGAACGGATTCAGGATTTACATCGTCAGTACCAAGAACGCCTGCTCGCGCTGCAGCAGCGAGCTGCCGCGGAACACCGGGAGATTTCGCCCGCCGAGCAGTTGCGTCTGCAACAGCAGTGGGAACAAGAACTAGCGCGCCTCCTGACCCCAGCGCAGTGGGAGGAGTTTCTGTTGCGCCATTCGCCCACAGCCCGGGCTTTGCGTCAGGAACTGGCTGATCTTCGTTGGTTGGAGCTGACTCCCGATCAGTTTCGAGCCTGGTTCCACGCGCGACGCCGTTACGAGCAGGGCCTGGTGACGCTGGCAGAGAGCGGCGGACCGGCCACCGCGCTGCAACTGGAGCAATTGCAGCGAAGTTATGAGCAGGCCCTCCAGGTGGCTTTGGGCTCGCAGAGTTATCAGGTGTACAAGCGGTTGCAGGATCCTGAGTATCGGGAGGCCTTAGCCGAGGCGCGCCAAACCGGCCGGCCTGAGCTGACCGACATTTTTTACGCTATCCGACAGGCGCTTGCGGAAGAACAAGCCCGACTTCAAACCAATTCTTCCCTCACGACCTTGCAGCGGGAAATCGAACTGAGGCGCTTAGAGCTGGAGGCGTTGAAAGCCCGCGCCGAGGTGTTGGGCCAAAGCCCGCAGGAGCCCGCCCCTTCACGGCCTGCGATGCGAGTGCACACCTACCAAGCGGGTGAGACCATCCTGAGTTTGGCGGTCGATTATGACGTACCCTTGAGCGCGATTTTACGCGCCAATCCGGGCTTGGATTTTCACCGGTTGAAGCCCGGCGACACAATTTTGATCCCAGCCCCGACTCCGTGAAATTCCGCTCATTCAGAGGCGGACGATTCGACCGGTTCGAACGGATTTTTCCTCGGCAGCGCAGATTTCGACGGCTCGGAGACCATCCTCGGCCGTGACCACCTGCGGTGGCCGGCCTTGCTGAATGCAGGCCAGCATGTAACGAAGCTCCTCTTTGTAACCGTCGGTCTCTGGGAGCTCGATCGAAGTGACAGACCGACCATCTCGGAAAAGGCGCAGCGTGTTGCGGCCTTGGATTAGATTAAACTCGGCTGTCGCTTTTTCGAAATTGACCGTGTACGACATCTGGAACGGATAGTCACCGCTCATGATCCAACTTCCCTCAGCGGCGATCACTGCATCATCCTCCATGATGTACTGGGCGACCACATGGTCAATGGCACCGCTAAACCGGGTGAAACCGCGGGCGAACACGGCCCGGGGCGGTCCAAAACAATACCGCACAAAATCCACATCATGAATGTGCAAGTCTAGGAGCGCGCCTCCGGATGCATCGCCCTTCAGGTAGGTGGCACGACTCCAGACCGGAGGACCGCTCACGCGGCGGAACCGGGCGGCTAATACACGCCCGTACGTGCCACGACGGATGGTCTCCGCCAGCCAGCTCCAGCCCGGCCAGAACCGCATGCACATTGCCGGCATGAGCCATGTGGCAGCCTGCTCTGCGGCGCGGACCAGGCGTCTTGCCTCGGCCACGGTCCGAGCCAGCGGTTTCTCGCAAAGGACGTGTTTGCCGGCCCTCAGTGCGGCTAGGGCCAGCGGCGCATGAAGCGGGGTGGGCACACACAAATCCACGAGCTCCACTTCTGGATCAGCCAGCAGGCCTGCGGCATCTTCATAGAAGCGTGTGCCTTCCGGCAAAAGCCATGCGTCCGCAGCCCGAAGATTACCGCTGACGCCCGGGATCCTGCCGCGGACAGGCCGTTTGTACGCGTCACTTACGGCGACGATCGAGGCTTCTGGGAGGTCAGCGTAGGCTCGCAAGTGTGTCAGGCCCATGAAACCCAACCCCACAACGCCCACGTTGACACGATGGGCCCCGGATTGCGTCGATGATTTCATAGCCAGGTGATCGAGATCGAAAGCAGACGACGGCGATATAGGATGCGCAAGTTCAAAGGCTGATCCCCAGATGCTCCACGAATGCGCGGGCTGCACGGATGTCTTCGATCCGGTTTGTGCCCGCCTCGCGTTCGATGCAGAGCGGCCCGTTGAACCCTATTTCGCTCAAAGTTTGAAAAAACGCTGGCCAAGGAACCTCCCCGGTGCCGAGCACCACCTCTTCTCCCCAGGTGCCCGGGATCCGCGTGCGACGCGCGTCCTTCAAATGACATTGCCGTAACCACGGCTCCAGCAGCCGAAGCGCCTCGATGGGGTCCCCTTTGTCGTAAAGGATCATGTTGGCTGGATCAAAATTGACCCCGACGTTCGGTCGGTTCAGCCGGGTTAGAAACTCCGCAAGTGTTTCGGCTGTTTCTTGGCCAGTTTCGAATGCAACCATGATCTGTGCCTCGCCGAAACAATCCACAACCCGGCATACGCGGTCCATCAAACGCTGGTACCCAGGGTCGGACGGGGCCTCCGGCAAAAAGCCGGCGTGGAATGTCACCAAAGGGACATGTAAACGCCGGGCGATATCTCGCACCACCTGCACGCGGCGCCAATTGGCTTCCCAATGTTGATCCGGGACCAATCCGCCTGTCCGGCGAATGCTTTCGAGTGTTGAGTAATCCTCTCCGATGGTGGTGAACATACCGCTGACGACCTCAATCCCATGAACCGCCAGCATTTCACGTGTTAGACGCCAGTCCACGGGCGATTCATGCAATGGATCCAGCGCAAGCTGGATGCGGTAAAGCCCAATCTCCTCCAACATCTGCACCAAATGCTCGGGACTGCGCGGCATCAGCGACCAACTGCAGACGGCCAACTGATCGAGCAAGGGGCGTGAGCGGTTCATGTCGCTGGAGCCTCTATATCAGAAGTGTGGCGAGTGTCGAGTCAACAGCCTCAGAGCTCGGTCAAGGGCTGGCCAGTTAGCCGCGAGAGACCGCAACAGATGGTATATCCTTGGGGATTCGCCATTCGAAACGATTTCCGTGGAACGAGAGTGTCGGCGTGCCCTGCAGTGGAATCGTGTCGAATCTGGGCTGCGCTTTCAGCGCAGTGTAACCGTCTTCACTTTGCTAGCGTCTGATTCAAGGAGGCAAGAGCACAAACACGCGCTCAAGCCTCGGAAGAGCGATAGAATCGAAAGGGGTGAGGTCATGAAACGGATTGTGTGGAAGCAAGTATGGCTGGTTGGGTGCACAGCTGCCATGCTGGCAGGTGTTTCGGGTATTGCAGCCGATGGCGCCGCAGGCGAAAGGCCCGCGCGGCGACCGTGGCCGCCGCCGGAGACGCTGACTGGGGGGGTGTCTGGAGCGGATGCATCCAAGCCGGATCGGCCTCGTCTGGATCTGCATTTGACTGCCGAGCAACGCGCGAAGATGCAGGCGGCCAACCAGGAATTGCGTGAACAAATGCGGCAATTGCGTGCGGAAACCGGTCTCACATCGGAGCAGCGGCGGGAAAAAGCGCGACAGTTGCACGAAAAACACGCACAAAAAGTGAAAGAGATTTTAACACCGGAGCAGTTTGAAAAATGGAAGCAAATGCGTCAGCCGCGGGGCCGTGGAGCGGTGGCGCGAGGACAGGCCAATCCGGCTGGGGATCAACCCGGACATCAGTCCCCGCAGCGTCCAGTCGGCCGTTGAGGCCGGTTATTTGATTCCAAGCTCGCGCGGTGAGAGTGCCTGGTTTGCCTGCCGCGCGGGGCGACATGTTTTGATTTTGGGGCGAATCGAGGCAGGACTTTAGTGTCCGACTCGGACCACCTGAAGGGTCGGTCTGACAAACGAAACAGCCGAATAGAATATAGAAAACGACTTGCCGTGTCCCTCTGGCGCTGAGAGGCTTCCACAGAGGGAAAGGCCCTTGCGTCGATGCGCGCCATCGGGGACTTTCGGTCTCACCAAGATCACTGCCGTACCAAAGCAGAGCCCGGGAGAACACCTCGATGGCAATGGGAACTCCGGCATAACCTGGGGGCGTAGGTTCAGCCCGTTTCGATGTATTCCGCGAGTAAGAATGTATCCGCCCCCCGCACGGTTCCGCTGCAGCACTTGCCGGCGGGGATGATTTCTCCTTTCTTCGCAAGACGTGGCTGCTGAGACACATGCTGATACCAGTCCTTCGGTACCTGCAGGACCGAATGATAGTCAGGCATCGGCCGAGCCTGTCGTTCGGATTCGAACGCGAGCTTGCGTCTGGATCTTGCAGGGCTTGAGTGCGTTGATTGCAGCCGCCGGGGTGACATGGACGGTCCATCATCTTGCCTGGCCGATGGTTCGCGGCCTGTTGGAGACATGGAACAAACCGGTCGAGTGCCGAGAAGGTCGCTGGTTATGGCCCAACGAGGAGGCGCGGGTCTTGATCGAGACCCGTGATCTGGCAGTGGTTTTGGATCCCGGTTTAACCGGGGAGATGCGGCTGCCGGCGCTTTTTGAAGTTCACTTGGGACAGGAACGCCTTCGGCTCTATGGCCCCACCAGTGTGTGGGAGTGGCCCTATCCGCGGTCTTGGACATTTCGCGCAGATCCTGCGACCTGGCTAGCTGTCAGCGAAGCGTGGCGGCCTTTTGTCCTGGGCGCACTTGGTTTGGGCGTCGCAACAGGTTTGCTTGTTGTCTGGCGAATGCTGGGAATTGTGTACTGGTTGGGGATCTTGTTGTTGGCGGTGATGGTGCGTCGAGTGCCGGAAACGGGTCGTGTATGGCGTATGGCGATGCTGTTTCAATTGCCGGGCGCTTGGCTTTTTACGGCTGCCATTGTTGGATACGGTGCAGGGGCCGTGGATCTGTTCAGTTTGGCGGTGGCTTGGGGGTTGCATTGGATGCTGACTTGGTTGCTCATGGGCATGGCCCCATTTCTACTTCCTCGGCGTGCCTCGGCGTGCACGGTGTCGGACAATCCCTTTTTGGCGCATCGTTAATGGTTGCGTTTGACCTCGTTGAAGCGGTGGTTTGCATGGTTAGAGGTGGCATAGCGGATGCCGGCAAAGGCAGCCAGAGCCGATAGTTGGTGACGGGGCCCGGGATGGCGTTGAGGCGCCCCCGGTTCCTCAGGGAGGAAAGTGCATGAGTCTTGCCCGTCGGTCGGCGAATGCATTGAGGCAAGATGCTGACGACCCCGGTGGATCTTCGTGGCATAGGAAGCGGGATTTGGCAACGGTCCCTTCTGCGGTTAGAGTGAAGCCACGGTGTATGTTGCTGGTGATCGATAACTACGATTCGTTTACTTATAACCTGGTTCAGTACCTGGGGGAGATGGGTGTGCAGATGCAAGTGGTGCGCAACGACGAGGTGACGGTGGAACAGGTTGAGGCGTTGCGTCCGGATCGTTTGTTAATTTCTCCGGGGCCTTGCTCCCCTCGTGAAGCAGGTGTGTCTTGCGAAGTGTTACGTCGTCTGGGGCCGCAAATCCCGACTTTGGGTGTATGTCTGGGGCATCAGTGCATCGGCCAGGTGTTTGGCGCTCGCGTCGTAGTGAATTACCGAATGATGCATGGTAAGACCTCCATGATATATCACGACGGGCGCGATCTTTTTGCCGGTTTGCCAAACCCGTTTCGTGCCACGCGTTACCATTCCCTGGTGATCGAACCGGGCAGCTTGCCGGACTGTCTGGAGGTGACGGCTACGAGTGAGGAGGGGGAAATTATGGGCGTACGGCATCGGCAATATCCGATCTGGGGCGTCCAGTTCCATCCGGAAAGCATTCTGACTGAGCACGGCCATGCGTTGCTGCGGAACTTTCTGTCGCTGGGGACGGTAGGATCCGGATCTAGCCCTTCTCGTTGACTCCAGCGGCCCGAAGCAAACTGGTGGCAGCGAAATATTTTTGTGAAAAAAGCTTGTGCGGAGTCCTATTTGGTGCAAATTGGGAATGTCTGGACGGTGGACCGGCCACTTTCCAGGACTTGGTGAATCTTCAGGTGAACGTTTGTTGTTCGGTGATGATTCGAAACCCGGTGGTTCGGGAACGGTCTTGGTGAAGTTGCGGGAAATCGCGGACAGAAACATCACATGAACAACAAACTGTTTGTGGGGAATCTCTCCTATCAAACCACGGAAAATGATTTGCACGACGCGTTCAGCGCACATGGACGCGTGGTAGAAGTCAACCTGATGACGGATCGTTCCACGGGGCGTTCGCGCGGCTTTGCCTTCGTGACCATGGGCACCGATGCAGAAGCGCAGGCAGCCATTGACGCCTTGCATGGAGCCGCATTGGACGGACGTCCGTTAACAGTCAATGTGGCCCGGCCCCGGGAGGAGCGTTCTCACGGTGGTGGACGACGTCCTCACTCGGGGGGGCGCAGCCGTTATTAACTGCTGTTTTCGAGCAAGCTTGAAGGGCGGGTCCTGGGAGCTGGATCCGCCCTTTTTCATGGGCTTTGTTGCCCAGACGCGCTGTGCGGTGCATTGCGACAGGTGGCTACGATCGCGGCCGTGCGCGGCCCGGGGGGAAAAGGGGAAACTTGAAGAAGGACTTTCTCTGAGGAATCGGACACAAGCGCCGATGCCGATCCGGCTTCACGTGGTTCGGATCCCGGCCGGAGGGGGGCCTCCCCCTTTTTGACAGGGTTCAACGGTGTGGTTAGTGTGGGCCATATGGAACTGCTGCATGCTCCTTGGCGCATTCAGTACATACTGGCGCCGAAGCCGCCGCGTGGGAATGGTTCGTTGTTCACGCAGATTGCTCAATCCAACGATGATGAGGCCAACCTGGTGGTGGCACGGGATCGGAGTTGTTTCGCCTTGTTGAATCGGTATCCGTATAACGGTGGCCATTTGATGGTGGTTCCGTACCGGCAAGTGTCGGAGTTGGAAGAATTGACGTTGGACGAGTTGGCGGACCTCATGCGTTTGACGCGGCGTTGTGTGGCGGCTCTGAAGCGGTTGATGAACCCCGATGGTTTCAACATTGGCCTGAACCAGGGTCGAGCTGCAGGAGCCGGGATTGAAGAACATCTGCATTTGCATGTGGTGCCGCGCTGGGTGGGAGACACCAATTTCATGCCCGTGTTGGCGGACACGAAGGTGCTGCCCGAGGCGCTGAATGAAACGGCGACGCGTCTGCGGGCGGTGTTGCAAACCTTGCCTGCTTGAATAGCGGAGACCATGCCAACGGAAACCCTGCATTTTGAAAGCGCCCGCATTGTTCAAAACTTGTACAATAACGACCCACGCAATCTCCGCGCATTGAGTGATCAACTCGGGGTCAAGGCCGTCTGTCGGGACAACTGGATTCGGTTGGAAGGGCCGGTGGAGGCCGTGGAACGCGCTCGTCAGTTGTTCTTGATGCTGGAGAGCAGCTTGCGCAGCGGCGCGCCGGTGCGAAGCCGGGATTTTGCGCATGCTCTGAACGTGGTACAGCAGGAGGGCATCGAAACGTTGCGCGAGTTAATGAACGACCGGATCGTTACGTCGGATCGTAAACCTCCGGTGACCGCGCGCACGCCGGGACAGAAGCGGTACCTAGATGCCATTCGCGCTCACGACGTGACCTTTGGCATTGGTCCGGCCGGAACGGGCAAGACCTATTTGGCAGTGGCCATGGCCCTGGCGGAACTCCGGGAAAATCGCGTGTCCCGGATCGTTCTGACCCGACCGGCGGTGGAAGCGGGGGAGGCGTTGGGATTCTTGCCGGGCGATTTATATGAAAAGATTCTGCCCTATTTACGTCCGCTCCATGACGCTTTGCATGACATGTTGCCCGCCGAAGAGATGGAGCGGCACATGCAACGCGGCGTGATCGAGGTAGCCCCGCTGGCCTACATGCGGGGTCGGACGCTGAACAACGCGTTCATCATTTTGGACGAGGCCCAGAATGCCACGACCGAGCAGATGTTCATGTTTCTCACCCGCCTGGGGCATGGCGCCCGAGCTGTGATCACCGGAGACGAAACCCAAATTGATCTGCCGCCCCACAAGCAGTCCGGACTACTGGAAGCTCATCGGGCTTTGGCCGGTGTGCCCGGCATTGCCATCGTGGAACTGGGCAAGGCCGACGTGGTGCGTCATCCCTTAGTACAACGGATTATTACGGCGTATGAAGAGCATCGGTCGCGGCACCGGCCGGCGCGGGAAGAAGCAAGGGGCCGTTGAGTTGTGCCATTCAAAGCGTAAGCCGGAGCCCGAGGTCGCGGACCTGCGCGTTCTGTGCGAACCTGATCTGAAGGTTGAGGTGTGCAATCGCCAGCGGTCGGTGTCCGTTGATACCCAACGGCTTGCGGGCCTGATCCGGATTTTGTTGAGCGAACTGCTGGGGCTCCGCTCTGCAGAATTGAGCATTTGTCTGTTGGGAGACCATGCCATAGCGCGGCTCAATGAGGGCTATGTGGGGCACGCCGGGCCGACTGACGTCATCACGTTCGATTACCGGAACACGGTTTCGGAGGGAATTTTAGCCGGCGCAGGCAAACCCGAGTTACGGGGTGAAATCTGCATTGGGGTGCATGAAGCCCGACGCCAAGCGCGGCGCTATCGGTGTGACTGGTCGCATGAGGTGGTCCGATACGTCATCCACGGAGTTTTGCATCTTCTGGGTTATGACGACGGGGAGGTTGCGGCCCGTCGGCGGATGAAGCGTCTGGAGGACCGTTTGTTGCAACGCTTGGTTGCAAGGATGGGGCCGTTGCGATTGGATCGTTCATTTGGGGCTTCACGGCGGCTTGTGGCCGGAAGGGTGGAGACATAGATTCGCTCTGTGCGGAAGACCTTGATCACTCGGTTGCGGGCGGATTTTTTGGCTGGGCTGGCGGCTGTCATGCCAGTGGCGTTGTCGTTGGCCGTGGTGCTGTGGTTATTCGGCACGGTGGCCAATTTTACCAACACCCTTCTGTTTTTTTTGCCTCGATCCCTCACGCACGCACAGGGGGGCACAGGCCCGATGCATTGGTATTGGCAAGTGGTGGCGCTCTTGTTGGCTGCGTTGCTGTTGATCGGGGTGGGTCGGATCACGCGACATTATGTGGGCCGGCGTTTGATTGCGTGGGTGGACCAACTGATTCTGAGTGTTCCTCTGCTGAACAAGATTTACTCGCTGATCAAGCAGGTAAACGAAGCCTTTTCGATGGGCAAAAAGGGGGCATTTCAAACCGTGGTGTTGGTGGAATTCCCCCGGCCGGGTTTGTATGCACTGGGTTTCATCACGGGTGAACACGAGACGATGCTGGACAGCGCCGTGGGGGATCGGACAGTGAGTGTGTTTATCCCCACAACGCCCAACCCCACTTCAGGTTTTCTGTTGGTGGCGCCGGAGTCGCAGGTGCGGCCTTTGCGGATGTCGGTGGCGGATGCGGTTCGGTTCATTGTGAGTGTCGGCTCGATCTCTCCGAGCGCCGTGGTAGACAGCGGGATGGCGCCTCCATCGGGTGCGGTTCAGTTGCCTACTTCGACGGCGCCTCCGGATCCAGGCCGCTGACATGGACGAGCGTGCCCAAGGTCTGATTGTTCGAACCTTGCCACTGACCGAAACGAGCTTGATTGTCCACTGGATAACACGGGAGCACGGCCGGTTGACCACCGTGGCAAGGGGCGCGCGTCGTCCCCGATCCCCTTTTTCTGGCCGGCTGGATCTGTTCTGTCTTCATGAGTTGGTTTTCCACCGGAGTCGGCGTTCCGAGCTGCACTTGTTGCGGGAGGTTTGCCTCCTGTCGGCGCATCCGGGATTGCGCACGGATCCGGACCGGCTGCGGTTAGCCTGCGAGGCTGTGCGGCGGCTGGAGCAGGCGACCGAGCCGGAATCGCCTTTGCCTGCGGCCTTCGATCTACTGATGGGGCTGTTGCAGTATCTTGAGGTCCATCCGGCTCGCGGCCGGTTGCGTCTGGCATTTGAGCTGCGTTTATTGACGCTGTTGGGGTGGGACCCTTCGCGGTTGATGCAGCGGCTTTCGCCGCGCGCGCAAGAACTGGCAGGGGCCCTGTTCACACGCGCTTGGGGTGAGTTGGATACTTTGTCGCCCTGGCCGGAAGTGGTGCAAGAGGTGCGGCAGTTTCTGGATCGGTTTTGGCGGATGGAGGTGGGGATCGTGTGCTCGACATTCGAGGTGGGTTTTGAGGCTAAGGGACCCGGCGAGGGACGTCAGCCGGGTGCGGACCGGACTTAGAGTTCGGAAAGGCCCGGGCTTTGAGCTTGCGGGCCCTGGCTCCGATTTGTTAGCACGGCCGCGTTCGTATGGCAGCCATTGGGCGGTTCCAGTGTGGTGACGAAGTGTTTTATGCAAAGGTGGTGGAAGGTGCGCTCTACCGCATGCAGGGCGATTTGTTTGGCGCGCCCACCTTTGAGCGGAAACCCGTGCCGATGAAAGGGGTGCGGACATTGGTGCCAGTGACGCCGAGTAAGGTGATCGCGGTGGGTCTCAATTATGCGGATCATGCGCGGGAAACAGGCAAGGCGGTGCCTCGGGAACCGTTGTTCTGGTTTAAGGCGCCGAGTTCCTTGCTTCCGGACGGGGGGAAGATTGAGATTCCGTTTCCCGAGCATCGAACGGATTACGAAGCAGAGCTGGCGATTGTCATCGGCCGGCGTGTGCGAAACGTGACGCCGAGCGCGGCGGCGCGATACATTTTCGGTTACACGGCTGCGCAGGATATCACGGATCGGACCCTGCAGGCTTCGGACGGTCAGTGGAGCCGGTGCAAATCCTTCGACACATTTACGCCGCTGGGCCCCTATATCGAGACCAAGATTGACCCCCATGATCTGACCATTCAGTTGTTTCAAAACGGTCAGTTGCGTCAGAACTCGCACACCAGTCAAATGGTCTTCAATTGTTACCAACTGGTCAGTTTTATTTCGAATCATCTGACCCTGCTGCCAGGGGACGTGATTCTGACGGGGACACCGGCCGGGATCGGGCCTATTCGACCGGGGGATCGTTTGGAGGTTCGGATTCAGGGGTTGGCGCCCTTGATCAACACGGTCAAATGATGCCCGTCGCCGCACGCTCAGCCCGTTGACGGGATGCGGAAGATTGGAGAGGCAAAAGATTCATGCGTTGGACACAAACCCTGATTCCCACGTTGCGGGAGGCACCAGCCGAGGCGGAGATCGTTTCGCATCAATTGTTGTTGCGGGCGGGTTTGGTGCGAAAACTGGCTGGTGGGGTGTACAGCTTTCTGCCGTTGGGGTTGCGCGCTTTGCGGAAGGTGGAGTGCATTGTGCGTGAAGAGATGGATCGGGCCGGGGCGATTGAGGTCCTCCTGCCCGCGTTGCAACCCCCGGAGATTTGGCAGCAATCAGGTCGTTATGAGGCCGCACGGCAGGTGTTGTACAAAGTGTACGACAGCGCGCGGCGAGAATGGGTCTTGAGTCCCACAGCTGAAGAGGTCATCACGCTGTTGGTCGCGGCAGAGATCCAATCCTATCGGCAGCTGCCCCGCAATTTCTATCAGATCAGTGTGAAGTTTCGGGATGAGATCCGGCCCCGGTTCGGGCTGATGCGGGCACGCGAGTTCATCATGAAAGACGCCTACAGCTTTGATGTCAGCGACGAGGCGGCACAGCAGAGCTACCAAAGAATGTATGATGCTTATGCGCGAATTTTTGCGCGATGTGGATTGCGCACATTTGCCGTGGAGGCGGATACGGGTGTTATTGGCGGCAGCCTATCACATGAATTCATGGTGCCGGCGGAGACGGGCGAGAACGAGGTGGCGTATTGTGAGGCCTGTGGGTATGCGGCCAACCTGGAGAAGGCAGTCAGCGCTGTGGCAGGGGGGTGTTCGGAATCCCCTGTCGTTGAATCGCCAGCGCTGGAGCGTTTCCCCACACCGGGCGTGCAGACCATCGCGGATTTGGCCGCGGAGCCCTACAGCGTGCCGCCCGAACGCCAAATCAAGACGCTGGTGTACATGGTGGAAAGCCGTCCATGGATTGTGCTGCTGCGCGGCGACGATGCCTTGAATGAGGCCAAACTAGCGGCACGTCTGGGCACGACAACGTTCCGTCCGGCCACGGCCGAAGAAATCGAACAATGGTTGAGGGCGCGCCCCGGCAGTTTGGGTGCGGTTCGATCGGCCTTGCGCGATACCACCGTTCCTGTGTGGGCGGACGAACGGTTGCGGGGTGCGACCGACATGACCACTGGGGCAAACGAAGATGGGTTCCACTTTCGGCATGTGGATGTAACCCGGGACCTGCGGGTGGACCAATGGGGCGATTTGCGCCTGGTGCGGGCGGGCGAACCTTGCATCCGGTGCGGTGAATCGTTGCGTTTGCGACGTGCCATTGAAGTTGGCCACGTGTTCAAGTTGGGGACCAAGTACAGTGAAAAGCTGGGAGCCAGTTTCATTGACGAATCGGGCGTACGGCGTCCATGTGTGATGGGCTGTTACGGGATCGGGGTGACGCGGACCTTGCAAGCGGTCATTGAACAGTCGCACGACGCCGATGGCATTATCTGGCCGGTGTCCGTGGCGCCGTATGAAGTGTGTGTGACTTTGTTGCAGAGTAGTCCGACGGGCCAGGTTCGGGAAACGGCCGAGCGTCTGTACCGCGAGCTTGTCGAAGCGGGAATTGAGGTTATTTTAGACGATCGGGATGAACGTCCCGGCGTCAAATTCAAAGATGCGGATTTGATCGGTTTTCCCTTTCGTGTGACCGTAGGCGAGAAGTCGCTGGCTCGTGGTCAGATCGAAATCAAACGTCGTGCTGGCGGAACGCCGGAGGCGGTTTCCGTGGACGAGGCGGGGGCGCGCGTGGCGGCCTATGTGCGAGAAGCACGGCGGGGTTGAACTTTCTAGGGGCGTCACGGGCTGGCAATGCCTTGCTTTTTAAGTCGGGCAGGGCAACCGGATACGAATGTTCCGGTCCCAAGTTTCCGAGCCGTGGTCGGTGAGCATGATCCGGCCGCGGCATTTTTGTCCGAAGCCGGATTCCCCTCGGAATTTGCTGGCGCGGATGGCCTCCCTGAGGGCGGGGCTGTCCGGTTCGCATGTCAGCACCTGGACGTCGTTCAGCCAGTGCTCGACGGTGACACCCCGGATCACGATTTGGGAACGATTCCACCGGCCCGGAGGCAAGGATTGAACGGCTGGATGCGAGACAAGCACGTCGTAGAATGCCGCGGTGTGATGACGCGGATCGCGTACGGTGTGGTTGTCCACCGTCTGATACTCATGACCCGGCGCGGAGGGGCGGGATTTGAGCACAAGGTATTTCACGCCGTTGTTGCCGGCGGACACAATGCGTCATGCCCATTCGAGTTCCAAATCTTTAAACTCCGATTCTGTGATCAGATCTCCTGCGCGACCGCCTGCTTGGTGCACCAGACAGCGATCAATGAAGGTCCATCCGCGTGTTGGAAAGACTGCGTTGCTCCAGGCTCGCCAACCACGGGGCGTTTGACCGTCGAATAGCAGTTGCCAGTCCGGGGAAAGGTTGGAGTGTGGATCGTTTGCCGCAGCCGGAGCCGGATCGGTGAGCCTGCAGGTGATCAAACCGAGCAGAGGTAGAGCGCGGGCTGCCGTTGGAGTTGTGGAACGATCCGAGGTCAGCCGCGGGCCATGCGATGAGAAAAGACGCGTGGGCCTGAATGTGGACGGGTCGTTGGGTTGGCACAATCTCGGACGGGCTTGCAGGCGCAGGAGGCAAATGATTGTCTGGGCCCCGTGCAACGGGCGCGTGCATGCTTTAAGTACTGGTTGCCGCCGCTGGTGTGGATGGCGCTTATCTTCAGTGCCTCAGCCGATCGCGCCTCCTTTTCCCGAACTTCGCGCTTGATCGGGCCGGTGGTTCGGTGGCTGTTCCCGCATTGGACGGAGGAGCAGGTGGATCTGACTGTGTTGGTGGTGCGTAAGCTAGCGCACTTTGTCGAATACGCCGTCCTGGGGGGACTCTTGTACCGAGCATTCTGGAGGACCTGTCAATCGGGAAGCCGACTACCGGAACGGCGTTGGGCAGCGTACGCGCTTGCGCTGGTGGCGCTTTATGCGGTGACTGACGAATGGCACCAGGCTTTTGTGCCGGGACGCCACAGTAGTCTTTTCGATGTGTTGGTGGATGTGAGCGGGGGCGCTGCTGGGCTGATGGCTTATCGGGGGTGGGTGCATTGGAAATGGCCCCGATGCGGGAGTGCCGCAGCCGGTTCGGAAGGAAGATTGCAATTGGATCCGCCCGCGGGTGCGTAAGACAGGAGGAGGAAGAGTCACCATGAGGCGCCCGGGGCTGTTGCTGGCGTTGTGCTTCGCGGCTGGCATCTGGCTGGCCGACCGATGGTCCTTACCATTGGTCGGGGCGTGGAGCTTGGCCTGGTTGTTGTGGCTTGTGAGTTGGGTGTGGAGCGCCATACGCCCATGGGTGTTGCCCTTTTTGCTTGCTGCCGTGGGCGGGTTGCACTTGGTGCAGCGTGCTGAGCCTCTGGCGCCGGAGGACCTTCGTCACGTCGTGGCGCATCGGGTGCCGGTCTTGGCGGTCGTGCATGGAACGCTGCAGGACAGCCCGGGATTGCGGATGCGTGTTCGAGATGGTGCAGCCTCCGTCCGGACGGTGGCCCGATTGGAGGTTCATGCGATTCAACTTCGCGGAGAATGGGTGCCGGCGCGTGGGCGGGTGATCGTGTCGACTGCGGGCGACTTGGTCGGGGCCTTTTATGCCGGGCAGGCAGTGCAGGTCCGAGGCATGTTAAACCGGCCGGCTGCGTCGGTGGCGCCCGGCTTGTTTGATTATGCAGCTTGGTTGCGGCGCCGGGGGATTTACTACCAACTGCGCGTCGAGTCAGCGGCGGATTGGGAACTGATCGGTCCTCGTGTGAGCATGCCCTGGACGGATCGTTTTGTGGCGTGGGCGACGCGTCAGTTGGAGCGCGGATTGCCGTCGGATGAGACCGTGGGTTTGCTGCGGGCCATGACCCTGGGCTTGCGGACGGCTCTGACGGACGAGGTGTCAGAAGCTTTTATGCGTTCGGGCACCATGCATGTCTTTGCCATCAGCGGGCTGCACATTGGGTTGTTGAGCGGCATTTTACTGACGTTGTTTCAGGTGTTGCGGTTGCCCCGGGCCGGGGCGGCTTGTAGTGCGATTGTTTTGATTTGGTTTTACACAGCAGCCACGGGCTGGCAACCGTCGGCGGTACGCGCCACGGTGATGATGACAGTAGTGGCGTTGGGCTGGGTGTTGGGGCGGCCCGGGGATTTATTGAATTCGTTGGGCTGGGCTGGGCTGTTGATTTTGGTTTGGGAGCCGGAGCAGTTGTTTCATGCGGGCTTTCAATTGTCTTTTGCGGTGGTGGCGAGTTTGGCCTTGTGGATGCCAAAGGTGGAGGCGTGGGTGCATCGGCAACTGAGGTTGGATCCGCATGTCCCTCCGGAGTTGGTGCCCGGTTGGCGACGGTTGTGGGTCAGTGGCTTGCGGGTTGTGGCTCTGGCGGCGGGCACTTCATGGGCGGCGTGGGTGGGTTCGTTGCCCTTAATCGCTTGGTATTTTCATCTGGTGACCCCGGTGACCCTGTTGGCGAATGTCGTAGTGGTGCCTTGTGCTGCACTGGCGTTGATAAGCTGCTTGGCGAGTTGGTCCAGTGGCCTTTGGTGGTCTGGTTTGGGGGAGTTGTTCAATCAAAGCGCGTGGCTCTGGATGAGCCTCATGCATCGGCTGAGCGAATGGGCGGCTCAGATGCCTTACGGCAGTTGGTTTGTGACGCGACCAGCGGCATGGGAAGTGGCTGCCTATTATGTTTGGTGCGTGTGGGCGTTGGCGGGCGGTTGGTCCTGTTGGACGACCCGCTGGCTGTGGATCGTGACGGGTGTAATCGGTTTGGTTGTCGCCGGTGTCGTTCGGTGGAGAGACGCCCGAGACTCGCAGCTGGTGCTGTTGCCCGGCCGTGAGGCGCCTGTTGCCTGGATCCAAACCTCTGAACGGCAGAGCCCATGGTTGCTTAATTGTGGGGCTGAGGAAGATGTTGAATTTGTGGTGAAACCCTTTTTACGTGCAGCGGGCGTGGATCGGTTGCGGACTGTTGGGATTAGTCAGGCGTTGGCTGGATACGCTGGGGGCCTGCCCGAACTGGTCGTGGCGTTCAAACCTAGTCTCGTAGGAGTAGGGGAGGCACAGATCCGTTCGCGAGTCATTCGAGATGCACTCGCGTTTTGTGAACGGGAAAAGGTTACGGTCCGGCGTTTGGGCCGGGGTGACGGATTTGGCGGATGGGAGGTGTTGCATCCGGGGCGGGGTGACCGATTTACGCGGGCGGCAGATGCCGCTTTGGTGTTGCGTGGGAATCTCCAAGGGCTGCAAGTGTTGTGGGTGGGTGGATTGGGGCGGGACGGTCTGCAACAATTGTTGTCTCGGGAACCGGCGCTGAAGGCGGACGTGCTGGTTCTGGCAGGGCCGGACCTTGAAGGAGCTGCTTTGCAGACATTGCTTGAGCGGGTTCGTCCTGCATGGATTTGGCTGGCGGATGGCCTGCCCGGTCAAGCGACACGCGGGCTGGATGCGATGCGCGATTGCTTGCATAGAGCCGGCATCCCTTTCTGGTGCACAAGCCAGACGGGAGCTATTGTCGCCCGCGTTCGAGGGCAGCGGTGGACCATTCGTACCGCGAGCGGTTGGGAATGGCAGGGGTTGATCCCGATGGCGGGAGAGCAGCGCAGGAGATCTTGATGCGAGGTTTCAAACAGGCGCGAGCCCGGGCATCTCCTGTCACCCTGGCCGGGACTGGATGGCGCTGCCCAGGCGTGGCAGGGCTCTGTGGAGCTTCCGGCTGGCTTGATGGACTGCGGACCTTCATGTTGAACGTATGCGGAGCATGCAAGGGTTGAGTCTGATTTGGGCGTACGTCTCTACGTTTAGCACCGTCTTGGCAACGTCGTTCCCGGCGTTTGGGTCGGAGCAGGGGCGTTGGGTGTTGTGGTATCGCCAGCCGGCAAGGGTTTGGACAGAGGCCCTGCCGGTGGGCAATGGACGTTTGGGCGCCATGGTGTTTGGTGGCGTTGGGGAAGAGCGGATTCAGTTTAACGAGGACACGTTGTGGACAGGGGAACCTCGGGACTATTCACGACCGGGCGCGTGGCAGCACTTGGCCACGCTGCGCAAGTTGCTGCAGGAGGGCCGACAGCGGGAAGCCGAACAACTGGCAATGCGCGAGTTCATGAGTGTGCCCTTGCGCCAGATGGCTTACCAGCCGTTTGCCGATTTGGTGTTGCGGTTCAGGCAACCGGGGGAAGTGCAGGATTACCGACGTGAGTTGGATTTGGAGGAGGGCGTCGCCCGGGTGCACTACCGAGCCGGAGGAGTTTGGATGGAGCGTGTTGTGTTTGCTAGCGCGCCGGATCAGGTCCTCGTCGTGCATTTGAAAGCGGATCAGCCGGGGGTGTTATGGTTGCGCGTGGGTTACCGTTGTCCTCACACAAACTCCACCGTTCGCGTGGAGGGGACTCACCGGTTGGCGCTGGATGGACGGGTGCGAGATTACGACGCGCGAAACAAGTTGGAGATTCGAAATCCCATGCGTTTTCGGTCCGTCTTAGAGGCGCGCACAATAGGGGGTGGCGTCCGTGCCGAAGGAGGAGAATTGGTCATTGAAGGGGCTGATGAAGTGACGCTCTGTCTGGCCGCGGCGACGAGTTATGTCAACTTTCAGGATGTTTCGGGGGATCCGGTTGCGCGCTGTGATGCGGTCCTGCGGCGGTTACAGCGAAAGTCCTTTGCAGCCATGTGGCAGGAACATGTGCGGGAGCACCGTCCCTGGATGCATCGTGTGAGACTCGACCTTGGACGGGGCCCAGGCGATGCACTGCCCACGGATGAGCGGCTGGAACGGGCTCGCGACCATGATGATCCGGGGCTGGCTGCCCTGGTGTTCCAATATGGTCGATATCTGTTGGTGGCCAGCAGTCGGCCGGGGACGCAACCGGCTAACTTACAGGGTATTTGGAATGAGAGTTTGAATCCGCCCTGGGAGAGCAAATACACATGCAACATTAACGTCCAGATGAATTACTGGCCTGCCGAGGTGACTAATCTGCCCGAATGCCACGAACCGTTATTTGATGCTTTGGAGGAGTTGATGGTGTCCGGTCGGCGAACCGCCCGCAATCATTACAACGCACGGGGCTGGGTGCTTCATCACAATTTTGACCTGTGGCGGGGGACCGCCCCGATTAACCACAGTGATCACGGCATCTGGGTGACGGGCGGGGCCTGGTTAAGCTTGCATTTGTGGGAGCATTACCTATTCAGCTTGGACCACGATTTTTTGGCACGACGGGCGTATCCCATTATGCGGGAGGCGGCTTTGTTCTTTGTAGATTTTCTCGTCCAAGACCCACGCACGGGATGGTTAATCAGCGGGCCGTCTAATTCACCGGAGCATGGCGGGTTGGTGATGGGCCCTGCGATGGATCATCAAATCATTCGTTGTCTCTTTGAGGCGACGAGCGAGGCTGCGCGACTGCTTGGGCGTGATGAAGCTCTGGCAGCGGAGCTGGATCGACTGCGGGCACGAATTGCGCCGAATCAAATCGGTCGGTTAGGCCAATTGCAGGAATGGTTGGAGGACAAGGATGATCCGAACAATAAACACCGTCATGTGTCCCATCTCTGGGCGGTGTATCCGGGTTGGGACATCACGTGGCGAACGACCAACCTGTTCCAAGCAGCGCGGCAGTCCCTGCTTTTCCGCGGTGACGAAGCCACTGGCTGGAGCATGGGTTGGAAAGTGAATCTGTGGGCGCGGTTTTTAGATGGGGACCATGCCTATAAGATTTTGCGGAATTTATTAGCGCCGGTGGGAAGTCGAGCCGATGGAGGTTTGTATCCCAATTTGTTTGATGCGCATCCTCCCTTCCAAATTGACGGGAATTTCGGTGCTACGGCGGGCATTGCTGAGATGCTGGTGCAAAGCCACCTGCGAGACAAGCGCGGGCGTTTTGTCTTGCATCTGCTCCCCGCGTTGCCATCGGCGTGGCCGGATGGATCTGTCCGCGGTCTTCGGACAAGGGGCGGATTCGAAGTGGACCTTCAATGGGGCGCGGGACGGCTGCAAGAGGCAACTGTTCGAAGCCGCACAGGTCGGGAATGCGTAGTTTTGTACGGCGGGCAACAGCGAGAATTGCGCTTGCGTCCGGGCAGGCAAATTCGTCTGGACGGTTTTCTGGAGGTCATTGGGCGATAAACGCCGGGCGTTTTCAGGGGCATGAGGCGGCCGGCTTCGGGCTCAGGGTTGATGTCCGGATGCGACTCGTGCGGGTATGTCGGTTAAGGAGGCGTGCGTGATGGATGCGCGCAAGGAATGGTTGGCGATTGGGATATTTGCGCTAACGTACGTCTTGATTAGTGGACGCCGTTTGAAGGTCCTCCCGCTGAACCGGCCGGCTGCAGCCTTATTGGGCACGGTGCTCATGGTGGCAGCGGGCGTTTTAACGCCGGAAGAGGCTTATCAAGCGGTGGACTACGACACCTTGGTGTTGTTGTTGGGGATGATGCTCATTGCAGCCTATTTGCACCTGGCTGGATTCTTTGAGTGGTGTGCCGACCGGATCCTGCGCTTGGCGGGCACGCCCACGCGGCTGTTGGCCGGGTTGATGGCGGTTTCGGGGTTGGCGTCGGCCTTGTTGGTGAATGATACGGTCTGTTTGATGCTGACGCCGTTGGTGGTCGCCGTGATCGTGCGAGGTGGGTTGCCCCTGCCGCCCTATTTGCTGGCACTGGCCATGAGCGCCAATTTGGGAAGTGTCGCAACGTTGGTGGGCAATCCGCAAAACATGATCATCGGTTCGATGTCAGGGATTCCCTTTGCCGTGTTTACCCGGTCGCTTGCACTTCCGGCTGTGGCGGGATTATTACTCGCGTTTGGGGTTTTGTGGTGGGGGTTTCGCGATGTGCTGCGCATGGCCCTCATTCGGGTGCCGACGGGGCCGCCCCCGCGCTTGGAGAGGCGCTTGGTCGCGTTGAGTTTGATGGTCCTGGTCGGTGTCTTTGCGGGCTTCATGGCCGGATGGCGTTTGGCCTGGACTGCGTTAGGTGGAGGCGCGCTCCTGATGGTGCTGGCTCGGCGTGACACGCACGAGGTGTTAAAGCTGGTGGACTGGCACTTGCTGGTGTTTTTCGCGGCATTGTTCGTCGTTGTGGAGGGATTCAATCGGACAGGTTTGCCAGATCAGTGGTATGAGCATCTGCGCCCGTTGTTTGGGGCCACCCCTTGGACGCAGGCATGGCACTGGGCGTGGTTCTCGGCGCTGGGATCGAACGTGTTTTCCAACGTGCCATTTGTGCTCGTAGCCGGCTCGTGGATCGAAAATTTTCTGGATCCGGTTTTGATGTGGAAAGTAATGGCGCTGGCCACCACTTTTGCGGGGAATCTTACGATTTTGGGTTCCGTGGCGAACATCATCGTGGTCGAATCCGCGCGCGGACATTGCGAAGTGGGCTTCTGGGATTATGCCCGATACGGTATTCCGGTCACGCTGTTGACCACGATTGTAGGCATGTTCCTGGTGCTGTGGATCGGTTGAAGCGACATGCGGGAGATCGGTCGCAAAGAGACGTCGGGGCGTCCATGGGTGGCCCGGCGCGGCTTCCGGGGGTGGATGCTGCTTCCGGATTGTCTGTGTGTAGGCTCCCTTTCAGAATGGAAGAAACGAAATGAGCATCCCGAAAGGACCTGGATCAGAACCATTGAAACTGCTTGCTGCGAATCGCAGTGAGATTGCCATCCGGATTTTCCGCGCGGCCACTGAACTGGGCTTCCGCACGGTGGCGATTTATGCCCAGGAGGATCGTTTTTCCATCCATCGGTTTAAGGCCGACGAGGCTTACATGGTCGGTGAGGGCAAAGGGCCAGTGGGGGCCTACTTGGACATCGAAGGCATCGTTGGCCTGGCCCGAGAGAAAGGTGTTCATCTGATCCACCCGGGTTATGGATTTTTGTCGGAGAACGCCGATTTCGCGCAGGCGTGTCGAGAGGCCGGTCTTGTTTTTGTGGGGCCGAGAACGGAGCTGCTGCGGTTGATGGGCGACAAAACAGCGGCGCGCGCAGTGGCCGAGCGTGTGGGTGTCCCCACGCTGCCGGGGACACCGGAACCGGTTCGAGACCGACAGGAAGCCCTGCGTTGGGCCCGGCGCATTGGCTTCCCGCTAATGATCAAAGCGGCATTCGGTGGGGGGGGACGGGGCATGCGCATGGTTCGGGAAGCGTCCCAACTGGAGGCCCTGCTGGGAGAGGCCCAAGCCGAGGCGCACAAGGCCTTCGGAAATCCCGCGGTGTTTCTCGAGCGATACATTCCTCGGGCCAAGCATATTGAGGTCCAGATCTTGGGCGATCAGCACGGTCACGTCGTGCACCTGCATGAACGAGATTGTTCGGTGCAGCGACGCCATCAAAAGGTGATCGAGGTTGCGCCGGCTGTGGGTTTGGACGAGTCGTTGCGTCAGCAGATTTGCGATGCGGCGTTGCGCATCGCCCGAGAGATCCGGTACGACAACGCCGGGACAATCGAATTCCTCGTGGACATGGATCGGGGCGATTGGTTTTTCATCGAGATGAATCCCCGCATCCAAGTGGAACACACCGTGACGGAGGTGATTACCAACATCGATTTGGTCCGGTCGCAAATGCTGGTGGCGTTGGGACGGTCGTTATTCGATCCGGAGGTGGGGATCCCGCCTCAGGAGGAGATCCCCCGCAACGGGTATGCCATCCAATGTCGCATCACGACGGAAGATCCGGAGAACAATTTTGCGCCCGATTACGGCCGCATTCTGACGTATCGCTCCGCGGGCGGATTTGGCCTGCGACTTGATGGAGGGATGGGCTACGCCGGAGCAGTCATTACACCCTTTTATGATTCGCTCCTGGTCAAGGTGACGGCCTACGGAAGAACGTTTGAAATCGCCTGTCAGCGCATGGATCGTGCCTTGCGGGAGTTCCGGATCCGCGGCGTGAAGACGAATATCCCGTTTTTGGAGAATGTCATCCGGCATGAAGTGTTCCGGCGCGGCCTGGCCACGACCACGATGATTGACGAGACGCCGGAACTGTTCCGGTTTGCCCCGCGGCGGGATCGAGCCACCAAGTTGTTGACGTTTCTGGGTGAGGTCATCGTGAATGGCAACCCCCAGGCCAAGGGATGGCAGCCCAAATCCTTGCCGCGGCCCCGGGTTCCAGCTTGCGACCTGCGCCAGCCACCGCCTCCAGGCACGCGACAACTGTTGTTGGACTTGGGCCCGCAGAGGTTTGCGGAGTGGATTTTATCGCAGAGGCGGGTATTGGTGACGGACACGACCTTTCGGGATGCGCACCAGTCGCTGCTGGCCACACGTTTGCGGACGTATGACATGGAACGCGTGGCTGGGGTGTTGGCCCGACGCGTGCCGAACCTGTTCAGTCTGGAGATGTGGGGTGGCGCCAAGTTCGACACTTCCATGCGTTTCCTTTATGAGGATCCGTGGGAGCGCTTGCGCCGGCTTCGTGAACTGGTGCCGAACATCTGTTTCCAGATGCTGTTTCGGGGGTCGAATGCGGTGGGATATTCGAATTATCCGGACAATGTTGTAGCCGGCTTTGTCAAACATGCGGCGGCCCAAGGGATCGACCTGTTCCGGATCTTTGATTCGCTCAACTACCTGCCGAATTTGAAAGTGGCCATGGAGGCCGTGCAGGAGACGCACGCGCTTTGTGAGGGGGCCATTTGTTATACCGGCGACATTTTGGACCCACGCCGGACTAAATATTCGCTGGATTACTATTTGAAGTTGGCACGGGAATTGAGGCGGATGGGGACCCACATTTTGGGCATCAAAGACATGGCCGGCCTGTGCAAGCCCTTCGCGGCGCGCGCCCTGGTCCGCGCGCTCAAGGAAGAGATCGGCCTGCCCGTGCATTTTCACACCCACGATACCAGTGGGATTGCTTCAGCCAGCGTGCTGGCGGCGGTGGAAGCCGGAGCGGACATCGTGGACCTGGCCATTGCCCCCCTGTCCGGTTCAACCAGTCAGCCGTGCCTGAATTCGATTGTGGCCGCCTTGCAGAGGCATCCGCGCGATACAGAGCTGGACCTGGAGGCGCTGAATGAACTGGCGGACTATTGGGAGGCCGTACGCGAATTTTATGCGCCGTTTGACACGTCGCCTCGTTCTGGTAGCGCGCTGGTGTACGTGCATGAAATGCCGGGCGGACAGTACACGAATCTGAAGGAGCAAGCAGCGGCCATGGGCCTGCTGGATCGCTGGCCCGAAATTGAACGGACCTACGCGGAGGTGAATCAGCTCTTCGGCGATATTGTGAAGGTGACGCCCAGCAGCAAGGTGGTGGGCGACATGACCATTTTCCTGGTTAGCCGCGGGTTGAGGCCGGCGGACGTGTTGAAGCTCAAGCCGGGCAGTTTGTCTTTTCCCGAATCCGTGGTGGACATGTTAATGGGCGGGTTGGGGCAACCTCCGGGCGGTTGGCCCCGAAAGTTGCAGAAAATCGTGCTGGGCGATCGCAAACCGTATCGGGGTCGTCCCGGCGCGCGGCTCAAGCCGATCGACCTGGAAGTCGTCCGGCAGGAACTGACGACTCGCTTGCGTCGGGAGGTCACACGCGACGACGTGTTCAGTTATCTCATGTATCCGGACGTGTTTTTGAAGTTTGCAAAGACTCGGGCTGCGTACGACGACCTTTCGGTACTGCCCACGCCCGCCTTTTTCTACGGAATGAAGCCCGGCGAGGAGATCACGGTGGATCTCGAGCCCGGCAAAACCCTGTTCATTCGTCTTATCAGTGTGGGCCCGGTGGATGAAGAGGGCAAACGCGTCGTTGCGTTTGAACTAAACGGCATGCCGCGCCAAGTGGTGGTGGTCGACAAGTCGGTACAACCCAAGGTCAAGTCCCGGCCCAAGGCTGACCCAAGTGATCCTTGGCAAGTGGGCGCGCCTATCCCGGGTGTTATCACGGCCCTTCCCATTAGCGTGGGGATGACTGTGCGCAAGGGCGACCGGTTGTTGGCATTGGAAGCAATGAAAATGCAGACTACTGTGCAAGCGCCTCAAGATGCCGAGGTGGCTGAGATTTTGGTGGCCAGCGGCGATGTGGTGGAAGCCAAAGACTTGTTGGTGCGATTGCGTCCGGTCGCGCCGTCCGCGCCAGCGAGCTCATGATCGGCTGTAGCGCCCCAGCTGCCGGGCTCAGCTGAGGTCGCCTTCTTGTCCGGAACGGGACGGGCTTTCAAATTCCGAGTCAATCGGCTTCCTTTGGACGCCCCGCGCTCGCGTGACATGTCGGCAGAGACCGCGCCGGCTTTCAACAACAAACCGGATCAGGGTTTGGGCCGCTTCGGAGTGAAACCTTTCTCGAGCCTCGGCGGCAGCCTGCCGGAGGGGGCGCCCGGATAGGAACAAGAAACGATACAACCGCCGAAGTTCCAGTCGCACATCAGGAGGCATGCCTGCGCGGCGTAATCCCACTACGTTCAGGCCGGCCAGGCTGTTGTCTCCCCATGCAATGGTGAACGGTGGCAGGTCCAAGCTAATGGCTGCGCCGCCCTGCATCATGGCCAGCGTGCCTACCCTTACGAACTGATGCACCAAACAATTGCCGGAAATGAACGCCCGGTCCTCGATCACGACGTGCCCGCCCAGCAGGGCACCGTTGGCCAAAATCACATGGTTGCCGACCCGGCAATTATGCGCTATATGCGCATGGGCCATGAACAGATTGTGCGAGCCGATCCAGGTGTCTTCCTCCGGCCGATTGCTGCGATGAACAGTTACATGTTCTCGGAATACGTTGTAATCGCCGATGCAAATGCCAGTGGAATCACCCTGATATTTCAGGTCTTGAGGTGCATCGCCGATGACGCAGCCTGCGTGAAAGCGGTTGTGTGCACCCGCCTTTAGTCGGCCCCATAACACCACATGCGGTCCCACCACGCAGTGTGGACCCAGCTCAACATCCCGACCGATCACCGCATAGGGCCCCACGACTACCGTGGGATCGAGTTGGGCCTCAGGGTCGATGATGGCCGTGGGATGAATCATGAATGCCTCCTCGGCCATCATCTCTCCCCTGCAAACGGGCGCACCTCACTTTGGGTTTGTTGCGGCAATTGGCAACCAACTTTCACACGGATGCAAGATGCGCCGGCTAAGACCCTGCGACCTCATTGCCGGTCCCAGACCATGCAAGGGCTTAAGCCTTTGGCTGGCCAGCTTCGACCGGCGCAAGGGCACAATCGTTAGGCCGGTTGGACACTTCGGGCCTGTTTGGCCTGCAGAGCGTCTTTGGACAGCTTCACAAGTTCGGCAAAGGCTGCTGTGTCTTGGGCGGCCAAATCAGCCAGAATTTTGCGGTTTAAAGCGCAACCGGCAGCCTTGAGCCCCTCCAGGAACCGGTTGTACGTGAGGCCGGCAGCGCGAGCGGCTGCATTGATGCGAATCTGCCACAACTGACGGAAATTGCGTTTCCGAGTCCGGCGATCGCGATACGCATACTGACGGCCATGATCCAAAGCGTCGGAGGCATATCGGTAGAGCTTGGAACGCCGCATCCGAAAGCCCTTGGCGGCTTGGATCATGCGTTTCCGGCGTTTCCGGGAAGCGGGCGCGTTGGTCACTCGCATAGCTCAATGATCCGGGCAGATGGCTCCAACTATTTTTCAGCCCCGATGAGTGAAGGGCAAATTGGCCAACACTCGTGCAGCGTCGGCCTCCGGCACAGGGACTTGCTTGCGCAGGGAGCGTCGGCGCTTCGGGCTTTTCCCCTGCAACAGGTGCCGGCGTCCGGCGCGAGAGCGCAGGACTTTGCCGGTTGCGGTGATTTTGAACCGCTTCGCCACGGCTTTTCGCGTTTTAACTGCTCGGGGACGTCGCATAGAGATCGCCCTTTCGTTGCTTTAGATAGAGGAACGAATTTATCCTCGTGGCAATCCAGACGCAAGCAGCTTTTACAAACGACCAACAGCGCGGATTGGGTAGAGCCGGAGGCAGACTCACAGTCCACCGCCGGCCGTTGCTTGTTGTGGCACATCCCGATGCTTGTAAATAAGTTAGATATTCCTTCGAGTAGCCCATGCCGTGGTAATGCCGCAGATCCAAACGCGGGGCTGCCATCCGGCTGTTGGTTGCTGTCTGGTTGGGCGCGGGTCTGGCCTCTGGCTCGTGGAGGTGAGGTTTACATCTCAGGTTGCGGTCGACGCGCAGGTCGCGTGGCGCCAGTGGCGCAGCTCAGTTGCTTTACAGGACCTTTGCTGCCTGAGCTAGGAGCGTTGCGCTTGTTTGGTCGCCGGCGGGTGGTGGATGCGAGTGGCCCTTTGGATCTTTTAAGGCTGAGCCGGATACTTGGCAGCTTGGATTCTTCCTCGAAGCATTTCGGAATTGAGTGGGCGCGGAGATCATGGAACGCTGAGCGCGCGTGTCTTGGAGTTTATTTCAACCTGGTTCTTGTGGGCTGCTTCGAATATTGCGCCCATCCCCGCATCGTGGCACGCTGCATTTTGCAGCAGGTTGACCTGTTCTTGCTGGTGCGCTGTTTATTGGACTGCCGTGAATCGCGCGTCAACTGTTAGAGGCTTTCGAGGAGGAACATGCAACAAACATCAAATCTTGCCGCAATATCGGATTTGGTCTTGGTGTTGGTCACGGCACCCGATATGAACACTGCTCGGCGGCTGGCGACCTGTATGGTCGAGGCCCGTTTGGCGGCGTGTGTCAATCTGCTGCCGGCAGTGGAGTCGCATTATTGGTGGCAAGGGAAAATTGAGCAGAGCCCGGAGGTGTTGTTGATTTGCAAGACGTTGCGTGCATGCTTGGCGGCTTTGCAAGCCTTGGTTCGACGCGAACATCCGTATCAAGTGCCGGAGTTCGTCGTGGTGCCGGTGCAGGAGGGGCTCGAGGCATACATCGACTGGGTCCGATCGGAATGCCGTCCCAAGGGCTGAACGCACGAGACGAGGCCTGCGTGATTTACGTCGTTTGGCGGGTTTTGGAATTGGTCGGAGCCATGATAACAGGTTTCCCAGACGCGAACGGAGCGGGCCGTTAGCACCGGTGAAAGTAGGTTTTTTGGAGCGCTGTGCAAGGAGTGCGTCCGTTTGCTTGCAATAGCGTCAGGAAATGGAGCACGATAAGTTCGGGATCTTGAACGAGAGGCTGCGGAAACCGTTTCGGAGATGGTCCTTTCAGGATGGTGTTTCCGCTTGAAGTTGAGCAAGTGTTGTTAGTTGGGGTTTGCAGGCACCGAAAGCTGAATCTGTTGTCTTTGGTTGGGGACGGGCTTGCGCAGAATATCCGATGATTTCATACTCCGATCTGAGCTGGGCCATCAATTATGTCGCTTGAACTTGAACTTCAGAAGTTTCCCAAAGCCATCTGCTTGAAAGACGGTAGCGAGGTGATTATCCGGCCGCTGCAGAGCACCGACGAGCCGGCTTTTCACGAGTTTTTTCTGGCGGTGCCGGAGCAGGAGAGGATGTTCATCAAACACCGCGTGACCGATCGAGCTGTAATCCGGAATTGGTGTCAGAACATTGATTATGGCCGGAACCTGCCCTTGCTGGCATTGGCAGGCACGCGGATTGTGGGGGATGCCACCTTGCATCAGCAATTGGGCGGCTGGAAGCGTCACGTAGGGCGGGTCAGCGTCTTGGTCCATCCACGTTTTCGGGGTCGCGGTCTGGCGCGTGCGTTGGTGTCTGAAATTGTCGAAGTGGCGCGAAATCTTGGTTTGGAAAAGGTGGAGGCCGAATTTATCGGCGAGCAGGAAGCGGCGATGAAGCTGTTTGCCGTGCTCGGCTTTTCTCAATTGGTGCGCATCCCGGATCACGTGAAGGACATGCAAGGCATTAAACATGATTATATTTTGATGGAGCTTGTATTGCGCACGGATGAGGAGTACGCCGGGGCAGGCTGACTTTCCGGTGAGTCCCGAGCGATTGGGTCTTCTGTCTGTGGGACTGCATGAGCATGGCCCCGCCTATCTGCCCTTGTTGCGGCTCCCGGCTGGATCCGGAGGCCGAAAGATGTCCGGAATGCGGCGCGGATGAGCAAAGCGGCTGGACACAGGCATGGTCGGGCACCTCTGCGGAGTGGGAATCCGGTCCCTTTCACTACGACAAATTTATTCAGCGCGAATTTGGGCGGGGCGAGCCTGGATCGGCAAGATGGAAACCAGAGGGCGTGTCCTGGTTTTGGTGGTGGACGGCGCTAGCGGTCTTGGTGCTCTTGGGCTGGCTGATGTGGGGCAATGTTCTTGACGTGAGGTGATGCTGCATTTGACCTCGTCCAAATTTGCGTTTGGCCGGCCTTATCTTCGGCAGTCATTTTGGAAGGCTGACGGGGTTTTTTGTGGATGTTTACGCGCCTTCCTGCTTAGCCTTCGTGGCGGAGGAGATGCTTTTGTTGGACCCATAACGTTACAGTCCCGATCATAACGGTTTTGGGGGAAAGCTTTTGGACCGAGCCATGAACACGCAAGGCGGGACATCTTTTCGATCCTGGCTTGTTCAGAACTTGGGGCTGATTTCGGGACAGGACTGTTGTTGGTGGGTATGTTTGGGCTCGGGTGTTTCGCCGTTGCCAGCGGCTGCAGGCGGCTCTAGTGTGAAGGGAGTCGATGAAGCACTATTTGGACTTTGAAAAGCCCATTGTGGAGTTGCAGGCGAAACTGGATGAGTTGCGCAAGCACGCGGCGGCGCATGGGATGGATGCAGCTTTTGAGGAAGAGATTCGAAGGATTGAAGAGAAATTGGTTGAGACCCGTCGGCAGATCTTCACGCAATTGACGCCGTGGCAACGGGTTCAGTTGGCGCGTCATCCCAAGCGGCCGTACATGCTGGATTATGTGCGGCTTGCGTTCACGGATTTTGAGGAGCTGCACGGGGATCGGTTGTATGCGGATGACCGAGCGGTGGTGGGCGGATTTGCTCGTATCGATGGTCAACCGGTCATGGTGATCGGTACGCAAAAGGGTCGGGACACCAAGGAAAACATTTTGCGGAATTTCGGTTCGGCTCATCCGGAGGGATATCGTAAGGCACTGCGCTTGATGCGGTTGGCTGACAAGTTCCAGTTGCCGATTGTGACGCTGATTGACACAGCCGGTGCGTATCCGGGCATAGGCGCTGAGGAACGGCATATCGCAGAGGCGATCGCGGTGAATTTGCGGGAGATGATGATGATGGAAGTGCCGATTGTCTCAGTGGTGATCGGCGAGGGCGGGTCAGGCGGCGCGTTGGGGATTGGAGTTGCAGACCGGGTATTGATTTTGGAAAACGCTTACTATTCGGTGATCAGTCCGGAGGGCTGTGCGGCAATTTTGTGGAAGGATCGTTCAGCCGCACCTCAGGCGGCTGAAGCGCTCAAGATTGTGGCTTCGGACCTGTTGGCATTGGGTTTGGTGGACGAGGTGATCCCGGAACCGCTGGGCGGGGCGCATAATGATCCGGAAGCCGCGGCTGCGGCTTTGAAGGAGGCCATTGTGCGGCACTTGAGCGAGTTATTGCCGCTGTCTGGACAAGAGCGGAGGCGCTGCCGTTATGCGAAGTTCCGGGCATATGGACGTTATGCCCGGCAACCTTCTCGACTGACTGCACCGGCAGAACTCACTGCGGTTGAGGCGCCGGTTCAGTCCGGTCCGGTCCGAGAGGACCGTGTGGCCGGGGCAGCGTGAGGGGTTTGAAGGGCCGCGTTTTGCTTTGCCTGAGTTAGAGAGGAAAGCTGACTTGATGTTTTATCCTCTCCTACTGGAGCCGAGGTTCAAGGAGCGCGTTTGGGGGGGGCGAAGGCTGGCAGAGCTTTATGGTAAGCCGTTGCCGGTGGGTCGGCTTATTGGTGAGTCGTGGGAGGTGACCGATCGACCGGGCGACGTCAGTGTGATCCGCAATGGGCGGTGGGCAGGTCGGGATTTGCGTTGGCTCATGGAACAGCATCGGACCGCGTTGCTCGGGGCTGCCGCCGATGCAGGAGGTCGTTTCCCATTACTTGTAAAGGTCTTGGACGCACGTGAGTTGCTATCGCTGCAGGTGCATCCGCCGGCCGACGTGGCCGCGCGACTGGGAGGTGAGCCCAAGACAGAGCTTTGGTACGTGACGGCGGCCGATCCAGGTGCAGTGATCTATGCCGGGTTGCGTCGCGGCACGACGCGGGAAGTTTGGGAGCAGTGTCTTCGAGAGGGGCGCGTTGTTGATTGCGCTCATCGTTTTGTTGTTCGTCCCGGCGATGCAGTGTTCATCCCAAGCGGTCGGATTCATGCCTTGGGCGCCGGCGTCGTTGTGTTCGAAATCCAACAGAATTCGGACACGACTTATCGGGTGTACGATTGGGGTCGGCTCGGATTGGACGGTCGGCCACGCGCGTTGCACCTGACGGAAGCATTGGCTTCGATCCGGTTTGAGGATGTAGAGCCTGGCCCGTTGCCAGAGGTATGGATGCCTGCAGAGTCAGGTTGGCAGCGCCGTCTGATTGAACACCCGCTGTTTCGCGTGGAATTATGGCGATGGTCGGGTGCGGTCTCGGTCTGTTGGAGGGGTGGATGGTGCCGGATTTTGGCCGTGGTCCGTGGCCGTTTGAAGGTGACAGCTCACGCCGAGGCGGTGGAATTGGAAGCGGGCGGGTTTTGTCTGGTTCCCGCGGCGGTGGAGTCGTTGGAATTGGAGATGCTGACTCCAACGGAATTGTTGGTTGCCGTGCCGGGGCCGGGTGTGGATTCGAGTCCTGCTTAGAGGGACGTGGGATGAAACGGTTCTTGCAGCAATGGTTGATAGGCACGCTTGCCGTGTTGGTAGCGGTGTATCTTGTGCCGGGGGTGCGTTATCAGGAGGCGCTTGACCTAATGGTAGCCTCATTGTTGTTGGGGATTCTGAATGCGGTGGTTCGTCCGGTGTTGGTGGTTTTGTCTTTGCCCTTGGTGTTGGTAACGTTGGGGCTTTTTATGTTGGTGATCAACGGGGCGTTGTTGTGGTTTGTGGGTTGGCTGATGGCGCCGCGCTTTATTGTGGAAGATTTTTGGGCCGCGTTCTGGGGTGCTTTGGTCATCAGTGTGACGAGTGGATTGTTAGCCCGACTGACCGGATTACGCGGGGATCCAGTGGTGGTGCGACGAACTCGTTGGGGCAAACCGCCCGCTGGTGGTTCAGGTCCGGTCATAGACGTATAGCGTTAGTGGCACGAGGCGAGATGGATGGCGCAAACGCGACCGTACAGCAGAGCCGAATGCAAGTCGGTACCCGTTTGTGGCGTCGGAAACCTATTGAGGCGTTGGTAGAGTCGCAGATCCCTCCTGAGCTGCGCCTGCGCCGGGCGTTGGGATCGGGTCAGTTGGTTTTGTTGGGTGTGGGCGCGATTGTGGGTGCAGGTATCTTTTCCACTGCAGGCACGGCAGCGGCGGGTGGCGAACATTATGCGGGGGCGGGTCCGGCCCTGGTTTTGTCGTTTTTGCTGGTTGCTGTTGCGTGTGGGTTGGCAGGGCTGTGTTATGCGGAGCTGGCGGCGTTGGTGCCGGTTTCGGGTTCGGCCTACACGTATGCCTATGCCACCCTGGGCGAGCTGGTAGCGTGGATCATAGGTTGGGATCTGATCCTGGAGTATGCCATTGGGAACGTCGCAGTGGCCATTAGTTGGTCCGATTATTTTCAGAGGTTGTGGGCCGGACTGGGCTGGACATGGCCTTCATGGTTAGGGACGGATTATCGGTCGGCCGCCACTGCGGCGCGGGAGCTTCAGGCATGGGTGGTTCAGGGGGGCGACGCGTCGGCGCTGCCGCTGACATTGCAACAAAAGGCCCGGGCACTCACGGAAGCGCCGCGTGTATGGGGGGTACCGCTCGTGCTGAACCTACCGGCGGCCGGCATTGTTGGCTTGATCACGTGGGTCCTAGTCCGCGGGATTCAGCTAAGTGCGCGTTTCAATGCGGCCATGGTGTGGTTGAAGTTGTTGATCATCGGCCTGTTTGTGGGGGTGGGGGCGTTTTATGTGGATCCTGCAAACTGGCAGCCATTCATGCCACACGGGTGGAAAGGAGTCATGCACGGCGCCGCCATTGTGTTCTTTGCTTACATTGGTTTTGATGCGGTTTCCACCGCAGCGGAGGAGACGCGAAATCCGCAGAGGGATATACCGCGAGGGATATTGGGCAGTTTACTCGTTTGCGCAGGGTTGTATGTGGCGGTGTCATTGGTACTGACGGGCATGGTGCCGTGGCAACGGCTGCGACATGTAGCCGACCCGTTGGCGCTTGCGTTTGTGGAGAAGGGTGTATCCTGGTTGGGTGGTTGGATGGCGCTGGGTGCCGTGGTCGCTACGGCCTCGGTCTTGTTGGTGTTTCAACTTGGGCAACCACGGATTCTCTTTTGCATGGCTCGCGATGGCCTGTTGCCTGCATGGGCGGCACGCGTGCATGCGCAATACCGGACACCACACGTGGCGACGCTTATCACGGGTGCGTTTGTGGCCGGGGTCGCGGCCATTACTCACATCGAGGAGATGGTCGAGCTGTGTAACATTGGGACTTTGTTTGCCTTCGCCGTGGTGGCGGCCGGCGTGCTTGTGTTGCGGTGGCGTGAGCCGGATCGGCCTCGCCCTTTTCGGACGCCGTGGGTGCCCTGGGTGCCGTTGGGCGCCATGGCGACCAGCCTTTGGTTGATGGCTCAATTGCCGGCACGCACGTGGTGGCGATTTGGACTCTGGTTGGCAGCAGGATTGATGCTTTACTTTGCCCGTTACTGGTGGATGGGGCGACACCCACAGGTTGGTTTGAGCGGTTCCAAGACTGACTCCGTCAGATAAACGACCGCGCGCCACTGGCTCCGGGCTGGTTGTGCGAACCCGATTGGGTAGATTGGATGAGATGTTTCGACCGTGTATCGACTTACATGATGGGCGGGTGAAGCAAATCGTGGGCGGCACACTGGACGATGCTGCTCCGAATCGGCTCCAGACGCATTTTGTATCCGATCGACCGGCTTCATGGTACGCCGCGTTGTACCGGCAGGACGGTCTGACCGGTGGCCATGTGATCATGTTGGGCCCAGGCAATGAGGAACAAGCGAAGTCGGCTCTGGCAGTTTACCCGGGCGGGTTACAGGTCGGCGGCGGGGTGACGGCCGAGAATGCGTCAAGTTGGCTGGATGCCGGCGCTTCGCATGTAATTGTCACAAGTTGGTTGTTCCGCGATGGACGGTTGGATGAGGATCGCCTGGCAGCGTTGGTCCGCAGTGTGGGTCGGGAGCGTGTCGTGATTGATTTGAGTTGTCGGCGTCAGGGTGACGCTTACAGAGTTGTGATTCACCGTTGGCAGACCTGGACCGAGCTTGTGTTATCGGCGGACACGCTGGCGCATCTGGCACGTTCTTGTGCGGAATTTCTTGTGCACGCCGTAGATGTGGAAGGCTTGTGCCGGGGCGTGGATCTGGAGCTGGTGGAGAAATTGGCGGCGTGGTCCCCTATCCCGGTGACGTATGCAGGCGGAGCCCGATCCCTGGAAGACTTGGAATTGGTCACGCGTGTAAGTCGAGGTCGCGTGGATTTGACGATTGGCTCGGCCTTGGACATTTTCGGCGGCGCGGGTGTGCGTTACCAAGATTGCGTTGCCTTCAACCGGCGCTGGCAGGCAATGCAGGCGGCGGGCGTGCGAGTCGAGTAGGCAACCGGTTCCGAGGGTTTTCCCCCTTGTCGAGACAGGGGGGATCCGTCATGTTGCGATTCATGCCCGAGCGTTTCATCCGGGACGTATTGAACAAACCCGACGCGGCGTTGGAACAGACGCTGCGGCCCTCTGTGTTTGCCGAGTTTGTGGGGCAGGCCCGAGTCAAGGAACGGTTGGAGATCACTGTGGCAGCGGCGCGGCAACGTGGTGAACCGATGGATCACATTCTGTTGAGTGGGCCACCCGGTCTTGGCAAAACCACTCTGGCCCACATTTTGGCGCGCGCGATGCACGCCAACATCCGTTGCACTAGCGGTCCGGCCATCGAAAAGGCGGCCGACTTGGCCGGCTTATTGACGAATTTGGACCCTGGTGACGTTCTGTTCATCGATGAGATTCACCGGTTGCAGAAGACGATTGAAGAATACCTCTACCCCGCGATGGAGGATTTCAAGTTGGACATTGTGATTGATCAAGGGCCGAATGCGCGCAGTGTTCGGATCAATCTGCCACGGTTCACCTTGATTGGCGCCACGACGCGAAGCGGGCTGTTGACCTCTCCCCTTTTGACCCGGTTTCCCATTCGAGAACGACTGGATTACTACAGCGCCGCAGATTTGCAACAAGTGGTGCTGCGATCCGCCAGGATCCTGGCAGTGACGGTGGATGAGGAAGCCGCCTTTGAGATCGCGCGGCGGAGTCGAGGGACACCCCGAATCGCGAACAATCTGTTGAAACGGGTCAGGGACTATGCCCAGGTCCGTGGCAATGGTCGCATTGACCGTGCAGTGGCCGATCGTGCCTTGGCGATGTTGGAGATCGATCAGGACGGTTTGGACGAAATGGACAAGCGGATTCTCGAGGCAGTGCTGGTAAAGTTTGGCGGCGGGCCGGTGGGCATTAATTCTTTGGCCGTGGCAGTGGGCGAAGAACCCGACACGATTGAGGAAGTGTACGAACCCTATCTCATCATGGAAGGGTACCTTAAACGCACGCCGCAAGGCCGCGTGGCGACCGAGCGTAGTTATCGCAAGTTGGGACTTAGACCGGCCACCGGTGATCAACCTAGTCTATTTTGACCCCGACGCGAGCCTGTCCACAGAGCCACTACTCCCATCGCGAGCAAGAGTCCGGTCGCACCTGCATCCGGAACTGGTGGCGGTGGATTGACCGGCACCTGGTTCCAGAGCCGATAGCCGGATAAGCCGTTTCTGCCAGGGGCATTAAGCGTGAAGATAGCCAGTGAACCCCCCAGATACCAGGCTTGAGTATGATCCTGCGTTTGCCCCTGTCCCCAGTGTGCCGTCAGGTAGAGATAGCCCAACACCGAGATGGTTAATGTCAAAGGGCTATCTACCGGGCTTACATCCACGGCTGGGGTTAGAGCTACAGTCGGAAGGTCGGGATTATTCACATTGTTATACTCGTTTACCAGACTTTGGAGCCAACTGCGTGTGGTCCCCACCCCTTGGTTACTCGGATTATCCGGAACCGATGTGTTTGGCTGAATTTACGGAGCGGTGTCCAGTCGAATGGGAACTGCCGAAACTGATTGCGCCAGAAGGGCCGTTCCCACTAAAAGCGCGCGCGAACGCTTGTCATTGTTAACGTGTCATTCATAGCATGCTCATCCTTCGTGGCACGGGTTTTCGTTGATTTTTTACAGAATGGGCCGATCGAACCCACCCTTTGGCAAAGGAGCATAAATGATACCATTCATGAGCACATCTTAATGAACTCGGCGGTATCGAGTTGGTCTCAAACAGGTTGGCAAAATCGTGCGCTGCGAGGGTTCTACGACAGTTTGGATGGCTTTCCCAAAAGTGTCAAAAACGCCGGAAAACCATGGTCTCTTCATCTGGTAAACTTTACAGGTTTGTTACGAAAGGAGGTGCGCGAAAAGCGACCTGGCTCGGCAGTGCCATGGCAGGGGTGTGAATGAGAGGGCGCCAGCACCCCATTTCGCCGTTGTAGAAACAGAGCCGGAGCCGTTATTCAGACGCCTTGTACGGTTAGTAGGGTGGAAGCTGGGAGCCAGGGCTGGGATTTGCCGAGCTAACTGGGATTTCTGTAGAGCTGCTTTGCCGAACTGTTTGGCCAGATTTGGTGAGAAATGGATGCGGCTTGAGGCCGGATCTATGTCCCGTTATGTGGCATACGTGCGGCTCTTCGGCTTTGGGACGCTCAGTTCGTCCGGGGGAGAGAGGATGATGCGGATCCGGGTCAGTCTGCCGATATGATGAAAGTTGAATGGCATTTTCGCAAAAGCAGGGCTCGTCCAACGAGTTAGACAACGAAGCGGTGATCTTGGCGTTTGGCCTAGGAAGGTACGATTCACCCTTTGGAATGTATGAGGGTGCGGCATGTTTTTTAGGTTAAGGATGCAAACGGCAGGATCCAACTGGTGGGCCGGATTTCCTCCGCCTGGCCGCTTTGGCTTTACGGTTGAGGAGATGTAGGGATCGGTTAGCTGGGCGTGATTCTTAAAGAAGGGTTATGCTGGTGTCGGGATCCTGAGGCGTCTCTGCCATAAGCCGATCGGCAAGGCGAGCAGGCCGAAACCGTGTAGGATGACGGTGTGACCGCCTTCGGGCAGACGGGGGGGCAGACGCTGGCGAGATGTAGTTCCACAAGCGGTACCCTGAAAGGCCGTATTTCCCCGGTGCGGTCAACATGAAGGAGCTCACGAGACAGTCCAGGTACCAAGCTTGTGTATAATCATTCTTGGGTTCTTCTGGGGTCCGCCCCAGTGGATCGTCAGGTATTGGTAGCTGGCCACGGAAATGGTCAGTTGCGTAGGCCCGGTGGGCGTGCTGACGTCCACCACCGGCAGGCCAATGAGCGCGGGCAGATCATGGTCATGGAGATTGTTGTAGGCAGCAATTAGGTTTTGAAGCCAGGCCTGCATGGTGCCGGTGCCCTAATTAGCCGGATTGGCTGGAATGGAAACTTGTGGACTAATGAACGGGGCAACGTCCAATTGGATGGGCATAGATTGGGCTGGAGCTGCATCCAAAAGCCGTAGGCCACTCCATAAGCAAGCCCAGAGCTTCGGCAGCATCTTTCTTGTGGCGACAGTTCGGTTTGGTTGGCATAGATTTCAAGAATCGGCCGCCTGCAGCTTGGACTTAGTCTCGCGTGTCATCAGGGAGCGTGTGGCATGCCATTTGTTCCGGTGCAAACCTGGTTTTGGATTTGGTGGACTGTTCTCGGGTTTTCGAATGCGATTTTTAGTAAGGGGGTCGGGTTCTGGAGCAGAATGACCTTGTTGAAGATGACCCTGTTCCTGAGGGTGTTGGTAATTGTTCTGAAGGACCTGACAAGCGCGCAGACGGTTTGGAGCGCGTTCAAGGCGAGCCCGATGCCGAGGCATTGTGGGGTGTCCGGCTTATTCTTACTGGGGCCGGGACGGGATGGGCAGTCGCATTAGAAGGCATTTTGAGAGAGGCTGACCGAAAAGATGGGTCAGAGTCGAGCTTGAGCCAGGGGACGGGTTCCAAACGTGGCTCAAGGTCCGATTCAGAGTTGGTTGTTCCTGTGGTTGGCTGTTAACCGGTTCCTTTTTCCGGTTTGGTAGGCTGGTGGGAAGTGCTGTCGGTGCAAATCTACGAGGGTGTGGAAAAGAATGCGTAGAGGGCGGACTGAATCAATGTCGTACGATTTGGCGGATCAGGCGCCTTTGGGAGTCGTACAAGTTTAGAGTGAGCGGTAGTCGGCCGGGTTGAGCATGGGTGGCGCAGCCGAAGCATGGGTCGTACGCGCGGAATGCCATTTCGATTCGGTTGAGGATTCCCTCCGCGACGTTTCCGTTTCGGATTAGGGCCTTAGCGGCGCGATCCACGCTCATAGCGATGCGGGCTGCGTTGTTTTGGGTGGCAACGATGAGGTTGGCCCGGGTGATGAGGCCGCGTTCATCGGTTTCGTAATGATGGATTAGTGTGCCGCGTGGAGCTTCGACCACGCCGATGCCTACGGTGGGTTTTTCGGTGGGTAACCGGCGGATTTGATCGCTGGTGATTTCGGGGTCATGGATGAGCTGGACCATTTGTTCGGCGGCTTGGATGATCTCAATGGCGCGGGCCCAGTGATTGGCCAGGGTGTGGTGCACGGGTTTACCTCCGAGGGTTTGGAAAAAGCTCTGAGCGGCTTCCCGGGCGCGTGGTGTGGCAGGGGCTTCGGCGGCGTTGAGCCGCGCCAAGGGGGCGACGGCGTAAATGCCGCTTTGGGGACTTTCTTGGAAGCCGTGCCAACCGAGCGGCTTTAAGTAACAGAACTTGACGTAACTCCACGGCTCGACGTGTTCAGCGATATAATCACGGTAGTCGCGGGCATCGAAACAGGCGTAAGGCTGACCTTCCGGGGTGACCACGCGGAGCTTGCCGTCGTAAAAATCGACGCAATTTTGGGCGTCAACGAGCCCCATGTAATAGGTTCGATGGGTGTATTCAGATGCAGTAATGAGCTGCATGTAGTCGGGGTTTTTCAGCACGAGGTTCTGGAATATGTCGTGGGTAAAGAGGGCAAAGTCCAAGGCATCTATGGCCAACTGTCGAAACTCGGGAAGCTGTGCAGGATCCAGTCGTTTGGCGACTCCTCCCGGTAATCCGAGCACGGGATGAATCACTTTGCCGCCCAGCCAGGTGATCATATCGCGGAGCCGCCGTCGGATACTGATAACGCGACGGGCGATGTCGGGTCCAAGCTTTTGGCTGACCCCGAGCACATTGCGTAGAGCGGCGGGGGCATCCGGACCCACGATAAAGTCGGGTCCGCCCAACAGGTACACGTGGAGGGCATGATCCTCCAGCATGAAGGCGTGGTAAACGAGCTGGCGGAGTTTGCGTGCGGCCGGTGGTGGCTCGACCCGGTAGAGGTCGTCGAGGGCCTTAGTAGCGGCCATGTGATGGGCGGTGGGACATACGCCGCAAATTCGGCTCGTGATCTGGGGCATTTCCTCGGCGGGCCGGCCTTGGCAAAAGACCTCGAATCCTCGCATTTCGGGAACCTGCAGGTAGGCCTGCTCTACGTTGCCCTGACTGTCCAGAAAGATGTCGATCTTACCGTGTCCTTCCAGCCGGGTGATGGGATCGATGGTGACCCTGCGACGTGCCTCGGCGTAAGCGGCCTTGGCTTGTTGAGCTGCCTGATTCCAAATGGCTTGGGCTGCTTCCTGCATGGCGTTCAAGAAGCGTGATTGGTTGGAGACGTATTCACTTTGCCTCGGAGCAAGCTTCGGGGCAGGCTGTAACGGTAGAACGTGCCGATGGGATCAGGGATGGTATCCAACACGGCGTCGATTTCCTCGGCTGTTTTGGGGGCTAGATTGGCGCAGAGGCTGGAAAGGATTTTGGCCCCCGGATCGCGCACGCGCGAGGTGGGGCCGAAGCAACCGCTGCATGGCATGTTTCCGCGGGGACAGAGTGCTTCGCATCCGGCCCGGGTAGCCGGGCCCAAGCAAAGGAACCCTTGCGCAAGGAGGCATTGTTGAGGATCAATGGGGGCCAGATGCGGTCGCTGAAAACGTGTGAAGCTGAGCTGGAGCGGCTTGGTAGCCTTTCTGGGACATTGGTCGCAGAGGGCGACGTCGGGCGCGAGTACGGAGCCCGGCGGCGGCGGGTTTTCGGCTAGTAGGGCCTTCAATGCGTTTCGGGTTAGGGTAGGGGTGGGCGGGCAACCGGGGATGTAGTAATCGACCGAAACCACTTGGTCTAATGCTCGGACCTTGTAATGGAGGTCGGGGAGCGTGAGGGTGTGATGGCCACAGGTGTAAGAGGGCTGGGGTTGGGCCTTTTCTGGGTTCACCGTGGACGGCCCCGTTTCAAAGTAATAACGGAGGATCTCTTCGCGGCTGAATTGGTTGGCCAAGCCTGGGATGCCTCCCAGATGAGCACATGCGCCGTAAGCGATGAGGAAACGGCTCTTTTGGCGCAGCAGATGCGCCATTTCTTCCTGTTCGGTGGTGCGAATGGCTCCGTTTATTAAACTAACGAAAATCGCTTGATCTGGTAGGTGCTCTAGATCAGCTCGTTTGAGGTCCGTAGCACAGGGCCAAAAGACGAGGTCTACAGATTGAAGCAGTTCAACAATCTCCTCAGCCAAGTCTACGACGGCTTCCTCGCAGCCGCCGCAGGAAGCGCACCAGTAGATGGCCAGTTTAGGCTTGGGCATGGGCATGATTGTGTTGCGGGAGCTGGGTTGATTCCTTCTAGCCAAGGACACCTTCGCACGGCGGAGTCTGATGGCTTAGCTCCCGATTCCAGCTTTGGAATCGCTCTGGTAGGTTGAGCGGACCGAGCGCGCGGATGCGATCGACCATTTCGTTGACGACGTGGCGCAACTTGTCGCCTTCGGAGGCGGCGATCCATTCCAACCGAACCCTTTCGGGCTCGATGCCCAGCGCAAGGAGCAACCGGTTCAACATGCGCATGCGGCGAAAGGTTTTGTAATTACCTTCGACGTAGTGGCAGTCGCCGAAATGGCAACCGCCGATCAAGACTCCGTCGGCACCTTTTGCCAGCGCTTCCAAGATGAACTGCGGATCGACCCGGCCGGAGCACATGAGTCGGATTACGCGGACGTTGGGGGCGTATTGCAGGCGGGACACACCGGCCAGATCGGCGGCAGTGTAAGTACACCAGTTGCAAAAGAAGGCAACAATGCGCGGTTCCCACACGGCGTCAGGCATAGCTCAGGACTCCGTCGATTTCGGCAAAGACTTGTTCGTCTTCGAATAGGTGTTGTTGGATGGAACCGGACGGACAAGCGGCCACACAGGCGCCGCAGCCTTTGCAAAGTGCCTCATTGATGAACGCGCGGCCTTGCGTTTCGTCCAATTGGATGGCCGAATAGGGACACAGTGGCAAACAAGATTTGCAGCCGCAGCAGTGATCGGGGTCGATGTAGGCGGTGTTAGGTTCCTGTTCAATGTATCCGCGGTCCATTAACGCGAGGGCCTCGGCAGCGGCTGCGCCCGCTTGGGCGACCGTGTCCGGGATGTCTTTGGGGCCCTGGCAACAACCGGCCAAGAAAATTCCGTCGGTAAAAGTGATTACCGGACCGAGTTTGGGATGGCGTTCCAGGAACCATCCTTCGTTGCTGCAACTGATGTTTAGGATCCGGCGCAGTTCCCGGGCGTCGCGCTGAGGTTCCATCCCGACGGCCAGTACGATCATGTCCAGTGGAATCCGACGAACGAAACCGGCCAGGGTGTCTTCGACACGGACGACAAGGTGTCCTTCTTCTTTGGCGGTCATGGCCCAATCGGTGACTTCCGCGACACGGCCGCGGATGAATTGGATCCCCTCACGCAGACAGCGGTCATAGAACTCTTCGTACCCTTTGCCTGCGGAGCGGATATCCATATGGAAAATGGTGACCTCGGCTCCTGCATGCTCGCGGATCAACAACGCCAGTTTCATCGAGTGCATGCAGCAGGTGCGGGAGCACCATGGATGGGTGCGGTGGTCCCGTGATCCGACGCACAGGATGATACCGACGGAACGGGGGACGCGACCATCACGAAGGCGGACCTTGCCAGCCGTGGGACCACTGCTGTTGACCAGACGCTCGGCCTCCAGTGTGGTGAAAACGTTGGGATAACGACCATATCCGTACTGGGGCAGTCGCGTAGGATCGAAAAGGTCATAACCGGTGGCCACAATGATGGTACCGACTTTGACCTCGTGTACCTCGGGTTGTTGATCGAAGACGATCGCGTTGCGATCACAGGCTTCGACACAGGTTTTCTTGCACTTCCCTGTCTTAAGGTTTAGGCAGCGGTCCGGATCGATAACCACCACTTGGGGGGTGGCTTGGGGGAAGGGCAGGTAAATCGGTTTGCGGTGGCTGAGCCCTGCGTTGAACTCGTCGGGGAACTTGCCGTCCTTGAAGACACAGGCGTCCACGCACTGCTTGCAGCCGACGCAAAGCGCCTCGTTGATATAACGCGGCTTGCGTCGGACAGTGACGGTGAAATTGCCGACGTAACCCTCGACCTTGATCACTTCGCTATAGGTCCAAAGAGTGATATTGGGATGGGCCCGGACGGCAGACATTTTGGGCGTGAGGATGCAGGCCGCGCAGTCCAGTGTGGGGAACGTCTTGTCGAGCTGGGCCATGTGGCCTCCGATGCTGGGCTGGCGTTCCACCAAAATGACCCGCTTGCCTGCCTCGGCCAGGAGCAAGGCGGCGTGAATGCCTGCAATCCCTCCGCCGAGGACCAAGGCTTCCGCCCGGATGGGAACTCGAATCGGCTGTAAGGCTTGATGATGCCGCACGCGCTGAATGGCTGCGCGGGCCAGGTCGCGCGCCTTGGCCGTGGCAGCCTCGCGGTTTTTGTGCACCCAGGAGACATGTTCCCGGATGTTAACCATTTGGAGGTAGAACGGATTCAGACCGGCGCGAGCTAAAGCGGCGCGGAAGGTGTGCTCATGTAGCAAGGGGGAGCAAGAAGCGACCACGATGCGATCGAGTTGGTACTCTCGGATGTCCTGTTGGATGAGTTCCTGGCCAGGATCCGAACACATGTATTTGTAATCACGCGCGAGGATGACTCCCGGCAGGCTGGCGGCGTAGCGTGCGATTTCGGCACAATCCACAGTATCGGCAATGTTGCTACCGCAGTGGCATACGTAGAAGCCGATTCGAGGCTCGGCTCGGTGGGCTTTGGGAGCATGGTTTTGCGGCGGGGTCATGGGCAGGCCACAGTTGGTTCAGATGGAAAGCGAAAGGGAACAAGGTTCCGGTGCAGACCGAGTTGCCGTGGGGCCAGCCCAAAGGCCAGCCCCATGAGCTGGCTAAAATAGACGGTCGGAATTGGAATTGGTCCCCAGCGGTGCTCGATTTCGGCGTGGTAGGCATCCAGGTTGAAATGGCAAAGGGGACAGACCGTAGCGAGCACGTGTGCGCCCCGACGTTGCGCTTCTTTTAGCAGAATGTAGGAAAGGCGCAGTCCGGCCTCGGGAACCGTGCCGGTGAGCGTGCCGCCGCAGCATTTGGTTTTTAAAGGCCAGACCACCACTTCGGCGCCCAAGGTGGCCAAAAGCTGGTCCATGGTGGTGGGCTGATGCGCGTCATCAAAGGTGGCGTAGGGTCGGACGATCTGACAACCGTAGTAGGGAGCCACTTTCAAACCGCGCAGGGGCTGGACGACCCTTTCCCGAATCGCATCCAATCCGATCTCGTGCAGGAGGATGTCCAGCGGATGTCGCACGCGCACGCTGCCCCGATAGTTGAGATTGGCTTGTGCAAGGGCGCGTTGGACGGTCTGCTGAATGTCCGGGAATTGCTCGATACTATGCTGGAGTTTGTTCAATACGAGATAGCAGGCGCTGCAAGGCGCAAGTAGTTCCGAAAATCCGGCTCGTTCGGCTCGGGCGAGGTTGCGAGACGCCAACACGGCGGCTTGTGTTTCGTCCACCGACATGTAAGCGGTGGCTCCGCAGCAGTTCCAATCTTCCAGCTCCTGTAACTCCACCCCCAGGTGGTGCAAAACAGCCAGGAGAGACTCCTCATAAGCTCGACCCAGACCACGCAGAGAACAACCGGGGAAGTAAGGGTACTTCATGTCACCTTGGCAGGGGGAAAGGATGATTGCGAGGAGTGGCTTGCTGTGGCTGCCAACATGGCTTTCAGCTCGTCCAGCCGCTGGATTCGTTCTGGACGAAGACGGAACCGGCCTGTGCGGATCAGGGCTAACCCGATCCGCCATGAACGAAGCAGCGCCCGCCAGTTGGTTCGTGTAAACAACTTGAGCACCAAATACGCCTCCGTGATGCGGCCATGACGACGGGCCATCGCGGCAAACTCACGTGCCAGGACGGGAATCGGAAAATGTCGTGGATAAACCCCTTCTTGAATGGCGCGCTGTTTTAGGGCGTATAAGATGTCCGTGATACGGATTTCTCGAGGGCAATCCACGGTGCACGCATAGCAAGACGCACACAACCAAATCGTACGGCTTTGAAGGACTTCATTTTTAAAATCCGCACGCACCAAGGCCATGATCTGGCGCGGTGTGTAGTCCATATAAATGCTAAGCGGGCACGTGGCTGAGGCATGTGCCGCATTGAATGCAGCTTTTCAACCGGTCGCACCCCGCCAGACTCATGATCTCCTCTGCGAAGCCGCGCACCCGATCTGCCTCATATTTGATCGTGCGTTGTATCTGCATGGATTAAGGCAACCTACGATAAGTTGCGCTGTTTTATAACAGCACGCACGCGTAGATGCCTTGTTGACCATTTGACGCCGAAGTAGTTGGCTCGGCTTCTCCACCTTTGCCGAAAGTTGACTCAATTTTGCCAAGTGATGCGAACCAGCGCGGGATTGGGCCGGTTTTTTTGGGCTTGGGGCACGCGGTCTGCGGGGGTAGAGGAAGGGGCATGCAGTTGCGTGGATTTGTGATGCAGTTGAAGCCCGGGTGTGCGGCTGAGTATCGGCGGCGGCACGACGCGATCTGGCCCGAATTGGCTGAGCTGTTGCGGCAGCATGGGATTTACGATTACGCAATTTTTTTGGATCTGACCACGAACCGCCTCTTTGCTGTACACAAGGTAGGGTGTGGGTACGACCCAGAGCGGCTGCGGCGGCATCCTTTGATGCGGCGGTGGTGGGATTCTATGGCCGACTTGATGGAGGTGCATCCGGATCATGAGCCGGTGGCGCATGACCTTGAGCTGATGTTTTATCTGGGGTGAAACCGGCGGCGCTTTGCAGGAGGGGTGCCGTTGTTACGTCACGGTGGATCCTGCTGGGGGATTGTGCCTTGGCAAGGCAGCTTTGCGTTTAAGAGGTCGAGGGAGCCGGCCGATATGAATGAAGGGTTGGTCAGGGTTAGGTGTGGACCCTGAGGTGTGTTTTAAAAGCCCATTAAGGTGGGGGCTTGCTTTTTGAAGGAGAAGCCCTGGCTGGCTGTCCATTCCTGGCGGTCATGGCTGGAATTGTGCATGCAGCGGGATCCGAGATGAGCCGGGAGCTGCCCGAGCAGGGTGGGGTGACGTCGGGAGAGTCCGGAGGTGCGGATTCAACGGTTGAGATTTCATGCGCTGGGCATGCCCTGGTGTGTGAAGGCCGATTGGTGGGAGTCAGCTCTCGGTTTGCAACGTTGCTGGGCTGGTCAGTGGAAACGTTGCAAGGTCGCCTTGTTTCGGATCTGTTTCCCTCGATTGCCGAATGGGAAAAGATCCGGGCGCGTTTGCGGGCTGTCTGGCGATCGGCACAAGACGGAGTTTGGCTCCGCGCGAGGTTACGGAAGCAGGGGGAGGAATGGGGTGAGTATTGGGTAGGCGTGGCGAGTTGGGCAGGCCAAGGCGGTCAAGTGTGGGAAAGCTGGTGGTTGGCGGATGGGATGGGAGTCGAAATGCCTCCAAAGGACCCCGTCCATCGCGAACGGTGGTTGGAGGTGTATCAGCGGCTGGTTGAATTGGCGTGGTCTGAGGGTCCGGGCGAACCTCGCTTTGATCGGATGGCAGAAGAACTTTCGGCGCTGACGGGTTTTCCCATTGTCACGCTCGAGATTTGTCAACATGAGCAGGCCACGCTGGTTTATCGAGGCGTCTGCGGGCTGGATTTGGCGGATCTGCCGACGCCGTTGGAAGTGCCGATGGATGTGAGTTTGTCCAACCGGGTGGTGGCAAGCGGGCAGATGGTGATCGAAACGGAGGTGGGAGAATCGCCAGCGCAGGCAGCGCCGTTGGTGCGGCGATGGGGTATTCGAACCTATGTAGGCGTCCCGTTACGGGCAGGCTCGCAATTGATCGGGGTGCTGGGACTGGCTGATCGTCAGCCGCATCCTGTGACATCGGACACGATCCGGTTGTTGGCGCACTTAGGGGATTACGTGGCGATGTTGTTGGATCGCTGGCAGGCGCGGGAATCGTTACGGCAAAGCGAGACGGAGTTGCGGGCGGTGTATGACCAGACGCCGGGGATCATTTGCTTGTTTGATCCGCAACTGCGTGTGGTCCGGGCGAATCAAGCAGCCGCTGCTTTTGTCGGCCGGCCGGCCGAGTCTCTGCTAGGCCTGCCACCGGGGGCCTTCCTCGGATGCGAAGCCTGCGTGCGCCGTGGCTACGAATGCGGCACGACCCCGGATTGCCCCGCTTGCGATCTGCGGCAGGCGTTGATCTCCACGTTCCGTGATGGGAAGGGCTGGGTCCGACGGCAAATTCAAAAAACCCTTTTGCGGGAGAGTCGGCCAGTGGAAACAGTTTTGCTGGTTTCTACGGAGCTGGTGCAATCGAATGGATCCGACCGCGTGCTGCTCTGTTTAGAGGATGTGACGGAGCGGACGCAAGCGGAGATGCGCATCCGCTCGCAGGCGGCCTTGCTGGAGGTGACCAAGGATGCGGTCTTGGTGCGAGACTTCTGCGATCGGATTCTTTACTGGAACGAAGGGGCGTCGGCTTTGTACGGATGGAGTGCTGCGGAGGTGCAGGGGCGGACCACCCACGAGCTGGGATTTATGGTTGATGCGGCGCAGGTCTCCGAGGCCGTGGCTGCTGTGCAGGAGCGGGGCGAATGGAGCGGAGAGATGCGGCACCGGGATCGATCGGGTCGGGAGCTGGCGGTGCAGAGTCGATGGACGCTCATCCGGCGCAGCGATGGTTTTCCCAAGGCCATTCTGATCGTTAACACGGACATTACGGAACGGAAGCGATTAGAAAACCAACTTTTGCGAAGCCAGCGGCTGGAGAGCATAGGCACCCTGGCCAGTGGTTTGGCGCATGATTTGAACAACGTGCTGTCGCCCATCTTGATGGCGGTGCAATATCTGAAAGAGGAAGTGCGAAGTGAAGCGGCTTTAACCTGCCTGCAGACGTTGGAAACATGTGCCCAGCGCGGCGCAGCCATTATCCGGCAGGTGCTGACTTTTGCGCGGGGTGTGGAGGGGACTCGCGTGTTGGTGCAATGGAAGCACTTGGTACGGGAGGTGGAGCGGATTATCACGGAGACTTTTCCTCGCTCCATTCAGGTCCAGGTTCGGATGACGCGGCGACCCTGGTTGGTGCGGGGCGATCCCACTCAGTTGCAGCAGGTTTTAATGAACTTGTGTGTGAATGCACGCGATGCCATGCCACAGGGTGGGCTTTTGACCTTGCGCTTGGACAACCAAACCCTTGGAGAAGCGGAGGCCCAACGGCTGCATGTGAAAGCCCGACCCGGACCTTATACGGTGCTTTCGGTTCAGGACACGGGTGTGGGGATCCCGGCTGAGCTGCTGGACAAGATCTTCGATCCTTTTTTCACGACCAAGCCGTTGGGACAGGGCACCGGTTTGGGATTGGCCACAGTTTTGGGCATTGTTGAATCTCATGGGGGGTTCGTCTTGGTGGAATCCGAGGTGGGCAAAGGCAGCGTGTTCTCTGTGTATTTGCCGGCGCTTCCGCAAGAGGAAATGGGTGACACCGACTTGCAGCCTCGGTCGGCTCCGGGGCGAGGTCAGGGACAACGCGTTCTGGTGGTGGACGATGAACCTGCTGTGCGGCAGATCACGGCAGCCATCCTGCGTTCGCACGGTTATGATCCCTTGCTTGCGGCTGATGGTCAGGAGGGCATCGCTGTGTGGGAACGGCAAGGCTCCCAGATTCGCGCGGTGATCACGGATCTGATGATGCCGCGCATGGACGGCCCGGCGCTGGTGCGAAAGTTGCGGGCGTTGGCGCCTGAGCTGCCGATCATCTGCATTACAGGCCTGGGGGAGGAAGCGCGTATTGGGGAGGCTCGCGCGGCCGGGGCGCGGGTGAGTCTGGCGAAGCCATTCACGGCGTATCAACTGTTGGAGGCATTGGAAGAAGTTTTCAAGACACCGGCCGGTGGGGCACCTGGCAACGGTGCGGGGGGTTGAACGCTTGAGGTGGTCCATTGGCCCCGGAGCAACAACCGCTCGGTGTGAACCAAGGCAGAGCACTTCCGTATCCTTCCGCGAGGCCGGGGGACGCACCTTTTGTGTTGGAGCAGGTTGGTTTTTGGCGAGGTTGGCTGCTTTGGCTGACGCATCTTGTCGCTTGCTTTAAGGCGCTTACGTGTGGCTGTAGGGCCCAGGTGCAACCTCGTGTAAAAGACTTTGCCCTTTTTGCGGGTCTTGTCGGAGATTGGTTGCATGCAGGTTCGGTTTTGGATCGGTCCGGCCGGCAGCGGTAAAACGCGCCGTTGTCTGGAGGAGATTCGCAGACGTTTGGAAACGGCGGTAGAGGGCGATCCTTTGGTGTTACTGGCGCCGCGACAGATGACCTTTCAGTTGGAGCGGCAGTTATTGGTGGAGCTGGGTTTACCCGGGTACGTGAGGCTGAATGTGCTTTCGCCGGAGCGCCTATGTTTCTGGCTGTGGGACAAGCTGGGAGGCGGGCCTATGCCACTGCTTTCTGCGGAAGGGCGGGTGATGGTGTTTCGAGCTTTGCTGAGTCGACTTGGCTCTGGACTGCGGGTGTTTGGCGGAAGCGCCCGGGGTGTTGGTTTTGCTCAGGAACTGAGTGAAGCGTGGGCAGAGTGCCAGCGGCATCGGAGGACTGCTGCTTGTTTGCGAGAGCTCGCGTCGAAGGTGGAAAATCCGCGCCTGGCGCTGAAGCTGCAGGACTTGGCTGCATTGAGCGAGGCTTATGAAGAATGGTTGAAGAGCCACGGCTTGGTGGATGCTCAGTCGCTGCCTGAGCGCGTGACAGAGCTGTTGGAAAGCCGTGTTGAATCACCCTGGATCGAAGCGGTGTGGGTGGACGGGTTCGCGGAGTTGGCGCCGAATGAAGTGAACTTGCTCGCCGCGCTGACGCGTCACTGTCGGCAGATGACCGTGACCTTTTGTTTGGAGCGATCCGGTCTGGCCCACGTAGATTGGTTGTCTCCGTGGTGGGTGGTGGTGCGCGCGAGAGAGGCCTTGGAAAAGGCGCTTCGTGGAAGAGTGGGCGTGGAGTTGGTGGAGGAACATTTGGAAGCACGTACGCGAAATGGCCGATTTGATCAGGCTCCGGGACTGTATTGGTTGGAACGCCTTTGGGCGGGTGTATCTGAGGTGTCCCAAGAGACGCCTCTGTCTGACGATAGGGCCGCGGCGAACGTTGTCCGTGGGGTTTGTTGTGAGGATCCCTTGGCAGAAGCGACCTTTGTGGCGCGGGAAGTGTGGCGTTTTGTTCGTGAGGGGGGCCGGTTTCGCGAGGTATTGGTGCTGGTTCGGGATCTGGAAAGGGAGTTGCCCTTACTTCGACGGGTGTTTGGCGAGTACGAGATTCCGTGTCATTGGGACCGGCGCGAGCCTGTGGGACAGCATCCGTTGGTGGTCTTGACGCGCGGGGCCATGCGTCTGGTGGCGCGGCATTGGCGACAGGCGGACTGGTTCAGTGTGTTGAAGTGCGGGCTGGTGTGGCATCTCAGCGAGGAGGAACTGGACGCTTTGGAGAATCAGGCGCTGGCATGTGGTTGGGAAGGTCGGGACACGTGGCTTGGTCCCCAGGTGCGGCAATGGTTGGAGCAAGCATCAGCAGATCGGGCGCATCGTTGGGACCAATTGCTGCAGCCCTGGCGGACATGGGACGACATGTTGGGTCAGGGCCGAAAACCAGTACAAGGGACCGTACTGGTTGAAGCGCTGCGTCGGTTGTGGCGTGACCTGGGGGTGGAGCAGCAGTTGGCTGAATGGGCCGGGGAAATTGGTGGGACATTTGGCCCGGCATGGCAGGGCAGTCTGGCCGGAGCCGTGCATGGGACGATCCTAGAGGAAATGCATCGCTGGTTGGAAGATCTGGAACTGGCTTTTGGTGGCCAAACCTTGGAGTGTCGAGAGTGGTTGCCGATTCTGGAGGCAGGTTTGGCGAGTCTCACCGTGGGCGTTATTCCGCCGGCGTTAGATCAAGTCTTGGTGGGTACGGTCGATCGGTCCCGTCAATCCGAGGCCCGTTTGGTCTTCCTAATGGGTTGGAACGAGGGGATCTTCCCCGCGCGGCCTGTCAGCGGACCGCTTCTGTCCGAGGACGAATGGCGTCAGTTGGCAGACGCTGGTTGGTCGGCGCAGCGACAGCCGCATGAACAACGAGCTCGGGAGGAGCATTTCGCTTATGTGGCCTGTACCAGGGCCAGGGAACGGCTTGTTATAACGTGGTGTCGGCGCGATCTGCGGGGTCGGGTGCTTCATCCCTCGCCCTTTTGGGCTCGTTTGCGTGGTTGGCTGCCGTGGGTGAGAGAGGAACAGGGGGCGCGCATGGACAGGGGACCGCAGACCAATGCTGTGTTGGAACCGGTCCATGAGAAGGAGTGGTGGCCCCGGATCATGGCCGCCGTGGCGGCCCGTCGCACCGATTTGGTGGCGAAATTGCCGGATCGGTTGCAAAAACAAGCCGCCTCGTATCTGCGGTATGTGGAAGCCGGTTCGAGGTCGGTCCTTCATCCGGCTGCGGCGCAGCGATTGTATGGGCAGCGGCTGCAGTTATCAGCCACGCAGATGGAACGGTTCATGGCGTGTCCGTTTCAGTTCTTTGTGTGGGGCGGTTTGCTGGCGCGAGAACGGCATTTGTATGAGGTGAGTGCAGCTGATCGAGGGGCCTATCTGCATGAGGTATTAGCAGCCTTTCATACGGCCTTGGTCGATCGGGGACGCAAATGGCGTGAGGTGCCCTGGGAGGAGGCGGTTGATCTTGTGCGGACCTGTGCACTTAAGGTTCAACAGACGTATCGAAATGGTCTGTTTGATGCGACAGCGTTGCGACGCTTGATGGCACAACAATGCGTGGAGGATTTGATGAGTTTTCTGGACGTCATGTGGGCCTGGATGAGGGAGGGGCGGTATCGGCTGGACCCGGTGGCAGCGGAATGGGTGTTTGGTGGTGCAAGTGCGCCTGGTGAAGACCCTGAAACAGCATGCGTGCTGCGTGGCCCAGAAGGACAAACAGTGGAGCTGACCGGCCGCTTGGACCGAGTGGACATGGTCATGGTCTCTGAACAAGAGGCATTGGCGGCGGTCATGGATTATAAATCAGGCCGGGTTAAGCTGGATCGGCTGTTGTTGGAAGCCGGCGTGGACCTGCAGTTGCGGGTGTACTTGGTGGTGTTGGCCGAATGGGAACTGTTAAGGCGTCAACTGGGGGTAACGCGAATTCGACCGGTGGGGGCCTTTTATGTGCCGCTTCGGCCCCGACCGGAGTCAGTGTCTGCGGTGGAGGAAGCAGATCCCGGGCAATCAGCGACCGGGCGGAGCGCCTACCAGCATCTGGGCGTTTTCGACGCGAGCGCGCTGCCGTGGCTGGAGGCCGCAGAGTCGTGCCAGCAAGGCGAGCAGTTTGCGTGGCGTCGGAATCGGGACGGTAGTTTGCGCCGAGACTCATGGCAGGCCATGGATTCTGCGGCTTTTGCGCAGTTTGTGGAAGAAAGCAAATCGTTGATTGCAGCGATTGCGGCTCGCATTTGGGCCGGGGAGGTCAAGCCGGATCCGTACCGGCACGGGACACGCGTGGCTTGTGATCATTGTGAGTGTCAGGCGATTTGCCGGCTGGATCGGCATCGGCACCGGTTTCGGCGCTTGATGCCACTGAAAGTGCAGGGAGTTTGACAGGGTGAGAGCTGGTTGGCAGGATGTGCGACCGTTTGAGGGGACTGTGAACGCGGAACTGCTGGCTCAAGCGAAGGCCTTGGGGTTCTCGGATCGTCAGATTGCGCATTTGACCGGACGGACCGAGGAGGAGATTCGGGCGTTGCGCAAGCAATGGGGTCTGCTGCCGAGTTACCGGCTGGTGGATACGTGCGCTGCCGAATTCGAGGCTTACACCCCTTACTATTACTCGACGTACGATCGCGGCGACGATGAGGTTCGCGTGTCAGACCGCCGCAAGGTAATGATTCTGGGGGGGGGGCCGAACCGGATTGGGCAGGGCATTGAGTTCGACTATTGCTGTGTTCACGCAGCCTTTGCGCTGAAAGAGGAAGGGTTTGAAACCATCATGGTGAACTCGAACCCGGAGACAGTTTCCACGGATTACGATACCAGTGACCGTTTGTATTTCGAGCCACTGACGCTAGAGGATGTTCTGCATATTTACGAGCGTGAGCAGTGTTATGGAGTGATTGCGCAGTTTGGGGGGCAGACGCCTTTGAACTTGTCGCTGCCGCTGCAGCGCAACGGTGTGCGGATTTTGGGGACATCCGCGCAGAGCATTGAAGTGGCGGAGGACCGAGAACTTTTTGCCAACCTGCTACGCAGGCTGAACATTCCACAGCCACCCAACGGCGTGGCTACGAATGAGCAGGAGGCCTTGGCGGTGGCGCGCAGGCTGGGCTATCCAATCTTGGTGCGGCCGAGTTTTGTCCTGGGCGGGCGGGCCATGCAGATCGTGTACTCGGATGCCGAGTTGCAGCATTACATGCGCTTTGCAGTTGAGGCATCGCCCGAGCGACCGGTGTTGGTAGATAAATTCCTGGAAGATGCCACGGAAGTGGATGTGGACTGCGTGGCGGATGTCGGTCTGTATGAGAATCCTGCGGAGGCCACGGTGGTCATTGGCGGTATTTTGGAGCACATTGAGTTTGCCGGGGTCCATTCCGGCGATGCCGCCATGGTGCTACCGCCGCACACGTTGTCGTATCACACCATCCAGGTAATCCGGCACTACACGCATGCGCTGGCGCGGGAGCTGCGCGTGACCGGCCTGATGAATGTGCAGTATGCAGTTAAGGATGATACGGTTTACGTGTTGGAGGTGAATCCTCGGGCCTCGCGGACGGTGCCGTTTGTGAGTAAGGCCATTCAGGTGCCGTTGGCGAAGCTGGCCGCCAAGGTGATGGTGGGCCGCACGTTGAAGGAATTGGGCTTTACGCAGGAGATTTGGCCGCGTTACTGGGCAGTGAAAGAATCTGTGTTTCCGTTCAGCCGGTTTCCCGGTCAGGACATTTTGTTGTCTCCTGAAATGCGCAGCACGGGCGAGGTCATGGGATTAGACGCCAATCTGGGGGTGGCGTATGCCAAAAGCCAGATGGCTGCGGGTGCACCTCTTCCCCTGCGGGGCAATGTGTTCATCAGCGTCAGTGATCGGGATAAGCCCTATATTCCTGCGATTGCCCAGCGTTTTGCTGAGCTGGGATTTGAAATCGTTTCGACGGGTCGTACGGCGCAGGTTTTGGAAGCTGTGGGATTGAAGGTGCGGCGCATTTTCAAGATTGGGGAGGGGCGCCCCAATGCATTGGACCTCATTAAAAACGGAGAGCTGCATTTAATTATCAACACCCCGGCCGGCTCCACGCCGCGTGCGGATCAGGTTAAAATTCGGACCACGGCGGTATATGCGGGGGTGCCCATCATGACCACGTTGAGCGGTGCCAAGGCCGCTTTGTTGGGCATCGCGGCCCTACGGCAGCACGGTTACGATGTGAAATGTCTGCAGGAATATCGGCCGTGAATTTTCTGCGGCCTTTAGGACTTGTGTGAGCGGATCCACTCCAGCGCTTGGAATCCGATATCCCGACGGTATTGCATACCCTCGAAGGAAATGCAGCGGACGGCCTCATAGGCCTTTTCTCGGGCTGTGCTGAGGTCCGGTCCGAGCGCGGTGACTCCCAGGACGCGGCCGCCGCGCGTGATGAATCGGTCGTTTTCCCGGGCTGTGCCCGCGTGGAACACTTTGACGCCGGGCAGACGTTCGGCTTCTTCAATACCGTGGATGGGAACGCCCTTACGATACCCTCCCGGATAGCCGGCGCTGGCCAGGATGATGCAAACACTGGCTGATGGAGACCATTGCAAAGCCCGGCACGAAGCCAGTCGGCCTTCCACGGTCGCAAGCAGGAGTTCCAAGAGGTCGGTTTGCAGACGGGTGAGGTAAACCTGCGCCTCAGGGTCCCCGAATCGCACATTAAATTCGAGCACCTTGGCACCGTCGGCGGTGAGCATCAAGCCGGGATACAAAAGACCGCGGAACACGATGCCTTCAGAGCGACATCCTCGCAACCAGGGTTGCAGAATGGCTTCGTAAACGGTTGCTACGCCGGCTTCGTCGAGAAAGGGAGTCGGGCAATAGGTGCCCATCCCGCCAGTATTCGGGCCAGTGTTGCCCTCACCTAGCCGTTTGTGGTCTTGAGCCGTGGGAAAGGGGACGACTGTTTGGCCGTCGCACAAAGCGTGAAGCGAAATTTCGATGCCTTCAAGCAGCTCCTGAATGACCACCTGCTGCCCGGCCTCGCCCAAGACGCGTCGGATCATGAAATCTTCAATGGTAGTTTGGGCTTCGTTCAAGTTGTGGCACACGCGCACACCTTTGCCGAGGGCCAATCCATCTGCTTTGATTGCGCAGCGGCCGTTCAAAGAAACGACAAACTGGGACGCTTGCCGGGGATCGGTAAACGTGGCGGCGCGAGCTGTCGGAATGCCATGTCGTTGCATGAACTGTTGCGCAAAAACCTTTGAGGCTTCGAATCGGGCCGCGGCGCGGGTTGGGCCCCACGCGCGGAGTCCATGCGCCTCAAACAGGTCCACTACCCCTAGGGCCAGCGGGTTGTCGGGGCCGACCACCGTCAGGTCAGGGCGATGCTCTTGAGCCCACGTTAACAGGAGCGAGAGGTCCTCGGCACCGATGGGCAGACATTGCACGGGCGCACCGGTTGCCGCGATGCGTTCCTGGGCGATTCCTGCATTCCCTGGGGCGCAGAACAAAGTGCGAACATGAGGAGATTGGGCTAATTTCCAGACCAGGGCATGTTCACGGCCGCCTCCTCCAATGACTAGTACCTTCATCGGGGGGCGCATTGAACCATCCCATTTAAGAGAGGGGAAGCCTTTTCTCCAATGAGGCAGGCGGATGGACTTGCGGAGCCTCCGCACAATGCCCCGAGTGGCGTGCCTTTTGGAAACAGGTCTTTTATGCGTGCGGTTTCGGAAGAGAGGCAAGGTTTGCGGACCAAGCCCATCGGGCGGGAGAACGGAGGGGCGATCGCGTCATGACCCATGAACAGCACAGGAAGGCAGGCACGTTAAGGAGCCTCGAGTTTTGAACACACCCGACGAAGTTGCTGAAGTTCTATCGACGGGTGCGGCCTGATTTCCCCCGGGGCTTTCGGGTGCGGGTGCCGACTGCTGAAATGGTCGGTTAGGGGGCGCGTTGGCAGAGAGTTTTGGTTGCAGCCGGCTTTCGAAGTAGCGCATGCTGGTGATTGGCTACGGCTTGAATGCAGGGCCGGGCCCCAGCGTCCATGAGAACCGAGATGGTACGTAATCGTTTCTGGCCTGCCTTGTTCCTAGCTGTGCTGCTGGTGCTTGGGGGGCTGGGCTGTCGCCAGATGCCGGCAGAGCGGCAAACTGCCAGGACCAGCCCGGCTCTACGGGGATCTAAGACTGAGTCGCGTGCTGTCCGTTATAGTCCGTCCTACGATGCAGAGATTGAGTCGATTTTGGACAAGGCGCGCCGGGGCCGTTGGGAGGAAGCTCGAGAAGAGGCAGAGGTGTTGTTGGCGCGGGCTCCGGATGATGGCATGGTCCAGCGGTTGCACTCATGGGTGGTGCAGCAGCAACAGGCCCTGCGGGAGAAGGCACTGGAGGACAAAATCCGCGAGGTTAATGCCGCCAATTCGGTCTTTAATCCGACCATTCCGGGCTTGCTGACGGAGCAAAAGGACCGTGGCCTGCCTGCCAGCAAAGATGTGCGCGACACGATTGAGAAGATTGAAAGCAGCCGGTTGATTCCCGAAACGTACGGATCGGTGCGTCGCGAAAAAGGACCAATGTTCGACCTGGAGGCAGCACGCGGTCCTATGGCCCGGTTGCTGGATAAGGAGGTGACGATTCACTTGGACAATGTCACTTTGGAGAATCTGATTATCCAACTGAGTCAAAGCACGGGGATTAACATTGTGGCGGACAAGTCGTTGCCAGTGCTGAAGCAGACGTTGACCGTGAACCTGGAGAAAGTCCGCTTATCCGAGTTTTTGAAGTATGTTTCGCGCAATTATGAGGTGCAATTTCAGGTCGGACCCGAGTTGATTTGGGTTACGGATGCCAAGGATCCCAAGCGGTTGATGGAGGAAACGCGGTTTTACCGGTTACGAACCGGATTTGTGCGCCCGGCTCGGCTGGGGTCGGAAGAGGCAATTCGGACGGAAACCCGCGCGCCCAACAATGTGGTGACGGTGACCGAAACGCAGCGGTTCCGAAAATTTGTGAACGACGAGGCGCCTGAGATGCCTTCTTTGGAGCAAGCGATCACGAATTTCTTCTCAGGGACCTGGTACATTGACTATGAACGCAATCTGATTGTGGCTCGGGGCACGCCGGAACAATTGGAGGTGTTGGAAAAGTTGATTGAGGAATTTGACAAACCCATTCAGCAGGTGCTCATCGAGGCACGCTTTGTGACTATTTCGAAGCCGGCATTTCTTCAATTGGGCGCGCTGTGGGAGACGGGACGGGCGGCTCAAGGCGTGCGTGTGCCGCAGGATTTCACCGGGTTGGCCAATTTGCAGAGTTTTCCCTCGGTGAATAACGTGCCTGCGGTGGGGATCGGTCTGCAGGAGGTATTTACCAACATCTTGGGCCGGCGGGCGCTCAGCGCCACGCTCAGCGCGTTGGAGCAAAGTGGTGAAAGCCAGACCTTGAGTGCCCCCCGCTTGACTGTGCTTAACAACCGGCCGGCGACGATTGCCGACGGCAAGGTGCAGTATTACTACGAGGAATACCAGGTTCGGCAAACCGTTCAGCAATATTATACGGCTTCTTCGTGGGTTCCCAGTGGCCGGCCGACGAAGGTGACCGCAGGCGCGGAATTGAACGTATTGGCGAGTATTGCAGGTGACGGCAAACACATCATCCTGGCGTTGAACCCGCGCGTGAACACGGACGTGCAATTGGTTCCCTTCGCCACCCTAGCTGATTACGACCCGCAAAACCGGCAGGTGTTGAATTCCTTCACCCTCAAATTGCCCGAGTATCGGACCCAGGAACTGGCCACCCGGGTCGTGGTTCGCTCTGGGGAAACGGTGGTCATGGGTGGTGTGCTGGAACGGGAACGGATCACCATGGTGGAAGCTGTGCCGGTGTTGGGGAACATCCCTGTGATCGGAGCCGCCTTCCGGCGGAGAACCGAAGTGGACAAACCTCGATATCTGCTGATTTTCGTGACGGCCACCATCGTCAACGAGCGGGGTGAATACGTGATTTACGAGGATTGAGTTGAGGCTGTGGCCAGCAAACGACCATGGTGGATGGAGCTGAAGGGCGGGCAGCGGTGGATCGCGGTCGATCGCGGCCGCAGTCGGGTCAAGCTGGTCTGGATGGAACTGCGGCGGGGCCGATTGCATCTGCTGGAGGCTCAGGTCGTGGATTTGGAAGAGGAGGGGCTGGTTAAGCCGGAAGAAATTCGTCGGTATCTGGATGGATTGCGGGGCCAGTGGGAAGAATGTCCGCTGGCAGTGGTTTTGCCGCCGCGGCTGAGTTTTTCGCAAATTCTGGATGTGCCGCCGCCTGGGACTGCATCGGAGCTGCCGCGGTTGTTGGAGGAACAAACCGCCCGGTTGCGCGGCTTGGGGCAGGGGCCCTGGTTGTTTGAGGCCGTAGCGCTTGAGCCGATGGGCCGCTGGCAGCAGCCGTGGTTCGTGACCATGGCTCGTTTGCAAGACGTGCAGCAACATCTGGAGGAGACGGCGGCTCGCTTGACTGACGTGCAGCATGTCAGTAGTGGGCCGCGGGCGTTGGCGGAAGCCTGGCGATGGGCTTTGCCGGGGGCTGAGAGCGCCTGGTTGCTGGATGTGGGAGCGGCGGAGACCCTGCTCGTGCGGGTGGAACGGGATCGTCCAATTGTGGCGGTGACCGAGATGGTGGGCACGGAAGGCTGGGTGGATCGGTTGGCTGCTGTGCGGAACTGCCGTCGAGCCGAGGCGGAGGCCTGTCTTCAATCCGAGAATCTTTTTGCTGGGCCGCGACGCTCGGCAGAATTGGAATCGGCCGTGCGCGAGTGGTGGATGCGGATCGATCGGGCCTGGGCGGATGCCCGTCGTTCATTACCGGAGGGAGATGAATCGGTTCGGTCGCCTCTGTATGTTTCCGGAGGAGCGGTACGCTGGCCCGGATTTGTTGAGGCCCTGACTGATGTGAGCGGTCGCCCCTGGCAGGTATGGCCGGAGGGGCAAGCGGAGAGTGGCCCGGTATCGATGGGCGATTATGCGCTGGCGATCGGCGCCGGTGTGCATGCTGGTCGCGCGAAAACCGAGGAATCCTCTTTGTTGCCACCTGCGTTGCGGACGCATGCGCGGCAGTTGCGACAGGTGTCCACCTTGCTGAACCTGGCCGGGGCCTTTCTTTTGCTAGTGTTGCTGATTCTGGGAGTAGGCATCTGGCACAAGGCGGAACGTGAAGCGTCGAAAAATGCCTTGCTGCGGGAGGCGGAAGCGGCGAGGGCCTCGCTCACGGCTCTTGGTACGGCGTTGCGGCGTCGTGATGCGGCGTTTGCGCGGTATTGGCCGTTGTGGGAACAGCAGGAACGTACTTTAGGCTGTTTGGAAACGTTGCGAGCCTTGGAAACCGTTCGGTCCCGACACGATTTCTGGACCGTTTTATTGGCGGATGCGGACAGTTACGCGCGAGGCTCTACATGGGCCACCTCCGGTACGAACCCTGTGTTGGACCAAGTGTTGGGATGGTTTTCAGAGCCGCCGTCGAATCCGAGTTTCGTGGTCGAACTGTGTGTGCCTGCCCCTGGCGAGGCCACGCTCCGGGTGTTGTCCGAGCTGGTCCATGATTTGCGTCAGGATGGGGGGTTCAGTCGTGTGGATTCGGTGCCTGCGGCGCAGCGCCGCAACTGGGTGGATGCCGCCGTGTTGATTCCGGATCGGCACTTTGTGTTGGCTGTGGATCTGGCCGACGCTGGGTGGCGCGGGTTGTTTCCGCTGGTGCGATTGCCGGAGGTCCGGTGGGGCACAAACGTGATCCGGCGTCCGTCACTCTGGACGATCCCTAAAACGCGGAATCTCGGCGCGGGAGTGGCAGGAAGCGGAGGTGGAGGGGCCCCGTGATTTCTGAACGCAGAATTCGAAGGATGCAAGCGGCCATTGCCCTGCTGGCGGGCTTGCTGACGGTGCTCTACTGGTTCGTTTATCGAGCGTCGCATTTGCGGGCGCAAGCGCTGGACGAGCCGGTGGCAACCTCTTGGAAACAACTTGTCGTAGCTGCCCAGACCAACGTCTATGTCCGCAGTTTGGAACCTTCGGCTTTAGAGGAGGCTGCCCGGCAAATGGCCCGTGCAGCGGACTGGTTGGAACAGGCGGGTCAAGCAGCTGCCGCTCGATGTGCCTGGGATGAAACGGTTCGGCAACGATTGCAAGGGCCGTTTCAATTGTTGGAATTCGACCGGCAACGGTTTCTAACCATGGCGGAGCTGCGTACCCGAGCGATGGAGGCCAAAGTCCACATTGCGGACCGGGTATGGGAAGGGTATCCGGATTATGATCCGGGTCTGGTCCCGGCTTCTTTGCACTGGGGCTTGCTGGCCACAGCCCAGCAGGCTTTGGCGACGGCGGTTGCTTGTCAAGTGGGGGCCATCAGCAATCTGGCCGTTCTGCCGACTTTAAGTTTTGCCGCGGAGGAATCAGGCCCACCTGCATGGCATTTATTCCGCATCCGTTTGGAGCTAGCTGGACCGGCGCCGAGTTTGGAACGTTTCCTAAGGAGTTTGCCCCTGCGTTTGGAAGAGTGGTCTGCCGCGGGCTTACCGGCTGTGCCGGGCAAGACCCAAGCACTGTTCCTGGATCGGCTGTTACTCAAAAACTTACGAGCCAATCCGGATATTACGGGACTGGATGTGGTGGTGAGTGCATTCTGTGAGCATCCACGATCCCCGAACGAGCCATGAGTCTTCTGATTCAGAAAGGCTTGGGATTGGTGGTGTTGGCGTTGTGTGCCGGTCTAGCGGTGGGCTGGATGGTCTTGCGGGATTTGGAAGAAGAACCTTTGCGGGTTCCGGATCGGCGTCCGGGTACGCATGCGTCCCCGCCCTTGTGGCCTTCGGACGCTGCTTTGGTGCAGCGTTTTTCGGACACCGCCTGGCGAACGGCGGTGGGAAATACGAATCTAGCATCGGCGTTTGTCACCGCCTATTTTCGGCCTCCGCCGCCTCCGCCACCGCCCGTGCGGCGGACCCAGAAGTTCCAATTGACCTACCAAGGTTTTTTTGAAACGGCCGATGGGATCCAGCGAGCCTACGTTTTGATCAACGATCGGCTGGCGGTTTTGGCGCCCGGCGCGCGTGTGGTGGGTGATGTACGGGTAGGTGAGATGAACCGCTTGGAGTTACGCCTGGTCCAGGCGGAAACGCAGACCGTGGTGGTGCCGTTCCGCGGCACCCGCGAGGTGGAAGTGCCTGTGGAATGACCGCCGCGCCGCAATCGAATCCTTTGGAAGTAGGCGACCTGTTGGTAGAGCGGGGTGTATTGTCCCCCAAGTTGTTGGAATTGGTGCGCCGGCGGCAGGCGCGGCTGGGTATTCCCCAACATCGTGCGATTGTTGAGCTGAATTACGCTTCCGAGGAGGACACCTATCGTGCGCTGGCCCAGTTGCACGGATTGCCCTTTGAGGACGTGAGTGCGTTGGAGGTGCCGGCCGAAGTACTGCAGGAGGTGCCGTTGAAGTTGATTTTTCACTATCGCATGTTGCCGTTGCGGCGGCAGGAAGAACTTCTGACGGTGGCGGTGTCCGAGCCGTTGTTGCCGATGGAGCAGGGGAACCTGCGGCTCATGTTGCATCGGCCTCTGGCTTTTGTGATCAGCACGCCCAGTGCGATCCAGGCAGCGTTGCGCCGGCATTTTGGCTTGGGGGCTGAGACCATCCAGCAACTGCGGGACGAGCGCGGTAGCGAGGACACCGCATTGGAGACGGTCTTTGATGTGAAACCGGCCGAGGAAGATCCGGCCGTGCAGGCTTCCATTGCGCGTTTGGTGGATCAAATCCTCATGGAGGCGCTTCGCCTGGATGCAACCGATATTCACCTGGAGCCTTATTCGGAAGAAATCCGGTTGCGGTACCGCATTGACGGGGTCTTGCAGACCATTCCGGTGCCGGCGGGTTTGCGCAAATTGCATGCGCCGCTGGTCTCGCGGTTGAAAATCATGGCCGGGCTGAACATTGCGGAGAAGCGTTTGCCTCAGGATGGCCGCATTGCCATGAAAACCGGCGGCGGGACGTATGACCTTCGCGTTTCCGTCCTACCGACTTGTCACGGAGAGGCTCTCTGCCTGCGGGTGTTGGGACGGCAGAGTCTTTTCTTGGACCTGGCTCAGCTCGGGATGGAGCCGGACCAGGAGGCGATCATGCGCGAGCTGACCCAGTTGCCGCAGGGCATGGTGCTGCTGACGGGTCCGACCGGCAGCGGGAAGACGACGACGCTTTATGCGGCGTTGACCCAGGCGAACGATGAAGGCCGGAAGATCATTACACTGGAAAACCCTGTTGAATACCAGTTGCCGGGCATTGCACAGATTCAGACCCGCGAAGAGATTGGCTTAACGTTTGCCAGCGGTCTGCGTTCCATCCTCCGGCATGATCCAGACGTGATCTTGATCGGAGAGATTCGGGATCCGGAAACGGCCGAAATCGCGATGCGGGCAGCTCAGACGGGGCATCTGGTCTTTTCGACCCTGCATACCAATGACAGTGTGACCGCGGTCACGCGGCTGTTGGAAATGGGAGTCGAGCCCAGTGTGCTGGGCTCTTCCCTGGTTGCCTGCGTGGCCCAGCGATTGGCCCAGCGCATTTGTCGGCATTGCATGGAACCGGATCCTGCCGTGCCGGCCGCTTTGCGTGAGGAGATGGCCCGGACATTGGGTCGGCCTGAATCAGCATTGGAGCTGTGGCGCGGCCGCGGTTGTGTGGAATGTCGGCAGCGGGGTTATCGCGGTCGAATTGGGCTGTTTGAGTTCTTTGTGCTGAATGAGGATATAGCCGATTTGATTGAGCCCGGCGTGAAGGCGGGCCGATTGCGCGAGGCGGCTCGTCGTTACGGTTGGCGTTCGTTGCGGGAGATCGGCTGGTTCAAGGTGCAGCAACGGCTGATTACGGTGGCGGAGTTGCACCGTCTGACTCGGCGGTTGCAAGTGGGGCAGAGCTGAAAGGCAGGCTTCGGACTGCGGTCAGACGGTGCCGAACCGGCGATGGCGCCGCGCGTATTCCTCCAGGGCGGCGTAAAAATGGGGCTTGCGAAAGTCGGGCCAGAGTACGGGTGTGATGACCAGTTCGGCGTAGGAGATCTGCCAGAGTAAAAAGTTGCTGACGCGCATCTCGCCGCTGGTTCGAATCAAGAGATCTGGATCCGGAATGTTGCGCGTCCACAGGTGTTGCGCAAAGAGACGTTCGTTGATTTCGTCTGGGTCCAGTTTCCCTTCCTTGACTTGACGTGCCAGGCTACGGGCTGCTTCGACGATTTCCGTGCGGCCGCCGTAACTTAGGGCCATGATCAGAGTCAGGCCGTTATTCTTGGAAAGCAGACGAACGGTTTTGTGTAATTGCGTTTGGACGGGTTCGGGCAATCGATGGATTTGCCCGATGACATGGAGTCGGACATTATGTTTCAGTAACTCCCCGGTTTCGGCCTTGAGGTATTGTAAAAGGTATTTCATCAGGGCATCGACCTCTTCTTTCGGCCGGTTCCAGTTCTCGACAGAGAAGGCATAAAGCGTGAGATATTGAATGCCCAGCTCGGCAGCCGCGCGAACAATCGCGCGCGCGGACTCGGCTCCGTGTCGGTGACCCTCGATGCGCGGCAGGCCTCGCTGTCGGGCCCATCGACCGTTGCCGTCCATGATGATGGCCACGTGTCGGGGGAGGGCGTTTCGAGCTTCAGGGCTGAGCGTGAGGCTACCCATCGTTGGTGCGGCCACCAGCATCGAAGCCGTGCTGGTGGCGGTGGAAAGCTCTGTAGCCGGTTCAGCCATAGCGAAGTTTACCGAAAGATGGTTTGTTCGCGTGCCGGCCCTACCGACACGATGCCGATCGGCGCCCCCACCAAGTCTTCAAGGGCTTTGAGGTAGGCGCGCGCCTTGACGGGTAGCTCGCGCCAACGGCGCGCCTGGCTGGTGGAGGTGCACCACCCGGGGAACTCGGCGTAAACCGGCTCGCATGCGGCTAGTTCAGCCGCATCCGCGGGCAGATGGTCGTAACGTTGTTGTCCGGCCCGGTACGCTAGACACACCTTGATGGTCGAGAGTGTATCCAAGCCGTCCAGATTGGTTACGGCCAACGTGTCCACGCCATTGATTTGGACGGCTTGACGAACAGCCACGGCATCAAACCAGCCGCACCGACGCGGCCGTCCGGTGGTGGCGCCGTACTCGCGCCCCATGCTGTGCAGTAAATCCCCCAGCGCGTGGTCCTCGGTGGGCAGAGGCCCTTCACCTACGCGGGTTGTGTAAGCCTTCATGACCCCTACGACCCGATCGATCCGGTTGGGTGGAACACCGGTGCCCGTACAAGCGCCGCCGGCAGTGGTGTTGGAGGAGGTGACAAACGGGTAGGTGCCATGATCGATATCGAGAAAAGTCCCTTGGGCACCTTCGAACAGGATGTTTTGACCCTTTTGCAGGGCCTGGTGCAGCAAGGCCACAGTGTTGGTCACAAACGGCGCCAGAAAAGCGCCGGCTTCTTGATACGCCTTCAACACTTTTGGATAAGACAAAGGCCGTGCGCCCCACGCCTTCAAAACCTCGTTGTTTTCCCGGATGCGGAGCTTGAGTTTTTCGGCAAATCGCTCGGGTTGGATCAAATCCACCATGCGCAATCCGACTCGCGCCGCTTTGTCAGCGTACGCGGGACCGATGCCGCGTTTGGTGGTGCCGATGCGGTTGTGGCGTTGTCGTTGTTCGCGCGCCACGTCCAGTTCGCGATGATAGGGTAACACTACATGGGCCGTTTCGCTGATGCGCAGATTGCGGTCCACTTTTACCCCCAACTCGCGTAACCCTTGGATTTCTTCCATCAACCCTACAGGATCAATCACGACGCCGTTGCCGATGACGCAAAGCTTGCTGCGCCGGAGAATACCGGAGGGGACCAAGTGCAACACGTAGCGGGTCTGTCCCACCCACACGGTGTGGCCAGCGTTGTTTCCGCCTGCGTACCGCACCACCACATCGGCTTGTTCGGTCAGTACGTCGATGATTTTGCCTTTGCCTTCGTCGCCCCACTGGGCGCCCACTAAAATCGTGTTGGCCATAGTCACGGATCGCCGCTCCCATTAGGCCCCCTTTGCCTGCAGGGACCGGGTTTGCTTTCAGGCGGCGGGGATGCTGCCGGGTGCAGCGGGACCGTGGGCAAGCTAGAAATCTACCAGCGCATCTGTCAATGGTGGCCTTACCTTCTATGCTGCCCACTGGGGCTGCGTTTTTCGTCCCTTGCTGATCTTCTATGAGGGGCTGTAAGGCCCAGCAGCTGAGACCTTGCTGCTTGTTGTAGGTCGCTGCTCCAAGTCAGCACTCCAAAGGCTCAGGTGAACCAAGGTTGGAAACCGGCCCGCGAGCGAGGGCCCACAAGCTCTTCCATGATCACTCTTGGAGCAAGGGGCCTAAAGCAGGTGGTGCCCCGCTGGCTCTTTGCACCTCCAGCAGGGGCGGCTGGAATAGCGAACTGGGCACCACCGGTCCCAGCGATTGGCCCGGGGTCGCATGAAGGTTGGTGACGGCCAGCAAAACGCCCGAGTTTACGAGGCCGGGCCCCACTGGCGCGTGAACTGGCATCCAGGAGCCATGCGCCGGACTGGATACATGGGCCGCGCCGCCGCTACCTTCGAGGCCCATTGGCAGATGCAGCCTTTCTGCTTGCAAAACCGCGCCGATTACCAAGGCGCAAATCCCCACGCCGAGAGCGCCGGCCCACAAGGGACGCGGCGCTAGGGCCTCGCGCCAGGCGAGCCACCAACCGGATTGGCGAAAGCCTTCTAAGGCATGGACTGAACGCGACTTGCTGCGTCGCAACTCTTCCAACACGGCCCGACGGACTTCGTCCAAACATCCGGCCGGTGGGCGTTCATAGCGTTTCAGCACCAGCAAGCGTCGCAAACGGTCGGGTTCTTCAGGCGAACTTGGCATGGTCCAGCGCCTTAAGTTTCAAAGGTAGTCTGATAAATAAGCCTGCAACTGTTGCCGTGCGTAAAACAGCCTCGAACGCACGGTGCCCACATTGCAATCCATGATCTTGGCAATTTCTTCATGGGGCATGCCTTGGATCTCGTGCAATACCACTACCAATCTGTGGTTTTCTGACAGTTTCATCATCGCTTCGTTCAACTTTTGCCGCAACTCCGCAAGGGTGACCTCGCGACGCGGGGTCTTCTCGGTAATGAGGGCCACTAGGTCGGGATCATGCTCGGCATTCCAATCCAGGTCATTCAGGCTTGGGCCACTTCGTTCGGGGCGCTTCTTTTCCAGGAAATTTAAAGTCTTGTTCACAGCGATCCGGTACAACCAGGTGCCAAAGGCGGAACTGCCCCGGAAGCGGCCCAGGGCATGGTAGGCTGTGATGAAGGTCTCCTGGGTCAGATCGCGGGCATCTTCATGATGGGCGGTCATATGGTAGATGACCTGATAAATCCGATCCTGATGCCGGCGCATCAGCTCGTCGAAGGCATCCAAATCACCCTTTTGGGCCCGTATAACCAAGGTCTCGTCGGGGAGCGCACCAGTCTTGGGGGAGGTGTCTGGCGGCGAGGCCGGTCCGGAGCTGGAAGAGGTGGAGTCCTGTGCCATTGCGTTCGGCAAGGAGGGGTCAAACTCGACCGGTCAAGTGTACCGTTTGCCGGGCCAGGTATTCGGTTGCTGCCACCAAACCTCGAGTGGCTAGACTGCTGGGCAGTTGATGGAGTTCATAGCAGGCCCGCTCTAGATATTCGTGGAACTTGGCCAAGGCCGCCGGGATTGCTTGATAACGTTCCAAGAGCTCTCGGAGCCGTGGTAGGAGCGAAGGGTCCCATTGAGATATCCAGCTTTCCAGCCGAGCCCGATCGCGAAGATCGGCTCGATACCAGGCCAATAGCACGGGTAAGGTCAGTTTGCCTTTCGCCAGGTCTGTGCCGAGGGATTTTCCTGCAAACCGTTCTTCTCCAATCAAATCCAGGCAGTCATCGTATAGTTGGTATGCTGTGCCAAATCCAAGCCCGAAACGCCGAAAAACCTCTCGCATTGATGAGTCGGCGCCGCTGCTCCACGCGCCGAGATCGCAGGCCAAGGCGAATAGCTCGCCCGTTTTCATCGCCAAGATGCGGTCGTAATGCTCATAGGACAGGGGAAAATTCCGTCGGTAGCGTGTCTGGAGGATTTCCCCGGTGCAAACAACCTGGGTGGCATGCGCGACCGCGCGGCATACTTCGGGGGTGGGGAAACTGGCGGCCCACCTTAAGGCTTGGGCAAACAGGCAATCTCCAAACAACACAGCTGTTTCGTTGCCCCATTGGGCGGCTACGGTCCGACGACCCCGCCGCAGGGCGGCCTCGTCCATGACGTCGTCATGAACCAGCGTGGCCAAATGGACCATCTCGATAATGACCGCCACCTTGACATGGTCGTCTGTGATTTTGCCTAGAGCTTGGCCCACCAAGCCCACCAAGCACGGTCGTAATCGCTTGCCCTGGCCCTGGAGCGTATACTCGGCTAGTCCGATCAACTCGGGGTCGAACGCCCGCACCTGCTCGGCCAGGCGGTCGGTCACCGTTTCCAAAAAAGGTTCCAACGGCCCGGCGATTTGTTTCCAGAGCAAACCGACCTCGGCGTCCTGGGGATCAGTGGCGGGGGCGGCCGTTGCTTTGGTGCCCGTTGCCAGCATGCAAATCCAGTCTAGAAAGCCTCTTGCATCAAGTCAAACGCCGAGAACCCAAGGAGGTCCCTGATCCGCTGGGCCCGCTAGATTCGCTGAATTCCCTCATACACCTGGGGATTAGCAGGTTAGGGAAACTCGGGAAGATAGCCTGGCTGATGCCTTTGAAAATTGGCTTAGGGATGGGGCAGGCTTGGCTTTGGAAGCAGCACTGTCTATGTAACTTGCTCAAAAACTTGGGCTGGCCGGATGCCTTATGGCATGCCTTCAGTCAAAATTGCTCGGAGCCCCCTCGATTCGGAAGTCACTCCGGTCAGCCGCTTTGAGTTCCAGTCGGCTGCTGCGGAGCCTGACTTACGCCTTTTGAGATCTCATGGACACCGACGCTCCTCCACCCTTGGGCGGACTGTTTCAAAATCCTGTCAGCGGCGAACCCGCCTCAGCGCCAGAGCCCCGGTCGCCAAGGGCTGCTACTGGCAAAGGACAAGCCGGGTCTGGGCATTGAAGCGGAATGTTCGGGCGCTTCGGGTTAGCTAAACGGCGCTTCCAAAGCAGCCAGTGACTGTTTTTCATGACCCTGAAGTGCCCGCGCTTGTTGATTGAACGTTTTGATAAAAGAAGGGTCGCTGGCATAGACTGAACCTGTCCAAAAACGACCTCCCCCCGCTAACTCCAGCCTCATGAGATCGGGTCTGAACAGATTCCTTCCGACTGCACCTTTCATCAACCGCGCTGTGCGGCACTTGTGCACGATCAAACGTCGGGGTACGGGCCGGGCGACGCGAGACCGTCCCGCGCCTGGTAACACGTTTCGGGTCTGGATGGGCGGGCCAGTGCGAGATTTTGAACTACGCTTGCAATACCGGGTGATTCCAAACAGCGAGGGCGGTTTTGCCAATTCTGGCATCCAGTATCGAAGCCGGTTGATGGATCGGACCCATTTTGCTATGGCCGGCTACCAAGCGGACATGGATGCGGCCCCTGATTACTCGGCCATTCTGTATGAAGAACGTGTTCGGGGCGTCATGGCGTTGCGGGGTGAACGCGTTCGGTTTAATCGGGAAAACGGCAAGGAAATCCTCGGCTCGGTGGGCGACCCAGCCAAGATTCAATCCAATATACGAACCCGGGACTGGAACGATTATGTCATCTTGGCGCGAGGCAATCGTTTGCAGCATTTCATCAATGGTCAATTGACCGTGGATGTGATAGACGAGTCGCCTCGAGCAGCCATGCAAGGTTTGCTCGGATTTCAGTTGCATGCCGGAGACCCCATGAGCGTCCAATTCCGAGAGGTCCGATTGCGAAAGCTGCGCCTGGAGGGCCGCTGAGGCAGGATGCCCAATTCGGACCAAGCCGGGCCGCGGTTGGGCCCTCTTCGGGCCTGATTTGTTGGTCCCTTGTGCCTGCCGGGCACGAGTGTCTGCAGCAGATGGCGCTGTCTTGAGCTAGGCCCCCCGGTGGCGTATTGGTCGTTGGGATGAAGATCGCCAGTCAGGGGTCAAGGAGATGGATGGGGCTGGGATTGCTCCTCGTTGCTGCGTGGGGATGGTACCATGTAGAAGATGGCGCACCATGGCGGCGATCCCGGGATATTGGTGTGACTGCAGCCGCGTCGCATCAAGAGGATACAGACGCGGATCGTAAAATCGGTGCGCCCCTTGTGACTGCGGCGTCGATCACGCCCGACACTCCCCATCCGGCGTTGTTAGAGAGTCAGCCGCAGTATCCTCTTCCGGTGGCGTGGGAAGGCAGGCGATTCCAATGGGCTGCCGGTGATTGCATGGAGCCCGACATTCTGCGTCGGCTTGCCCGGCATGAGCGTGAGTACGAGCGCATGTGGGAGGAAAACCGCCGGATTCAGCGCCGACAACTGGTGTATATCAAAGAACCAGCAGCCTTGCTTGCCCAGCGGACCCGTGTCCACGGGCACGCGGGTCAACGGTTATTGGTGCCGGGCCTGGACGGCAAGGAGTTGGAGGTGGAGATTGAACGCGTGGACCTGGAGCCGTCTGGGCAGGCCGGTGTGTTCATCGGTCGTCTTGTGGATCATCCAGATTCATTGGTTACTCTGGCTTTTGAATCGTGTCGAGAAGCCTTCACGGTGTTGGCGCCATCGGCGGGTCTGTACCTTCAGGGGCATCCGCGTCAGTCGTGCGAAATGTTTGTGACCGGCTTCGATCTGGACCTTTACCTTCCGCTGCCATGCGGCGGACCCATCCTGACGACACCATGAAACGGGTGCAGCATTGGTGGGCAGGCCCGAGGCGTGTGGCGTTTGGCTGGATGGTGTGGGCCGTGGTTGTGACCTCAGCGCAGGCGGCGGCTGAAGCGGACCTTTTGGTAGCGTACGATCAGAGCTATGCCGACAGCGTGGGCGGAGATGAAAACGCCCGCGTGTTGATCGCCAATGCAGTGGCCGCCTCCAACGCGATTAACGACCGCAGCGGCACTGGCGCCCGACTTCGCATTTGTGGTTATCACAAGACGATCGGTCAGGCCGGTCGATCCACCTTGGGCGGTTACGTTGGATGGCTCGCTAACGAAACCGATGGAAATCTGGATGACGTCACGGCTGTCGCCAACGCCCGGGGCGCCGACCTGGTAGCATTTGTATGTGCGCCCTCAGCCGGCGAAACGTCGGCCGCGGTGGCCCAACAGCCGGGTCGGTATGCCGCTTATGCCCCGGCTTACTTTTGGGCCATTGTCACCGCTCATGAGACGGGAGGCCATAACTACGGTTGTGACCACCGCGGCGGCCGCGAGAATCCCAAGACGGTTATGCTTCACAACTATTGCGGTGGCGGTGCCCAACCATACTTTTCCAATCCCAACATGTGGCTCAACGGCGTGCGGCTTCGGGGTGAAGGAAGCTGCCTGGGGCCGGCCGTGGACAATGGCGACAACGCCTACTTGATTAGCACCCGGGCACAAGAAGTAGCAGATCGACGCTCGCGGACCGTGACTGCACCGTTATTGAACCAGGTGGTGCATCATTGGCGATTTGATCAGCCTGCGAAAGCCGCTCCGCCGGGCACGGTCGTGTCCAACTCAGTCCATCCGATTGCTCATGCAGTTGTCCTTGGTAACGGCGCCGTCTTCACCGGGACAGGATTACGGTTGCCAGGGGGATCGCCCGGCGGAGGTACTGCCTACGTCCAACTGCCGCCGGACACTCTGGCCGGCTTGAGCAATATGACGCTGGAAGTCTGGGCCCGTCCGCTGTCAGGCCAAAACTGGTCGCGGTTGCTGGATTTTCATAATGGCACCGCTCATTACGTAATGCTTTCCCTGACGCGCGGTACGGATCTGGGGTCCCAACGGTTCGAGTCTGTCCTGGCCGGCACACGCGTGACACGCGACAGCGGACTGCCAACTGAGCCCGGCATGTTGTTCCACTATACGATCACTTATACCGCCTTGGGTTCGTCGGGCGGACGTTGGACTTGGTACCGGAATGGCGATGAAGTGGGCACTTTGGGCGTGAATTATCCCTTGTCTGCCCTACAGCCGGCCTTTTTATGGCTGGGCCGATCCGCCTATGCAGCCGATGCGTTGGCTCATTGCGAGATTCTGGAAGTTCGCCTCAGCCGGGTGTCGCTCAACCGGGACCAGGTCTTGGCGCATTTTGCCTTGGGTCCTCATTGGGAGGCTTCAACTGTCGTTTTGACGGGAGACGATCCCATAGGCTCTTCTTCATTCGCGGCTGCGGGTCGGTGGAGTGATGGCCAGGCTCCGTCTTTTTTGAAAACCTACTCCACCTATCGCTTTCGCTTGCGAACGCCCGAAGATGCGATCTCGCGGGCGTTTGCCGGACAGAGGTTGCGATTGGACGGAGGCAGTCTGACCTGGAAAGGCACCGCCAGCAGTGCCATTCAGGTACGTGACCTAGTATTGGCGGGCGATTGTGAGTTGCTCAATGCCGGCTCAGGTACGTGGACGCTGACCGGCGGTGTGACGGTCGAGAGTCCGGAGGCGCAGGTGCGCGCTGCCAATGGTCCCATTCATTTGGCCGCTTCGTTAAGGGGCTTCGGTGGACTGTTGTTGCTGAACCAAACCGTCACGCTGGCCGGCGACAATCGAGATTTTCAAGGACGAATCATTATCGGAGACGGGCGTTTTAGCTCACTGCGGATTGATAGCGAGGAGCGGCTGGGCGCCAATCCGGCCATTTTTACGGCGGATCAACTTACGTTGAACCGAGGCATTCTTTACACCTCGGGAAATGTAGTCTTGGATGATTCCAATCGGGGGATTCGGGTGGGTCCCAGCGGTGCCATCTTCCAGGTGAGCGCGGGCGCTACATTGACCTTGGCTGTGCCCTTGTCCAGTCCTGTCTCCGGCCAAGCGCTCGTTACTGTACCTCAGTACCCGAACCCGAGTTCGGGCATGCTGATCAAGGAAAACGCCGGCACACTAGTCCTGACGCATCCGAATAATTCCCACGTAGGCGAAGTGGTGATCCAGGGCGGGACGTTGAAAGTGAGTGAGCAAGGCCGATTGAACAATGGTGACCAAGCGTTGCCGGTGCAAAACCACGGCACTCTCATTTTCGATCTCGTTGGCAACCAGGTTGTCAGTGGTCCCATCTCCGGTGCCGGTGCGCTGATTAAAGCCGGGTCGGGTTGGCTGACCTTGCGCGGGACCAACTCCATGACGGGACCGGTAACCATTCAGGGCGGCGTGGTGTATGCCAATCCGGGAAATGCCGCCAGCAATCGGACCTTCAGTTATGTTAGTCAGATTGTCATTCATTCGAACGCCACTTTGCGAAGCGGGCCCAACGGCTTGTTCGGTTGGGACGGCACTCAAACACGACCCATCGTGGTCCACCAAGGCGGGATGTTGACAATCGATGGTCCTGGTAACGATGTCAATGTGGGTTTGGTTACCATGAATGGCGGTACGTTAGCCGGCGGGCCAAGCCCGGTGTGGGGGTCATGGAACTTCGGTCGAGCCGCCCGGGTGAATCCCGGCTCCGCGCGCTTGGTGGTGACCGAGGATTCCGTGGTCACGGCCACAGATTTGATGTTCCATAGTGGCGCTTGGATTGAGGTGAGAACGGGCAAAACCCTCCTGCTCAGCGGCAGTCTGAACGATGCAACGAGCGAGGGCGTCTGTTCGCTGATCCTGCGAGGCGGTGGCGGGACGCTGGTACTGACCAGCACGAACGGGTATAGCGGACCGACCGTGATCAGCAATGGCACCTTGCTGGTTCATGGTTTGATTGGACGTGGACCGGTCACCGTTCATGCAGGCGCTACCTTGGGCGGTCGGGGGATTGTGTTGGGTCCTGTGACCATTCGAGCCGGCGGCCTTTTGTCACCCGGTCCGGGACCCGAAACCTTGACCGTGGACAATTCGGTTAATCTTGAACCAGGTAGCTCGACGTGGCTGGAGGTAGATCCTGTGTCCGGACGGCATGACCAAATCCGGATGCGCGGCTTGTTTCAGTGCAACGGCCTGCTCGTGATCACCAACCTCGGAGGCACATTTCAGGCCGGAAACCGATTTGTTCTGTGGCAAGCTGCGGCAACGACGGGGAATTTTGCTGCCATCGAGTTGCCTGGATTACCTGACGATCTGGCCTGGGAGTTCGATCCTGTAGCCGGTGAGTTAACTGTTGTAAGGGCAATCCCGGCTGAGCCGGTGCGGCTTCACGCGTGGTGGGAACTGGGCGCACTGCACTTGGAATGGCCCTCTGGACAAGGTTGGCGTCTGGAAGGCAAGACGAACGCAGCCCTGGTAACGGATCCATGGTATCCCGTGCCCGGTACAGAGAGGACGAATCGGTGGGTTTTGCGGTTTGAACCGGGCGTGACCAATGCATTTTTCCGCTTGGTCCAGCCGTAAATCGATCCCACAACCAGCGCAGCAGGGGCATCTGCTGACCCGACGCCTCCAGCCCCTGGTTCAAGGCCACTTGACGGCACTTAAAAGCGTTGGGGCTGCGTGGCGGAGTCGACCCAGACGGGCGTGAGGGTTTAGATCTAACTTGGACATCCGCGATGACTTAGGGTAAGAGTTGAAACAGAGGTTAAGAAATGCCAACCAGCAGGTGGCCCGTTTGGTTGGAACGAACCTGGTCAGCAACCTGGGGAGAGTGGCGGACTTGGCCCCGACAATTCGCATGATAATTGAGAACAAGCATGAACTGGATAGCTCCGGATCTTCGAGTGCACCCACCGCGAAGCCCTCGCGTGCGGTTGGGAGGTTACGTCATCTTGCCTCGTATGTTGGACAAAGGCCGGGCTTTGTTGGCTGGTACGAACGGCGAGTACAACTACAACTGCCCGCTTGATCAACAGTTTTTGAGCTTTGCAGGGATCGATGCGGAGGCCCTCAAGGCGCAGCTAGCAGCCGGTAAAAGCGATGGCGAGATCCTGGCTTGGATCCAAACCCAGGCAAGACCGGCGCGATCCATGAGCGAGATCCTTGCCTGGTCCGCCTGGCAAGAACAACGGGCCCCCGACAATCCAGAGGGTCGAGCCTTTTTCAATGAACTGCACCGAAAACTTGCGCCTCATCGAACGGATATCGTCACGTGGTTTGATCTCTTGGATTTGGACGATTACGTCAGCTTTGGCGGACGGCCATGAGTCAGAATGGAACACGCCCTTTTGGGCCGAGGGGAGGTATGCATGGCGCTGGAGTGTGAATGGCCCCGGTTGGGTGCCACGCCGATGGAGATCCAGCAGTTGCTTGCGACAGCGCGGACCATTGCTGTCGTGGGCTGTTCTGACAAACCGGAGCGCGATAGTTACCGGGTCGCGCAATACCTGCTCCAGCAGGGGTACGAGATTGTTCCGGTCAACCCTAATGTGAAAGAGGTTTTGGGACGCCCGGCTTATGCAGATCTGCGACAGGTGCCGGGGCGCATGGATATTGTGGGGATCTTTCGCCGACCGGAGGCCGTGCCAAAGATTGTGGAGGCTGCAGTGGCCCGAGGCGATCGGGCCGTTTGGATGCAGGAAGGGATCGTGCACAACGCCGCAGCCGAACGTGCATTTGCGGCCGGGCTGCAGGTAGTCATGAACCGGTGTCTGGCCAAAGAGCATCGGCGCTGGCGCGCTGCGCAGCCGGAAGCAACCCGGACGTCGAGCACAAATCCCACCGGATAGCGCCCTGAAGTTGGGGCCGGCGTTTCGATCGAATAAGCGGAGGGCCCGCAGCGTCTAATCTATGCCGCTGCTTTCGCTGCGGAGACGGGCGCGTTGTTTTGAAACCCTTTGCAGGGCGAACGGACGCAGCCTAGGTTGTTTGCAGAACGGGAAGGTGCGATGAAATACGTTTGGATCGTGTTGTTGGTGGCGGGCCTGGGCGCAGGCGGTTACTACGTGTGGCGTTATCAGGCAGGTGCCGGCACGCCCACCGGCCAAATCCGGCGGCCGACCACGGCCACGGTGATTCAGACCAACATCAGTTTCGCCGTCAACGCAGCCGGTGAAATCGTGCCGGCCGAACAGGTCTCTGTTCGACCCGAAATCAACGGGCGAATCGAATTGTTGCCGGTGGATATTGGTGATTTCGTCAAGAAGGGGGATCTTTTGTTCAAATTGGATGACAGGGAGCTGCAACAGCAACGGGCGTCGAATCTCACAGCAGTCGAGCGGGCTCGTCTTGAGTTGGAAAAGGCCGAACGGGATTTGCGCCGGGCCGAGCAGTTGCTGACGGATCGTTTGATTTCACAGGAGTTGTACGACGATACCCGCACGGCTTATGAACTCGCCAAGAATTCCCTGGCGCGCGCGGAACGGGAGCTGGCGGTGGTGGAAGAGCGTTTGACCAAGACCGAAGTACGCGCGCCATTTGATTGTACGGTCTTGACCCGCCCCGTCTCGGTAGGACAGGCGGTTTCGGGTTCGGGCGGGGTCAGCGGTGGCACCGAAGTGCTGACGATTGCGGACCTGAGTTCCCTTATCATCAATGCTCATGTTAACCAAGCGGATGTACCACGGTTGTATGTGAATCAGAAGGTCGAGGTTACGGTGGAAGCCGTGCCGGGCCTGGTCGTTACCGGGATTGTGGAGCGGATTGCCCCGCAGGCGACCATTCGGAACAACATTAAGGGATTTGCCACTCGCATTTTGTTGCGGAACGTGGACACGCGCATTCGGCCGGGCATGACCGCTAACATTCGCATCCCGGTTGCCTCGGCTTCGAATGTGACGGCCGTTCCCCTGCCGGCGGTGTTTACGGAACGAAATCCTGAGACCGGGCATTTCGAGCGGTTCGTCTATATCCGAAGAGCGGATGGGAGCGTGGAGAAGCGCAACGTCAAGGTGGGGGTTTCCGACTTTTTCTACGCGGAAATTCAAGAGGGATTGTCGGCCGGTGAGGTCGTCATGCTGGAGATGCCGCAAGAGGAACGGGAGCGGCGGGCGCGATTGTTGGCGGGGCAGGCTCAGCAGGGGCAGGCGGGCGGTTCAGGATTCCGCGGTGGCGGCCCGGGGGGTCCCAGTGGACCCGGGGGCCGACCACCCGGGGGCGGGCCGCGACCGGGGGGCGGCCCAGGCGGAGGCCCGCGACAGAGTGGATGAGCAGGAGGATCCGTTCATGGCTTTGGTGGAGCTGCGGAACGTTACAAAGATTTACCGGCTTGGGAGCGAGGAAATCCGGGCTTTAGACAACGTTTCCTTGGACATTGAAGAGGGAGAATTCATCTCGGTGATTGGGCCGTCGGGCAGCGGGAAATCGACCTTGATGCATATCTTGGGCTGTCTGGACACACCTACCAGTGGCACAGTCAAGCTGGACGGTCTCATGATTCAGAACGCCTCGCCGCGGCAGTTGGCGGCTCTTCGCAATCAGAAGATCGGGTTCGTCTTCCAGTTCTTCAATTTGTTGCCGAAATTGAACGTGTTGCAAAACGTGGAGCTGCCGATGATCTACAGCGGTGTGCCCGCGCGGGAGCGGCATCGGCGGGCCATGGCTGCTTTGGAAGCCGTGGGGATGGCCAACCGGGCGCGGCATCGGCCGAGCCAGTTGTCCGGTGGTCAGCAACAGCGTGCGGCCATCGCACGTGCCCTCGTGAATAATCCCCGCATCATTTATGCAGATGAACCGACGGGCAACCTTGATTCGCACACGGGCGAAACCATTCTGCAACTCTTCCGACAGTTGAATGCGGAAGGACGCACAATTGTGCTGGTGACTCACGATCCGGAGATTGCGGCGGTCACCCCACGGAAAATCGAAATCCGGGACGGTAAGATTGCGCCCAAGCCAGACTTGCGTTTGGCCGGGCTACGGACCTCGACGTGATGGAAGGGCAGGCTCAAAATCCGGCGGAGTTGGTCCGTTCAACGTGGGGCGGGCTGGGTCCAACCTTTGTGGCCGGTCTGCGAGAAATTTGGGCCCACAAGTTCCGCTCCTTGCTGACCATGCTGGGCATTGTACTGGGTGTTTCCAGCCTAGTGGCGATGTCTGGCTTGGTGACCGGCATGGAGCACGGTGCACGCGAAGCGCTCATCGCCATCGGCGGCCTGGCGCGCGTTCGGATTGAGCCGGCGGATCTGCCGGTGGATCAGCGGCACTTGGCGGATCAAGCAGCGGGGATCACCTTGCGGGATGTGGAAGCCCTGGAGCGGAGTGCGCCCTTGGTGCGTCTGCTTTCTCCAGAGATGCGGATTCCAGCCACGGTTTCCGCCAATGGGCGCACCTTTCGTCCGTGGATTTGTTTGGGGGTGCGCCCCGCCGCCCTGGAAATGCTGGAACACCGGATCGCGCACGGCCGGATGTTCAACGAGCTGGATGACGAACTGGCCCGGAATGTTTGCGTCATCGGCACGGCGACGCGGGATGAACTATGGGGTTCGCCGGAACAGACAGGTCGCGAGATCGTTCCCATCGGCGAGACCCTGTACATCAATGGCGTGCCGTTTGTGATCATCGGCATGTTTGAGCATTACGAAAGTGAACAGGAACGTCGCGAACGACAGCTGCGCCAGCGACAGCAGACTCAAAACGCGATGGCGGTGCCGCGGGACCGCGGGCAGGTGCGGCGTCCGGGCGGTTTTGCCTTTCGACTGAAAAACTCGACCGTGCTCATCCCGCTAAACACGGTTTGGATGCGGTTTCGGGATCAGGTGGTGACCTCGGGATTCGGGCCCAGATGGTTTCGCAATGTGGAGACGCTCAACACGCGGCCGGATCCGGTGTTGTCCGGATTGGAAGTGAAAGTCGTGTCGGTAGATCTGCTCCCTGAGGCCCTCCAGCAGATCCGGAACGTGTTGATGTTGACGCATCGCGGGATCGAAGATTTCCAGTTCCGCACGCAAGAGGAATGGGCCGAGCAAATTGACACGTTTGTGCGGAATGCGCGGCTGAGCGGCGGCTTGATCGCGGCCATCAGTTTATTGGTGGGCGGCATTGGCATTATGAACATCATGCTGGCCAGCATTTCCGAACGGGTGCGCGAGATCGGGATTCGGAAATCGGTGGGGGCTTCGGACAGCGACATTTTCGTGCAGATCCTGGTTGAGTCGGTGGTCATTGCCGTGCTCGGCGGATTGTTGGGCATGGCAGCGGCTCTGGGCTTGGTCCAGTTGGTGAGCCAGCTTTCGCCCACGGGGAATGAACCGATCATAACGCCGCTGGCGTTGGGCGTGGCGTTCGGATTCAGCGTCCTGGTGGGGATCGTGGCCGGCATTTATCCGGCGGTGAAAGCGGCACGACTCAGTCCTATCGAGGCATTGCGCTATGAATGAGCGTTGCACGTGGCGCAAGCCGGGCGTAGGCGCGACCGCGTCAGACAGGAGGTCAAGATCATGACCCTGTGGACCTCGTTGCTCGTGGGACTGAAAGAGGTCTGGGCCCACAAGATGCGGTCCCTGCTGACCATGCTGGGGATCATTTTGGGAGTTTCGAGTTTGGTGGGGATGTCCGCCATCATCAAAGGGATGGAAAACGGCATGAAAGAGACCCTCACGGCGATGGGCGGCGCGGATCGTGTGGAAGTGGATGAGGGCGATGTGCCCGCTGATCAGGAACATCTGGCCGATCAGGCGCCGGGACGTACCATGATGGATGCCGTGGCGCTGGAACAAACGGCGCCCTTGTTGCGTTTGGTTTCGCCGGCCATCCGGGTGGACGGTGCGGTGTTGACCCGGCGGGATCGGGTCTCGATTCCGATGGAATGCGTGGGGGTGACGGATGCCGCTTTGGAGATGAACCTTCACGTCGTGGAACATGGCCGGTTCTTTAGTGAACTGGACCAGGAACTGGCCAACCCGGTTTGCGTGATTGGCACGGCCATCCGGGACGAGTTATTTGGTTCACCGGCCCAGGTGGGTCGGGAGATCATCCCCATCGGTGAGGTGATCTTCATCAATGAACAACCTTTCACCATTGTGGGGATGTTTCAGCATTACGAAAGCGAACAGGATCGTCGCCGCCGGTTGGCGGAACAACGGCGCGGGACGACACCGCGGGCCGGACCGGAGCGAGCGCGTGGCTTTGGACGGGGCAACTGGGCGTTCGACCGCAAGAACCGGACGGTGTATATCCCGCTCAAGACGGCCTGGCTAAGATTCCGGGCCTCGTCGGATCGCGATGGTGTTCCGGACCTGCGCTTGACTGCCTTGGACATCAAGGTGCACGCCTTGGAAGAGTTGGAAGTGGCGCTGCAACAAGCCCGCAACATTTTGATGCTGACACATCGGGGCATCGAGGATTTCGAATTCGACACGCAGGAAAGCCGGGTGGAGAACATCAATCAGCAGATCCGCAATGCTCGCATGAGTGGCGGCCTGATTGCAGCCATCAGCCTGTTGGTGGGCGGCATCGGGATCATGAACATCATGCTGGCTAGCATCAACGAGCGGATTCGGGAAATCGGCATATGCAAAGCCGTGGGCGCCACGGGATTTGCCATTTTCATGCAGGTTCTGATTGAAAGCATGGTTTTGGCCTTGGTGGGCGCGGCTTTGGGTGTGGCGGTTTCGTTCGGATTCGTTCATGTGTTGTCCTGGATCACGCCCACGGCCAACGAACCGGTGATCACACCGCTCGCGTTGGTCGTGGCGGTTTCCTTTAGTGCCGCCGTCGGTATTTTGGCCGGCTTGTTTCCCGCCTTTAAGGCAGCTCGTTATCATCCGATCGAAGCCCTGCGTTACGAGTAGGGGGTAGGCAGTCGCTGAGCCACATGCGATCGACGCAAGACCGGATCAGCATTCCGGAGGCGCAAGCGCAGGAAGCGCACGCAGTGTGAAGGTCCTGGTGTCGATGATCGCGCGGCTCGGCTTCGCCCACAGGGCCTGGGTGCTTTCGCGAGGGCTCCCTTTGCAAGCCGCATGTTAGAACAGGCTCACGCTCCGCTCAAAACTGGTCGCTGCTGTCCCACGGGTGCGCACGCGGCTCCTTTTCCGGAGCGATCGAATGTTTTTACCAGACCCGACCCCAGAGCACCTTCAGGTAACGACTTTCTGGACAGTGCGACATGACCGGATGGTCGGGACCGGCTCCGGTTCGGTCGAGGATCTGGAGTTTGCGATTTAATCTGTGGACGGCGCGAATCACGGTTTTCTCGAAGACCTCCTCACTTACCATGCCGGAACAAGAGCATGTGACCAATAAACCGCCAGGATGTAGCAAGCCGGCAGCCAAATGATTGAGGTCCTCGTAGCGCCGCAGCCCGGCTGCAAGCTCTTGGCGATCGGAGACAAACTTGGGCGGATCGATTACGACCACATCCCACCGCTGGCCGTTGCGTTGCATTTGGCGAGCGTAGCTGAAGGCGTCACAATGTACCCAGCGGATGTGCACGCGGTTCAAATTGGCGTTTCGCCGGGCTTGTGCCAAAGCTGTTTCATCCAGATCCACGCCTGTGACTTCGGCTGGCTGGCTCCGTACGGCCACAGCAAGGGCAAAGCCGCCGGTGTAACAGCAAAGGTCCAACACGCGTTGTCTGGGCTGCACCAACCGGCTTAATCGGATACGATTCTCCCGTTGATCACAAAAAAAGCCTGTTTTGTGACCGGTGGCAAAGTTTACTTCGAAGACCACGCCGTGCTCTCGGATCTTGACCCGAGACACTGTTTCGGCCGCTTCGGGTTGGGGGATTCCCTCCAGGCGAGCAGCCAGGTCTCCGACCTGGATGACATGGCGGCATGTGCCCAGCCGGCTGTGAAGGTGTTTTAACCACTGGGGTAACCGCTGCCAGACGCCCAAGCTGTGTACCTCCACGCTAAGCACATCGGCGAATTTGTCCACCACCAATCCGCTGAGTCCATCCCCGTCGGAGTGAACCACTCGAAAAGCGTCCGTGACTTCGGGCAAGCGCAAGGAGTTCATGCGCAGATCTACAGCCCGGTCCAAAAGTCGCAGGAAGTCCTCTTCATGAAAGGCAGTGGGACCGTGATGGAAAATGCGAAGCGGCACACGGGCGCGCGGGTGATACAGTCCTGCCCCAAAGCGTCGGCCCTGTTTGTCATAGACAGTCACAAGGCTGCCTGGTTGGGCATCCGATGAAGCCCTGGCGATCATCGCCGGGTACAATTGCGTGCTGAAGCTCAGATATTTGAGCTGAACCCACGGCCTGCGCCACGAATCGCTGGATGCTGCTTGATCATGAGTGATACTGGCCGAGGTTGTACTAACCGAGCCGCTTTTCGCATCTGAAGTTTTTGGCCCGGCAGTCCTTCGAAGCCCTTTCCTTCGCTCTGCCGCCGGCCCAGGCTCTGCACCCGACGCAGGATGCGATGCATGTTGACTCATAGACCGGATCTGATTCTGCCCGGAACGTCCGATGGGGTCCATGCTGCTGTAGACCTGGGGCACCTCGAGGTCGGCCCAGTTGGGAAAAGAGGGAAGGGACCCACGCACGGATCCATCCCGGGCTTCGATGTAAAACTCCACTACAGCATCGTTGGTTTGCGGCAAGATGATCCCCCAAACAATCCGTCGCCAGCAGAACCGCCCAAGGTCTGGCCGTTGTCGTGCATCGGGGCCGCCGTGAAATGGGGCGTGCCCCCCGACCTCAGTACAACATAACACGCAGCCTCCTCGACGCCTCTTCCAGGATTTGCGCCGTGATCCAAACCGGATCAACCGAACGCGGCACCGGCGAGACATGCTGCACCTCTGGAATGAAGGGAGGAACATTGCCTCGCGCCACTGAATTGGATCGGCCTGGTGTGCCAACGCCGACCAGACTGGCGGCCCAATTCTGGCCGTGATGGTTCGGGAGCCCGGGGTTGATTAGTTCCAGGGACGAACCCGCGCCTCTGGCTGGCGTAGTCCTGATCCAACCGCGTTGCCTGCGATCGCCCGGTCTTCGCATGCGCACGGCCCAGTCCCTTCGTCGGCATGCGCGATGCGGTCAACGATGCGCCCGGCTGCAATCAACTCGCTCTAGCGTGTCACGACTGTTACCAAGCCGACCCGGCCAATGCCCACCACGTTGGTCACGTTTGGATCCACCCGGCGAAAGCGGTTTGAGGTCGGCAGCCGCCACCACCAATCCCTTGGTCGGCACTGTCACAGCAGGGAACCGGACCTCTACGCCCTGCGTCAGACGCCAACCGGTTAGGGTCCCCGCGCGTTGGTCCCGGCATTCTAAAGTTCGAGGATTCCGTCCTAGAGATCCTCGGAAGACGCATGATGAGGAAGTTTGTGCAACACCCGCGTGCCCAAAGCCTGCAGGGGGCTACTCCCCGGGAGCAAAAGCATGCGCCCGATCCGACCGAGCCTGGCCCTGCCGAGCCAACAGGGTCGTTCCGGTGTCGTTTGCGGACGCCTCACAATCCATCGGTAGCATCTGGTGCGCATCCGTGCAATCAGGCTGCGTGGTCCGCAGCGCTGCATTGATCGGTTCAGGTTGCGCTTGTCCGGGTTCACCAAGCCGATCCCTCTTTCGGGACACGGCGGCCCGCGTTCGTTGACATGTCCGGCGGTTCCTTCCTAGCCTGCGCCGGATGTCACGGCTACCGTTCGAATTACTCTTGGCGCTGCGATACCTGCGGCCCAAACGATCGTTTGTCTCGGTGATCACGCTGATTTCTGTGTGCGGCGTCATGTTAGGCGTGGCCGTGCTGCTGATTGTGATCAGCGTGATGAGCGGGTTCGATCGCGATCTGCGGGACCGGGTGTTCGGTTTTAACGCGCATGCGCGCGTGGTCTTGCGCGACCGGGCAATGACGGATTGGCCTCAGTGGTTGGAACGAGTAGGGGCTCATCCAATGGTGCGTGGGGCTGCCCCCTTTGTGTTAGGGCAGGTTTTGGTGGAAACCCAACCTGCGCAAGGTCAACCACGAGTTTACGCCCCTGTAGTCCGGGGATGCCTGCCGGAGTACGAGGCCCGGGTCAGTGCCCTGCCGCGCAACATGGTGCAAGGGCGTTTCGAACTCGGCCCGCGCGATCTGTTGGTCGGCACCGTCTTTGCCGAAACCATGGGCCTTCGCGTGGGCGATCGCGTGAGCATCTATTCCTGGCAGGAATTACGTCGGCTGAAGGAAGCCCAGGAAAAAAACCAGCCCGAGGCCATCCTGCCGCTCGATTACACCGTGCGAGGGGTGTTCGATGCCGGTTATTACGAGTTCAATGCCAATGTGGTGATCACCCGGTTGGAAGACGCGCAGGAATTATTCGATTTGGCTGATACGGACGCCGTGCATGGGTTGATGTTGACCCTTCGGGATCCTTTGCAACCTCAAAGTGCCGCTCGGGCATTGCGCCACGATCTGGGACCTGAAGTTTGGGTGAGCACCTGGATGGAAGATAGTCCCCTCATGTTGGCCGTGGTGGTCGAAAAAAACGTGATGCTTTACATTTTGTTCTTCATTGTCTTGGTGGCTGCTTTTGGGATCACCTGCACATTGATCACGTTCGTGATGATGAAAACGCGTGAGATCGGCATTTTGAAAGCCCTTGGAGCCACGCACCAACAGGTGCTTCGGGTGTTTTTGGGGCAGAGCCTCATTGTTAGCGTGGCAGGAGTGGCAGCCGGAGTCGTTTTGGGATTGACCGCCATTCACTATCGCAACCAGTTTCTGGAATGGTTGCGCCGGCTGACGGGCTTCGAGCTGTTTCCGGCGTCCATCTACGGCTTCGATCAGTTGCCTGCTCTGGTCCTGGCACGCGATGTGATCATCATCTGCGGCGGCTCTTTACTCATTTGTTTGCTGGCAGCGGCCTTTCCGGCCCGATACGCAAGCCGGCTGAATCCGGTGGAGGCCTTGCGCCATGAATGAACCCCGGATTCCCTCCAAAGATCATCCCTTGGTCCTGCCTGCGGTTGCGCCGATGAGCGTCTCGGCCGAGTCTGCAGGGCCGGATTCTCCCACTCCCGGCCCGGTTGTGTTGCGGGCGCAGGGCGTGGTGAAGCGTTATCGCATGGGAGCCCGCACCTTGGAGGTTTTGCGGGGGATCGATTTGGCCGTTCGCCAGGGGACTTTCCTTGCCTTACGGGGGGCTTCCGGCGCGGGCAAAAGCACGTTGCTGCATCTGTTGGGGGGATTGGACGTGCCCGAGGAAGGCGAGATCTGGTTTCAGGGGCGGAACCTGGCCACATTGTCGCAAACAGAATTGAGCCAGATTCGAAACCGCTACATTGGCTTTGTCTTTCAAGCCTATCACTTGTTGCCTGAGTTGGATGCGCTGGAGAATGTATGCTTGCCAGCCCGCATTGCCCGAATCGATCCCGCAACCGCCACGCGCAGAGGACGAGAACTTTTGGCCCGGGTGGGTCTGGCCGATCGCATGGACCACAAACCGGCCGAACTGTCCGGCGGCGAACAACAGCGAGTAGCCATTGCACGAGCCTTGATCAACCAGCCCGAATTGATCTTGGCCGACGAACCTACAGGGAACTTGGATTCCCGCACGGGTGAAGAAATTCTGCAATTGCTGTTACAAATCCGGTCGGAACGAAGCGTGACGCTCGTCATGGCCACGCATGACGAACGAGTTGCCGCTCATGCACCCGTGATTGTGGATCTGATGGACGGCCAGATCCGAGCACCAAATCGCGGGCCGGCCTCTGTTCCCTCCGAACCGGCGTCATGAAGTTTATGTCCGCTTCTGCACCGCTGTTGCCCATTCACCCGGAACGGTCTGAATATTGGGAACATCGGTATCAGGTCGGGGACACCCGTTGGGACAAGGGTGAACCGGCTCCCGGCCTTGTGGATTTCTTGCAAACCCATCCGGAACTGCCCAAGGGTCGAGTCTTGGTGCCCGGTTGCGGGACCGGCCACGATCTTTTGCCCTGGGCGCGCGCCGGGTTCGACGTCACCGGATTGGACTTTGCTCCTTCGGCTGTGGCTCGTGCACAACAGCGGCTGCAGCAAGCCGGGTGTTCAGGGCAGGTGCTCTGCCTTAATTTCCTGCGCGCCAACCCGGTTCAACTCTTCGACTGGGTATTTGAACACACCCTTTACTGTGCCATCCGACCGGATGACCGATCCCTCTACTTCCAAGCCGTGCTCCGCTGGCTCAAACCCCACGGTTACTTCCTGGCCATTCATTACCTCATCCCAAATGACGGCCCGGAGCCGCCTTACGGCACCACCGTCGAGGAGGTCCTGAGCCGATTCCAACCTCACTTCGAATTGATCCAACACTGGATCCCTCGATCCTATCCCAATCGGGCCGGTCTGGAACGCATGTTTTGGTGGCGACGGAGAAATTGATGGCCAGGCCCTCACCGAGGCATTGGCTTGCCGGACAGCCCTTCGCGGGGCCCTATGCCCTTGGAAAGTTGCTGACACAAAAAAGCTTCAAGCACCATTCAGGAGAGAAAGAGAAAGACCGGCCAGAGCCGATCCTTCACCGGTTCTAAAGCAGCGTTAAAAACCGTGGCCTGCTCACCGCCGTCGCCGTAACCACAACGGCAAACCGCCCAGCAACAACAACGCCGCCGCATTCGGCTCCGGAATCATGTAAGCCACCGCATTCAAGAACAACTGCGGCCCATCCCCAATCAGGTCGTAAATGCCTGCAGTTTCAGAGTTAACGTTAGCGGCTTCACGGCTCCCCGTGAGAAAGATGAGTCGGCGGCCTGCTAGTGGAACTGTAGGCACTCCCCCTGAAAGTGGCCCGACCATTGTTCCAGCCGGAAACTCTCCGATCACCATCCCGCCATAAGCTGGGTCCCCAGTCGTACCGACTGTCGCCAAGATGGTTGCACCGGAAACAGGCGGGTTGGTCACCACCGAAATACCGCGCTGCGGATTTCCAGACACCGTAACAATTTGGGCGTAGTTATTGACCATTAGATTATTCGCATCCAGTGCGATGCCTTGGAAAATGGGGTGATTCGGATCATTTACTTGAAGGCGGATGGTCCCGGCAGTGTCCGGAATATTTTCACCAGTCATGAAGCCTAACCTGGCTCCACCTCCACCTCCGCCTCGAATGACGTATCCCCCTAGAATCATCATTGGCTTGCTAATACCGTGCCAGGCCTGATTCTCAGTCGCGCTCTGGTAATGCCCACTGGGCACCGATCGGCTTATGATAACTAAATCAAACGTGTTCAACGTTTGAATGAGCGGGGAGGTGGGCGTCATGTTATCTTGGGTCACAAACCGAGTAACGTTATAGCCGTTGGCAGTCAGCAATTGTGTGTAGCCGACATCAGGGGCTTGCGTGAATCCAGCTCCTTGGGCGCCACTCGACGGCGAATTATCTCCTGCATGGAAACTTACCCACGCGATATTGCCTAATTGGGCAGATACAGTGCCGGTGGCCAGGATGACTGCTGCAAATAATGCGCTAATGTAATGCATGGTCTCCTACTGCTTGGAGGTTGTTTGGGTTTTGCAACGCTGACGCCCTTTTTTAACCGGTCTGTAACCGGACTGTCAACAGGATTTTTGAAAGAAAGTTTGAATTTGATTTCAGCTTGGCGGACGGCCCCGAACGGACCGAGCTTACCTCCGCCCCGGATCTCGTAAGATCCTCTTCGATCCTTTTCGCGCAAAGGATGCGCTTGAGACCGATTAAGAAGCGCCGCATGAAGCCGTCGGGCCCGAATGCTTGTGAAAGCTTTTCCATTGAGACTGTGGGAGTTGTCGGTGCGTGCGATCGGCTGCACCCAAGCGAAAGTCAGAGACCGATTTGGTGTTGGTTTCAAGTCAGGTTTTGAATGAGTCTGTGCTCTAAACGCTTTGCGCTGAGGCCGTTTTGAATGTTTCAATTCCAGTTGGCCCCCATTGCCTTTTCGGAGACACCTGGCGGCAGCGGGCCTGCCCGTAAGGAACACGCAGCCTGGCTCGCACCGAACGGTGGCCAATCAGGAGAAACAGGGGGTAAAAGTCTTTGCGGCGGACATGAAAAGGGTCGTCTGCCGACAAGGCTGCCACCCCGCACAGGCGATCTTCAGGCAGGGTAACGAAAGACGATCGTGGCCTGGGCCTCATCGCAGAGCCGGAAAGGCTCTCATGGATGGCGGTTTGGTTCAGGCTCTGAGTACGGTCGGTACTGGGCAAGTCCCAACGGCTGCAGTGGTCTGGAGCGGGGCCCGAATTCGTAGTTGGCCTCCGTGCTTCTGAATCTTGTCATGCTGCGAGGTGGCTGCTTCGGATGAATCGCCGCCGTGGTCGTGACATGCTCAAAGGTGAAAACGGGTTGGTTGCGCTGCAGTCGATTGCTAAAGGGTCTGAGAAACACAGCGGGCTGGGTGTTGCGTGGCCCGTTTTTGTTTCGGTTTATCGTCCCCCGGCGGCCAGAAAACGTTCCGCCTCGATGGCAGCGGCGCAGCCCATACCCGCGGCGGTGATGGCTTGTCGGTAGTACGGATCGGCACAGTCGCCGGCGACAAAGACGCCCGGCACGCTGGTCAAGGGTCCGCGCCGGGTCAGAATGTAACCGGCTTCATCCATCTCCAACTGGCCTCTGAAAAGTGCGGTGTTGGGAATGTGTCCGATGGCGATGAACACGCCGGCGCATTCCAGGGTTTGTTCTGCACCGTTTTGAACGTTCTTTAGTCGCACACCGGTCACACGGTTCTGTTGCACATCGAGGATCTCTGTGACCACGGTGTTCCAGACCGGCGTAATCTTTTCATGGGACAAGACGCGGTCGGCCATGATCTTGGAGGCGCGCAACTGGTCGCGTCGGTGGACCAGATAAACGACGGAACCGAACCGCGTGAGATAAAGCGCTTCTTCGCAAGCGGAATCGCCGCCGCCCACGACGACGAGCGGTTTATTGCGAAACATGGGCAGGGCGCCATCACAAGTGGCACAATAGGTGACGCCCTTGTTTTCGAGTTTGGCTTCGCTTTCGAGCCCAAGCTTCCGGTGACCGGCGCCGGTGGCGATGATCAGGCTGCGAGCGAGCAAACGTTCGCCATCGGCCACCAATTCGAAAGGATAGGTTTGGAGATTCGCCGATTCCAGCGTGGCCATTCGGGTCCGCGCGCCGAAACGCTCCGCCTGCTTTTGCATGCGGGTCATTAATTCGTACCCGTCAATGCCGTCGGGGAAACCGGGGAAATTTTCAACGATCGTGGTTGTGGTCAATAACCCGCCAGGTAGATGACCGGTCAGCACCAAGGGCTTCAGATTGGCTCGCGCGGTGTAAAGGGCAGCCGTCCAACCTGCACAGCCGGATCCGATCACAACGACGTCTTCCATGGTGAACCCAGCCTAACGATGAACGCGGCTCTTGCACAAGCCCACTGACCGGTCTGGCCGGAAGCGAGGATGTCCGAGCTGGGCCGTGGGCAGGTGCTGCTGTGCGCGGTCCGATTTGCGCCGGATTGCAGGTGCAGCGAAAGCCATGCACCGGTGCGGCTTCGGTGATGGTTTGGGGCGCTGGGCCCCAAGGGATCAGGCATGCAAGCAGACTGCAGACCGACAGATCCGAATGCTGCATCCGTTGACGCCCCGCTTGAGGCACGAGCGGGGATCTTGGGAAACGACGGGTGCGGGGCATCCGGTGCGTCGAGCAGCCAGGGGGGTCAACCCATACAGGCCAAAAGCCCGGGCTTGACAGCCGAGAAGTGCTCTGGTGTGGGGGAGGGGCAGTGAACCGGGCGGGTGTTGGAAGGGGCCGCGACAGCGGGACGCCCTCGGACAGTTCATGCACGCGAATGAATCATGTCTGCATCTCCTGCATCGCACACGACACAGAGTGGGGCCGCGTCTGGCCACAGAAGGGTTTTTGGTTGATCGCTGACTGCTGCGCTGGCCGGCTTTTTGTTTGGCTTCGACACAGCGGTCATTTCGGGTGCAGAGCAAACCATTCAGCGGCTTTGGGGCTTAAGGTGCGGGTCTGTATGGTCTGGCGATGGGCTCTGCGCTTTATGGCACGGTGTTGGGGGCAATGTTCGGCGGATGGCTTGCAGATCGCTTCGGACGGCGGCCCACTCTTATGGTCGTGAGCCTCTTGTACTGGGCGTCGGCTGTCTGGTCGGCGCTGGCGAGGGGCGTCGATTCATTCAGTCTGGCACGGTTCCTTGGGGGCTTGGGAGTGGGGATCGCAACCGTGGCCGCGCCCATATACATCGCGGAGATTGCCCCTGCGGGGCAGCGCGGCCGATTGGCGGGCTTGTTTCAGTTAACCATTGTCGCAGGAATATTGGCCGCATTTTGCTCCAATGCATGGATTGGAGGGTGGGGCGGCGAGCATGCGTGGCATTGGATGCTGGGAGCGGGGGCGGTGCCAGCCGTGTTGTACACGCTGTTGTGTGTGGGGATCCCAGAGGGTCCCCGATGGTTGTTGGTGCGACGTGGGGACCGACAACGCGGCTTGGCGGTCTTGCAGAGAATCGCGCCGAAATTGGGGCCGGAAGGTTAGGCGGCGGAAGCGGATCGGATTATGGCTTCTTCAATTTTGCCTGATCAGCGGGCGCCATTTTGGTCCCGTTCGTTGCAACGCCCGATTCTGTTGGCGGTGTTGGTGGCCTGTTTTGATCAGCTTTCGGGGATCAACGCGGTGTTGTACTTCGCGCCCCGGATTTCCGAGTGGACAAGCCTGGGCATCAAGCTGCCTTGTTGCAGTCGGTGGGGATCGATCTGACGAATCTGGTGTTTGCCATGGTTGGGGCTGTGGCTCATTGACCGGGCCGGGTGTCGGACGCCGCTGTATTTGGGATCGGTCGGTTACATTGTTTCGTAGGGGATGGTGGCGGCCGGGTTTTTGACTCAGCAGTATGGTTGGGTGCCCTTTTTATTTTTGCGTTCATAGCCGCGCATGCGGTGGGGCATGCAGCAGTGATTTGGGTGTTTATTGCCGAAATTTTCTCTAATCGGCGTCGGGCGGAAGGTCCGGCTCTGGGCAGCTTCACGCATTGGGCTTTCGCGGCCTTATTGGCCACGGTGTTTCCCAAACGGCGGAGGCATTGCCTCCGGCGGGGATTTTCGCGTTTTTCTGCAGCATGATGGTGCTGCAGTTGTTATGGGTGCACTGGATGGTGCCAGAGACACGGGGTGTGCCTTTGGAGGAGATCCAAAAGGGGTTGGGCATCCGGGACGAAAGCCGCACCCGGTTCAGCGCAGGTTCGGCCGGCAAAAGCGCGTGTGCATGAACACCCAGCAGATTAAGCATGGAACGGATGGAGGCCTGAGTCATAGTCTGGTCGGCTTACGTTGGGGCGCCTGCATCCAATCGGGGTTGCTCGGAGGCGGTCTGTTGACACGATACGAGCGGACGCATGCCGGAGTGTCGGAACCGACATCGATGCAAAAGCGGCGCCCTCGAGATCACTTCGCACCCGAGCGGAACTGGATGAACGATCCCAACAGCTGGGTGTGGTTTGAGGGGGAGTATCCCCTGGGGAGTATCACCTGTTTTACCAACACGGTCCACATGGGGATCGTTGGGGACACATGAGTTGGGGCCATGTGGTCAGTCGGGATCTTATGCATTGGGAACATCTGCCGGTGGCCTTCCCGGAGGAAAATCGGTGCATGATCTTTTCGGGAAGTGTGGTGGTCGATGGGGTCAATATCAGCAACTTCGGCCAAGGTACGAACCCGCCTCTGGCGGCCACTTTTACGGCGCATCAAAAAAAGATCGGCCTTTGCAGAATCAGCATCTCGCCCGGAGCACGGATGGAGGTCATACATGGCAATTCTACAACCCCGTCTTGGACTTCGGCGAGGCTGATTTTCGCGATCCGAAAGTGTTCGAGCACGGTCCAACGCGGCAATGAGTGATGGCTGTAGCCCGGCCGATTCAGCGAAAAATCCGGTTTTTCGGCTCACCAAATCTGCGTGCGGGGCGGCATCTGACTGACTTTGGGCCAGCCGGCTGCAACCGATGGCGTCTGGGAATGTCCTGACCTGTTCCCCTTACAGATTGGGGCAGTTGTCCGGGCGGCGGCTTTCGGTCCTCATTGTCAGTGTCAGCGGAGGTGGTCCCAACGGAGGTTCTGGTTGTCAGTATTTCCCAGGCGAGTTTGACGGCGAACGATTTCAGATCGATTCGACCTACCCGACGCCGACTCCAGCCTATGTTCGGCAAGGACGGTTGTTGGCGGATTTCGAGGGCGATCATTACGGCGCATGGACAGTCAGCGGCACTGCGTTTGGCGCCGGACCCGCGCGCGGAACCTGGGAACATCAACAGCCAGTGAGCGGCTTCTTGAAACGCGGACTGGTCAACAGGTATCGGGGCAGGAATGCAGTCGCGGGGTCGGTTGCGTTCACCGCCTTTCGAAATCACTCAGGATTACCTTAACTTCTTAATCGGCGGCGGCGCGCACCCGGGACAATCCTGTGTCAATTTGATCGTGGACGATCGAGTGATGCGCACGGCCACGGGTTCCAATGCGGAAGCGCTGGAGTGCAGCCTCTGGCACGTTCGCCCATGGCGCGGGCGGCAGGCCGTGCTGGAAATCGTGGACGACGCCTTCGGCGAGTAAGGACACATCAACGTAGACCACATTCTGCGAGTCGGGTTTGGCGCCAAAGACTGAACCGGTTTCACGGTCGAGCAGCCCGGGCCATTGTCCCAAGGAGTTCGGATTCCTGGACATCGCGCCTGGGCATGAGGTTGCCGGCGCCACCCCGCCCCGGAAGGCCGGACACCGGAGACCTGGATGGCAGAGCTTCCCAACCTCCCTGTTTGCATTCGCGTTCAACCCGCGGGGTTGGCTATCATGAACCGCGGGGACAAGATGGACGCCAACTGGCAGAGATTGGTTGAACTGCTGTGCCGGTCCCAAAAGCTGCTGATCTTTACCGGAGCGGGCATTTCCACGGCCAGTGGTATCCCGGATTTTCGCGGGCCGGGCGGAGTGTGGACGCGATTTCGCCCGGTGACCTGGCAAGAGTTTCTTGCCTCACATCAAGCGCGAGTGGCACACTGGGAATATAAGCTGGAGGGCTGGACAAAGTTCCGAGATGCGCGCCCCAACGCTGCCCACCAAGCTGTGGTGCAACTGGAACAGGCCGGCAAGGTTTTGCTCGTGGTCACGCAAAACATTGACGGATTGCACCAAATGGCCGGAACCTCGCCGGAAAAATTGGTCGAGCTACACGGGACCAACCGATGGATCGAGTGCGTCCGTTGTGGTCGCCGTTGCGCACCGGAGCCGGTCTTTGAGGAATTTCGTCAAACACGGCAGCCACCGCGCTGTTTTTGCGGCGGCTGGTTGAAGCCGGCCACGATCAGTTTCGGACAATCGTTACGGCCGGAAGATCTCGAAAAGGCGTGGGAGGGCGCCCGCGCGTGCGATGCCGTGGTTGCTCTGGGTTCATCCTTGTCGGTCTATCCAGCTGCGGACATCCCCTTGATGGCAGCACGCCGAGGCGTGCCCTACGCGGTGATCAACCGGGGACCGACCGAACACGACGGACGGCCAGAGGTCACCCTTCGATTGGAGGGAGATGTTTCGGTTCTTTTTCCCGAAACGGTGCGGGCGGCGTTGGGCCCCGAGGCCCAGACACCGCCGCCCACACTGCATTAGAGATGCTTAAAGTAAACGCGTGTTTCTTTGATCTTGGACCTTAGATGCCAGCGATCGTCAGAGCTCCCATCCTTTTCGATAGGATCGTTTGATGTACTGCGCCGCTTCCGGCGCATTCTTGGCCCGCATGTTGGGACCGTCCCATTCCAGTCGTTTGCCCACTTGGAGGGCCACACAGCCCAGCAGGATGATCTCCGTCAGATAGGCAGCAATTTCGAAGTCTGAATAACATCGCTTGCCTCCTTTACAGGCAGCAATCCATTCGAGGTGCTGGCGTCTGTCCGCGTCGCCTTCGAACGGGTTGCGCTCGATCGTCTGCGGAATGGCTTGAACCGCCTCATGTCGCTGCCCGTCGATCATTTCTTTGTCGCCTTTGAGACGCACAAAGAAACGGGCTCCGTAGTCATCCGGCGAAAACAATACGCCCTTATCTCCAATCAGAATGCAGCCGCTGCCGGGCACGGTGCCCATCATGGCTTCCACGTCAGCTGTGACCTCTCGCGGCGGTTTGTTGTTCCCATCATGGCGATACGGATTGTCCTTGAGGGGATTGCCGCCGTCGTACCACCAGAAGGTGACGGGCGCCAGGCCTTCCCGAGCCGGGAAGTGGAATCGGACGCGGGATTTGAGGGGGAAGGTTTCCTGATTCATGCCCGACGACCAGGCTTCCACTTCGGTGGGATAGCCCAATTTCAAGGCCCGGAACGGCATGTTCGCCGTATGACAGGCCATGTCGCCCAGAGCGCCTGTGCCGAAGTCCTGCCAACCGCGCCAGTTGAACGGATGATACACGTCCCTCTTGTACGGACGCCACGGGGCCGGACCCAGCCACAGGTCCCAATCCAACGTGGGCGGAACAGGATCTTCCCCGGGTGGCCGCCCCATGCCCTGGGGCCAAATGGGGCGATTGCTCCAAACGTGCACTTCCCGCACCTGACCGAGCAGCCCCGCTTGAATGCACTCCACTGCACGCCGCAGACCATCCTCGGCACTGCCCTGATTGCCCATTTGGGTCACCACCCGGTACTCGCGAGCCAGACGCCGCAACAGCCGCGCTTCATAGACCGTCTGCGTCAGCGGCTTCTGACAATAAACGTGTTTACCCATGCGAATGGCCGCTGCCGCAACCACACCGTGCAGATGATCCGGCGCGGAAATTACCACTGCGTCGAGCGACTTTTCCTGCTCGAGCATTTTGCGCCAATCGCGGTAAAAACGGGCCTTCGGATATTTCTTGATTTGCCCGGCCGCATGCGCTTCATCCACGTCACAAAGCGCCACGATGTTTTCACCGGCACAATGATCGGTGTCGCTAACTCCCTTACCGCCTGCACCGACGACACCGATGTTTAGCTTTTCATTCGCCGAGATCCGGCGGGGCCGCGGCCGCACACAGCCGCTCAGCGCGGCGCCGCTTGCAGCCAGCGAGGTCAAAAAGATGAAGTGCCTGCGCGTAATCGGTTGGGAAGAGGTTGGTTGAGTCTTATCCATGGCGGCGTTTTAGACGGACTTCAATACGGGCACAAGGAGTTTTTTCGCAGCAATCCTAACACAGGGCGGATTCAATCTGCCCTGCCGCGCTGCCTGCCTTCCTTGGGTCTGGTGAGTCCGTTTTCAAAATTGGAAACCCGTTCAAACTTGGCCCCGTCTTGCGCATGGCTCAAGAGATTCGAATCTTTGAAAAAATACAACCCTTGTTCGCAAGCTGCCTGCGATAGGCAACCGAAAACTGCAAGGGTATGAGGAAACCAGCCTGACGCTGGCCGTTCCGAATCCAACCGCCAGCCAGGGCGGGCCGATATTGGACCTTGGTCGCGCAGTTGGAAATTCGCGATCCAACAGACGACTGGTTAACCCTTTCCCCCGCGGCACGGCACGGATGATCTGGTTGCAACAAACCCTCCTGATGGGTTGTCTTTCGTTGGCCTTCGCAACCGACCGCTAAAGCAGGGTCGGGTCCACATACGCCTAAAGCTTTCCATCGGGGTCCCCAGCTCCGCACGAGGCTTTAAACAGTTCAGGTTGCGTAAAGCGGATGCAGCCATTCAGACCGTTAACTCTGGCAGAATCATTGGGGCTTCGATAACGTTATTGTGTCGAAAAATTTTCCAGTTAGAAAAACGGGTTGCGAAACGGGAAATGCCTGTGGATTGTTAATTGACTAATATTAAGTGATTTGCGTGTGTTGTAGTTGAGAGAATGGGCGAGTTGGCCTGAATGCTGCTTATTTCTTACGCGCAGGCGGAAATGAAAGGACAGTGTTAAATGTTCCGACGATGTATCACAGCCTCTTTGGCAATCGTGGCCGCTTCGGCAGTTCAGGCCACCGTTTATACATTTGTGCCTAATGATGGTTCCGGAGATCCGGACGACATTTGGGATCTGGATCATTCAAACTGGTACACTTGGGGCATTAAAAACTTCAGCATTCCGGCTAACGAGGTGATTACAGAGGCGGTTTTGACGATTTACAACATCAACAACTGGACGGCGGCGGAAAACGGGCGCAACTGGTTGCGACTCTATTTGTTGGACACGGCCGAGAATCCTTCCAACGGTCGCGTGGACGAGGCAAATCCTCCGACGGGTCGGCTCCGACGTTATTCCGACACTGATAACGGCATTGACAACATTGCTGGTCTGAGCTGGACCGCCAAGCGACACATTGCGACGTACACGGACAACGATGGCGGGCCTCGCGGCGATGTGGTGACGCTGGTTTACTCCTTTTCCACTCTGGGGTTGTTAGGCGATCTGACGAGTTACATTGCCAATGGCAATAACTTCGGCCTTGGGTTTGATCCGGATTGTCACTTCTGGAATACGGGCGTGAAGTTTACGATTACCACGGGGACACGCAGGCTTCCTGAAGGTGGGGTTACACTTCTTTTGTTGGCTTTCGGGGTCGGCGCGACAGCATGGATGGGGCGTGGTCGCTCTGCATGACTGTCCGTCCACTCCGCTCCCGCAGCGCCACCCCGTGAATCCCGCCGGGGTGGCGCTCTGCGGGAGGCACTGAAACGGCCCAAGACGATCTTTGCCAGGGGGAAAATCGCGTAAAATCGCAGAAATTGCAATTTGCGAGGCTGGCGATGGTCTGAAAAGATCAGACCTTTGAATCATCCTCGGCCCACCTATCCCCAGCTTTTGCCGAGGCCCAAAAAAGCGGGTTTCATGGGATGTCGCGATTGTGCTGCGGGTTGACTCCAGCCATTCACGCAGCGTTGAGCTGGCCGCACGTTTCCTGACCGGCAAACGGCCGACGCTGTTGCCCGGCAATGTTCGATAGCCTGCATCAGACACAACCGGCGATTCGGGTTCCAAGCTGCCGACGTTGACCCTCACAACCGAGAGGTCCGATGGTCATCCCTATTCAATGTACGACGGCGGTTGTGTTGTTTCGCCCGTTCTTCGTGTCTGCTCCGTCCCAGGTCGAAGCTTGACCGGACGAGGGGGCCGTGTTCGGATTTGATCGGAAAATCTGTGACAATGGAGGCGGAAGAGTGTGTTGAGATTGATGGGATCCATCGTGCACTGAAGGTTTTTCGTTGAACACACTTTCTTCCTCTGCCTCCGTGGCTGCGTCCACCGTCCGCGCGGCTGTTTTGGGTCCCCTGAAAGCCGGCGTCAGTTTTTGGAGCAGGATGGCATGCCAAGGATATGGATCGATGGGGGCGGCCTTTCTGGTGGGGGCGTGAGGTAGGAGTTTTGTTTTTCAGGTGAGTTCGCCCATTCACGAGATGAAACTTGTTGCTGAGCCAGAGCTTTTTCGATTCGTGAACATGGCGCCACATTCCCGACCAACGGCGCGCTTGAAAGCTTTTTCCTGCCAGATGAGGGCGCTCAATCCTTCAGGATGGCGAGCTTGGAATGTTGCGTTGGACCTGCCTAACCATGGCGTGGACAGACAAAGTGTGAATCCTAATTCTTTCAACGTGGAGCTGTACTCGGCAGGGCAAGTCAAGAGGTTTTTACTGCCGACCTGCCGGAGAAGGGTCTGCAAAGCCATTGAACGGTCTGAAATCTGTGCCGCAAACGTGCGGCCAGACGATTGATGCCGAGGTGCATGGATCAGTTCGGAGACAGGTCCCACTATTGGCGCGCTACCAGTGCGACAGTCAGCTGAGAAGTCAGGAAGACTTTTCCGGATTGAGTTTCCTCGTCGGATTGGAACGGAAAGAAAGATTGATCGGTATTTCACGCTGCCCATGTGCACCTGTTGGATCATGGGGAGATGCTGTTGGGATGGTTGAGCAAGCGGCCAAGAAGAGGGCCTTTGCGTTCATTAAAGCTGCTGCCAGTGGAACTTGCGCTCTGGACCCGGCTTTTTTGGGTTGATAGGTTCCAGCGAATGCAGTGAGAGGGGGCAGATGTTACCCTGCAATCGGCACTTGGGTTGAATCAACGAGCTCGTTGCTTCCGTCGACCGCGCGAGGCCGGACCAAACACTTCTTCACACGCTTCCATCAGAACCTGAATCATTTGCCGAACCTGGCGCGGAGTGGTGCAGTACGGGGGCATGAGCACGATGACGTTGCCGATCGGCCGTGTCAGGACGCCGCGACGAGCCATGGCTTTACAGACACGAATTCCGGCTTGCTCGCGCAGGTCAAATGGTTGCCGCGTGGTCCAGTCTCGCACCAGCTCTACTCCCACGATGAGTCCTACCTGACGGATATCCCCCACTTGGGGAATGGTCCATAGAGCGGGTAACGAATCGGCCAGGGCTTGTTGCAGACGACGCCTGGCCTGTAGCGACGCGTTGGTGCGAAGCAGTTTCAGACTCTCCAAGGCGGTGGCGCACCCGAGTTGATTGGCGGTGTAACTATGGCCGTGGAAAAAGGTTTTGAACTCCTCGTACCGTCCCAAAAACGCATCGAAGATCGCTTGGGTGCTCAAGGTGGCTGCCAGGGGCAGATAACCTCCGGTGAGGCCCTTGGCCAGGCAGAGAAGATCCGGTTGGACCGCTTCATGTTGGCATGCGAAAAGGGGCGCTTGTGCAGCCGTGTAAGATTCCTGCATCGGCAGACCAGTGCGGCCAAACCCGGTCATGACCTCGTCGGCAATCAGCAGGATGTTTGATGCCCGAACCAGTTCGGCCACACGCTGTAGCCAGCCTTCTGGTTGGGGGATCATGCCGGCGGCGCCTTGAATAATGGGTTCAACCACGAAAGCTGCGTACGGTTCGCCGCGCATCCGTTGTTGCCTTTGTAACCGGGCAGCCACCGCATCGACGCACTCCCAACGGCATTGACGATAGGCTCGAGCATCCGCTCGCTCAGGTCGCGCACGATTGTATGGACACCGATAGCAATACGGTGCCATCACAGTGTCAGTCTTGAAAACTAATGCGTTCCAATTGCGGCGAAACAACGGGATGTGCCCTAGCGCAACCGCCCCGAGTGTGTCACCGTGATAAGCTCCCTGCAGAGAAAGAAATCTTGGATGGGAAGATGGGCCCCGCGTCCGCTTGGTGTATTCATAGGCCAGCTTCAATGCCACCTCAAGAGCGGTGGAACCGTCGTCAGAGTAAAACACCTTGGCTAGCGGACCGTGGCTGTTTGACGGGTCGGGCTTGATTGGTTGGGTTGCCTGGACCAGCGCGGCCGCCAAGAGTGCCGCCGGTTCATTGGCCAGGCCCAGAGCCGAGCTGTGAGCGATTTTGCGCAATTGCCGGATCAGAGCGGCATTGAGTCTGCCGTGATTGTGGCCGTGTAGATTGGTCCAAATGGAACTATTTCCGTCCAGGTATTCTTTTCCATGCGCATCCCAGAGACGAGCCCCTTTCCCGCTGACGATCACGATGGGCTCTTCACGCAACCAGTCCCGCATCTGCGTGAAAGGATGCCACACATAACGAAGGTCCAGTTGAGCCAGTCGATGCATGTCAGTCGCTCAGAATCTGGGTGCCGGCGTGGGGGTCAGTGAGGCGCCGGCAATCTGCAAGAGAAATCTTTCCAGCAGGGCCAGGTCTTCCGGCAGGTGCGCAGCACTGATCGTGATGCGAAGCCGGGCCCTGTGACGGGGCACGGCGGGATATCGAATGGCTGGGATGAGCAAGCCCATTTGGCGGGCGGTTTCTGCGCAAGCCAGGGCGCGGGCACTTTCCCCTGCAACCCAGGGCAAAATGGCACTGGATGGGGGCAGGCTAAGCCCGGGCCATTGCAGATCCCCTCGTACGGCCATGCGAGTGGCTTGATGGACATGCTTCCAAAGTTGCGCGCGCAGCCGAGTGCCTTCCGCACTTTGCACCAATTGCACAGCCGTTGCAGCCACGGCCGATTGAGATGGGGTGGGCGCGGTACTAAACATGAACGTGCGGGCTGCTTGGATCAACCAGTCAATCAAAGGACGCGAACCGGCAATAAAACCGCCTGCGCTTCCCAGGGCTTTGCCCAGCGTGCCCATCTGAATCTCAACGCGCTGGGTCAGACCAGCAGCCGCAATCAGTCCCTCTCCGCGCGGCCCAAAGAGGCCGGTGGCATGAGCCTCGTCCACCATGAGCCAGGCGCCGTACCGGTCCTTCAACTCTACAATCGCAGCCAACGGCGCTTGGTCGCCGTCCATGCTGAAAACGGACTCGGTGACCACCAGGATGCGCAGAGGCCGCGGTTGACGCGCTGCTTGGGTGCGGCGATCGTCCGCCCAGCGCAGCAGACGTTCCAGATCGTTGAGGTCGTTGTGTCGGAACACCCTCAGGGCGGCCCCCGATAACCGGGCTGCGTCTACCAAACAGGCATGCGCGAGTCGGTCTAGAATCACGATGTCTTCTCGCCCGACCAGCGCAGGCACCGTCCCCATCGCGGCGGCGTGGCCAGTGCTGAAAATCAAAGCCGCTGCGGTGCCTTTATACGCGGCCAATTGTTCCTCCAGCAGGTGATGGACTTGGAGCGAGCCGCAGATCAGGCGCGAGGCTGTGCTGCCTGTGCCCCAATCCCGGACAGCTTGGAGGGCCGCTTCTTGGAGCTTGGGATGGCGCGCCAAGCCGAGGTAATCATTCGAGCTAAAATTCACCAGCAGCTTTTCCCCTTGCCGAACGAGCCGGCCGTCCACCTCTGTCACGGGCATCAGTTGCCGCAACAATCCCTGTTGACTTTGCTGCGTCAGGGCGTCACGTAAACAGTCGTCCAACGAAAGCTTCATGGCCCGGACTCTTCTTTCAGCAACGGCAACACAGGCCGTCCTTCGATAAAGCTGGCCGTCACCGGCCCGTCATGCTCCAACACTGCATGCCACACCTGGCGCGCTGTCTTCGGAACCGTTCCCAACGGCACCACAATCAGATCGGCACAAGCCCCCGCACGCAATTCTCCCAGTGGCCCTTGAAGGCCAAGGGCCCGTGCTGGCTCCACCGTAACCATTTGCAACAGGCGCATCGGAGAGATCCAAGGCTCGCGGCGACGCAACTCCCGCAATTCATCCCAGAGATTCAGTTCCAGTGGCCGTTGACCGTCTTTGAGCACCGTGGCTAGGCTGTCGGTGCCCACACACACGCGCACGCCAGCGTGCATCAGTCTTCGCCACGGAAACGGTGCATGCCCAAAGTACCGATGACTGCGAGGACAATGCACCACTGTGACGCGGTGTCGTGCCAGCAGGCGGGCGTCGCCCCACCCCAGGTAATTCACATGCACCGCCAGCAAGTTTGGCCCGAGATACCCGGCCCGGTGAAGGTGTTGAACGGGTGTGACTCCGCCGCAATCGCTCATGTCGCGTTCGTTGCGTTGCAGCCATTCATACATGGGACCGGCCGCGCGCCGAAACATGGCATATTCTTCCTCTGATTCTGCCACGTGGGTCATCAGCAACAGGCCGCGCTGACGAGCCAACGTCGCGGCTTGTTGCAGCAAAGCCGGCCGCGTGGAGTAAGGGGCGTGAGGCGAAAACGCAGCTCGACAGCGAGGATGCTGCAGGCGATTCAACACGGCCGCAGCCCCGGCCAACACGTCGGCCGGATCGCGCCGGGCTCGGATCCCGGTCATTTCAATGAATGAAATTACGCGCAGCGGTGTTTCCTCCCAGCAAGAAGGGAGCAGCTCGGGGACGGCTTCCACGTCGGCCACCGTAGTCGTGCCCGTACGCAACAACATGGTCGCTCCGTGTAACCAGGAGCGGCGGTACTCTTCCAGATCCCATTCCGCCTTCGCCATGGTGATGAGCTTGATCCAGTCGGTGAACGAACGTCGGGGCGGAATGCGACCTGCCATGTCGGTGTAATCCAAATGGCAATGCGCGTTGATCAGACCGGGCAACAGAACAGATGAGCCAAAATCGTGGCCAGGCTCTGCCCGAGGTGGCCGGCACTCCCGCCAACGGCCCACTGAGTGAATCCGCCCCCGGTGGATACGCACGACGGCATCCGGCACGGGTGGGCCCGTCATGGGCAGAGCCCATGCCGCTCGTAGGTAGAACCCAAAAGTCTCTGACCGACAGGACAATGCCTCTTTGGACCGAACGGGATCCACGGGACGACTTGTTGGTCGGTTGCAAAGCCCCGATGGCCACAGCCGCACGGCTGGGGCGCCGGTGTGCCTGCGTGAGCCAACCTCTATGAGCTTGGGAGTTCCTACGGACCAATTCAGTGCTCCGGCGACGCTCCGGTAGCAACACCCAAGCGCGCGACGACCTGCGTTTTCAGAGGGCAGCTTCTTGCCTGCGCCGTTTGGAAGCGGCAGCCTCCTTGTGTTTGCGCGCCTTTTGTTTGTTGTGTCGCGTCCGCAACTGCTGTTCAAGTTTCTTGATCACCTTGTCAATGGCGGCATACAGGTCGCTTTCGCAATCTTCCGCGTACAGATCGGGGCCCCGGACACCAATGCGGATCGAGCAAATAAACTGTTGTTCGGGTGCACGGGCATGGTCCCGTTCCAGGATGACCCGGGCGTCCACGGCACGTTGCTGCAGGCGGAGCAGCTTCTCAAGTTTACTTGTCAGGTGGTTTTCGATCGCCTCGGTCAGGGTCAAGTTGTGGGTCGACAGAACCAGCTTCATACCAATGTCACTATGACCCCATGTGGGCAAAAATCCAGCGAAACCTCGTGGATGCACCGCACGCATGGCCGGCCGGAAGCCGAACTGGGGCTGACCGTCGGGGACACGTTTTGCTTTGGCCGGATTGCCGTGTTTCACTAATTTGCCGGCGTGCACTGGAACAAGATTTGCGTGATCGGCGTGGGCCTGTTGGGAGGTTCACTGGGCATGGCCTTGCGGCAGAAACGGCTCGCGCGGCGGGTCATGGGATATGTCCGCAGAGGCGATGCAATCGCAAAATGCCGCAGCCTTGGTGCCGTGGATGAGGCCACTACGGACTTGAGGGAAGCCGTCAAAGACGCGCAATTGGTGGTGCTTTGCACTCCCCTGTCGCAAATGCCGCCTGTTGCTGCGGCCATGGCCGGCAGTTTGAAACCGGGCGTGGTCGTCACCGACGTGGGTAGCGTGAAAGGTTCAGTTGTGCGGACGCTCGAGCCGATGTTGCAGCGGGTCGGTGCGCGTTTTGTGGGGAGCCATCCCATGGCCGGCAACGAACGCAGTGGGGTGGAGGCGGCTCATGCCGACCTGTTTGCCGGTGCGATCAGTGTGGTGACTCCGACGGCGCGGACACACCCCGATGCCTTACGGGAGATCCGTCGTCTCTGGACCGGTCTTGGTTGCCGCGTTCTGGAGTTGGCGCCAGACCAACACGATCGGCTGGTCAGCCGGTCCAGTCACTTGCCGCACGTGGTGGCGGCTGCTTTGGCTGCCCTCGTCTTGGCCCCAAGGCAGCCTGATCAACAGCCGGCCCTTTGCGCTACGGGATTTCGTGACACCACCCGCGTTGCTTCGGGCTCTCCAGAGATGTGGCGAGATATTGCCATCGCGAACCGGCGGCACTTGGATCGAGCCTTGGCCGAGATGGTGCGGCAGTTGGAGACCGTCCGAAAGTGGTTAGCCCGGGCAGACGAGAATGCCGTACTCCGCTTTTTCCAGACTGCCAAGACTCGGCGGGACGCATGGTGTGCCCAACGTGCCTCGTCTTCTTCAGAGTGATGGGGGGCGGGATGACCCTCTCAAGTTGGCGCTGCGCTTCATCCGCGCCCGTCACAGGTAGCGAAACATGGCATCATGTTCCCGGAGGTTATTGAGATCGAACCGCTGTCCGGCCCTGTCGCTGCTCGGGTGACGGTGCCCGGTTCCAAAAGCATCACCAATCGGGCGCTGATTCTGGCAGCTCTGGGCGAGGGGAAGATCACCCTCACAGGTGCCCTCTGGAGCGAGGATACCAGTGTCATGGTCGTGGCTTTGCGGCGGCTCGGCTTCGAGCTCTGCGTGGAGCCGGATCCGAACGAACCGGCGAACCGCCGCATCCAAGTGCGCGGCTGCGGGGGGCGTGTGCCTCGAGGCGGCACCAGGGCGACGCCCTTGGAGTTATTTGTGGGCAACGCCGGTACCGCAGCGCGGTTTTTGACGGCCTTGGTTTGCCTGGGGCATGGGTGGTACCGGTTACATGGCACCGCTCGCATGCATGAACGGCCTCAGGCGCCGCTCTTTGCAGCGCTCCGGCAACTCGGGTACCGCATCGATTCGTCCAATGACCGCTTACCCGCCTTGATCCAGGGATGCGGTCCCAAGCGCGGTGCCTGCACTGTTAGCATTCGCGAGAGCTCGCAATTCGCCTCGGCGCTATTACTGTGCTCTGGCCGAGCCGGTTGGGAAGTGGAAATCATCGGCGACAACCCCGAAGAGGCGCCTTACGTGGTCATGACACGACAATTGTGCGCGCGATTTCCGAGACAAGACGGCGAGTTTGAGATCGAGCCAGATGCTTCCAGCGGCAGTTATTTCTGGGGGGCCAATCAGCCGGATTGGCTGCGGCGCGCGTACTGTCAGGACTTTACCGCACTGGAACCAACACGATGGCCGGTCCAGGTCCAAGGTTGGCCGTCCGCTGATTTGCAGGTAGATGCACGCTTCCCCGAAGTATGGTGCCGGATGGTATCCGCCGGACAGCATCCGCCGGCGCGCCTTTCCGATCGGCCGTCGGTGGTCATCTCGCGAGAAAAAGACCTTGGCGATGCCATCATGACGGCCATTGTCCTGGCACCCTTGTGTAATGTCGTTTGTCAGTTCACCGATTTGGGGCGAATGCGACTTCAGGAATGCGAACGAGTGGCGGCCCTGCGGACCGAATTGAGCCGGTGCGGTGCCCGCATTGAAGAGTCGGCAGACACCCTGACTGTGTGGCCTTCGTCCCTGCATGGAGCAGAGATTAACACTTACCACGATCATCGTATGGCCATGTGCTTTGCGATTCTGGGATTGAAGGTGCCGGGTTTGCGGATTCACAATCCGCGCTGCGTGGCTAAAACGTTTCCAAACTTTTTTGCGAAACTGGCTGCGTCTCCGCCGGTTGGTCTTGGAGTCAGGATCCGAGACGTCCATTCCGGTGCGATACTGACCCCGGATCAGTTAATCGTGCCCGAGGGAGGAGAGTGAACCGGACAGGTTTGACCGCCCTGATTGCATCTGAGAGGAGCCGAAACGTTGGAAAAGCCCATTGTCATTGCCATTGATGGAACCAGCGCCAGCGGCAAGAGCACCAACGCAAAGCGCGTGGCACAGGCCCTGGGTTACATTTATGTGGACACTGGCGCCATGTACCGCACCCTGGCGTGGTATTGTCTAACTCACGGCATCAACGTGCAAGACGCAAAAGCGGTGACGCGGGCCTGTCGGCGATGGAAAACTGAACTGCGTTGTGTGGACGGACAGGTGCGGCTGCTGGTGGATGGTTATTATCCAGAACGCGAGATTCGCACGGCCGAGGTCAGTATGGCCGTGCCCCACGTGGCGGCCGTGCCGGCTGTGCGCCGTTGGATGAGGCGCAAACAGCGCGAGTGCATCCGCTTCGGTAACCTGGTGATGGAAGGCCGGGACATTGGCACCAATGTCTTTCCTGAAACAGAGTTTAAGTATTACTTGGACGCCAATCTGGAAGAGCGGCACCGCCGTCGCGCCGCCGAGGGCGTGCAGGAAAATCTGGCAGCTCGCGACCAGCAGGACAGCCAGCGAGCCGTGGCGCCTCTCATGATTCCCCTCGGCGCCCGGGTCATCAACAACTCGCAGCTTTCCCCTGAACAGACGAGCGCGATCATTCTCGAGGATATCCGAAAACGGCTGGCAGCCCGCGCCACGCAGACATCAGACGCATGCCAACCGCCGACCGAATGAGTCCTTTTTACCGATTCAGTTGGCGCATCTGCCGGCTGATTTTTGCCGTTTATTTTCGATGGCGCGTGGACTTCGCGGATCGGGTTCCACCTGTAGGAGGCGTCATTTTGGCCCCCAATCATGCGAGCTTTTTGGACCCGCCCTTGGTAGGGGCTGCGCTGCATCGGCCTGTGACTTACCTGGCACGCAAAAGCTTGTTCCGTTTTCCGCCGGTCGGTTGGTTGTTGCGCCAGTACCATTGCATCCCGGTGGATCGCGAAGCGGCTGCGCCCGTGGGGTTACGCACGCTCTGGGAACATCTTCAAGCAGGCCAAGCTGTGCTGCTGTTCCCGGAAGGCACCCGCAGCCCCGATGGTCGCATTCAGCCCGCCCAAACAGGCTTGGGCTTGTTGGTGGTCCGCAGTCAAGCCCCTGTCATCCCCGTACGAATCCAAGGAACCTTCGAAGCCTTGAGCCGGCACTGCGTATGGCCGCGCCCCCGACCGGTTCGCATCGTGTTTGGCTCGCCCCTGGACTTTGCGGCGCTCCGACAAGAAGCCCGCACAGCCGATCGCACGCGGCTCAAAGCAATTTATCGCGAAATTGCCCGGACGTGGTTTGATGCCGTGCAAGCTTTGTCGCCCACTGATGAATCGCCTTCGCGCAACGGCTGAAAAACCGGTTGCAATCACTGTCGAAAGATCCTCTCAGTGTCGAGATTTGTGAAGAACAGGCCTTTCCCGCTGCAGCAAAAAATCACTCCGCGCGAGCGGCTCCTCGGTTCTGCCATCGACCCCACCACGCCTCAAAGCTCTCGGCAGGCCGCAACAAGTGCACCTCGTTTCCATCATGCCAGTAGACTGCGGCCAGGCCATGGGAAAAGCGTGTTTCCCAAGAGAGATGGTAGGCGCCAGCGTCCAACCAGAGAAGACAGTCACCCGCACGAATGCTCCTCGGGAGATGTCGCCTCGCCAATTGGTCAAAGGCCATGCACGTTGGTCCCGTCACGATGGTGAGGACGGTTTGGCCTTTCCGGTTTGGCCAAACCAGCATACCGTGGTTTTCCCAAAGGCTCACCAACGCATGCAAGGTCCGCCCTCCGTCGCAGATTAAATGGCGAATTCCGCGGCGCTCCTTGGAGTCCCTGACGCCAACCACCAGTGCACCCCCAGGAGCGCAGATATGCCGTCCCACTTCCAACCAGTATTCTTCGAAGCCGTTGAACCACGTCTGGGCACGCCGCAGCACTTGGCTCATGGCGAGGGGCGAAAAATCTTTGATCATCTGCCGACCGTGCCGATCCTGAACATGCTCGGCCGGCCAGCCGCCTCCGCAGTCGATCACTCGCGGGTACCACCGTAACCCCTTGCATAGTTCGGCGGCTTGCTTCAAGGCCCGAGCGTACACCTGGGCCGAGGGGACTTGTGTCCGCAAGTGAAAGTGCAAGATCTCTGGCTCCAACCCAAGTTGACGCAAATGGCGCAACGCCAGAGCCGCCTCGGAGTGCGTCAGACCAAATTGGGTGGGACAAGCTGGATCCTCCGGGTCGTGCTCTTCTGGCAACTGCAGACGCAACCCCACACGCCAGCGACGTGCCCGAGCCAACGGCGCTAGAGCCCGAATCTCCGTGACCGAGTCAAAATTGACAGTCAACCCTCCCTGTGTGAACGGACCCAACCAGTGATGTTTGGCAGGCCCGTTGACCAGGATGCGATCCGAGCCGTACCCTTCTGCCAGCGCCGCTCGCAACTCAAACTCACTGACCACTTCGATGCCACGCCCGCGGTCGCGCCACCATCGCCATAGCGGGGGCAGAGGCTGCGTCTTGGCCGACCACCAGTGTCGAACTCGTAGCCCGGCCAACGATTGATCCAGCCGCGCAGAGGCCGCGGCCACCGGGACGATCGAAAACAAAAAAAACGGCGTGGGTACCTGTCCAACCAAGGAACCAGCCAACTTCAACCAAAAGCTACGGACCGGCTCCGGCACCCTCGGCCCGGTGCTCCATCGCGGTAGTCCCGACACGGCAGAACGCGACTGCATCCAGCTTTTCAAGAGGACAAATGTGCAATGAGGTAATCGCGAAACGATTCGTAACGCGGCTCCAAAATGTCGTAGGACTCCGGTAGTTGCTCCAAACCTCGCAGGCTGGGAGGTTCCGAAGGACGGAAGCCCAGTAACTGCTCGATCTCCTCCGGGAATTTGGCCGGATGCGCCGTCTCAAGCAAAATCACCGGTGCCTCCGAGATGTTTTCAGCCTGCTGATATTGACGCAGGCCGTGCCACGCCACTGCGCCATGAGGCTCCAGAAGGAGAGCATGTCCGTGCCAGGCTTCCTGCATCGCCGCCCGGGTCTGGTCATCAGAAGCCGCGACGCTGAACAAATCCCGGCGCATGGCCGCCAAATCCGGAGCGCGATGCACGTGGCCGGTTTCATCCATCCATCCCCCATACACGGCCACCAACCGCGCCAGATTGCTCGGATGCCCCACATTCATGGCGTTGGACAAGCACGCCCGCGCGGGTTCCACCTTCTCATACCGACCTGTGGCCAAGTATCGGGGAAACTCGTCGTTTTCATTGACAGGCACAACCAGGCGCCTCACGGGCAGCCCCATGCGCCAGGCCAACACCGCGCCCATCATGTTACCAAAATTGCCGCTTGGGACGACCACCACCACCGGTTCGTCCGGACCTGCCACACGACTGGCTGCGTAAAAGTAATACACGCACTGCGGTAGCAACCGGCCAATGTTGATCGAATTGGCCGAAGAAAGCGGAAAACGTTGCAACAAAGGATCGGCAAACGCACGTTTCACCAGTGCCTGACAATCATCGAACTTGCCCTGCACCGCCACCGTTCGAATGTTGTCGCCCAAGGTGGTCATCTGACGACGCTGGCGATCGCTCACCTCTCGATGCGGAAAAAGCACCACGACGCGAATGCCGGGGACTCGGTGAAATGCATTGGCTACAGCCGAGCCTGTGTCGCCGCTGGTGGCGGTCAAAATGACGAGCGACTCTCCCTTCTGCGCAACAAGACGACCCAGGACGCGAGCCATCCATCGAGCTGCAAAATCCTTAAAGGAGGCAGTGGGACCGCCATCCAGGCGGAGCACCCAGACTCCCGGCCGGTGCCGCACAGGCTCCAAAGGCACGGCAAAATCATAGGACTCCCGGCAAATCTTTTCCAATTCATCCTGCGAAAACGTTCCAGCTATGTAAGGCGCCAGGACCTGGGTGGCAATGGAGGGATACTCCAGCGAGGCAAAAGATGCGCGTGTCGACCGATCTAACACCGGGAAACGCTCTGGAAGATATAATCCGCGGTCCGGCGCCTGCCCGCGCCATAGCGCCTCGGGCAACGCGACAATCGGAGCCCGTCCGTTGGTGCTGAAGTAGCGAATCATGGAATCCTGACTTTGCCGTCCCTCATGTAAGGGATTCGACTCGGAAGCGTACCGGCGGCGCCTTTACCACTGGCAACCGTGCAATTCGATCCAACGCTTTGCGCACAGCCCCGTCGGGCGCCTCATGGAGCATCAGGATTAATGGCACGACTTCACCAGTGTGGCCCTCGGGTTGAATCACCGAAGCTATGCCAATGCGCGCCCTACCAAACACTGCCGCAATCCGCGCCAATACCCCGGGCTGGTCTATCACACTCAACCGCACAAACGAGCGGCTGACCACATCGTCCAAAGGTACGACTCGCACGGCGTCCGGGCCTTTTACAAAAGCCGGCCGGCGCCGGCGTGTGCCTAGCCGCACATCCAAAGCCGCGTCGGCCAAGTCACTTAAGACCGCGCTCGCCGTGGCATCCTTACCTGCTCCGCGACCATAAAACAAAGTGTCGCCCACAACATCGCCTCGCACAAAGACGGCATTATACACCCCTTGCACGCGAGCCAGCACATGATCGGAAGGGACCAGAGCCGGATAAACGGAAACCTGCAACGGAACCTCTCCCTGATGTCGAGCTCGCTCCTTCAGTTGCTTCACAATCCCCAGCAACTTGATCGTGTAACCCAGTTGGGCGGCAAATTGGAGATCCAACGGTGTGATCGCGCGAATTCCCTCGACCGCAATGTAGTCAGCCGGAATCCAATGGCCGTGCGCCAGTGAGGCTAAAATACCCGTCTTGTGTTGGGCGTCGTGACCGTCAATGTCCAGGTCGGGGGGAGTTTCTGCGTAGCCCTCCTGCTGCGCTTCTCGCAGTACGGTTTGGAAATCCGCCCGCTCCTGCGTCATGCGAGTCAATATGTAATTGCACGTGCCATTTACGATGCCATAAAGGGCTGTAACCCGGTTGCCGACAAAGCCCTCCCGTAGGGCCTTGAGGATCGGGATGCCACCGCAGACACTTGCCTCAAAATACAGATTGGTACCATGCCGCTCGGCTTCGGCAAATAACGCCGGTCCGTGGGCCGACAGCAACGCTTTGTTGGCCGTAATGACAGGTTTGCCCAGCCGCAGCGCCGTCTCGACCACTTCGCGCGCCACAGTGGTGCCTCCTACCAATTCGGTTACCAGTTGGACCTGGGGATCTTCCACGACCTCGCGCCAGTTCGTCGTCAGAAACCGCCGAGGAATCGGATACGGACGCGGTTCCTCCACCGATTTAACCGCCACTTTGCGCACGTGAATCCGGATGCCAATTCGAGCGGCCAACAGGGCCCCATTCTGTTGCAGCGCGTGGAAAACCCCACTGCCCACCGTGCCGCCTCCCACCATGCCGAGATTCAACACTTCCATAACGGCCGCTCAACTTGCCGGGAAGCTGCGGAAGCGACAATCCCTTTGTGAAGTGTGCTCACCACAAGCTGTGATCAAAACCAGCCGGTTTCGTAACCCCTTTTCGACCCACCGCCCCATCCGGAACTTGTTGGAACTGTCAGTAGCGACTCCGACCGGTGCGCTGAGGATTGCCTTGATAGAGGGGCCAATTTGAAGGAGCAAGTGGCGCCTCGGCATGCAATGCGTGCAAAGCATAGTAGGTCAGAACCAAAATGGTGCCGTCCCGAGTGATCGCAGGATTCGAGCAGATGAAGCCCTTCAGCCAGTTATGCCAATGATAACGCCCTTCCCGCACCGCATGCAAGGAACCATCACGACTGCCGACCAGTACCGTCCCATTGGCACAAATCGTCGGCGAGGCCTCTATGTCGTCCCCGGTGGTATAGCGCCACAACAACCGACCGTTTTCATCATAGGCCCGCAATTCGCGATTCACCCCCACGTACAAGCGACCGTCCAAATCCAGTACCGGCGAAGAGGCTGTCACGCCGCCTGTGTTGACGGACCATCGCAAATGTCCCTCCCGATCAAGAGCCAACAATCGGCCCCGCACAGTGGTCACATAAACGGCGCCTTCGGCATCCACCGCTGGCGCCGATAGAATTGCTCCACCGGCTTCATACCGCCACCGTTCGGTACCGTTCGGCCGCAACGCGAACACATGACCTCCGTGCGTGCCGAAATAGATCGTCTCATCGGGTCCAACAGCGGCGGAGGCCGAAATGATGCCATCCGCTTTGAATTGCCAGCGTAACGTGCCCTCTGGCGTCAGAACATAAAATGAACCGTCCCAAGACCCGAAACCGATCGAACCATCCGTCAATAGCACCGGTGAGGCATCCACCCATTGGCCGGTGCGAAACATCCATTTGAGCCGGCCCTCGGCCGAAATCGCATACAATCTCCGGTCCCGACACCCAAAATAGATCGTGCCGTCGCGCGAAACCACTGGTGTGGACTGGATCTCAATCCCCGTCGGGAAATGCCACTTGCGTGTGCCATCCGGCCTGAGCGCCACCAATCGTCCATCAAACAGTCCCACGTAAATCGTCCCATCCGGACCCACCGCCGGCGAACTTTGATTGCCCGATCCCAGGCGCACTTCCCAGAGATTCGTCCCCGGCCGCAGCACCGGCGGAGCGCCCGGACTGGATTCGAAGAAACTGAAGATGAAAACAAGGAAAAGAGCCGCTTCCCACCAGCCCGGGTGCTTCCCGCGCAACCTCCTCTCATGCTTCATGTTCGGTGTCATCTCGTTCCCAATTAAAAAGCCAGGTCGAGTCTAGGCAAACCTTTTGACCAACAGACTGTAAAAGAAAAAGCAGGCTTTGCCATGGCCTTCTCAAAGAGAGGCTTTTGATCGAACAGTTTGAATACCCCTGCCGACCTTGTCAGTCGTCAGTCATTGGATGGCTTTCGAAGCTCGTGAAAGCCCCGGAGGAACCCCGGCATGTGTTGCCTCCGGCGCTTGGCAGTTGAATCCTCTCTGTCACAAGTCGTTTCACGTGACCCTTCCAACAGAGACCCAGCTTGGCCGCCTGGCCATAAAGTTCCATGGGCGGCGCGCCTCCCATGGAGAGTCCCCAGGAGTTAAGGCTTGATCAGGCCCTGCGAGGGAGACTCTGCCGGGGTGAGCTTGAGATAGTCCAAGCCAAACATGTAGGCGGGTACCGCGCTTGGGTGACAACCCACAATTTCAACACCTAAAAGGTGAATACCGGCTTGCAACTCGTGTGTGCCCAACTGAATTGCGCCCGAGGGGATCACCTGGGGATGATACAAATCAACCGGTACACCCACTTTACGGTCGTCTAAATAAAACTGCACGATGCCATAGTCGCGCGCTCGCGTCAGATAGATCTGGACGTTGTACCAACCGCCCTTTTCCACGGGCACCTCCAACTCGAGCCGGTCCCCTGGACCGGCTTCCGTCCACCACAGTTGCGCGTCGTGGCTCCAGCCTTCCCCCCAGCCACTCATCTCTTGCTGTTGGGTTCGACCCCCGGAACAACGCCGGATCTTCAGTTGTTCCCCTTCCACCGTCCCTGGAATTGCCGGATACACCGGTGCGGTCGTATAACCTACTCGTTCCTCCAGCGGCAAAGGCAAGTACGGATCGTATCCACCGGACGCCAGGTACCAGTACACGACGGCCGCATAAAGCGTCGGACGGCTATTGCGAAAATACTTTTCAAGATAGACCTCCAGCGAACGATGGAACGGCACCTGGTCAGCCACGTGCCAGCGATTCACAGAAATGTGGCCCCGATTGTTACCGTCGTTGCGGGTTTGATTATGAAAGGCATGCTCAAACAGCTCCGGAGAACACCAAGCATAACCAAAATAATCCTCCGTGCCAGTCCCGAAGATGGATGGAAATGCCTCTCCATCCACAAAGAACTTCTCGTCCCCTTCGCCCCACCATGCGCCACGCGGATTCCATACATGTAGCATAACTCCCACGTAGCGACCGGTCCCCGTTGTCTTGAGCACGGGCCAATCCAGCCAACGCTCCGGTTCCGTCGGCAGAAACTCGTCGCGATGCCACTTGGCATGAAAACGGCTGTATTCATGAACGGGCCGGCGGAGCTTCTCGGTGATCACTTCCAACTCCACTCCGACTGTGCCAGAGCCTTCATTGACCAACCGCAAATCAAACGATCGGTCAAACGGCATGTACCAGTTCGCATAAAACCAGCCGTCTTCTGTTAACCCGCATGGTAGCGAACGATACGGGTTGAGACCTGGTGCAGTGCCGAAGAAGTCGCCCAGCGGACTCCAAACGGCCGGCCGTGCCTCCTCGTCCCACGTGATTTCCAAGATCACACTGCGCAATGTTTCTTCCACCCGCTCGGGCGGCACCTTCGACACCCGTGCCCGCACCCGGGTGATGGCACCCGGACCAGTTCGTCGCACACGGTGAGAATCGCCCGGCCCCAGACTGCCTTCAAACGTGTCTCGACCAATTTGGTCCCGAATCTCTCGCGGCCCACACCGACGCAGCATTTGCTCCACCGTGTCCAAGGCTTTGGCTCCCGCCGGATCCAGTTTCCGCCGAAAGGTGGGCATCTCAGTGCCGGACGGAAAAGTGGTATACGTGAAATGATAATAGTCACCCCAGCCTTCTTCGGCCACAATCTTGCATGACTTTTGATAGGGGATGGGCGTGTAGTTGTTCCAGCCCATTGCTGTTTTATGCACCAGAGCCGGACGATCAAACGGTTCATGTTCACCGCTGAAATATCCCTCAAAGGGCAGATCCACCACCGGCTCCGGATCTTCGTCCAGGTATATCTTGACCCGACCGGCTTTGGGAGTGGCCGACCAAATACGCCAGATGACACCCGGACCTTGCATCTCCGCCAGCACCCAATGGTCGCCTTCTCGCCGCAGAATGCCGTGCCCGTCCGCGTTCGCGTCCCAAGCCACAAAGCGACCCGTGGCTTCATCGTAACGGCTGGACCGGTCATAACTGGACCATTGTGCGGTTCGCTCGCCGGCTGCAGGGCGCGTGGCCAGCACTTCCAGATCCGCCAGCCGATACACAAGATCTGCATACGTGTACCGATTCGCCGCCGGACCAGGCAGGCCCCCAACCACCGGAAGTAACATTAGAACGAACCACTTCATGCAGACTTTTCTTGACATTTACTCATGAACCGGAAGGCTCCGCACCCCGCGATCTGTCTGTTCGACTCAGAGGTCGCATTTGAGAAACCTTTCCGCTCCCTCGGCCGGCCTCCTCTATGCGACCGACCCCAGGTCCAGCCACAAACCTCCATTACCTCTAAAGACCGGCCGGGCGGATGGACATTGCCATGATACTTTCTCAGGATCTACATCACGATTGCTGACCACTGGCTGCAGATTGCGGTGAGAGAGCGGCCGCGTCGGACTCGGCCGGGACCGGGCTCACACCGGTCTCAAGCGGCTTCATTCTCGCAGGGGAGTTCTCGATTTTCGGTTCGTCAGTCTGTTCAGCGTTGGTCCCACGGGAGCTCAAAACTCCGTTGGCAGCCGCTGGTACCAACGGAGGCACCGGCTCGGCCTGGGGCGATGGAACATGAGACAGAGATGCCGATTCACCCACTGGTTTGTCTGAAGGACCCTCCCCAGACTCCGCAGAGGCAAGGGTGTTGGCAGCTCCGACGCTGTTCGTTTCCGGGTCACCCGACGGCGGGACCAAGGAAGTCTGATTACCCGCAGGCGCCTCTCGGCGTAACGGGCGTTCCTTGGGCCGACTGGTGTAGATCCTGCGAAGGTTCGACGCCAGGATGCCAAGTTCCATTCGATACTTGGCCACGGTGCGCCGGGCGATGACAATCCCGCGTTGACGCAAAATCTTCACCACCTCGTCATCCGAGAGCGGATTGGCGGGATCCTCGTTTCGGAAGATCTCCGCAATCATCTCTTTGACGCTGGTGTTGGACAATCCATCTCCGTTGGCCGTGCGAACGCCGGTGGTGAAGAAGTACCGCATTTCAAACAGGCCGCGCGGCGTCTGCATGTACTTGCCGTTGACCGCGCGACTCACAGTGGTCTCATGCACGCCAACCGCCTCGGCCACGGTCGCCATCGTGAGCGGCTTTAAATGCGACGGGCCTTTGTCAAAAAAATCACGCTGCCGTTGCACGATTTGCCGAGCGATGCTGAGGATCGTCTCCTGCCGTTGATGGATGCTTCGAATGAGGAATCGGCCCGCCCGAATCTTCTCGCGAATGAAATTGCGTGCTTCCAGAAACGCCGCCTTTTCCACCACCTGCGCGTGCGCGACCTGCAAGGCCTGGCGTTGGGCACGCGTCAATTCGGTACATTCGCCAATTTGTTTCAAGTATTGTAGAGCCGTTTGGTCTTGGTCCGACCGGATGGCAGTCAGGGCTTGTTCCAGCAAAGTGCGAATCGGCTCGCCGCAACCTTCAAACGCTTGCGCCAACGCCACCGTATCCACGGGCGCCCGGGCCATGAGGTCTCGATAAGTTGTGCTAATCCGTAGTCGCGGCAGGTAATCCTGATTGGCCGTGACCACATATTCGTCGCCCACCTTCTGGACGAAAACTTCGGGGACAACATACAGATCCGTGTCGGGTTGGTATGCGCGCCCCGGGCGCGGGTCAAGCCGACCAATCCGTTGCAAGGCAGCCTGAACCTCTTCCAAAGTCGTCCCCGTTAAACGGGCCAGGTCCGGGACCTTCCGCCGCGCCAGTAAATCCATGTGGTCCCGAACCAAATGATACTCCAGACTGTCCTTCTGACCGGCTCGCTCCAGTTGGAGCAAAAGACATTCCTGCAGGGTGCGGGCGGCAATCCCCGGTGGCTCCAGACTCTGAATCGCCCGCAAGACCCGCTCCACATGCTCGGGCGTGGTTTTCGCCTCCTGCGCAATTTCCTCTACCGTGGCCGTCAAGTACCCGCGCTCATCCAGGTTGCCAATGATCAACTCCCCCACTGGATAATCTGTTTCGGGTAAATCCGATTCCCGCATCTGCTCCAAAAGGTCCTGTTGCATGGATGGACTGGCCACCAGGGAATCGAACATGAATTGCCGACGCTCCTCGTCTTCGGGACTAACCGGCTGAGCCAGTTGCGCTTGCTGAAAATGCTCGCGCCATTCTTGGTCCAGTTGCAACAGGCGGTCAAATTCGGCCTGAAAATCATCCACCGGCTCCGTGCTGCGCCGTTCCAGAGCCGGATCGTATCGCACATCGGCAGGCGGTTCCGCCGGATCCAGTTGCTCCGGTCGCACAGCTTCCCCCTCAAGCTCCGACGTTTCCGGCGCTCCCGGGGGCAACTCTTCCAAAACCGGATTCTGTTGCAGTTCTTGCTCCACCAGGGTCTTTAGCTCAAGCAGGGGCGCCTGCAACAGTGCCAGAGATTGTTGCAGTTGCGGTGCCAGTATCAGCGACTGCGTCAGCCGCTGTGAAAGATGCAGACCCTGAGCCATGCGCTGACTCAACATTATCAGCGGTTATAGGCACTCTCAAGTTCATTGTCCCCGTGCTGCTTTGCCGCGCTGCCCCTCATAGCTTTGCAGCACAATCGGCTCCCCCGCGCCCCAGCATTGAAGGGCAGGCAATGCCCGCGAACTGACTTCCGAACGTACTCTCTTGCCGCGTGCAAAGGGGGCGGCCTGAACCGTGGGATCGCAGTGACTTCGTTTTCCTTGCGCAGTCTTTACAGTCCGCCTTGTCCCGACCTACCTTCCCGCCGGATCCGATGCTGCCGGACCATTCTGAGGCTTTTTAATCTGAAGACTCAAGCTTGGCTGCCCGGTCGGGACATACCGCGTATCAAACACCAGAGGGCCTTGGGACTCGTGCAGCCAATCGTCCGGCGCGTTCAGATCCAACCTGATTTGCATGAACTGGCGTTGGTTACGACCATGGCCATGGATGGATACGCGGGCTGCGTTTGTGGCCCGCACACCTCGCGAAGGCTCATTGTTGGACCTTGGCTCTTCCGATGGAGAAACTCTGCGCCACATCGCTGAGTTGCGACCGGATCTCCGAATTTATGCAGTGGACAAGGCAGGTCAGCCAGACCGCTACCCACCGGGCTGCACCTTTCACCGCGCTGATTTGGAACAAGATGCCCTACCCTGGCCGGATGCTTCCATGGACGCCATCACCTGCATGCATGTGGTCGAGCATTTGCACCGGTTGGATCGGCTCATGGACGAAGTGTCTCGATTGCTCAAACCTGGTGGACGCGTTTATTTCGAAACCCCTCATCCCAAAAGCTTGAACCTGCCCTCGGCTCGTACGTTGGGATTATCAATTCCCTTCACAATCCATTTCTACGATGACCCGAGCCATATCCGCGTGGTACCGGTGTGCGAACTTGAGGTTGAATTGAGCCGTCGTGGCCTTGAGATCCTTGGATCTGGTGTTTCGCGGAACTGGCTGTTTGCTGCCAGTCATTGGTGGTTTCGCTGGGGTCCGACCACGCGCAGGCGTCTTACCGCATGGATCCACTGGATAGGGTGGTCCGCGTGGATCAGTGCGCGGAAGCCTTGCCCTGCACCCATCCATGCAACTGACAAGGTGGTACCCTAGCGCCGCAATCGGTCAGGATGAAACCAAAGCTTTTAGTGCTGGAACTCTGGGGCTTGGGCGACCTGGTGATTGCCTCGCGTTTTCTTCAGGCAGCCAGCGACCACTTTGAAGTGACCTTGCTGGCCAAGCCGTTCGGTCGCGAATTGCAACCCAGGCTTTGGCCCGGTGTCCACATCGTCCCGCTCGTGGCGCCCTGGACCGCCTTCCGCGCCAAGTATCGCTTAGCTCACTGGCCCTGGCGGCAACTATGCAGCGTTACACGGCAGTTGCGCCAACAAGCGTTCGATTATGGTGTCTCCGCTCGATGGGACCCGCGAGACCATCTCTGGCTCCGATTGATCGGAGCCAAAGAACGCATCGGGTTCCCCCGTCTGGGCAGCCATCGGTGGCTGACTCGACCCCTGGCACGGCCTGAGCCGGAAGCCCACCGTTACGAATATTGGCGCTCGTTGGCTCAGGCACTCGGTTTAAAGTTGCCGAAACGGCCCGAGATGCCGCAACGAAAAGCGCCGCCCACCCCCTGCATTCTCGTTCACTCCGGCGCGGGACAATCCGTACGGGTCTGGCCCTTGGATCGCTTCTACCAAGTGGTCGTGCGCCTCCGAAATCGGGGCTGGCATGTTCAAGTGGCTTGTGATCCACCCCAGGCCGACTGGTGGCATCAGGCCGGGGAAACCACTGCGGTTGCCCCTCGGACAGTGGCCCAGTTATTTGAGCTGATTGACCGGGCGACCCTGTTTATCGGCAATGACTCCGGCCCGGGACATCTGGCCGCCATCTGCGGCGTGCCCACCTTCACCCTGTTCGGCCCTCAATTGCCCGAGTGGTTCGCCCCTCTGCATCCGGCAGCTCGCTGGATCGAAGGAAAGCCTTGCCCCTTCAAACCATGTTTCGACTATTGTCGATGGCCGGAGCCGGTTTGTTTAACTACAATCAGCGTGGATCAGGTCTGGCGGGGATTGGAACCCTGGCTCGCGCAGGTCGGTTCCGCAACTTGAGCGCCTCTCGGATTACCCCACCCCCGGGCTGGCGTCTACCCTTCCCACGGGGAGGGTCCGTCTCGAGGGCGCCGTGGCCCGTTTCATTCCACGCGGAGTTGCCGGCGAATGCCAAACTTCTCAATTCGCTTCCGCAAGGTGGCCCGGGTAATGCCCAGTAGCTTGGCTGCCTGCACCTGATTGTCACCGGTTTCCTTCAACGCCTGCACCACAAGCTCTCGCTCCACCGCAGGCAAAACTTTGTGATCCGGATGGCGACGCGCCCACTGAAATAAACGCCGCGCGAGCTCAACGACCTCTTCCGTCTCCCTTTTCGAATTGGACTCATCAGGTGGAGCCGGGGCAGCTGGCTGTGTCTCAAAGGCGACCTTCGCCCGCACGACCCCGCCGCCTGCCAGTTCCGGTGGCAAATCAGTGGGCAGAATGGCATCGCCCTTGGCGATGACCGAGGCCCGGCGCAGCAGGTTTTCGAGCTCCCGCACGTTGCCCGGCCAATCATAGCGCATCAACGCTTCCAGCGCGGCGGCCGTGACCGACTTGGGGGCCTGACGCTGCTCCCGCGCGATCCGGCCCAGAAAATACTCCACCAACAAAGGGATGTCCTCTTTGCGTTCGCGCAAGGGCGGCAAATGAATCCGTACCACATTCAGACGATAAAACAGATCCTCGCGAAATTGTCGCGCCGCCACCATCTGCTCAAGGGGCCGATTCGTTGCCGCCAGAATCCGAACGTCCACCTGCAACGTTTGATTGCCCCCTAGGCGCTCGAACTGACCAGACTGCAACACTCGCAAAATCTTGGCCTGCGTGGTTAGACTCATGTCGCCGATTTCGTCCAAAAACAACGTGCCCCGATGGCACTGCTCAAATTTTCCGATCCGTTGTTGGGTGGCCCCGGTAAAAGCCCCACGCTCGTGTCCAAAAAGTTCGCTCTCCAACAATCCCTCCGGAATCGCCGCGCAATTCACTGCTAAAAACGGTTGGTCGCTGCGCCGACTGTGCTGATAAATCGCTCGTGCTACCAGCTCCTTGCCAGTGCCACTCTCCCCTGTGATCAGCACCGTGGCATCCGAACCCGCCAGTTGCCCGATCAGCTTAAATACCTGCTGCATTGGTTCGCTTCGACCCACCAGGCCCAGGGTATCCTCTTCGTTCCATCCGGCCGGCCGGAGTGCCACCGTTTGTCGCATGTCACGCGCCGCCTTCAGGCCTTGCTGAATTACGGCGCGCAGCTTTGGCACATCAAACGGTTTGAGTAAATAATCGTACGCCCCCAGCTTCATTGCCTCGATCGCCGTTTGCGTGGTCCCATACGCTGTCATCAACACCACCAGGAGCTTCGGATCCATCTGACGCATCCGGCGCAGCGTCTCCAGGCCGCTTAAGCCCGTCATGCGAATGTCCATCACCACCAGGTCCGGTCGCACTTGAGAAATCAGCCGCAGACCTTCCTCTCCGCTGGTTGCTGTGATCACCTCCAGCTCCGGACCCTCGAACAACCGCCGAAACGAGTAAAGCACATCCGGCTCATCATCGATCAGCAACAACCTGCTCGCCGCCATACTTAAATTTGGTAACATAACGCAGCACCGCTCCCGCTCCAGCTCAAAAACCGTCAGGCCAGAGCTTCAACCATCTCTCTATTGACCACGCTGCCTCTTGGCACTGCCCACAAGAGCCCCGTCCAGGACTGCCCGGAATCCAGGTACACAGCCGAGAGTACACAACCACCCAGAATACCCTGCGTACCCCATTAAGCCGCTACACGCCGCTTGTCGAAAAGCCCGTCGCTTGCGCTGGCAAACGGTTTGCGGCACGCTCCTGCTACCAGGCATGAGTTGGCAAGCGGATTGTCTTGAATGGCAGCCAGACAGTTGGCAGCGCAAGCCGGCGCGCCAGCAACCTGTTTACCCGGATCCCGGCGCGTTGCAAAACGTGCTCCGCCAACTCCATCAGCTACCGCCCCTGGTCAGCAGCTACGAAATCGAATGCCTGAAAGCACAACTGGCCGAAGCAGCCCGGGGCGAACGCTTCCTCCTTCAGGGCGGCGATTGTTCGGAAACGTTCGCCGATTGCCAGTCGCCGGTCATCGCGGCCAAATTGAAAATCCTCCTCCAGATGAGTCTGCTGATCGTTCATGACGCGCGGTGCCGGGTCATTCGCGTCGGACGCTTCGCAGGACAATATGCTAAACCCCGATCCGCTGAGACCGAGACGCGGGGCGGCAATACTTTGCCCGTCTACCGCGGTGACCTTGTCAACCGACCCGGTTTTGACCCCAGAGATCGCACCCCTGACCCGGAGTTGCTCCTGCGCGGTTACGAACGAGCTGCCCTCACCCTGAACTTCATCCGCGCCTTGATTGACGGTGGATTCGCTGATCTTCATCACCCGGAAAACTGGACCCTCAGCTTCGCACGCGCTACTCCTGTGGCCGAAGCGTATCAACAACGTGTCCACGCCGTTGCCGAAGCCATCCAATTCATTGAAACACTCACCGGTGCCTCGATCCCTGAGTTGCAACGCGTCGATTTCTTCACCAGCCACGAGGGACTTCACCTGTTGTATGAACAGGCTTTGACGCGACAAGTCCCCCGTCGCACCGGTTGGTACAACCTCGGCACCCACTTCCCATGGATCGGCAATCGGACCCGCGATCCAGACGGCGCTCACGTGGAATACTTCCGCGGCATTCGCAACCCGATTGCCGTCAAAATCGGCCCGCCCATCACCGAAGACGAACTCCTCACTCTCTGCCATCGGCTCGATCCTTGTCAGGAACCTGGCCGCCTCACTCTCATCACGCGCTTCGGCGTAGATCAGGTCGCTCGCGCGTTGCCACCCTTGATCGACGCTCTCCAGAAACGCGGTCGCCGCGTCCTGTGGGTTTGCGACCCCATGCACGGCAATACAGAGACCACCGCCTCCGGCCTGAAGACGCGCCGCTTCGAAAGAATCCTTAAAGAACTCGAACTGACCTGCCAAATTCTCGCCGAGGCCGGGCTGCCCTTGGCCGGCGTGCATTTCGAGCTGAGCGGTGAAGACGTCACGGAATGTATCGGGGGCGCCTGCGGTCTCACGGAAGCCGATCTGGCTCGTGCCTACCGTAGCCCAGTGGACCCGCGCTTGAATTACGAACAATCCTTAGAAATGGCTTTGCACCTGGCCTGTTTGCTACGATGCCACAAGCCCGCACGCGTTTCTATGACCAGCCCGGCCAAACCCCAGACCAATCTCGCCGCTTGAACCTTCGTACCCAATCATGACCCCGCAAGAAGCCATCGAACTGTTGGAGGCCTTTCGCGCCAATCGCATCAGTCGCGATGACATCCTGCGCGCACTGCAAACCCCTCCCGTCGCTGACCTCGGCTTCGCCCGCGTGGATCTGCACCGCAGCCTGCGTCAGGGCTTCCCTGAAGTCATCTTTGGCCTCGGCAAAACGCCGGACCAGGTCCTCTCGATTGCGGAAACCCTGCTCCAACACAATGAACGCGTGCTAGCTACTCGATTAAGTCCCGACCACGCGCGTAAACTACAAAACCGGTGGCCGCACGCCGTCTGGCACGAAACGGCCCGTTGCGTCACCATCGACCCGAAACCCTTGCCCAAACGACCCGGAATCATCGCTGTCGTCAGCGCCGGTACCAGCGATCTCCCCGTCGCAGAGGAGGCTGCCATCACAGCCGAAATCATGGGCAACTCGGTCCTCCGGATCCACGATGTCGGCGTGGCCGGACTCCACCGGCTCTTCAGCAAGCTCCCTGATCTGCAAAGAGCCAACGTCCTGGTTGTGGTCGCAGGGATGGAGGGTGCTTTGCCCAGTGTCGTAGGTGGCCTCGTTCGCCGCCCCATCATTGCTGTACCGACCAGCGTCGGCTACGGCGCTCACTTCGGCGGCCTGGCGGCTCTGCTCGCCATGCTCAACAGCTGTGCCAGTGGAATCACCGTGGTGAATATCGACAATGGCTTCGGCGCCGGCTTCGCCGCCAGCCAAATTAACGCCCTCGTTGCAGAGCACATCCGCCCAGACGACCTCTCCCCTTCAACCCCACCCGCTTCCCAGCCCCTCGCACGATGAACTCCATTCTCTACCTTGACATCTTCAGCGGCATCAGCGGCGACATGCTCCTCGGCGCCCTGTTTGATTTGGGAGTCGATCCGGCCCTGGTCGAAACCGAATTGCGCCAACTCCCCCTGGGTCCCTGGCACTGGCACATCCATCGAACCACCTTGGGCAACATCGCCGGATGCCGGGTCGAAATCCGTCCGGGAGCTTCAAACACGCACCCCGCACCCCTCCACGGCTTGCACTCCCCCCACACATACGCCCCCCATGATCATGAGCACCGTTCATTTCTGGATATCAAGAACCTTATCGAACAAAGCCCCCTCGATGCATGGGTGCGTCAAAAAGCCCTCGCCCTCTTCCAGCGCATCGCTGAAGCGGAAGCGCGCATTCACTCCCAGCCCATGGAGCGGGTCCACTTTCACGAAATCGGCGCCATCGACTCGCTGGTGGACATTCTCGGCGGCTGTATCGCATTGCAAATCCTGGGCCGACCTCGCGTGTTGGCCGGACCCGTCATCGACGGTTCCGGCTGGATCGAGTGCGCCCATGGCCGCTTTCCCGTGCCCGCACCTGCTACCCTGTCCATCTTGGGTGCCCGCGGGATCCCCATCAGCCAATGCGATGAGCCTTGTGAATTGGTAACCCCCACGGGTGCGGCATTCCTCGCCGAATTCGTCGACCAATTCGGCCCCATGCAAAACCTCATCCCCCAGCGCATCGGGTATGGCCTTGGCCACCGCACCTTGCGCAGCCGACCCAATGTCTTGCGCGCCATCCTTGGGCCGGCATCCCCTCCAACTGCCGATTGGGACTGTGATACCGTGGCCGTGCTGGAGACAAATCTGGACGATGTAACGGGCGAAACCCTGGGCCAGTTTTTCGAAACCGTTCTTCAAGCCGGGGCGCTTGACGCGTTTTGCGCACCTGTCCAAATGAAAAAAAGCCGCCCTGGCGTGCTCCTCACCGTCCTTTGCCTGACACAAGATGCGGATCGCCTTACCGAATTGATCCTGCAAGAAACCACGGCACTCGGCGTCCGAAGGACCTTCGCGGAACGTCGAAAACTTTCCCGCCAATTCCTCCAAGTCGAAACGCCCTACGGGGCCGTTCAGGTGAAAATCGCTCGACTTCACGGTCGCATCGTGAGCCTCAAACCCGAATGGGATGACTGTCACCAACGTGCCTTGCAGCACGGTGTCAGCCCACGAGTCGTTTGGCAAAGTGCGCTGACGGCCGCGACCACTGCCGCTCACTTGGGCCAAATCCAATAGGTCAACCCAAGACGCGAAAGTTCAAAAAATACTTGCGGCGGTTAAATGCCTTGCTTAGATTGGGTATGTTCTTTGGGACGGGCAAAGTCTGGCGAATAATTAAACCCAAAAACCGAAAAAACCAGTTGACATCGCCAGACGAGCCTCATAAGTTCCGACGCAACATTGGACAGCTGCGCCAGAGCCGGTTCGGACAAGCGGACACGGCCCGCAAAGGTGTCGTTTGTGCAGCAGTCCTGATTTGACAGAAAATTTTGGGTCACAATATTGACCCGACGTTCTTTGAGAGTTGAATTGTGCGACAAGTGCGAGCCCCTCTGAGGCTGATCGCCAAAAGGTCAGTCACAGAGTTTTAACCAAAACGGCGGTTGACCTTTCCAAGGTCAATCGAGAATCAAACTTGCGCGTTTTTAACACGGAGAGTTTGATTCTGGCTCAGAACGAACGCTGGCGGCGTGGATAAGACATGCAAGTGGAACGCTGGCCGTCGGGTAGCAATATCTGACGGTTGGAGTCGCAAACGGGTGAGTAACACGTGGGTAATCTGCCGCGAAGACCGGTATAACCCGCCGAAAGGTGGGCTAATTCCGGATGTGGTCCTGCGGAGGCATCTCCGCTGGATTAAAGGGTGGGGACCGCAAGGCCTGCCGCTTCGCGAGGAGCCCGCGTCCTATCAGCTAGTTGGTAGGGTAACGGCCTACCAAGGCTAAGACGGGTAGCTGGTCTGAGAGGATGGCCAGCCACACTGGGACTGAGACACGGCCCAGACACCTACGGGTGGCAGCAGTCGAGAATCTTCCGCAATGGGCGCAAGCCTGACGGAGCGACGCCGCGTGGGGGATGAAGGGCTTCGGCTCGTAAACCCCTGTCATCCGCGACCAAACCTGGCGACCTAATACGTCGCCGGCTGATGGTAGCGGAAGAGGAAGGGACGGCTAACTCTGTGCCAGCAGCCGCGGTAATACAGAGGTCCCGAGCGTTGTTCGGATTCACTGGGCGTAAAGGGTGCGTAGGCGGTTGGGTAAGTCTGACGTGAAATCCCGGGGCTCAACCCCGGAATGGCGTCGGAAACTGCCCGGCTGGAGGGTTGGAGGGGGGACCGGAATTCTCGGTGTAGCAGTGAAATGCGTAGATATCGAGAGGAACACCGGTGGCGAAGGCGGGTCCCTGGACAACTCCTGACGCTGAGGCACGAAAGCTGGGGGAGCAAACAGGATTAGATACCCTGGTAGTCCCAGCCCTAAACGGTGCACGTTTGCCGTGGGCGGATTCGACCCCGTCCGTGGCGAAGCTAACGCGTTAAACGTGCCGCCTGGGGAGTACGGCCGCAAGGTTAAAACTCAAAGAAATTGACGGGGGCCTGCACAAGCGGTGGAGTATGTGGCTTAATTCGATGCAACGCGAAGAACCTTACCTGGCCTTGACATGCACGTGGTAGGAGCCCGAAAGGGTGACGACCCCGCAAGGGGAGCGTGCACAGGTGCTGCATGGCTGTCGTCAGCTCGTGTCGTGAGATGTTGGGTTAAGTCCCGCAACGAGCGCAACCCCTGCGTCCTGTTGCCACCCGGTCGCAAGACCGGAGCACTCTGGACGGACTGCCTCGCTTCAACGAGGAGGAAGGTGGGGATGACGTCAAGTCAGTATGGCCCTTATGGCCAGGGCTGCACACGTACTACAATGCCCGGTACAATGGGTCGCAACACCGCAAGGTGAAGCTAATCCCCAAAAACCGGGCCCAGTTCAGATTGTCGGCTGCAACTCGCCGGCATGAAGCTGGAATCGCTAGTAACGGCGCATCAGCTACGGCGCCGTGAATACGTTCCCAGGCCTTGTACACACCGCCCGTCACACCACGAAAGCCGGCTGTGCCCGAAGTCGCCCTCCGCGGGTGCCGAAGGCATGGCTGGTGATTGGGGTGAAGTCGTAACAAGGTAGCCGTAGGGGAACCTGCGGCTGGATCACCTCCTTTCTACGGAGATCACGGGTCCCGGATCCAAACGGGACTTCGAAGGTCGAACCTCCGCGAGGCGGAGGAAAATGCGGTTCGCCTTGTCGCACAATCCAGCCCTCAGAGGACGAAGATCCTTGTCATTCGTCCGGTCGGGCGCCAACGCCCAAAGGGCTAACCCGCGTGGGGCTGTAGCTCAGTTGGTAGAGCGGCAGCTTTGCAAGCTGTAGGTCAGGAGTTCGAGTCTCCTCAGCTCCACCAAACTTGCAGCCGCCGCTGGACGGCCCACGGGCGTGTAGCTCAGTTGGTTAGAGCATGCGCTTGATAAGCGCAGGGTCACTGGTTCAAGTCCAGTCACGCCCACCAAACCTGACGAGTAGCAGATTTTGGTGGTTGGAGACCCTTGGCTCAATCCGGGTGTCTCCGATCGCCGCTGGTTCTTTGAAAACTGCGCATAGTGTGTCATCAGGGCAGATCCGTTCGCCGAGTCCCCCTCGGGAACCGGGAAACCGGTCATCCCATCAGGGGCCAGACTTTGCGATCAAGCTACTAAGGGCTTGGGGTGAATGCCTTGGTGCCAGGAGGCGATGAAGGACGTGGCAAGCTGCGATAAGCCTCGGGGAGCCGCAAGCAGGCGTTGATCCGGGGATCTCCGAATGGGGCAACCCGACCGGGGTAATACCCGGTCATCACCGGATAAATGCATAGTCCGGTGAAGCGACACCCGCTGAAGTGAAACATCTCAGTAAGCGGAGGAAAAGAAACCGAACGGGATTCCCTGAGTAGTGGCGAGCGAAAGGGGAACAGGCCAAACCGGGGAGACTTGTCTCCCCGGGGTAGCGGGACCTCCATCAGGGGATGCGCCAAAGGTTAGCCGAACGCTCTGGAAAGGGCGGCCATAGACCGTGACAGCCGGGTAGGCGAAAACCCGAGGCCCCCCGGAGGGATCCCAAGTAGCACGATGCACGTGAAACTTCGTGCGAATCTGTCCGGACCACCGGATAAGCCTAAATACTCCCTGGCAACCGATAGTGCACCAGTACCGTGAGGGAAAGGTGAAAAGAACCCCGATGAGGGGAGTGAAACAGAGCCTGCAACCCCATGCCTACAAGGTGTCGGAGCCGCCGCAAGGCGGTGACGGCGTGCCTTTTGCATAATGAGTCCGCGAGTTATTGTCCGCGGCAAGCCTAAGGTCCTCAGGGCCGGAGGCGAAGCGAAAGCGAGTGCAAACAGCGCGTTCAGTCGCGGGCAATAGACCCGAAGCGGAGGTGATCTACCCTTGGGCAGGCTGAAGCCTGGGTAACACCAGGTGGAGGGCCGAACTCGTGGATGTTGAAAAATCCTGAGATGACCTGAGGGTAGGAGCGAAAGACTAATCAAACCCCGTGATAGCTGGTTCTCCCCGAAATCGCTTGAGGGCGAGCGTCGGGCCAGTACTCGGAGGAGGTAGAGCACTGAATGGCTTAGGGGGCCCACCAGCCTACCAAAACCAATCAAACTCCGAATGCCTCCGATCCCATTACCCCGGCAGTCAGGCTACGAGCGATAAGGTCCGTGGCCAAAAGGGCAACAGCCCAGACCACCGGCTAAGGCGCCTCAAGGCGGTTTAGTGGAAAGGATGTGACGTCGCTTAGACAGTGAGGATGTTGGCTTAGAGGCAGCCATCATTTAAACAGTGCGTAACAGCTGACTCATCGAGCGATGTCGCGCCGAAAATGATTGGCGATCAAACCGCCTGCCGAAGCCGTGGCTCCTTTGTCGGCACGCCGGCAAGGGAGGGTAGGGGAGCGTGACCGGTGCTGCGAAGCGGGAGGGAAACCGACCGTGGAGCGCCGGCCAGTGAGAATGCGGACACGAGTAGCGATAAACCGGGTGAGAATCCCGGTCGCCGTAAACCCAAGGTTTCCTGGGCCAGGTTCGTCCGCCCAGGGTTAGCCGGGAGCTAACACGAGGCCGTAAGGCGTAGTGGATGCACAGCAGGTTAAATATTCCTGCGCCGGGCAAGGAGTTGGTTCGGAGGGGACGCATGGAAAGACGTCGGCTAAGCAATCGAATGCTGAGCCTAGGCTTCGGCCGAAGCGCACCGGCGTTGACCGTGCCGAGAAAAGCCTCCGAACGTATCGCCTTGTCCGCCCGTACCGGAAACCGACACAGGTGGGTGAGTGTCAATGCACTCAGGCGCGCGAGAGAAACCTCTCTAAGGAACTCGGCAAATTGGCCCCGTAACTTCGGGAGAAGGGGTGCCCCCCGGGCCCGTCGCAAGGCGGGAACGGTGTGGGCCGCAGTGAACGGCGCTTAGCGACTGTTTAACAAAAACACAGCTCTCTGCTAAGTCGTGAAGACGACGTATAGGGAGTGACACGTGACCAATGCGGAAAGATGAAAGCGCTCGGTTAGCCGCAAGGCGAAGCCGCGCGCCTAAGTCCCCGCGAATGTCGGCCGTAACTATAACGGTCCTAAGGTAGCGAAATTCCTTGTCGGGTAAGTTCCGACCTGCACGAATCGTGTAACGACTGAGCGACTGTCTCGGAGAGGTTCTCGGCGAAACTGTAATGGCGGTGAAGATGCCGC
>JANWVC010000011.1 GCA_025057755.1 Limisphaera sp. | reverse complement strand
GGGCCACCTCCGCCTGGCTCAGGCCTTGGGCCAAAAGGCGCATGCCCTGCTGCCGCCGGTGTTCCATGCCTTCGAGATCCCGCTTGATCTGGGTGTTCATGCGGGAGGATTATGTTACTTATTTATGCGAATGTCAATAAGGAGGCTTTCATATTTGATTGACCCAAGGCCCACGTTTTTCATGGGAAAAATGCGCAATTTCGTGTCACTGTATTGTGCAAACCTCATTAAGAACCGACACCTTCACAGCCGCGCTCCGATTCTGGGGTTCAATGCGCGAAAATTTTTTGGGGGAAGTCTAATGGGTGAGAGCTTTTGCTTTGCGTCCGCAAAAGTAGCGTCAGTTGTCAATACTATTGACCGACCCCTTCATGAAATCGCCGACCCCTTCATGAAATCGGCATCTCCAATCCAGCGCAGCGTGGCGGGTGTCCGACCTGCCCCGCGCTTGGTCCGTGAGAGAACCCACCGCAAACTCAACTCACCGATTCTTCGGCATCTCTCAGTGGCCAAGACCTTGGTACGACTGATTCCCTTCTCACCGTTTGTGATGGGCAGCCGCCCCCTTGTGTTTAGCCCGCTTACGTGCAAAAAAGCGACACGTGCCAAAGCCAGTTAACAATCCGCCGCCACATCCCGCCGCGACCAATCCAGCCCAGAAAGAGGCGGCGCCTTTCCAGATCGCGCCGATAAACCCGCCGAGCGCAAACGACAAAAATGCAGCCCCCATTGCTAGCCAAAGTCCAAAGGGAACAGATCGAGTTGGTCCGATTGGGGCCGACTCGCTACGAGCAGCCCTAGCCGTACCCTTTGACAAACACCGCATTAGGAACTCCATGAAGCACATGACCGGTGCCGCAAGAAACCCGAAAGTAAAGAGCATGGCAGCAATCTGACGACACTCTCGATCATTCACTGCTTCCACTCTTATCATCAATCCAGCAAAAAAAAGCACCACACAAACCAGTATTGCAGCCCACCTTATAAGCTTCATGGAATAGCAAAGTTTTCCAGGCTTACGGGAAACTCACGATGCGTCCAAGGCGCTGCTCTTGGAATCCAACAGGTCCGTCAAAGAGAGACCAGTTAAACTCGCCAAGGTCAAGCCAGTTAGGCGAAGTCCACGGGCCAATCTGCCAGCTCAGGATGAAGGCCGCGTTAAGCTTGAAATCAAAAGTGGCCGACCCAATGGCATAGACGTCCACTTTAACCTCAGTTGGCACGATTTCGAGTCCAGCCTTGGCGTTAGCCACAATGCTTGTGCTAGCCTTGGCTGAGACGTTCAGCTTAACGTGGTGACCGATTTATCCGCCACCGAAGCCCGATATCCCAACGTGTGGGCCAAGCTCCAAATCGATTAGATAAACCTTCCCGCCCCCCGAAATCTCACCTGGACACCAAGTGACGGTCGCGTTTGCGTGTGTTCGCTGTTGAGCAAGCGAGAGGACTGCATCAATTCCAAAATAGACACCGACCGGCCCAATCCCGGGAATGTTGACAGTCGCGCTTCCTTGTCTCCGGAACTTTGCTCCAATCCCCACCTCAAGACCAAGTTCGACGTTTGCAGTGTAGCAACAACCGCACTTCTCAAGATCACCCGAAGCATCCCACCCAACGTAGATGCCGGTAGCGATATTTGCAGAGAAGCCCCAACTGATTTTCCCAAGCTTGCGGCAGGGCTGTAACCCGAGAACATCAACATGGTTTCTCGGATCATTCGCTACGAATGCGTAAAGGTTTTTTCCGCCGCGCTCCCCAATCGGATCCCTGCTCAGCCACCGGCCGAGGCTGGGACTGTAAGCGCGGTATTCGTAAAGGACAAGGTCTGTGGTGTCGCCCGTCCGCTTGGTGCTGAAGCGGAATGGATTCGCTCGAGCGGCAGGACCGCTAACCCGAATTGGCTCACCAAATGGGCCGTATTCGTAATTCGCACTTACAGTCCCGTCCTGCGCTTGGACAAGCGCAGCTACGTTGCCGTTGCCATCATAGGCACAGAAGTGAGTACCAGAAGCTGTTCCCGTGTGCAGCGTCACCCACAGCAACCCACCCACACCACCAGCGCCATCCAACGTGCCGGACAAATCAAGCCCCAGACGTAAGTACGGATAAGGCCGTTGTTGGTGGCACTCAGCTCCACGATGTGCCGGCCAACCGACATTGGGTCACTGAGGAATTTCAGGTCTTCGGTCACCTGCCATGTGTTGTTCGTCCACAGCCAGGTCTTCTGCCCTATCCTACGCCCCTTGCCATCTTATGTCCATTCAAACTGCCCCAACTAACCAATCAAACAACCCAGGGTCGCTCACCCACTTCAGATCCTCCGTCACCACCCAGTTGCCACTGCTGCCGTCAGACGTCATCTGCCGCACCCAGACGGCCCAGCGCATCGGACCACCCCTCCCCCCGCCGCCAAGAGGCCCGCACCGTACGGCTCCCACTCTCCACCCCCACCAGCCGGTTCTCCGCATCCCCTCAGTACCGCCACCGACCGTCCTGAACCCAATCCCCGTCCCAATCATAAACCAGTGTTTCTGGGCTACGACTGACAAAGGCCCGCCGCACGTCCCTCGGCCCCTGGCTGCCTCCAGGCTTCACAAACACCAGCCGCATGGATCTCACACCGGCAATTCTCCCCACTGCCACCTCAGGCGCTGCCCTCCCTGCCGTCCACAGCCCCAGCGGCTCGTCCCCCCCCGGGGCTCCGGCAATCCAGGGATGCAGAAAAGCGGAAGCACGCCCATGGGGTTGTGCGCACGTCAGTGGCGCCTGGAAGGTGTGTCAGAGAGTGCCGATAAGCTCCAAGAACCGCAGACTTGCCAGCCAAAGACGGGGGGCGAACCGAAAGGTCAGACCACAAAAGGAAACAAACGGCTAAAGGTCGGACCGGTGCAAACCTCAAGGTCGGGTTGGCCTCAGAGATTTAGGGGCATCAGACATGGAAATGATCGTCTCGCGAGCGCTCGAGCTTGATCCTCGCTGTGGAACGAGGGGTTTGAAGGTAAGGCGCAGTTGTCGTGAGAAGCGTGGCCGCAAGCTGGCTTTGATCCGCAGACGGGGAGCGAAAGGGAACCGGATCAATTTTAAGGAACCGATTTAAAGGAACCCATGAAATGCGGGTAGATCAAGTCCAGCCGATGAATGGGTGTCGGATTTACCAGCTTGGGGGCGCTGTCCTGCTTGCTGAATGGTCTGGGCGGGGAACAATGTTCTATCGTTGCTTCCGTGCCAACGTCGGTTGCGTGGACAGTGACCCAAGCTGGGGCTAAGTGAATGAGGGTATGGGGATCAGGTTGTCCTGTCGGAGGAAGATCCTGAACCCGGTTAAAGGTTTCCGAGATTGCCATGGAAGTAAGGCTAGCGACAGCATGCGTTGGTCACGGTTTGTGATTGTCTGCGGTATGGCCGTACCAAGTGTGTGCGGGGCAGGGCTGGGAGATAAGGCATAGCGGTTGAGCATCCAATGGTTGTTTAGGGGCAAATCGTTCCATTAAGCTCTGTGCGCAGATGAAAATCCGAGCCCTGGAGGAGTTGGAGGAGCGGATTCTCGATGCACTGCGAAAGGTTCGCGGCATCCCACCGACCGCGGAGGAACTGTGGCGCCGGCTGGGAGGATGCAGCGTGAGTGAGCCGACCTTTCGCGCAGCGTTGGCAACATTGGAGCGTCAGGGCCGGGTGGTTCGAATCAAGGAGAATCGGTACGTACTGCCGGCGGCAGCCGATCTTGTAACCGGTCGGATTCGGATCAATCGGCAGGGCAAAGGATTTCTGCAGCCGGACGATCCGCGTTTGCCTGAGATCGTAATTCCTGAGCATGCCACGGGCACCGCACTGCATGAAGATCGCGTACTGGTAAGGCGAAATCTTCAATCAAAGGGTTTGCGCCCGGAGAGGCCGGAACCAGCCACGGGCGAGGTTGTGCAGGTGTTGGAGCGTCGGCGCACGCAACTGGTGGGGACTCTTCAACGCAGTGCCCGGTTCACTTACGTGGTACCGGATGACCCTCACATCCCGCATGACATTTACGTGCCCACGGTCCGTGTGGGACACCGAACTGCGCATGTGGGGGAGAAGGTTGTGGTGGCGTTGCGGGACTGGCCTTCGCGGGAGGCCAGGCCGGAAGGTGAGATTATTGAAATCCTTGGCCGGCCTGATGCGCCCGGGGTGGATATTTTGGCCATCCTGCGCCATTACCAATTACCGACGAGTTTTCCGGCCGCAGTGCGACGAGAGGCGGAAGCGTTTGAAGACCGCCTGCAACCAAAGGAACTTCGGGGACGCGTGGATCTCCGTCATCAATTGGTTGTAACCATTGATCCGGACGACGCCAAGGACTTTGACGATGCGATTGCGGTGGAACCGCTCCCGAACGGCAATTGGAAACTGTGGGTGCACATCGCAGACGTCTCGCACTATGTGCGGCCGGGCACAGCCCTAGATGCGGAAGCGCGGCGGCGTGGGAACTCGACCTATCTGGTGGATCGTGTCATCCCGATGTTGCCCGAGGTGCTGAGCAACGAGCTTTGTTCTCTCAAGTCAGGTGTGGACCGGTTGACCAAGTGCGTGGAAATCACTCTTTCCGAGAAGGGGCAGGTTCTGCACAGCCGGTTTTACTCCGCTGTCATTCGTTCACGGCGCCGCCTGACGTATGAAGAGGCGCTGGACCTGATCCGACGGCCGGCGCGGGATCCAATTAGTTCCATGTTGCAGCAAGCACACCGGTTGGCTCGAGAACTGCGCCGGCGTCGTTTCGCGCAGGGTGCACTGGATCTGGATTTTCCGGAGGTAAAGGTTCGGCTGGATGAGCAAGGCCGTGTGGTCCGAGTGGAAATGGTCGTTCATGACGAAGCTCATCAATTAATCGAGGAATTCATGTTGTTGGCCAATGAGGCTGTGGCCCGACGGCTGCGTCAATTACGCCGGCCGGCGCTCTTTCGGGTCCACGAGCCGCCGGATCCCGCGCGTTTGGAAGAATATCGCCAGGAAGTGCTGGCTCACAACATACCTTGCGGGAACCTTCAGAAACGCGGGGAGTTGCAGCGGCTTTTGGAACGTTTAAATCGGAATCCTTTGGGACCAGCGCTAAAGGTGGGATTGCTCCGATCTTTGATGCGGGCGCAATATGCGACTGAGCCGCTGGGACATTTCGGCTTGAACAAAGCGGATTACACGCATTTTACCTCGCCCATTCGTCGGTATGCCGATTTAGTGGTTCATCGCGCGTTGTTCGAGCCGGTCACCGTGCCTTCGCGTATCGAACTGGATGAGTTGGCAGAGCATCTCTCCAGCATGGAGCGGAACGCAGCGGATGCCGAGCGGGACAGCCGGGAAGTGAAATTGTTGGCGTTTCTTGAACAGCAACTTCGGTCCGGCCAGACGGTGCCGTATCCAGCCCTGGTCACCGAAATTCGCAATCACGGTTTTTTTGTGGATTTGCCCGCGCTCGGGTTGGGCGGGCTTGTGCCCTTGTCCCGACTCAAGGATGATTTCTTTGTCTTTGACCCATCTCGAAACGAGCTCCGGGGCCGCCGTACGCGGCGGTGCATCCGGTTGGGAGACCGGCTTGAGGTGGTCGTCGCTCGCGTGGACCGCTCGAAGAAGCAAGTGGACTTTGAACCGGCGCCGGTCGAAGGGAAGTCCCGCCGATGCGGTTTGGGCGCAGCGGGGACGTTCAAGACGGAGGCCTTTACCGCGGGTGCCCGGGCCGGGCAACGTCGTGCCCGCCGTGCTTCGTGATCGAGCTCGTGCCCGCGGGGCTCGGATTGGTGTGATCTTTAACAGGGATGTGATCGCTGTCGCTGGGCTGTATCGTCACCTGATGCGTGGTGGCGCTTGGCCGGTGTTACCTGGGCTTTGATGCTTTAAAGGGCTAGTGAGCGCAAAGAGGCTATTCCAAGGCAGGAGGGTTGACTTTTCTTTTTGCTGTCTCTGCGTTCCGACGCGGGCGGATCTGCCCATCATGAAACAGGGCCAGCTGAATGCCCCCACGCCGTTGCCGGTCTCGCAGACGCAGTCGAGCGGGGCCAGTTGAGGTTTAGACAACGATGGCAGATGGAAACGACGGCAAGCACGGTGCTCGTTCGTCCGAGCGGGCAATGGCGCAACTTGGGTGGCTGCAACTGGCGCTTGGGGATAAAATCTGCGATATCGTCGGGGGTCATTGCAGATCTCCCGCCAAAGGTAACCACCGATCATGGATTTGTCCCGCTGTGCCGGAGCGTCGAAACAATCAGAGCCGCCCTGCCTCTAAGCCACGACCCTGTTTTTAGGAGACAGTCAGTCGGTTCCAGTTCTGTCGCGATCCAAGGATTGATACGCTTCAGCAGCAAGCCCCAGTTGACGCTTTTCATGGGTGGGTGTCTGAGCCTGTACAGCCGTTTTGGTCCAATGGTTGCAGCAGGGTGGGTTTAATGGATGGTTGAAACAGCAGGCTCAGCCCTGACGGATTGGGTGGATGCTCGAGCCAGTTCGTCTGCACCTTGCCGCAGCAGACGTTCAGTCGTTTCCCAACTAATGCAAGGGTCGGTGATGGAAACACCGTAACGGAGCTCCCGCACGGGTCGGGGGAAGGGCTGATTGCCTTCGAACAAATTGCTTTCCAGCATGATACCCACGAGCGAGGTGGTGCCTCCGCATCTTTGCTGGATGACGCTGCGCCAGACGTCTTCTTGCCGAGCGGGTACTTTGCCCGAGTTGGCATGGCTACAGTCGACCATGATCACCGCGGGCAGACCGGCTGCTTTGAGCTGTTCCTCTGCCATGCGGATGCTTTCGGGATCGTAGTTTGGTCGTTGTCGGCCCCCTCGCAGGACGATGTGGCCCCAAGGATTCCCTGTGGTGCGAACGATACTGGTGATGCCCTCCTCATCGACGCCCAAGAAGGCATGAGGGTGTCGCGCGGCCTGCATGGCATCGATGGCCACCTGGAGGCTGCCATCGGTACCGTTTTTGAAACCCACGGGCATGGACAGGCCGCTGGCCATTTCGCGGTGGGTTTGGGATTCAGTGGTGCGGGCGCCGATGGCCGCCCAAGAGATCAGGTCAGCGATGTACTGAGGCACGATTGGGTCAAGAAACTCGGTTCCTGCAGGCAAACCCATGCGAGTGATTTCGAGCAACAAAGATCGTGCCCGGCGCAATCCGGTTTCGATATCGTACGTGCCGTCCAAGTGCGGATCGTTGATGAGTCCTTTCCACCCGACCGTGGTGCGGGGTTTTTCAAAGTACACCCGCATGATGATCTCGAAACTGTGGCGCAGCTCATGTCGCAGCTCCACCAGACGCCGTGCATAGTCCAAGGCTGCTTCGGGGTCGTGGATGGAGCACGGCCCGACCAGGATCAACATTCGGGGGTCGGATCGGTCCAGGATTCGTTGAACCGCCTGCCGACCTGCCAAGACGGTCCCGGCCGCTATTTCATCCAACGGCAGTTCAGCCAGCAACGCCTTAGGCGGGCGGAGGCGGATCAACTCCCGCACGTGCACGTTTTGAATCCGCATCATACAGATCAAATTATCCTTCACTGCGGGCTTTCGCAAAAGCCAGAAAGCAGAGTTGGCGGCAGAACCAACCAATAAAACCAATCCCGAGGAATGGAAATCGCTGCTGGAAGGCCCTGGTTTGGCACCCGACACGCCCAGGGCTCGGCCCATGGAATCCGGGCGATTGGTGCCCCTGATGTCACATGCCTTTGCGTACGGGATTGGTCTCGTCGGTTTTAAGTCGCAGACCCGAGGTGGCTCCGCCTCGAAGAGAGCGTGGATGGTGGGGCTTTGCCCGATAAAGAACGCTGAGGTTCGCTGTTCAATGCAGCTGAAGCGGAATTGGCGATGGTGGTATTTCTCGGAGAATTTACCGGGGTTGACCCGCTTGAACGGCTTGACGTCCTAGCGGTTGGGGTGTTAGGTAGTGCAAGCCGCGACCGCTTGTGGCGGGATTCTTATGCGCTGCCCCAAATGTGGATGTTTGGAGGACCGCGTGGTGGACTCGCGCACCTCACGGGAGGGGGCTACGATTCGTCGCCGTCGGGAGTGCATGTCCTGCGGGCACCGATTTACGACCTACGAACACATTGAGCATGAAGATTTGGTGGTTTTAAAGCGGGACGGTCGGCGGGAACCATTCTCACGGGAGAAGTTGGCGGCCGGCATCGCCAAGGCTTGCCAGAAGCGCCCGATCAGCACAGAAGCTGTGGAAGCTTTGATCGAGCGGGTGATGCAGGCAATTCACGAGCAATATGACCGGGAAGTGCCGGCGGAGGCGATTGGTCGTTTGGCCATGGAGGAGCTTCGCAGGCTTGATCAAGTGGCGTACGTGCGATTCGCCAGTGTCTATCGCCGATTTCAGGAAGCGACGGATTTCGTGCAAGAGGTCCGGCGATTGGAGGGTGCGGCATGATTTTGCTGGGAAGGGATTATCTTCTGTTCGAGTTGAGCGGAGGGGAACGCATTCCCTACTCGGCAGAGAGCATTGTGAGCGAACTGGCCCGGGGCGGGTTAGAGGGCTGGCGATCCGACGTGCTGGAGGAAACCGTGAAGGCGGTTTTTCATTATTTCCGCCACGAGCTGGATCGGGAAACGGTCACGTTTGAAGAGTTCAGCCGCACGCTTGAACTGGCGTTGCGTTCACTCGAGGGGCGGTCTCCGGGCGCATTGGCGAAAGGATGGCAACTGCCTTGCGACTTGATCACACTGGCTGAGATGTCTTCAGGTTTGGAGCTGCTATTTTTTGGCGAGCTGCGGCGTGCTGTGCAGGTTCAATTGCGCCAGACTCCCGGACGGGTGCGCTTCCGGGGGTTGCGGCCTTGCGTCAAACGGCTGTCGGGCGCACGGCGTTGGTGTCCCCGTTGCGACCGGTTACGCGAGCGCATCTTGGATTATTTGGTGGCCTGTGTCCGCGATCGCGCTGCGGGACGAAGTTTGATCATCGTAGATTGAGCACGACGGGAGGTAAAGGTCCTGGTTCGGCCCCTAACATCCGGAAGGTTCGGCAATATGAGCAAGACAGTGTTCCAAAAAATCGCCGATGGCGAGCTGCCGGCCCGCATTGTCTATCAGGACGAGTTGGTGGTAGCGTTTCACGACATTAATCCACAGGCGCCGGTACATGTGCTGATTGTGCCGCGCAAGCCGATTCGAAATCTGGCTTCGGTCACCCCTGAGGATGCTCCCATTTTGGGCCACCTGATGGTCAAGGCAGCTGAGGTGGCACAGCAGCTCGGGTTGGGAGCAACGGGTTGGCGCATGGTGTTTAACAGCGGACCGGATGCCGGGGAAGCGGTTCCGCACTTGCATGGACACATCTTGGGCGGTCGCCACCTTGGGTGGCCTCCCGGCTAGGTCAGACACTTGCAGCGACGAGTCATCACCCCGCCGGCCTGGCGAGCTGATTGCCAACTTGGGGGCTGAAGCAAGACCGGGCTTGGGAAAGAGATTAGGCTTCGCGGATCGGCTGTGGACGTCCTAGCGGAGGGGGGACGCAGTCAAGCTGGAAGTTGTTTTGACGCGCCGCCGGTTTTTGGCAAACTGTCGGGTCAGGTCTGAAGACCGAGGCGACAAAGTAGCTCTATTTACTTCAGACCATTGACGAATCAAACCAACTGAACAAGGAACAAGGGACGATTTATGGCAAACGGAAACAACCGAGGGAAATTGGGGATCCTGGTTGGGGGCGGCCCGGCGCCCGGGATTAACGGGGTAATCGCCGCTGCTACGATCCAAGGGGTCAATCAGGGCTTTGAGGTGATCGGATTCCGCGATGGTTTTAAGTATCTGGCCGAGGGTGACAGCCAGCATTACACGCGGTTGACCATTGATGACGTCAAGCACATTCACTTGCGGGGCGGCTCCATTCTGGGCACCGCGCGGACCAACCCGGCCAAGTCGGAGAACAGCATGCATAACGTGCTGGACGTTTTGAACAAACTGGGGGTCACGGCCTTAGTCACCATTGGGGGAGACGACACCGCTTTTTCGGCCAGTCAAGTGTATCGCAGGGCCGAAGGTCGCATCCGAGTGGCGCATGTGCCCAAGACGATCGACAACGATCTGCCCTTGCCCGGGTCCACGCCCACGTTTGGATTTGAGACGGCCCGGCATTACGGCGTGCAGATTGTGCGCAACTTGAGTGAGGACGCGCAAACCACCTCGCGCTGGTACATCATTGTGAGCATGGGTCGGTCGGCTGGTCATTTGGCATTGGGCATTGGCAAGGCTGCCGCGGCTACTTTGACGATCATTCCTGAAGAATTTCGCAGTCGGCCGGTCACCTTGGAGGAGGTTTGCGATATCATCCTAGGTTCCATTATCAAACGCCGGGCCATGGGGCGGCATTATGGGGTGGTAGTCCTCGCGGAAGGCCTCATCGAGGCCATGGGGGAGAAGGGCTTGAAGGATGCCGTGCCGGGCGGGCAATTGGAGCGGTATGGCCGGGTCATTCGGGACGATCACGGTCATCTCCGGCTTGGGGAAATCGCATTCGGTCGCTTGGTGAAAGATGTCCTGCTGGCCCGACTGGAGCCACTGGGCTTGAAAATTGGATTCATCGACAAGGATCTCGGCTATGAGCTCCGGTGTGCTGATCCCATTCCCTTTGATGCGGAGTACACACGCGACCTCGGCTACGGGGCCATCAAATTCATCCTGTCAGCCGATGCAACCAAGTACGGTGCCATTATCAGCTTCATCGACGGCAAGATGATGCCATTGCCTTTTGAGAAAATGCTGAATCCGCAAACGGGTCGTTTCACCGTTCGACGAGTGAACGTGGACGGCGAAGCGTACGAATGTGCGCTTCGTTACATGATCCGGCTGGAGCGAGCCGACTTTGAGGACGTTGCGCAGTTGTCCCGGCTCGCCGCCGTGGTGAAAATGACTCCGGAGCAATTTAAACAACGATTCGGCTACTTGGTAGGCCTGTAATCCTCACCAGCATTTGAGCAACCGCAGGGGGAGGCCTATCCCCCCTGCGGTTTCTTTTTGAAATCCGGTGAAGCGGCGTAGTTTGGAAGATCGTCCTCGTTAGAACTGTGCATGTCAAGGCAGGGAAAACCTTCGGCAAGATTCGTTTGGTTTGCTTTGGATTTCACAGATAAGCTAGCGCGGAGTTATGGCGGGGCGCAGCCATCCACGAGGACCGCTGGCGGAGGGGAGAAGATGTCCCCGGGTTGTGGAAGATCTTTTTGCGGTCTCTGGAAAGTCTGTTCAGCCCTTGATCGCGGGACGTTGGAGATGGGCACCTCTCATCTTTGGCCTCATCCTAGGGGGGTGGGTCTGTGTCGGCTCTGCGCAAGGCCCGTATTTGACGCGGCCTGTCCGCGGGGGCATGCCCGGATTGCCAGTGCTGACGGGTATCGAACTGAGCACCAACGGGGTCCGGCTAACGTGGGAAGGTCCCTCTGGCTATTATCAGGTTGAGTACAGGACCAACCTGAACGGCTTGTGGCGGGTGTTGGCGCCGGCGACCAACCATCTGCGCGTGGCCTCCTTGCCTGTGGCTGCTGGGCAAGCGTTCTTTCGAGTTGTGGGGCCTCGACCTCAATATGCTGGAGCGGAGGCTTGCGCCGTCTGCCATGAAGATATTTATCGGCAGGAGCTTCACACTCGCCACGCCCGCGCTCTGGTCACTTTGCAGCGGCTCGGGCAAGCGGAAAACCCAGCCTGCCTCCCCTGTCACACTGCTGGGTATGGTTTGACAGGTGGATTTGTCAATTTTCGGAGTACTCCGCATTTGGCAGGTGTGCAATGTGAGAGTTGCCATGGGCCGGCCGGGCTGCATGCGGCCAATGAAACGGATCCGGTGGTTCGGCCTCGCGTGGCGCTGGCTGCCCAGATGTGTGGCGGGTGCCACAATCAAGAGAGCCACAAACCGCACTTTGAACAATGGCTGACTTCCGCTCATGCCCGGGTCTCCGAGGACATGAATCCTGTCAGCCACATCAATGCGTGTGGGCGCTGTCACTCAGGCTCGGCGCGCGTGAGCTTGTTATTGGGCCGGGATCCGGCCGCGGAGGTCAGCGGTGAAGCGAATGTGCCGGTGACCTGTGTCGTTTGTCATGATCCACATCGTGAGACCGGGCATCCGGCTCAGCTTCGGAATCCGGTGAAGTCGTTTCACGATTTCTCCCTTAGTCCGACGGCAGATTTTGCACGGAGTTACGATCCGGCGCTCCAGATTTGTGCGCAGTGCCACAATCAGCGCGGAGCGACGTGGACCTCGAATGCGCGACCCCCTCATGATTCCCCCCAATACAATATGCTTTTGGGCACCGCGGGACTGCTGCCCGTAGGGATTCCAACGCGGCCTGCGGCGCATGCCTTTTTGGAAAAGCAGTGTGTAACCTGCCATATGGCGCAAGAAGGGGGTGAGGATGCGGAGCATCCGGTCTTTACCGGCCATTCATTTCGCGTGCGGTCGTATGCAATCTGTCTGCCGTGTCATTCGCAGCCTGAGTTACTGGTAGCCTTTACGCGCTCCATGGTGCAATTGCAGGTGCAAAGGGTTCAAGCAGCGCTGGATTTCTGGGCCCTGACGCGTGCTCCGGCGGTTTTACGGCCGTATGGACGTCTTGCTTGGGAATATGCTGTGCCGGGTTACCTCTCAAATCCTTCTGGCTCGGCTGCGCTTCGTGGGCCGCGCAGCAGTTCGGACCCAGCCCAAGATGAGCAACGTTGGATTCCCGAGCGCATTCGAAAGGCTCGTTTCAATTTGTACATGGTGGTCCAGGATGGCAGCGGCGGCACACATCATGGGCCGCATGCGGCTCAACTGTTGGACACAGCGCTCCAGTGGGTGGCCGAGGAGTTGCAAATGCCGGCGGCGTCCTTGAAAACGTTGGTGTCCGATTCATCCCTTTCTCGGCCATGAGCCCTTTGCGATCATCGTGGGTTTTTCGATTCTGGCAAGCTTACCCGGGGCGTGTACGAGGATTGCTCCGATGGTGTCCTGGGCTGGCTTTGTTATGTGCAGCGTTGGCCTTAACAGGGCTGGCGTGTCGCACGGTTCAGCGAACGGTTGTGACCCTGCCCGAAGTGCCGGGTGCCACATACATCGGCAACAAAGAATGTGAGGTCTGCCATGAAGAGATTGTGCGAGACTTCGTAACGGCAGATCACGCTCGGCTGATGGCAGCAGGTCCGCGAGCCCTGGCTGTGGGCTGCGAATCCTGTCATGGACCGGGCAGTTTGCATGCAGAGTCGGGAGGCGAAATCAAACCTCCTTACAGTTTTAGCGCAGGTCGTCCGTTGCCGCCAGAGCAACACCCTGCAACGGCACGACCGGAGCACCGCGCAGTCGCCGAGGCATGCTATCGTTGCCACGGTCACGTGCGGGCGCAGTTCAACCTTCCGTCGCATCACCCTTTACCTGAAGGCCAGATGAGCTGCACAGAATGCCATCCACCCCATAAAGGCTTGGCTCACACGGGGGGCAGCACCCGTCTTCGCGCGGCGGAGGAAGGATGTTTGGCGTGTCATCCGGCACAACGGGGTCCTTTCGTGTTTGAACACGAAGCCCTGCGTGAAGGCTGCAGCGTTTGTCATGTTCCGCATGGCAGTCTGCATGCGAAGTTGTTGGTCAGCCGGGACTCCAACCTCTGCTTGCGGTGTCATTTTCAGCAGATTCAGGGTGGAGTCCTGCGCATTGGAGGGGTGGACCACACCCAGCGGGTTCGTCAAGGCACTTGTTGGACGGTAGGTTGTCATGAGGCCGTTCACGGATCGCGTGTGAATTCTTCTCTCCGATTTTGATGCCCATGAAAGTCTTGCGACGCAGGGCGCCGTTGCGAAGTCGGACGGGATGGTCCCGGCCGGTAACTTTCACCGTGGGGCTGGTTCTGACTCAGACCCTTTCCCTTGCGGGGTCGGAATCAGGAGCACGCACGGATCCGGCCAAATCGGAAGGCGTTTCTGCATCGGCTCAAGGCACAGAGGCGCAGGCGGAGAACACTTCCGCTTCTTCCGAGACTCATCTGACGCCGGAGCAATGGTTCGAGGGAGGAAAGGAAACGCTCAACAACTGGATCGAATTCGCCTTTGGCGGTTTGTTGACCCGCGGAAACCAAGCTGAAGCACAAAGTCGCCACCAATTGCGGGATGGACTCTTCGGAGGAATCCAGGATTTGCATGATCAGACTGAGGTTGCGAAGAACACCGCGGTGACCCTCGATGGCCGTGCGCTTTTTGATGCGCATGATTACCGGCTCTCAGTGGCCGTTAGCCGCGAAGATGCCTGGTACCTGCGCCTGCACGCAGCTCAATCCCGGCTTTGGTCCGGCCCTACAGGAGGTGGCTACGCACCGGAGGGGCGATGGTACACCTTCTCGGAAGGAGAAGACTGGGGCCTAGATCGTACTGAACTGGGTATTGAAGCTGGTGTCCATCCTAAGGGGCTGCCGCACGCCCACTTCCGATACTTACACCGGACCCGCGAGGGCTATCGCGATGCGACCACGTGGGGCATGGCTCATGCCTCGACCGGAAACCCGAGCAGGGTCCTCGGTGTGGCCCCCGCTCTGTACGACATGGACGAGTCGGTGGACCGATTTGAGCTCGATGTAACGCACCGCATCCGGAAGACCGATGTGGGACTCGGTCTGCGGTATGAAGGGGGTGATCTTGAACATACGCGCAAAGTATTCGAGTATCCTGACGAGCCGGTCGAAAGGAAGCTCACAGATCGGCAGGGCACGCGGTATGATCTGCTGAGTGTCCATGCGTGGTCGGAAACCTGGCTGCGTAAGAATCTCTTTTTCTCCACGGGATACTTGTATGCAAACCTGGACAGCGACTTTGATGGCAGCCGGATTTACGGCACCGATTTTGGTGTGGGCTATGTCCCCGGGTACCCGCTCGGTTACACTTCGCTCGGAGGTGGCGCTCAGCAGCGGGAGCATGTGATGAACGCCAACCTGCTCTATCAGCCCCACGTGCACTGGGTCTTGATCCCGTCCATCCGAGTGCAACGCTTGGACGCCGATGCTGACAGCCAGGGCTGGGGCACGCAGGGTCGAGCAGGCACCCGCTTTTCCGCTCAGTCGGAACGGGCCCTGCTTGATGTCCGGGAACGGCTTGAGTTGCGATACACGGGTTTGACGAATTGGATCTTTCACGCGACGGGCGATTGGACGCAGGGCGAAGGCAGCTTGGAGGAAGTCGGCGGTTTGAGTCTTGTGGGCGGAACAGGGGTGGCACCCGTTCGCCGGGATACCGATGACAGCCGACTTTTCCAAAAGTATAGCGTGGGCGTCCGATGGTATTCGGCCTCGTGGTTGAGTGTGGAAGTAGGCGGTTACTACAAGCGCCACCGCTACGAATATGATCATGGCCTCGATAGCACAGCGAACAATAGTTTGAACCGCTATCCCGCTTACCTGACCTATCAGCGATTCGACACTTGGGATGGTCACGCAGGTTTGACACTGAGGCCGCTGGCCAAGGTGACACTGATCAGTCGCTACGAATTCCAGCACTCCACCGTACAAACGAGACCGGATGCTGCCTCCGGCTTGTCTGACGTGGAATCCGCATTGCTCACGAGTCATATCCTCCAGCAGAGTCTGGGCTTTACACCATGGTCGCGCCTTACTTTGCAAGGAAGTTGGACTCGAGTCTGGAGCGAGGTGGAAACTCCGGCTGCTGCTGTGACCCGTGCGCTGCTCGCCTCGGAAAACAACTACTGGCTGGCTCAGCTTCAAGCAATTTGCGTGTTGGACGATCGAACGGATCTCAGCACGATCTGGTTCTATTATCGAGCTGACAATTTTGAAGATTTCTGGGCCGATGGCCTGCCCTTAGGGGTGGCAGCTAAAGAACATGGATTCATGGCTAGCTGCACCCGTCGACTAAGTGCGCGCTTGCGTCTGACCCTCCGATACGGCTACGTTCATCACCGTGATGAAACCTTCGGCCAGTCTCGGAATTACGAGGCCCATTGGGTCGCTTCCAGCATGCAATACCGGTTTTGACAAAGGGCGCGTTCGTCGCCTCTTGCCGGCAGGGCGCGAAATATTCGCTACTGCAGGAGTCCTAATAATGGTGCTTCTGACCGGATGCCGCGCGCCCCAACGGGGCGACGGTGCCATGGAACTTTTCAACCGTCGAGATTTGGCTGGCTGGGTGCATGTGTTGGAGGATCCTACCACGCCGAAGGAGTCCGTTTGGACGGTGCGCGAGGGAATTTTGATCTGCCAGGGCAAACCCATGGGATTTTTGCAAACCACTCAACGGTTCACCAATTTCCGTCTGTTTGTCGAATATCGCTGGGCGCCGGGCAAGGAACCTTCCAACAGCGGCATTTTGACGCGCATTCAACCTCCTGCACGGCCTCTACCTCGCTGCATTGAAGTTCAATTACGGCATGGCAATGCCGGAGATGTTTTAGGGCTGCAAGGCATGCGGATAGCAGCAGGACAGCTGCGGCATTTTGAAGGCCGGAGTCCGGTGGCTGGAGAAATCAGCGGCATACGCAAACTGGTGGATGCGGAGAATCCACCTGGCCAGTGGAACCGCGTCGAGATTCTAGCACGCGACGATGTGTACATCGTTTGGGTCAACGGCAGGCTCGTTAATGAAGCCCGGGGCGTCACTCGCGCCGCAGGTCCCATCGGGCTGCAATCGGAAGGTGGCGAAATCCATTTTCGAAAGGTGCGCTTAATTCCGCTCCCTTCGAAGATTCAGCCTGGCTAAATGCAGCGTGGCAGCCGGGGGAGGCCTTCTGCAAAGCTGCTGGATTTCCCAATTCTCACGGATCTCGACTCGATAGGCACCAACGGGCTGGACCGGCGGTCTTGGAGGCATAGGTCATGGCCGCGGTGGGCGAACGGAACGTATCGCCTGTGGGAAAGGCAAGCATTACACAGACACGAACCAGCCTCACAAAGCCTAACGGATGGTGACCAGTCCCCACGCCACCAGTCCCACGATAACAGCCGCGACCACAGCAACCACCAACCAGACGAGCTTGCTGCTTTTGTCCTCCTTTTTAGCAAAGCCGGTTTTCTTGAGATCAGCCGGACGCGCGCCACTTTCAAGCTCACTCAAGCTGACTCCGCGTGGGATCGGCGCGGTCTGACCCAACGGTCGGGCGCTCTTGCTTGCAACGCCACCCGGCGGTGTGACCAAGGGGGAAGATTTCGGGGCACCCTCCGCGGACGCTGTGGCTGCCCCTGCAAGGGGTGCTGGTTCGGCCGGAGTATCTCCTTCCAGTCGCAATTCCACTGCACCCATGCGCAAAACCTGGCCCGGCTTTATCACCGCATGTGTCACGGGCTCGCCGTTGATAAATGTACCGTTGGTGGACTGAAGGTCACGTACCAAGATTTCGTTCCCTTGGATTATCAGCTCGCAATGGTGGCTGGAAACCGAAGGTTCAGGGATCGAAATGGTGTTGTCCTCCAGTCGGCCAATGCTAATGCGTTCACCTTTCAGCTCGTAGGTGCGCCCGCCCAATCCCTCTGTGAGGACAACAAGCTTGGCCATAAATGCGACAGCTTACCCGTGCGTCGCGATTATCACCGCCGCAGCGGGCAAGTCAAACCCTATTCCCGTGCTACCGTTGACGGGAATTGCCATTCTTCGCATGTGATCTTTGAAGATCCAGGCGACTCATTCGCCACAGCTGTGGAACTCGACGCTGTTGGAACCTGTTCCGCACTTCGCGCCCAAAGCCACAATAGATCCGACAGCCGATTCAGGTATGCAAGAATGACCTCCCGAACTGCTTCCGGTCCGCCTGCCAGTGCACAAACGCGACGTTCAGCCCGCCTACAGACCGCCCTCGCAAAGTCTAATGCTGCGGACAGAGGATTAGCACCCGGCAAAGCCCAGTCGCGGGGCACGGGTAGAATTTCTTCCAACCGGTTGACCTCGCCTTCCAATCGCGTCACGTGTTCCATGCTAAGCAACGGGAATCCATCCTGCACCAATCGGGGACGGTGCACCGGATCGGTGGCTAGTTCGCCCATTAAAACGATTAAATCGCGTTGAACGGACACAAGGGCCTCCGCCAACCAAGAAGGCGGGCTCTGTGCCCGGGCCAAGCCCAAAGCCGCATTTAACTCGTCTACTGCGCCACAAGCTTCGACCCGGCCATGATGCTTGGGGACCCTTAGCCCATACATCAAAGCCGTCTGGCCGCGATCCCCCTGTTTGGTCACGATGCTCATGCGACGCAAAGGAAGGTTGCCCTCAGCTTCGCCCCTTGTCAAAACCCGGCTGGCCGCGCAATCCGTTTTGGCTGAAACAATCATCAGTAGTCGCAACGACACACTTGCATCCTCCAGAGCAGGCACTGCCTCCCCGCGACTTGCATTCGCCCCATGATGACTAACGCCCTTCTGGTTTCCGCCTTAGAAACACACCTCCATGTTACCCTCCAAGCCTTGTTTCACTTCAGACAACCAGGGCCAAGGAATGCTCGATTTTGAGCAAATCCCGTGAAGCATTGAATGGATGGTTCCCGAAAAATGTCGAAGGTATCAGAGAAGATTCGCAGGCGTTGACCTCTGCGCAACGGACCGTGCCCGAACGACGAGCGCGGGAGCAAAAGGTGCGCGAGGCTGTCCATCTGCGAAAAACGGTGGAAAGGGGATGCATAATGAAAAGGACGTGGGCCTTAGTTGGAATCGTGGTGGCCGGGGTGGCCTCCAACGGGATTGCTGCGGAAGCCAAGATCAAAGAGCTTTACGAAAAGGAGTGCGCCAAGTGCCACGGCTCCGATGGCAAGGGCGATACCAAAATGGGCAAAAAGCTTGGGGCTAAAGACTATACAGATCCCAAGGTGCAAGCCCAAGTCACAGATGAAGCGGCGTTCAAGGCCATTAAAGAGGGCCTCAAAGACAGAGACGGCAAGACCTTGATGAAACCCTTGGAAGGCGTGAGCGACGAAGATATCAAAGCACTCGTTGCTTACATGCGCACATTTGCCAAGAAGTAACCCGCTTAGCCGGGGCGCTGGGAGGGGGTGTGCGCGGTGCATCCTAACTGTAACTAATTCTTCCCAATTCATACCAGGCGCAAGAGGCGAACAAGCATGTCACAGCCTGTCTTTTACGGGGCTCGTACGAGCCCCGACCGGAAACCACCTTGAAGCTTTTAAATTCGGCAAAGGAGAGCGTTTTCGAACCGGTTTGGCAGAGGCCTGCGACTGCGCTATTCGGTCTCGGCAAAAGCCTCTACTTCATATACTTCGATTTTGGCCTGGGGGCTTTGCCACGCATCCGAGGCACAACCAGCCTTCACAGCCAATTGATCTAAGAACTGCTTTTTGTCCGGGATTTTTTCCCAAACCTGCGGCAAGAAGGTGGCGTTTCGTGCTCCAACGCGGAGGATGACCCCAAGGCGGCCGGGTTCAAGTTTCTGCAGTAATTCTTCTGAACTACGATAAGTCAGCGAACGCGGCTGTGTGAGAACGCTGATCTCAATTCGCACTTCCCTCAACTCACAAGGTGCCACCGGTTCAAACCGGTAGTCGTGCAGGGCTGCAGCAACCGCATTTTCCATCACGGCTTGGTAAAGGGGCATTTGGGCCGTGAGCCCCCCGATGCAGCCGCGTAACTGGCCATGGCGCGTCAAGGTGACGAAGCACGCCCGTGGGGCCAGCAATGCCATAGGGACAGCATCAGGATGAACCTGTGGAGCGCGACCGCTGGTGACCGCGGTTTCAAGCGTCTCTCTAGCCAGCCGTAATGCCACGAACCGTTCCTCTGGGGAGAGCATTTTACCGACCGGCGCATCGAGAAAAGCCACATCTGGCAGGACCCGTTCTGGGGCTTTTTCTTGCAGCAAGATGTTGGGGTTGGGGTTTGTGGTCCAAAGCCTGGTTTCCCAATGGTGCCCATGAGCCAGTGCAAAGATGGTCATGCAAACCGGATTTGGAATGGCGCTAGAGTCTATCAGCGTCGCAATATCCAGTCCCGTAGGCGCATGCAGATGCCTGACCCAACTGTCTGTGGATCCGAGTCCTGACGCACTTCTTTCCGAGGGTTTCCAAGAAGCCATCAGGAACCACTCTGGGCGCAGTGCCGGGGAGAATCGCCGCGCCAGGCTTTGCGGGTCAGAGGAACCGACCAGTATCCACACGAAATTTTTCAAGCACACCTGCTCACACAAGCGAGCAAGGATAGAAACGCCCGGCAGGTGAATGCATCTATGCCAGCGGGGATCCAAAGGAGCAGATGACGAGTCTAGATCCGGTTCAGCAGGGGGTAACGATTCGGGCTGTCGAAGCGGGAAACCGGTGTCATGAGCCAGACGCCGGGTTGCTGAATCACCACTCCATTCGGGTTCGGGCGTAGCAGGATCATTCCAGTCAACCACAACCGCCTCGCACCCCAGATTCGGGTGAGCCGCAATGAACACAGGACTGAGAAGGCGGCGGCTTGCAACTCCGCAGGCTTCTTCGCTCCGTGCAAACAAAAAAGTCGGTTCGGCCCCTTCCTGCATCAGCCACGCCCGCAGCCGTTCGGCGCTAAGCATGTCGGCATTCATTCTCCTCGATCCTCGAATCGAGCGGCGAACCCGCCCCCACTTGGCAATGTCACCCCTCCAAAGATCAAGCCGGTTTGCTCACCAGTCCAGTCAAGGCTTCGGCACATTCGGGCTGGTCCGTTTGCTGCAAAGTCACCTGAAGCGTCGGCCAGACAACGCTCAGGCATTGTTTTGTTCTTTGAGCAACAGTGCACGAGGTCTAACGGTGTGTGCTTTGTCCAGGCTGCTTAAAAACGCATTACGAAAAGTTTTATCTTGTGACTTATGATTCAAGAATACCTTATAGCTGCGAAACAATGCCCCAACACGCAGCGCAGGCCAACCCGAGTAGCCATTCTGACGTCAAAATCGAAGCGCGCAAGTCTTTTGATCGCTCCAATTGCCAAAAAGCGCGGAACGCAGGGACCATCCGACTGGCTAAGTCCCCCTCGTTTATGAGGGTCGCGCCACTGTTGTGTGAGTGAACCATCGTTGCGTCCTGTGAGGCCACATTATGGTCAGTTCTGAAGGATGGCGATGTTTTGACGCTTTTTATGTCGCTACAAACTCAGCCAGTTACTTGCTGCGGATGCAGATCCCCTTCCGCATTTCATCGTGCCAATGAGGACAAGCATCAGCAGCGTTGCCGGACAACCACCGCGGCATTGAGGCACTGGAGCGGAAGATCCAGCGTGCAAGGGTTGTACTTGCGGCCAGACCTGCTTCCATCCACACGTGCTCGCAAGGCGCGTTCTTGCCCGCGAGAGGGCTAGGGTCGATCTCAAAAGGGCCCATTATGATCCGCTGAATTCAACGGGGCTAACTCGATCAGGCTTCGCCAGCGCTTTCGGATGGCTCCGATGGCAGCCTGGCGGAAGCCTCTCGGACCGCCTGGACAAAGGCTCGCATTTTGTCCGGACATTTGCGGCCGGGCGCAATCTCCACGCCGCTGGATACATCCACGGCAAAGGGTTGAACTTCATGGATAGCGCGGGCCACGTTTTCGGGAGTCAAGCCGCCGGCTAAGAAGATTGGACGGCCGAGAGACCGTGCTTTGCGGGCTAACGCCCAATTGAAAGTGATCCCCGTCCCCCCGACTTTTCCAGGCATCCAGGCGTCCAGCAACCAGGCATCGGTATCATAACGGGTCAAAGCCGCCAGGGAGGACTCATCGCGGATCCGAAATGCCTTGATGCACATCAGGCCGAAGCGGCGGCAAAACGCAGGGGGTTCGTCCCCATGGAACTGCAGCAGGCCAAGCCCGCAAGCGGTGATGGCCTGCCACACGGTGGATTCATCGGGATTTACAAACACGCCCACGCGCAACACATGCATGGGAACCGCTTGTGAGATAGCCGCTGCGGCGGACATGGACACGTAGCGCGGGCTGCTTTCGTAGAACATCAACCCGATCATGTCGGCGCCTGCAGCAGCAGCTGCCGCAGCATCTTCAGGGGAAGTGATGCCACAGATTTTGACTTTCACCTTCATGGTCCCGTCCGAAGCGTCGCAGCAGTGTATCCCAAAGAGGCCGGGTCACGTCAAAGCGGCTGTTAGCAGGGATTCGGGATGACGCAGCGAGTCGGGGGGAAACGACAAGGCCGAACAGCAGCAATGCCCTCATGCAGTCGCCCTAATGCGTTCTTCACAAGCAATCCTGGGGCTTGACGTTTGTCTTTGCCCCTGGCGCGCATGCGCGCTCTTAGGCAAAGGCCCCGATGAATCGTTAGGTGCGGCGAGACACGGCATGCTTGCCAAGTCGGGGCCGGCATGGACAATCTGGGCTTGTCGCATGACGATCCAACCGTTCGCGATGCAGCAGGAGCGGCGTTTCGTGTCCGTGACTCTGCCCTGGGTCGTGGCCGGGACAGCCTTGGTCCTCTTTCTTACAACCCTAAATCGGGGCTTGAGCGTCGGGAATCTTCTGAGCGTAGCGGAACTGACAGGGCTGCAATGGCAACCCGGACTGAACGCCCCTGTGTTCACGCTCCTGACATGGCCGTGTCGGTGGTTGCCCCCGGCCTGGGTGGCTCCGGTCTTAAGCGTGCTTTCTGCCCTGTGCGCAGCAGCCGTGCTCGGGTTGTTGGCGCGGTGTGTGGCGTTGTTGCCGCATGACCGCACGCCGCTGGAACAGTTTGCGGTTCGCAATGAGTGGGGCTGGTTAATCGGCCGACGCGCGTGGATTCCGCCGCTTGCAGCCTGTTTGGTCTGTGGCCTGCATTTTCCATTCTGGGATCGGGCTCGGGACGGCGGCCCAGCGATGTTCGATCTGCTGCTTTTTGCATGGGTCGCCTGGAATTTAGTGGAGTATCGGGTGGACGGACGCGAAGCACGCCTCAATCAGGCGATTATTGTGTACGGCTTGGGCATGGTCGAGAACTGGGTGCTGGTATTGTTGTTGCCGGCATTTGTAGGAGGTCTGATGTGGGTCATGGGCTGGTCTTTCTTCCGGATTCGTTTCCTGACGCGGGCCTGGTTGTTGGGCCTGGCTGGATGCGGGTTTTACCTGGTGCGGCCCTGGCTGGCGACTTTGCATCCGGAAATGACGGTGCCGTTCTGGCCTGCGTTGCGGATGTTGTTGGTGGAGCAGAAGAACCAGTTGGTGGCGCATGTGCTGCACGCCCGGGAATCGCTGATCGTAGCCGCACTGTTCTCCCTAGTACCTTTGGCCATCATGTCGGTCCGGTTCCGGCCATTGAGCGGGGATATCAGCCGAATCGGTACGAATCTAACCAACTTCAGTTTTCATCTGCTACGGGGGGTGTTTTTGCTGGGGGGACTCTGGGTGGCCATGGAACCACCTTTCGCGGCATCACAAATGGGTCTGGGCCCGCAGTTTCTCCCCTTCCATTGGTTGGGCTCGTTGGTGGTGGGCTATGCCACGGGGTATTTTCTCTTGGTGTTCGGCGAGCGCCGTCGTTCGTTCCGCTGGACACCGTTGCAACAGCGGCGGAATCGCCTTGTTGTCCTCTGTGTGTGTGGGGCGATTGGGGTAACGGCGGTTTTGCTGTTTTACCGGAATTTTTCTGTGATTCGGACGGCAGATGGCCGTTGGTTGCGCGACTACAGTCGGCTGGTCCAACGGCATCTTCCTTCGGAAGCCGCGGTCTTGCTAAGCGATGACCCGCTGCGGTTGTGGCCGGTGTTGGCAGCTCTTCGAGCTGCACAGGAAGCACCGCGGCATGTGGGAGTCGAAACACGATTGCTAGGTTTCGCAGAATACCACGAGGCCTTGCAACGGCGCACCGAGGGCGTGTGGCCCTCGCCGCCCACCAACACCCCGCCCGGCCCGTTGGAGCCGGCATGGCTAATCGACCGCCTCTTGCAAGTGGTGGAAAAGAAACCCGTCTGTTACGTTCACCCGAGTTTTGGCTATTATTTTGAGTATTTCCGGCCTATCCCGCGCGGGTTGACATGGGAGATGCGCCCATACGGCCCGGAGGAACTGCTGCCAGCGCCGCTGTCATCAGAGAGTGTGGAAGAAAATCTGCGATTCTGGCGGGAAGAGGCTGCAAGCACATTGTCCCGGGTGCGACATGGTTTGGGGTACGTGCCCTTCACAAATCTGCTGGATCGATTGTTGGGGCAATTACGAGTGCATCCGCCGGTCTTGCTGGATGTCCGTCTGGTGGCCTCGACCTATTCACGGGCGTTGACCTGGACAGGAGTAGGTTTGCAACGTGCGGGTCGCTGGCAGGAGGCTGGCGAATGTTTCCGCAAGGCTCTGGAGCTGAATCCGCAGAATCTGGTGGCCCAAGTTAACATGGAATACAACCGAACCGTTTTAGCGGGTAAACCCGCCCGGGTGACTTTAACCGGTCCCGTGGAGGAACAGTTCCGGATGTATCGGAATTGGGATCAGGTCATCGGGAACAACGGGCCTTTTGATGAGCCCACGTTCTGTTATGAACAGGGTCGGGTCTTCGCGCAGAACATGTTGTTCCGGCAGGCGATCCGGGAATTTGAGCGGGTGCGCGAGCTGGCATTGGAGGACCTGCCGTCGCGACTCTGGCTCGCGCATTTGTATCTCATGGTGCGGCACCCACGGAAGGCACTCACTGTGGTGGAGGAACTCAAGGCGGAGCCGGAGCGGTTTGGTCTGACCTTTACCAACCTGGTCGAACTGCTGGGTTTGGAGGGCGCTGCCCGGTTTGCCTTGGGAGAGACCGAGCAGGCACACCGGTTGTTGCAGAAAGCTGTAGGGACTGGTCCAACAAATCATTATCTCCTGGCAGTCTGTGCGCAGGTGTACTTGCGCGCAGGAGATTGGACCAATGCCATTGCTTTGTTTAATCGCCAACTAGAGGTGATGCCGGCGGATACCGATGCGATGATGAACAAGGGTTATGCCTGTTTACAGGCTGGGCGATATGAGGAGGCTGTGCATGTACTCACCCAGCTCTTGGAATTGCAAAAGGACAATCATGCGGCCTTGCTGAATCGGGCGATTGCCCGGCTGCGCAGCGGGCGTCTGGATGAGGCCTGGCAAGATTATCATCGGTTGTCAGGCTTGTATCCAAAAGCGTTCCAAGTGCACTACGGTTTGGCCGAGATTGCCTGGCAGCGGCGCGACACCAATACGGCCATCCAGCACTACGAGGCCTATCTGGAAACAGCACCGAGGCAAACGGTGGAAGCTTCTAACGTGCTGGAGCGTCTTCAACAGTTGCGCGGCGGCCGTTCCTGAGTCCGACTCATGCGCGTGGTGCATGTGATCACCCGCCTCATCGTGGGCGGGGCCCAAGAAAACACGTTGGCCAGTGTGGTGGGGCTTCAGGAACGGCATGGTTGGGAAGTTCGGCTGATTTCCGGCCCTACGTACGGGCCCGAAGGCTCCCTTGAGGACGTAGCTGCGGCCGTGCCGGGTCTGCTGGAAGTGGAATCGCATTTGATCCGTCCCGTTCATCCGTGGCACGACCTGCTTGCTTGGATCCGGCTGGTGCACCGATTTCGTGAATTACGACCCGACCTGGTGCACACCCACAGTGGGAAAGCCGGCTTTTTAGGTCGGTTGGCCGCGCATCGGGCTGGTGTCCCGGTGATCGTGCACACCATCCACGGCCCTTCATTCGGAGCTTTTCAAGGTTTTCTAGCCAATGCCGCGTTCCGTTGGGCAGAGCGCCAGGCGGGTCGCGTAACAACTCATTTTGTGGCAGTCGCAGATGCGATGACCCGGCAATACCTCCAAGCCGGTATCGGTCGGCCAGAGCAATACACGCGCATTTACAGCGGATTCGATTTAAAACCGTTCCTACAAGCGCAAAATGATCCGGCCTGGCGCGCCCGCATCGGCTTAAGTAGGGAGGAACTTGTCGTCGGTAAGATAGCTCGTCTGTTCAAGCTAAAGGGACATGACGATTTGCTGGCTGTGACCCCTTCCCTGGTTCGGCGCTGTCCGCGCCTGCGTGTGGTCTTTGTGGGAGACGGCGCTTGGCGACGCCGACTGGAACGGCGCGCGCAGGCCCTTGGCGTGGCCAACCATGTCCGTTTTGCAGGATTGGTCCCACCTGCGGAGATTCCCAGGTGGATTGGTATCATGGACGTGGTGGTGCATCTGTCGCGTCGGGAAGGTCTGCCGCGGGCGCTACCGCAAGCCTTGGCTGCAGGGAAACCCGTGGTTGCATACGATTGTGACGGAGCCCCTGAAGTGTGTCGCCCGGGCGAAACCGGCTTTCTGGTGACCCCCGGCGATCGAGCTGGACTCGAGGAAAGCTTGCTGCGCCTGCTTACGGATCCAAACTTGCGGGCCCAACTTGGCACCCGAGGCCGCGCATGGGTACGGCAACATTTTGACGTCCGAATCATGGTGGACCAATTGCATGAGTTGTACCTGCGTTTGCTAGCCGACAAACGCGATTGGAAAGCCGGTTCCTAAGGACCCGTCATCATGGTGTGCCTTTTGTTTTTTCTCCCGGCCGTCGTGGCCTTCACAGGGACTGCGATCAGCATGGCTTGGTGGCGTCATGCCGTGATCCACTTAGGCATGGTGGATGATCCGGGACACAGAAAGATTCATACCGAGCGCGTGCCGCTCGCAGGCGGCTTGGCGGTCCTGACCGGGTGGCTTTTGGCGTTAGTCGGTGGCATGGTTGTCCTTCAGACAATCTGGTGGGATGCTGGCACACGCGCGGCTCTGACTTACGGACTGGACCGACGGGCGGGCCAATTGCTGGTGATGATCCTCGGAGCAGTGGCCATGACCCTGCTAGGGGCGCTCGATGACCGACACGAACTGCGGCCGAGCATCAAGTTTCTCGGACAATGGCTGGTAGCCAGCGCGGTGGTGGCAGCCGACATTCGCATCACCCTGTTCGTACCCGGTCCCCTATTCAGCTACGTGGTTAGCGTGTTGTGGATTCTTACGCTAGTCAACGCATTCAACTTTACCGACAACATGAACGGGTTATGCACCGGGCTGGGCTTGATTGCTTCCTGGTACTTTGCTGTGCTGGCTGCACGTCAAGGACAGTATCTGGTCGCAGCATGTGCCTTTGCCGTGTGTGGGGCGCTGGCCGGTTTTTTACCATGGAATTTTCCTCGTGCCCGGGCCTTTCTAGGCGATTCCGGCAGCCACTTGGTGGGCTACTGGGTGGCAGTTTTGGCAATCCTTCCGCACTTTTACAGTGAGCTGCATCCGCGCACCTATGCGGTATTGTCTCCGTTGTGGATCCTGGCAGTGCCGTTGCTCGACCTGGTGCAAGTGGTCATCAATCGCTGGCGACGAGGCCAACCGTTTTACGTAGGTGACACACGTCACTTGTCTCACTTGTTGGTGCGAGCCGGCTTGAGTCCAACGCGTGCCGTGCTGGTACTGTGGTTTGGCGCGGCTGCCACGGGTGCCGTGGCTCTGTTATGGTGAACAAGCCCATTTCAAGTGCCCATCCGGCTCGCCAGACCGGTCTGGCGGAGCCAATCAGGAAGTTGACTCAGCGACCCTATGGCCATGTGCGTTGGGCCGGCCAATCCTGGCCGCACCCAAACCGCGCGGAATCCTGCCTGACGTGCGCCCCGAAAATCGTGCAACAGCTCATCGCCCACGTGAAGAATCTCATGGGGATTCAAATTCCATTGATCGGCAGCACGGAGGTAGATGGCCGGGGAGGGCTTCGCAAAACCGACTTCAGCGGAAATCACGATCACATCAAAAGCGTCGTGAAGTCCGAGCGCCCGAAGGAGCGGACGCAACCGCAAATCCCAGTTCGAGATCAAGCCGACGCGCAATCCCCTCGAGCGCATCCAACCCAGCAATTCCGGCAAAGCAGGATCCACGCGCCACACATCCGGCTGACCAAAGCGCCGATACAAATCCCCAAAAAATGTTCGACTGGGAGGAGCTGACACTAACCCGGCAAACGTTTCGTCCACAATTTCCATCCATGCGGCGCGAGAATGGTCAAAATCGGGTCGGCGTCGCCATGCGTGTACAAATTGGCGGGTCAACCGTGCGGGCTCGAATCTGCGACCGGTCCAGGCAGCAGCCATCTCGGCATAGACATGGCCCACGGAGGGTCGGACTGTCAGCCAGGTGCCGCCCACATCTAAGGTCACCGCCCGAAGGATCGCAAGGCGTGCAGCCACGGATTGGTTCAGCGCCTCGTCGCGTGATAGAGAGCAAACGCCAATCGATCGGTGGCTTCTTCGATCTGTTTGGCTGTCGGTTTGCCTGCACCGTGTCCGGCTCGGGTCTCGATGCGAATGAGAACGGGCGGGCCGTTGCGCGCCTGACATGCCTGCAGACGCGCCGCGAATTTGAAGCTATGCGCTGGCACCACCCGATCGTCATGATCGGCCGTGGTGATCAGGGTCGCAGGATACCGCACGCCCGGTCTCAGGTTGTGAAGAGGCGAGTAGGCGAGCAAATAACGGAACTCGTCCGGATGATCAGCGCTGCCATATTCGACGGTCCAAGCCCATCCAATAGTGAACTTGTGAAAGCGCAGCATATCCATCACGCCCACCGCGGGGAGGGCAACCGCAAAGAGATCCGGTCGCTGCGTCATGCAGGCACCCACTAACAGCCCGCCATTGCTGCCTCCTGCGATGACCAAATGCCGCGGCGATGTATAACCACGCGCGATCAACCACTCCGCCGCAGCGATGAAATCGTCGAAAACGTTCTGTTTATTCTCCTTCATCCCTGCCCGGTGCCAACTCTCGCCGTACTCACCCCCGCCACGAAGGTTGGGCACGGCATACAGGCCTCCTCGTTCCATCCAAACCAGATTGGCCACACTAAAAGAAGGCGTGAGGCTGATGTTAAAGCCGCCGTAGCCGTACAAAAGCGTGGGGATGCGGCCATTGGGCGTAAGGCCCTTGCGGTGGGACAAGAACATGGGAACGCGTGTGCCGTCCCGGCTAGAATAGAACACCTGTCGTGTTTCGTAATCGTCCGGATTAAAGGGTAGTTTTGGTTGCCGCCAAATGGTGAGTTCGCGCGCGCGCAGATCGTAGCGGTAAATCCGACCGGGCACCGTGAAGCTCGTGTAGTGAAAAAACAGTTCAGAGTCGACCCGGCGACCGGACAAACCGCTCACCGAGCCGAGGCCCGGCAAGGGAATTTCTCCATCCGGACGTCCGTCCAAACGAAACAGCCGCAGCACGCTCCGGGCATGGTGGAGGTACTCGGCCACAAACCGGTCGCCGACCACTCGCACCTGGCGCAGTGTATCTTCCGTCTGAGGCACAACCTGCCGCCAGTGCGCCCGATCGGGCTGCCGGATATCAATCGCGAGGATGCGGCCCCGAGGTGCATCGAGATCGGTCCGAAACCAGAACACCGGCCCCTCGTTGTCAATGAACGTAAAATCCGCCTGGAAATTCGGCAGCAACTCAACCACTCGAGCTGATGGATCTTCCAAGTCCAGATAGAAAATGCAGTTCTTGGGATCTGTACCGCGGGTGACCGTAATGACCAGGTACCGGCCGTCTTCGGTAACCTCGCCGTTAAATCCCCATTCCTTCTGGTCAGGTCGATGATAAATCAACAGATCCTGATCCTGCGAAGTGCCGATTCGGTGAAAATAAAGCTTGTGATAATAATTGACCCCTGTCAGCTGAGTCTTCGCGTCTGGTTCGTCGAAGCGGCTGTAAAAGAAACCGGACCCGTCCTTCCTCCATGAGGCAGTGCTAAATTTGACCCATCGAATCCGGTCGTCTAAATCGTGGCCGGATTGCACATCGCGCACGAACCAATCCTGCCAGTCACTACCCGCCACGGAACGGCCGTACGCCAGCAACCGACCGTCCTCGGTGGCGGCAGCGCCCGTTAGGGCGACCGTGCCATCTGCCGACCATTGATTTGGGTCCAGTAGCACGCGGGGCGATGCCTCAAGCCCCTCCGCCACATACAGCACGGATTGGTTTTGAAGCCCGTCATTTTTGGTGAAAAAGTAAAGCGCTCCTCTCCGCACCGGCGTGCCGTAACGTTCAAAGTTCCAAAGTTGTGTCAAGCGGGACCGCAACGCTTCCCGTTCGGGCAATTGTGCCAGATACCCAAACGTGAGGCGATTCTGTGCCTCTATCCAAGCACGAGTCGCAGGGCTTTGATCATCCTCCAGCCAGCGGTACGGATCTTCCACCAACACCCCGTGATATTGGTCAACCACGGTCTCCTGATGAGTCGGAGGATAAGCCAATTGTCTCATGGGACTTACGCAAGCCAGGATCCCGAGAACCAGCGCGGTCATGCAGATCCATTTCACCAGCCACATGCCCCGAGCTTGTGCCGACAAAGGCCCTTCGTCAAAAACTTCCCGCGGGCCAGTCCCGGGAAGATCTTTTGAAGTTCGAGGCTTCTCGGAATCCGTGCACAAAGGGGACCCCGAACCACCAACTCCCTTCTTCACTGCCATCCCTCAAGAAGAACCAACGCGGACAACCATGCAGCCCCGCACGTTCCAGCGTGAATACGTCTAGAACATCAACGCCAGCAACGGGATCGGAACATATTACCCCCACATAGCCACCCCGCTAATCCTCGCGGCACTCGACTCCCTATTGGTTGGGTGCCCCAGGTGTGGGAACCATGAAACCCCAAGCGTCTGCATTTTCTGCCAGCCGCCCATAAGAGACATCCGGCTGTTGTGGACCAAACACGACGCGGTCCAGCACTTGATTATGCCGTGCATCGGTATCCACCAACAAGAGCTCCTCACCTTCGCGATCCAGCCGGAAGTTTGCGTGCAAAGCCAAGGCGGCCGAACCCGCCTCATCCGCCCACACGATGAGAAATCCCCGAGGCGGCAAGATGGTTCCCGGCGGGAAAGCCCATTTCCGGGGGTTGGTCGCCCGATCGGTCAGGTACATGCCAGTGAGGTCTACAGGCTCATCCGTGACATTGTGCAACTCGATCCAGTCATCAAATTCGCCCTGTGGATCCATGAGCGTAGACCGGTTATCTGCCAAGATTTCATTCAGAACCACCCGGCTGCTTGCCGCTGCCATGAGTTCCACCCGATAACTATAAGTAACCCGCTCGGCGCGTTCGGGTGAAAAGATAGTCGCACGCGCGGCATTGGTCGCACGCGCTTCGACATAAAAATGAATTTTATTGCCTGCGAAGAAATTCGTTGTTGACACCCCATAAATGGCATCTCCTGCGGCACCGTCTCCGTGTTGGCCATCATCGAACATCTGGCGAACAGTAAAACGGCCGTAGGGCTTGTCCCGAAAATACAACCATACCGAGTCCACTCCGCTGTTACTGCGGGAAACCACACATGCTGTGATCTGGGGCACGTTTGTGGCATAGACCATCTGCGTGGGGCCTTTGACCCATAAGATGTGAGGGGGAGGCGAGGTCAACTCGGCATGGCGGACCAAAAAGTTATAGCGGTTCGTGACGTAGTTCTTCAATGCCACCCAATCATTGGTATACGCCACCATCGTGTAACCCCGCCGGGGATCCTCCATGAGTGCGTGCACGCTCAATCGATGAAATGCGTCGATGAGGGGCGTCAGGATTTCAGGGCGAAAGGCCTCCTGCAGCGCTGTGCGCATATGTGCCACATATCGCTGTCGCAATTCCGGGATGGTGAGCCATCGATAGAGCAATGGCCGGTTGTTGCCGTTTGCTCCCTGGACCGGAGACAAGCTGTAGTTGACGCTCCCAATCGCAGCGAAGGCCTCATTGCCGTCATGTTCCACGGGGTGAAACCGGCCGCTCTCCGCCTCGTAATAGAACATGTAGTCCGCTCCTTTATTCCAGTAACTATCGTCATCGACAAACAGGTTTTCGAGCGCCAGGAACCACAGCCAATGATCCACCGCCCAATAATCTTCGCACACATCCCGCAACCGGTTACTGGGCGTTTGATGCAACACGGCAATGGCATTGGTCAATCGCTGCAGCGCCGTCAGCAGGTTGGTGCGGGTGGCTTTAAGTGTGTAATGATTCGTGTAATACCATGCGTCGCGATTGGGAAACAGCACGTACGCAGAATTGGAGCTGGCAAAGCCGCCGCCGCCCGCAGCGTTGGGCGCGCGCCAGAGATCGCCGTTGGCACTGGGAAACCAGCGACGCAGAAACTGTCGATCCGCCTGTTCGACCAGCGAGTAAACGCTCCACAGCGTGCCGTTGGCATAGAGCTGACACATGGCAGCCCGTGGGCAAGCAGCATAGCGGCTCATGAGAGTAAAGAACAAAGGCTCGCGCATGACCGTCTCATCGCCGGCAGCGTTGTTCAAATTAATGGTTTCGGATCCCATCAGATCTTCGTCCGGAATGATGAAATCGAATTGGAGATTCAGGGATTTCCGCGGTCCGCTCATCGTGTAAGACGTGTTCCCCCGGAATCGGGCGCCCACGTGGCGATTGGTAGCCCCGTTGTCGAGCCAGACCTGGGGGAGATAAACGTTCGTCTCGTAGTGCCGGCCCCAGTGCAGTGCATTCGAAAAGGCCGCGGCACTCACTTGAGTATAAACGAGGCTAATAGTGCGAAAAAGGCCGGATCAAACAAGCCTCCCGTTTGACGAGCTCGGAAGTATCGGGCTGGGTCTTGGGCGCGTCCTACCAGTCGCCAGGGTGCGTTGGTTTCGTTCCCAGAAAAAGTGGACTCAGATTTGTCGCCGTGGTCCATGTGGTTAGATCGGAGGAGGTTTCAATCCACCAATCTTCATCCTTGTCACCGTCGACCTTCAGCTCCAGCCGGTCTCCGGACTGGCGCAGGTGCAATATGCCCGGGGCGGGTAATCCTGCATTGGTGACGGCGAAGAGGATCCCGAGGGTAACCAGGGTACCCTGGATGTGAAGTGGCATGCCAAGCTCCTGGTGACACTTTATCTGCAAGCCGTCCCAACCGTCAAGAGAACGGTTCCATGCATGCAAAAGCAAGGGCACCCGGTCAAAGGAGGATCGGAGGGATGCCCTTGCATAAAACCCTGGGCGGCTCCGGTCGGCCCACCATGGCTAAGGTCCGAAGCCTCTTTAAATCCAATTCAGGGGGCGGTTTGCGATACATAAGGCAGGCGTCCGGCACCGGCGTAGGTCTTGACGTAATACGGAACATGCTCGGTCGGTGTCAGCGTGTACGGATACAGATTTGTAGTCAACCATGGGTCAGTCAGCTCGTCGTCTCCTGCAATGAGCACCACTCCGGATGTCCAGACCCGCCAGGTGCAGTCCCGCACGATGTTAGCGCGCGCCCGCAGGCGACCGGGTGTGCCCGTGGTCACGTATCGTTCCCAAGGATTTTGTACACCCAAAAAATAATTGCTTTCGACGAGCACTTCCGCATGCAGACGAGTCCGGATGCAGTAATTGTTGTCCATACAGTCGTAATAGTTATTGAAGACATGCACACGTCCGAAACGCACGGATGGCATGCGCTCTCGGCAAAACGAGCCGTACCAATTGTGGTGAAAGGTTACACGGTACACGCCGACATCGTCGTCGCTGGAGGCAATAAGGTTGACGAATTCGTGATCCGCCACGCCGCGTGGCCGGGGCGAATAATCGAACTTGCACCATGACACCGTGATGAAATCCGCGCCCTTGGTGACATCCACGGAACCGTCGCGGCAATCAAAGAAGGTACAGTGATCGATCCAGACGTATTTCCCGGTGCCATGGCTGCTTGTGTCGATGGTAATGCCATCGGCATTTGAGTGGTTGGTGGCGCTGAAGAAAAGGTTGGCAATGACGATGTTCGTGGCAGCCACGCGCAGACCACCACCGTAAGGGGCCGCATTGGTCCCCACCCCTACGATGGTTTTATGCGGCTGCGTGATGTAACAATAATCGCCCGTGACCACAACGGGCCCATGCACGCGGATGATCCACGCTCCGGGAAGGCGACACGCGCCCCGCAGTTGGGCATATGTGGACACGTTGGTGACATTACCGCCGGCCCCGCCGGTGACGCCTGAGGCAAATCCCACAAGGTTGGTGATTGGCGGGGCGGTGGGCACTTCCGTGACAGTCACCAAAGCTGCGCGACTCCACACTGAGCCCCAGGGATTTCGAACCTCTACGCGGTAGGTTCCAACATGGTCACTTCGGACCGCATCCAGGATCAGGGCCTGTTTCGTGGCTCCGGGAATGGGCGTGGCGTCATGGTACCACTGATACGATAGCGGTCTCGTCCCGACTGCTGTCACGGTCAGCAAGACGGAGTCCCCCTGGTGACGGCTTGATCCTCCGGCTCGACGACGATGCTGGGGGGAGGTTGGCTACGCGGAGCCGGGCAACGCTGCTGGTCACGGCATTGACCATATTGGCCACAATGACCTGATAGTCGGCCTCATGCTATTTGGAAACTTGTGCCAGCGTCAGGACAGGTTGAGTTTGATCTCCTAATGGCACCACCGTTGGAAAGCCATAAGTAGTGAAGTTGCGGGCCGATTCCAACAACTTCAAACGTGGCCGCCTCTCCGGGAGATACATTCATGGACTCAGGCTGAAGACCAATGGATGCGGGCTCCAGTTTTGTATCCACATTTCCGGCGCGCAGTCGATAAAAGCCCCTCGGCAATGCCGCTGATTTGGGCGCAATGAGCCGGATCCTTCCGGAGGGATCCGTGTAACCAAAGTCCACCAACAACCACTCGGAGAGAGGCCGACTGAGTTCGGTAGTGCCTAGAAGTTGCACAGACTCATGGGCCTGGGGACTGCCTGCCGTCAGCACAAAGCCATCCGCCGCAGTTTCAATCTGAACCAGGCTGAGATGTGAAAATGGAGGGGGCGCATAAATGTCAAAAGGCTCGCTCAGGGCGGCAAGCCAAGTTTCTCCCGGAGCCCAAGCTCGTGCCTCAAGCTGCAATGAAGTTGCAGGTGCATCAAAGGTTAGATCTTCAAAGGAAACGCGGCCGTGGGAATCGCTCAGTCGCGTCAGCGTGCCTGAAATCGGGACCGAGCCCCGAGTGACCCTCAAGGTCACGGGCACACCCGACAAGGGAACAGGCATGCCTGACGCGGTTTCGATCTGGACAACCACCGGCGGCAGGGGTGGGCCCGTGTAACCATTTGTGGGGCCGACTAAAAAGGACAAGCGGGCTGGTTGAAGAGGACCGGCCAATGGGACCACTTCGGCCCAAGAGCGCCCTAACCGCAATTCGTCGAGCCATTGCACACCTCCGGCTTGGGGACTGGAGTATAACTGGAAATAGTCCAGCGAGGCAGGGTCTGATCCTCCTGTAACAAAGCCGGCCGAGGGGGGTGGGATGGAGGCGTTATACGTGGAGGCTGGAGGGTTGATCCATAAATCCACCCGGTCGTTTCCAAGCTGAAAGCGATAGCGAAACACGATCAAATGCGTGCCCGCAGGGAGAGCCTCCGTCGTAAGGCCGGGCGTGGACGATTTCTTCCCGATTCCTACCTGACCCTCCGCAGTCAGGAAAAGTCCGGCCTGAAAAAAGCACTTTGACTGCTGGAATTGTTGTCGAAATAGGCGATGAGCTGCGTCGCGGGCGGTGGCCTAACGATTTCAGCAACAACGATGCATACAGTTCGTTGCCATCCAGCGCCGGAACTGCTTGATGGGCCAGAACGGAACGGCGGGCAGTGCCGCTAGGAGCGCGCCGCACGCTTCTGCCCGCGGCCGCGGGGAAGCCTTCGGGAGCCGTCAACGATGGGTTGTTGCTAACAGCGAGTTCCCATCCGGTGCTGCCCGCCGTCCAACGGGGGCTGGCCACGTCGTTCAGACGCCCTTCCGGGTAAGCGAACGAATCATGAAAAGGCAGAGAAACCTGCGCCACACCGGTGCCCGCGGTGAAGACCACTGACCCCAACACCACCGCAAGCCTTTTCCAGAACCGATGCCGCACGAATCTCCGGACGGAAACTGCCCGGTGAGCCTCTAACGCTGCAGTCTGACCCCGTGGATGGCTGAGTGGGATTACGTCAACGATCACAGATTGATTTATGGGCTTCGACACATGCAAAGCAAGTTGCGCCGTCGGTTTGCAGATGCGCAAGGCTACGGGCCGGAGAGAGGTTCGGTCGAATTCCAAAAGTTTCGTCTCTAAAGGTCGCCGACACCCTGTCAAGAACCGGACCTGTTTCCGGGGAGGCGCCCGGCAAGTTAGCACATTTCATGCGCAGGGACGTCGATGGCCATGAGCAACGCCTCACTCGTCGGGAAGAGCCCTTGGGACCTGCGAAAAGATAGCTACGCCAAACCACTCGCATTCGTTACACTGGATAACCAATCGGGTCCATGTGCGCCATTGGTCCCTTGTGCTCCTTAGAGTTAAAGAAGAGTCTCATTTGCCGCAACCCGAGTTTTGCCAGGCATGCGGCATCGTCTCCAACCGTCCGTGCGACCCGTTACTGTTCAGGAGGAGCACAGTCCGGCGCCTGTGTCATGGGTCAGCAGCCTCAGCATCGTTGCCCGAGGAGCCAGCTCCGGGTTTCCGTGTTGTGATGTGCCCTGTGCAAAAGACGAGTTCTGCGTGGCCATTGCGCAGCGATGGGAAAACAAAGTGAGCTGGAGGTTGATATTGAAATGAACCCTTCTCTCCCGGCGTGTCATGGGGCCGCAATGACCAGAGTCGAGTGAGGTGCTGCAGCTCATTCAGGTACGCGAGAACGATTCGACAAATGGAGTGAGGATAGGTCGAAAGTGCCAGAGTCAGCCGGCGCCGGAGCAGTCCGACACGTCTGCCGGGCGGTGGGGTATCGCACGAGTCTATTTTCGAATGCTGGAAGATTTTGTTAGGACCTGCCATAAAGCGCCCGGCCGAAGGTACAGTGAACGTTTCTTAGATTCCGGCTTTACGCTGGCCATGCTTTCGAAGAAAAAGGAAACGGCAATTAGGGCATGAAAGGCGGGTGGCGTGTGTTCGTATGGGTGCTAGTGGCCCTGGCAGGCACGGCGGCATACGTGTCGCTGGCCCTGCCACGAGGTGAACCGGTCAATGCTTCAACGTTAATCTTGGCGGCTCTGTGTTCTTATGCGCTAGGGTACCGGTTTTACTCCAAGTGGATCGCCGCGCGCGTGTTGGCACTAAATGACCGAAGGGCCACCCCGGCAGAGATGCAGGAAGACGGCAAGGATTATGTTCGCACGCACAAATGGATTGTTTTTGGGCACCATTTTGCGGCGATCTCGGGACCAGGTCCGCTAGTGGGGCCGGTTTTGGCGGCACAATTTGGTTATCTCCCGGGCACGCTGTGGTTGCTGATTGGATGTGTGCTGGGCGGTGCGGTGCAAGATTTTGTGATTCTGTTTTGTTCCATTCGTCGCGGGGGTCGTTCCCTGGCGGAGATGGTTCGGGACGAGCTGAATCGTCCGGCGGGCATGGTCGCGTTGGTGGCGATTTTGGCGATCATGGTGATTCTGCTGGCGGTGTTGGGACTGGTGGTGGTGAAGGCGCTCGCGGAAAGTCCGTGGGGGGTGTTCACCGTGGGAGCGACGATTCCACTAGCCATGGCCATGGGCTTGTATCTCCGGTTCTGGCGAGTGGGACGGGTGCGGGAAGCGACAGCCCTGGGGGTGGCAGGGTTGTTGTTGGCTGTGTGGGGTGGCAAGTGGGTCTACGAACATCCCGGCCTTGCAGCATGGTTTACCCTGAGCGATCTCACGCTGGCTTGGGCGATCATTGGTTACGGGTTGTTGGCAAGTGTTTTGCCTGTCTGGTTGTTATTGGCGCCGCGGGATTACTTGAGCACCTTCATGAAGTTGGGAACGATCGTTCTGCTGGCGTTAGGAATTTTTCTCGTATTACCGGATTTGAATCTTCCGCCGGTGACTCCGTTTGTGGACGGCTCAGGTCCGGTGGTGGCCGGTCGATTGTTCCCATTCTGTTTCATCACCATTGCTTGTGGGGCCATTTCAGGTTTCCATTCGCTGATCTCCAGTGGCACCACGCCGAAGCTCATCACCCGAGAGCATTACGCCCGACCGGTCGCTTACGGCGCGATGTGCTTGGAATCGTTCGTGGCGATTATGGCGATGGTGGCCGCCTGCACCATGGAGCCGGGGGTCTATTTTGCAATGAATGTCAAGGGCGAGCCCGAGGTGGTGGCTGAGCGAATCACGGCGGCCGGCTATCCCGTTACGGTTCAACACATGGAGGAACTGGCGCGCAGCGTCGGTGAACACACCTTGTTCGGGCGCACAGGCGGAGCGGCGACGCTGGCGGTAGGCATGGCGCAAATCTTTTCGCGAGCCGTGGGTCAACGGTGGTTAGATCTTTGGTATCACTTTGCGATCATGTTCGAAGCTCTGTTCATTTTGACCACCATTGACGCGGGCACACGTGTGGCACGGTACATCCTGCATGATTTTCTCGGGCACTTGTGGAAGCCGTTGGGAGACACGCGCAATACCGGCGCGAATCTATTGGCCAGTGGTTTGATGGTAGGCGCCTGGGGATATTTTCTGGTGCAGGGCGTGCGGGACCCCCTGGGAGGAATCAATTCGCTATGGCCACTGTTTGGCATGGCCAACCAAATGCTTGCAGCCATCGCGCTCTGCCTGGCCACCACGGTGATTTTGAAACTCGAGTTGCGCCGGCGCCGGGAACCGGATCCAAGTCCCCCGGATGAACCGGGCAGATGGTGTCCCGGACGGCCGGTCCTGTCGTTCGTTACGCTGGTGCCCCTGTTGTGGCTGGTCAGTGTCACATTCACTGCAGGTGTCCAAAAAATTATGCATCCGGATCCGCGAATCGGTTTCTTGGCGCAAGCGCGCGAGCTGGCCCGACAGGAGCCAACGTTGCGCGAAGCTATGATGGAAGCGCGCAGTCGCGGCGATGCTGCAGCATTGGAGGCGGCCACCCGGGCACTTCGCGCCAATCGGGTTCTGCAATTCAACAATCGGCTGGATGCCGTTGTGGCTGGGGTTTTCTTGGCTTTGGTCAGCCTGGTACTGGTATTGAGTGCCGTGGAATGGTGGCGTTTGTTTTCAGGCCGGCGACCGATCGTGTTGGCAGAGACTTCGCCGGTGTGGTTAACACGCGAGTCGGTTCAGGAGCCTGGTGGCGGCCTGCCCGTCCATGCAGCGAGGATGGCAGCCTTGACCTTGGCTCTGACCCGGGAATTGTCGGGAGAGACCACTCTGGCCAAGGCCGGACCGGGTGACGGTGCATCGCCTGAGATGTGTTGTCTGCATGCGGTGCGCAACGCAGCTGTGGGGCCAGTGCCGGACAGAGCGACCGCAGGTCGTTTGTATGCCCAGTTGATGGAGGAACGATTTCGCGGTTTCCGACGCTGTTGTTAACGAACAGGCTGTCCGAATCGGTCTATGGTTCCGTATCTCTCGATGGATGGGCGGCAAAGACGGGAGAACCGGTTTCATTCGCCCTGGCAGCGGGTGAGCCGTAGGGGAGGCCTCTGGGGACTTGTTTTGTCGATGGTCGGTCTCCCGACAGCCTGGAGTGGAACAGGACCCAACTACGACGAGGCAAAGGTGCCTGCCTACACTTTACCGGATCCATTGACCTGCCTGGATGGCACGCCGGTCCGAACACGCAGAGTGTGGGAGCAACGCCGTAGGCCAGAGATATTGTGGTTATTTGAGGAGCATGTTTACGGCCGGGCTCCAACGCGGCCGCCCGGAATGTGGTGGGAAGTCATTGAGGAAGACCGAAATGCCCTAGGAGGGCGTGCGGTGCGGCGAGAGGTCTCGGTGTGGTTGCGAGGGGATCGTGGGGGGCCACGCATGGATTTGCTCTTGTATCTGCCGGCCGCAGCCACCCGGCCGAGGCCGGTTTTTCTCGGTTTGAACTTCATGGGGAATCATACGGTGCACCCCGATCCCGGCATCCGAATCACTGACCACTGGGTACCCAACGACCGCAGGGGAACCGTGGTTGAGAATCGGGCGACTTCTTCGTCGCGCGGGGTAGCCGCCTCAAACTGGCCGGTGGAACGCATTCTGGCACGTGGCTACGGTTTGGCCACCGTGTACTGTGGCGATTTGGAGCCAGACTTTCCAGAAGGTTGGAAATTGGGCGTACGGGCCGCGCTGAGCCCGGCGGGCACAAATCATGTGTTTGCGCCGGAAGAATGGGGCGCCATTGCGGCCTGGGCTTGGGGCTTGAGTCGTGCTATGGACTATCTCCAAACGGACCGTGAAGTGGACCCGCGCGGTGTGGTCTTAATCGGACATTCCCGTCTGGGCAAGGCGGCATTGTGGGCTGGCGCCCGAGATCCTCGCTTCGCTCTGGTAATTGCCAACGAGTCGGGTGAGGGAGGCGCAGCCCTGACCCGGCGGCGATTTGGAGAACGGATTGCGGACTTGAACCGCCGTTTTCCTCACTGGTTCTGTGGTCGATACAAGCAATATGATGACCGCGAGGATGATTTGCCGGTGGATTCGCATGAATTGATCGCCTTGATGGCACCGCGACCGGTTTATGTCGGCAGTGCTTCAGAGGATTTGTGGGCCGACCCGCGCGGGGAGTTTCTGGCAGCCTTGGAGGCGGGAGTCGTATACAGGCTCTACGGCCGGAGGGGCCTGGATGTGAGCGAGATGCCGCCCATCGGACAATCCGTCGGGCAGTGGATCGGATATCACATCCGGGCTGGCCGACACGATTTGACAGCTTGGGACTGGGAACAGTATCTGGATTTTGCGGATCGGCACCTGCGGCCACGATGAATCAAGATCGGATCACGCCGAGACGAATGCGTTTGGGGCTGTTCGGAGGCAGTTTCGATCCGGTGCACTGGGGACATCTGTGGGCGGCGCGGGCAGCGATCGAAGCCATGGGGTTGGACCGTTTGATCTTTATTCCGGCCGCACAATCTCCCTTCAAGACGGACCATCCGCCGCAGGCACCACCTGCTGAACGAGTGCGACTACTTCGCTTGGCGTTGGCCGGCCAGACAGATTGCGAAATCGACGATTGTGAGCTCAGGCGAGGCGGAATCTCTTACACGGTGGACACATTGCGAGAGTACACGCAACGATATCCCGAAGCAGATCTGTTCTATCTGATCGGGGCCGATCATGTGCCCACGCTGCCCCGTTGGCGCGGTGCAGACGAAGTGGCGCGACGGGCCGTGTTTGTGGCCCTAATACGGCCGGGGCAACCTGCGGCGGAGTTCCCTCCGCCCTTTCGAGGCGTGAATATCGCGGGGTTTCCGGTAGGTTTGTCTTCATCAGAGATTCGCACCCGCGTGCGGGCGGGCAAACCCATCGACTGGTTGGTACCGCCTGCAGTAGCGGAAGCGATCCGCCTGCGGCGGCTTTATGTTTGACGCACCTTGGAACACCTAAGTGATCCGTTCAAACGCATCATGGACTCCAAAAAGTTGGCCCTGCTTTGTCGGAAACTGGCGGACAACAAAAAAGCGGAAGACATCGTGGTTCTGGACATGCGCAAGTTGTCGACGGTCGCGGATTATTTCGTGATCGCCTCAGCCACGAGCGAGCCGCACATGCGGGCGGTCCTGGAGGAAGTCACGGAGAAGCTGGAGCAGGATCATGGACTACGCCCGTATGGCGTGGATGGTCACCAGTCCACCGGCTGGGTGGTGCTTGACTACTTCGATGTCATCGTACACGTCATGAGGCAAGACGTCCGCCAACACTACGACCTGGAAAGTCTCTGGGGCGATGCACCGCGGGTGGGCGTGCGTACGCGTCGCAAGGTCGCCCCTTAGAGCTGCGTCGACAAACGCATTCTGCGGGCGGCCATGTCACGCCGGTCCTCCCCCGATTCGGCCAGGTTCGGGGATTCGACTAAAATCCATACCGGGCCAGTTCCCGCTCTAACAACTGTTGAAACTCATCCAAATCGTTTGCCGAGGGCCGGTAGCCAGGTTTTTCTGGGGCCAGCCCCAGCCGTCCCATCTGATCCAAATACCAGTTGGCCTTTTGTCCATCGCTGAAGGTGACTTTCCCACTGACCACCGCACCAGGTTTGGTCAGTTCATCTACAGAGAGTTGAACCCGCTTCTCGGTGGGGCGCGCCTCAGGGATCTGTTGCGTCTGTGTGGTTGACTGGGCATTGTCCGGTTCAGGGTCCTTGACCTGCAATTTCAGGTCGTCCACCAAAAGGCGCACCTCCATGTAAGTGAGACGCAAGCCAAACTCTTTGGCCAATCGGTCTTGTACTTCCGACAGTTTGGCCCCTTCAGCGAGCCAGCGGGCTACCTGCTGTCGTTGTTGCTCAGTTAAATTTGCAGTCATAGGGCTCCTGTTGATCTTGGCCGAGCGCGGCCAAATGCAAATTCAAAACAATCCGTTCCACTCGCGCCGTCCCGGACAGTCACACGACGCGGGTCCAGCGACGGCCGATCTGAAGCAATCGTTCCACTTCGGCCTCTGTGGCGGCTTCCGCGTAAATGCGCAGCACCGGTTCGGTGCCCGAGCCACGCAACATCAGCCAGGCACCATTTTTGGCGATGAATTTAATGCCGTCAAAGGTCTTGAGATCTGCCACCGACAACCGACCCAGCCGATCGGGCGGCTCTGTCTGCAAGCGTTCCAGCAGCCGGGCACATCGATCCATGGGCACAGGGAGGTCCATGCGACCATATCGATGAGGCCCAAACTGTTGCTCCAGACGTAGAAGTATCGCCTGAAGAGGTTTCCTTTCCCACGCCAATAATTCGAGTAGGACCAAGCCTGCAGCCAAACCGTCGCGCTCGGGGATATGGCCTGGCAATCCGATCCCGCCGCTTTCCTCAGCCCCGAGCAGGACGTCTCCTTTGATCAACTCCGGGCAGATGTATTTGAAGCCCACTCCGGTCTCCACCAAGGGCAGGCCCCAAGCAGCGCACATTCTGTCCACCATGGAGGTCAAGGTGATGCTCTTGATAACCCGACCTTTAAGTCCGCGGTTGCAATGTAGATGATACAGGATTAGGCAGACCACCTGATGCGTGGTGAGCGGTCGGCCCTGTCCGTCCAACGCTCCCAGACGATCGCCATCACCGTCATTAACCAGGCACAGGTCATGCGGGTGCCGCCTCAGGAAACTCGAGACAGGGCCATAATTGCGCGGAATTGGCTCAGGGGTAAGGCCGCCAAACCTCACGTCATGTTCGCTGTGGAGCGAAGTCACTCGGCAAGTGGTTCCGCTCAACAAAGAAGTAAAAGCACCAGCTGCAGCTCCAAACAGGGCATCGTGAGCCACCCGAAGAGCGGCACGCCGGATCTGGTCAAAATCCACCAAACGACGTATGGCCCGCTCGTGGGCGGGCCGAAGATCAATCTGACGAATGCGACGATGATGGCGCGCTTCGGCAAAGGGCATGCGCCGAATCGGAGACCGGTCCAAGCAGGCTTCCACAGCCTGACAAATTGATGGGTCGGCCGAACCACCGTAGTGGGACTTCAACTTGAACCCGTTGAAGATGGGCGGGTTGTGGCTGGCGGTGATCATAATGCCACCGATGCAATGCCGATCCCGTACGGCAAGCGAGACAGCCGGTGTCACGGTGGCTGCCGGGGTGAGAATCACCTCGAATTCGTTTCCTGCCAAAACTTCCGCTGCGCAAGCTGCAAAACGGTCGGAGAAAAATCGACGATCATATCCGACGACCACTCGTGTCAGCCGGCCTGGTACGGGATGATTCCGCCAATAATCAGCGGCAGCCTGCGCGACACGGGCAACATTTTCAAACGTAAAGCCGTCCGCAATGATTGCGCGCCAGCCGTCGGTGCCGAAACAGATGGGAGATTTCATCGGAGTCTACATGGATGAAGTCGGCGGGCTCGTACGAGGACAGGCGCGTGCCGACGATTGGCTAGCAACTGCTTTCGCAAAGGACGGATCCGTGGTGGCCTGTTGCACCGAGCGCCGCAATCGGGTTACAGCAGCCCTCAGGTTGCGGCGACCAAACAGCGCAGTGCCGGCCACGAACACATCGGCGCCAGCCCGGGCGCACTCAGCAGCAGTCTCTTCATTGATCCCGCCGTCGACCTCCAACTGAAAGCAGAATCCCCCTTCGGAACGCCAACCATGCGCCTGCTGAATCTTGGTCAGGCATTCGTGAATGAATTCCTGTCCGCCGAATCCCGGATTAACGGTCATTACAAGCAATGTATCAATGTGAGCCAGAAAAGGACGTACCAGGCTCAGTTGGGTCGGCGGGTTGACGGCCAACCCCACCTTGAGTCCCAGACTGCGAATCTTCCACAGCAAGTGTTCCACCCGTTGGCCCAGTTCCACGTGGACGGTGATTTGATTCGCCCCTGCCTCAGCGAATAACGGCAGCAGCACCTCCGGTTTGCTGCACATGAGATGGACATCAAAGAACGCGCGCGTTAACGGCCGAAGGGCTCTTACAATTCCGGGCCCGAAAGAAAGATTCGGAACGAAGTGGCCGTCCATAATATCCAAATGAAGCCACTCGGCACCCGAAGTCTTGTGGCGCAAGACCTCACGGGCCAGGCAACCGTAGTTGGCAGCCAATAGTGATGGCGCAATGATCATGCCCGGTTCAACTTGGGCAAACGCTGACTCCCAGTCAATGACCGCTGCCCGATCCTGCGCACGCTGCCGACCGGGCCCAATTGTCCTTCAGCAACCTATTGAGGTTGAAGACTCTAGACTTCCGGCTCCTAGAAACCCACGTAAAAGCCGACCGTCCCAGACACATTGGCAAGTTTGGACGCCCTGGCGCGCAGCCCATCATGAACCCTCCCGATACATTTGACGAGCTGCCCTGCAGGGTCAGGCCAGACCAAAGCTCTGACGCAGGTAGGCCAAACTTTGGCGCGCAATGACATCGGCTCCCTCTTCGAAACTGAAGACCTCTACGGAGATGAAGCCCTTATAACCCACCTCGTGCAGAACCGCCCCAATGGGCCGAAAATCCACGTCCCCGAAGCCAGGTCCTTTGAGATTACGGTCGTTGGCGTGAAAATGCGCAAAATGGGGCCAAGCCGACCGGATAATGTCCGGTATGGGTCTTGGCTCAGAACACATGGCCTTAACATCCAGAATGATTTGGCAGGCTGGAGATCCAAAGGACCGGGCAAATTCGATGGCTTCCTGCGCTGTCGTGAGGAAATTGGTCTCCACCGGGGACAAAGGTTCCACGCATAGGATCACTCCGCGATCCTCTGCCCGGCGGATTGCATCCTGCAAGGTTGCCCGGGCCCACTCCCGGGCCTGCTGCGGAGAAACACCCGGCAAAATACTGCGTTGTTTGGGGGATCCCAGCACGAGGATCCGTCCGCCAAGATCAGCGCAGCAGTCGACCAGCTCCACGAAGTATCGGCCCGTCTTTTGCCGGATGCCAGGATCCGGATGGCTCAAATGCAAACCTGCCGGCTTGACCAACAGCCAGTGAAGCCCGACCACGCTCAGCCCATTCCGAAGTGCTAAATCCCGCAAGCGCCGGCGGTCCGAGTTGCTCAGATCCGTGACAGACTCGGCCAGCGTAAAGGGCGCTAGTTCAATCCCCTGATAACCCGTCCGCGCCGCGTGGGCAAAGGTGTCCTCCAGGCTCCACCCCTGATAAATTTCGTTACAGATGGCAAATTGCACAGCCGTAGGATTGCGACCGCTGGATGCATTTCAAGATTGAAACGCCCGCTGCTGGAAGCAATCATTCCCGTGGTACGAGCCCCTCAACAGACGAGCAGGGACCATCGTGCCCGTACGGCACTTGTTTCATGGCGAAGCTGGTCGTCAAAGGGCCCAACGGTCGAGACGAAGTCTTGACGTTGAAGGAAGGTGTCCACCGGTTCGGCCGGTCACCTGCCAATGATTTCGTCGTCTTCGACAGTACCGTGTCGCGATTTCACTGCGAGATCGAAGTCCGACCCGACGGGATGTGGGTGCGGGACCTCGATTCGGCCAATGGAACCTTCGTTAATGACGTGCCCGTTACGGAGCCCACGCAGTTGCACAAAGGGCAAGTGTTGCGGCTGGGGACGTCCGAATGGAAGTGCGTGACGCTCCGGAACCAGCCAAGCCGGAGGAGCCGCCGATGTGTGCCATTCATCCCACATTTCCGGCCAGCATGGAGTGCACGCAATGTCACCGGCTCTTTTGCGGCAGTTGCGTGCATTTGATTCGGCGGCAGGGCGGCCAGTATTTGCGGCTTTGCCCGGTGTGCAGTGGTCACTGTGCGCCCTTGACGGTGGTCTCAGGCGGAACCAAAAGCTTCATCCGAGGTATGGTAGATCGTTTCTTCAAGAAAAGAACCTTGCGCCATCCCTTTCAAGGCCCCGCCGAATAACGGGGAAGAGACACCTCGTGTAATTTCATCGCTGCCGATATTCCTGCATCAGCCTCAAAATCGCCTCACGCACGAGGAACAGCTCGCGCTGCAAGCGAGCCACTTGCAACTTGCCAAGACCGGCGGCTTCACACGCGGCTAACAGGCCGCGATGGGTTTCGTGCAGAGCGTGCAAAGCGCGTTTTAGACAAGCCACCACCAAACCACCTTCCACCTCCAGCTCGCCCCAAGCGACCCCGCGCAACGCGCCGGTGAGCCGGCTACCCGTGACGCGAAACTGGACCAGAAGCGCGATGGCCTCCGGATGAGCCAGGAAGCGCGCTCGGCCGAGCCGCCGCTGCAAGGCCCGCTCCACCCGAGCGAGCAGCTCTGACCAGCGCAATTCCAATGGATGACAGATCCCGCCATCGGGTGTCCGGATCCAATCTCGACCTTCGCGAGCCGGGTCCGGCTCGGGCATGGCCTCCATTCCGGCAACCTCCCCCGATTCTTCTTGATCCTCTGCCTCAGATCCTTCATCAAGGGATAGCGCATCTGCGTCCCAGCCCATGTCGCGAGCAATGCGCAGGCGTGCCTCGGGCGAGTCCCCATACCGTTCTACCAGCTCGTTGTACTTTTCGCTGCGCGCTTCGCAGACTTTGAGAAATCGTTCGTAATCGTATTCATCCCAGGGTTCTTCCGGGTCTTTCACGCTCCGGTCCAAACGGGCAATAAAGGAATCCCAGTAAGCCAAGTATCGCTGCCAAGCATGGTCCACTTCGCGCATTCGTTGTTGTTCTTCTTGAGCAGTGGGCACCCATGCAGGCCGCGACCTACGCAAAGAGAAGACCATCAATTCCACCACGAGGCGTTGATGATCGGGGGTGAACCACTCCAGGTAAAAGGCCTCAACGGGCTTTGTGGCAAGCGGGGCATCCGCCTCGGCCGAAACCGACAACGGTAGAGTGGGGAGAGTGGGAACTTCAACCTTTTTGCGTGCCGTGAGGTCTCCCAACCGACCACGTTGTAGGTCAGACAATGCCACGGGATTTGTGAAGGCAACCGGAGGATCCTTGCGGCGGAAGTATACGCGACGTCCTGCCAGATCCGGATGCGCATTGCCAACCAGATCAAGTTGCAAAGGCCGTGAACGACCCCGCAACCAAATCCGGCCCACGAGCCGACCTTTTTGACGGTTGTCCACGAACCCGTGGGTCACTGCATCGCCGATGTGCACCGCCATAACCCGATGCTAGCATGAGTTTCACAGTGTGTTCAACCGGCGTTCAAAACTCCTGCCTGGACTTGCCCCAACCCGACTTACTTTTGGCATACTCCCAACTCTCGCCAGAGATGCACCCAATGCGTTCAGCAAATTGTCACTTGTTCAACCTTACAGAATCTGGCTTTAATGTTTAAGGCGACCCGGGCGGGTCCCCCGGAGGCGGCGCCGGGGCCCGGAGCATCACGAATCGGGACGCATGCGGGTCCAACGGCCCGCGGCAATCCCCGTGGCACAAGGACCTGGCCCTTCGGGGTGGATGGCGTCAGTTTGATCGGCCATGCCAGGGTCACCCGCGGCAGTGACCCGACCTATGAAGCAGGCGTTGAGCGGCGGACAGCGGCAGTCGGAGCCGACCATGGTTGACAAGGTTCCGATGGCGGAGTCGTCCTTATTTAACAGCAGTTGGCCGACGCTTTTAGACAACGGCCAGGCCGTCGTAGACGGAGCAGGTCGAATTTTGCGGGCCAACGAAAGTTTGGCTTTGTGGTTGGGCATACCTCCCTATGAGCTGACCGGTTGTTCCCTGCCCCAGTTATTGGGACAACGCCATGCCACGTGGGAAACAACGTTTCGAGATTTCCTAACCACCGCGTCCGAATTCGATCGCTTGGAACTGCTCGCAGAAGGCGAGCCACCAGGGCAACGGCTTTTAATCGATCTTTGCCGACACGACGATCATTGGTTTGTGCGCATGGAGTCAGCCCTGCCGCCCGCCCGGGAATGGGAAGACCTCTTTCCGCCTGATCGGTGGGGCCGCGTCGCGGCTCACCAGGCCTATCAAAGGTTGCTACGCGCCGAGGCCCAGCTGGAAAATCTCAGCCTCCATTGGCCGGGGATCCTGTTCAGTCAGCGACCGGACTTCTCTTTTCGCTACATCAGTCCGCGCGTGGAGGAGTTAACCGGCATACCGCCACAGGAATGGCGACGCAGCTCGGACTATTTCTGGCGAGTGGTGCACGAATCTGACCTGGAGATGCTAATGAATCGGTTGCGTCGGGCTGATTGGCCAGTGGAGGGTGGTACGTTGACATATCGGATCCGGCATCTTCAGACCGGCCGGGTCAGCTATCTGTGGGAGTATCGCCAGCCGCTACGCACTTCCACCGGTTTGTTGGTAGGTTATGAAGGGCTTTGGCTTGATATCACCCGGCAAACTGTCGCAGAGCGCCGGCTGTTGACCATGTCGTGGAAGGAAACCTTGGGCACGCTGACGCTTGGCCTGGCACATGACTTCTGCAACATCATGACCGGGATTATCTCACTCAGCGAAACCTACCAGGCCGAACTGGAAGGAAACAGCCGGCTCCGCGAAGGCCTTGAGTTGATTCGCTCCACCGCTCTGGAAGCCAGCCAGATGGCGCACCGCTTTCGGCAACTTCATCAAGGAACTCCGGGGGAGAAGAATTTTCATGACCTGAATGAGATCGTGCGCACGATGGCCGAGCTGTTAAGCAAGGTCTTGGCGCGGCGGGTTCGCGTGGAGGCCGATCTGGCACCGGGCCAGTGTCCCGTGTATCTCGATGCGGTAGAACTTCGTCAGGTGCTTGTCAACCTCGCACTCAATGCAGCGGATGCCATGCCGCAAGGCGGACGATTGATCTTTCGCACCTCGATTCACCAGCAGGCCCCGCCCGTGCAACCCTTGCAAGGCTCGCTTCCGCGGCTTCCCTTGGTCGGATTGGCCGTGCAAGACACAGGCGTGGGGATTCCGGCTCGGCTCTTGCATGCTATCTTCGACCCCTTTTTCACCACCAAACCCCTTGGGAAGGGCTCGGGACTTGGTCTATACAACACCCGACTGTTTGCGGAACGCCACGGCGCAGCCATTTCGGTGGAGACTGCCGAAAACCAAGGAACGACCTTTCACCTTTGGTTTCCCCTGGCCGATTTGAGCTCCGAGGCCAGCCCTGCCCTGCCCGATCGGCGCAAAGGTCGCCACACCCTTCTGGCGTTGGGACCTGCCGGGCCGGTGCTGGAGCAGGTGATTGCGCAACTGCGGGAACAAGGGCTCTATGTCGCGCCCGCTCATTCCGAAGCCGAGGCTTTGGAGTTGTTGCACTCGCCGTATTTTCAATTCACTGCCCTGCTCCTGTTGTGCACCGAAACGGGCCATCCATATGGTCGGCTGCTCGAACGGATCCGCTGCAGCCAAACTCCCTTGAAGGTTCTTTGTCTCGCTGCTTGCAATCAAGATGAACTGGACACAGCATTTCTTGAACGAGCTGACCTGGTCCTGCCTGCTGACGTGCCGGTCGCAGAATGGCAGGCGTCCCTTCGACGATTGCTGGACACCGATTGACCATGCCTCCTGTAAGCGAGCCCATCCCAGAAGCTGACTTTACGCCGCCCCCGATATTGGTGGTGGACGATGAAGAGATCGTATTGGCGGCGCTGCGAGAAACCCTGCGGCGAACACCGTATGAAGTGATCACGGAAGCAGATCCTGTTGCAGCCGTGGAGCTGCTTAAACAGCAGGAATTCTCTGTCATCATCACCGACCAGAGCATGCCCGGGCTGTCCGGGTTGGAGTTGTTGGCACGGGCCCGTCAATTGCAACCTTTCGCCACCCGGATTCTGATTACGGCGGTACTGAGCTTGGACACCGTCATTGACGCGATCAACAAGGGGGAGATTTACCGGTTCATCGTTAAGCCGTGGTTGCGGGAAGAGTTCCTGGCCACTATCAAGAACGCGGTTCAACGGTACCAACTGATCTGTCAAAACGCCCATCTCCAGGCCGCCACTCAAGAGATGAACAAGCAGTTGGTCGAGCTCAATCGGTCGTTGGAGCAACAAGTGAAGTTGGTGGCTCAACAAAACGAACAACTGGCTCAGATGAACGCGGCCTTGGAGCGGAATCTCATGCGCTCGCTCGAGCTTTGCGTTCATACCATGCAGACGTTTTACCCTTCGCTTGGCAGTCAGGCGCGTCGCGTAGCCGCTCTGTGCAAGGGTATGGCCCAGATCGCCCAACTCTCATTGCAAGACCGTCGCGTGCTTGAGAGCAGCGCCTTGCTGCACGACATCGGTCTGGTGGGTGTGCCCAGGCAGATCATCCGGCGTTGGCAAGACGATCCATCGTCGCTCAATCCCGCAGAGACGGCACTGATTGAGCAGCACCCCATTCTCGGTCAGGAACTGGCTGGATTTACCAGTGACCTTGACCAGGTGGGCCAAATCATCCGTGCGCATCATGAGCGTTATGACGGCAGCGGCTATCCCGACCAATTGGTAGGCGAGAACATCCCTTGGCTGGCCCGACTGTTGGCGGTGGCGGTGGCATGGGCTTCCAGTCCCCTGCCGGCGGCTGAAGCCACTGCGCGCATCCAGCAACAGGCCGGTACCGCCTTTGATCCGGAAGCAGTTCGGATTTTTCTGCAGGCGCTTCACACCGTGGAAATTCCGCGCAAGGAGCGAGAAGTGTCTCTGGCGGAGCTCCGGCCCGGTATGGTGCTGGCCCGCGGCGTTTATACTGCCAATGGGCTGTTGCTCATCCCGGAAGGCCAGCGATTGAATGCCACATTCATCGAAAAGCTCCTTAATCATCACCGCATTCAGCCGATAACCCAATCGCTGGTGGTCTATTGCTGAACCAGGCCGCCCGCGTGAAGGGTTGCGCTGCATGCTTTATCGAACCGAGTCACCGATCAAGCCGGCGCCGGAAGAAGTCTGCCGCTGGTGGCAGGTGGCCTTCGACGCGGCGGAACATGCCCAAGCGGTGTGCGGCCGCGACGGCCGGCTTGTCCAGTTCAATCGCCGCGCTGCACACCTATTCCAAGTGCCTCCGCGGACCCCTCCCGAGATTTTAACGGTTTGGAATTGGATCGCGCCGCCTGCCGACGCCAAGCTTCGCCAGGTCCTGCTTCAAGAGCCGCCACGCGCTGAAATCCTGCATTCCGTCATTAGCCTGCGCGAAGGGAGACCGCATTTGCCAATTGATCTGGAGTCGTTACCACTCCAGGGAGGCTATTTCCTGCTGACGTTCAAAGACGTGAGTCGCCGTCTCCGTCTGGAATCTCACATCCAACGGCTCATTACGGCCATCGATGCGACGCCCGATGCTTTTTTCCTGGCAGACGCCGACTTGCGCATCACCTTTGTCAACCCTGCATTTCAAACCCTCACCGGCTACAGCATGGAGGAGGTGCTCGGCCGACCCGACGCTTTTCTCCGCGCGCCTTTTGAGCAGGAGAAAGTTCAAGCCTACTTGGACGCTGTGACCCAAGGTCAGGAATGGATCGGCGAACTGGTAAACATCCGTCGTGACGGTTGCGCGTACCATGTCGAGGCCACCATCTCGCCCATCGCCGACATGGCGGGTCGCTTCATGGGCTATGTGGCCTGTGAACGAGACATCACCCTGCGCATCCAGCTCCAAGAACAACTTCGGATTCAACGCGATTTTATTCACAGCATTTTGCAATCCCTGGACGGTGCCATCTACAGTCTGGACTGTGAGTTCCGGCTAACCCATGCGAACGAGGGTTGGCGCCACCTGCCCGTGGAACACGCCGGCTTCCGCATTAACGCTCCGCCGACTCTGGGGCGAAACCTGCTGGAATATGTGCCGGATCCCGGCCGAAGGGCCGAACTGGAACGCGTTTTCCGAGAGGTCCTCGAACATTGTCGCCCTGTGGATAACCGGTATCAAGGCCCAGACGGACGACATTGGCTGCTAAAAGTATCCCCCTGGGTGGATGGGGCTCAGGTTCGGGGATTAATTTGCAGCGTCACTGACCAAACTCATTATCACGAGCTGCAGCAGCAGCTTTTTCAGGCTCAGAAAATGGAAATCATCGGCACCCTCGCTGCCGGCGTGGCCCATGATTTCAATAACCTGCTCCAAGCAATTCGAGGTAACTGCGGGTTGTTGCTCCGCGAGACAAGTACCGACAGCCGGTTGCGTCGGGAAATCGAGCAGATTGATCTAGCGGCGGCCCGTGCGGCGGACATCACTCAGCAATTGCTCTCTTTCAGCCGAGAGAGTCGTGACAATTGTGCCGTTCTTGACCTCAACCAGCTTGTCCAGGAAGCCCTGATCCTGGTTCGACGCACTCTGCGTGGAAATGTCACGCTGGAGACGCGCATCGCCGCAGAGCCTTTGCCCGTTCGCATCGATTCCACACGCGCCAGCCAGGCCATTCTCAACCTTTGCGTCAATGCACAGGATGCCATGCCCAACGGCGGCCGGATTACATTGGAGACCGAACACATCCGGATTCAGGCTGAACAGGCGCAACGACACAATCTCCCGCCCGGAACACCTTATGCCCGCTGCACCGTGCGGGATACGGGCACGGGTATCCCGCCGGATCTCATCCCTCGCATCTTCGCCCCCTTTTTCACCACCAAGGCTCGCGGTAAAGGCACTGGCTTGGGTCTGCCCATTGTTCAGCGGATCACCGAGGAGGCGGGCGGTTTCATCGAGGTCGAGAGCGTGCTCGGTCAGGGCAGTGCGTTTCACTTGTTCTTCCCGCTCTGTGCCGATGCGCCCGCACCGCTTCCACAACGCGCGGCCATCCAACTGGCCCAAGGTCGTGGGCGTGTGCTGGTGGTGGATGATCTGGACCTTCTTCGAGATTTCACACGCAGTTTCCTCGAAGCTGCGGGTTTGGAGGTCTTGGTAGCCGAGAGCGGCCCCGAAGCCATACGGATCCTGGAATCGGCCGAGTCCCCCGTAGACTTGTTGTTCACCGATTATAGCATGCCCGGGATGAACGGGCTCGAACTGGTGGAAGCGGTTCTCCAGCGATGGCCCCACATGCGATGTGTGCTAGCATCAGGTTACTTGGACGGATCTCTGCGGGCGCGACTGGCGCAGCTCAACGTCAGCGTGCTGGCCAAACCATATGACATGCGTGAAGCCTCTGAGCTGATCACCCGCAAGCTGGCGGAGCCAATTCAGTCCGGTCACAGTCCAGCGATTGCCATGTCCCGCAACGGCTAAAAGTTTCTCCTGGCATCTTCCGAAACGGAGGACGGCGAGCGAGCCGATAGGCGGTTGACTCCCGACTCCTGTTTCAAATCAAACGCTTGAGCTTCTGTGCAAGAACGCGGTCCCTGTTTCGTTCCGCTCCCGCGCTTGCGATAAACCGGACCCGCTGGAAGTCCCTCGCCTCCTCTCCGTCATGGACGCAGGCTGGAGATGTGGCATCTTTGATCCTATGAAACAGCTGTGGACACAATATGGGCCGTGGTGCCTTGCCGCTTTGATGTTGCTCGTGGCATTAGGATGGCTGCGTCGCACAGCGGTAGCCCAGGAACCCACGCCGGAGCTGGTGCGCAGCCGGTTGCAGACCGGCGCACGGATCCTGGACGTGCGTACCCCCGAGGAGTATCATCAACATCATCTCCCCGGAGCGATCAATGTCCCCTTGGACGCAATTCATGCGCGCGTGCCTGAGCTTTTTCCGGACCGTCAGCAAACCCTTTTCCTTTACTGCCGCAGCGGCCGCCGCAGCAACCAGGCGCTCCAGGAACTGAGGCAACTTGGCTACACCAACGTCTGGAATCTGGGCGGTTTGAACCGCGCCGCGGAACTTGTGGCTGCTGCGGGTGCGACCCCACCTTCCAAGAACCAAACGCAACCGGAGCCAGACTCGACCCAAATGGAAAACAGGACCTCCATTGCGAATCCTCCGCGATAAAAGGCCGATCACGACCGAGACAACCCGGCCGGGAGCCATCCGGCTGTCCGGCTGTCGCTCAAGCCGCAACCGGGCGCGGAGCCAGGCTGCCCCGCTTTTGCAACCAGGCGAGCATACTTTCCAAAACAACGCGACCATCCGAGCTGCCCAGGATGGGTTCACACGCCCGTTCCGGATGCGGCATCAATCCGGCCACGTTGCCACGTTCATTCGAAACTCCGGCAATGTTGCGCAAAGAACCGTTGGGATTCGCAGCATCCGTCAGGGCCCCTGCGTGATCGCAGTAGCGCCACAAGATTTGTCCGTTGGACTCCATCCTGTCCAAGCTGGCCTCATCCGCGTAATAACAACCTTCACCGTGTGCAATGGGGATGCGTAAAGGCCGCCCTGGATCCGCACACCAAGTGAAAGGCGAACGCGTATGTTCCACACGGAGGAACACGTGCTCACACCGGAATTGCAAGGAACGATTGCGCACCAATGCCCCCGGCAGCAGACCGGCCTCCGTCAGGACCTGAAACCCATTGCAAATGCCAAGCACAAGCCCTCCCTGATCTGCGAAGGCTCGGACCGCCTGCATCACCGGGCTGAATCGTGCGATGGCCCCACAGCGCAGATAATCTCCGTAGCTAAATCCACCCGGAATGATCACAGCATCGGCCGGTCCCAAAGCACACTCCCGATGCCACACCAGCCACGCGGAATGGCCCAAGACACGAATGGCATGCACTGCATCCTGATCGCAGTTGCTCGCCGGAAATTGGATCACGGCTACATTCATGGCATCGGCTGACGGATCCGGCGCAGTTGAGCCGCAGTCTGCATGGGTTCAATCCAAAATTTCCAAATAATAATCCTCGATGATCGGATTGCTCAGGAACTTTCGACAAGCGTCCTCGAGCGCCCTTTGAGCCGCGGCCCGGTCCGTACCCGGTTCCAGCTCGATCTCAATATACTTGCCCACGTGCACCGCGCGCACCCCGGTATAACCGAGGTGGGCCAAAGCATTCTGCACTGTTTTGCCCTGCGGATCCACCACCGCCTTTTTGGGCGTCACAATAATGCGTGCTTTCATGCGTCTCTACCTGGCGGCTTTCGCCACGAAATTGCGCGTGCATCATGCCGGCAGGGAGGTTCCGCTCGCCAGCCAAAATTCACAACCGCAACTTTCATGAAAGTCCTGATGAGGATCAAAGCCACAACGATCCCAACGCGTAGCGTCCCATGCCGTCAGCCGTCCTACTGTTTGATTGTCTGCGAGGAAAAACAGCATTCAAACCCAATCCCCACACTATGGCCGAATCTTGGTCACGAGATGGCCTGGGCCACCGCAGACGGTGGCGCCAAATTCCCGGGACCCGACACTTGGATGCCGCTAATGAATTGGAGCATGCACGGAAGATCAGGCCACTCTTGTCTGGGAAGGGGTTTCATCCCGGGGGTGTTGCCGCATATGCAGTCGGCCCAACTCGCGTAGTGCTCCCCACGGTCCCTCGTCCAACGTGCGCAGGTCTTGCGTGCGTTGCCAACGCTTGGGCTCGGCACAACCGCAAGTTCCTTTCCTGTTGTATGAACTTCTTGATGTTCCCTTAGCCTTCTCTAGGCCTCCTCCAGCCCCAGGTAACTCGACGGCTTTCCCCTTGCTTTGTCGACCTGTCTATGCGACGATTTAAAGCTTAGCTCTTCCACTGGCGCGAGTCAGGTGGAAGTGGCTTTGGAAAAACACTGGAGCACTACGATTCCAGCCAAGATCAACGCCAACCCAAAAACCGCGGATAAATCGAGTTTCTGGCCAAACAGCCACCAATCGGCCAGCGCAACCAAAGCCAGGCCGGCACCCGACCAAATTGCGTAGGCCACACCTACCGGAATCGAGCGTAAAGCCATGGCCAACGCATAAAATGCAAGGCCGTACCCGACCACTACCAAGACAGAAGCGCGCCACCGGGTGAAGCCCTCCGAGGTTTTCAATGCCAAGGTACCCACGACCTCTGACAGAATCGCCAGCCATAGGAGCCACCAGGGATTGATCGTACGCATAGGTTCTCTCCTCCCGATTAAGTTTTATGCACCGTTCTGCTCTTCATCCAACCACGTAAAGAAGTCTCCGTTTGCCACAACCAACCGCCATCCCATCCATTGCACCGGTGGGAACCACCGCCAAGTGTCGCAAGCCTCCGTTGATCCCGAGGGATTTCAAGGTTGTGCCGACGATGAATGCGGCGATTCCAACCAATCTCGCAGCGTCTGCAACGGGCGCAAGGGAATGGTCAGGACTCGAGGCACATGCAAGAGCTCGACCTTTGGCTCAGCCAAGGTGCCTGTGATGCGGCATTCAAACACCTTACTGACCGGCCAGAGTGCCAGGCTGAGGACACGCCCCACAAGCCACGTGTCTCGCAACAACTCGGCCTGAACTACAGCGTCCAACCGCCCATCCAGTCCTAATTGACCACGATAGAGCAGCCGCATGGCCGCAGCCCGACATTCCAGGTCCTCGGACCGTAGGACGCCGTGGGTGATGCTGAAAGAGGCTCGTCCACTTGTGACCCGACTGCGGCCTAATCCGGGAACCAGCGCATCCAGCGGCGCAGATAGAACTCCGAACACGGGGATGGACCAAAGCCAGCCGTCGCGTAAAACGGCTTCGCCCGAACCGTTCCATGTGCGCCAATCCGCGGTATTGCCGTGATGCATCACGAGGTGCAGATCCAGGAGGCCTTCCACTCGACTTGGTTTTGGCTGAAGATCCCGCATCAGCGCCGACAAATCGATCTCCGTAGCTGTGAGTTCGTATCGAAAATCGGTTCCTACCGCGGCGGATTCGTCGAACCACGCCCATCCTGCCAATCGCCCCCCGTAGCCCTGGGCCTGAACGTTGGTGAGGCAAATCTGATGATCTTTCCAATGAATGTTGCCGCGCACGCCGGCCAGATTCAACCGCCACCAACGGAAGGCCTTCCCGTCCACGGTCACTCTTAGGTCAGCTCCCTGCATGCCGCGGAATGGCACGGTTCCCTCAAGGTGAAGCAGCGGCGGTGTCTCAAACCGGTACGGCGCCAGCACCCGGGCTGTTCTGGGGCCAATGGCGGCGGCCACCTTGTCGATTCCGTCGTGGCAAAGGAGGTTGGTAAAATGTACGTGTTGAGTTGCAAAATCCAACGTCAGGCCCTGCGCCGTCATGCGGCCTTCCGCCCGTTCCAATCGCGGCTCGAGTAGACGCAAGCGACCGTTGGTGTAGCCGAGCATCGCTTCGAAGCGGTCCACGGGCAGGTCGCGAATTAGGAAATTCGTGCAGACGATGCGGCATTCTCCGGCTACGCTTTCGGGCTGTAAGAAAGCGCCGCGGACCTCTCCCTCGACCAGGATGGGATATTGACCGCGGTAAAACGTCAGCCAATGCAGCTGGTTCGACCCCAACAAGGGTGCAACCGCCTCGAGTGGCAATTGCCAGCGGAACCGCCATTGATAATCGCGCTCCCAGGGACGCACCCGGTAATCGGCCTGCACCTGGCCATCCGGTCGTTGCACAATCAGATCCGAAAAGCGCCAGGTCCCGTTTTCATAATGAAAATGTGTGCTGACCCGTTCGGCTTTGAAGCCGCGATATCTGGCTTGCAAGAGCTCGATGTGGCCGGCCAGGCTTATACCGGAACGCCACACTTCCGACCAGGCCGTACTCTGCCACGGCCAGGCCGGCAACTTGACACGAGCCTCGGTCTCGATGCGCGGAGGCTGATCCCACTGAAACTGATCGAGCCAACGGCGTGAACGTTCAGTCAACCACCGGTCGAAATGGCGTGGATCCGCCTCTGCGTGGAGGCGCACTTGCAACTCATCCGAATCTGCGCGGAAGCGTGCCTCAGCGGACACCGGACCGGAGGGGAAATGCATCACCAAGTGTTCCAGCACCAGCTCAGGGGCATGCCATTGTAAATGCCACTCCAACGCATGCAGAGTCAAATCCGGGAGGGCGACGCGGTCGACCCGACCGGAGGTTGAGAACTGCCACGAAGCCCACCATCGCCAAGGTTCTGCTTCCAAAGTCGGCCCGGTTGAGAGACGCGGTTGCCCCTCACCGCTCAGGTGCAAAGACTCGATTCGAGCCAGGTCGGTTTCAACCTCTTCGGCTGTCACCTGCCAACGCAGCCAAGTCAAGGAAAACGGCGTGGGCGAGGCTACAGCATGTGTCTCCACTCGGAGCCGGGTAAGCTTGCCCCAGAGGGCACGCACCGTTTCAACCTCCCCGGTTCCCGTCACGTGCCAGAGCGGCTCTTCTGCCGAAGGTTCAGCCTCCAAGCGGATCCGTAATTTTCGCAATTGTTCCGCACGTACGTCCGGCATGGTTGCCTCAACAGCTTGCAGTTCCACTTGCCAACTCGGAAGCCGAGTAGGAGCAGAGGGCTTCGATACACCGGGTTTGGTCATCGCCCTGATCCAGAGCCTTTCGAGACGAACTCGTGGGCTCGACACCCGCGGCGCCCGGACTTGCAACTGTAGCTCGAGTGTCTCCGGATGGAGCGCATCAATTTCAAAACGGCCTCGCAGTTCGACTGGCTCCGACACATCCCATTGCGCCCACCATTGTCTCCACGAGCGGCTGAGTTGCGATGCCGAATCTCCTTCGCCTGCGGGGACCTTGGGCCTCAAAGCCAGATGAGGCCATTGCCGTAGGCCGATCGCTTGCCGGAGTCGGCCCGAAAGAGTGCAGCGAATCGGGCCGGCCTTTGCGCGGAATTCTTGCAGCTCCCAAGTGCCATCAGGCAAGAACAATACTCGGGCCTGGATCTGATCCACCGGCCAGGGGAACCGATCGGATGTCGTAACATCCTGACCGCCTATGAAACGGCCTTTAACAATGTCCAACCCTTCGACTGAGAACCGGCCCCGAAACAGATCGCCGAAGTTGAGATCCAATCGGACCTGCTCTGCTTCCAACCGTGGGACAGTCCCCTCGCCCGTGGGCCGTACCAACACGTGATCGGCAACAACTCCGGAGATGAGTCGCAACCGAAGCCGTGCGAACTCCAAATCCAAACCCTGACGACGAACCTGTTCCTGCAAAACGGTTTTCCAACTTGCGGGCAAGCCGACGTGATCCAGCAAAAGCAATGTCCCGAGCAACACCAGCAGCAAGGCCCAGAAAAGCCAGCGACAAGCTCGGAACGCCAGCCGACAGCCACGGCCCACTCTACGCCATAAACGGCTGGCCATGCTTTCCTCAGGGTGGCGGTATGGCGGGCAGCTTCAAATAAGCCCACACCAGTTCTTGAACCACAGGAGAAGTTAGGAAAACCCAAGGGTTGCCCTCCAGACGCACCACGCCCAGCAGGGGCAACTCGGGCCGTGGCCGCCCGAAAATCACGGTTAAATCCTGACCGTCTGTCAAGTGAAGTGTCACAGACCACGTCCCTTGGTCCAATTCGTGTTCTCGAAGTGCCTCTTCACCAACTCCAAGCCATGCAACCGCGTCCAATTCACAAAGTGCGCGCACGGCCTCGCCCACTGCCAAACTGTTGATCACACCCTGCGATCCCGGTGCCAGTGCATAGGCATAGTCGCCGTGTCGTACCAAATCCCACCGGCGGGCTCCCTCTTGGATGCGAACAGTGGCAACCCGGGTCTCGTCCAGACGCCAAATGCGACGATCACGCAGTTGGTACAGGGCTTTCGGCAACCTGCTCACCTCGGCCGCCGATACTGCGTACACAGCCGGTTCATCCGGCCTCCGCACGTACACCTTGCCCTCCTGCATAAGGCCCAACTGAATCTCCCCCAGAACCGTCTGAGTGGCATCGCCCGTCCCGCTGGAAGCGCGACGCAACACAATATGCCGGGCCGGTGGCGCCAGTCCGTACCGCATCAGGTCCGGTTCAATGACGACGTCTTTGACAAACTCGCTAATCTCAAGACGCTCCAATTGGGCCAGGACAGCTTCAACTAAGGCTGGATCCGCCGGCAGGTCTGAGGGCAACAGTCGCCATTGCCCCGGTAAGCGATGAACGGCAAAACTGTTCTCACCCAGGAATTCAATCGCAGCCACCGGCTCTCTCCATCGCAACAACCGGCGGTCCCGAAACTCTGTGTGGGCCACTTGCCACGGTTCCATCGGTTTTGCGGGCAGGGTAACAATCACACCCCGGCCCTCCTGCCGACCGTACACCAAATCGTCTCGGTTCGTTGCAGTTCGGCCAAATTCGAAGCGTCCCACCGCATTAGTGCCGTGGAACAAACTTAGCATCCACACGGGTGGTTGCAGACCGTACAGTTCAAGATCCGCCTCGGTCGCTTCGGATTCAAAGCTCGCTACCTTCAACTCCACCAACTCTCGACAAAGGGCTTCGATCCGATCCGAGTCGGCTCGCGCCCGCAACGGCTCCGTCAGCCACCAGTCTTTGGAGCTGGGTTGCCTTTCCAGCGCAAATCGGCCCCAACGGTTGCTCACCACCAACCGGTCAAAGGCGTCCCTGCCAAAGTCAAACCACCGGCGTTCGCGCCAGTCTTCAGGCCGCTCGGCCAACCCCCGTAGGATCTCGGAACTGACCACCCAAACTTCGTCTGCACCCACCAATTGCACAAACACCTGATCGCCCGGGGCTGTCCGATGACCAAATTGAATTTGCGCAACACGGTCCGGCATCCACAGACGCAAGGTCACCACCGGTGTTTCCAGTCCAAACTCCTCCAGAGCCTCTGGTCTGGCCAGCAGCTCGGCCCGACCCAACGCCGTTTGAACCGGCTCAGAGGCCAGCGCCCAACACAGCGCTTCGATACGCTCTCCATTCGCTGGATCCCGAACAGGTTCCACAAGCCACCATCTGCCCTCCTTTCGTTCCGCTCGCACCAAGGGTCGGCCCGGCCCATGCACCTCTACGGCCAGAACCTCTTCCGGGTTAAACCCGGGCAACAACGCCCGCGGTCCCTTCTCTGGTCGTTCCCACTTACGTTCGACCAGTAAAATGAAGCCCAGCAGAGCCGCGGCCAGTACCAACCATATTTCTGTGAATTTTGCGTTCATGGCTCCCGCTGGATTTCGTCCCAAGTTCTGTTCGCGAAACGCCCTGCGCCCGGCGTGGCATGATGGTCGTCGCCTTCGAACATTTCATCCGATCCACAAGCCTGTCGACCCAGCTGCCTCCCGATCTCCATCTCTTCGAACCCTCAGCTACGGCGTCGCCACCAAATGACCAGACCAATCAACAACAATCCCGCCGGCATCCCTGCCAAGAACGTCCATTGCAAGGCCCGCATCTGACGAGCGCTAAGAGTCACTCGAAATTCCCGAACAGGTCGCGGGCTTAACGGATGCAACAAAAACTGCCGGTCCAGCAACCAGTTCACCGCAAACGCACCAAAGTCCGCATTGTTCACCGATTCGATCAACTGATTGGCCAGGAAAAACGAATCCCCCACCACGACAATGCGCGTGTTGCCGCGACTTGTCACCACTCCGGGGACGGCACCTTTTTCCACCGCCACCGCCAGAGAAAAGGGGCCTCGCGCGCCGGCTCCGGCACCCATCAACACGCTGCGTTCGCCACTGTAAGCAAGCTCCGTGACGGTGAGTCCCTCCGGTTTGGCCGCGGAAACTGCCAGGCGACTCACAGCACGCGGCCGCCATAAGTGCAAAGCCGCCGGTGCGCCTCCTTCCAACAACGGCTCCACCACGGGATGGCGTCCGAAGCGAATCACTTTCAAATCCTGACCCGTTATCGTGTGATCACGATCCGATACCGGCCATAAGGTGATTTCCACCCCCCACCGAGCCAGCAAGGATTCCAATCCGGACGCCCGGGAGAGCCCGTAGCTGTTTAACAACACCAGCATTCGGCCTCCCTGCTGCAAATATTGATCAAGCTTTTGGAGCACCGGTTCGGGCAACGGTCGCAGCGGACCGGCCACGATCAACAGATGACAATCTTCCGGTACCAGATTGGTGCCTTCCAGCGAAAATGTGGCAGGCACAATACAATTCTGCCTTAACAAATTCGCGAAACGCTGGTACCCCACCGTCTCGTGGGCACTGTCCGGGTCATGTTCTTCATGACCGGTCAGGAAAAACGCGCGCAAAGGTCGGCTCATGGTCACAGCCAGCAGAGCCGAGGTGAACGCACGCTCGCCGTGAAACGCTACAGGACGCCGGGCAAATTCCGGTTCCGACCCGCCTGCGATTGGCTCCAACGTGAACTGGGCAAGCATGCGGCCGTCGAGGCGCATCACCCGCCCCTGGCAATCAAACAGCACCAGGTTCTTATTGGTGGCGCCGGCCAGTTGATACTCCGCAAATACCTGTTGCGCCGCGCCGGCTTCGCGCACGTAATCGACCGTCCGCACCCGAATCCGTGGGTTGATTAACTCGTATTCACGCAACAAGGCAGTTACCATCGAGTACATCGGATCTTCCCGATCGTAAAAGACCGTGACGCGCACCTCGTTGGTGATGCTGCGCAAGACCGAAAGCGTTTGGGGCGACAACCGCAACTCCGTATCCGGGGTTACATACCATCGCACCGGATGACGCACCGCCAGGTAATTGGCCATGACCACCAGAGCCACCACCGCCGTGGTTCCCAGCACCACCCGCAGCCGGCCAATCCAACGCCGTCTTGCTGAAAAAGAAGGTTGCCCTTTGGACTCGTGCTCCATGACGGTCCTATTTCCACTGGCGCCCCTCCACCATGCGCAGCGTCAGATAGAGGAAAAACAACATGAGGCTGCCGTACAATACCACGGGTCGCAAATCCACGACTCCTCGAGTGAAATCGCGCATGTGATCCACCAATGTGAAGGCGCCGAGCACCCGAACCCACCACATCCCTTCCCCTTCGACGCCATCCACGGCAAAGCTCAGTAAAAACAGGCTGACGCCCAACAAACCTGCCACCATGGCCGCCAAGGTCTGCGATCGAGTCAACGCCGAGGCGAAACAACCCATGCTCAGGAACAAACCGCCCAACAACGCAATGCCCAAAAAGGTGCTGCCCAGCAAGGGCCACTCCAAGGCGCGAGACTCACCCGTCCAGAGCCTCAACAAGCCCACACAAACCATTAATGGAACCCACACTATCAAATAAAATGCCATGGCGGCTCCAAACTTGGCAGCCACCACGGTGCCGTCCCGGACCGGGCTGGTCATGAGCGTTTCATACGTGCCGACCGCGCGCTCTTGTGCAAACAACCGCATTGTGATCACCGGGCCGCTGAACAACACAATGATCCAAAAATACGGCGTTTGGTAGAAGACCTCGGTTACATGCAGCGGCAGGGGCGTACGACGCACCGCCAGGATCAGATCTACGAAACTAAGTCCGATCAAAAACGCCACCGCTGCCATGATCACCCAACCCGTCAAAGTGACCAAATAGGCGGCGAGTTCGCGTCGAAACAAAACCCAAAATTGTGCCATTTGCTCAATCTTCCTCGTCTTCGTCGGATGCTCCGCCTCCCTCTTGGCCGGTCAACCGCACGTAAATGTCCTCCAGCGAGTACCGACGACAGCTCAGCTCACGCAATGTCCAGCCCTGCTCACGCACCCAGGCGTACACCTGCGGCCGTAAATCCTGGTCACCACGCGGCATCAACAGACAGCGGTGAAAACCGTCATCGGCCGGCGCCATCTCCCAGGCTGCGACCTCCGGGCACGCGTTCCAAAACGATCTTAACCCCTCCTCCGGGGCTGCGATCTCCGCCAACACCTGCCGACTGCCGCTCAAGCGCCGTTCCAATTCCGCGGGCGTGCCTGAGGCCAGTACGCGTCCCTCGAGCAGAATCAGCATGCGGTGACACGTCATCTCAGCCTCGGGCAAAATGTGCGTGGACAACAACACTGTGTGACGCCCGGCCAGCCCTTTGATCAAGCGCCGGACCGAACGAATTTGATGCGGATCCAAACCAATGGTGGGCTCGTCCAGCACGATCAGGTCCGGCTCGTGCACCAAGGCATCAGCCAGACCCACGCGCTGCCGATACCCCTTGGACAATTGACCGATGAGACGCCGGCGCACCTCGGTCAAGCCACATTGTTCTAATACCACCTCCACGCGCTCGCGCGCCCGCCGGCGCGACAATCCTTTTAGACGAGCCCGAAACCGTAGGTATTCTTGCACCCGCATTTCGGGGTAAAGCGGATTGTTTTCCGGCATGTAACCGATGCGCCGTCGTACCTCCAGCGAGTCCAGAGCTACATCATATCCCGCCACACGGGCTGTTCCGAATGTCGCCGGCAGGAAGCCCGCCAAGATCCGCATGGTGGTGCTTTTTCCGGCTCCATTGGGGCCAAGCAATCCCACAATTTCACCCCGTGCCACCTGAAAGGAAACGCCGTGGATTGCCACTCGCGATCCATAGCGCTTGGTCAAGTCCTGCACCTCGATCATCCACGGTTCGCTCATCAGATCGCCTCCGGCAGCTTATCGCCCCTTGGTCCAAGCCGCGATGAAAAAGCCGGTCTCTATCGGAGCGTGACCTCCATCGTGACCTGACGGTACTCCACATAATTGACGCCCAACCGGCGCGGGACCAATAAAGTTAACCGGACCCTTTCTCCGCTGGACTTTGGCACCAAGAGTTCCACCACTTGAAACAAACTGCCCACTGCTTGACCCTCCACGCCCACCAACAGGCTCCGGGCCGGGATTCCCGCGCGGTCAGCCGGGCCGCGCGGTTCCACCGATTCGATGAAAAGGCCCTCGCCCGGGTTGACTTGAAATGCCGCTGCCACCTGTGGGGTCGGTTGCAATAAGCGCAGCCCCAACTTCTGCTGCACAAGCGAGTCAAACGCCACCAACTGAACCTCGGCGGTGCGGCGGCTACCGCCTAATCTGACACCCAGCCGCACGGATCGTTCCCCCGCCTCGGTCATCCGCCGATTCCATTCCACCAGTCCCCGCACACGGCTGCCGTCCACACTCTCGATGGCCATCCCCTCCTGCAGAGCAGCACGCGCAGCCGGGCTACCTGGTTGAACACTGGTAATCATCAATGGGCCGTGCAACCCTTTAACCCGGGCCCCAAACCACAATGCACTGGTCACTTCCGGTGAAAAGAACTCGCTCAAGGCCTCATTCACCTGCTTGACAGGGATGGCAAACCCAACGCCCATCCCCTGATGCTCTCGGTACACAGCCACGTTGATGCCGATCAGTTCGCCCCGTAGATTGATCAAGGGTCCACCGCTGTTGCCTGGATTGATGCCGGCATCCGTTTGCAACCAGTCCTGAGTCCCGAGCGGTTCCCCCTCCACAGGCGGCCGGCGAGCCTTTGAACTGAGAATGCCACGGCTGGCCGAGGTTCCCAATCCGTAAGGATTGCCCAACGCGATCACGGTTTCTCCCAGGATCAAGTCATCGTCTCCGGCGAAAGCAATGGCAGGTAGACGTTCCTCCCGAGGCAAGGATACCTTGATCAATGCTACATCCTTATGCGGCGTATACACCAATGGTTCCGCCTCCAATACACGGCCGTCTTGAAGTTTCACATACACCCGCGAAGCCCGGCGCAAGACGTGAAAGTTGGTCAGGATGTAACCCTCCTCATCAATGATTACTCCCGATCCAATGCTGCTCGGCTCCTCTCTGCGCTCGACAGGTGCCCGCCGACCATAAAACTGATAGAATAGATCTTGATAAGGGTCCCGATACTCCACGATGCGTGTGGTCGCGATATTGACCACGGTGGGCAGCGCCCTTTCAATGGCCCGGACAGTGGCATCTCGACGCAAATCTGCCTCATCTGCTGCGGCTGCATGCGCTTCATCCGCAGGCAACGCAGATAACCAGGCCATCCCCAAGATCCCGAACCAACGCCCCGAGGACCACCAAGAGGGGCGCAGGCTCGAGGCAGGCTGCCCCAGGGCACCCTTCCACCTTCGGTTTGTCTCAAGCAAGCTCACATGATCAGAAAAACCGCGTCCACCAGCGAGTTGCATCCGTAGTCGAGCGCCGATGCCGGCATGCGCGGACCAACAACGGTGCTCCTGCTCGATTCACCGTAATTTCGCGAGCGAAGCATCGCCGGATCGATCTGGTGTGTTTCGACGTCTTTCCGATGCCGAATGTTCATTATGGAGTTGAACCAGACTCGCCGTCTGTTTCCACGGTCCCTGAAGTTGAACGCAGCCACATCGTGGTGCCGAAAGCTTTCTCCCTGACCGTCATGCGGCCGGTTGATCGGGTCCCTGCCGCATGCTTTGCTGCGGTAGGAGCGATCGGACCAACCGCCAGCTATGCTTGACAGACATCCGCCGACAAGTCACAAGCGAAAAGCCGTGTCGGATACACCCCATTGGTATTTGCAACTGCGAGGACATGCAACCCGGATCTGGAGCCTGAATGACGGGCCCAACCAACCCAGCGAAAGACTGTTACAGGCTGTCTGGTTGCATCAACGTCTATTGCGCGACCGTTTACGAACCGCAGATGGTCGTCGCTTGGAAGTGATCCACCCAGGATTTCCTCAGGCCGGCGGTGGACCCGATTTCCAAAATGCATTGGTGCGATGGGAGGACGGTTCGCTCATAAGCGGAGACGTGGAGGTGGACGTGCAGAGTCATGGCTGGAGAGCACACGGCCATGCCCAGAATCCGCGGTTTGCCCACGTCATTCTACACGTCGTTTGGGAAAGTAGTTCCAGAGTCGTAGTCCAATCTGCGACGGGTTCTGATCCACCCGTGTTAGCCGTGCGTGAATATCTAGACGCGGCCCTGGACGAACTGGCTCTCTGGTTAGATCGTGGCGAAGCTGCAACGTGGCCCGAGAACCTGCGAGGGGCCTGTTATGGGTTATTGACGAAGCTCCCTTTGGAACAGCTGGTAGCGTTGTTGCAAGCGGCGGCCCTGGCGCGCATGGAGGCCAAGGCTGTGCAGTTTCAACATCGGGCGCGTCAGGTCGGTTGGGAACAGGCCTTATGGGAAGGCCTCTTTCACGCACTGGGTTACAAGCACAACACTTGGCCCATGCGTTGGCTGGCCGAGCGCAAGGCCCGATGGTGGGACCAAGAGGCGGACGTTACCTGTTTACAAGCCCGGCTGCTGGGTATGAGCGGATTACTGCCTGTAGACACCCACGGCATGGTTACGGAGCTTTCCACGTTCGCGCGTCGCCTCTGGGATGTCTGGTGGCGAGACCGGGATGCCCTGGAGGACTGTTGTCTGCCGCGACGGGCATGGCATTTACACGCGGTGCGTCCGGCCAATCATCCCGAACGCCGTCTGGCACTCGCAGCTCATTGGTTAGCGCGTCCGCAATGGATCCGATTGTTAGAATCATGGATCACTCGCGAAGTGCCTGCTTCGGCCCTTTTGCCCAGCCTGATGGAAATCATGAACCCCGGACCAGATCCGATTTGGTCGCGATACTGGACGTTACGTTCCGCTGGCAAATCCCAGCCGCAAGGGCTGATCGGAAGAGCGCACCTGAGCGAGTTGGCGCTGAATGTGATCCTGCCCTGGCTGGGCGCACGGGCGCGCTCATCGAATCACCTTGATCTCTGGCGCAAAGTCCAGGAGCGATACCTGGCTTGGCCAGCTGCCCACGACCACGCGGTGCTTCGCATGGCACGACAAAGGATCCTGGGCGGACGTCTACTGCGCGGTCTGTTGCACAGGGGTGCCATCCAACAAGGATTGGTCCAAATCACGCGGGACTTTTGCGATCATGCCGACGCGCGCTGCACCGGCTGTGTCTTCCCGGCCGGCTTGGCCTCCCGGATTGCGGCGTCAGAGTCCGCCCTCTAAGTACAGTTACGCCCGGTTCAGATCCAAACTGCTGAACGGGTTGTTCCCAAACTCCTTCTCTGCAGGTGAGTTCGCTCCCGGGGAGGAACCCTCCAGGGCAGCCGGGGAACCTTCAGCAGGGGCAACCCTCTCCTTGGAGGAGGTCTGAGCAGACGATAGCGAACCAAAAACAGCCGAGCTGCCCGCCTTGGTCCCAACTGGCGGTGGGGGCGGCGGCTGCGCCTCGCGCGGATGTTTAGCCCGCTTGTGCCGGGGCAACGGGCTAACCATGACGATGATATTGCGCCCGTTCAGCTTGGGTTCAAAGTCCGGGTGGCCCCACGGGGCAATCTTCTCCAGGAATTTTTGAACAACTTGAAAACCAAACTCCGTGTGCGCCATCTCGCGCCCTCGGAAGCGCAGCGCCACCTTCACCTTCATCTCATCACACAAGAAATCGATGGCGTGCATGGCCTTCACCCCAAGGTCATGAGGATCAATCTTGGGGCTGAGCTGGATCTCCTTCACCTTGTTGGCGTGCTGGTGCTTCCGGGCTTCTTTTTCGCGCTTCGCCTGTTCGTAACGGAATTTGCCGTAATCGATCAAACGGCAGACCGGTGGATCGGCATTTGGTGCCACTTCGACCAAGTCCACGCCGTGTTGACGCGCCAAGGTCAGGGCCTCTCCCAACGGGAGGATCCCGATCTGTTTTCCATCGATGCCAATTACGCGGACTTCCCGGGCACGGATCTTGCCGTTTACCCTGACGAAGTTCCCGCGACCCGACGAGTTGCTAGAAGCCAAGGGGCGACTCAAGACACCCTCTTCGGTTGGTAATCTTTGTTTTCGATGTTTGGTTCCTTCACTCTTCAGCCGTTGACACGGCCCTTCATTCAATCCGGGTAAGTACCCCGCCAGCTCAAACAGTGCAACAAATTTTTAACTCCCGCCGTTTCGGATTCAAGTGGGATGCAAACTACACGAAGCAAAACCCGGGACAGGGGCTGCACCGAACGGGAGCCTTGGCACAGGTTTCACACTTGAGGGATTCGGCTCGGCTGGTTTGAATCCCGGATGGTTATGCAAGCGGCGCCCGATGCGGCGAGGGAGCGTCCTGTTTCAGGCGCCCTGCGAGCAGCGCTCTGGCATGCTCGCTTGGATCGCCTATCCGGCGTGATTCTTTGCGCATCCGTGGTTTTTGCTCCCTGGGCCTTGGGTGGTACTCCAAGTTGGGCCAGGCTAGTTCTGAAGGTCGTCGGATACACGTTGGGGCTGCTGTGGTTTCTAAAAAAACTGATCCGGCGGAAGTGGCGGTACACACCGCCACGTTGGGAAACCGAATGTGAACGTTTTGGGCATGCTGGATGGTTTGGACACGCATGGTCGCGCGTCCTAGGCATTCTGACCGTCGCCACCCTGACGTACGCAGCGGTTGCAGCGTGGAATGCCCGGGCCATCTATGAACCTGATTTTGGAACGTTTGCATATCGGCCGTACATCCCCTGGCTCCCTCATAGTTACGATGCTCACAGCTCTTGGGAAACCTTTACCATGGCCCTGGCCATGGCTTGCTTTTTTTGGTCGGCTCGAGACTGGATGCTGGGCCAAAACCTGCATGATCGACGTTGGATCCGTCGTCTACGTCCCAGGTCCGACACCGGGCTTATCCTTCCCCATCGGTTGCGAGCCCTGTTGTGGGTGATTAGCCTCAATGGGGCCCTTCTTTCAGCGGAAGCCATCGTCCAACGCTGGAGTGAGACAGACCGACTTCTCTGGTTGGTACGTCCACGCCACAACGCGGTCGCGGAGGCCCAGTTGGGTCCGTTCAACTATCGTTCCAACGGGGCGCAATATCTCAATCTCATTTGGCCGGTGACCCTGGGCCTGTGGTGGCGTCTTCATCAGATGGATCGGGCTGGATCGCCTTCGGCTTTGAGATCCATAACCCGACGGAGTTGTCGCGTGCATCACCTGTTGCTGCCAGCCGCAGGCTTAATGGCTGCAACCAGTGTGTTATCCTTGAGTCGCGGCGGCGCCGCCGTTGCGGTCGGATCAATGCTGGTCTGCACGGGAATCTTTTGGACCGGATGGAGACACCGGCGTCCTGCCGTACGCATGGGTCTGCTGGCTTTCTGGGGTTGCGCCATGACCTTGGCTCTGTGGATCAGCGGCCCATCCTTGGAACAACGGCTGGAAGTCTTGGACGACGGCATGGTTCAGCGCGAGCAAATGTATGAAACCGGTCGGGCGATCGCACAAGATTATCCGTGGTTCGGAACCGGACCCGGAACACTTGGAACCGTCTTCCAGCTTTATCGCAAAAGTCCCGAAGATTATTGGCCTGCCCAGTTGCACAACGACTGGTTGGAATATCGCGTGACTTGGGGACGTGTGGGACTCGCATTGATCTTGCTGGCTTTTGGCATGATTTGGCTCCGCTATTTCTTGCCGGGGGGCGTGATTACAAGTTGGCGGCTTTGGTTATTTTATGCGGTAGCTTTGGGCGGATGCTTGGTACATGCTCGTTGGGACTTTCCGTTGCAAATCCCTTCCATCCAACATCTTGTGACGATTCACTGCGCAGCTCTCAGCCTCTTCTCTCACCCGCACTGGGCTGGCCATTCAGGCAGACTACGCTAGCGACGGCATTCCGACTCACCCAGCTGCGTAAATCACTGCAAAAACGATCAGATTTTGAGATAAAACGCGAAATCGCCCTAACTTGGCACGTTTCCGGCTTTCCGTTCTGATGGCAGGGAAAACGCTTATGAAACTTGATGCAATGCCGCTGCACTGGTTTGACCTAGCCGTAGTGACTGTCTTGCTTTTGGGCATCTGGCGGGGCCAAAAAAATGGCATGTCCGGCGAGGCGCTTCCTTTAATCAAGTGGCTGGTGATTGTGCTTTTGGCCGCGCGTCTATATGAACCCATCGGGCGATGGTTGATGGCCAACAGTCCGTTCGGCCTTTTGACATGTTATCTCTTGGGCTATGTCTTGTCGGCCTTGGCGATTACTGCACTGTTCTCGCTTGGCAAACGGTGGTTGGGAGGCAAGCTGGTCAGCAGCGATTTGTTTGGCAAAGCAGAGTATTATTTGGGTATGGGCGCAGGCATGGTTCGATTCGCCTGTGTCATGTTGGCGGGGTTGGCGCTGCTGAACGCCCGCTTGTACACCGAGGCTGAGATTCGTGCCACGCAACGGTTCCAACAAGATGTTTATGGAAGCAATTTCTTCCCGACCTTGCCGATGGTACAAAAGGAGGTCTTCGAAGGCTCACTCTTAGGAAGAAAAATCCGGGAATACTGTGGCGATCTGTTGATCCGACCCACGCCGCCCGGAGGCAAAGACCTCCGTCAAGCGAGGCGACAAATTCCAGAAGTTTAGCATCGGCTTGCTGCGCGCGGGTCAACAGGGCGTCCTCTGCACGCAGACACAGATTCCGGCAAGGCTTGGGAATAAACCCTGTTGGCGGACTCTGATTGCTCATTTGCCGGCGCGCGTTTTTCTCTTCGGTTTTCCACGTCTGCCTGATCTCCCAGTCGGTTGTATTAAGAAAGATGCTCTGGGAATCGGCCAGAGCTGCAGCGCTCACTCGCTGGCTGAATCCCGACGGGGGTACGACCCTGCCGTGGCCGGACGAACTGCTCTTCTCGAAAACTTGATCAACCCGTGGATGTTGGAGTCGCCGTTTGCCACCGCTCCGCCCGCGAAGGCGAGCGCGCGACAGATGGATGATTATTGACCAGAGCCCGTTTCAAAGCCGCCAGCACACGGCGTCGTACGGAAAGAGGGGAGCCCGCGATGCGAGCCCCCGCAGCTGCTGGGTGTCCGCCGCCGCCGAATTGGGCGGCTACGGCACCTACATCCACCCTTTCCGACTTTGAGCGCAAGCTGACGCGGACCAGCCCTGGTTCCTGCTCTTCAAACAGGCAAGCCACCACAACCGGTTCGATTGCACGCAAATGATCGATGAGACCCTCCGTGTCGGCGGGGTCAGCTCCCGACCGGAGCAGGTCGGCGCGTGAAAGCCAGCAGTAGGCAATCTGATCATCAGCGGCCAAGCGAAATCGGCTAAACACACGTTTGAGCAAACGCACTCGAGGCAATGGATAACTTTGATAAACCTCCTGACAGATCCGGGCCAAGTTGGCACCCCGCGCGACCAGCTCGCCTGCTACATGGTAGGTTGAGGGCAAAGTGGTGGGGTATTGAAAGGATCCAGTGTCGGTCGAGATGGCTGTGAACAAGCAATCCGCAATGGCCGGCGTGATCGGCCAACGGGCCGCCCGGAGCAATCTATGAATCAATTCGCCCGTGGACGGCTGCCGGGGCACCACCCAGTTCAAATCGCCATAACGCGTATTACTGACGTGATGATCAATGTTGATCAGGAGTTGACGCCGTTGGATGGCCACGGTGAGGCTGGGCCCCAATCGTTCCCAACTGGCGGCGTCCGTGGCCACCACGCAATCGAACTCCGGGCCAGCGACGGGTTTCCGGATTCGGCCTTCCGGATCAAGGAAACGGTACTTTTCCGGTATCGGATCCTCGTTCCAACAGGTCACTTCTTTACCCTGGCCTTCCAGCGCCAGGGCCAACGCCAATTGAGATCCGATGCAATCTCCGTCCGGCCGCACATGCCCCACCACACACACCGTTCGGGCAGCTCGCAGTGCCTCCACGATTCGAGCCAACATCCGGGGTACGGTCTTCACAGTTACTGGGGGCCGGGAGCGGAGCCCTGTTCCAACTCCGCAAGGATCTGGAGCACACGATTGCCCCGGGCAATAGAATCATCCACTACAAACCGCAACACCGGCACGTATTTCAAAATCACGGACCGGGCCACGAGGTCCTGGATCCGCCACCGTTGTTCCTGCAGACGCTGCACGCTGCGCTTTTGCTGTTCGGCACTGCCCAGGATGCTGACATACACGGTCGCATGCCGAAGATCCCCTGAGACTTCCACATCATTCACAGAGACCAAACCGGCCTCCTCCACGGGAAATTCCCGCCGAATGACCGTCCCGATCTCGCGCTTCAGCAGTTCGCGAATGCGTTCGATTCGATACGAAGGCATGGCAAAGACCTTTACTTACCAGGGGCGGCAATCCTGAGAAAGTGTCGCATCTCTTCCGTTCAGTCCGGGCGGTACTTTCACAGGGTCTGCGCCACCTTTTCTACAGTATAGCACTCGATCAAGTCGCCGACCTGGAAATCTCCAAAACCGTCCAGCCGGATGCCGCATTCCAGTCCGGCCCGAACCTCGGCAACCTCGTCCTGAAACCGACGGATGGACTGGATCATCCCCTCGAAGATGACGTCCTTGCGCCGGCGGACGCGGACGCGACCTTTGGTGATCCGTCCTTGGACGACCATGCAGCCCGCCACGGGCGGACCTTTGGACAAAGGGAAGATTTGCTTCACCTCGGCCGCACCCAGGACCACCTCGCGCGTCACTGGTTCCAACAAGCCGGCCATGGCCTCGCGGACCTGGTCGATCAATTCGTAAATAATCGAGTACAATTTGATCTGTACCCCTTCGCGTTTGGCGATTTCCTGAGCGCCTGTGTCCACGCGCGTGTGGAAACCGATCACGACAGCATTCGAGGCCGACGCCAACAATACGTCCGATTCGGTAATCGTGCCCACGGCACTGTGGATGATTTCCAGTTTGACCTTTTCGGAGTCGATTTTTTTGAGGGCATCCACGATCGCTTCGACGGAGCCCTGCGTGTCGGCCTTGATCACCACCTTGAGCACCTTGGCCTGCTGCGCGTCGAGCACTTGGAAGAGGTTTTCCAACGTGACCTTGGCGCGCGTTTCCGGTGCCTTGGCACGCAGCGCTTCCAGTCGTTGTTCGGCCAGCTCACGAGCTTTCCGCTCATCTTCCACCACGGTGAATTCTGAGCCGGGCTCGGGGACACCGTTCAATCCCAGGACTTTTACCGCCACCGATGGGCCCGCTTCCTTGAGGCGCTGCCCGTCTTCATTGATTAAGGCTCGAACCTTGCCGTAATATGGTCCGCACAACAACGCATCGCCTACTCGCAAGGTGCCCTTGCGCACCAGCGCAGTGGCAGTAGGGCCTCCCGGCGAAATACCCGATTCAATGATGTTGCCAACCGCGGGCCGATTCGGATTGGCCTTTAACTCCAGCAAGTCGGCCTGAAGCAGGATCATTTCCAACAACTTGTCCACCCCCTTCTTGGTCAAGGCCGATAGATCCACGAAAATCGTATCCCCGCCCCAATCATCCGGCACCAAACCTTGCTCCTGCAATTGCTGCCGAACTTTCATAGGATTGGCCAGCGGATGGTCAATCTTATTCACGGCCACAATTACAGGCACACCGGCAGCCCGCGCATGGTTAAGAGCCTCTAATGTCTGCGGCATGACTCCGTCATCAGCCGCCACCACCAACACCACAATGTCGGTGACATTGGCTCCGCGGGCGCGCATGGCGCTGAATGCCGCGTGACCCGGCGTGTCCAAAAAGGTGATTTGGGCCAATTGACCTTTCCGCTCTGGATGCGGGAAGGAAATGGTGTATGCTCCTATATGCTGCGTAATCCCGCCAGCCTCGCGAGCTGCCACGTTTGACTTGCGGATGGCATCTAAAAGGGTGGTCTTGCCGTGATCCACATGACCCATAATGGTCACCACCGGGGCGCGCGGCCGCAAATCCTCGGGTCGGTCAGTCGGGTCCAGCTCCTGCTTCCGACGCACCGGAGCCACCGGCCCCGGCGCATGCCGCTCACGTTTTTCCAGCTCGAATCGGTAACCGTACTTCGCACAGATGGCCCGGGCACAGTCGGCGTCCATCGTCTGATTGACGTTGGCAAAAATGCCCAGATCCATCAGATCGGCGATAATCTTAAAAGCTTTTTGATTCAATTTCTCCGCCAGGGCTCGAACCGAGATCGGCGGTTTGAGCGACACCACAGGAGCGTTGGGCGGCAACTCGACCTTACCGAGACGACCTGGAGTCGGCCCGGCGGGCTTGGCTGGCGATTTCTCTTTTTCCTCACGAGCAGCCGGCGCCACCACGCGAATATTTATCCCTGCAGCAGGTTTTTCAGGCCCCTTCGACCCTGGGGCGGCCTTCGGCGGGGCAGACTTGGTCGTAACAGGCGCAGCCTTGGGAGGCTGCACTTTGGCGGGCGCCGGCGTCGCCTTGGGAGGCGGCGAGGGAGCGACCGGCTTGGCCGGGCTCTTGCTCTGAGGACGCGGTGGCAGAGAAATAAAGCCGATTTTATCCCCCACCTTTGGCCTGGCTGGTTGCGGCGGAGGCGGCAATGCAGGGCCGGTCGGAACTGCTTCGGACCGGGGCTGAGTAAGGCCGGACGCGGTTTGCGGTGCTGGTTCTTTGGAGATCGCAGACGCAGCGGGCGCAGACGAGGTTACACCCGGCAGGGGGGCGGCACCTTGGATTCCGTTTACGGTCGGTGACGCGGACGGACCCACGGTAGGACTTACAAGCCTTGGGGATTCCTCCACGATAACTGGCTCCGGAGCTTTTGGCGCAGACGGCTCGATTGGAGATGCCCCGGCCTCCAAGGGCGCAGCTTCAAATCGTGGTCCTTCTGCAACCTGTTCCGGTAGTGGTGCAGGCTCTGCCGCTTGGGCCGAATTGAGCGGTGATGCTTCAAGTTCAGCCTGACTTGAAGTTGCAAACTCAAAAGTGGTTGTGGAAACCTGCAAAGCCTCTGCAGGGGGCTGGGCTTTGACCGCCTCAACCGCACCGACAACCTGAACGCAGACTTCTGCACCCGGCTCGGGCTGGGAGGCGACCTCGACTCCTTCCGGCACAACGACCGAGGTTGGCGGCGGAGCTTCCCGCTCCCCAACCTCCGGTTCTGCCGGAAGGTTTTCGACGGAAGAGGAGCCCGCCGCGGCTTTGGCGGCAGCTTCAGCCTCGGCCAACTGACGTGCCGCAATGCGTTCGGCAAACGCCTTGCGCAGCTCTGCTTCGAAATATTCAGCAGTGATTTTGTCCAGCGTGCTGCTGGCGGCGCGGACGCCGGTCAGCCCCAGCTCCTTGGCTTTGGCCAAGACCTCTTTGTTGTCCAAGCCAAGCCGCCGCGAAATCTCATAAATGCGAACGGGCATAAAGTTTCAGTCGATCCGCGTTTCCCATTTCGGGACCCTCGGATAGGTCAACGTACCAAACCCGCGGATCGTGGCCAATCCCAAAGACACCGATCCCTCAAAAGGGAGGCTGCTCCCTTTTGGAGGCCGCATCTCATCCCAATCGAATGGTTCGTCGTTGAGCCTCAGCCCGTGCCGCAGCCAAGATGGCAGCCGCCTGATCAGCAATACCGGGGATCTCCAATAGGTCGCTCTCCTCGACCTGAAGCAAGTCCTCCAGCCGGGTCAAACCATGATGGACTAAAATGTCGGCCTGCTCTCGACTGATCCCCGGAATTGCGGCGAGCGCATCTACTGCCTCGGCCACTTTCTCTTCAAAGCCCTTAACTACAGTAGCCTCGGCTTCGATATCCACCTGCCAACCCGTTAGTTTGGCGGTCAATCGGGCGTTTTGACCGCGTTTTCCAATCGCCAGAGACAACTGATCCTCCGTGGTGACGACTTTAATGCGCTTGCGAGCCTCGTCCACTTCAAAAGCTTTGAGCTTGGCCGGTGCCAATGCGTTTGCCACGAAGACCTTTATGTCCGGCGACCATCGGATGACGTCAACGCGTTCGTTATTGAGTTCACGCACGATGTTTTTGACTCGCTGCCCGCGCAATCCCACACATGCACCCACCGGATCGACCTTTTCATCACGGCTCCACACCGCCAGTTTCGTCCGGTACCCCGGCTCTCGCGCAATACCCTTGATCTCCACCGTATGGTCCCGAATCTCTGACACCTCTAACTCGAAAAGCTTGACCACAAAACGCGGATCCGCCCTCGACAATATAATCTCCGGTCCTTGTGGACCTTGTTCCACCGCCTTCACAAAGGCGCGGATGTGGTCGCCGACCTGATACTCCTCTGTTGGCACGCGCTCCCGATTGGGCAAAACCGCTTGATACCGTCCCAGATCGAGGATCACGTCGGATCGCTCGAACCGACGCACCGTGCCACTGACGATGTCGCCGACACGGTCCTTGAACTCAGTATAAATCAGCTCTTTTTCGATCCGCCGGATGTTTTGCAGGATCCATTGTTTGGCATACTGCGCAGCAATGCGGCCGAAATCCGTCGGCGTCACTTCCACCTCGATTTCGTCCCCCACTTGTGCGTCCGGTTTGATCCGCTGCGCCTCTGCCAATGAAATCTGGTCGTGCTTGGAAAGTACCCGCTGCACCACGATCAGACGTGCATAAGCACGGATCTCACCCGACTTGGGATCGATGGCAACTCGCAACTCTCGGGCGGGCCCTACGGCCTTCTTCGCGGCCGACAACAGCGTGTCATGCACCACCGCCAGCATGCGCTCGCGGCTGATGCCTTTCTCACGCTCATAATATTCCAGCAACGGCAGCAGATCCACGTTCATAACTCTCGTCTCCGGCGGTCAGCCGCATCCGGAGAATAAAAAAGTCGGCAGATGCGAATCTTCCGACTTCCACCTGCTGGTTACCCAGCACGCTGTTGACCGCATATATAATTAATGGCAGGCCCTGTCATGCGTCAAGACCACTCCGCAAGGACACGCCAGCCGGTTGCCGCCGCCACTTGTGTCCGTCCCGCCGCGGGTGCATCCTTGGTTCATGGTCCAAAACCTGTCCCAGGTAGTCGCGCGTTTGGAGTTGGTGCAGGGAGACATCACCCAACAAGAGGTGGACGCCATCGTCAATGCAGCCAATGAAACGCTCTTGGGTGGCGGTGGCGTCGATGGGGCCATTCATCGTGCCGCCGGGCCGCAATTGTTGGAGGAATGCCGTTTGCTGGGCGGATGCCCCACCGGCCAGGCCAAAATCACCCGTGGCTATCGGTTGCCTGCCCGTTACGTCATTCATGCGGTGGGCCCGATCTGGCAAGGTGGCCAACAAGAGGAGGACGAACGATTAGCAAGTTGTTACCGGCATGCTCTCCGGTTGGCCGTGCAACACGGTTGCCAGACTGTGGCGTTTCCTGCCATCAGCACCGGTGCTTACCGGTTCCCGATGGACCGCGCTGCACGTATTGCCCTGCGCGAAATTCTGGGGTTTTTGGCTTCCGAACCAACCTTGAAAAAGGTGCGGGTGGTTTTCTTGACGCCGGAGGCGCTCAAGACATACCGGGAGGTGCTGGAAACGTTAACGGCCCAGGGCTTGGACTGAGCCGCTCAGATCGAGACACTCCTCCAGAGCCAGGGACTCGCCCTCGTACATAGTGGTCAAACCAATCTCCACACCGTCGCAAATCCCACGGAAGAGTGAACCACCCGTGTCCCGCTTTGGCCCGGACCACAACTTCCACCACGGCTCCGCATCGACGAGCAGCTTCTTGAAACCGCGTGGACTGGTCCAACGGAACTAAGGTGTCAGAGTCTCCATGGAAAATGAGCGTCGGCAGCAACTGGGGTGAACATGGTAAATGGGTGAAACTGCCCGGCCGATTCGGCGCCATTGATCCAAGTTTGTCGCGTCCGGCCCAAAAGCCTGCACAAAGCTTCGTGGCGGACCGCCGTTGCCGGGATTTTCAGTCGAAGCTCCCAGATCCAACAGATCGGTCACCGGGGAAAACGCAGCCACTGCGCGCAATCGGGCCGGACCCGCGGCCATGCCCAAGCTTGGCACCGAACCAGCTTTGCAGGCTAACATCAGCGCCAGATGCCCTCCGGAGCTCGCCCCGATGGCTGCCAGGCGTTCAGGGTCTACGCCGAACCGATCAGCGTGTGCCCTCACGTACCTCAGGGCCTTGCTCACATCTTCCACGATCTCCATGATGGTGGCGTCCGGCTGCGAAAGATGGTACACTGCGAAAACGGTGTAGCCACGGCGCAAGAGCGGAGCCACAATCACAGGTTAAAAAGAGCCCGGACGCGACTTCCAACCTCCGCTATGGAAAACCAATACGCCACACCCGTTGGGATACCGCGGGCGAGCTACATTCAACCACAGGGGTTGACCATGCCCACGGGCGTACTCCACCCGCGTACCAGATGAACCTGCGGGTGGAAGGATAGCCATACCAAACCTGCTGCAGACACCAGTGCAGCAAACGCGGCTGCCATCACCCGCAACATCTTGCGCATACATCGTTCCCTTTCTGACGGAGAAGCTTCCGCGCAATGGTCATTCGTCATTTATCTCCTGGTCTGCTGCCGCAAACAATATCGATTACAAGCCTCCCAACCACGCGCGTAGGTCCAATTCTTGCGCCTTGGAGGAATCCCCAATTCCCGACGATGGCGCGAATGCCAACCAAACCCGCCCCCAAGCCGGTATCAAGCCAGCTTCCCAAGCGTTCGTGGAATCGGGCGCCAGGGCTTTCGCAGAGCCGATCCCGCGAGCATCGATGTCACCTCCGCTCATCGCATCCCCCTGGGCCCCCACCGCCCCGCGCTTGGCAGTGGAAGCAGTCGGTTCAACCCGCGGAAGTTCCGATGCGGACTCCCTTCGATTTCCATGGAGCCAAAAAATCTCTACTTGATCCGGCCGTGGACCCAGATGGATCCGAACAGCCAGACCGGTTTGCCCTTCCATTAACAAGAGCTTCGCCTCGGAGCGCCACGAGGACCTTCGAATTTCTTCCAATGCAGATACAAGATTCGGACAGTGCTCCAGGATTTGTCCCAGATGCAATAGCGCTTCCCCATCTGCCGTCCCCCGGGCCGACATCTCTTCTACCAAAAGCGCCAACTGACGGTTGTTCATCCCCAACCAGCCGCTCCAGAGCCCTAATGGACCAATGGAGGCCCATGCAAAACCCTGACGCGGCCGGTGAATGATCACGGCCGGGGGGAGCCCGGATAAGTAGCCGGCCAGATTGTGCCAGGCCTGGGAAACGGTAGCTGGAGCCTCACGGGGCCTGTCCGGCTGCATTCGTAGAGCCGAGTGCACTGCCTGGTTGGCCAACACATGGGCTGCGTGCACGCGCCAGCTCGTTAACCCGGCTGCAGATGCCAAAGCTTCCCACAGTTCGGTTTGCACGGTGGGGCCAACCCTAGCGCCCTCCTCACTGCCGGCGGAGAACTCAGCGGCGATCCAACGGCCCTCTTGTAAAGACCGCTCCAGGCACCATCCATCCACCAACGTGCCCACCGTCCAACGCACCCACGCTCCGCATGTCCGCCCCAGTTGTCGAGCCCGCTCAATGCGATCCCCCTCCAAAACGATCACCGGAATCGGACCAGGTTGAACCGTGGCAGGGGATGCAGTTTGACCCGCGTCGGGCAATTCCGGTGTCGGTCTGAACCAATGACGCCAATAGCTTGCCAAGTCCGGCAACGGCACCCCCTGTACCTGATGGCCTGGCGGAACAGCAAATTCCCAGACGTGTGCCGAAGCTGAGGATTCTAACTGCCAATTTTCGCACAGCAATGCCCAGAGTCGTTGACCCGACCAGTTCCACAATTCCACCCTCAATGGCAAGCCGTCGGCTCGCCGTAACCACACGCGCAATTCACCCTTTGGCAAAGCCCCCGCGCGCACCACACGCGATTTGGGTCGAATCCGCAAAGCGTCCAGTGTTCGGCAAAAGGCAGGCCCAGGCTCCAAAAACTCCACGTCCAATGTCAGCACAGCCATCCAAACCCGCCCGGGCGGCACAGGCGAGCGAACGGGAGCCAAGGAGAAATCCGGATCCGCAGGTTCAAATGCCCCGTCACCCAATGAGGCCCCGACGGAGCGGAAGCCGCGCCGCTGCTCCCGCGCGTGCACCTCAAGGATGTTCCCGCGACGAATCCAAATGTGCGTACCGGAAGGTCGCATCCACTCCAGGCGGAAGTGGTCAGGCGGTTGAAACCAGAACTGGACCTCACTATCCTGCCATGCGTGCCAGCGCCCCGTCGCTTCGTCCACTCGGAACTTCCCAGAAAGAACGCGCGTTGGCTTTCCACCGCCCGACTCAAGGAACCCCACATACTGAACCATTGCGCCCGCCAGTCGCCGGCGTGGCTCGGGGAAACTCCAGAAATAGAGTCCCACTGCAATCAGGCAAACAGCCAAGAAGGCCAACACCACCCATCTCCACAATATCCCTCCACTCGCAGCCACAGAGGGTGACAACGCAGTTCCGGACAGATGCTCGGTTAATCTCATTCCAGCCGCAGTTCCGCGCTGCGAGCATGGGCCAAAAGCCCCTCTCGTTGCGCCATTTGCCGCACAGTCGGCAATGCGCGGCGAAGCGAAATTCGGTCATACATCACGACACTGGTACGACGCTGAAACTGGTCCACCGTTAACCCAGCAAAAGAACGACCCGCGCCTCCGGTAGGTAACGTATGACTGGGGCCGGCCACATAATCTCCAAGCACTGTCGGCGACCAGCGGCCCAAGAAAATGGCTCCTGCAGTGCGAATGTCTCGGGCCAGATGCGCCGGCTGGCGAGTCATCACCTCGCAATGTTCGGGCGCCAGTCGGTTGGTGATCTGGACCGCCTGCGCCAAATCCCGAACAAGGATGAGCCATGCGTTGCGTTCGAGCACTGTTTCCATCGCTGCGCGCCGATCCAAGCGCTGAACCTGTTTGCGCAACTCTCGCTCCACACTGCGCAGCACGCGGACTGAGGTCGTTACCAGCCAGATTCGTTCGTGACCAGAGCCATGCTCGGCCTGTGCTAAAAGGTCTGCAGCAGCCAGCTTTGGATCTGCCGTATCATCCGCCAAAACAAGCACCTCACTGGGGCCAGGCAACAGATCAATGGAGACCACGCCGACCAACAACCGTTTGGCCGTTACCACATAGGCATTACCAGGTCCGAATATCTTCTGCACCGGCCGAATCGTTGAGGTGCCGTAAGCCATGGCAGCAATGGCCTGAGCTCCCCCTACCCGGTAAATCTCGGTTGCACCCGCCACACAAGCCGCATACAGCAGACCGGGGTGAATCCTCCCTTCTCGATCGCAAGGTGTACACACCACGATTTCCGGGCAGCCGGCCGCCTTGGCCAACGGAATGGTCATCAGTGCGGTGGAAATCAGAGGAGCCTTACCACCCGGAATGTAAATGCCCACGCGCTGGAAAGGATCAAATTTTTCGCCCACCACTGCGCCATGAGCATTACGCATCTGCCAGTCCTTTCGGCGCGAACGCCGAGCAAATGCGGCCACGTTTTTCAAGACTTCACGCACTGCTTGGCGTAAATCGTCATCAGCTTGCAAAGATGCGGTCATTCGTTCCGCGGCAGTCACCGCCAGCTCCGCTGCTTGCAACCGCGCGCCATCGAACTTCTCGGTCAACTCCAGAACGGCTGCATCACCCCGGGTGCGTACGGCATCCAAGATAGATCGCGTTCGTTCTTCGATCGCCGGATCCCATAAGCTGGATGCAGCCCATGCTTCCGCCAGCCGCGCTTCAAAATCCTTGTCCCCGTATCGAATGATCTGCATCGAGGGCCAAGCTAGGCCAATGCCCCACCGGCGTCAAAGGCAGGTTGTCTCATCCGATCACAACCGTTGAGAGCAATGCAAATACGTCCACCTAAGGTGCAAGGAGAGCTTTTCGGGCTGCCAAAGCTTTCCAAATACACAACATGAGCCGGCACGCGGCCGGCGTACCTGCAGCCCGGCCCGACTGATGTGGGTCACCGCCCCAGCGCCATAATCTACTCCATTTTAGGTTCTGCCTCAAGCTAGAGCGGGCCAAGCAGCTGAGGCCATTGCGTGAATTTGACGCTCTTGGCGCGAATTTTTCGCGTGTCTTTGGTCCAATCTTGGGTCCCGAAACGGTGTCTAAGGCCAAAAACAGCTCAAAATCAAACATTTTTCCGCATGGCCGCAACCTGGCCCGGCTTATGCTAACTCCAAAAAATGGCTGGAGAGGTTGGATGTGTACCGGACCTCTCGGCCCAAGGGTTGGTTGACATCGCTCTTTGAGTGCTGCCACGGAGGATGGTGGGGGTAAACAGCACGGGCGGGCGGATGGTTTCGTCGGGTTTTCCATCGTCAGCCCGCCGCAGGGTCGGCGGCCGCACAACGCTCCGTCCCAAGGCGTGTGCCCGCCGCCGACCCGCTACCCTGATCACCAGTTTTCTAGGTGGGGAGCCACGGGTCTCAAGAGCGGGGATGACCCGTACACAATAAGCAGCCGGCTTTTGGAAAGGTTGCCGTTTGCGCTTTTGCGCGCTGACACGCCTGCTGCAATCCCCGCGCAACGACGGGAAATCTGGAGGTGCAACGCCTCGGGTTTCCCGTCTTCTCTTTCACCAGTCTTCGTTTCCAACTCTGTCTGGTTCACGGCATGGAACTGGAGCCAGACAGGCTTCCCGCGGGCACAATCACTGTGACGGAGCGCTGCAAGGCCGCCAAGGGAGGCTTCGTGGCGCATGCCGACGCCCGATTGAGCCGCGTGCCCAAAATGGCCTTCGAATATCTAAGCGAAAAGTTTTTCAGTGAGCGGATTGTCCGAAGCTCGGAAGCATGGACCCGTTTCCGATTTGCCAACCAGGGCAATGTTTGGCACACCAAGGCCCGCTTATGCGCCAGTACGTTGTTTGCGGGATTGCAATGCTGCTGCTCACCGGATGCAGCCACAGAGACGCCGCAAGGTCCGTGCCCGTCCTGGTGTTCTGGCACTTTGTCGGCACCCGCGCGATTGCAACGAACCACCAAGGCTCCGACACCAAGCGACTGCTGGCTACCGAGGAAAGTCGCGCGTTACTGGACCAAACACTCGACAAACTGGCGCGCGCCCCGCGTCAATGGGGGCTGGACCCGGAGCATGGCACCACATGGATACGCCCCTTGCTACCGCAGCTTTTGCAGGTCGAACATGCCTTTCAATGGCGCCAATGCGGGCGTCACACCACGGAGTGGACCTTGGCTGTGCGGTTGGACATCCAAAGCCAAGCGCTTTGGCTCACCAATTTGACCCGTCTGGTGCAGTCCTGGGCACGGCAGGGACCGATTGTGGATCCCGAAACCGGGGGCACACGCTGGTTGCTGCCCCCCTCCGCCGGCAGTGGTGTTCTCGTCCTGGCCCGTGTTGACTCGTGGGTTTTGGTGGGCGCTGGTCCGGCCGACCTGACTCTCCCGGCACAATGGGCAAAAGAGATTCGCAGTCGGCAACGCCCGGTGCCTGAACTGAACGGTTCGTGGGCTCGACTTCGCTTGGATGGGCCCGCGTTGAAATCGCGTCTGCCACGTTGGCTGAAAGAATTCGATCTGCCGGTGGCGGACATGCTGCTGGTGCCCACCGGCCCGCAAATTCAGTGGCGCGCAGATCTAAAGTTCAATCAACCTCATGGATGGCGCCCTGAGCCGTGGCTGTTCCCATCCAACCTTATTCGTGAGCCTTTGGTGGGATTCTGTGCAGCACAAGGCGTTGGCCCTTGGCTGAAACCCTGGTTAGACAAAGCTAATCTGAAGCTTTCCCCTACTCCTAACCAACTCTGTGCGTGGTCACTGGGAGCAACGCCTTTCCAGATCTTTCTCGCAGTGCCTGTGCCGGATGCCACCAACGCCATGCAAGAACTCTGCCGAGTGCTGCCACCGTGGTTCAACACCAACAGCCAGGGCCGTGCTCTAGGGTGGTGGGTGGTGCCCTCCAATCGGTTGGCCATCATTTGGGAAGGCATGCCGTTCTTTGGCGCTTTTTGTCGCCCTGCTCACGAAGAAAGTTCGCACGGATTCCTCTTCGCGGGACTGTTTCCCAATAGCGCACGGGCCCCACAGGCGCCTCCCGATCTTTTCCAGCAGATTGTAGGGCGCACCAATCTGGTCTATTACGACTGGGAGTTGGGCGGGGAGCGCATTCACAGCTGGCAGATCGTCAGTCAGGTGGCCCTCTTGCTGGCAGAACGCCAGCAGTTGTCTCACACAACACCGGGCGCCCGTTGGATGAGCATGCTGGCCACCAACATCGGAAATGTTGGGACGTCGGTCGTGGCCACTGGGCCCGACCGCCTGTTGTTGACGCGGACCGCACCACTCGGCTTGACCGGGCTGGAAACAGTGCTTCTGGCTCATTGGCTCGAGGCACCCGGCTTCCCATGGACTTGGGATTGGCCGGCCTTCCCATCACCCGCGCGACGCACCCAAGCCACCTTGGAATCCGCCCCACGTCGAAGCCATGCTGAAGCTGGGAGTTAATATTGATCATGTCGCCACGCTGCGTCAGGCCCGGTATCGGGGCCGTGAGCAAGGCGAACCGGATCCGATCGAGGCAGCCCGCATTTGCGAGGAGGCCGGCGCGCACGGCATTACGTGTCACCTCCGTGAAGATCGCAGACACATCGTGGATCGAGACGTCTGGGCCTTGCGACGCGCCGTACGCACCCGGCTGAACCTTGAAATGGCCAATACGCCAGAAATCGTTGCAATTGCGTTGCAAGTGAAACCGGACATCGTGTGCCTGGTCCCGGAGCGACGTGAAGAGGTCACCACGGAGGGAGGACTGGACGTCTTGGCCCAGGAACAGGCTCTCACGGAGACGCGGCGCCGCCTCAACGCCGCCGGCATCGAAGTAAGCCTGTTCATTGCCCCGGACTTGCCCCAGATCGAGGCGGCTGCACGTACCGGTGCCCAGTTCGTGGAATTACACACGGGTCGTTTCGCCGAGGCGTTCCCCCATCCAAACCGGCGCGATCAGGAACTGCAACGGTTGATCGAGGGGGCTCGCTATGCACACCAGCTCGGCCTCCGGGTCAATGCCGGGCACGGGCTCAATTACGAAAATGTGCGTTGGCTCCATCACGTGCCGCATCTTGTGGAACTGAACATTGGTCACAGCATCATCAGCCGGGCTGTCTTCACCGGCCTGGCACAAGCCGTTCGCGACATGCTCGCAGCAATGGCAGGCTATCCTGGCTGACGAACGAGTGCAGCGATCGATTCGCGAAGACGCAGAAAGAAGCGTTCACCACATGATTTTGGGTGTGGGCATTGACTTGATCGAAGTGGACCGCATCCGGAGCAGCCTGGCACGTTTCGGACAGCGCTTTCTTAACAGGATCCTCCATCCGTATGAGATTGAGTATTGCCTTTCCCAGCGTGATCCGGCGCCCTTTCTTGCAGCCCGATTCGCCGCCAAGGAGGCCATTTCCAAAGCATTCGGCACAGGTATTGGAGCTCAGCTAGGTTGGTTGGACATGGAAGTACGCCACCGTGACAGTGGCGAGCCTTTCGTCCTCCTTCACGGCAAGGGCGTAACCCTACTAGCTCGTCGGGAAGCCACTGCGGTGCTCCTGAGTCTGAGTCATACGCGTCAACACGCCACCGCCGTAGCCCTCTTGATCCGCGTCTGAAAGGAAACTCCTCGCTTTAAAAACGACCCACGCATGACCGGTGCGTCTGCCGCCAACGGTCCAACTGCTGCAGCACCCTGCAGAGCGCATCCAAAAGAGGCGTAGCCACACCCGCACGATGCGCTTGTCGTTGCGGCTCCAAAAACAAACTCTCCAACTCCAACGGCAATCCTCTTTCAAAATCCAGCAGCGTGGACGCCTTGTAAGCTCCCATTTGACGAGTGCGTTCGATCATCTCGTCGGCTAGGCTGTCGCGAAGGTCGTATCCCAACGCACGCGCCGCGGTGATCACCTCTGTCATCAACGCGCGGACGCAACGCAAACCTTCCGGATCGGCTAACAATTCCTCCGTGCTTACACAATCCGGTCGGCGTGGCATCCATTTCTCAGTCGAAGCGTCCTGAATCCATTCCCAACCGACCACCCCAGCCACGCCGAGCCCGTTGAAAGGAATGTTCCACACCAGTTTCTCCCAATGCGCCCGCTCCAGATTCTCGGTCACTTCACAAGGCACGCCTGACATCCGCAAGCGATGAGCCAGCCGGTGCAACCGAGCCGGATCGTGTGCGCGATATTCCCCCAGCACCACCAGGCCGTGCGCCAGGTGGCGAATCACCCCCGGCGCAATTCGGTTCAGGCACACAAAACACAATCCGCCCAAGATTGCTTCCGGAGGGAACAACCGGGCCAACGCTTGTTCGTTACCCAGTCCATTCTGGAGCGTTAGCAGGGTCGTTTCGGGGCCAACCAGAGGCGGGAGCAAGTGTTCAAACTGATCGTTCGCCGTGGTCTTGAGCCCGATGAGAACCAAGTCCACCGGCCCTACGGCCTCTGGGTCTCGCACACAGTGGGGACGAGCCCGAAAACTCCCTAACGGACTCCATACGCGAACTCCATCGCGACGCACGACTTCATAGTCTGAACGCAGGAGGAAATACACCTCGGCGCCCGTTTGCCAGACACGTGCCCCGTAGTAACTACCCACGGCCCCACAACCGACTACCGCTACTCTCCACGCATCTGCGCCGAGCTTCCCCCTCACGGCCATGCACCAACTCTCGCGAAAGAAGAAGGGCACCCTGATCCGTCAGAGTGCCCTTCCCGAATCGTTCAAAGCCGATCACTTGGCGCCCAAGATCGCGTCCTTGGCCGCCTTGGACACACGGAATTTCACCACCCGCTTGGCCGGAATGGTGATAATCTCGCCCGTGGCAGGATTGCGACCCTTGCGCGCCTTCCGATTAACCAGCACCAGTTTGCCCAAACCAGGCAAGGTGAAAGTGTTCTTCGCCTGCTTGTAAGCCAGTTGGGCCAGCTCGTCCAGAAACAAGGTGGCCTGCTTCTTGGTGATCCCGACCTTGTCGGCCAGGGTGGCTGCGATCTGGGATTTCGTGAGTGCCTTCGCCATATGAATCGTTCCCGTGTTCTTTGTTCGGTTTGATGATGTGACCGATTTGTGCGGCCTATTAAAACCCGCTCTCAAGGGCCTGCAAGCGCAAAATGCAGCGCTGACGCGCGGATTTGCGCCATGGATTCTCTTTCGCCCCGGCGCTCACCAACGTTGAACCGTATAAAACCGGCTTGAGCTCGACCACGGCAGCAGGAGCCCTGCAACTTGGCCGTCTCCCCACCACCATCGCTCCACACTCCATTCAGCGGGTGCCAGCACGGGTGTAGCCAACACCACATAACGCGCTCCGGGACACGTTGGAAACTGTACCAACAAGCCTTCCGGTCGACGATCCACCTCAACTGCGATCGGAGGAGACGGCTGTGCGACGCACTCCAAGTCATCCCACAATGCGGCGCCGCCGCCGCTCGTGCTCTCCAAGACCACCTCATAACGAGCTCCCACAGCTCCCGCTGGCGCCAACAGTTCTGTTGCCCCTTCGATCCACGCATGGGTCAGTGGGTCGAAGCGGTTCGTGACCTCCAAACGCATCCAATGGCCTCGTAGCGCGGTCGCATTGAGAGCCACCGAACGATAAAGCGCTCGCAGGCGCCCCTCTGCATCCCAAAAGCTCAGTTCCAACCACACGCGGCTATCGCCCGTCAATGGTTGGGCCGCTGGGGTCAACGTCCAACCCGCCGCCCGGAACCGTTCTCCAGGTCGCACTGGCCAGACTTGATAAACGCCAGAACGCGTATTCACGCCGCCGCCACTTGCTCCCACACGCAGCGCATAACCACCGTGCCGGGCAGAGCCTCCGCCAGGTCCCTGTAACGCCACGTTGGTCCCCATCCGTAACCAGCCGCCCCAACTCCCCAACTCAAAACCGCCGTTCCACAAAACATTGCCCCCACAACCGGCTCTTGTTGGATCTTCACGCTCATAAACTCGTACATGATCCACAAGCATGCGCTGAGGAAACACCGTGGTGGCGTCCGGGCTTCCGGGCCAGTTGCCACCCACAGCCACGTTGAGAATCAGGAAAAACGGCTGTTCAAACACCCAGGTGCGGCCCACCGGCAGGGAAGCCGGCGTCGCAGTGAAATACAAAATGTCATCGATGAACCAACGCATCCGGTTCGTCTCCCACTCCACGGCGAACACATGAAAATCATCAGCGAGAGCAGCGCCATGCGGCAGGGTATATCGTCCGCCCACGGCATTACCGCCTGCATATCCAGGACCGTGAAGCGTGCCGTAAACGGTGCCCGGTTCTCGTCCGATGTTCTCCATAATATCAATCTCGCCGCACTGCGGCCAACCTACCGAGGGGAAATTGGTTCCCAACATCCAAAAGGCCGGCCACAGGCCCTGCCCGCGCGGCACCCGAATGCGAGCCTCAATGCGGCCGTAACGGAAAGCCACCCGCCCCTGGGTCTTCAAACGCGCCGACGTGTAATTTCGCGTAATACCGTCCGCGCCCGTATAGGTTTCCCGATGCGCCTCCACCACAAGCAGGCCCCGCTCGATCCGGCAGTTGCGCGTACGATCCGTGTAAGTTTGCAATTCGTTGTTGCCCCACCCGCCTCCGCCCAAGTCGAAAGTCCACCATTCAGGATTGGGTCGGCTTCCATCGGGGCCCTCGAATTCATCCGCCCAGACCAGCCGCCAGCCGGGACGGAACGGAGGGACGGCCGCCACGCTGTCCAACCCCATTGGGCAAAAAAGGGTGAGTGCAACGATGCCGGTGCCAGCTCTTTGCAGGAGGAACCTTGCCCTCGCCCTTACGCCGTCAGCCATGAAACGTTGCAGCTCTTCTCGGCCTCTAAAGCGTTAAGACCATGAAAAAGCGCGGCTGCGAACCCAAAGGTATGGTCACAGTCTTCACGGTGCCATCCCCTGACAGGGGCGAGCCCACCGGAGCCCAGGCCGGCTGCGCCAAATGCTCTGCGGCAATGATTTGATACTGGGTGGCGCCTTGCGTTGGCCACAAAAGTTCCACCTGCGCACCCACACGCCGCGCGGTGATTCGTACCCGTTCCTTCTTCATGAGGCGCAGGGCGTCCGCATAGACGTTGCCGGTCCCGCCCCCACGGTTGTGGAGCGTCAGTTGGAACCGCACGGTCTCAGTGCCCGGTGGCGCTACCAGGTATCGGGCATTTTCCGTGCTCACTTGAGTCCACCCCGCCGGAACGCCATTGGTTGCCTCCAAATACAACCACTGATCCTTCGGTGCATCCGGCCCCACTGGCGAGGAAACCCACATGGCAATTGGAACCGGCCCGGCTCGAAATTGTACTTCGATCTGCAAACTGGTGTTGCCAGCTAACGCGTCCTGACTCGACAACCAAAACCAGCCATCAGCGGTGAAGATGTCTCCCGGCGCGGCTGGCTGATCTTGAAACACGCCGTTCCACTCACCAGCGTTGTAGATTCTCACAACATTCGTACCCTCCTTGGCTTGAACCGGGTAGTCCCACTGATCGCCGTAAAACTCGTTGGTACTGGCCAGAGCCGCCCCCGAAAAGTTGAACCAGGGCGGAGGCACCTGCGCGGGCAATTCCACATCCAATTCAAAGCCGGGGTTGTCTAACCAATTGGCAAACTCGGATGGCGTCAGCACGCGTAGTCGCACCGGCTGAGAATCCCGTGTCCCCGCCAATGAACTGACGGTGACGGTGTAAAAACCCGCGTCCTCAAGTTTTGCATCCTGGATCACCAGTGTGGCCGTCTGAACGCCCTGGAAGCGTCCACCCTCGGTCAGCGGTACTCCATCTCGTTTCCACTGATAACTCAGCCGCGAAGAACTCGTGGCAGTCACGGAGAAGCGAGCCGTACCGCCTGCCAAAATCCGCTGGGGCCGAGGTCCCACGGTGATGGAGGGATCTTCGTTGTCCACCACAATACTGACCGCGGCAGCAGCTTCCGGTGAACCTGGGCGCGCGTTCGGCCCGTACACAAGAAAACCATATTGGGTAATGTTGCCCGGGCGAATATACCGCGTAACAGAGAAATCCCACCCGGGCACCAAATCTGTCCGAGTGTCTCCCAGATATGCATAGCCGGGTGCGAACTCCTTGATTACGGCTACTGCTGTCCAACCTGCGGGCAAGCTATTCGACTCGACGCGACCAATGAAGGTCACATCCTGACCGGCATACAAAGTGCCCACGTCCACATAAAGGTTGGCCTCCAACATCTTGTTGGGCGTGCCATCGGCCAGATTCCAATAACCGTTCGTATTGAAGGTGTTGGTGTTAACGCGCAACACAACCCGAGTCGCATTGGTGCGACCCGGTTCAAAAGCAGCGCGCAAGTCGGCCAATCCCCACGCCTGTCCAAAGGCGTAGCTGTTGTCCATATTAAACACATTCATCCAACCTAACCACGTCTTGGTCGAATCCACCTTGACGGTGATTTGCCCGAACGACATCCCGCCGGGCAGGAACCACGCCGCGCCCGCCAGGGCCAATGAGAGGAGTTGAGGTCTAGTTTTCATGGCGAATGTCCCGTGATGGATCTCTGCTTCCGGCAACGGACCTGTTCAAGCCCAACCGGCTGCGCACAGGCCGGCCTTCTGCATGCGTTGGTCTCGGACGGCTCCAGCCTAGGCCCGGTGACCCGAAGCTGTCAAATGCTCTTCCTACGTTGGGCTACTCCGATCAGCCGCGGCCCAAAGGCCCATTGCAGATGCAAATGCCTGCCGAAATTCAAACCTTTCAGCCCTGCATCACTCCCAAAAGCTGACTTGGCTATTTGTCTCGGTTGCTCCATCGCCTCCGTCGGTCGCCTCTAACAAGCGCACGCTTTCAGAAGAAGCTTCTCCGTGCTCGAGCAACGTTTGGACCTATTGGATCACCCGGTACCAACCACTCACCCGATGCCTGCCCGCTGAGGACGGTCAGAAGCAAATACATCCTTCATCCATTGGCTGGGACTGCCCCCTTGGGCAGGAGTCAGACTGTTCCGCCAAGGCAGTAAGAAACTGGCACCGCAAGTGGCCTGCACCAACCTGGGTGCGCCTCATCGACCCGATCACTTGGGCGAACATCCGGCGTTAGACAACACGCAAAAAGATGCAACGGTCGCATCAAAGCCCCACGTCCACCTCCTAACGAACGCAAGCTCACAATTCTAAGGGCAAATATGAATGGAGCGTTGTTTGATCCTCAACGGATACGCGCAAGGCCGTTTTGCACAGTCCAGCCATTGACCCGGCCTTTGAAAAGAACTTCGAGGCAACCGGCCCTCCCGAGCAAATCGACAGCCGCCGCGAGACATTCATCGGATTTCGTCTCGGCGCACACAAGCTTCCGAAAGTTATCAGGACCTGGAGGAATGGGGCGCTCTCGTTTCGCCCGGGGCTTGAAAGTGGATCCCGCATCGGAGTTCGTTGCAAAACTGCGTCGTCGCCCGCCTGCACTCCGCTCAAACACATGACCGGCGCAATGGCCTCTTCTAAAAAAGGCTTCATTGTGGGCCTGGTTTTCGGCAGTCTCGCCCGGCACAAGCAGGACCAAATTCAGAGCTGGCAATGAATGCCTACCAACTGACATGCGAAACGCTGCGTCACCGACCGCGCGCGTGGTTGGTGACCGGCGCGGCCGGGTTCATCGGATCACATTTGCTTGAACAGTTATTGCAACTTGATCAAACCGTGGTCGCGCTGGACAACTTCAGCACTGGCAAACGCGCCAACTTAGAGGCAGTGCGGCTCAAGGTCACGCCGGCTCAGTGGAACCGCTGCCGCGTGATCGAGGGGGATGTATCCGATCCGGCCGTGTGCACCGCCGCCTGCCAGGGAGTGGACTATGTCTTGCATCAGGCTGCTTTGGGCAGTGTCCCTCGGTCCATCGACGACCCCCGGGCCAGTCATCGGGCCAATGTCACCGGCACCCTGGAGATTCTGGAAGCCGCGCGACGCGCCCGTGTCCAGCGAGTCGTGTACGCTTCTAGCAGCTCCGTTTACGGAGACGCACCTGAGCTGCCCAAACGAGAAGACCGTATCGGCCGCCCTCTTTCGCCATACGCTGCCACCAAATGGATGACTGAAGTTTATGCCGACACGTGGAGCCGAGTGTATGGTTTGCCCTGCATCGGCCTCCGGTACTTCAACGTGTTTGGGCCTCGTCAGGATCCGCATGGACCGTATGCCGCTGTAATCCCTCGCTGGATGGGCGCCCTCTGGCACGGCCGGCCAGTGGTCATTTATGGAGACGGTCAATCCTCTAGAGATTTTTGTTACGTCGGTAATGTCGTGCAGGCCAACTTGTTAGCCGCCACCATCGACCGGGCTGAAGCCATTCATCGCGTCTATAACATCGCCGTTGGCCAGCGGACTTCTCTCAATGAGCTATACCAGATTCTCATCACCAGCCTGAAACGCTGGCAGCCCAAGCTGAATCCTCCACCCCCGGTTTATGAGAGTTTCCGCCCCGGTGATGTCCGCCACTCCTTGGCGGACATCACGCTGGCCCGCACTTTGCTCGGTTACGAACCGGAATGCTGTTTGGAACGAGGGATCGAGCTTACCTGGCAATGGTTTGCCGACCATTCCGGGAAGGTCCCCGGGCCCGCTTGAGAATCCCTCTTATTTTCGCGGCGATCTCTTGGAAACGCCAATCACAAGAGGCACGTGGTGCGCCAAAGCCATCTGAGTGTGGAACCATACTGATGCCAACCGACCCTCCCGGCGGTTTCTCCCGCTGATATCATCCGAGTAAGTGCGTAGTCACGCCCCTGGCTTGCTTCCGCGTGTGAGCCGGCAAATCAGCCGGCCAATAACAATTCTGCAATCTGCACCGCATTCAAAGCCGCTCCCTTCAATAACTGATCGCCACAAACCCAAAAGCACAAGCCGTTGTCGAACGCACAATCTTTCCGAATACGACCTACTGCACAATTGTCCTTCCCCGCCTGATAGAGCGGCATCGGATATTCGCACCGCGAAGGATCGTCCACCACGTCCAGTCCGGGCGCCTGCCGTAATACCTGCAACGCTGCCTCCACCGTCACCGGTCGCTCGAATTCAGCGCTGACTGCAACCGAATGCGCCCGGTAGACCGGCACTCGCACACATGTGACGCTAGCCCGGAACGTCGGGTGATGCATAATTTTCCGTCCTTCATTCTCCATCTTCATCTCTTCGCGCGTGTAACCGTTGGGTAGAAACGCATCCACATGCGGCAATACATTGAAGGCAATCTGATGTGGATAAACCTCGCGAGTGATCGACTCGCCTTGCACAATCTGCCGCACCTGGCGCTCCAGTTCCGCAATGGCACGCGCCCCAGTACCGGACACAGCTTGGTAGCTGGCGGCAAAGATCCGTCGGCATCCAAACGCCCGATGAAGCGGATACAGGGCCATCAACGTAATCGCCGTGGTGCAATTCGGATTGGCAATGATGCCGCGGTGCCACCGCACATCTTCACCGTTGATCTCCGGCACCACTAGCGGCACTGTCTCGTCCATCCGGAACGCACTGGAATTGTCCACGACCACACACCCCGCCTTCACCGCCTCAGGGGCAAACTGTTTGGAAATGCTGCCTCCCGCGCTGAACAGGGCCAGGTCCACACCGTGAAACGACTCCGGTTTTAGTTCTTCAACGGGAATCTGCTCCCCCCGGAACGAAAGCCGTTTGCCCGCAGACCGGGCCGACGCCAGCAGAGTCAGTCGCCCTACAGGGAAATCTCTGCGTTCCAGCGTCCGGATCATCTCGATGCCGACGGCACCCGTCGCACCGACCACAGCCACATGCGGTTGCCGATTCATGATTACTTATGAATCGCCATCTTAGCCGGGACCCACCTGCTGTCAACCAACCATGACCTCGCCCTCGAACCATCGTTCGCCACTGGCGTGGTCCAAGGCCCAAACCCCTTACCCGCCTGAGCGTCCGGTACCTCTCAGTCTCTTTGAACGGGTTCGACTTGACAGCCTACCGGCAGGACGAATAAATATTCGCCGGTAAACAAACAAATTCGCGGACGCAGGCATTTAAGAGCCGCAATCCCACCACAGAAAGGACTGCCATGAAAACATCGCTGCGCTCCTTGAACGCCATTTTTGGACTGATCGCTTGGCTGAGCTGGCTCTCGCTCAGCAGTGCTGCAGATACACCTTCGCCGGTCGGAAAATGGAAATGGACCATTCAAAGGGGGGATCAAACCATCGAAACCACGCTTACGATCAAGCAGGAAGGCGACAAACTGACCGGCACGGTCACCGGGCGCAACAACACGGAAACTCCTGTACAAGATCTCAAATTCGAAAACGGGGAACTTTCCTTTAAGGTCACGCGCGAGTGGAACGGCCAAACAGTGGTGATCTCCTACAAGGGGAAGATAGAGGGCGACACCATCAAAGGCACCACCGAGCGCGATCGGGACGGGGAGAAAACCACCCGCGATTGGGAAGCCAAACGGGTCAAGGAATAAGAGGTCGTTCCCCGGTTTGACTCCCGTTCCAGGGGGCCCCGGGCGACAACGCTCGAGGTGGGACAGGAGCCGCACCGAGGAAAGAGATCTACCCGGGTTTCCCCGACGCAGCGGCCGCGGTTTTCTCTGCGGCCGCTTTCTTTTTCTGCGCAGCTTGGAGGCCCAAAAGTACGGACTTTGCCAGCCTTTTCCGATTCCATTCACCCGCTTCAACCCTTTGCAACCCTCACAGGCATGCTGGACAAAATATGCGCTTTTTGGAGCAGTGCTTCACCGACCTGCCTTGGAGAGGATTGGATCCGTGGAAGCGGATTCCACCAACTGGAGATAAAAAGGCAACTGCGTTTCAGAGGACCAAAAACTCCGGTCTCCGGGCGGCGCCTGGAGCGTGCCCCATCTGTACGCTTCCCAGAGTTGTTCCAAAAGGCTCCGCGTGCCGGCAATATCTCCGGGATCCGCACAGTACCGCCCGAATCCTGCTTTTACCAGGAGGGCATGCATTTCAGAGCCCGAAGGGACCATGCCCAAAATCGGGCGCCGCGCACCCAGGTAATCCACAATCTTACTCGGCATGTACAGATCGTGAGCCGGTGAAACCACAAGCAGCAGGATCGGACTGCGCCGAACCTCTTCGAGATACTCCTCGTAGTCTAACATGCGACCGCGAATGAAAACATCCGCCAACGCCAGCTCCCGAACCCGCGCGTCCCAAAGGGCCGGCCATTGACCATGCAACCGAAATCGCGTCTGAGCACGCGCTTCCGGATGCACCCTCAGAAACTCCGCCAGAGCGCAAAGGAAGGTTTCCGGACTGCGAGCACCTCGCCAATCGAAGGTCCCAAAATAAACCACCTCAAAGCCGGGCGCCGGTTCCGGGGCGGGACGCTCAAACACAGAGGCATCGTAGAAATACGGTACATGAACCGTGCGCTCCGCCGGAGCCAGACCCAGGCGTACATATGCCTGCCGATTAGTTTCCGAAGTGAACAAGATCCGACCCGCTTGGTGCAACGTGGCCCGTTCCAAATTCTGCAGCCTTTTGCGCCACAGCCTTTGGAGAGGCGAGCGACGCTTCAACCGAAGCTGCTGCGGCGTAACCGGTTCCTGATAATCAAAAACCCAGCTGCGATTCACGACAGATCCCATCCGCCCAGCCAGCAACCATGAGGCAGGCAGGATGTAAGCAACGGTCCGATCCGCGGGCAACGCCCCCTGCGCGTATTTCAAGACACCTCGTGCCCAACTGGCGCAAGCATCTGGAAACATCACCGCGGCCGAAAGATATACCGCCCAACGATACAGGACCGGCCACGACTGGAAACGCCGTTGCCAATCCAGCACGGGATCATGCCATCGCCGAATGCGCAGCCGCGGATGATGCAGCGTTTCCGGGTTTCCCGGAGGCACGGCCCAGAAACTCGTGATCACTTCCACTTCCCAACCCTGGGCCAAAGCATGACGCACCACGTAAAACGGGCGTTTGGCATTAGCGTGCGTACTGGGCGGAAAGGTATGGGTCAATACCCGTAGTCGCATCAGCTCCTCCGACCCCGATGATGCGCCGGTTGCATGTGCCGGTGCCACTGCTCACCGTTTGTACCAGACCCGGCGGTTTACATAGTCAGTATAACTGAGGATGATCTTCGCGACCTTCCAAGAAACGTGATCCACTTGATAGTCGGGTGGCATCCGACAGGGACCGAATTGCTCGAATAATCGCAACGTCACAGCAACGCTCTCCAAAATATGACGCGGGTCAAGCCCTGTCATGACCACCGCGCCTTCATCCATTCCTTCCGGCCGTTCGTGCGCCTCGCGCACCGTGACAGCGGGAAATCCAAGAATGGACGACTCCTCCGTGATGGTCCCGCTGTCGGAAAGCGTGCAAAAAGCCGACTTCTGAAGTGCCACGTAATCAAAAAATCCCAGCGGTGGCATCAACCGCACGCGCGCATCCAGCTTAAGACCAGATTTCTGGAGACGCTGACGAGTACGAGGATGACACGAGAAAATCAACGGATAGCCATACTGTCGAGCCAGCAGATTAAGTGCTCGCACCAAACAACCCAAATGTTGCGGGTCGTCCACGTTCTCTTCCCGATGCAGACTCACAACGAAATACTGGCGCGGCACAAGCTTCAGCTGGGTCAACACATCACTAGCCTCGATTCCGGGCCGATAATAGTCCAGCACCTCCTTCATCGGCGACCCAGTTTTGATGACCCGGTCCGGTGGCAGCCCTTCTGCCAGCAAATACCGACGCCCATGGTCGGTGTAACATAAATTGATGTCGCTGACATGATCCACGATCCGGCGATTGATCTCCTCGGGAACGCGCAAGTCAAAGCATCGGTTACCCGCCTCCATATGAAAGATCGGGATCTTGCGGCGTTTGGCCGGAATCACCGCCAAACAACTGTTGGTGTCACCCAAGACCAGAACCGCGTCCGGTTTCTCCTTGGCCAAAACCTCATCGGCACGGGCGATTGTATTGCCGATGGTTTCCGCCGCAGTCCGACCCGCTGCATCCAGATAATGCCGCGGCCGAGGCAACCCCAGGTCACGGAAGAAAACTTCGTTCAATTCATAATCGTAGTTCTGACCAGTGTGAACCAGCACGTGGGAAGTAACATCCTCCAGCACTGCGATCACCCGCGACAACCGGATCAGTTCCGGTCGCGTACCCACGATCGTCATCACCTTGAGGGAGCTACGCATGCTTTTGAGCCGTTCGCATCCGGGTATCAGGACGATCCTCTTCCATCCCACACTCGGTCACGGGCAGCGGGTGGGTATCGGGCCGGGCCGGATCAAAGATCTCACTGGCCCAAAACAACGTAATCAGGTCCACCGATCCAATATTCTCAATGGAGTGCGTGTATCCCGGAGGAATTTCCACGACACGGATCGTCTCGTCGTCCACCTCATATTCAAGGATTTCCGATCCGTGCACGGGCCGGAGACGAATTCGACCTCGACCTTGAACGACGCAAAATTTCTCAACCTTCGTGTCATGATAGTGATGGCCACGCGTTACTCCGGGCCGAGTTAGCGAGACAAACACCTGGCCTGCTTGAACGGACTTAACCAATTCAAACAACCAGCCTCGAGCATCCCGCTTTATCTCCACGGAGCGCGCTAAGTTTGCCGGATCACAGAACGATAGGTAAGTCGCGTATAAGGCTCGTTGAAAGGGGTCGGACAAGTCCGGCACGCAACCCCGAGCCCCTGCATCCCGGAAGGACACGATGCGGTCGTGTAATTCTTCGAGCGTGATAGAAAACTCCGGTTCTACAACGGGACGGTAACAACCCGGTACGACCTCCGGCTGCAAAAGAACCCCCTCAAAACTCCTGACCACATCGTCGATATACACCAGGCGCAATCGTCTGGCTGGGTCACTGATGTGCACAGGGAGACCGCGGCTGATCTGGTGGCAAAAGGTGGCGACGACCGTGTTGTAATGCGGCCGACTCCATTTGCCAAACACGTTTGGCAGCCGGTAAATGAACACAGCGGCGCCAGCGGACTGTTGGTAAGCTTCTGCCAACACTTCCGCCGCCCGCTTGCTGCGACCATACGGGTTGTCCAGCTCCGCTTGGATCGACGAGGTCAGGATCAAGGTCGCGCGCCGACCCGCCCGTTCCAACGCCCGGCAAAGTTGGCGAGTCAGTTCCACATTTCCGGTGACGAATTCATTCTCGTCCGCGGGCCGATTCACGCCCGCCAGGTGAACAACAGCCTCCGCCGTGCTGGCAAGCTCTTCCATCCGGCCGGGTGGATCCGCCCGGCCGCAGGTCAACACATCCAAGTCTCCCCGGCGGCGCAGCGCAGTCACCAAATTCCGCCCGATAAATCCGGAAGCCCCCGTGACCAAAACCCGTTTCATAGGACCCTGCCGCTTGTCGGGAGGGTTCATAAGCCGGCAGGTGTCTCGCCGCGCAGCGCGGCTTGGATATAAGGCAAACGCAGCAGCATCTCCTTGAGCTCCTGGTCGGTCAGCCGACGCGTGTTGGCCGAGGTATAGTCCTCGGTCTCCGCCACCTTGCGTTCGCCCTGCTCAAAATACAATGCGTAGTTCAGGTCCCGCGCATCTGGCCGGATGCGGTAATACCGGCCCAAATCTTCCGCCCGAACCATTTCTTCCCGGTTCAAAAGTGTTTCATGCTTCTTTTCCCCATGACGAGTGCCAATGATTCGAATTTCGTTGTTCGCATTAAAAATCGCCAACAAAACCCGGGCCAACTGCCCGATGGTAGCCGCAGGCGACTTTTGCACAAAGGTGTCACCCGGTTCGCCCCGCTCAAAGGCGAACAAAACCAAATCCACCGCTTCGTCCAACGACATCATAAATCGGGTCATCTCAGGATCCGTAATGGTCAGTGGTTTGCCACTGCGAATCTGGTTGACAAACAAGGGAATCACAGACCCCCGGGAAGCCATGACATTGCCGTAACGGGTGACACAAATTGTGGGGCGACGTTCCCCAAGCAAGCGAGCTTTAGCCACCGCCACCTTTTCCATCAACGCCTTGGACATGCCCATGGCATTGATCGGATAGACGGCTTTGTCGGTGCTCAACACAATCACATGGCCAACGCCTTCTGCAATGGCGGCATTCAGCGTGTTCTCGGTTCCGATCACGTTGGTGTAAACGGCCTCCATGGGGTAAAATTCGCAAGAGGGCACCTGCTTCAAGGCCGCAGCATTGAAGACCAAATTAACGCCTCGCATCGCATTATGGATGCTTTCGTAGTTGCGTACATCGCCAATGTAAAACTTAACTTTGGAACTGCGCAGTTCATGGCGCATGTCATCCTGTTTTTTTTCGTCCCGACTAAAGATGCGGATCTCGGCAATATCGGTGGCCAAAAACCGACGTACCACCGCGTTGCCGAAGGAGCCCGTGCCTCCGGTAATCAACAGAGTTTTGCCCGCAAAAATTGACATGATGCAACCTCGCGCGTCCGCCCAATCGCAGCTCACTCTCGGTCCCTACCCACCCGGTAACCGAGTCTCTCAACCGCAGAACAGCGCCTGCCACATTCTGCGGCAGCGGGTGCGTCCCATCCCATGGTCAAAGCGCGACACACAACTGACAAGCGGAAAAACCTCGAAACACGCGAATTCGATTGTCGGCCTTGCTTTCCGAAATGCGAGTCCCTTCCGGTCGCTCATCGAATGGCAATCACGGGAAATCCCTTCCAGGCCGTTGCTGCACAGGCAGGATGCAGCACAAAAAGACGAACATTTGCCGGCCTGCTCCAAAAGCTGAGAACAGATGGTATCCTTTGCGAGGTTTGGGATGCAACTTACGGAAGCTCCATGAGCCAGTCGGCCGGACACAAGTCCAACAAAGGGCGCGCCCTTCTCCAGCTTCTAGGCGCGATGCTCCTCGCTTGCCTCACGGCGGGAGTCTTCAGCCGAGTGCTCACGTGCGGGTTTGTGGATTATGACGACGGGGACTACGTCACAGCCAACGAGCAGGTCCAAGCAGGCCTGCGGTGGGAAGGCATCGGGTGGGCGTTCCGCACCCTACACGCCAGCAACTGGCATCCGCTGACCTGGATCTCCCACATGCTGGACGTAACTTGGTTCGGTTTGAGACCTGCAGGTCATCATCTGACCAGTCTGGTCCTGCACTCGGCCAATGCTGCGATGGTTTTCCTGCTACTCCACCGATGCACACGTCATGCCACCGCCGCCTGGTTTGCGGCCCTGCTTTTTGCCGTGCATCCGCTGCGGGTTGAATCCGTCGCATGGGTCTCCGAAAGGAAGGACGTCCTGAGTCTCTTTTTCGGTCTGCTCACGTTATTGGCATACAGCCGAAGCGTGGCAGAAGGTTCGACATTTAAAGCAAAGGCCCTCCGGCTGCCAGCCCTTGCAACCTACGCCGCAGCCCTGATGTGCAAACCCACGATGGTCTCATTGCCTTTTGTGTTGCTACTTCTGGATTATTGGCCGTTTCGGCGCTTGTCAGCTCAGGGAGTTGAGCCGGCTCATGGTGGGGTTCGGTGGTCGGGGGCGGCCAAAAAGTTATGTCGCGCCTGGTGGCCGTTGGTACGTGAAAAAGCCGCGTTTTTCGCCCTAGCTCTAGCATCCTGCGTTGTAACCTATCGAGCCCAACAATCCGGTGGCGCTGTAGCTTCCATGGAAGCTCTTCCCTGGCAGGCCAGACTGGAGAATGTTCCGATCTCGTACGCCCGTTATTTGCTCAAAACGTTGTGGCCGGTGGATCTGGCCGTTTTGTATCCGCATCCAGTTCATTGGCCCCTGGCATGGGTGGGACTCAGCAGTGCCCTGATAATGGCCTTGACCTTGTGCGCGTGGCAACGTCGCAAACATTGGCCTCACCTCTGGGTGGGTTGGGCCTGGTTCAGCGGGACGTTGGTTCCCATGATCGGCCTGGTGCAAGTGGGCATCCAATCCATGGCCGACCGTTACACGTATCTGCCCGCGGTTGGACTTAGCCTGGCAGCCGCAGAAACATTAGCACGGGCCGCAGCCCCATGGACTCGGCATGGACCATGGCTATGGATCGTTTGCGGCACCATCACCAGCAGTTATGCCATTCTTTGTTGGCGTCAGATCGGCTTTTGGCAAAACAGCGAGACCTTATTTCAGCGCACGCTGGCCGTGACCCGGAACAACGAACTGGCCCATAACAATCTGGGTTACTATTACGCCCTGCAGGGACGATGGGAGGAAGCAATCCACCAATACCGGGCTGCATTGGCCATTCGCCCACGATATCCCGACGCCCTCAACAACCTGGGCCACGCCCTCGCCGAAACTGGCCGTCCCGACGAAGCACTGCCCTATCTGGAGGAGGCCGTGCGCTTGCGTCCCCAACACGTGGGGATTCTCAACAACCTTGGCAACGTTCTGGCTGCGTTGGGCCGATTTGAAGAGGCCATGAACATGTACCACACGGCGCTGGAATCGGACCGGTCCTACGCAGATACGTGGAACAATATCGGAGTGGCGCTGGGCATGCAAGGCCGGTTGGCGGATGCCTTGCCCTACCTACGTGAGGCCGTTCGGCTGCGCCCCCGCCACGGCCCCTCGTATAGCAATCTTGGCAACGCGTTGGCAGCGCTCGGACAATGGAGCCAAGCCGAAGAAGCCTTCCGTCAAGCGCTGTCTCTGAACCCGGCCGACTCCAGAGCGTGGAACAACCTCGCCAACGTCTTGTTGGAAACACAGCGGTTGCCGGAAGCCCAACAGGCTTACGATAAAGCTCTTGCCTTAAATCCAAATAACCCTGAGGCTCTGTTTAACCTGGCGCAATTGCGCCTCCGGCAAGGCCGCACGGCGGAAGCTCAAAATCTATTGTTGCGGGCTCTGCAGCTTCGGCCGGATTACCCGGAAGCGCGCCTTCAGCTCGAGCGCCTGAGCCCGCGGAGCTCTGCAAACCATTCATCCAATCTGCAGCCCTAGCCCGAACGCACCCCGACGTCAGTCGGACCGTCTCCGCGGCACGGAAAAAACCCACAACCTTCCGAGCTCGAGCCTATTCCAGGGCAACGCGCCATGAGTCCACGTGAGCCGAAGAAAAAGCCGCCCGCCTGAACCGAAACATCTCAGACGAGCGGCGAAGCTCAGTCGAACAGTCGCCCTGGTTTAGGTATGTCTCTTTAAGCTTTCTGAGCCGCAGGTGCCGCGGCCGCCTCCGGTTTGCTCTCGGGCGAGCCGGTGGAAGCCGCCTGGGGCAGCTCTACCCACTCGAGCATGGCCAGTTGGGCCGCATCGCCGCGGCGTTGGCCCAGTCGCACGATCCGGGTGTAACCGCCAGGGCGCGACTGAAAATGCGGCGCGATCTGCTTAAAGAGAATGCGGCACGCTTCCTCGTCCTGATACAGCCGCGCGCTAGCCAACCTCCGCGCATGGAGCGTACCCTTTTTGCACAGGGTCACCAACTTCTCCGCCAGGGATCGGGCAGCCTTGGCCTTCGCCAGCGTGGTGGTGATCCGATTGTGACGAATCAAGCTGCAAACCAAGCTAGCCAGCATCCGATTGCGGTGCTCGGACGTTCGGCTCAGTTTGGCCGTGCGTTTGCGATGTCGCATAAGCCAGGAATTGTGGAAAGGGGCAACTGCTCAGGTTGCCAGGCTCTTCTTGGACTCGTCCTTGGGCGGTTCCAACAAGCTCGGATCAAAGGTCATGCCGAGGGACAAGCCCAGAGCCGCCAATTTCTCTTTAATCTCGTTGAGCGATTTCTTGCCGAAGTTGCGGTATTTGAGCATTTCCTGCTCGGTCTTCATGGCCAGTTGCCCCACGGTTGTAATGTTGGCATTGTTGAGGCAATTGGCGGCCCGCACGCTCAACTCGATTTCGTTGACGCTCATGTTCAGCAGCTTCTTCAGCCGCTGTCGTTCCTCGTCCTGCTTCTGGGTGGCTTCCTCAAATTGTACGGCGTTCTTGTCATAGCCCACGAAGACATCCAAGTGCCGCTGCAAGATGGCCGATGCCTGCACCAGAGCGTCGTCGGGGGAAACCCGACCGTCCGTCCAGATTTCCAAAATCAACCGGTCATAATCCGTTTTTTGTCCCACCCGAGCGGCCTCCACAGTGTATCGCACGCGCGTGACCGGTGAAAAAATCGAGTCGATCGCAATCACCCCGATAGGTTGACCCGGCTTTTTGTTCTCCTCGCCGGGACAAAACCCGCGACCCACTTTCACCTCCAGCTCCATTTCGAATTTCTTTTTCCGAGCCAAGGTGCAAATGTGCTGTTCTGGATTGACCAGTTCGACGTTCTGATTGAGCTGGATGTCCCCGGCGGTGACCGGACCTTCCTTGTGGACAGACAACAACAGAGTCTGGGGATCGCGTGTGTGTGCCTTGAACTTCACTTTCTTAAGGTTGAGCACAATGTCCGTGACATCCTCAATCACCCCGTCAATGGTGGAGAACTCGTGTAACGCTCCATCAATCTTAACCGAGGTAATGGCCGCTCCTTCCAGTGATGACAGCAACACCCGCCGGAGCGAGTTGCCCAGCGTGTGACCGTAACCCGTTTCAAAGGGCTCGGCCGTGAACTTTGCATATGTCGCCGTGGCGGTGGCCTCGTCTTTGACCAACCGCTTCGGCATTTCGAATCGTCCCAATCGGACAGGCATGGGTTAGGTTCCTTTCCTGCAATTGTAACCTGACCTGAACCGGCTCCCGCACCGGACCAGGCCCCTATAATTGCATGGCTCCGCCCCCGCGGAGCCGCGTGACTGCTCTTCAGCGGGAGTAAAATTCTACTACCGCCTGCTCGTTGGCAATCGGCTGGATCTCATCCCGGGTGGGCACACGCATCACCACCCCGCGGAAAGCCTCTCGATTAACCGACAACCAATCCGGCACCGGCCGGCTGGTTGAGGCTTCCAACCCACGGTTCACCAACTGCCTCGATACATCGGAATCTTTTGGTTCGATTACATCGTTCACCTTCAAGGCGTACGAAGGAATATTAACCTTCCGGCCATTAACACGAATATGGCCGTGGGTCACCATTTGACGAGCCGCCGGCCGAGTCGGGGCAAAGCCCAGCCGGTAAACCACGTTGTCCAAACGCATTTCCAAAATCTGCAACATGGTCTCGCCTGTGACCCCCCGGCGACGCAACGCCTGCTCGTACACGCGCCGGAATTGGCGTTCCTGCAATCCGTAATAATAACGCAGCTTCTGTTTTTCCATCAAACCCAGGGCATAGTCAGTGATTTTCCGACGTGCCTTGGGCCCATGAACACCCGGCGGATAGTTCCGCCGCTCCAAATATTTGGATTCGCCAAAAATCGGGATGCCGAATCGACGACTGATGCGAACTCGCGGACCGGTATAGCGTGCCATAAGCCGAACTTGAGAAAATGCTTCGACCCAGCTTCAAACCCTGCGTTTCTTGCGTGGACGACAGCCATTGTGAGGAACCGGCGTGACGTCCTTGATGACCGTAATTTCCAAGCCGATGGCCTGCAAAGCCCGGATGGCGGCTTCGCGACCCGAGCCCGGCCCTTTTACCCGCACCTCCACTTCGCGCATGCCATGCGCCATGGCACGCCGGGCGGCATCCTGCGCCACCAACTGTGCGGCATATGCAGTGCTCTTGCGAGATCCCTTGAAGCCGACGCGCCCGGCACTGGACCATCCAATTACGTTGCCCTGCATGTCCGTAATGCTCACGATGGTGTTGTTAAAGGTGGCCAAGATATTGGCAATGCCGGTTGTAATGTTTTTGGCCCCTTTGGCCTTAATGATTTTTTTGCCCGCCAATTCATCGGCCAACAGTTCCGCAGCCGTGGGGGCCGTCGCAGCCGTGGGACCGGAAGCTTCGGGCACGGGCTCAGGCGCAGATTCAGCCGGTTTGGCCGCCTCACGCTTGGGTTTGGCTTCCTTCGTTTCTTTAATGTCCTTACCGGCCTTGGCAGTCTTCGCAGCCTTGGCCGCCTTATCGGTCTTGGCCTCGGAAGCAGCCGGCTGGGCTTCCGCTTTGGTGGATTTCGTATGAGGATCAGCCATGGGAACCAATCAAACAAATCAGTGAATGCCTTTCTTCGCGTGAGGATTGCGTTGGACGCCCACAGTTTTGCGCGGACCTTTCCGGGTGCGCGCATTGGTCTGCGTGCGCTGACCACGGACGGGTAACCCGCGCAAGTGCCGCAATCCCCTGTAACACTTGATGGCCTGCAGTCGTTTAAGGTTCAACCCAATCTCGCGGCGCAGGTCCCCCTCAATCACATACTTGCCATCTTGTATGGCATGAACGATCTGAGAAATCTGTTGCTCCGTGAGGTCCTTGGCGCGGATATGCGGATCAATTTGCGCCCGCTGACAGATCTCCTTGGCCAGTGTAGGACCGATTCCATAAATGTATCGGAGGGCAATCTCGATCGGCTTGTTGCCCGGAATTTCAACACCGATAATGCGTGGCATGGCAATCCTCTACGGGTGTGATGCGTTTGCGTTTTCGTAATGCCTGTCAACCCTGCCTCTGCTTGTGACGCGGATTCTTACAAATGATGCGAATGACTCCCTTGCGACGCACGACCTTGCAATGCTCGCAGAGCCTTCGAACTGACGCTCTCACTTTCATATCTGCGTTGTTTGTTCGTTCCATTCGATGCGGCCGCACGACAAATCATATGCGGACACGGTCACCCGGAGGCGGTCCCCCGGCTGCCACTGCGGAGCTCGCAATCGCGCCCGTCCCCGTACGAAGGCCACCAATTCATGGCCATTGGGCAGACGCGCCCGATAAACTCCCGGCCCCAACGGTGCGATCACTTCTGCTTCAACGTTCCATTCTCCTCGTCCGTGCATGTCAGCACCTCGGGCTCGCCCTCGGTGATAAGGACCGTGTGCTCAAAGTGAGCCGACAGTGAACCATCTTTCGTGACCGCTGTCCAGCCATCCTTGAGCACCTCGATCTCTGGGGCGCCGGCATTGACCATCGGTTCGATGGCCAGGGTCATACCCGGCCGCAGTCGTGGCGAGGGTTTCCCATCCACGAAATTGGGCACCTCGGGCTGCTCATGCACCGTGCGACCCACACCGTGACCTACAAATTCCCGGACTACGCTGAAACCGTGCCGTTCCACGTACTCCTGGATCGCGCGGGAAATGTCCACCACGCGGTTGCCCGGACAGGCCCGTGCTATCCCCTCCCACAAAGCCTGTCGGGTAACATCCAACAGTCGCTGCGCCTCCACACTACACCCCCCCACCGGCACCGTCACCGCGGTGTCTCCGACAAAACCCCGGTAATAAACGCCTACATCCAAGCTCACGATGTCCCCAAACTCCAACCGCCTGGGTCCCGCCAAACCATGAACCACCTCGTTGTTCACCGAGATGCAAATATGGCACGGATACTTGCGATACCCTAAAAAGGCACTCTTGGCACCATAGTGCCGAATCCGTTCAGCCGCAAATTCATCCACCTCCCGCGTGGTCAAACCGGGTCGAATGAAAGCGACCGTCTCTTGCAGGACCTTGGCTGCCACACGGCAGGCAGGCCGCATCGACTCCAGATCGCGTTCGGTTTTGAGAATGATCATGGCGCCATCGCCAGGCTGCCGGGTTGGCCCAAAGGAATCGGGACCGGCAAGCCGATGATCAGAACCGGCCCCGGATTCGGCCCTTCTTCAAAAAACCATCGTAATGCCGCATGAGCAAGTGGGTCTCCACCTGCCGCATGGTGTCCAACATCACACCTACCGTAATCAAAAGACTGGTGCCTCCGAAAAAGGTGGAAACCGCGTAAGGGATTTGCATCTGACTGGTCAACAGATCCGGGATCACGGCAATGATCATTAGAAACACCGCTCCAGCCAGCGTGATCCGGTGCATTGCATTGTGCAAATACTCGCTAGTGGCTGCGCCCGGCCGAACGCCCGGGATGTACCCACCGTTTTTCTTGAGATCGTCCGCGATCTGGAGCTCATTAAATTGGGTGGCCACCCAAAAGTAGGAAAAGAACAGGATCATCAACGTGTAGAGCAGCAAATACAGGCCAGCGCCATGATTGAGACTGGCCGCCAGGTCCCGGAAAAGTTTTACGTCGTAAAGCTGACCCAACCGGGCAAAGATCTGCTGCGGAAACATCAGGACTGCTTGGGCGAAAATAATCGGCATCACCCCCGAATAATTTACCCGCAGCGGTAAATAAGAAGTTCCCCCGGCATAAACCTTACGGCCCACCGCCCGCTGCGCGTACTGCACTGGAATTTTCCGCTGTGCCTGCGTCACAGCGATGATACCGGCAATCACGGCGGCCAACAGGACCAGCAAAGCCACCGCGTGCCCCAGATTGTAACGAGCTTCCAAACCCGCCCCCGGGAAAAACATCACCTTCAACGAGATCAACGCCGCCGGCAAGCGCGCCAAAATCCCCACAGTAATCACCAGGGACACCCCGTTGCCGATGCCGCGATCTGTGATCTGTTCGCCCAACCACATCAACAGCATGGTTCCCGTGGTAAGCACCAAGGTGGTCTGAATCCGGTACCACCAAATCTGCAGCGGGGTGTCTTCGTACAAGACCAAGCGACCAATTCCTTCCCCAAAGATTTTTTCAGGATGTTCCCAGCCCAAAGCCATTACGAATCCCTGGCCCAAACACAACAGCACGGTCAGGTAACGCCCGTATTGAATCAGTTTGGTGCGCCCCCCTTCCTCGCGTGCCAACTTGCTCAGACGCGGTACCACCGCCGTCATCAATTGAATGATGATGGTGGCACTAATGTACGGCATGATCCCGAGCGCACCGATGGCACAGTTCTCCAATGCCCCGCCCGTGAAAAGACTATACAGGCCGAGGAGACCGCCGCTGGGATCCTGCTGCGCCTTTTGCCGAAAGAATGCTGCCAGAGTGTTGCCGTCCAGCCCCGGACAATGGATGTACGCCGTCAACCGGCAAACCGCCAGCAGCATCAACGTAAATAGAATCCGCGACTTCAGCTCAGGAATGCGGAAACAGTTGCTGAAGGTCTGGACAATGCCGGCAAGCATGGCCAAAGACCAGATCAGGCGGCAGGTTGAGCCGGGGACGCGGTCACAACAAGCTCACAGCGGCCGCCCCGGGCTTCAATCTGTGACCGGGCAGAAGCGCTGAACGCATGTGCCCGTACAATCAGTCGCCGAGTCAGTTCACCCCGGCCAAGAATCTTGATTCCATCAGCCGGACCGTTTGCTAGTCCCACGCTGCGTAAGAGTGCCTCATCCACCACCGTATCATCCTCGAACCGGTTCAACGCCTCCACGTTAACCGGAATGAACCGAGTGGCAAAACGCCGGTTGTTGAATCCGCGCTTGGGGATGCGCCGAATCAACGGCATCTGTCCGCCTTCGAAGCCAGGTCGGATGGAAGACCCGGAGCGCGCAGTCTGCCCTTTGCCGCCACGACCGCTGGTTTTACCGTGTCCGCTCGATTCTCCAATACCCAGGCGTTTCCGGCGATGTTTGGCGCCCGGCCGAGGTCTCAAATCGTGCAATCGCATAATTCTCAAGCACTGGTAACGGCTGCAGCCTCGGTGCCTCCACCCGAAGCAGGCGTTGTTTTGCGCCGTCGTTCCAACCCTCGTTCTTCAAACACCTCATCCGGCAACCGCAGACGCAACAAAGCTTTCATGGTGGCCTTGGCTACATTGACCGGATTTTTAGATCCCAAAGACTTGCTCAAAACATCGCGGACCCCCGCGGCCTCCAACACTGCCCGCACTGTCCGGCCTGCAATCACACCTGTTCCCGGAGAAGCCGGCCGAAGCAAAACCTGCGCACCGTCGGACCGGCATACCACCTCATGCGGGATCGTACTCCCCAACAGAGCCACCGCGACCATGTTGGCCTTGGCAATCTCGCCCCCGCGCCGGATGGCATCAGCCACCTCACCGGCTTTGCCCATACCCAAGCCCACTCGGCCTTTTCGATCGCCCGCCACCACCAAGGCGCTGAAGGAAAAGCGGCGTCCTCCTTTGACCACCTTAGCCGAGCGATTAATGTAAATCACTTTTTCCATCAGCTCGGGTTGATCCCCCGTGCTGAAGGTCAGTTCGGGAGCCTCGGCAATGGCACGCCGGCCGCCGCGGCCCGGGCGAACCTCTTCTCGCGCCTCTTCCGACCCGACTAGGCCATCTTCCTGCAAATGCAGATCTTTCTCAGCCACAGTGTCCTCCGTCACGTTCAAAATTCCAAGCCTGCCTCCCGAGCTGCCATCGCCAGCGCAGCCACCTTTCCATACACAGGTTGGCCGTCCTTGCCCATGGACCAGTGGTAACGCGCCGAGCCACGATCGAACACCACCTTGCGGATGCCCTTGGCCAGGGCTGCCTCTGCGGCTAGCCGACCAATCACGCGCGCACTGGAAACGTTGGCCGCCAATTTGTCGCGGTTGGGGATCAAGCGATCCCGCGTGGACACGGCTGCCAAGGTCACCCCCCGTGTGTCATCGATGAACTGAACGTATATGTGCTTGTTGGTGAAACACACACTCATGCGGGGTCGGTCCGCGGTGCCGACCACCTTTTTACGCACGCGCCAATGCCGCTTTCGGGCTTGTTCGTGTTTGATTTCGACTCTCATGGTTGGGGCACGGTCTGGCCGTGAACACAGGCGTGCGGCCTTTACTGGGCCGTCTTGCCCTCCTTGCGGATAATCTGTTCGCCTTCGTACCGGATGCCCTTGCCCTTATACGGCTCGGGCGGATAAAAGCTGCGAATCTGCGCGGCAACCTGGCCCACCTGCTGTTTGTCGGGGCCTTCAACCACGATTTTCGTGTTTTCTTCCACGGTGATCTTGACGCCCTCGGGCGCCGGATAAATCACAGGATGCGAATACCCCAGGCTGAGCGTCAGGGTGTTGCCCTGCATGGCCGCCCGGAAACCGACACCCTGGATCTCCAACCGCTTACGATAACCCTCTGCCACGCCTCGGACCAAGTTGTTCACCAGTGCACGGCCCAAACCATGCATGGCTTTGGCCTGCTTGGTGTCCGCCTGCCGTTCCACCACGATGCGGTCGCCCTCCAATCGGGCCGATGTCAGGGGCGGCAGCTGGAGGGTTAACCTTCCTTTGGGGCCCTCTGCTGTAATCGTCCGACCCTGGACCTGTACCTTAACCCGTGCCGGGATCGGGACTGGCAATTTGCCTATACGCGACATAGCTCCAATCCTACCACACGTAACAAATCAGTTCACCGCCCAGATTTTTGCGGCGGGCCTCGTAGCCGGTCATGACGCCCTCCGAAGTGGAGACAATCGCCACTCCCAAGCCGCCCCGCACCTTGGGGATCTCTTGCGCGCCGACATAATACCGGAGACCCGGTTTACTCACACGACGCAAGCCCTCGATCACGCATCGTTTGCCACGGTATTTCAGATGCAGCCTCAAGGTCTTCACCTTTTCCCCGCAAACCGTGAAATCCGCTAAAAATCCTTCCCGCCGGAGTACAGCCGCGATGTTCTCTTTGAGCCGTGACCACGGCACCTCCACCACCGGATGCAAGGCCCGCGCGCCATTCCGGATGCGCGTCAGCATGTCAGCAATCGGATCCATAAAAACGCTTCACCAACTCGCCTTGATGACTCCCGGAATTAATCCCTGAAGAGCCGCCTCTCGAAAGGTCAGCCGCGACACCCCAAACTTCCGTATGTAACCGCGACGGCGCCCCGTGATGGAACACCGATTCACAACCCGCACCGGACTGGCATCGCGCGGCAACTTGGCCAAGCCTGCATAATCGCGCTTTGCCTTTAATTCCGCGCGGACGGCTGCGTATTTCTGCACCGTCGCCATCTTCCTTTTGTTTCGTTCAATCCAGGATTTCTTGGCCATAAAGAGCCACCTCTCTGCACGCCCACTTAGCGACCCGCGGCAAACGGCATGCCCAGCAACCGCAACAGGTCGTACGCCTCGGCATCCGTTTGCGCCGAGGTCACAAACGTAATGTCCATGCCCTGATGGCGTTTGATCTTATCCAAATCAATCTCCGGGAAAATCGTCTGATCGGAGATGCCAAAGGTGTAATTGCCCCGACCGTCAAAACTGCGCGGGGACAAGCCGCGAAAGTCCCGAATGCGCGGCAGAGCCGCCGACACCAACCGGTCAAAAAACTCATACATCACTTCCCGCCGCAAGGTAACGCGGCATCCGATCGGTTGCCCTTTGCGCAGCTTGAAATTGGACACGCTGTGTCGAGCCCGGTTGATGGCCGGCTTGCGGCCCGTTATCAGCGCCAGGTCTCGCGCTGCATCGTCCACTGCCGTCTTCTCCAACTGGGCACTCACACCCATGCTGACCACAATCTTGACCAAACGTGGCACCTGGTGCGGATTGGTGTAACCGTATTTCTCCCGCAGGACGGGTACAACCTCGTCGAGATATTTCTGATACAACCTCGGTTTCATGGACGGGACTCAGCCAATGCCATCGAGCTTACCTCCTCAAGCCGACTTGGGGACAGTTTGGCGAGCCCGACGGGCTTCCCAAACATCCGCGCGCATCACGTTGGAGGCATGGATCGGGCCCTCCCGCTCGATAATCCCCCCCTGCGGATGCTGACGGCTCTTGCGCATGTGCCGTTTGATCAGATTGACGCCCTCTACCAGCACCCGCTGCCGCTGCGGATCCACGTGGATCACCCGACCGCGCTTACCCTTGTGCGCGCCCGCAAGCACGACAACTTCATCACCACGCTTGACGTGCAGGCCACCCATGGTTGCTCAAATCACCTCCGGGGCCAGCGAAATGATCTTCATGAACTTTTTCTCGCGAAGCTCGCGCGCTACCGGCCCAAATATGCGCGTGCCGCGCGGGTTGTTATCCTTGTCAATTAAAACCACCGCGTTACTGTCAAATCGAAGATAAGAACCATCGCTGCGACGGATGGGATGCCGCGTGCGCACCACCACTGCATTGCATACATCACCCTTTTTGACCTGGCCGTCCGGAGCCGCCGCTTTAATGTGCACCTTGATTACGTCTCCAATCCGGGCGTACCGCTGGTTTCTGCCCAACACGCCAATCGCCCAGGCCAGTTTGGCCCCGGTGTTATCGGCCACCTCCAAATGCGATCGGACCTGCAACATACAACCTCCCTCCGCTCAGGTTGCGGCTCGTTCCAAAATTTCTACCAAGCGCCATCGCTTGGTCTTGGACAAAGGCCGGGTCTCCACAATACGTACCCGGTCTCCCACCCGCGCCTCGCCCTTTTCATCATGCACATAGTATTTCTTGTACGCCTTGACCACCTTGCGATAACGCGGGTGTGCAAATCGCCGCTCCACCCGCACGGTGATGGTTTTCATCATCCGTGCGGCGACCACCTCGCCCACGCGCTCCTTCCGGTGGCCACGCTGGATTGCCGGTGTTGATTGCGACTCCGCCATAACTCACTCCCTTAGGCAACCTGGGTCTGACGCCGCAATTGTGTCACCCGGGTTTCCAACCGGGCAATGTCGCGACGCAACAACCGCAGTCGGGACGGCTTTTCCAGTTGCGCGGTCGCCTTCTGCAGCCGCAGGTTGAAAAGCTCCTGTCGTAGTTCGCGCAGTTTGGCCTGCAGCTCCGGCAGCGTCATTTCCCGAACTTTACGCCATTCATCCTTTTTCATAGCATCGCTCTATTTCCCATCGCATGTTCAACCATGAGCGTGCCGCGTGATGAACCGGGTGGGGATGGGCAACTTGCTGGCAGCCAACCGCAGCGCCTCGCGAGCCACCGCCTCGGACACACCGTCCAATTCAAACAAAATCTGCGCCGGGCGCACCACCGCCACCCAGGATTCAACCGGGCCTTTCCCTTTACCCATCCGCGTTTCCAGCGGTTTTTTCGTATACGATTTCTGGGGAAACACCCGGATCCACAATTTGCCATGCCGCTTCATGTGACGCGTGATGGCCACACGAGCAGCTTCAATCTGCTTGGTGTCCAACCAACACCGATCCAAAGCCTGCAAGCCGTACTCGCCAAAGGCCACCGTATGACCGCGAGAGGCTATGCCGGCCCGGCTGCCCCGGTGCATTTTTCTGTACTTAACCCGCTCCGGCATCAAAGGCATGGCTCAATCCTCCCTTTTCACGCATTGACCTTGGCAGCGCTGGCTGCCCCTGTGGCGCCCGGCACAGTCCGGCCTCGTGATCCCGCCCCAGGATTCTCGCCGAAGCACACCCAGCATTTCACTCCGATCCGACCATACACCGTGTTGGCTTCGGCAAAGCCGTAATCGATGTTCGCTCGTAACGTATGCAAGGGCACACGGCCCCAATGGTATTGCTCCACCCGGGCCAGTTCTGCGCCACCCAACCGGCCGGCGCAACGGATCTTAATCCCTTCGATCTTCACATCGCGACAATCCCGGGCCGCCTGAATCGCCTTTTTCATGGCCCGCCGGAAGGACACCCGGCGTTCCAGTTGCAAAGCCACGTTCTCAGCGATCAGCTGGGCCTCCACCTCTGGCTTGAAGTTGTCGTCAATGTGAATGAAGATCTCCTTGCCCGTCATTCGGCTGAGCTCTTCCTTAATGCGGTCAATCTCCGCACCTTTCCGCCCAATGACGACCCCCGGACGGGCCGTGCGAATGGTCACGCGGCACCGATTCGCAGCACGCTGGATCAAAATCCGAGAAACCGAAGCCGATTCGAGTTTCTTCTTAAGGTATTCCCGAATCGCAAAATCCTCGGCCACCAACTTCGGAAATTCCCGCTTGTTGGCAAACCACTGGGACCGCCAATCCTTGTTGACGGTGACCCGGAGCCCAATGGGATTTGTTTTTTGCCCCATATGCGCAAATTCCGCTCTAATCCGTACTCAAAACAATCCGCACATGACAGTGACGCTTGCGAATCGGCCCTGCCGAACCACGCGCCTTGGGAATGAATCGCTTGTAGGTAATCCCCGCCTCGGCCACTGCCAATCGAACCTTCCACTGCTCCGGCCGAACCCGCTCAAATTTCCCCTGCCGAGCCATCTCTTCCGCGTTGGCCAGCGCCGAACGCAAGGTCCGCTCTGCATACCGAGCCCCCTTGCGCGGAATAAAAGAAAGCAACGCCTGGGCCTGCACTGCAGGCAGCCCTTGGATTTGACGGACCACCTCGCGCATCTTCTGCGCCGACATGGGCACATTTCGCGTAACGGCGTATACTTCCATATCACTTCTCCGCCTTCGCCGTGTGCGCCCCATGCTTTCGGAACGTGCGCGTGGGCGCAAACTCTCCCAGCCGATGCCCAACCATGTTCTCCGTCACGAAAACTGGCTGGAACGTCTTGCCATTATGCACATTGAAGGTCAGTCCCACAAAATCCGGCGTGATGACCGACCGACGCGACCAGGTCCGAATCGGCGCTCGAGACCCGGAGGCACGAGCCTTCTGAATTTTTTCCAGAAGGTGTAAATCAACAAAAGGACCCTTTTTGAGAGATCGACCCATGGCTGACTACTTCCTCACTTGCGCTTCATTGGCAACCCGTTCCGACGGATTAGGATGAACCGATTTGACGGTTTATGCCGGTCCCGTGTCTTACCGCCTTTCGCCAATAGGCCCCATGGCGAAGTTAATTGATGCCAACCACCCCCTGACTTGGCTTTCCCGGCCCCACCTCCGTTTGGATGATCCACTGGATTGCGGGCCACGCCACGAGTGATGGGCCTGATGCCCAAGTGCCGGCTGCGTCCCGCCTTACCTAAAACCACATTGTTGTGGTCCAGATTCCCCACTTGGCCGATGGTAGCATAACAATTCTCGTGAATAAGCCGAATCTCACCAGAGGGGAGACGAACTTGGGCATAACCACCATCCCGGGACATCAGAGTAGCAGCCGCGCCCGCACTCCGCACCAATTGAGCACCCCGTCCGGGCACCAATTCAATGTTATGTATGGCCAATCCCACCGGAATCGCCTTCAAAGGCAGACTGTTGCCCACCTCCGGAGGAGCGGTTGGCCCACTCATCACTTTAGAGCCCACTTTCAAGCCGCTCGGCGCCAATATGTAACGCTTTTCTCCGTCCGCGTACTTCAGCAAGGCTAAGCGGGCCGAGCGACAGGGATCATACTCAATCGCGACCACGGTCGCCTCAACCCCGTGCTTGTCCCGCTTGAAGTCCACCAGGCGAATTTTTTGTTTGTGCCCACCACCAATGCCGCGCGCAGTAATCCGGCCGTACATATTGCGGCCGCCGGTCTTCTTGCGAGTTACGACCAGCTTCTTCTCCGGCCGCGTCTTCGTAATATCACTGAAGTCCGCGACCGTCTTGAACCGCAGCGACGGCGTCAGCGGTCGAAAAGTCTTTACCGGCATAAAACGTCCAATCTCTTATCAGCAACCTCTGGAGCAGCGGACCATCATTCCCGGCCCGAGGGAGCGCGGTTCTCGGCCCGCCAACAACAATGCTGTCCGTGGTTGCACCCCGCTTTCCGGGGTGAAACGGAGCTCGGATTATACCATTCGCCGCTTCCGGCGCAAGGGGTATTCTACAAGATTCTCACGACCTGGCTCACCACACGACTTCCCGGCTAGGTCCGTCAACCACGCCGACCCGTTGAAAATGAGCCCATTACACGCGTTTGCCCACGGGTTGAGGTCCGTAGTACAGATGCGTATGCCCGACAGCCCGTGTCAATGGCTCGCCGAGCTGCCGGCGATCATTCCTTACTCCACGCACCGACATCCCCGTAAAGTGAGGCACAGATTCACCCCGATCGTCGCCAACAGCAACAACACCAACGCTCAAATGGGCGAAACACAACGCAGAACGATGAAGCTGCCTTCCAATCGCACCAGATCCAAACACACCGCCGCGATACGGTGCGCCCATCAAATCGATCAAGCCGGTCGTCTAAAACCAACCTTGGCCAAGATAACTCGCCACAAAAGGCACTGCATAACTGGCCTTCATGGCTAAAATCGGTCATCCCCGTCGCCGGCTCTTGAGTACCTCCTCATGCTCCCTGAACGCCAGCGAATCGGGGATCGATCAATCGCCGCGCCCAAAGAAAACGACGACAAACGACTCATGAATCAGAAAAAACCCGCCATAGTGAGCGCAAAAAGCGGAATTTATCGCGTGCTTGGCCAACCCGCGAAGGCCGGAATCCACACGCGCAGAAAGCATCCGCAGCACGTTGACCCCACCCAGGATTACATTCTCCAGCCAAAACAAGAACAGCAATGGGAAAACATCCCAATTCCCCACAATGTATCTGCCAGTGGGAGCAGGTGGGTCAAAACCAGGGCGTAAACGAAAGACAGACGCCAGATTCACATCCCTACACCACCAAGACCGCGCATGCTCCGACCCAAGACATGGATGGCTTCTGAAGCAAATGCTTTCCAATTCCCATGCGGGCTCAGTGGCGGAACACCACCCGTTTCGTTGACATCTTTCAAGCCGCTGCTCCCATATCCAACTTCGTTCGACACCCGCCAAGGCCGTCTGCGGCCCTAATCCCCCCTCGAACATTGGGCGGATTGTTCATTGATCCGCTTGGAATCGAGCAGACATAGTCTGACCTGTATGAGCGCTGCTAAGGCTCGCCCCAAACAAATGGATCTGGCGCCGGCCGTTTGGGAAACCATTTCGGCCCTGCTGAATCAGCATCTGGCCGACCCCTCGATTTGTACACGCAAACCAAACAGGCCTACAGGAACATTACAGGCCCGCAGTTCCATTCGCTCCATCCACTTTTCGACGAACTGGCCGCCACCTTGCTCGAGCATCTCGACCTGTTGGCCGAACGGGCCACGACCCTCGGGTGCGCTGCTCAAGGCACTCTACGGATGGCTGTCGCGGCTTTGCGACTCGACGAGTTCCCGGCCGGTTTCTTGAACGGCCAGGCAGCGGTGGAAATCCACGTGGGTTGAGGTGGCGGCGTTTGCTGTCGCGGGCGTCTTGTTCAAGTTGGGATGGTGGTTTGTCATGGGCATGCGGTCAGCCTGCGTGCCGCTTCCGCCCAACCCACACCAACAACCCGCCGCCGAGAGTCAGCAACGCCCAAGTCGAAGGCTCTGGAATTGCACCCGCTAGAATCGGCAACCCGGGCCGCGTCTCGTATGCCCAGCCAAGAACATTGCCGACATTAACCCAATCCCAGTTTTCTAACAGGATCCAACCATAGTGGATGGCTTCATCAATCCGGAACTGAATCCCCGCATAGGCTCGCACTCCGAGCCAGGGACCAAGACAGCCGATGGTGGAACATGCCGATATGGCTGCTCGCCCGGCCCAAAACTGATTGGCCAAAGCAGGCTTTGTCTCAATCGGCACGCTTGCCAAAAGCGGATCCAGGAGTGCTCCGCCATCCCAATTAGCGAAGGCAAGCATCCGGTTATCTCCGTTTGCTTGGAGAACTGTTGTGATGCCCATTGTTGAATCAATCACGAAGTCTGCGGTTCCGTTACCGTCGAGATCCAGCAAACGGTAGTCAAAACCGGGAATTGGCCCGTATGAGAAGTTTGCGTCAACATAACGAATCGTGCCTTGCGCTTGAGTGGCGCTGGCGGAAGCCAGCGCCACCCCGAGCCCAACAAGACGGCAAATTGTTCTTCGCCAGATTCTCATGGAACCTCGATCACCCGGAAGGACCGATGCGCCTGCTGCGGGTCATGCGGCAGCGTCACGCTCACGCTCGTCCGCGCCGCATTCACCACCCCGCCGATGTCCGTCCAGCCCGGCCCCTCCACATGGTTCCGATACTGCACCTGATAGTTCTGCCCCGCCACTGCATCCCAGCTCATCATCAGCGTGTTCGTGCCCGTCACCGCAAAGTCCTTGATGCGCAAGGTCGGCTTGGGCTGGGGCACGATCCCGCTCAACACGATCGAATCCCACTGAGGCACGTTGTTGGTCAGCGTGCCCTTGTGCGTGATGCGCACCAGATAAACCCCGTTGGCCACCGCATTGGTGATCACCACCTGCTCCACGTTGTCCCGGAAGTTGTCCGCCCGCGTTGCCGCATTGGTGCGCGTCACCGGATCCAAGACCCACGGGAGGTTCGTCACCCCGGACGGGCTTGATGACCCTCAAGTCCAGGTCGTTGACCAGTTTCAGATTCGGCGAATCCACCGTGAACACGCTCTCGGCCACGCCGGGCGCGTCCGTCCAGGCATGGGTGACGCGTAATTCATTCGTGCCGCCTGCTGCAACCACAGGGAACTCAATCACCCCGCCGGGCTCCAATCGCACCTCCTTGAGGAACGCTTTCCAGCCATTGGTCGCATTTTGCCCCAG
>JANWVC010000030.1 GCA_025057755.1 Limisphaera sp. | reverse complement strand
GGTGAAGATCATTGACTACGACGACCGGACCACGCTTCAACGGGGCCGCGCTCATGTGAGCGCGGAGATCCCACTCCCCTAGCAGGCAGCTAGTCCTCAGCAATCAGCTGCTTCAACGGGGCCGCGCTCATGTGAGCGCGGAGATTACCAGATTCGCTAGGAGCGAACCCGGAGCGCCTCCGAGCTTCAACGGGGCCGCGCTCATGTGAGCGCGGAGATCGCTTAGTGGCAAGGTGCTGGTTTTCAAAGATCTGGTCAAGGATCTGCGAGAGGTTGGTGGCTGGGATTGTTTTCCATGCTGCCGTTGTTTAGACGATTTTGCCAAGTGTCTGGTGCTCTGTCCCCTAGAGCATTCGAGCGGTTCCTGTAGGTGTTTCAGCGCCTAACCTCTCGCAATGGTCAACAGCGTGTGGTTTTAATGGTATTGAGTCAATGATTTCAGTGGTTGGCTTATCTTGTGACGAAGGGGGTGTACTGGGGGATTTCGCCGGTGAGGTATCGGGCTAGGAGGCGTGTTTGGATTTCGAGCATGCGGCGATAGCTAACGCGGTAATCAAAAAGCGGATGTGTGGCGAGGGTGTCCATTCGCTGTTCATAGGCTCTAAAGAAATGCTTGCGCCCCTCGGGCTTGAGGGCGACGGCCGGGCCAACCTGGATGAAGTCGGTGGGACTGAGCATGCGGTTGTTGATGGCAATGAGGACGGCGCTGTCGGCGATGAGTGGGCGGAAGGGCTCCATTAAGTCGAGGGCAAGAGCCGGCCGGCCAAAGCGGGGTTGGTGATAGAATCCGATGTAGGGATCGAATCCTACGGCCAGCGCAGTAATGGTAAGGTCCTTGGCCAGGAGTGAGTAGGCAAGAGACAGCAACGCATTGACCGGATCGCGGGGAGGGCGGCGGTTGCGATGGGTGAAGTCAAAGGTGAATGGGGTTTGGTTTTTGGTGGTTTGTTTCCAGAGGTCGTCGGTTTTGAGCATGCCGGCAAAATGGGCGAAGTAGAGATGCCCGGCCATTCCTTCGATTCCGCGTAAGGTTTCCAAGGAATCGGCCGATCGGGCTTGTTGGGCGAGGTGTTTAAGTGCGGCCAGCACGTTGGCAGGCGGTTCGATGTGATTGCGTTGGAGCAGAGTCCTTTGGTTTTGGATTTTGCCGGAGATGAGAGCCCGGGCGATTTGGAGGCAGGGCCAGTCACGCTCTGCCAAGCGGAATTGCTCTCTTCGGAGGAAGACGTTTTTGAGGATGTGTCCTCGGGTCAAACCGTAGAACCAACCGCCCAGCGAGAAGTAGCTGATGGGGATGCCTTCCATGCAGAGGGCTTGGATTGCTTGGGTAGAGAGTTGGATATTGCCAAAAACGTTGACCTGGTTGATGTCCATCAGTCGGATTTCTTGGACGAGCTCGTCTTTCTCGCGCATTTGGAGGACGCCGCCGGAGATTCCGACGCGTAGGCCTTGGGAATTGAGGTAGAGGGGCTTTTCGTCGTCGCGTGCCGGCACGAGGCGCCGGAGGGGGGGATTGTTTGGAGCGGTTTCGGGAGCTTCTGGAAAGAGGCTCAACTGGACGGCCGGAGAGGGTTCTGAGGACTCGGCAAGCTGGATACGGGCTGTAATCCAGGTTTCATCCGGCAGGCAGATGCCAACCAGAGAGCAACGGGGACATTTTGGAGAATTGAACAGAGGCGGTGGAATCTGGCGGGCGGTGGCTATTGTGCGTGCCTTGGCTAATGCCTCGAGAGTTTGTTGAATAAGATCGTCCGTAATCGGTAGCCGGATGCGTTGGCGCGTGGACCAGTAGAACAGAATCCCCTCTTCGCAGTGGTATCCATTTTCCCGGAGGATGATGGCCTGTGCGGCCAGTTGAACGCGGTCCGTATCCCAGGCTTCCGGCGCTCCGTCACCTGGTCGGGGCGCGCCACGTTTGTAATCGACCGGGCAAACCGCACCGTTTTCCACCTCAACGAGGTCGATTTTGGCGATCAGCCCATGTCGGGAGCTGCTCAGAGTGACCGAACGGGCGTGAATGGTTTCATGCTCCTGGGCTGCGCGATCGGGGTTGGGCAAGGGAGTAGGAGCTTGATCCACTCGGGCATGTTTTAAGGAGCCTTCGATAGTATCCGCATTGTCGGCCCAAAGACCGTCAACCCACTCGTAGTAGAACAGGCGGGGGCAATAGACAAACTCGTTAAGCATGCGGGCCGGCAGCAGTTCGGGCAGTGCGCCGGGACCCTCTCGGTGATCAGTCGCCCGGCTGGGCAGAGGCTGGGCGGCTCCTGGGTATGATCCAGAGAAGTTCGAGGGATTTGAGCTTGAAGCTTGCATGTGTCCAAGAACGAGGCGGCCCGGACCTCATGCGGGCCACTCAAAGTGGGACATCGTCATAAGGCGGTTCGAACTTTAGGGGTGAATCTTAGGCCACGTAGCACGGGGCGTCCATTTTGACGTAAGGAAGGCCTATGGCTGTGATCACGCGTTCTCCGCGACCTTCCGCGGGTCCGAGGGAAACAAAGAGGACTTGGTCTTCGGTGTGGTTGATGATGGCAGACAGGGCAGCTTCCAGCTCGGCTCGTTCGATTGGATTGAGGTCGCATTCAAAAACAGAGTATTGGAGGTGATTTCCATAGTCTTTGCAGACTTTGAAGACCTGCCTAAGGCGCTTATCCTCACAGATGTCATAACAAACAAGATAGGTGGTGCGCATATCATTGGAAATCGAGCTTGTCTTACATGCTTTTATCCTCCCTGTACGCGAAGCAACTTGGGTGCCAGCTGAGCGTGTTGAAGACAACAGTGTAGTGAGCATTCGGACGCTATGAACTAATCTTGATAGCTTCATCAAGACTTACGAGGCCAAGCGATGTGTTCGTGGAAGGATAAACCCACTGACGGGTGAGCACACGGCTATTCCTTGTAGGTCGGCCCGAGATGGTGATCCGGTTTGTGAATAAGTTTGGCCGGCAGGATGGAGTAATTTGTAGCAGTGCGATATTGCTGGAGGGGGCCCTGGTGTGGGGTAGTTCATAACTCATGTGGCGGATCACCCGGTGTTCAAGGCTTGCTGCTGCAGCTTGCTGAGCAGGGTTATCATCTACGGAATGTCACTTGAAAGAGAGGCTGTGTTTTCCTTGGGCGTATGGGTGCTGCGTAAAGAAGTAGCGTGGGGCCGGGCATGGAATTATGAATTATGAATCGTGGTGTCTGAGGTTTGGGGCGCAGTGTTTTAAAAGAGGTTCGGCAAAGGGATAAGGGGAACAGGACATTCCTGTTGGTTGTCTGCGAGTCGAAAAGGGACGCTGATACTTAAGAGGAAATGCAGAGTTGCGCAAGGGTTTGTCAGGGCCGTCGACTTTATCGAGTTCTGCGCAGAAGGATTGGCTTGATCGGACCAACCAGGGCGGGCATTCGGCGGTAAACGGTTTAATGGCCTTGGGGGGACAGGCCTCAAGGGCAAGGATTCGGTTGCATTGACGACGATAGGCTAAAGGGGTGGAGCTCCTCGGCCGGGTGGAGTTGGAAATGAAAGCAGCATAACGGCCGGGGTGAAATTTATTTTTTGCATGGTGCCGGAGCCCACTTCGATACGGCGGCTCCGATAGACCGCCACGACACCGCGGGCGCGCAGCTCCTGCCGCCATGGACCAAGGTCGGATTGGCCAAAGGCGGGATACCACAGGAGCGAGCGAATGGTGTGCAGAGAAAGCGCTTCTTGCCAGATGGGCCAGGTGAATAGGTCGGGCTCGTCTCCCGACCAACCGGCCTGCTCCAGGCCGCGACCGGTGGGGGCGCACGGGAACAGTGCCAGGGCGCGATAGGCCAGCAGATTGGCCATCCAGACGGTGGTGCTTTTGTTGTCCGAGGCGGTGGGGTCGCGGTCCATCAGGGCGTAGCGCCGGTCTTCGATGGGGTCCCAGCGCATGGAAAGCTTCTCGTCGGCATAAGTCCATGGGTCGAAGAGCGCCTGGCGGAGTTTGTCTGTTGTCGCTTTGCTCATCAGCTCGCGCGCGGTGTCAAGAAACCACTGGTGGCCGCTGCCAGTAATAAAACAGAAGGGGGTGGGAATGATCCGGCTTTCAGGTTTTTCGCTGGCTTCGGCGCCCAGGGCTGCCAGGGCGGCGGCGGTGCGATCCGCTCGCATGGCCACGGCATGGTTTCGGAACTCCTCGATGGTGCAATCGGGCCGTTGGCCCAGGGCCAGCTCCGGAGAGGGGACGGCGTCTTTGAGAGCCGCAAGCCAGTCGGTGCGAGCGGCGGCGAGTCTGTTTTCCACAGGGGCGACGATTTGTTGCCAGGCACGCTCGCGGTCGTCCTTTTTCTTCAAGCCCAGTTGCTTGAATTTCTCCTTGGCCTGCTTCAGCTCTTTCTTGGCCTGGTCCCTTCGTTTTTCGGCCTGGCACAAGCGGCTGGTCGCGTCGGCCGGGGGATTCCGGCCGCGGAGTTTTTCCGCCAGAGCGTCGAGCAGGCTGGTCTGGTCCAAGGTTTGGGAGGACTGCAGGAAGGGCATCCAGTAAGCGCCGGGTTTCCAGCCCAGTCGGAGGCTGCGATCGGCTTCGCCCAGCACAACGATGGTGCCCAGAGCAGCAAGGAAGCCGAGCGGGTTGGCGCCGTCGAGGGCGGGCAAATCAAGTTGGCTTTGCGTGGTGCTCATGGCTGTTACGGATGGGAGGTTGGGGCGTTTGGATGCCGGCTGGCATACCAGTCGGCCAGGCGGAGGATGGCTTCGCGGTAGGCCAGGCCCCACCAGCCATAGCGGCGGGTCAGGGACCAAAAGCGGTCGGCCAGGCCGGAGTCGAGTCGGTGCGGCGGCGTGAGCGCCGTGCGTTGTGCCGCGCAAAGCTTGAGCGTCTGGCCGGCCAGGGTTCCGCGAACGTCGGGCGGGTCGGGGTCCTCGCACACGGGGGCGAAGGGCCGGGCGTGACCGTGGTGGCTGGCAATGAGGTGGAGCAGGAGTTCGCGGTCTTCCGGCGAGAGCCCGGCAGTGCAGCACCGCTCGGCCAGCAGCACGGAGAGCATTTCGTGGCGGAAGTTCTCGGGCAGGCGGGCAACTTGCCGGTTCGAGCGGGCCTGGACGCCGGATGAGGTGGCGGCAGACGACTTGGCCAACGGGTTGTTGAGATCGGGCGTGCCGCCGCGCAGAAAGGCCTGGAAGCGCGGGTCCAGTTTGCCGGCGTCGTGCCACCGCGCCGCCTCGGTAATGGCCCGGGCGCCCGCGTCACCCAGGCAGGCTTGGGCGAAGGCCGCAACGACGGTCTGCACCTGCTGCGTGTGGGTTTCGAGTGGGATTTCGTCCGGTGCGCGGGCGGTTTGTTCGTCTTCGTCGGCGAACAGGTCGGGTTCGTCCGCCTGCGCAGGGGCAGACCTGGCGCGGATGAGCCAGCCGCCGGCGGGGTGCTCGGCGCAATCGCGAAGGCGAAGGTCCTGAGTGGCGCCAAAAAGCTGGCGCAACCAGTCGGGTAGGGGTTGCGCGTCAGGCAAGGACGGTTGCCAGCCGGCCACGGCGGCGAGACTGTCGCGCAGTTCCTGCACGGTCCAGCCATCGGTGTCGAGCAGGTTAAGCAGTTCACGCAAGGGCGGACACAATGACAACCAGGGGGCCAGCACGACGCGGTTAAGGCGCAGGGCGGCGGGTCGGCCGGCCTGTTGCCAGGCCAGTTCCCAGAGGTCGAGGTGGTGGTGGCCGAAGCCTTGCACGCACAGGGCTTGGCCGAGTCGTTTCGCTTGGGCCGGATCCTCTGGGGTGGGGAGCACCACGATGTCGTCCGGCAAAATACGGCGCGGGTCGTGTTCGACGAAAGAGCGGTCGCGGCCGCGCCAGACGAGGAAGCGGCAGCCGGTGTGCAAAGGTGTTGACTGGTCGGCTGCGGCGGGGCCTTCGACGTCGGTGCTGGTGTCCGGCGTGGCTGGATTGGCGAGCCACTGGCGCAGGCGCCACAAGGGCACCGGCAGCAGCTCGCCGGTGACGGGGCGGCAGAGGCTCACGATTTCAGGCCACAGCTCGGGCCGGTCTGCGGGAAGATCACACCGCCAAACCACATGAGCTTGTGCTACCCCACGGTTTTTGCCGTGAAGGAACAGGCTGATGTCCGGCTCGGGATGCGGGCGCGGTGCCGTTTGGCTGAGCAGGTCGAGGTGAGCGGGCAAAAGAATCGGCGCGTCGCTGGTGGGAGCGAGTAGCTTGAGCACTTCGTCATCCCCGGGTAATTGTGAGGCTAGCGCGTTGACGCCGAAGTCCACGATGCGGGGCGGCGCGGCTTGGGAGGACTTGCGGCGTTGCTTGCCGGTCGAGGGTTCGTCCGTGGCAGCGGATTCAACTGTGGTGGCGATTCTGTTGAGGAACTCCCACGTGTTCTTGAGGGCTTGGCCGTAAACGGGGTCGTCCCCTTCGGCGCTTTCTTTGAGGCAACTGTTCGCAGTGAGGATAGACGCGGGCGCAACTTGCCCCGCCGGCAGTCCCAAACGGGCCAGGCGGCCGAAGCGTTGGCGGAGGGCATCCAAGCTGGCGCACTCGGTGACGAGGGCATCGAAGCTGAAGTCGGCGCCGACTTCGAGGCATTGGGTGGCCACGAGGATTTGCGGGCGGGGCGGGGTCTCGGGTTGGTGGGCGCGAAACCAGCGATGGAGCTGCGTGCCCGGGGCAATGAGCAGGTCACGCTCAAAGGGCCGAATGCGACCGGTGAGGACATGGACGTCAAAAGTCGGCTCAGACGCGGTTGGGGGCTGGGCAACGTCCATGAGCTTTTGTGCCACTTTCTGAGCGCGGCCGACGCGGTTGACGATGACGCCGACCCGGGAGTGGCCGCTGGTGGCAAGCTGCTGCGCGCGGCAGGCCAGTGCCTCCACCAACTGGGCTTCGTCTTCGACCGGCTCGGATAGTTCGGCGCGCTTGGAGGTTGTCAGTCGGCGTTGGAGGCCGGGATGGTCGAGGGCCTGCGCACGCTCTTCGGACGATGGGAAAACTACGAGGAGATCATCGTCCACCGCCTGCGGGGGTGTGGCGGAGAGCAGGGCTACATGAAAAGGCGTCGGATTCGGTGCTTCGCACCACGCTTCGCCGCGGAATTTGCGGAGGGCACGGGCGGTTTGCAGGAAGGGCACCGCGCAATGCGCTTCGTCGAGCAGGATGAGGCTGTCGTTGGCCGCCAAGCCGGCATAGATCGGGGCGGAGAGGATCCCATGGCGGTAAGCGCGGAAGAGCAGGGCCGAGCCAACCTGGTCCACCGTGGAGCAGATGACCGCCGACTGGGAGGGCACGCTTGCCCACGAATCGTCCACGAGTGTGCCACCGTGAAGACGAGCCACGGCCAGCGGGCGCTCCCGGGACGGAAGCCCACGGAGTTTGAGCAGCCGCTCGGCCACGGAGCGAACCGGGTCGTTTGACCGGGATACCTTGAGGGAGCAAGCCAGTTTTTCAGCCAGCTTCTGCGCGCGCTGGTAGGCTTCCTCTACGACGATCCGCCGGTCCACCACGAACCAGATGCGGCGCGGGGCGGTGCGTTGGACCAAGGGTTTGTCGGCCTGAGCGGCCAAGGCCCACACGGCAATATCCAGGCAGGCGGTCTTGCCGCTGGCGGTGGGGAGGTCAATGACGTCGGGCCATTGCTCCTCCCGCACGCGTGCAGCCAGCATGTCCTGCCATTTGAAAGGCTCCTTTCCCCAGAGGCCATGGAAAAAATCACCGAAACACGGGGTGTCACTCATACGCCATGTGCATCGGACGGAAAAGGCCGTAGCCCCGGTAACGGCCGGCACCCAACACCACCGGACCGACCACTGGCTGCTCGAATACGAGGATGGCGTGCGTGTGGCGACGCTCCGAATCATCCTTGCGGCGCAGGCGCGGAAACGCCGGGGCTGGCGGCACGCCCAGGTGCGCCGACACATGCGAGACGATGACCTCGCGGGGTCGCGGCAGGCCGATGCGTTGGCAGGCATCGGCAATGAGGCTGGCGGCTTCCTGGTGGAAGGCCCTGCGCTTGCGACATTCAGAGGGCACTGGCGCAGTGGGGCCGGCTTCCGGAACAGCTTGGGCGGACGAGGTCGCTTTGCCCTTCGGATGATAATCGAAGGCAAACGGCGTGACTGTACTCCAGTAGGTGGCGCCGTGCGGATAGGCAGTCCAGGTCTCGGCGCGGAGGGTGACGGGCGGGCGGACCATGAGGACCTGCTCGATCCGCCATTTGCCGAGCCGGCCGAGTACCAACTCGGCAACCTTGCCGGCGGCTTGAAGCACTTCGAGTCGTAAAGCGCCGGGCAGGTCTGCCGGCAGGGCCAGCGCCAGGCCCATCAGGTGGCCGTCGGCGTGTTCGTGGCCCACCACTGGCAACGGTAGGAAGGCCAAATGCGGCCGTTCCAAGCGCTGGCCATTCGGGTCATGGCCGGTAATGATGTGCTGGGCTTCGGCACTCAACTGGTTTGCGTAGCTGGCTAGTGCTTTACGCCAGCGTTCGGTGAGCGCCAGCGTGCAGGCCAGGTCCAGCGCGCGATACGGGCTGTCCAGCGGCTCCAGCATGAAGACTAGCAGATGCGGGCTGAAGACGCTGCGCGGAATGTCGGCTACAGGCGCGGCTTCGTCTGCGCGGGCGTAGCCCTGGGTGATGGAGAGCTGTGGCCGTTGTTTTAGCTCGAACCTCCGGTCAAGTTCGTCGAGCGTGCCGGGGCGCACGATCCGGAGCCCAAGGGTGGGATGGTCAGCGTTCGGCATCCAGCAGGGCAGATCGGACGCGACCTCGGCAGGCTCGGCCAGCCACATCTGAACCAGCGACGACGAATGGCCGATGCGAGTAACCTTGGCGCAGAGGCTGGCCAGAGCCGATCGGATGTCCGTGGGCAATTCGGCGTCTGGCCAGCAGAGGAAGACCGTATCGCTTTCCAACCAGGCGCGGGCGAAGGTGCGCGGCTGGCGATTTCGCCGCAGCGCAGTCCCGTAAATTTCCTGATGAATCTTCACTTTGCCCTGTTTGACGACGTGTTGTGCCGGATCGTCGTTCACCGGGACGAAGGAGGTGACATTAACGCGTGGCGCGGATCCGCCTGCGTGGATTCTGGGCGGATGGCCCAGGTTTTCCAGCGTCAGCAGGGCTTTACGCTCGGCCGGGTCAGCGCCCGTTTGGTAATGGGCTGCGGCCAGGGCCATGAAGATGCGCGCCGGGTGCGGCGGCCACTCGACCTGCTCGCGCGTACCGTGCGCGGCCACGGCAAAGCCGTTCAAGTAGCGGATGCCCAACACGAGCATATCAATCTCCTGAGTTCTCCGGACCGCTCTTGACGGCCAATTCCTGGCTCTCGCGCACCAACTTGACCAGCTTGGGTTGGGGTTGGAGCACCACGGGCGCGGTGTTCCAGGGCAGTTGGGTTTTCGTGGCTGCCAGCACTGCTTGTTCGAACAGCTTCACAGCCTCTTCAGAGGTGAGCGTGAACCGCTGCGGTTCTTCACCCGGCTTGGCCAGCAGTTCCCAGGTCATCGGTTCTTCGGGCCAGAGCAAGCAGCGGGAACGGAGGCCGGCGCCGTTTTCAAACGCCAGCGTGGCGGCGCACAGGCCGAGCGCGGCCAGGACGGTGCGGGCAGCTCGATCGGCTTCAGGTGTAAGCTGGCCATTGATAGGAAAGCGCAATCGCCGTAAGACGATCAGCGACAGGGTGGTAATCTGCTCGGCGTATTCGAGGGTCACCCCGCCATTGCTTGACTCAAAGGGGATGCTGCTGTGATTGACCTCCGACGGACGAATAATGTCTTTGGCTTTCGGATCGGCAGAGATCTCCCAGCTTCCGTTCTCACTCTTGCGCAGGGGCACGGACTTGCTGATCTCCAAAGGATCGCGGCGCACGCCCCAGTTTTTGTGCAGGTCGGAAAGCGACGCTCCAATGCCTACAATCTCCGACACCATGGCCCGCTCGAATTTGGCGCCGAGACCGCCCTTAGGGCCGGTGCTGTCCCACATGCCAAAGATGAGGGCCGTGGGGCACAACTCGAAGAGCGGGGTGGCATTCTGCGGGCCGGCGGCGTCTAGTTTTTTCCCAATTGAAGATCTGCGGAATTCCACGAGGCGACCACTGCCTGGCGGGTCCTCAATTTGACTGTCTCGTAAAATGGCGTCGGCCAGCCGGTGGGGCACTTGCAGGCTGGTGATCTTGCCCACGGCATCGAGTAATCGTTCGCTCTGCGGTTTGTTCCCATCGGGCGACCAGGGGGTGAAATCCACCACCACCAGCGGCAGTGTGATGCGGCCGGCGTCCAAGGCCTCTTGCAAAGCCAGTTCCATGCGGTTGGCCTGACTTTGAACGCTGTCCAGCAGCACGCATGTCACGGGTGCCTCGCGGCCGGGCACTTGGCGCTTTTCAACGCCGTACACCGCGCCGGCAAATGTGGGCGGAAAAACCTTGTCGCCCGGCCCGCCGGCGGGCTGCAGTTTGCGGCGGCATCGAAAAGCAGCAGCTGACGTGACCGCTTCTCGCAGCCGGTTTAAGTCAAGTAATTGAAGTTGGCTCATACGCATTTCCTCCGTAAGTTCGGACGCCCAGAGCCCCAAAGGGCCGAGGCTCCAGATCCACGCGCTCGCGCGGTTGGAATGCCGTCGGCGTCCCGATCATCTTCCATTGCATTCCAGCATCCATGATGGTGGTCCCCGTAGGACAAATGCTGGGGTATGGGTGCACTTTTTGCGCTGGCGCTGACGACCGGCGATGGTAGGGAAGATTTAGCACAGGGCCGTCCATGACGTGAAGAAATCACGGCAAGTTGAGTAGGACAGAAGGCGAAAAATGGGTTCATGAAAATGAAGCGTTGCGTGGAGGTGTGCTCTCTTTCTTGCATAGGATGTGTTTATGAGGCGGTGCGCTCAGACGTCGACGGGTTTTTGCGATCCGCCCGACCTCGCGAGTCACTCAAGTGGAACAGCGACAGTTTTGACCGTTGGTTTCAGGAAACGCCCTCTGGGCTTGCTACGTCGAGGGTAGAGGGATTGGATGCCCGAGAACCGGTGGACGCATGCAAGCACACAAGGTTTCTTCATTCTTTGCCTGCCTTGCGTTGTGTATGCCACTATGACGATTTCACAATACGTGTCAATGTAGAATAGTTGAAACTCTTCGGGGTATCGAAAGCTGTGAAGAACGTTGCACTGCTTTGTCGGCCGTTTCCCAGCATGGTACCCAAAATGCGATGTAACCAGCTAACTCAATGCTGACTATATACAAGAAAGACACCACACACAGTTTTGGCGTGGCATAGCTCCCCTTTCGCGAAGGGGGGCGAAAAGGATTCCTCATATGCAACGCTTTGGATTTGGGTGTGGAGAGATACACGCAGTTACTTCAGATAGCGCTTATCACCTTGAAACATGCCGATCTTTGACCAATCACGGGTCAGGCGCGTGTGCATGGGATGTTAGAGTTGTCTCGAATGCCCGATGACTGGGATGGCGCCTCAAGCACAGGGTATGAATAGACCGAGGCCGAAATGGGCAGCGTAGCCAAAGGCCAGCGGGCCGGCCACGGGAGTTGAAAAAGTGATTTGGAAGGCTGCCGGGGAAACACCAGCCCGACGGCCTTGGCCATGGTGTCGAAGGGTTTGAAACACCAATGGGCGAAGCCGAAGCGGCCCGACGGGGATGGTCTCCAAGCGCTCGATCTTGATGGGTAGAGGGAGACCCGACGCACGAATCAGTCGGCGCAGATCGTGTTCGGGCGATCCAATCCACCAACCGTCAGCGTCCAGTTTGGGCCGACCGTCGCGATACGTCTTGGGATGCCGGGTGGCGACAAAAGGTGTTAGCGAGCGCCAGACAGGAGAGGGACCAAAGAGGCGGCAGTCGGCGAACGTGCGTTCGTCGCCGAAGCCCAGCAAGATGAGTTGCAGATCATGTCCGCCATGGCCCCATACGCGGGTCAGGCTTTCGATGGCATGGCGGGCGACGAGGTCAAAGCCCTCGCGAGCAAACAAGGTGACGTGCGTGATGGTATCGCGCACACCATTGGCTTCGCAATAAATGTATAAATGATTGTGGCCGGTGAGCGGCGTCCCGGCGGGGTCGCGTCCCGAAAAGATTGCTGGTGGCTCGCCGTTGGGGAAACGGGCCAGCAACCCCTGATGGATCCGCTCAGCCACGGAGACGGCCTTGAGGATCCGGGGCAGGACGGCGCTGGAGATGGCGAAGCGCGCTAAAACGGGGCGCCTGGTTGTCCTGTAATGACTTCGCACGGGCGTAACTCTCATGCAATTGGCAGGGCGGATGTAATCCACCCACCGGCTGCCAGGGGGAAGAGTCCAGCCATTTGCCTGCAGGTCGACGGTCTCTAAGTGCAGTGCATCGAATAGATCTTCTGGCATAGCGAATGACTTGGCAACTTTGCGGCTGCGACCTTTTTCCCCGGGGAGCTCTTGCTTTTTATGGTTGACTCTTCCGGCGAGCCACTGGGCGAACTCTGCGGCGCTGAGAGGGCATAGTACCCGGATCAGTTCGCTCTCTTTCGGAACCGGTTGGTTGTCCGGCAATGGCTGCGCGTTGGGTGAAAAGCCGTTGCCATCGGGCAGAACCGTGGCTTCAACCAGGCTTTCGGCTCTGCCGAAATAGCCAATGCGGCTACATAAAAGGTTTAGAGCACGGCGTTGCTCAGCATCAAGTGACACGGCCCAACCAATGCGGAGTGGGCCGGCAAGGTGCAGGAAGGTGTCAAAAACCTTGGTGGTCTTTTGTGTTTTGCCTTCGATAACAGGCATGTAATGGCGGGTGTGACCTGGGCTAGCGCGCGGTAGTTCGTAAGAGGGCAGGCAACTGGCCAGCGCTTCAATCAGGCTGCGTACCGTCCCTTCGGAGAGGTCGGCTTTTGCTTTCAGATGCCAGGTGGCTACGAGAGCGCGGATAAGTCGCCAGGGTGAAGGCGGCCAATCCAGGGCACCCTCGTTAACGTGTCGGCCCCAAGGGGTGGCATGATAACGGCCCGCCGGAAAACGGAATTCAAGCACCAGCATGGTCAACTCCCGCTCGATTCGGTCTCTGACTTTTTGGCTTTGGCGGTTTCCTCGAAGACCACGTTCGTCTTCGGCGGCTTCGCAAAACGGTCGGCAACCTTGTTGATGAGATCGGGCAATTCCTTTTGGACCTCCTCCAGCGTTGGCAAGGTGAAGCCTGCTGGGCGCCTGACGGTCAGCACGCCGTCCATTTCCAGGTCGCAAGCGGTGCGCAGGCGTAAGCCCTCGTGGAGGAACCGAAGGATTTTGAATAACGCTAATGTGATAAGCAGCCGCTCCACATCGTGGCCTAATCCGAAACCTCGGATCAGCGCCAGGTCCAGGGCAAAGTAAGCAGTAATGTCACCACAAAACTCTTCGCGGTGGAAGGGAACGTTGCCGAACCCACGAGCAGTGTCGCCGCTGGGATTGAGGGCGTCGTTTTTGACACCACCACTCGGCGCGGTGGTGACATTGCGGGCCTCGATGAACGCGGTGAGCGCCCGCGGCAGACGCATGCGGCCGCCGGCGATGTCGGATTTGGCTAAGAACACCCCGTGCAGCAGGCCATTTACGTCGTATTTTAACAGCACTTGAGCGAGCAACTTTAGATTGACCGGTGCCAAGTCGCCTACGGCCAGTTCGCCCTTCAGAGTATTTAAGAATGACTTATCTTTACCTTCGAGGATGTAGGGGCTGTTAAGGCGGTGGGCCTCAAGCACGCTGCAGGTCAAGAACTGATCCTTCTTGTCGGTGACCACCACGCAAGGCAGGCCGCGCAGGGGCTCTACCCAGTCGTTGGCTACGGGATCCCAGCAGACCGCTTCTAGCCGGTTGGCCATGCTTTGGGGCGACTCCACAAGGAGCATTTGGGTTCCATCTGGCAACCTGTATTGGGCCGGGCCGAGGTCAGGAAAGCCAGTTGGCTGAAAGCGCGTGCCCGCGATGGGTTTCAGTTGGGCCTCGAGAAGGAGGCGCGGGGCGTGATTCAATGCGTCCAGGTTGATCATGGGGTTATGCATTCTGTTTGGGGTTTCAGCACAAGCTCCGCTAGCCGAGCCAGATCGGGTCGGCTCAGCGGAAAAAGCAGTGCCGCTGCGGTTCGGCGTGCTGCATTACCGCCGACTGTTATTTGATCCAACGCGGACGGCAACTGAGAAGCTCGCAGCCGGCGTGCAGCCATGCGAGAAGCCTCAAAGCCGTTGCCAGCAGCGGCTAGACGGTGAATGGCGGGTGTCAGAGGGATTGGGGGCAAATCACCTCGCTCGCCAGGCCGCAAGAAGGCTAGGCGCAAGAGACTGAAAAGACTTGGCGGCAGGACTTTCACCTCGTCCGGGCGGGGGCGAAGCCGAGTGACATCGGTTCGCCAATCGACGGCTGTCCAATCCACGAGACACAGTCCCCACAGCAGGTCGACCAGGCGGCCATCGTCGGTCTGGCCGTCTATGAAGACTGCGGCATCTGTCAGTGCGGCCGGCATGCCTCGGTCCGGAAGTTCGGAGAAGCCAGCCTGAATGGCCCGGAGCAGGCGGCGAGCAAAGACGGCGTTAAGGAATGCGATCGGATCAGCCTCGCGCCAGAGAACGTCATTGGTCGGTGGATCATCCCACTGAAATCGTCGGAATCCTGGGCCGCTCACCTCCCGGACTGGCTCAAGATGGCTACGCAGTGGGAGCCAGAAGAGTTGGCCGTCAGCGTTTTTGAACTGGCCGATGATCGAGGCCAGAGAGGCCGCTAATCGGAATTCCGTCGAGCCGTCGTCGGCTTCGCGCAACCAGCGGCCGGAGAGTCCGTAGAGGGGACTTATTTTTGGCCCGAGCGATTGATCATTTCGGCCTGTGGTCCAAGCGAAGCTGCGTGCAAGGGCTTTCTCTGCCTGGCCCAAGGCAACGAGCACACCTTGAACGTGCTGGGGACTACCTTCGTGGCAAAGACCGAGGATGCGCTCTTCCACTTCCCGCAAAGCGCGAGTTACTGAGGCGGGGGCTCGCTCGGCTACAGGGCTGGCTATCCGACGCAAATTGTCCAACCAACGATCGGCCTCGCTTAGCAGGTCGGCGTGGACATTCCGCCGGACTGCGAATCGGCCCAGCGGAGTGGCAAAGTAAGCCAGTCCATTACGGACTTGAAAACCGTAGCGTTGAAAAGCGGTGAGGCCGCGGTCCACACCCAGGCTTACGATGGCACGCGCAAAATCCACGCCATGTCGAGCTGCGCGGGCGCCGATTTGGGCGCGCCCTTCGGCCAAAATGGCGGCGAGTTCTAACAATCGGGTCGGACGCTCCCATAGCGGCATCCACATTTCAGCGCGGGCTCCGGTCTCGTCTCCTGCCGCAGCGCTGGCATAACCGGCGGCAGCTTGGCGGACGCAAAACGGATAGGCTAACACGCCTGGCTCGCTGTATTGCAAGCGCCGCACAGCCGCTGCGGCGAAGAGCAACGCCCCCTCGAGCATCAGGATGAAGTCCCAAGGATTGATGAACGACTCGGCATCGAAGCCGGTTGTGGCATTCGCGCCGCCGGCCTGCCCAGGGAAGAATTGACCTATGGGAGCGCGACTCAGAGGTAGGTTGTCCGCCTCTCCGAAGAGAGCATTTCGGAGCAGGGGCGCGGCGGTTACGGCGGGCTGACCGGTGGCCGGGTCCAATACCTCGGTCAACCGTTGCATGAAATTGTTGGTGAATTCGAGTCGGCCGTCGTTGCCGCCGGTGCCCAGGAGCGGAGGATACTTCGCTCCTTCTTCAGTCAATAGATAAGCTGCATCCAGCCAAACCAAGGCTTCTTCTGGAAAGGTGTTGCGGCAAACCAGTAGTAGTCGCTCTTTTTGACCGCCGTTAGGCTTTGCGCTGGCACCGATGCGGGCTAAAGCCATCCGAGCTGACGCAATCGCCTCTCGATAACAAGCAAAGCGAGATGCCTCGCTCTTGCCCAGAGCCCTTAGTGCGTCCTGGTTGTCCTTTGGGTAAAACCCGCTCCCGCCGTTCCAAGGTGCCAGAATAGGTGTGGGTTGGTAGTGGTGGAGAAAGAAATCCTGCAAGCCGTCGCGCTCCAACCGACTATGAAGGATAAACACGTCACGGTGCCAACACCCGGCGGCCTCAGAATCAACTTGTTGAGCCACCAGCCGTAGGATCCCGAGAGCCTTCAAGTAATGAGCCAACGGAGTGGGCGCGCAGCCGGTAAGGGGTAGGACATTCATGAGCTGATCTCCATTTGGGACGCTCGAGCGTCAGCTGCACGGAACACGGTCTCCAGCCATGCCAACCGGAATGGCCCAAAGCGCTCGCGCAGCGCCAACATCCGGGCTGTCCAAGACGGTTCGCCGCGAGGACTGATCCCCATTTCCATGACCTCCAAACTTAGGCTGACTGGCTGAAGAGGGGCCGGCAGCCCGATGGCTGAGAAGGCTCCCGGTGGGAGTGTGTCCCCGTCCACCACGCCTCGAGCCACGCGTGCTTCCGGCTGATCAGTTGGTGGCTCTTCGCCGGGCAGCGACCGGATCGATAGACGCACCTTCCCGTGATGAGCAGCGATCAACCAGGCCACAAGGTCGCGCTCAGCGGCATCACATGGGCCGACTTGCAGCCACGCTAGGGCTGAAACCAACTCGTGGCGGAAAAAGCGGCGCGGGGAGCGACCTTCACGATGAGCCGACTTGGCCCAGAGCGTCGTATGGCGGTTGGTTTCCGGACCGCAGAGCGTCTGCTGAAAGGCTTCGTGCGCCTTGCCCAAATCATGCCAACGGGCGGCGGTCTGCAGCAAGTCAATCGCGTTCCCGTTAGGTAAGAGCTCGGCCAATTCCAGAGCTAGGTTGGTGGCTAAATTGGTGATTTGGGCTACCACATGTTCGGTGTGGTCAGCCAGGCTAACCCACGCGCCAATTAGGCTTGCTGAGTCGGAACCGTAGCTGCGGTCCTGAGCTTCAGAAGAGGGCGGACGAGGGACAATGGCGCCGGAGCCCACTTCCCCCGTCCAACCCAACTCGGAGGAGTACCCGCCAGCCTGCGTGTCAAGCAGGTAAACAGCTCCCGGACGCACCGCCTGCGCTGGCTGCCATTCTTCAAAGAGCGGATTCCAGGTCCAAATGAACTGGGCACCATCCATTCTTTGAGCTGCCTTCTGGAGCTTGACCACAAAGTCGCGGAAGCGCGGCAGGGACACGCGGCATAGCTCCGCGACTACTGGCGGTAATTCTTTTGGCTGAGGGGGCTTCCCCCCGAGCTCACGCCAGAATACATGGACATCGGTATCGTGGCCGTCGCGGATGTATCGTGAGATGTCTACGTCGTGTCCGGCCAGATCGGGCGTAGTATCGAACAGCTCAAGAAGGTCTTTGCGCCGAAGTACGGGGCGAACCTCGAATGGCTCAGCGATGGTGGCCGTTTCAAGCGAACGTAGGCCTGCGTCGTGCAGTTTCATCAGCTCAACCCGGGCGCGGTCCAGCTCGTCCGACGAATAGGGCCACGCCAGCTCTTCGTCGCCTCTCTGAGTCTCAATATCCACCCAATAGAGGCGCGCCTGACCATCCGGGAACTCACCTTGGCGATTGCACCGACCAAAGCGCTGGACCAGAGAGGGCCACGGGGCCAATTCCGTGATGAGCGTCCGGGCTGACACATCCACGCCGGCCTCGACGGCTTGCGTGGCAACTACGATGCGGCCGCCCTTTTGATGCAAGACGGCTTCATGCACTTGACGGTCACCAGGCCGAAAGCGTGAATGGATAAGCGCCACGGGATCAGCACGCTTGAGCCGCTTGAGCGCCTCATAAACTTCTTGGGCTCGGCGCACACGATTCAGTATGACTAATGTTAAGTCGCCGGCCTGTTGATGTTGCTCTAAAACGAAGTCTGCGAGGACCGCAGCGTAAGTTTCCCTGCTGGCAACAGAGAGGCTGACGGGCGCGCGGCGAAGAGGTTTGGGTGCTGTGACACGCCCGTGGATTGCAGGGTGTTGCATGTCTTCGGCCTTCAGTCGGATCACGGGCCAGCCGGCCGACGGCTCAGGGTGATCCACTGTGGCTAGTCGGTTGGTTTCGAGTGTGGCGCTCATCCACCATGTCGGACAAACCCCAACTGTAAGCATTCGGCCATCGTGCCGGAAGGCGTCGAGCTGAGCGCTGGTTTCTAGGCCCACCCCCATTAATTGCGTTTCATCCAAAATCCACAGGCAGTCGTTGTTGAGGAGAGCGAAGTGAATGGGCCAGCGGTAACGGGACATGCCATAGCCGCGATTGAGCGCCCGGCTTAAAAGCATGTCCTGGGTACCGATGAGAATCGCCGGTTTTTCAGGGTAAATATCCCAGTCCCGCCGCGCTGGATCGAGCTCTTCACCCCCCATGAGGATCACTGGGGAATGAGCCGGATGCTGCGAGGAACCATCGCCCGCCAGCCAAAGCAGCTCTTTAGAAGCAGCTTCGCTCAGGTTCAATTGGCTCCGCTGGTTCCGAAGTTGCTCAAGCCAACGACGGACGTTCTCAGCGGTCTGTTCCACCAACGTGCGCATGGGCAGGCAATAGACGAGGCGACGCGGGACGCGGCTCGCTTGGCCACAAAGACGATTCCAGAGCCACGCCATTACCACGGCCGCGGTTTTACCCAATCCGGTGGGAATATGAATCAGCAGCGATGTGTGGGGGGTTGGCCGATTGGCGGAAGGGACATGAAGGGCCCTCGCCGGCTGCTGACACGGTGTGTCGCAAGATGTCGCTGGCCGTTCAACTGCAGGATCGCGAAGGGAATCGCGGAATAACCTTGCAAGGCGTACTTGGTAGGGATAGGGGTCGTATCCCGTGGCGTGCTTAAAAAAGCATGTGAATTCAGTCATGCGCGTGCAGTCACCGTGCTTGTCCCCTCATGGGTGCCCAACTCGTATACGCTCCGTTAGGCTAATAGCGCTCATCCGGCTCGTCAAGAGATTTGAGGAAACGCCGTCACTCACTCCAGAAAGAACCTTGTTATGAGCTAAGTTAAGCTTGGATAAAGTGAGGTCATATGACCTAAGTCCGAGTTATTAACGTAATATCTCAAGGTAGCATGAGGAGAAAGCCATAAGATCCTTCGTGCTGGGCTGAAGCCCAAGGGGATGGAACAAAATGACAGGAATTAATCGCGCGGCATTGGCTGTGCCGGATATCCTATGGACCTTGTGGCTTACGGATTCGCTCAAGTTCCATGGGTAGTCCCGCAAGACCTGGAAACCAGCGCGAGTGCGTATGTGTCTCCTAACGTTGTCCCAAAGCACATGGATAATACTGGGTGGATGGATGCATCGGGATTCGAGGGGAGAAAGTCAAAGACACAAACTCTGTAGCAGGTAAGGAGACGCGTGTGTTGAACGTGATGCACGATCCGCTTAGCTCATATCTTGGCAAGAGTGCAGCCGATAAAAAGGCCGGGGGAAAGCAGACGTGGATTGCGCGGCGGCCATATCTGCGGGCGACGCAGACGCGAGTGGGTGGGTTGGAGTCATCGATCGTGGTCCTCCACAAAAAGCGCGTTATGGCGGCCGCGGTGGGGGGGGAATCCCAGAATAATGTGAGGACCGAGTCTCCAGCACCATCGTCGTGCGGTCTGTTGGGGAGCACGGCCTCATGCATACCTGGAAAGAAGGAGCTCGGAGACTGCCCTTGGAGATGCTGGCGCCAGCCAGACGGCTTGGTCGAAGTCCGCGGTTTTGGGCAGTATGGGCGTCTGCCGGGGAACTCCCCGGCGCATGCGACAGGTCGCGCGGGAACCTGGCGGAGAAAGGGAGTTGGTTCGGGGGCTTGTTGGACGATACAGACTTTGTCATCAATTCGGGCTCCCGTGTCGATTCATGGACCTCTCGACCGTGATTGGGGGCGACAGAACATGCCGTGGAGGCTCGTGCTGAGCGTGGCGTTTTTGCGCTTCGGTCTCGACCTCAGGGGCCTCAAACAGGGCGGCGATGGTTTGGAGGCGCAGGGGGGCGTGGGGTCGTTCAGTCTGCGATGGCCTGCACCCCATGGGAATGCGGGGCGGCAGAGCGAAGGTGGCGAGAAAATGCCTCTTGCTAGGGGCTGGAATGTGTGTAAGTTTAGGAGCTCTCGACGGTTGAGGATGGATCGAGCGTCGAAGGATAGTGGCGTATGGCACGAATTTGTCAATTGACCGGCAAGCGCCCTCATAAGGGCAGCATCATTTGGCGGAGTGGTAAGCCGAAGAAGGCGGGTGGGATCGGCACTCACGTCACGGCGATTACCAAGCGTCGGTTTTTTCCGAACCTGCAGCGGGTGAAGGCTGTGGTGAACGGCCGGGTGAAGTACATCCGCGTGGCGGCCAGTGCGATCAAGAAGGGGTTAGTAGTCAAGCCCCCCAAGAGAAATTGGAAAAAGCCGGAGGCCGCACCGGCTTAAGGGTGTGGATGCAGCCAAAGGGCGGCGTTGAGGCATCGACCGCCAGGCTGTCACAGCATTGCAAGGCAAACGGGACGTGGGCGAAGCGCATGCTTCGCCTTTTGTATTCCTGAGGCGAGTGTGACGGGCGTGGAGCCTGGGCGGACTCGATTCCGAGGGACAGGCAAGTGGGGGGAACCATGTTGGCGCAGCCAATGAAAGACGAATCCGCGGAAATCATCGTAAATCGGCCTGAGGTCGGTCTTTACCATCTGTTGATGTTGCGGGCTCCGGGCATTGCGCCGTTGGTGGCGCCCGGGCAGTTTGTTCATCTGCGCATTTGGCCTTGTGCCGACGCATTGTTACGGCGTCCGTTTAGTGTGTATCGGGTGGAGGGGGATTGTTTGTCCATTTTATACAAGGTTGTGGGCAAAGGAACAGCGGCGTTGGCGCGCATGCCGCCCGGGGAGCATGTGGCTGCCTTGGGCCCACTGGGGCATGGCTTTAGCTTGCCCTGTGCGGGAGGTGGGATGCCGATCCTGGTCGCCGGTGGCTACGGCGTTGCGGCCTTATATTTATTGGCTGAGCGGTCGCCGGTGCGAGGTATCCTGTTTCAAGGGGGTCGGCGTAAGGAGGATATTTTGTGCGAGCCGGACTTTCGGGCCTTGGGCTGGGAGGTGCGTGTGGCGACTGAGGACGGCAGTTGGGGCACACGCGGTTTAGTAACGGATCTTTTACGGGAGGAATTGCGGTCCGGCGGGCGTGGCGCGAAGCTGTACGCGTGTGGTCCGACGGGGATGTTGCGTGCTGTGGCCCAGCTGGCCGAGGAGTATGGTCTACCCGCTGAATTATCGTTAGATGAGCGCATGTGTTGTGGGATGGGGGTATGCTTGACCTGCGTGGTGCCGGTGCGGACGGATACGGGTTGGGAATATCAACGGGCCTGCACAGAAGGACCGGTGTTTGATGCCCGACAATTGTTGTGGGAGGTTCCGTCATGAATTTGGCCGTTCAGCTTGGGCCGTTGCGTTTGCAGAATCCAGTGACAGTTGCCTCTGGCACGTTTGGATATGGCGTTGAATATGCCCGATTGTTGGATTTGAACCAGTTGGGCGCCGTGACGGTCAAGGGGATTTGCCTTAAACCTGTTCGAGGGAACCCCACGCCGCGCACGGCGGAGGTTGCCAGCGGCTTACTGAATGCCATTGGACTCCAGGGGCCCGGTGTGGATGGATTCTTGCGACAATATTGGCCCTTTTTACGGCAACTGCGTGTGCCGACAATCATCAACATTTGGGGCACGACGATTGAGGAATATGCCGAAGTGGCAAGACGGTTTGATGAGGTGGAGGGAGTAGGTGCGCTGGAGCTGAATGTGTCGTGTCCGAACATCAAAGAGGGGGGGGCCCAGTTTGGGACCGATTGTCGGTTGCTGGGCCGGGTGGTGGCTGCCTGCCGGCGGGTGACGCGCTTGCCGTTGATCACCAAGCTGAGTCCAAATGTGACGAGCATTGTGCCGTATGCACGGGTGGCAGCGGAGGAAGGCAGCGACGCTTTATCCATCATGAATAGTTATCCGGCTCTGGCGATCGACATTGAGACCCGCCGGCCACGCTTGGGCAATGGCGTGGGAGGCTTGACCGGTCCGTGTATTAAACCGATTGCGGTCAAACTTGTGTACGATGCCGCCTGCACGGTCAGGATCCCAATTATCGGGATGGGCGGGATTCAAAACGCGGCGGATGCCATCGAGTTTTTGTTGGCGGGTGCGACGGCGGTGGCTGTGGGGACGGCCAATTTCTATGCACCACGCACAGCCCTGGAAGTCCTGGAAGGGTTGCAGGCATACATGCATCGGCACGGAGTTGCGGACGTACGCGACCTGATTGGGCGTGTGGAAATGCCAGGAAAGTTTGAAAACGGTTCGGCCTTGGGGGAAGGGAGCGTCAGGGGCGCATCGGGCTTGGGACCATCAGCCGACACGCGCGGTGGGAACCTGCTGGGGTCGAGCATGCCTTCAGGTGCAACTTCCGGTTGACAGAGATAAGCGGTCTTGATTACAAAGGGACCCACCGAGCGCGGGTGCACCGGGCGGTGCGACCGGGTCGGTCAGAAGCGCAATCTGATGCAGCAGACGGTAGGCATGCGTTTCCCATGCTGTGCAGATGGGCATGGGAAACGGAGACTGTTCAAACCTCTTCAACTTGGAAACCGGTGTCATGAACCAGACGACGCCTCAACCTGCAACCTCGTTGCCGAGTTACATCACCAGTGCGGTGCCCAATTCTCCGGAAAAACGAGCGCCTTGGTATAAGAACACAGCGCCCACCTATGCGGGCATTTTCCTTTGGTTTGTCTTTTGGGATCCGGTCACAAACGGTGGTCAGGCCCTGTCTGCCGGTCTGGGAGTGGCTTTGTTAGGATTGCTGTTGTCGGCGCTTGCCTGTCATTATCTGTTTTATTTGGTGCCGGGGTTGTTTGGCATGCGAACCGGCCTGCCGCTGTACATCATCGGGACCTCTACGTTTGGTGCTCAAGGGGGATTTATTATGCCGGGCTTTTTGATGGGCGTGCTTCAATTTGGTTGGTTGGGCGTAAATGCGTTCTTTTCTTCCATGTTGTTATATAACACCTTCGCCGGTACCTCTCTGTCGCCAGAATCCACTTATCCAGTGCCCGGGCATGCGGTGTTGGTTGTTGTCTGGGCGGTTCTGGCGGCTTTTATGGGTTTGAAAGGGATTAGGTATGTTGCCCAGGTGGCGACCTATCTGCCCTTGTTACCTTTGGTCATCTTGTTGATTCTATTTGTGAAAACGGTTGGCGGTGTGGGTCGGTTTGATCCACAAAGTCTGGTTGCAGCAGGCAAGGTTGCGCATCCCCTCAGCAGTGGTGCGGTTCTTGCGTTGATGTTGACCTATGTGGTGGGCTTCTTTGCTACGGCGGGTGCTGCGGGTGTGGATTTTGGGGTAAACAATCGGGATAAGAAGGATGTGCAAATGGGTGGTCTGATTGGGATCGGTTTGGCGATTTTGGTCACTGCCGGGTTAAGCCTGATGATTGTCGCGGGTGCTTATGGCCAGGCGGGAGGAACACCCCCTGCAGGCGTGACTGCGACCGAGCTGATGGGCAGCATTGTGGGGCAGGACACGGCCAAGATTTTCTGGCTGTTACTGGCGCTGGCCGCGTTTCCGCCTGCTTGCTTCTCTTCTTTCATCGCAGCCAACAGTTTCAAGACCACGTTACCGAAGGTAAACCCGTTTGTTTCGGTGGGCGTTGGGACTGTTGTGAGCATTGTGTTGGCGATGTTCGGATGGGCTGGCAAGGTGGTGCCGGTGTTTGTAATTATCGGCGCTTCGTTTGGTCCGATCTGCGGTGCCATGGTGGCTGATTACTTGCTGAATGGGGGTCGTTGGACCGGGCCGCGATCTGGGTTTAATCCGGCCGGATGGTTGGCGTGGGCGCTAGGCTTTGTGGTGGGCATCTTGCCCAATTTTAACGTGGGTGTGCCGGCAGCGCCGGTGTTGGCCTTTGTGGTGGGCTTTGGGGTGTATGCGGCGGCGGCTAAGATGGGATTACAGACTCCGGTGGTGCCGCTGACTGGCGCGTTGGCCGAGGCCACAAAGTGATTTGGGCTGGGCCCATTTCAGAACTTGTCCTGAAGACCTACAATCCAACGACGGTTTCGTTTTTCCTGAGGGCGAGCTGCGGACGGAGCCGCGGGGATTGCCGCCTCAAGTGGGGACCGTCCGGGCGCGGTAATGCAGAATTCGGAATTCGCTTGTGGCAAGGATTTCGCGGACCAACTCAAACTGGTCTCCAAATGAGGGGAAGAAGGCGTCACCGTCCACGACACGGTTGACGATCGTGAGGTAAAGGTCGGAACAGAGAGAAAGGCCCTGTGCGTATGTCTCGGCTCCTCCGCATATGAACACCCGGCGGCCGTGGGTCAGGTTGCGAACGTCCTCCCATGTGCGGGCGACCTGCACTCCTGGCCATGCCTGGTTTTGGCGCGTGAGCACGATTGTGTCGCGGCCCGGTAGCGGCCGACCAATGGCCTCAAAGGTTCGTCGGCCCATGACGACCACGTGACCGAGAGTGGTTTGGCGGAACCAGCGGAGTTCTTCGGGCAAGTGCCAGGGCAAGCGGCCGGCCACACCGATGACGCGGTTGAGTGACATGGCCGCGATGGCTTCGAAACTACGGGGGCGATGGAGCGGTGGCGGTGTCATGCTGCGATTTGTCCCAGGTGACTAACTCTTGCGCAAAGATTTTCGCCAGTTTGCCGGCGCTTCTGCGAGTTTCTCGTAATCGGAACGCGCGTTGTACAGATGGGCCGAGATACGCAGCAACCGCGCAGGCGGTCGCGGCCAGGGAAAGACGGCACCTCGATGCGGTGTCGGTGTCAGAGATAGTTGCGCAGGGGATCCAGGCCGCTCCGAATGAGTGGGGATCCCGTGAAGCAGGCAGGTGGCAAGGGTACGTCTACCATAGCTGCCAGTATAGAATCGGGCGCAGGCGTTGAGAGATCGAAGAGTTCGCACAGCCGGTTTCGGGCGTCCCGAGCCAGGGTTCGGTTCCTGGGTTGGATGGCAGTCCATCCGCCGGGGAGAAGCTCTCTCACGAGCTGCACGGCGCGAGGGACACTCAACCCAAGGGGTCGGATCCATAGTGCCCATCCAACCGAACTCGAGCAGGAAACGGCTGCGATCTGTGCGTGTGCTGTTTGCATCGTGGCTGGTGATGAGCGGGGGGAAGCGCGTAACAAAATCCGATCGCACGTAGAGAAACGCGGCGCTTTTCGGTGCGCAGAGCCATTTGTGGCAGTTGCCGGCGTATCCGAGGCAGTCGGGGGCATTGAGGCACCGCGGCAGCAAGCTTGGAGCATGTGCGCCATCCACGATGGTTTCGATCCCGAGCTGTTTCAGAGCTGGAATCAGAGTTTCAATCGGCAAAATCAGGCCGGTAGGGCTGGTTACGTGATCCAGCAACGCCAGCCGGGTGCGATGCATGACCTGTGACAGGACGGCGTGGACAACAGTTTTGGGCTCATCCATGGGAAACGGAATGGGGATCAGCCGCACGTGGGCGCCATGTCCTTGCGCGACGCGTTCGAGGCCATTGCGACACGCGTTGTATGCGTGGTTGGTGACGATCCCGTCGTCCCCCGGCTGCCAATTGAAAGCGCGAAGTAGGACGTTGGCGCTTTCGGTGGCGTTGCGCAGGAACACGATGCGTACCAGATTTGCGCCGAGGAAGTGTGCGAGTTCGGATCGGGCGTGATCCCAGAGCGCTTGGAATTCATCCACGAAGAAGCGGATGGGTTGGCGCTCCATGTAGTCTTGGAGGGCATGCTGTTGGGATAAAACTGGATGTGGGCAACTCCCGAACGCGCCGTGATTCAGAAAAGGAATGCCCGGGTCGAGGGCCCAAAAGTCCGGGCCGCCGTGGCGCTGGTCAAGAGAATCCACTGTTGGATCCGGGCTGAAGTAAGCCGCATGCATGGATGGGCACGGGATGAGTCGTCAAGGGCCAAGGCTCAGACCGCCACGGGTGCTTTAATGGCTGGCCATGGATCATAACCCACCAGTTCAATGTCTTCGTAGCGGAAATCCTCCAACCGACGCACCGCCGGATTCAGTCGCACGGTTGGTAGAGGCTTGGGCACGCGGCTCAATTGGAGTCGGGCATGCTCGACGTGATTTGCATAGAGATGGAGGTCGCCAAAGGTATGGATGAACTCACCGGGCTGCAGGTCGCACACTTGGGCGACCATCATCGTGAGCAGGGAATAACTGGCGATATTAAAGGGGACACCCAGGAAGGCGTCGGCGCTGCGTTGGTACAGTTGACAACTCAGCCGTCCGTCCAGCACGTAGAATTGAAACAACGTATGGCAGGGCGGGAGTGCCATTTGATCCAGCTCGCCCGGATTCCATGCCGTGACGACGAGTCGGCGACTGTATGGATTGCGTCGGATTTCCTCGATGACCTGGCTGAGTTGGTCGATCGAGCGGCCGTCGGCGGTCCGCCAATCCCGCCATTGTGCTCCGTAGATTCGACCCAGGCTGCCGTCAGGTGCGGCCCATTCGTCCCAGATGGTAACTCCATGTTCGTGCAACCAGCGGATGTTGGTGTCGCCGCGCAGGAACCAGAGCAGCTCATAAACGACGCTTTTCCAATGAATCTTTTTTGTGGTAACGAGCGGGAATCCGGCCTGCAGATCAAAACGCATTTGATATCCAAAAACTGAGTAGGTTCCCGTCCCGGTGCGATCAGCCTTGAACCGGCCCTGGTGCAGGAGATGCTCCAATAATTGGTGGTACTGTTTCATTGGCAGCGCTGCATTCTTGCAGATAGAGGGGTAAGAAAAGCCGATCCGTTTCTGAAAGCAAGAACCGTTCGATTCCCTCAACCGAGATGATGGCGCAAAGGGTGTCGCCGCAAGAGCGCGCTTTCGCCCATAGGCAGTACCAGTGACCGCACGCCAGCGGTTGTTAAGGGAATCGTTGAGCGCAAGAGGGATGCCGGTCATGCTGATTGGTTGGTGAGTGGCCCCTGGGATGAGCACAAGCTTGATTCAAGCAATGGGCGGAGGAAACGTCCCGTATGGCTTTGCGGACAGGCAGCGATCGCCTCAGGCGGTCCCTCGGCGATGATTTGGCCGCCCGCGTCGCCGCCTTCCGGCCCGAGGTCTATGACCCAATCTGCGGCTTTGATGACGTCCAAGTTGTGTTCGATGATGATGAGTGTGTTGCCGGCGTCGCGGAGTTTGAAAAGCACCTCTAACAACCGGGCCACATCGTGGAAGTGCAGTCCCGTGGTGGGCTCGTCAAGAATGTACAGGGTTCGGCCGCTGGTGCGTCGTGCCAATTCGGCGGCCAATTTGACCCGCTGGGCTTCACCGCCGCTGAGCGTGGTGGCCGGTTGGCCGAGGCACAAATAGCCGAGCCCGACTTGCGCCAAGGTGAGGCAGGCCTGATGAATGTTGGGCACCGCGCGGAAAAAAGTTACGGCTTCGTCCACCGTCATGGCGAGGACGTCGGCGATGTTTCGTCCCTTGTAAGTGATTTCGAGGGTTTCTCGGTTGTAGCGTTTGCCGCCGCAGGACTCGCAAGGCACGTAGACTGGTGGCAAGAAGTGCATTTCAATGGCCAGGACGCCGTCGCCCTGGCACTTTTCGCAACGGCCTCCGCGAAGATTGAAGCTGAATCGGCCGGGGCCATAGCCTCGGACCCGAGCTGCGGGCAGGCGTGCGAACAGGTCACGGATGTCGTTGAAGATGCCGGTGTAAGTGGCGGGATTACTCCGTGGCGTGCGTCCGAGGGGCGTTTGATCGATAACGACGACTTTTTCGAGTTTTTCGTAACCTCGGATCTCCCGATGGGCGCCGGGGACATCTTTGGCTCCGTAAAACCGGCGCATGAGCGCCCGACGCAGAACGTCGTCCACCAAAGTGCTTTTCCCCGAACCACTGACTCCTGTGACGCACGTGATCAAGCCGAGGGGGAACTTCACATCGAGATTCTTGAGGTTATTGGCGGTAGCGCCTCGTATTTCAATCCAGCCACGATCTGGGTCTGGTTTTAACCGGTGTTTAGGCACGGGGATGGAAAGTTCGCCTCGCAAGTATTTGGCGGTCAGGGATCGGGGATGCTTCAGGATTTCATCAAGGGTGCCGGCGGCTACAACCTCGCCGCCATGTACGCCGGCACCTGGTCCCATGTCGATGATGTAATCGGCCCGACAGATGGTCTCGGCGTCATGTTCGACCACGATGACCGAGTTGCCCAGGTCACGGAGGCGTTCCAAGGTCTGAAGCAGTCTGGCGTTGTCCCGGGGATGCAGTCCGATGCTCGGCTCATCCAGAATGTAAAGAACGCCGACGAGTCCGGCTCCAATTTGAGTGGCCAGGCGGATGCGTTGGGCTTCTCCCCCGCTGAGGGATCCGCTTTCACGATCAAGGGTTAGGTAGCCAAGGCCGACGTTTTGAAGGAACTCCAAGCGTGAGCGGATGGCTCGCAGAATCTCGGTAGTGATTTTGGCCTGGAACTCAGTCAGTTGCAGGTCGCGGAGGAATTCTTGCGCTTGGTCCACCGTTAGACTGCAAAAATCCATGATGGAAAGGCCGGGGATCTCCGGCCGACCGGGGCCCAGCCGCGTACGGCGACCGGGTCGTCCGTCGGTTAGGGTGACAGCGAGGACTTCTGGTCTGAGGCGTTTCCCTTGGCAAGCATCGCAGAATTGGGGGCTCATGTAGGCTTTGAGCCGGTTTCGGGTATATTCGCTCTCGGTCTCAGCGTAGAGCCGTTCCAAGTTGGGGAGCACACCTTCAAACGGTTTGTGCACCACCTGGCATGAGCCGGCTCGCCAGAAACGGAATTCGATGGACTCGGAACCGGAACCGTGCATGAGCACGCGTCGGAAGTCTGGAGGCAAATCTTTGTAAGGGGTTTCGAGGCTTTGTCCGTAGTGGGCAGCCACGCCGCGTAGAAGGGCCTTGTAATAGGTGACCATGCGTTTGCCACCGCGGCGCCATGGCTGAATGGCGCCAGCTTCCAGAGATTTGTCCGGATCCGGCACGATCAGACCTTCGTCGAACACCATTTTCTGCCCCAGGCCATGGCAGACGGGGCAGGCGCCGGCAGGCGCGTTGAAGGAGAAGTGCTTGGGTGTCAGCGGTTCAAAGCTTTTACCTGTGGCGGGAGAGAAACGGCGATTGGAATGGAGGGTTTCTACCCATGCTTCTGACGGGTTGCCAACGGTTGAAGTGTTCGAGGTGGCGGGCGCTTGATGGAGCGTGTGCATCTGGCCTTGGCCCCAACGGAGGGCCGTTTCGACCGAATCCTGTAACCGAACACGGACTTTTTCGTCTATAATGAGCCTGTCCACCACGGCCTCGATGGTGTGGGACTGTTTGGGATCTAGTCGGATCCGGTTCTGCGAATCACCCAGTTCCACCATGTGTCCGTCCACACGGGCTCGAACAAACCCTTCGCGGGCCAGGCGTTCCAAAACGTCGCGGAATTCGCCCTTTTGGCGGACAACGACCGGGGCCAGGATTTGGAGTCGGGTCCCGCGTGGCAATGCCAGAAGACGATCTACGATATCGCTGGTTGTTTGCGTCACTATAGGACCGCCTGTGTCCGGACAGTGGGGGGTACCTGCGTGGGCATAAAGCAGGCGGAGATAATCGTAGATTTCAGTAGTGGTGGCGATGATCGATCGTGGATTCCCCCCTGAACTGCGTTGCTCAATGGCAATGGCAGGCGACAGCCCCTCGATGTAGTCCACATCGGGCTTTTGCAACTGGCCCAGGAACTGGCGCGCGTAGGTCGAAAGACTTTCCACGTACTTGCGTTGACCTTCGGCATAAAGTGTGTCGAACGCCAGGGACGATTTGCCGCTGCCGCTCAGCCCGGTAATGACGACAAGGCAGTCGCGCGGGATCTCCAGCGTTAGATTTTTGAGGTTATGCTCCCGTGCCCCGCCGATCCGGATGACAGATTGGGCCATGGAAACCGCTATTTTCTCGCTCACGCGGATTGACCAGTCTAGGACTAAAAAGTGGAGGAGGGAAGTCTCGAACCGAGCGAAAGGTCGTGTTTGCACGTTTCGGCAGCCGGCGCGGCACAGGGCACTACGTGCGTACGTCGTGCCGCGAGGTTGCAGGCTGTGTCTATGAGTGCCGCTTTGGGCAGGGCGGTCCGGCGGCTTTTCAGGAGCATGCCCAGAGATATTCCCGGTTACAACTTGAATGCATGCGCATCAGGAACGCTCCGTTTCCTGAGAGACCACTGCCCGAGTTGGCTTGAGGAAACAGAAAACCGAACTGACCGGCATGAGGCAATCAATGGGTTCAAACCCCTGATTTGAATCGGGTTGTTCGCGTCCTGCTTGCGCTGAGCAATCAAAGCTTTGGAGCAGAGGAGGTGGCCAGTCTGTTACAGAGTCGTCACTCGGGTGTCGTTTACCTGTTACGAGCGTACGAAATAGTAGAGTCAATGCGCCGTAGGCCATTATGCTGGGGAGTTTGGGTGGGGATTGCGTGCTTCCTGTTGACTCGAGTTGGGCATGGGCAATTGGCCATTACTGAGGCCATGTCGTCCGCTTCGACGAACAATCTATTGGGCGTCACTCAAGGGCCGGACTTTTGGGAGCTCACCAACTTTGGCTCGGAACCTGTGGATCTGACGGGTTATCGTTGGAATGACAACGACGGCGGGCTGGCCGGTGCGGATTCTGCTCCGTTTAACGGCTTGGTCATCGGGGCGGGTGAAACCATCCTTTTTGTCCAAAACAACGTGTCAGGTTGGGACACGCCGGAAGCGTTTCGAGCGTGGTGGGGATTACCAGCAACTCAACGCGTGGTGTTTTACTCGGGCAACGGTTTGAGCAGCAATGGTGATAGCGTGATTCTATGGGGACCGGGTGCTGTTTCAGATGAGGATATATTGGATCGCGTTGATTTTGGCCCCGCAACCTCGGGCCATAGTTTCACGTACAGTACTGCGGATGGTTCGTTTGGAGTCGTCAGCCAGGTGGGGCAAGACGGAGCGTTTGTCGCAGCTTTGTCGGCTGACGTAGGTTCTCCGGGTCGTCATCGCGGGCCGGTGTCTTTGAGGATCACGAGTCACCCGACGAATGTGACCGCAGTGGCGGGATTTCCCGCGCACTTCGTGGTCGTAGCGCAAGGGATGCCGCGTCCACGGTATCAGTGGCTAAAGAACGGTTTGCCGTTGGCGGGCGCCACTCGATCTGTTCTGCAGTTTTCTGCTGTCCAGGCTTCAGACGCGGGCTTGTACAATGTGCTGGTGAGCAATGGGTTGGCCACCGTGGTGAGTTCCAATGCCACCCTCACCGTGCTGGATGCGGCTGTACCGCCCACTTTCACGCGCGTGCCGTTGGCCTTGGAGGCGTACGAAGGTCAAACCGTCACCTTCGTTGCGGCTGCACAGGGTCAGCCTGTACCGGAGTTGCAATGGTTTAAAAATGGAGTTCCCATCCCTGGAGCAAACTCGGGGCAGCTTCGTTTGGAACGGGTGGGGCCATTGGACACGGCCACTTACATGATTCGGGCGTCCAACCTGGCTGGGACCACCAATTATTCCGTCCAGCTTACGGTGACCCGAAAACCTCGGCTCTTAATCACGGAGGTTCACTCGACCGGGTCCAGTGACTATCAGGACTGGTGGGAACTGACGAGCTTGGACGTGCGGCCAATTTCGCTGCGTGGCTTCCGGTTTGATGACGACTCTCGGTCCCTTGGAGCAGCCTTTGTTATCACCAATGACCTGATCATTTCCCCGGGCGAGAGTATCATCTTTGTGGAAAGCACCGCCGCGCGGCCGATGACGCCGGAACGATTCCGGTCTTGGTGGGGGGATTCACACTTGCCGCCCTCTCTAAAGATTGTCGTCTACCAGGGTTCGGGCTTGGGGTTGAGCAGCGCGGGGGATGCCGTCTATCTCTGGAACGCGGCTGCTGTGGAGGATGCGGATTACCTCTGCGGGGTGATGTTTACCACGGCGCCGAGCAACCCGCGCCGCACCTTTGTGTATGACCCGGACCGACCGGAACCGCAGACGCCTCATGCGGCTGTGTTGACCCGATTCGCAACCAATGGCGTAAACGGCGCCTTTGAAGCCGTGAACGGAGACGTAGGCTCACCGGGCCGGGTCGTGGAAATCCCGCGTTTGCACGTGTTCGCGTTCGGCTCGGAACTCATCCTGTATTGGACTGCAACGCCCGGACGCGTCTATGTGTTGGAATCGACGGACAGAATGGGCTGGCCGCAAGATAGCTGGGCCGAGATGACCCGATTCTCTCCCAACACAGTTGACGGGCGCTATCAAATCCCTCGGTCCGGCGCAATGATGTTTTATCGGTTGGGAGTGGCTTTGCCTTTTCCCGGATCATGAGCAGGCATGTGCCAATGCGGCCTAGCATAGCGGCTTTCACGTTGATTGAGCTGCTAGTCGTCATTGCCGTTCTCGCGATTTTGGCAGGTTTGTTGATGCCGGCGCTGAGTCGGGCCAAAGCCGCGACTCACCGGATCACTTGTGTCAACAAACTTAAGCAGTGGGGGCTGGCTTGGACTCTCTACGCGCAGGATCACGGAGATTGTTTACCTCGGGAGGCACATGGAGCCAGTGCCCGATTGAACAATTGGGCGCAGGTAAGTGACCCGCTCGCCGAAGACGTGTGGTATAACGCGCTGCCCCGCTTGTTGGGTCAACGGCCGGCTGGGGATTATGTACGCGAACGGGCGGCCTTTTACCAGAGGGACTCCTTGTTTCACTGTGTATCGGCCCGGTTTCCGGATCAACCGGAGACATTGGCCAACGTGTTGTTTTCGTTGGCGATGAATTCCAAGCTCCGAAGCGGTTCCGGGATCGTTCGAGCCGGGTGGATTCAGCGGCCTGCGTTGACGGTTGCTTTTTTGGAGAATCGTTTGTCGCCGGAACCGAAAGTGGATCCGGCTCAGGCGGATACCGATTTAGGCCAGCCGGCCAGTTATGCAACCCGCTTTGTGACACGGCACCAAGGGGCCGGCAATCTGGTCTTTGCCGACGGGCATGTTGAGTCTCTGCGTGGACCTGTTGTGGTGGACACCACTTCGGGCAGCCCCAACAAGGGTCGCGCGATCGTCCCTCAGATCCGAATCATCTGGACTCCTGATCCTGCAGCGAACCCCAACTGAGGCCTTGGAAGATTCGAAAGTCGTCCGGGATCTGGGTCCCGCAGGGTGACACGCTTACGGCGCCTTTCGTGGATTGTGCAATCGGCCGGTTTACCGGTTCCGTCCGGCCGCGAGTAGTTAGGGAATCTCTTGAATAGGTTGCGCGGGCTTGGCTTGGGCACCCTCCCGTGATTCAAGCAGTATCGAATCGTCTTTGAATTTTGGTCACACAGTTCAGGGTCCGGTCAGCCCTTCGATTTATCCGCCAAGACAGGTTGGGTCCCGATTACCATGCGAGGGAAAACAGTTTGAGCTTGGTTTGAGGGCAATATGAACGCCTGCTCGATGTTTGGCCAAGTCTGTTCTGCATCTTGAGGCTGCGAGCCCGCTTCTGATCGGTAAGCTGGCACGTTTGCTTTCTGGGGGTGCAGGACAAATCTTTGCGGGTGCGGATGATTCGATTCTGGGAAGTTTTGCCTTGGCATTCGAAGGGCTTAGTTGCCCGTCTTATGATGTGGGATCCGCATCGGTCTACTTCGGTGGTTGTCCCACCTGGTCCGTGTAAGGTTTGAACTCTGCAAGAGTGATGGCGAGATCGGACCATGCTTCGGGTTGCACGGCGATGCTTTACGCCCCTTGGCGAGGCCATAGAATGCACCCGCAATGAACTGCATGCAAAGGACCTTGATCAGTTGCCCGGGCCAACCTCAGTGCTTGTCATGAACCGCATTCGTTTGTTGCCGGAAACAGTGGCCAATCAGATCGCTGCCGGCGAGGTTGTGGAGCGCCCTGCCAGCGTGGTCAAGGAACTAGTGGAGAATGCACTGGACGCGGAAGCTCGACAGATTGTGGTGGAGATCCAAGCGGGCGGCCGCAGCTTGATCCGGGTGTCTGATGACGGCATGGGCATGAGTCGTGATGATGCCCTTCTCTCCTTGGAGCGCCATGCGACAAGTAAGATCCGGTCGGTTGAGGACCTGGCGGCCATTCGAACGTTGGGCTTTCGTGGCGAAGCCTTGCCAAGCATCGCCAGTGTCAGCCGTTTTATTCTGACCACGCGGGACCGTGACGCCGACGCGCCCGAGGGAACCCGCATCGTGGTCTCGGGCGGGCGGATTCTGGATGTCCAGGCGGCGAGCGCAGCTCCCGGCACATGTGTCGAGGTTCGAGAGCTTTTCTTTAACGTTCCGGCGCGGCGCAAGTTTCTGCGGAGCGACGAAACGGAGGCAGCGCATGTTCAGCATGTGGTGTTGCTCGCGGCGCTGGCCCACCCGGAGGTGGCCTTTACGCTGATCAACGACGGCCGAACATTGTGGCAGTTGCCGGCTGTAGCATGTGCCGCGCAAAGGGAACACCGGCTCCGCGCCTTGCGGGAGCGCTGGCGGGTTTTGTATGGCGAGGACAAATCGTTCCTAGATGTGGATTGGCAGGAGTCATGGGAAGTTGCACACCTCGAAGGTCGTCCATTTGGGCAACATGCACCTGAGCCAGGCCTGCAGATTTGGGGATTGATTGGGATCCCGGGCGTATCTAGAGCCACTCGCTCGGATCAGCACCTTTTTGTTAACCGCCGGCCGGTGGAAAGCCGGACTTTGAACCTGGCGCTGATCGAAGGTTATCACACCGCCTTGATGAAAGGGCGTTATCCTGTCTGCTGTTTGTTTCTGGAGATGGATCCGGCTGACGTGGACGTGAATATCCATCCAGCCAAGCGGGAGGTAAAGTTTCATCGCGAGTCACTCGTTCGGCGGATGGTCATCTCGGCAGTTCGTCAAACGCTGCTGATGTTTCATGCAACGCCGCAGGTTGACGTTCCTCCTCGGCTCGCGAATAGACAGTCAGCGGGGACGGATCCCGAAAAAGAACGCGAACCCGGTTTCGGTTGTGTCGGTGCAATCGAGCAAAAGAAGCCAACAGAGCCGCAAACAAGCATTCCAGATCCCCGGGCTTGCTCGTGTTCGGCCGATGCTGTGTGGGGCGCGCCGGCTGAGCGAGGCACGCTGCCGCCAGTGAAGCCTGGCGGAGCCGATTCTTCCCTCGCCGGCTGTGTGATTGAGGCTGGTGTTACTGCTCCCGCCGGCGCTCAGAAAGGGCCACCGCCATCCGTGGCGCCTTCTGCTTCCGGCCCGTTTCTGAAAGGGACGGAATCGCCTCCTCTGGCGCACTCGGTTACGCGAGAGCCAGGGCCGGTGTCGTTGGTGGATGTTCCTTTACGTTATCTCGGCGTTTTGGGCCGTCTGTATGTTCTGTTCGAATCGGATCGCGGCTTGGTTTTGATGGATCAGCATGCGGCTCACGAACGGGTTTTATTTGAGGAAATGCTTGACCGGCTGGAACGTGAGGGGCAAGCGCCGTCGCAGAGACTGTTGTTGCCGGAGGCGATTGAGCTGCCGGCCCGGGATGCGGCCTTTTTGCGCGAAAACCTGGATGTGTTGGCTCGGTTGGGGATTAGTCTGAGCGAGTTTGGTCTCCGGTCGTTTCTCCTCGATGCCCTGCCCCCGTTTGTGAAGGCCCCTGATCCGCGTCAGTTTTTGCTGGACGTTCTGGATGAACTCAAGGCGGCCGGTCGGCAGATGAACACCATGCGACTGGGCGAACCGGTCGTAGCCAAAACAGTTTGTCGTCATGCCGTGAAAGCCCGAGATGCACTGGGCGCGCCCGAGGTGTTGGGGTTGTTGGAAGCCTTGCGGCGGTGTCGCATGCCATATACATGCCCGCATGGCAGACCGACGTTGATTGAACTGAGTTATCGCGAGTTGGAGCGTAAGTTTGGTCGGACCGGTTAGGGCCGGATTGACGCCCGTTGTCGGTATGTTTTCGGACGCAAAGCGGGCCGTCGGGAAGCGCCTTTTGATGGCCTGCACGTCCGTTTCCGACCCCAACCTGAGTTGGGTTGGTGAACGAATTTGGCGCGTGTCATTGCGATGAGCCTCGGGGGGGAACAAATCCTACATGTGGCCTGGCGGACAGGGGAAACGAAACCGGGGTCAGTCTGAGAATCAAGGCGAGTCGGGTTGTTGGTGGTGACTGCCTAAATGAAGGAGGTTCAAGCTTGAGCCGGCAGGGATGGCAAACGATGCGGTCAAGGGTGTTCAACGGTCGCGTCGGAGCAGGTAATCGGCCAGAGCATGCAACGCGGCGGCTCGTGTTCCTAAAGGGAGAAGGGCCTCGAAAGCTTTGCGAGTTAGGTGCTCCGCAATTTGTTTGGAACGTTCCAGACCAACGATGGCCGGATAAGTGGCCTTTTGGGCTTGAATATCTTTGCCGGCCGTTTTGCCGAGTTTTTCACTGGGTTGCGTGATGTCGAGGATGTCGTCAATGACTTGAAATGCGAGGCCGACCTGCATCCCGAAATGCGTGAGTGCGTTTAACTGGGCGGGTGTGCAATTGGCACTCATGCCCCCCAAGCGGACGGCGCAGCAAAGGAGTGCAGAAGTTTTGCGCTGGTGGATGAAGCGAAGTTCGTGAATGGGAATGGACTTGCCTTCGCTCTCGAGATCGGCGACCTGCCCCGCGATCAGGTGGCGTGATCCCGCAGCGTGGGCCAGTTCGAGGATGATTCTTTGGTGGGGATAACGCGGCCAACCACGGCATTGAGCTGCGATCTCGAAGGCCACCGTCAGGAGAGCATCGCCGGCGAGCACGGCGATACCCTCGCCGAATACCTTGTGACACGTGGGACGACCTCGGCGGAAATCGTCGTTGTCCATGGCGGGCAGATCGTCGTGCACGAGGGAATAGGTGTGGATGCATTCCACGGCGCAGGCCAGAGGCATGGCGTCCCGGGGGTCGCCTCCGCAAGCCTCGGCCGCAGCCAAGCATAGGATGGGCCGGATTCGCTTGCCGCCCGCAAACAGGGAATAGTGCATGGCGCGGTGAATCGTGGCCGGTTTGGTGCCGGGGGAGGGTAGAAAGCGACGCAGGGCCTGATCGATCCACCGACTGCGCTCCGACAGGTACGTCGACAGAGGGAAAGCGGCGGCTACTTCTGCGGCAGTGGCCTGTTTCCGCGCCTTGCTCATGACGGTCAGTTAAAGAAGCTGCGAGCTGATCGGCAAGCGGTTTCAGGCTCTCCCGTGCCCGGGGAATGGGCGCACCCCAGTTGCCAATCGTTCCCGGGTCCGGCGAATGCCCATTGCAGAGGAACTGCAAGCCCTGCCTTCATACGGGAAGTACGAAAACCTCAGGCACGCGTTTTTTGGCAAAGGGATCCTACAGGTGGTGCTGAACGTTTGGGCGGTTATGACGGGGCTTCTGCACAGTGATTCGGGCTTTTCCGTGAATTGCTCCCAATGGAGGTCTGATGCGTAGGGCTGTCATACGGAATGGGGGCCCAAGCGGGGTCGCCCGTCAGATTCGGGTCCAAGGATCGTGTGGGTTGGCACAGCGGGAGGTAAACAGAAAGAGATAGCCCTTCTCAAGAGAATGACAGTTGCTACCGAAATAGCAGAGAGAATGGTTGCGCTGCGTTGAGTGTTTGACGGGCATTTGCACGCGTGTGCCGTTGCGGCTTCGGGTTATGGACAAAGCGATTGTCATCGGCTGCGGAGTGGCAGGCTGGGCTATCCTGCGTTCGCTGGCCGGAGTGCCTCGCATTCATCGCATTGCTCTGAGTGCCAGTTCGGCTGAGATGGCATGGGCTTCCCGTTATGCGCACGAGCGATGGCTGTGTCCTCATCCGCAAGAGCGCGAGGCTGAGTTTGTGAGGTTTTTACAGGCGCAAGGGCGTGCGTGGGAAGGTGCGCTGCTGATTCCAGCCGGTGATTTCATGGCTGCCTCGCTTAGCCGCCACCATGAGGAGTTAAGCAAAATGTACCGGGTTGCCATGGGGCCGTGGGAGGTTGTACGCAGGCTTTTTTTCAAAGATGAACTGGCGCTACTGGCGCAGCAGGCAGAGGTTCCCATGCCCCGGAGTGTGCGCATCCGAGCTGGTGAAATGACCTTTCCCAAAGATGTGGCGGGCCTACAGTATCCAGTCTGGATCAAGCCGGTGGCGAGTGCGCAGTTCGTCAGGCAATTTGGTGTGAAGGGGTATCAGGCTCGCGATCGTGCGGAGCTGGAGTTCCATTTGACGCGTCTGCGAAGCGCCGGTCAACCTTTGTTGATCCAGGAAGTGATTCCGGGTGAGGATCATCTGCTGGAATTGGTGAGCTTTTATATTGGTCGAGACGGGCGAGTTTGGGCCACCTCCGCGCGCCGGAAAGTGCGGCAACATCCGCCGTCGTTCGGTGTGATGCGTGTCGGTTATTCGGTCGATCAGTTGAGCGAGGCGGAGGCACTGTCGTGGCGTCTCTTGCGGCAAGCCGGCGGTTATCAGGGTCTAGTTTCTTTTGAGTTTAAGCGGGATCCTCGCGACGCAAAGCTGAAGCTAATTGAGGCCAATGTACGCATGGCTCGTTCCGGAATGCTGGCCACGGCTTCGGGGGTGAATTTTCCCCAGTTGATGTATGCCGATTTGGTTTGTGGGATGCTGCCGTCGGCGGTCCGAAGCAAACCAGGGGTGTGGTGGATCGAGCTGATTCCGGACTTGTATTACACGTTTTTGCATCCGGAAGGGCGTCGGTACACATGGGCCCAAAAACTTCAGCCTTACCGCGCGCCGGCCAAGGTGTTTGGCGATTTTGATTTGCGGGATTTCCGACCCTTTGTGCGCCAATGGATGCGTGCGCTGCCCTGGCGTTGGAAGCATGGCGGGCTGATCGTGTGAAATCCATTCCTGGACAAATTGCGCTCGAGCGTAGGAAATGTTCTTGCCGGGTGGTTCTATGCAATACGGTGTGAGCAGCGGGACGCCATCTGTATGTCTTGCGCTAATACAACCTTTCCCGACGCGAGGTGGAAACTCTGCCGTTCCGGTGCTTCACGGGCGCCGACCGGGTGACGGAAAGCTTTGAAACTGATAGACACCACTTGGCAGCTCGAATCGGACCCGGTCTCTAACGGATGGCAGCGGACGAACACCGGGGGATTGAGTGGCAGGGCGACCGGATTCGGTGACGGATTCGGAGAATGGGCCGGGAAGGGAGACTTCGGCAGTTACATTGGGCGGGATTTCAAGGTTTAGAACGAACCGGCGGGGACTTTGTTGCCAATGGATTCGCAGCCAGCCGCGCGGGGAGCGGTGTTCAGCACGCGCCCAGGTCACGGTCCCCACGGGCTGCGGCTCGATCAACCAGCGACTTCCTCCAGGATGAAGCGGGTCCGGTCGCAAACCCGCCAGGTGGTGCAGAAACCATTGTTGCACATGTCCCAGCATGCAGTGGTTCATAGATGCGCCGGTTTCGGCGTCCCAGGCTTCGGGCAGGGTGGTCCAGCCATTTTGGACGAAGAAGCCGTAACTACCCAAATTGGTGCGGGTGACCATGGAGGCAATGACACGGTGTTGGTGATGGCGGGCTAAAGCATCGAGCAGGTAAGCGTGTCCGATGTCACCAGCGGTTTGCTGATAACCGCGTTTGTGCAGGTCGTCCAGAAGGGCCTGTAGCACCGCCGTCTTGTGTTCATCTTGGACCAGGTCGAGAGCCAGCGCCATGGCATGGGCGCACTGCGGGCTGCCAAAGTTTCGGTAATGTGCATGGCCGTCGAACCACTCTCGATTGAATGCGGTTCGGATCTGCTGAGCCAAGTGCAGATAGTGCCTCTGTTCGGCTGGCTTTTGGAGAACCTCGGCTGCCGCGGCCACCGTGCGGGCGCAGCGGTAAAACGTGGCCATGGCAGTCAATTCCGGCGGTGTAAACTGGGACGGGCCGCGAGTGACTTCACCATAGTCGTACCAGTCTCCCAACCCCGCGCGGGGCACGAGGTTCGAAGAGGTGCGCTCCAGAAAGTCGGTGAATCGGCGCATGGTGTCGAACAGTTCTTCAAGAATCCAGCGGTCGCCGTACCACTCGTAGAGTTGCCAGGGCAAAATGACAGCAGCCGCGCCCCACTCCGGAGTATAGTCGAAAGGGCCGCCAAAACGCGGATACCACGGCGCCACAGTGGGCACGAGTCCGTCACGCTGTTGTGCATCGGCACAATCCCGTGCGACTTTGCGATAAAAAGCGGCGATGTCGTAGCGTCCGGCAATGGACGGCCCCATCAGGTATGGGACCTCGAGCCAGCCGAGTTTCTCCCGATGGGGACAGTCCGTGAGGACGTGTGAGAGATTCGATTGCACAGCTCGATCAATGATGCGGTCGATGGCGTTGATCAAGTCGTCCGAACATTCAAATCGTCCAATGCGCGGGGCGTCGTTGCGTACATGGATCGAGACAAGTTCATCAATCACGGGTAAATTTGCCGGGTTGGTAAAGCCGCGCGGCACGGCGCCCCGCACTTCGAGGTACTGGTAGCCGGAGTAGGTGAATCGCGGTTTCCAGGTTTCATACCAATCCCCTCGCAACGTATACTGCCAATAGTTAGGTCGGCCGACGCCGGCCTGATCAATGCGGCCGCGACCGTCGTTGCGTCGAGGTGAGGATCCATGCCGCTGTTCTGCTGGAGTCAAGCGCAGGATTTGGCCGGCAACGCCGCGCACGCGGATTCTGGGAATTGCCGAGATGTTTTGTCCAAAATCATAGACGAAAATGCCGGGTTGAGGTTCGTCAATACGAATCGGTCGAAACAGCTCTTGCTCGCGTAAAGGGGGCGCGTAAGCGGCGCGCAGTCGGCCAGCGGGCGGATCAGCGAGGCGCGCAGGCGCCCACGATCGGTCATCGAAGCCCGGGCGGCTCCAGCCGGGTGGTTCCCGTCGGGCATCGTGATCCTCTCCTCCCAGAATGGCACAGTGCGTGATCGGGCCAGGCGCGGTTTTCCAGCGTTCATCGGTAATCAACGTTTCTTGCGATCCGTCGGGATAAAAAAGGTGGAGTTGTGCCCAAAGGCGCAGTGGGGCACGCGTATGGACACCATGAATCCTGCGGTCGCCTGCCGTGTTATAAAATCCCTTGCCAAGCAGAACGCCGATGGCGTTTCGTCCCACGCGGATCCGGTCAGTGAGATCATGGGTGACATAGTGCAGGGTTTTCTCCGGATCGGTCCAGGGTGGATCCAAAAAATGGTCACCGACCTTTCGGCCGTTCAAGAGGAGCTCGTGGTGGCCCAGTCCACAAATGTGCAAAAGTGCGCGGTGCGGGGTTCTCCGGACGGTGAATTCGCGCCGAAACAGGGGCAACGGCTCCTGACCTGTAAAGTCTCGTCCCCACGGCTGCATTCCAAAAGGTCCAAGTTCGAGGGCGTTTGTCCATGAGGTCGAATCATGGGGCCTGCCCTGAACGGCCGCGCCGGTTTCAAGCACGCAGCGCCATGTGCGATTAACGGGGATTTCAATTCGGGCTCCTGGTTCCAACGTTAGTGTGATTCGACCGGTCCATCCGGCCGGGCCCGCCTGGGGGTGTTCGACGGTAACCACCAGAGTATTGATGCCCGGCTCCAAGGTTTCTAAAAGATCGATGAAATGGACCGTGGGACCGCCGCTGAATTGGGCCAGTTGTTTGCCGTTCAAGGTCACGCTGGCCGAACCGCTTGTTGCTAGCAGGAACGTGGCCTCCAACGGGTATGCGGTTTGCGCCAATGCAAACTCTTTTTGAAAGCGGAGGCGGCCAACGGGCGGTGCTTCGGAAGGGTAGCCTCCGGGATGCCAGATCCACTGACACCCCTCCAAAGGTGCGGGATGGAGCGGCGGCGCAGTAATCCAATGGGCTTGAAAATCTTCCGGCCGCATTAGGCCTTGGACCCAACGGGCGGGTGCGCTCCAGGTGGAGGGTTGCTCAGTTTCATCCCAGACGCGAACGCGCCAATAACATTCCGTGTGGCTTGTCAGGACCGCACCACGATATGGGATTTGAGATTGTTCGGAAGAGAAGACTTTCCCGGAATCCCACAGATCCGCCTGTCCTTGACGAAGCCGGTGGAGCGACGATGCGACCTGGATCTGCCAGGCCACCTGGCGGGCGCCGCGGCGCTGGGCGCGCAGTTCCCAGCTCAAACGCGGAGCTGGCGTGTCCACAGCCAAGGGTGTGATTTGATCTTCGCAGCGCAGATGGACGGGCTCAACCGCGCATGCCGGTTGCATGGGGCTGGTCATCATGCCGTAGGCGAGACCGAATCCCAGTGCTCCGCGCAGGAGAGGCCCTATTTGGAGTCTTGGACGCATCGCTCTCAAGGTAAGGAGGTCCACAAGGCAGGTCCAGTGAACCGCGTCATGTGCCGATCGGGGGAAGGTCCGGCGCTTGAGTGAGGTTAGGAGCTCTTTCAAGTTGGGGTGTCATGCAATTGACGGGTGAATCATCCATTTGGGTTCGGGCCCTGCGGTTCGCTGGCGCCGGATTGGGGGGGGTGTGTCTGGCGTCAGCCTTCCCGGACACTTCGTGGGCGGGTTTGGCGTGGGTGGGGCCGGCCTTGTTGCTGTTGGCTGCTCGGGGCGCATCCTCCGGCGGTCGATGGTGGCTGGGATGGTGGGCTGGATGGATTCAGCACGGGATCGCCTTGCACTGGTTGTGGGAGATTCCTGTACGCGGGTACCCCATTCTGGGATGGTTGGCCTTAGTCGGTTACCTGGCTCTCTATCCTGCTGCGTGGTTGGGAGTCATTGGTTGGTGGATGCGCGCGGAAGACCGTTGGAGGGATCGCCTGAGAGGCGCGCTTGCAGCGGCGGCATGGTGGGTGGTACTGGAGATGGTCCAAGCCCGTCTGTTGGGTGGGTTTCCGTGGAATTTGCTTGGAGCCTCCCAGTACGAAATGATCCCACTGATTCAAATTGCCAGTGTCACTGGGGTGTATGGCTTGTCCTTTCTCGTGGTTTGGGTGTCGGTAGCCATATATCAGTCGTTTTGGGTCATTGTGAGAATGCCGGAGAGGCGACATGGGTGGTTGCGGGAGATTGCCGTGCCGGGGGTGGTGACTCTTTTGTTGTTTGGCTGGGGTTGGTATCGAGTCCGATGTCCGGCTGAAGGCGGGCGTGTTCTACGAGTGGCGGTGGTGCAACCGTCCATTCCTCAGACAATGATTTGGGATGCATCGGCCGGCAGCAACCGTTTTGAAGTCTTGTGTGGGTTGACATTGGAAGCGCTGCAGGAACCGGTTGATTTGGTGATCTGGCCGGAAGGCGCTCTGCCGGGCTTTCTGCGGTATGATCCGCTTGTTCGAGAGGCAGTGGCCGCTTTGGCGCGTAGCAACGGCGTTTGGATGATTCTCGGTGGTGATGATGCCGGGGTGCGGCTTTCGGGCCGTCGGACGGACGAGCCGGATTACTACAATGCGGCGTTTTTGGTGAGCCCTGAGGGGCGCGTAGCAGACGTTTATCGAAAGATGCGGTTGGTGATGTTCGGGGAGTACATTCCATGGTTCGAGTTTTTGCCGTTTTTGCGATGGTTCACCCCGATTACAGGTCAGTACACACCGGGGCAGGAGGCCTCCGTCTTTGAGATGTCGTTGTCGGAGTCGGCGTCCAACAGTCGGGCAGAGGTGTTTTCAAGCAAAGTTCGGGCCGCGCCGTTGATTTGCTATGAGGACGTGTTCCCGCATCTAGCGCGTCGGTTTCTGCCTGGCAGGCCAGATTGTTGGGTGAACCTGACGAACGATGGCTGGTTTGGGGAGAGTGCGGCGCAGTGGCAGCATGCGGCCAACGCAGTATTTCGCGCCGTAGAGACGGGTTTGCCTCTTGTGCGGTGCACGAACAATGGATTGACGTGTTGGGTTGATCCGTGGGGTCGAATGCGAGCGGTCTTCCGGGATTCCCGGGGCAACATTCATGGACGCGGTTGGGCAAGGTGGTCGGTACCATTGCCGGATCCGGGTTCGGCGAATTACAAGACGTTGTACTCGCGGTATGGAGACTGGTGGGGATGGTTCTGCGGAGCGTATGTGATCGGATTGAGTTTGGCGTCTTGGATACGACGCAAAAGAAGCTTAACCCTTGCTGTGAGTTAGACCTAGAAGCGGCCGGGACGATGAAGGCTCCTTCCTGCAGCAACCATAAGCCGGGCTATCCACTTGAGCCCGTTGGAGCATTGAGGGCCTGTTGTAGCAGCCGGCGTTCTTCGGGCAGGAGTTTGTCCGGCTGTGCCGAAGCAGCATATTTGCGGGCTTCCTCGACTCGACCAGCGTGAGCCAAAATGATGGCTACGTAGGGGGCGATTTCCGGCCGATTTTTGGCCTCTGCCGGCAATTGATCCAGCAGGTGCACTGCTGTGGACATGTCGCCTTGTTGGTAGAGGGCGAAGGCATAGGTGGACACGCCGACGGGGTTGTTGGTATCTGCGAGATAAACTTCCCGCGCCAGCCGACGACATCGGTCAAGATCTCGCTGGAGCAGCAGACCAAGGGCAGCGAGGTTGTTTTTGACCTCAAGCGAGTTGGGCCGGGCATCGATTCGGGCGGAATAAATTTGGAACAAACCGGCTGTATCGCCGGCTTCGTATCGTTTCTTGATCAGGATTTCCCACGCCCATTCGTGCCAGGGCGCACGCCGCACGAGGGCCCAGAGCACCTCATCCATTTCTGGATGCCAACCCCATTTTTCGAGCAATTGGGCGACTGCAGCCAGGATCTCGCCTCGGCCACCAGGCCAGTCGAGAACGCGGCGCCAATAGCCTTGTGCCAGGTCGCGTCGGCCTTGCTCGCGGGCGGCGCGCATGAGAAGCGTCAGGCGCATCGGCTCTTGATCTTCCCAGTTTTGAGGAGTCAACCAAGCGGTCAATCCCTGCCAATCTTGCAAGGCCAGCAAGGCGTCGGACACCGCCAGGGTTAAAGGTGGATTGGTCCGAAGGCTGATCGGAATGGTTTCAAGCCATACAAGCGCGTCGCGTGCTCGCTGACGATCAATCAACCAACCGGCCAGCTGGGTAATGTGAGCAGTGTTGGTACCGGTTTCCTGTTGGAGTTGTTGCAACCAGGCATTGGTTTCAGGTCGGCCGGCTGCGACCAACACGCTTAAATGTTGCACTTTGTCCGAGAACGTTGCGCCCGGAAGTTGCAGCAACTCGCGCGAGAAGCGTTCAGCCGCGTCCGCCTCGTTTCGAACCAGGCTGATGGCGACCAGGGATCGCAAGGCCAAAAGCCTGAGGTGTGGATCGTTTCCCGTCTCACTGAGCTGCACGAGTGCTTCTCGGGCTGGACGCGCGATTTCGGGATCCGAATGTTGCACCTGGAGGGCGGCCAAGTTAAGTCGCATCACTAAATTTGTGGGGTCCAATTGGGTGGCCCGCTCCAGGTGAAATACTGCCTCGGGGATCCGACGGGTTTGAAGGGCCAGTTGAGATGCAAGGGTGTGGAAACGAGCCAGATTTGTCTCGCCTGCGCGCGCCATTTCCTGAAGCGTCTGTGAGGCAATGGGGTAGGGCGGACGTTCCAGAATCAGCGCGGCTGCAACCAAATGGAATCGGTTTTCAGGTGTGGGATTCAATTCCACCACGCGGCGCCACCAACCCAAGGCCAAGGGTGAATTGAGGCTCGTCAAAAGTTCGGCCAGACGGCGCGCAGTTTCGACATTACGCGGATTTGCGGCTTGTGCTTGACGGAGGCTGAGCAACCCTTTGCGCGTGTCGCCGGCTTTCAAGAATTCATCCGCCATGCGCAAGAACCGCTGTTCCTTGTAATGGCGGTAGATCGGTCGGCCCCACCATACGGCGGCGCCTGCGAGAATAAACAGCCCTGTCACCACAAGTACGATGCGCAGGACTCGTGCTCGCGCGTGCATATCTTCCATATCGAGACTCAAGATACTTACAACTTGGCAAAGCGACCTGCGACTTTCAAAGCCGAAGGGCTGGTCACAATGACAAACTGTCGGGCGGCATTTCCTGGACGGCATGGGCCGTGGTTGCGCGGGTTGCGCGGAGACTAAGACTACATGGCATCGAGCGTCTCGATTTGACCTGTCACGCCCGCTCCCCACCATGGCCGTGTCACGGGATGACCGCCATTGTGGTCTAGAGACGCCGACGGCTCGCCTTTATGCAAGTTGGCAAAAGGATAACAATATGCTGAAAAACTGGCCGCAAAGCAAGTTGCCACCTTTGCTATGGCTCTCTCAAGCAGGCGTGGGGCAGGCCAAACCATGATGGATCTGAAGCACTCTGCTTCCGTGGTGCGCGATGCACTCGGGCCAGCTAGCGGTTGTGAGAGGGGGCTTATCCGCAGGCTTTTGGGCACTGCATCCGGTGCTGGGAGCTGTGTGTGCAGCTGGCCGCTCCTGATTGCTTGCGCGGGCCCTGTGAGGCGCCGCTTGATTCGGGCCGGTTGACGATCTTGAATGGCGGATCGAGGGTTTGTGCTCGGGTGCTGCGGCCCTGCACAGTTCTTGGCGTCTTTGCGCTGAGGACGATCCAGCGAAATGTGTTGAAAGCTGAGGTCGGAGGCCAGTCTCGGGCGCCAGAACTTGCGCCCTGTTTGCAGGGACGCTTGGTCGGGCTCACTTTACACACTGGTACTGTTAGAATTCGAATCGCACTTCGCCCAATCGATCGGCCAGCTCTTGCATTAACGCGACCTCGGCCTCGGGTGTGGGCGCTTCGAATGTGACGCTGAAGCGCAGATAAGGACCGGCATCGTCCCATGGCACGGTGGAGATGAGCTTGTCCATGATGAGCCATTGAGATGCTTCTTCTGCATTGGCGAAAGGGATATGCTTGGCAGATCGTGTGACGGCGGCTCTTGGGGCGGGCACGTAAAGGAAAAACGAGCCTGCGGGCTTGCGTGCGTCGAAACCGGCCTGCCGCAACACCTGCACCAACAAGTCCATGCGCCGAGAGTACTTGGCCGTGATCCGCTGGGTCAGTTCCGGATGATCGAAGCAATAGGCAGCGGCGTGCTGGATGGCCAGAAATTGGCCCGAATCGGTATTATCCTTAACGTCGCCGTAGGCGCGGACAAGCCATTCGTTGCCAGCCACAAATCCGCATCGCCAACCGGTCATGTTGAACGCCTTGCTGACAGAATGAAGCTCCACGCCGACCTCCTTGGCTCCGGGTGTGGCCAAGAAACTCAATGGTTTTCCTTCGTAGACCAAAGCCGCATAGGCGGCATCGGAAATGACGACCAAGCGGTGTTTCCAAGCAAACTCCACAACGTGGGCATAGAACTCAGGCGTGGCGCTGGCGCCAGTTGGATTGTTCGGATAATTCAGTACCAGGACCTTGGCCCGAGCCAAGATTTCCCTCGGTACGGATTCGAGGTCTGGCAGAAAGCCGTTTTCCGGTCGCAGCAATAAGTTGTAAACCTCGCCTCCGTAATAGCGTGCATGTGTTCCAAAGACTGGGTAGCCGGGGGCCGTCATCAGGACGATATCGCCCGGATCAATCAGTGCGGCCGGCAGAATGGACAGCGCAGCTTTACTGCCAATGGAGTGAATCACCTCGCGGGCGGGGTCAATCCCGGGTACGCCGAAGACCCGCTCCAGGTAGCGAGCGGCTGCATGCTTGAGCACGTCGTCTCCGTTGTCCGCATAGCCTCGATTCTCCGGCTTCGCGGCTTCTTCACACAATTTGGCCACCACTTCAGGAAAGGCCATTTCATCGGGTTCACCCACACCCAGATCGATCAGGCGTCGGCCTGGCTGTGCCGCCATGGCGGCTCGCTTGGCTCGCTTAATCTTTTCGAACTTGTAGATGGCCGTTGACTGTCCGTAATTGCGTCCGCCAATGCGTTGGGCGAAACGTTCCTGAATAAATGATGCTGCCATATCTTTTGTCGCCGTTTGCACAAAATAAATCGGCGCGGAAAACCGGCGCACAGTAGCCAAACCGGCCGTTTGGGGCAAGATCCGCGAAGCGTCGATTTGGCACTAAGGTGCTCGTCCAAGAGGGTCGCGGCCTACCCCTTGCTTTATAGGTCCACTTCTGGAAATCGTTCGCGAATTCGCTGTCGCAAGTGCTCCTCATCCGCTGGTTGATACCGACGTCGCGGAATCAGGCGTTGGAGAGCATCTAGCAACGCCAACCAATCCTCCAAGGGCGGCTCTTCGACCGGTTCCCATCGTTCGTACCTGCGCGTTCGCATGAAAAACCGCCACTCTCCCCCCACAAGGCGGGCGTAGACGTGAACCTTGGTGCCGTCCGCTGTCTTGCGTCGCCAACTGATCTCAGCTTTGGGCATGCTCGAAAGTGGGTTTTATCGCAAGGAAGACCTCTGAGATGAGCTCACGAAGGTGGTGACCCGGCAGAGTGACCGGGATCAGGTAATTCGATGGCAGCCACAGCCAGGGCTGCGATTCCTTCCTGCCGGCCCACAAAGCCCAACCCTTCATTGGTAGTGGCCTTGATTCCGACCTGATTCGGAGTCAATCCCAAAGCTGACGCGATCCGTTCTCGCATGGCGCCCACATGCGGCGCCAGTTTCGGCTGCTGCGCCACCACGGTAGCGTCCACGTTGAGAATGCGCCCCCCGCGTGCCTGGATCTGACGGGCGGCTTCCTCCAAGAAGATCCGGCTTGGCGCGTTTTTCCATTGCGGATCTGTATTGGGGAAGAATTGCCCAATATCCCCCGTGCCCAGAGCTCCCAGCAGTGCGTCACAAATGGCGTGCATCACGGCGTCCGCATCGGAATGGCCGGCCAATCCGTGTGTATGAGGAATCTCGACACCGCCCAGCACCAGGCGCCGCCCGGGGACCAGGGCATGCACATCGTAACCTATGCCCACCCGCACCATGTGGCTGGAGTATAACGAAGCCACGCCCTAGGACAACCATACGGACGGGAGGCCTCCGCACCGTAAGCGGAGGCAGGCATGGTTGCCTTAGCGCCTGCTGTTGCGGCGGGATATTCTGGCCAAAGCGACTTGTCTTCGTCACGGTACAGGTCTGCAAACTTTTGGCACGGAACGTGTGCGGGCGTGTCGCGGCGAAAGCATCGCTGTTTGGACTACAGAGTCGCATTCGGCTCACGCATGGATAACGGGATTTCATTCGATGTACCCGGTCGGCCTCCCCTTTGCCGGATGCACATTTCCTCCCCGGCCCGTGGGCCTTTTGAATCAGGTAGGATCTAACCTTCTCACAGTTTTCCGCCCCTTGAGTCAAACATTCCAGCCGGGCCGTAGTTTTCCGGTTCGGAGGTCTGTTGTGGAAAAGGTGCGACAGCAATTGCGCCCCAGGTACCGAACTGGAGCCTCTGCCTTCAAAGGATGGGCGATGAGCAAGTTTGTTCTGAATGCCCTGCCGAGGTCGGGTCGGACCGGGCCAAACCCTCGGATTTGGACCCTTTAGCCGACCTGCCAGGGGCCTCGGGGTACTTCGCGTGGCATTGCTCTGGGAGGCAACACAGGTGTAGGTTATGCGCTGTTTATGACGAAGCCGACGACCGTCCGTGACGGCGGCACGGAAGCGCCGCCTAACGATTTTATTCGTGAGATTGTCCGTCAGCATCTGGCGGAAGGGCGCTGTTCGCAAGTCCATACCCGCTTTCCGCCGGAACCGAACGGTTACCTTCACATCGGTCATGCGAAGAGCATCTGCCTGAATTTTGGCATTGCTCGTGAATTTGGAGGTATTTGCAATCTGCGGATGGACGACACCAATCCCACCAAGGAGGACGTCGAGTATGTAAAGGCTATCTGTGAAGACGTTCGATGGTTGATTGCTGGCTGGGCAGACCATTGTTTGGGATTAAAACCGCGCGGCCGGACACCCCAGAGCCAGATTGTTAACGGAACCACGGATTACCACCTGGGACCGGTCGTGGGGCAGACAGATGGGGACACGTTGGAACCGTTCTTTGCCTCGGACTACTTCGAGCAACTGTATGAATTTGCCGTGCGCTTGATTCGCAAAGGCAAGGCCTATGTATGCGACCTGAGCCCCGAGGAGACCGATCAGTATCGGGGGGCTCCCGATCGACCGGGGCGCGAGAGTCCATGGCGCAACCGGAGCGTGGAAGAAAACCTTGACCTCTTCCAACGGATGCGCGCGGGTGAATTTCCGGACGGAGCCCGTACTTTACGGGCCAAGATCGACATGGCCTCGCCCAACGTTTGGATGCGCGACCCGGTGTTGTACCGGATCCGTCATGCGGAACATCACCACACGGGTCGAGCCTGGTGCATTTACCCGACCTATGACTTTGCTCATTGCCTGAGTGACTATATCGAAGGAATCACACACAGCATTTGCACCCTGGAATTTGAGGTACACCGGCCGCTTTACGATTGGATTTTGGAGAACCTGGATCTGCCGCGCCCCCTACCGCGGCAGTATGAGTTTGCACGATTGAATCTTTCGTACACCGTGATGAGTAAACGCAAGCTTTTGCAACTAGTGCGAGAAGGTCATGTGCGCGGATGGGACGACCCGCGTCTACCAACCTTACGGGGATTGCGGCGCCGGGGCGTGACGCCCGAGGCGGTGCGGAACTTTGCTTACCGCATCGGGATCACCAAATACGATGGTTTGACAGACATGGCGGTCTTGGAGCATGCGATTCGGGACGATCTGAATCGTCGGGCATTGCGGCGACTGGCGGTGTTGAGACCCTTGCGGCTTGTGATCACCAACTATCCGGAGGATCAAGTGGAAGAGCTGCCTGCTCTCAACAATCCTGAGGATCCCCATGCGGGCACCCGTCTGATTCCGTTCTCGCGGGTGCTGTATATTGAGCAGGACGACTTTATGGAAAGCCCGCCCCCAAAGTTCTATCGATTGCAGCCCGGGGGGGAAGTTCGCCTTAAATATGCCTACATCGTGCGGTGCGACGAGGTCGTTAAAGACGAGAACGGCTGGCTTTTGGAACTGCGCTGCACGGCTGACCTGGAAAGTAAAGCAGGCGGTCGTAATGCCCACCGCAAGGTTAAGAGCACCATTCACTGGGTGAGCGCACGCCATGCCGTGCCGGCCGAATGTCGGTTGTACGACCGGCTTTTCAACGTGCCGGAGCCGGATTTACTCGAAGACTGGCGTGACGCACTGAACCCAAATTCACTGGAGATTGTGCAGGCTTGGTGCGAACCTGCACTGGCTCGAGCATGTCCCGACGAACGGTATCAATTTGAGCGCCTTGGCTACTTTGTTCTCGATGCAGATAGCAGCGCAGACCGGCTAGTTTTTAACCGGACCATCACCCTGAAGGATGCCTGGGTAAAGGAGCGGCAAAAACTGGGAAGTTGAGAATGGAACAATCCGCGGAAACAGGCTTCCGAGGTGGCTTTGAACAGGCCGAAGGAGACTTCCGACTCGGACGCAAAGCGGCGGCTGCCCACCAGAGCAAACCGGCGCCGGCTCACATTCCTCATCTAAGGACCGGTCTGCGGCATGAGGCCAAACCGGGCCAACTCGATCTCAACACGTTCCAAGGGCAATCCAACTACGTTGGTTAAAGAACCGCACAGTTCCTCGACAATCCATTCACCATGTTCTTGAATGGCATATCCACCGGCTTTGTCGAAGGGATTGACCACCTTGAGATACCGTTCGATTTGTTGATCATCCAAACGACGGAAACGCACGTCTGTGCTCACTGCGAATACGGCCTCTTGGTGGGCTCGCAGGTGTAACACGCTCACGCCCGTGATCACCTGATGAGTTCGGCCAGATAATCGTTGCAACATGTTTACTGCTTGTTCCCATGAGGCAGGCTTACCCAAAATTTCACGACCCAGAAAGACCAGGGTATCCGCGCCCAGCACGATGGCATCCGGATGATGCTTGGCCACCGCGCGGGCCTTGCGATGTGCATTCAATTGGCAGAGTTCAGCTGGAGACAGTTGGTCCCAGGCCAACTCGGGCACCGACGCAGGGACGATCCCAAACTCGTAGCCGGCATGGCGTAACAGCTCCGCCCGTCGGGGGGAGGCAGAAGCTAAGATCAGACTGGGATGGGCTGGCATCACAGCGTGGAATTGGGTAGCTGCAGATTTCGTAAAACACGATCCCCGTACGGAGTTATTCAACCAGGTCGGTTTGATAGCGGACCTGCGCTTGCAAATGGCGCACGATCGGTTGGGCCCGGCCCAAGGCGGCCTGACCGGTCTCACCGGGACGCCGCTCCAACCAGATCCGCACGGCCGCAACGGGATCGCCGTTTCGATCCCGTAAGGGGCACACAACGACGGACACATCTTTTTGCGGGACGTAATAGGGGCGGCCTTCCTCCAAGACTCGCTCCTCCGTCGTGCCGCCGGATTCGCCCAGCGCAGCACGGTCTCGGGCCCCTACGACGACCAGCCGCTGCATGTGGCCGCTTCGGGCGTAAATCCGCAAGTCCCGGACCCGTGGGAATCGTTGCAAGGCTTGCTCAACAAGCTTCTGCGCCGGTGGTTCCAACGGCGTGAAAATGACCTTTGCATCGGCAAAGTAGGTAACGGAGTCCGACTTCGTCCAAAAGCCGACCCGTCCGCGCGCGAACGTTGGATCTGTTAACGGTGGGATGAGTTCGCGTCCGTTGAGCAGACAACGAATTTGGTTGCCACGGCACTCCACGGCGAGCTCGTGCCAGATGCCCGAAGGCACCTCCACCGTCGGTCCGATCAGCGGTCCGCGCTGACCATCCACAACTTTGTAAAAACGGAACGTGTTGCCCAGCGAGCTGGCGCGTACCACGTAAAAGTTTCGCTCGTCTTGCAGCCGAAACACCACTCCGGCCATGCGCTCTCGTTGGCCTCGGACGGTTTTGAACCGGGTAGTGAAGGTAAAATCTCCCAAAAGAAGAGGATCATAAACCAGGATGGGGAATCGCTCATCTGTTGAATCTTCCGAAAGTTGTGCCAGGACAGTGCGGCGACTCACCACGGGGGCTTTCTCCGAAAGCGGCGGCAGTGCTGAGGGCACCTCATCCCAGATGATTTGCCACTGGCCGGGTTGACCTTCTCCTGCCAGCAGACTCCGGAATCCGTCCGGGACACGATCCACCCATGTTGGGCCGAAGTCAAAAGACATTTCGGCCGCCCGGAGCCGGCCCAGACAAGCTATTCCAAGGATTACCAGACACCACCATTTCCGCTGCCACCGTCGCATCCACGTTCAGCGTGACAAAAATAGAGCCCGGTCACAAGCGGCTGAAAAGCTTCAACCCGGGCGGAATCCCTTTTCTGCGGACGCAGCAGCCGATACCCGGAAAAAACCGGCTGGCCGACCGCACGGAGGCATGGCAAATTAGCCGTGTCAAAATTACAATCAAGGACGGTCACTTGTCAGATGCACGGTAGTTCATCTACAGCACGACATCATCGTTATAGCGCTCATCGGAACCTCCGCCCCGTGAACTTCATTTGTCACGCGCCGATGGCCAGAGCGGTCAGTTTGGTGGGGGATTTCAACGGATGGGACCCCACGGCCCACCCGATGCATCGCACACCGGATGGTGCCTGGCTGCTGAAGGTGGAACTGCGGCACGGGCACCATCGTTATGCTTTCTGGGTGGATGGAGTGCTCACCTTGGATCCTCGGGCCCAAGGTGTCACCCGGAATGATCAAGGGGAACGGGTTTCCTTGATCGCCGTTAGCTGAAACCAAGGTCTCGGGGGACAATCGTCTGAGGTTGCACACGGCTCCGTCGCTCAGGAGTCCGCATCCCCAGAGCGCACAGGGTGAGCAGGGGCAGCCAAGCTCGTGGTTGAGCTGCCTACTGAATACCAGGTGCGATCGTTGGATTGAGCGTGAAAAATGTCCGGCACATTGCGGCGCTTGTCCGATCTGACGGGCGGTAGATGGCCTCAGGCGGCATAGAAAAGCCTTCTCTCGGCCGCTTTTGTGGATTCCTGCCCTATTTGGGGCTAAGCTCCGGCGGTGGGTGTGCTGGCTTTGGGGGACGGGCTTTGGAGACTGTGTCAGGCCAGCGCGAACGGTCCACACCCGGGCCGGCGAAATCTGCAGCGGACAG